>JANQNU010000013.1 GCA_028279405.1 Phycisphaerae bacterium
CCAGGCCGGGACCACGAACCTGCTCGGCGGCTTCACGCTCGGCGATCCGACCGAGGGCTTCGTTCAGCTCGGCGGCGGCCAGGTCGACGTCGCGTTCAACGGCGGGCTCGTGCAGGTGATTCCTGCACCGACAGCGGCCGTGCTCGGCTTGATCGGTCTGGCAGCCGTCGTGACAACGCGCCGGCGCGCCATCTAGATCGTGATGAATAGGAGACTTGTTATGTGGACCCGATACCGAGTGCCGATCGCTTGCGGGTTGACCGCGCTGCTCATGGTCATCCCCTGGGCGTTTGACTGAACCGAGCTACCTGATCGATCACTTCGCTTCCTCTCCCTCCGATCCGCCTCTTGGGTTGGCGGATGTCACTGGGCGGTCCGCTTCGTCGGGGAGCGGGCCGCCTGCTCCTATGGGCCGGGGCCAGTGTGGATTTCCCGAGTGCTTTCGTATGCGTTGTTGATTGTCAGTTGTCCGTATAAATCCGTTCCAGACAGAGGTCGGCTGGAGAGAGTGAGTTCCGTCATGTGGCCGGGGCCACCAGCACCGGTGGAGAAGAAGATCAGGTTGAGGTGGCTCGTTGTCGCACTTGCTCCAGGTATGACGGCGGTTCCAGCCTGATCCGTGGACCCGGTCATCTGAACTGGGATGTGTGCCCCGTTGGTAATGAGGTATCCCGCGGCAGCGTATGACCTTGCCGGGCCCATGGCGGCTGTTGGGCTCCGCGTGCATGAAACACCGACTACTCCTCCCCGCGATTCTCGAACACCGATGCATACCGCCGGACAGCGTCCAGCACGACTCGCGCGACGATTTCGACGAGTTCGTCATTCTTCTCCGCCGACGGTAGCACGTTCGGTGCGATTACGTGCATGATCTGACGGTAACTCATCACGGTATCAACAAGTGCGTAGAGCGTAACCACACCAAAGCCGATTGCGTTGACATCCTGCTGCTTGGACGCGCGCCCGACAACTTCGCACAACCACGCGTACTCGGGCGAAAACTTGCGTTTGACGATTTCAAGAAACGCGGGCGTCGGATCCAGTATCTCACGCCCCACAAGTTGCGCTGGCCACGGCACCGCCTCCGCGGCGTAGTCCTCGAGCGCGAATCGTACTGCGAGACGTAGACCCTCTGCCGGCCTCGCCGAGCGGGCACGATCAGCGATCGCACGAGCCTCCGGCAGCGTCTCGCAAGCCAGTGAGAGCACGTCCTTGTAGAGCGCCTCCATCGTCCCGAAGTGGTACGGGATCGTGCTCAGGGAGACCCCGGCCCGGCTGGCGATCTGCCGGGCCGTGACACCGTTGAAGCCGGACGTCGCAAACAGCTCTCCGGCGGCCTTGATAATCGCTGTTCTCGTTGAACTCGACCGTTCTCTTTCGCTCATCATACAATCTCCGACTTGATATCAGTACAAGTGTACGGTACATATGTACAGTTGTCGAGGAGGTCTTCATCGAGGGATCAGTTGACGATCGAGGCCCGTGACCTGCGAAGGGGCCGGCGCATGTGCACAGTCAAGGAGCAGGCAATGAGCCGAACGTGGAAGGCCGCCTTGGGAATCGTTGGTGTCGTCGCGGTGCTCTGGCTGATTTCTGAATGGTCGTGGAGTCGCGCCGGCAAGAACAGCGAGGCGCTTGAGCCACCACCACAACGGCCGACACAGGTTCGGTGGGTCCGGGCCACCCGGGCAGATATCAACGATTGGATCTACGGCGAAGGCGCGGCGCGGGCGGTGCGTCGCGTGCACCTCGCATTTGAAGTTGAAGAACGCGTTGTCGAGCTTGGGATCACGCCGGACGGCCACCAGCTAAGAGAGGGGATGGAAGTTGCCGGACCGCAGGATGGCAAGAAAGGCCAGCTCATCGCCCGTCTGGATGATGCGGATTTCTCCGAGGAACTGAGCATCGCGCGTTCGGCCAAGCTCAGTGCAGACCGCGACGTGGATGTCGCCCGCGCGATGCTCAAGCAGAGCGAAACCAGAGCTGCCCTCGAACAGACGCGACTTACGCGCATCAAGCGCCTGCACTCGCGGGGCAACGCTGCGGATGAAGAGTTTAATGAAGCGCGCGCGGAACTCGAACTGGCGCAGGCGGCCGTAGAATCGGCACGGGCCCAGGCGAGGGCGGCGGAAGCGTCCTCCGCATCAGCCGCCGACTCGGTGGCGCAGGCGGAGCGAAACTTCGAGCGCACGCGTCTGCATGCTCCGTGGAGCGGGACCATCGGCCGCCTGAATGTACGTGTTGGCGATTACGCTACGGCTGGCGCGCTTGATAACTCCGACGACGATGCGATGGCCGCCACCTTTCCGGTCACACTCGTCGACACATCTTCTTTTGAGGTGTCGGTCGAGGTGCCCGCATACCGGATGGCAGAACTGAGACCCGGCAACCAGGCGTATGTACAACGGCAGAATGCCTCGCCGTCGGATCCGACCACTCGTGATGAGGCGTGGCACGCGGCTGAAGTCGTTTCCGTAGCGCCAATCCTCTCCCCAAAGTCACGAACCGTGCGCGTAAAGATCCAGACGCGGGGCGCTGATCTACAGCTACTCGACGGTGAGCTCCTCAGAACGAAGATCCTGCGCAGTCGCCGATCGGCGACGGTTGTACCCGTCAACGCGATTGTACATCGTAACAACGAGGCATGGATTTTCGTGTGCGATCCGGGGAGCCTGGTCGTCGAGGCGCAGGTCGTGGAGACCGGCGTTCGGGAGAACAGTCGGGTCGAAATTCGCGGCGGCCTGAGTTCGGGCGACATCGTCGTCACTGAGGGACGCCAGCGTCTCGTGGCGGGTGATGTCGTAAGGCTGCTTGATCCACCACTGGGCGGCGAGGGGGTCTCCGATGAGTGAGTCTGCACGCGGCCCGGCGCACCGTATTCGTCACTTGCTTTTCGTGGACCCTACACTGGGTACCCTGCTCTTATTGCTGCTGATCACGACGGGGTGGCTCGGCTATCACGAAATGATCAAGGAGGCGTTGCCGGACCTCCAGATCCCGATGGCGGATATCAGCACATCCTGGCATGGCGCTCCGCCGACGGTGATGGAGAAGGAGGTCACGGACGAGATCGAGCGCGAGCTTCGCGACCTTGACCATCTAAAGAGATACTCCAGCGGATCGCTCTTCGGAAACTCGAGCATTCTTGTCGAGTTCGACGCGGACGCGCCATTGCAGGAGTCTCTCAGCAAACTGCGTGAGCGCGTGAGCAAGGCGGCGGGGGAAATTCCCAAGGGAGCCGAGAAACCCGTCGTCACCCAACAATCGATTCGGGCGATGCCGATCGCTACGCTGGTGCTCCATGGAAACACGTCAACTGAGGAACTCGACCGGGCCGCGAAACGACTGAGGAAGCGTCTGCTCCGAATCGCCGGCATCACCAAGGTCGACTTGGAGGGCAATCAGGCGAGATATGCGCGGGTGCAACTGCTTCCCGAGCGTCTGCGTTCGTACGGCATCTCGCCGGCCGAGATCGCGGCCCTGATCGATGAGCACCGCGCGGACTTCCCGCTGGGAGTTTATGAAGGTCGCGAGCAACCGCTTGATTTGAAGAGCGAAAGCGCTATCTACAACATCGAACAACTGGCCGAGCTGCCCGTGAAACGAGCCGTTTCGGGTCGAATGATCCGGTTGCGAGACGTCGCCCGCGTCGAACTCGCCGTTTACCGCGCGGACACGGAAACCCTCTTCAGCCGCGACGGTAGTGCGTACGCAAAAGGGGTAGGGCTGTCGATCCAAAAGGGCCCCGGCAAGGACACCATCGACCTGGTGCGAAAAGCAGAGACTGAGGTGAAGCGGGCGATGGCGGAGAACGCCTGGCCTGCCGGACTGCACTACAGCCTTGTCTCGAACAACGCGGAGGTCATTGAGCAAGAGCTTGCGAAGACAATTACGAGCGGCTGGCAGTCGGTTGTGGTCGTCTTCCTGGTTCTGTTGTTCCTGCTCACGTGGCGCGAAGCGACGGTTGCGGCACTGTGCATCCCGATCACCTTTCTTGGCAGCATCGTCGCGCTCTGGTTGCTGGGTTACACCTTTAACGTCATGGTGATCATCGGAATGGTGCTTGCACTGGGTCTGCTTGTGGATGACTTCATCTTGATGATGGAGGGCATGCACGACGGACTTCATAAACGCCGGCTCCCTTTCGCCGAGGCGGCGGTGCGCACGGTTCGCCAGTTCGCCGTTCCATCTCTTGCGGGCACCGTCACGACCATCCTGGTCTTCGTTCCGCTTGCTAGCATCGGCGGTATCGACGGCAAGTTCATCCGGTCCATCCCCGTAACCGCCGCCGCCTGCCTGATTGTCTCGTATCTGGTGTCGTTGGTGATCGCGATTCCGCTGTCGCGCTTCCTGACCGGCAAGCAGTTGACTACGGAAAAGACGTTGCTTGTCGACCGCATCACGCACCGGCTCGAAGAATCGTTGATCAATTGGCTTCGCGAGCGGGTCACGGCCAATCGTCGATGTTCATTGAAGTGGTGCGGCATCGGATTTCTCGTGGTACTCGGCGGTTTCGTTCTCGCGTTGCAGTTGCCGATCGTTCTCTATCCATTGTCCGATGGGCGCAACATGGGTATCACGGTGGAGTTGCCGGTCGACTACAAGCTAGAGGAATCGAGGAACATCGCTGAACGGATTGGCGCGCGACTGCGGCAGAAGTCATACCTGTCCTCAATATTACTGGTCGTCGGAGAGCGAGACTTCGTGTACGAAGGCTCGGCCGAGGACCGCCTCTCGGTCAGCACCGCACCGAACATCATTGGATTCACACTGCTCTTCAAGCCAAAGAAGGAGCGTTCTCGAATTGCCTACCGGTACGCTCCGGAGCTCCGCGCGGAACTGGACGAACTGCTCGCGGACGTGCCGGGCTACCGCCTCTTGATCACGTCTGAGACAGGTGGCTCGACCAACGAGGATCCCATCCAGATCAACATTTTCGGCTCTGACATGGATGAACTGCAGCGGGTCTCACAGCAGGTCCAACAGCGGCTGAGGCAGGTTGCAGGCTTGAGTGATGTGCGCGACAACGTCGGACAGACGCGCACCGAAGCCACGGTCGTGCCCAACCGCGAGGTACTTGATCTGTACGGATTGACGGAGCAGGACTTCAATCAACAACTCACGCTCTATCTTGGCGATCACAAGATCGCCAAGCTCCGGACGAAGAGCATCGACGACGACCTGGATATTCGGGTGGAAACGTATTGGCAAAGCAAGAAGGGAAGGCTCGGCGGTCCGGAACGCTGGGATGAGTGGCAGAGCATCAGCATCCGGACACCCGGCGGCGACTGGATTCCCGCGGCGCAGCTTGCGGATGTGCGCCTGAGCCAGGTTCCGCTAACCGTCTCCCACAAGAACGGACGGCGCAGCGTCACTGTTATGGCCAAGACGTTCACGTTGTCCATGAAGGAACTGCAGGCGCAGGTCGATCCTATTCTCGAAAGGCTAAGACGGAGTTGGCCCGGTGATTTCGAGTATCGCTGGGCTGGCGAAATCGAACTGGCCGAAGAGAC
The DNA here is from genome assembly GCA_028279405.1 of Phycisphaerae bacterium. Taxonomy (GTDB): domain Bacteria; phylum Planctomycetota; class Phycisphaerae; order UBA1845; family Fen-1342; genus JANQNU01. The sequence goes on from JANQNU010000013.1 coordinate 5,514, forward strand.
CTACGATGAGGCGGGTAAGGCGTTCGTACTTGCGGTGGTGGCGGTCTTTGCCGTGCTCGTCATGCAGTTCCGATCGTTCCTTCAGCCGGCCATAATCCTGTCCGCGGTGATCTTCGGTCTGGCCGGTGTGTTCTACGGATTCACGGTAGCGGCCTATCCACTGTCGTTCCCGGCGGTGATCGGCATGATCGCGCTCGCCGGCATCAACGTGAACGACGGGATCGTCCTTGTCGATACGATGAACCGGCACCACCGCAGCGGAGTACCGCTCACAATGGCCGCGGCGCGGGGCGCCGCCGACCGTTTCCGTCCGATTGTGAGCACCACGCTTACGACGGTTCTGGGGCTGGTTCCGCTGGCGCTCGCCGACGAAGGATGGCGACCGCTGTGCGCCGCGATCATTTTCGGTGAGCTCCTGTCCACCGTTGCAGCGATGGTGGTAACCCCCGCGTTGTTCTGCCTGCTGACGAAGGAGCGGGCCCGACTCAGAACGGAAGGGCCGCCGCTCGGATGAGCGCGGCCCTTGGTCGGGACGGGACTGCATTGCGTTGGTGGTTACGCCGCGGTTACTCGGCGACTAGCGCCTCGAGCCGCACGAGTCGTTTCGCCAGATCGGCGATCTCGGCGTTCTTCTCGGCACGTAGGTTGGCGATCTCGGTGTCTTTGCGATCGATCGTCCGGCTCAGGTCATTCACCGCGTTCACGAGAACCGGAACGAGGCCCTGATAATTGACGGATTTGATACCGACGGCGGACTCGGTGACCAGCTCGGGCAGTACGGCCTCAACCTCCTGGGCGATCAGACCGTAGTGGCGTCGCGAATCGCGGCCCTGCCCCGGTTTCCAACCGTAGGTCTTGCCGTCGAGGCGCGCGACAAGTTCCAGGCCCTCCTCGATCGATCGGACGTTGTCCTTGAGGCGCGCATCGGAGTTGATGCTGATCTCGCCGGCGATGGTAACGTCGCCGTTGTTGGCTGCCGTGATTGCCGGGACGTAGGATCCGGTGGCGAAGGACGCGATGGTCAGGTCGCCACCGTCGGCGGCGCTGATCCGCCACTTGTCGTCGTCAGCGGCGCCGTCGTCGGCCCACAGTTCAATGTCGGCGGAGGTGCTTGCGGCCGCGATGGCGTCGTAGCGTTGCGCCGTCACGCCGGTGAAGCGATAGGCCGGATTGCCCAGCTCGGTGACCGCGTCGATATTCGGGTGCCAGCCGACGGTCGTGTCGTTTCCGATGACCACGGTGTCGGCCGCGTGACTGACGGCGCCGTAGCCGATCGTGACCGCGTCCTCGTGCGTGCTGTTTGCGGTGGCGCCGATCGTGATGGCCCGGGTGCCGCGCGACCATGCCCCGTACCCAATTCCGATTGCGTCATCCCGGCTCGCGACAGCTGCCGAGCCCACCATTACTGTTCGGCTTGTGTTGGCATTACCGGGAGCGCCAGCCGGGGCGGCGTTCGCATCCGCGCTGAAGCCGTCGAAGAGCTGCTGTTCCGTGCTGTTCCAGGGGCCGAAGTCGGCGAAGGCGCCGAGGGCGACATTGTCCGACCCGTCGCGATTAGCGGATCCTGCGGCGACGCCCAGATAGGTGTTGCGATTGGCGCCCGTGGTGGTTGCCGAGCGGTTGTTTTCCCATCCCGCGTGCATCCCCACGCAGGTGTTGTAGTCCGCGTGCTCGGTATTCCTCCCCGCTCGGCTACCGATCATGGTATTGAAGTGGCCCTCGCCGATGTCGTGGCCGGAGAAGTCGCCCATGCAAGTGTTGCGGACTCCCATGCTGATATCGTAGCCGGCCTCGTTTCCCACGACGGCGTTGCCGAACCCGGTCGTGCATGAACGCAAGGCGGCTGAACCGACCGCGGTGTTGTCGATTCCCGTGGTGGTGTTGAAACCGGCGTCTTCACCGATGAACGTGTTGTCGGAGCCGGTCGTATTGAATTTCCCGGCTTCCTCGCCGACAAACGTGTTGTCGAGGCCGGAGGTGTTGTTTTGGCCGGCCTGGCTGCCGATGAAGACGTTGTCGGTTCCGCTGTTGAACGGTCCCGTCTCCGGGCCCACGAAGACATTGCGGATGCCGCTGATGCTCTCCGAAGCCGCCAGCCAGCCGATATAGACGTTGTTGAAGTCGTTATTGAGTAGCTTGCCGGCGTCTTTGCCGATCAGGACGTTCCTGCTCCCGGACGTGAGGCTCTGGCCGGCGTTCTCGCCGACCAGCGTATTGTTGTCGCCGAACGTGATCGAAGCGCCGGCGTTGGTTCCTACCGTCGTGTTTCCGTCCTGTCCGAACGCTGTCGAGGCCGCGCCGAGCATCAGCAGGGTAATGGTGATTCGCGTTTTCATGGGTATTGGCTCCATCTGGCTTTCGGTCCGGGCTTAGTTTCCGCAATCGTGCGACTTGAGACGTTCGATTTCCTTTTGCATCTCGATCATGTGCAGCGTCAGCTCCTCAACTTTGCGGAGCAGCACTGCATTCATCTCGCTGACATCGACGCCATTGGCGTGGATCTCCGCGGCCGACGGGACGTCGGGCAGGTGGCCGAAGGCTTCGATGTGACACTCGACCTGTTCGAGCGATTTCAGGTCATAGTCGTCGTCGAAGACGTAGTCCGGCCACGCGTTGTTGACGACTTTGAACGAGCCGTGCACGCGAAGGCCATGGCCGGTGGCGAGCGGCAGGTAGGTGATGTAGCCGTCGTTGAGATCGAAGAATCCGCCGTTGTTGCTGATCGCCAGGCCGCCGCCGGTGATGCCTGTGCCGTTGACGAACATTTGCACCTGGGCCTGCTCGCCGGCGAGTGCACCAGGGTAGGAGTCGACGGCCACGCCGCCTTGGCTGACATGCAGCGGGTAGCTCGGATTGGTGGTCCCGATGCCGACATTGCCGGCGTCGTAATGGATGTCGGAGCCGTTCTGGTTCCAGACACCGCCGGCCGTCGGCAGGTTGGTCAATCCGGAGCCGTCACCGACGAAGGCGCTAGCGGTGACGGTGCCGTTGACGTCCAACGGAGTCGCGGGATTGTCCTTGTTGATGCCGACATTGCCGCCGGCATGAATCAGAAACTGACCGTTGGCCGTCGATTGGACCGGAGCGCCGTCGGACCATACGAACGCGTTCGGATGCTGCGCGAGGGCGTTGCGACCCGCGGCGAAACTATGTTTGCCCATGGCGGCATTGTCCTCGCCGCCGGGGACCGTCGCGAAGTCGGCGCCGACGACGTTGTCGAGGCCGCCGCCGATCGTCGCCGACGATCCGTTCGCCGTGTTGGAAAGGCCACCGGCGATGACCGCGTAGCCGCCGCTGTTGGCGTTCGCCCGTCCGCCGCCGACAGTCGCATACTCACCGTTGGCCAGGTTTTCCTGACCGCCGGCAATCGTGGTCCCGACCGTGTCCGCGGAGTGACCGACGCCGCCGCCGACGGTGTGCAGCCCACCCAGGACGTTGTTCACAGCGGGCTGATGAACGACGTTTTCGTTCTGGTCCACGATCAGGCCGCGTGTCTGGAGCGCATAGGGCGTCGCGGTCAGGGGTTGGCGCGGTGTCAGCGTCGCGAGCGGACCGCCGGTCGGGCTGGCGACGGCGATTTCGAGCCAACGGGCGTCACCGTTGAAGGCCATGACGCCGAAATCGAGCCCCGCCGTGAACAAACCGTCAACGACCGGGAGGTTGCTGATCGTGTTCGTCGACCCGATTTGATTACCGCCGGCGGCGGCGTCCCAGAGGGCGAACTGGAAGTCCGCGCTGGGGTTGACGGGAGTGCCGTCGAGGATCAGCTGACCCTGGTAGGTCCATTCGCTGGTGAGGGCTGTTTGAGCCGACGCTGCGGTCGTCAGCAGGCAGATCGTGAGTACGCGTAACGGTCCACACCTGGTTTTCATGCCTTTGCTCCCTTGTCTCGGGTCTTTGTCGGGTGCGTCCGGACCCCATGGCCCGTCCGAACGGATGCGCAGTCCGTCGCCGATCGGCTCGCGTAAAGATCCAGAAATCTGCGATTCTTGCGGGTATGATGGGGGCGACGTGCTTGTCGGAGTCCGGTGGGTTGTTGTGGATTTTGAGCGCAGTCAAACCGTAACGCAGTTGCTCAACGAGCTTTCCGGTGGTCGGGCGGCGGCGGCCGAAGAGCTCTTTCCGCTCGTCTACGACGACCTGCGCGATGTGGCGCGCGCATATTTCGTGCGCGAGAAACGCGAACATACGCTGCAACCGACGGCGCTCGTCCACGAGGCCTACATGAAGTTGGTTGGCCGCGACAACCCACCCAAGAACCAGGCACACTTCCGGGCACTCGCCGCACGGGCGATGCGAACGATCCTGATTGACCACGCGCGCCGCCGAGACGCGCTGCGTCGCGGGGGAGATCGGGAGCGTGTCGCTCTTTCGGCGGTCGCGACACCCGGTATCGAGCGCGAGATCGACGTCCTGGCGTTGAACGAAGTCCTCGAACGTCTGGCAGGGCTGGACCGTCCATTGCATGACATCGTGGAGATGCGTTTCTTCGCCGGCCTGTCGGAGCTCGAGATTGCGGAGGTGCTCGAACTGTCGCGCACCACGGTGCAGAAGAAATGGCGGGCGGCAAAAGCCTGGTTGAGCAAAGAACTGCGGAACAGCGACTCGTGACCCCCAAGCAGTTTCAACGGGCGATGGCACTCTTCGACGAGGCCCTGGCACAACCGGCCGCTGAGCGTCGTTCCTGGCTGGATCGTCGGGTCGCTGATGATCCGCTCGTTCGGGCGGAGGTCGAAGCGCTGCTGGCCGAAGAAGCGAACCCGCCATTCTCCGATGCACAACTTGACGGCGGTGGCATGCGCATGTTGGAGTCGATGGCCATTCGTCATGCTCCTGAGCGCATCGGGCAGTATGAAGTCATCCGCGAAATTGACGAGGGCGGTATGGGCATCGTTTACGAAGCCCGGCAAGACCATCCTCAGCGACGGGTCGCGATCAAAGTCATGAGACCCGGCGTCACGTCGCGTGCATTGGTGCGTCGCTTCACATTGGAGGCACAAACGCTCGGGTTGCTGGATCATCCCGGCGTTGCCAACGTGTACGACGCCGGCGCGACTGACCATGACGGCGCTGTCAGCCCCTATATTGTCATGGAGTACATTGATGGCAAACGTCTGGATGTTCATGCCCGTGATCACAAGCTGACACGGGATGAGCGACTCGAGCTGGTGGCGCGGGTATGTGATGCGGTCCAGCACGCCCATCAGAAGGGTGTTGTTCACCGCGATCTCAAGCCGGCCAACGTCCTTGTTAAACAGGCGTCCCCTACGGGTGGCGGCAGTGTGTCGGACGGTCACGCGGCGCTGTCCGACCGGATCGGTCAGCCCAAGATTCTCGATTTCGGAATCGCGCGTGTCTTGGACGCCAAGGCCCACGTCACGTTGCATACGCAGACCGGCCAGATTCTGGGCACGCTGTCGTACATGAGCCCGGAGCAGGTCGCGGCGCGCTCCGATACGGATGCACGATGCGATGTTTACGCCCTGGGCGTGATTCTGTTTCAGTTGTTGACCGATCGACTGCCGATCGATGTCACTGGAATGAGCCTTGTGGAGGCCGCGCGGCTTATCGGCGAGGCAAATCCAATCAGTGCCGGCACGCTGGACCGTGCGCTACGTGGCGACGTCGAGACGATCATCGCCAAGACGTTGGAGAAGGATCCTGATCGACGCTATCCGTCGGCGGCCGAGTTGGCCGCCGACCTGCGACGGTGTCTCTCCCACGAACCTGTGCTTGCGCGGCCGGCCACCACGTTCTACCGTCTCCGGAAGTTTGCCCGCCGAAACAAAGCGCTGGTCGGTGGACTGACCGCGACGTTTGCAGCGCTCGTCGTCGGTCTCACGGGAACCATCTATTTTCTGGCGGATGCGATCGAGCAGCGCAACGCCGTCGAGGCAACGAACGTCCGGCTTGAAGCGACCAACACAGAGTTAAGTGCTGTCATCAACTTCCAGTTCTACTTGCTGGCGGGACTAAGTTCTCGGGACGTCGGCGTCAATCTGCGCAATAAGTTGCGCCAAGAGTTCGAACGCGGTCTCGAGAAAGGAAATGTTGAGGAGGCAGCGCGCGCTGAGGCGCTGCTGGACTTCGATCGAATGCTAGCCTTCGTAAACGCGACCAACCTGGCACGCGATCTGCTCGGCGAAGTGCTGGCGGCCCGCTCCCTGGAGGAGGTCGAACGAGAGCATACCGACAACCCGACGACCGAGGGTCGTTTGCGGGCCGCGGTCGGCGCCATCTACCAGGGCCTTGGCATGAACCGCGAGGCGCTCGGGCAGATGCGGCGGGCCGCGGAGCTGGTCGAGCCCTTACTGGCGACGGAGGACCATGTCGGCCGGAACGTCTGGTTCGATCTCGCCAAACTTCAGAAAGCAACCGGTGACCACGCCGCGGCGGAAGTCACCTATCGCAGGCTGCTCGGTGTCTCCAGGCGTTTCTTGGGCGAGAGCAGTATCCGCGTATTCGATGCCCTGAACGGCATCGGACAATCATTGCACCGGCAGCGCCGTTTCGATGAGGCCGTGGAGTTCCTCGAGGGCGCACTCGAGCATGCGCTGAAGTATCTGGGCCCCGAGGACAGTAAGACGATGAGTGCCCGAAACAACCTCGCGATCTTGCAGTCGGATCGAGGCGAGGTAGACGCTGCGCTGGAACAGCTCAGAGCCGTGCTTGATGTGCGGCAACGCACGCAGGGACGCGCGCATCAGGCGACGATTCTGGCGCTGAACAACATGCTGGGAACATTGTTCAAGAGTGGACGAATCGCCGAAGCTGAGACGTACGCGCTGCAAGCGGTCGAAGCCTACGCCGAAGCCAGAGGCGACGAGCACCCACGAACGCTTATGGCCAGGAACAACCTGGGGCGGATCGTCATCGACTTGGGCCGGCCGGCGGAGGCTGAAAAGATCTTTCGCGAAGCGTACAACGTCGCTACAGAGAATCTGTCGCCGACCAACGAAGTCCGTGACAAGTGCACGAGCAACCTCATTGACGCACTATTGGCGTTACGGCGATCAAAAGAGGCGGCGGCGCTTTGCCATGAGCACCTCGGCATCCGACGTGCCTTTGATCCGCCACTGCCCGTACTCGTCGCGCAGACATTAGAGCAGCTCGGCCACGCATGTCTGCAGACGTCGCGCTTTGAAGCAGCCCGCGATGCGTGGCAGGAATGCGTCTCTTTGCGAGAGAAGGTCTCCTCCGACCATTGGCTCACGCATCGGGCGCGGAGCGAACTCGGTGAAGCGCTCACGGCGCTCGGGGAATTCGAGGCGGCGGAACAGCTATTGCTGGGGAGCGCCAAGGCGCTCGTTGCCAAGCGAGACATGTTGCCGCCGGTCGCCGGCGCCGGATGTGTGGAAGACGCACGGGCCCGGCTCGTCAGCCTCTACGAAGTGTGGAACAAACCGACAGAGGCGGCAAGGTGGCGAGATCGCTCCGCGCCGGACGCAGTGCCCAGTCCATAATGGCGCGCCGATCGGGCGTCAGACCGCCAAGCGCCTTGCTGGGGCTGAATGCCATATCAGCTCTCCGTAGCGATGACGCGCAAGTCGGTACGGCTGAACAGCGCAACACCCCCAAAAAAATCGACAACTTACGAGCTTCTCTGATGTGGCCTGCGCCTTCCCTCATAGATCGCACCGGTGCGAGGGCACCGGGACCACAAACACTGAGGAGCTATCCATGCAATTCACACGCGCAATTATGGGGTTCTGCGTTCTCGGCGCCATTTCGGCCACGTCGTCAGCACAAACCCCGCTGACCAGCGAATGGACCTACCAAGGCGCGCTGGACTTCGAAGGCACGCCCCTGAACGAGACCGTCGACCTTCAATTCACCCTGTGGGATGCTGACACGAGCGGCAATCAAGTCGGTACTACGTTGAGTGCCGGCGCGGTACCCGTTGTTGACGGTCGGTTCACGGTCGCGCTCGATTTTGGCACGAACGCCTTCAACGGCGACGCGCGCTGGCTCGAGATCGCCGTTGCCCGAACCGACGCGCCAATGGTCAGCCTGTCGCCGCGCCAGCCGCTGACAGTTGCGCCGTACGCGCTGCAGACCCGTGGCTTCGTGATGGATCAATTCGGAAGCGCTACTGTCGGGCCGTCTGAGGATAATCGCGCCACTGGATTGCATAGCACGGTGAGCGGCGGCGTCAACAACGAGGCAAGCGGCGGCGCCACAGTGTCTGGCGGTAGCGGGAATAGGGCGTTGGGCGCTTCAACCATCGCTGGTGGTAGCTCCAACACGATCACGGTCCTCGGGGGTAGGTCCACCATCTCCGGCGGTCGTAGCAATACCTCTTCCGGGGAATTCGGTGTCATCGGTGGTGGGGAAGGCAACTCGGTCACCGATCTCTTTGCACTGGTCGCCGGTGGGGAAGAGAACGTTGCCAGTAACCGCTATGCCGCGGTTGGCGGCGGGCGGAACAACACCGCTTCCGGCTTTGGTGCGGTCGTGCCGGGTGGAGAGAGCAACATCGCCGCCCAGAACTACACGTTCGCGGGCGGGCGCAATGCCCAGGCGAATCACGTCGGCAGTTTCGTTTGGGCGGCCGACAGCCTCAGTCCTTTTCAGTCCACCGACATTCGGCAGTTCCTGATCAGTGCGGAGAAAGGCGTGGGTATCAATACAAATGACCCGCAGTCCGAACTCGACGTCAACGGGACGGTAACGGCCACGACCTTCGTCGGTGACGGCTCCGGGCTGACGGACCTTCCAGCCCCCGCCACGTCGAATGTGCAGGTGATTTACGGGAACGGGCTTGAAGTGCGCGCGAGTCCTGCTCAGCTCGATCAGGAGAACCCGGCCGGCCCCAATGCTGTCGGTGGTCTCGTGACCTGGCAGAGCTTTACGGCGGGCGTTTCGGGAGAGTTGATTGCCGTCGAGGTCCAAAGAGTCGTCGGCGCGCCGGCCGGCGAGGCGGTCGTCAATCTGTACGCCGGTGAAGGCACCGGCGGCGCGCTGCTCGGTTCGTCGTCGATACCTCCGACGTCGACGCCGGACGACTGGCATCAGGCCCATTTTCCCGCGACCATTCCGGTCAGCTCGGGAAGCCAATACACCATTGAACTCGTGACAACCGTGAACACCCGGTGGAAACTCAGTTCCGCGAACCCGTACCCGGGCGGCCGCGGTAGCGACGATCCGAGCCGCGACTATGTCTTCAGGACTTATGTCGTGGATCCGCAAGCCGAATTCGCGACAGCATTCGTCGTCCACTCTAGTGGTCAGACCGGAATCGGGCGTCAGCCGACCACCAACACACTCGAAGTCGAAGGCAACGCTTCGAAGTCAACCGCCGGCGACTGGCTGGCGAACTCCGATCGGCGAATCAAGACCAATATCGAAACCGTCAGTGATGCGCTCGACACGCTCGATCGCGTGCGGCTGGTCAGCTTCGAGTACACCGACGACTACAAAGCCAATCACGCCGGCGTTGGCGGTGGGCGTTACCTGAACGTGATCGCGCAGGAGTTTGCCGAGATCTTCCCCGATCACGTCAAAGGCTCCGGCGAACGGCTGCCCGACGGCTCAGAGATCCTGCAAGTCGATACGTATCCGCTCACCATCTACTCCGCCGCGGCCATCCAGGAACTACGCGCGGAAAAAGACGCCGAGATCGCTGCGCTGCAGCAGTCGAACGACCGTCTGGCTGCGTCCAACGCTGACCTCGCTCATCGGTTGGCGAAGTTGGAGACCATGATCCAGCAGATGGCTGCGAAGTAGGCGCGCTACGCCAACCATCACTCACGTAATCGCCGCCCCGGACGCGCATTGCCGTTCGGGGCTGCTGCCATATCGGCCCCCTCGTAACGTCGACGCGCGAGCCAGTATCGGTGAACGGGGCAGTACCCCAAAAATTCGCGACAACCTGCGAGCTTCTTCGATGTCGCCTGCGCCTTCCCTCTTAGATCGCACCGGTGTGAGGACACCGGGATTCACAAATACTGAGGAGCCATCCATGCAATTCACACGCGCAATTATGGGGTTCTGCGTCCTGGGCCTCGTTTCGGCTACGTCGCTAGCCCAGACTCCGCTGACCAGCGAATGGGCCTACCAGGGCAGCTTGTCCTTCGATGGCATGCCCCTGAACGAGACCGTCGACCTTCAATTCACTCTGTGGGACGCCGACACGAGCGGAAATCAAATTGGCACGATGCTGGCCGCCGTTGCGGTACCCGTTGTTGACGGGCGTTTTACGGTTCAGCTCGATTTTGGAGTCAACGCCTTCAACGGCGATGCGCGCTGGCTCGAGATTGCCGTCGCCCGCATCGACACATCATTCGTGAGTCTGTCGCCGCGCCAGCCGGTGACGGTGGTGCCATACGCGCTGCAGACCCGCGGCTTCGTGATGGATCAATTCGGAAACGCAATCGTCGGGCCGTTTGAGGGCAATCGCGCCACCGGATTGCGTAGCACGGTGAGCGGCGGCGATAACAACGAGGCAAGGAGCGGAGGCACCGTGTCCGGCGGTAGCGGGAACACGGCGTGGAGCTCTTCAGCGATCGGTGGTGGCAGCTCCAACAGTGCCGCGGCCTTGGCGGGTAACTCCGCAATCGCCGGCGGTAGGGGAAACACCTCTTCCGGGGCATTCGGCGTCATCGGTGGTGGAGAAGACAACTCGGTCTCCGATCGTTTCGCGCTGGTCGCAGGTGGAGAAGAGAACGTTGCCAGCAACCGATACGCTGTGGTCGGTGGCGGGCGGAACAACACCGCTTCCGGATTGGGTGCGGTCGTGCCGGGTGGCGAGAATAACGTCGCCTCCAGAGACTACACGTTCGCAGGCGGGCGCAACGCCCAGTCGAATCACGTCGGAACTTTCGTTTGGGCGGCGGACGGCGTCATTCCTTTCCAGTCCACCGAAATTCGGCAGTTCCTGATCAGTGCCGAGAAGGGCGTGGGTATCAATACAAACAACCCGCAGGGCGTCCTCGACGTGGTCGGCGAGCCGGGCAGTGAATTCTTCATCGGCCGCGATCTGGGCGACAACCCGATCATCGGAACCGATAGCATCGGCAATCTGAACCTCCGCCCGCGCTGGAACGGCACCGGCAGCGTCGTCGTACGCAACGACGCTTCGAGCTCCGGCATCCGGATGTCGACGCACCTACCCGTGGTTGATGGCGGTCGACTTAACCATATTGAATCCATCGCCGAAGACGGCGTGAGCCCGTACCCGTTAACGCTGAACGCATTCGGCGGCGACGTGCGCCTCGCGCCCGGTGGACTCGGCAACGTCGGCATCGGAACCTATCTTCCCAGTGGTCCGTTGCAGGTCGGCGATCCTTCCGACGCTGCGGCGCTCAAGCTGGGCAGTAGCGGTCCGCACCATCTGGTGAGCAATCGCGATCTCGTTCTTAACGCGTTCGACCGGAACCAGGGAGCCGACGGCGACGTTCTTCTGAGTGTGCGCAGCAACACGAACGCGTTCGACGAAACCACGTTTCAGGACTTGCTCACCGTCGCGGACAACGGACGACTTGGCGTTGGCGTATCGCAGCCCCAAGCACGGTTGCATGTCGGCGGAACCGCTGGTGTCGACGGCATCATGTTCCCCGACGGGACCGTGCAAACCACCGCGGCGAGCGGCGGGCGCAGCTATATCACGACCCGACGTACAGCTAATCCGAGCTTGTATCCAGATCCGTGGTGTCCGGATGGCTGGACCATCGAGGACTCCTGGACCTACCGAATCTGGGGTGAAACTGTTACAGGAAGAACCCTTGTACGAGAGACGTTGTGCAGCTGTGATTGTCCCTAGAAGCTTGCTTGCACCAGCGACGGCCGACATGCCAGCGTCCTTCGGGGTGCTGGCATCGGCGTATACAACCACTGGCTCTCCCTGGGACGGGTCGAGCTGACCGAGGTCACGGGGTGCGTGGATCTATTGCCCGAAGATGGTCACTGCACCTGGCGCCGAGGTCGTCAAGGTCATGGGCCGGTCGATGAATACATCTTGCGTGTAGTTTCCTGGCGCGAGATAAATGGTCTGCGCCGAGAAGCAAGGCGGGGCGCCGATGCGATCCGCGGCCCGCTGGATCGACGCCGGGCCGAAGAAGGGACACGGTTGAGTTCCGAGTCCGCCGGGAACGATGCAGCTGGTGCCCGGCGTCACGTACATGTTTGCGGGACGGTCGACGAACCGCACGGAGGTGATCTCGTCATCGAACCCGTTGTCCGCAAGGTTGTCGATACGCATCGGTCGGCCGGTGCCGTCGAGCGTTAGCACGCCGCCGGTATAGTTCTCGTCGCGAAACAGCTGGCCGATCCTTCCGGGTGGAATGTTCCAGCGGACCGACTCGGCTTCGTCGGAGAAGCCGTTGAGGTCGAACGCATGGTCCTCATAGTCGCGCAGGTCGTACCATTCCTCGCGGGCGTAGTCCTGAAAATCGACGACGTGGCTCTGGCTGTTTCGGTCGTTCCAGCCGACCGTGTTCTCGTACAGTGTGATCCAGCCGTTACAACCGCAGTCCGCGGGCACGTTCATGTCGCGCGTGCGGAATTCGCCCATGCGAATGGAGTCGCCTGGGCCGTTGCTGAGATGCTCGCAGACGTATAGCAGGAGCTGTCCACTCGGGCTGACGTATACACCGGCGCCGGCGTCCATATCACCGGTGGTCGGTTCCTTCATGCCAAGGTCCCGCGAGGCCCAAAGATCGAGGTCGAACGTGCGGCCGGTCTGGACGACGCGCCAGAGCCGCGTGCGACCGATACCGATCTCCACGCTGTCGCTATCGGACATCGTGATAATGGCGAGCGTGCCGTCGACGTCGCGAACGAAGCCGATGTATTGCCACGAGTCCTGGTCCCACGCGACGCGGTCCCCGATATCCGGGTCGTTGTCCTTCGTCCAGGTGAATACCGTCGCCGGATCGAGCGCGAACTGTTCGTCGAGCGTGGTGCCCACGGACTTGACGAAGCGGACGCCGTCGTCGTTCAGGAACGAGCCGCCGAGGGCGAACAGGTATCGGCCGTCCGCGGGGTCCCTGGTGACACCGACCGTTCCAATCTTGGTATTCATGTCGAGGTTCTTGATCAGCCGGGGTGCGAGGGGGTTGGCGACGTCGATCAGCAGCAACCCACCATCGGTTTTGTTGCCGGTCGTGAAATTGTGTTCGACGGGAACCACGAGCACGTCATCGATCAACTGGCAGCCGCCGGGATGCGACCAGCCAGGCCAGGTGTTGCCGAATCCGTCCTGCGTCGTGCCATCGAGCGGGATGCTGACCACGCCACGGTCAGCAGCCGCCGGCGGGGTGCTGTTAATGCGTGAATCGAGGGCGAGGCGGTTGGATCGCAGTCGTTCGCCATCGGAGTCGCGCGTTCCCATCCGTACAACGACGAGTTCTCCCGGAGTGTCGGGCACAAGCGGGCACGTGATGGTCGCGTTGCCGCTGCGTGTGATGAAGAAGTACGGCGTGCCCGCCGTCTCGGCGCGGACGATGCCCTGGTAATGCATGCACTGGAGCACCGATGGGACATCGATCGCAGCGCCGCGCTGAGCGCCGAGTGCTTCGGCCTTGGCGTTGAGCGTGATGAACTGGTCGTAGAGCGACAGGACGCGGCGCTCGTCCGCAATCGCATGGGGCGATGCGAATAGAACTGCAGTACTGGTCAGCAATACTTGAAAGCGCATGTTCATGAGCTGTTCCTTTGATTGGGTTCGACCGGGTTACTGGAGATTGACCAGCACCAGGACCAGCCCCTTTCGCCAAGGACAAGTTTGTCGCAACTCGGCCGTTTCTGTCACGAGTCGTACGATTTCGAAAAAAGGCCAGCGCGGTTGATGAGCGTGGGAGCGCTGCTCTAGGATGGTTTGGAGATGTGGAATCCGGATTGGGAGACCGCACCGAAGGACGCCCAGAGTTGCCGGGCAACTTGCGACGGTCCAGCGCGGACGACTTGAGTGGTGGCGCGCAACCTCGACCGAGCCTAGGGGGCGCGCCATCCCCCAGACGCGGCTCGAGCTGCGCTGTACATCCGCATTAGCCGACAGCCAACTGTGACCTAACGCTCGTAGCGCGCACGCCTTGACGCGGAATCCGCCAGTATTGACAACTGTCTCCGAGCCCGCCTTGCGGGAGGTGGCACGAAGGAACTATCGGACAAGTAGCACAACCCGAAGCTGATCAAACGAGGCTCGAAACCCCAGGAATGGGATACCGGTGCCGTTGAGCACTCTTCTGCTTTCCGCGACGACGGGACCGGGGGTGGCCTACTGCTGATAACGCAGTCGCAACAGCGACCGGCCAGCGTCCGATGCAGTGAGCATAGGCGGGGTCTGCCAACCAGGCCGGGCTGTATCGCATCTCGGTCGGGCGAAAGGTAGTTTCACTTGCTTCCGGTGCGTTCGCCGAATAGGCTGGATTCCGATGGCTGATTTCCGAGCGATAGTCTGGATGACGGGGCTGGCCCTGGCAGGGCTCGTGATTCCCTTCGGCGTCGTGCAGCCGCACGATGCACAATCGGACGAGCACAACCATCACGACCATTACCATCATGCCCACGTTCACCATCACGATGGGCACACCCATTCCCACGAACATTCGCATTCGAGCCACGAAGAGCATCCCGCTGACAGCGACCCCAACCATCACGAATGGGCGGGCAGCGATGGCGAACCGGTCCCGGCCCTGCTGACCGTGTCCGTACGGGAAGGCCGACGTGCTGCGCAGCCGAACGATGCCGGCCGGGCGGTCGCATATGACCAGTTGGCGCCTGCATCGTGCGGCCCCGCGCCGCTGGACCGGCCACCGGCGGGAAGTACCGATCAGGATTCACTCCCTCATCTCCGGACGATCGTGCTGTTGACCTGAACCGACGGGCCGCGCACCCGTTGCGCCGTTGCCTGGACGGCAGGTTAACCATCACCGATATCCGGAGAGCCGCGCTTTGCAGTCTATCCATCCCGTTTCCCCGCTACACGTGGGGCCGTCATACGCCGCGCTAGCGCTCCGAGGTCGTCGGCGCGCTACTCGGCCGCCTCGTGAACGCACGTTGATCGTCACGACCCTCCTTGCTGCATCGACGGTGAGCGGCTGCGCTTCACTCGATCCGCGGGCGGATGTTGCCCGGTCAGCAAACGCCGTCGAGCAAGCGGTCGGGGTCCCCGCCGAGCTGATGTTCAGCGATCCGGAGGTCGCTGCCGAGACCACGCGCGCCCTGCTGGCCGATGGACTGTCAGCGGCAGACGCGACGAAGGTTGCGCTCCTCAACAGTCCTCTGGTTCGGTCGGCGATGCTCGCAGTCGGCGTGTCGCGTGCGGACTTCGTGCAATCCACGTTGTTTTCGAATCCCACACTGTTCCTGTCGCTCCGGTTTCCCGACGGCGGCGGGCGTCCGAATGTCGAATTCAATCTCGCGCAAAGCATCGCGGAACTCTGGATCGTTCCGGCGCGGAGCGAGGCGGCTCGGCGCGACCTCGAGCGGACCGTGCTGGATTCGGCGCGGGTTGTGTCCGCTGTCGTGCTCGACGTTCGCCGAGCCTACGTACGCGCGGTACTCGCGGAGGAAGCGGCGACGGTCGCGCAGGTGGGCGAGGACAACGCGCATCGATTCGTAATGGTCGCCGAGCTACGCCGAAAGGCCGGGACTGGTTCTGACGTTGATTTCAATCTCGCGCGCGCCCAACACCTCCAGGCCCGCGCCACACACCGGCTCGCCCGGGCCACGGTGATCGAAGCCAAGGCGGACTTGTGCCGACTGTTGGGGCTGGGTGATGACCCGCATACGCTGACGCTCATCGAGCCGATTGTCGCACCGGATGACTGGCCGGCGTCCGCCAACAGGTTGCTGGCGATCGCGCGCCAAGCCCGGCTCGATCTGCGAACCATGGACGAGACCATCGCGGCTGCCGAAGCACGCGCCCGGCTCGAGCGTGTCCGGTTTCTGCGTTCACTGGACCTGGGGTTCGCGTTCGAGCTCCTGGAGCGACGGAGCCGGGGCGACCGCAACTTGCTCGCCGAGACGTTCTTTGATTCGCTGCAATCGGGAGCGCTGACGGCGCCGAATCTGGCGCCGCGATCATCGGTTGCGACGGACACGATTACCGGTCCGACCCTCTCAGCGGAGCTTCCATTGTGGGACCGGAATCAGGCGCAGATTGCGAAGGCCGACCGTCTGTTGAAACAGCTGCGACAGCACCGCGACGCGCTGCTCGTCGACCTTGCCCAGGACATTCACGCCAATCTCGCCCGTGCCACGGCAGCGATCGAGAACGCGCGGCTCTATCGCGACGAACTGGTCCCGACCGCAGAAAAGAACGTGACACTCGCGCAGAAGGCGTACCGTCTGGGGAGCACACCATTCTTGTCCCTGCTGGAAGCGCAGCGGGCTTATCTCTCGATCCGAACGGGACAGATTCAGGCGCTGCGCGCTGCGGCGTTCGCACAAATCGAATTGGAGCGCGCCACCGGTCGACCGGCGGCGACGCTGCGGGCGGATCAGCCCGACGACCCGGGCGATGGGCCAGCTTCGTCGCCCGCGATGGAGATTGCACAATGACGCGCAACCTGACGCTATACCTATGCGGCCTGACTTTCCTGGCGATCGCGTGCCGTAATGAACAGGACTCCGCCGAGGAACCGGCCTCCGGCACCACGGTTCCGGCGCCGAGCAATCGCGTCGCGATTCCGCCTACCGTGCGGAACAATCTCGGTATCACGTTCGCGAAAGTCGAAGTGCGCGAGGTAGCTCGGACGATCCGTGTTCCCGGCTGTTTCGAGCTATCGCCGGACGCGCGGCGTGAACACCGAACGATGGCGAGCGGGCGAGTCGAGCTACACGTCGCGCAGTTTGCGCAGGTCGAGCCGGGACAATTGTTGTATACGCTGGAATCGCCGGACTGGCGCAAGTTGCAACAAGAGATCAACGAAACGACGCACGCGCTGCAAAAAGCCGAGGCCAATAGCGAGGCAATGGGGCCGCTGCTGGCGGCGCATGCGAAGCACCATGCGGAGTTGGAGCATGCGGTCGCAGTCTGGACGCGGCGAGTCGAACAGTTGGACGCCGGCAATACGTCGGGCGTGGTGACGGCCGACGATCTGGCGCGCGCTCGCGGCACACTGGCGACGGCCCGCGCGACGTTCGCGGAGACACTGGAGAAGGACGTGGAGTTGCAGTTGCGCGAGACCCGGGCCGCGACAGAGCGGGACGCTCAGCGGGCGCGACTGGAATTGCTACTGAACAACGCGGGTTCAATGTTGTCGCTACCGGTCGAGCAGTTGACGGAGCCGGACCCCGCGTCGCCTGAAGGCCACCCCCGCTGGCGCGAGATTCGGCGAATCAACGTCCGGTCCGTTGCGCCCGGCGTTGTCGAAACGCTTGATGTCACGAACGGTACCTGGGCGGACGCCGGCAGTCTGGTGATGACGACCGTGCAGCCGGAACGCATTCGGTTCTGTGCAATGGGCCTGCAAGCCGACTTACCGCGACTTACGAATGATCCCACGGCACGGATTGCGCCGCCGCGCTCGCGCGGTTTGGGGATCAACGACGGGGTCGCTGCCGACCTGCGGATCGGTCTGGATGCGCACCCCGACAACCGCACGATCACGCTGTTCGCGGAACCTGACGCGCTGCGTCCGTGGATGCGGCCCGGTGTGTCGGCGTTTCTCGAAGTCGAAGTGGAGACGACCGAAGGTAAGGCGATTGCGATTCCGCGGTCTGCCGTCGTCAAGGACGGCATCACGCACGTCTTCTTTCGACGAGACCCAAAGGACGCGAATCAGGCGATTCGAATCGAGGCGGACATGGGCGCCGATGACGGCCGCTGGGTCGTTATTCAGAGCGGCTTGATGCGCGGCGACGAAGTCGTCCTGGACGGCGCGTACGAACTAAGGCTGGCGACTGCTCAAGGCGGGACCGTACAGAAAGGCGGACACTTTCATGCCGATGGCTCGTTCCACGGCGAACACTAGGTAGGGAGGCGGTAAATGCTGCAACGACTGATCCGCTTCTCGATCGACCACGTGCTGCTGGTCCTGGCGCTAGCGGTGATTCTGCTGATCTTTGCCGCCTATCGCCTGCCGCGGACGCCGGTGGACGTGTTTCCAGAGCTGAACGCGCCCACAGTCGTTGTGATGGCCGAAGCGCCCGGCCTCGCCGCCGACGAGGTCGAGCAGTACGTGAGCTTCCGGATCGAAACCGCATTCAACGGAATCCCCGGCGTGCGTCGCGTGCGCTCGTCGAGCGCGATTGGTCTGTCCATCGCGTATGTCGAATTCGAATGGGGCACAGACATCTATCGCGCGCGGCAACTCGTTTCCGAACGGCTCGACGCGGTCCGGGAAGATCTGCCGCCGGATGCACACGCGGCGATGACGCCGATTACGTCAATCACTGGCGAAATCATGTTGTTGGCCGTCTCGTCGCCCGGCGGTGCGGTGAGCGACCTGGATCTTCGGGCCTACTCGGAATTTGACCTGCGAAACAAGCTGCTCGCGATCCCGGGCATCGCACAGGTCTCCGTCATTGGCGGCGAACTGCCGGAATACCAAGTGCTTGTGGAGCAGGAAAAGCTCCGGCTGTTCGATCTGACGATCGCAGACGTGGTGGTCGCGGCCCGTGAGGCGCACAGCACGCTGAGCGCAGGCTACCTGTCGGACGTTGATTCGCTGGAGCTGCCCATTCGCCAGAGCGGTAGGGTCCGCAGCGTCTCCGACATCGCGGGAACGGTTATCAGGTACCACGATGCGGCCCCCGTCACGATCGAGCAGGTCGCCGACGTGCGCCTCGGACCGGCGCTGAAACGCGGCACTGGCGCGGACGGTGGAAGGCCGGCGGTTGTACTGACCGTTCAGAAGGCGCCCGGCACCAATACGCTCGTCATCACCGACCGCGTCGATGCGATGCTGGACGCGCTGGAGCCCAGCCTGCCCGCGGGAATCCGAATCAATCGCGAGGTGTTCCGACAAGCGAACTTCATCCAGCACTCGGTGGACAATGTCGTCCACGCACTGCGCGACGCCGGAATCATCGTGACGGTCATCCTGATTCTGTTCCTGCTCAACGTCCGCACGACGATCATCACGCTGACCGCGATTCCACTTTCCCTTGCGGTGGGCCTGCTGACGCTCAACGGGTTGGGCATGACGATCAACGTGATGACGCTGGGCGGGTTCGCGATCGCGGTCGGTAGCCTCGTGGACGACGCGATCATCGACGTGGAGAACGTCTTTCGCCGACTCCGACTCAACGCGGCCCGACCCGAGCCGCAGCGCGCGTCCAAGCTCCAGGTGATCTTCGACGCAAGCAACGAAATCCGGCCCGCGATGGTCTTCGCCACGATCATCATCGCGCTCGTGTTCATGCCGCTCTTGTTCCTGGAAGGCATCGAGGGGCGCTTCTTCCGTCCGCTCGGGATCGCGTTCGTGATCTCGATCCTTGCGTCGCTTGCCGTCGCACTCACCGTAACGCCGGCACTATGCCGATGTCTATTGCACACGCGACCTACGGGATCAGAGATGCACGACGGCTGGCTCGTCCGCGGACTGAAGGCGGCGTATGAGCCGACGCTCCGCCTCGCGCTGCGCTGGCGCCGGCTCGTACTTGGCGGGGCGGGCGTGGCAACAGTCCTGGCCCTATGGCTCGCATCGACGTTCGGCACGTCGTTCCTGCCGGAGTTCAACGAGGGCACGTTTACGGTCGGACTGTTCGCGCCGCCAGGAACATCGCTCCGCGCGAGCGACCGCATGGCCGGCGCGATCGAGCGGCAGCTACTCCAGATCGAAGGGGTCAACAGCGTCACTCGCCGAACGGGCCGGGCCGAGCGCGACGAACACGCCGAGCCGGTGAGCAACTCCGAGATCGAAGTGACGGTCATGTCGGGACATCGGAAAGAGGATGTCCGCGCGCGGATCACGAAGGTGCTGGAGCAGGTGCCGGGTATCACGACGAACGTCGGTCAACCCATCGAGCATCGGTTAAGCCACATCCTGTCCGGCACTCCCGCGGCCATCGCCATCAGTGTCTACGGCAACGATCTCGACACGCTGCGAACGATCGCGAAGGAAATCGAGTCCGTGCTCAAACCGTTGCCGGGAGCGCGCGACGTGGCGGCCAATCGCGAAGTAATGATCCAGTCGTTGCCGGTCGAATATCGCCCGCAAGCGTTGGCAGCGTACGGTCTGACGCCGGCATCGGCCGCCCGGCAGGTGCGCAACGCGATCTTCGGCGTCGAGGTCGTCGAGGTAAACGAAGGGATTCGTCGATACGCGCTGACGGTCCGACTCGCCCGGCATGAGCGCGACAGCATCGACGACCTTCGGGAGCTGCTGCTTCGTGGTCGCGGCGGCGCATTGGTACGACTTGAAGAGGTCGCCGACATCGGCCCCGAGATGGCGTCGAACCTGATCGCGCGCGAGAACGCTCAGCGCAAGGCAGTCGTTTCGCTGAATGTCGCCGAGGGGGCCAACCTCGGCCACCTCGTGCGGCAGGTGACCGAACGTGTCGATCCGATCGTGCAGCGCCACGGCTACACGGTGAGGTACGGCGGCCAGTTCGAGGCCCAACAGTCCGCCAGCCGAACAATCTGGGTGTTCAGCGGGATCGTTGTCGTCATCATGCTCATTCTGCTGCACATCGCGATCGGTAACGCGCGCGTGGCGGTCCTCGTGATGATCAATCTCCCGCTCGCCCTGATCGGCGGCATCGTGGCCATCTACCTCACCGAATCCCCGTCCCTTTTCGGTAACACGCTGGCCCTGATCGGGGCGGGCGGAACGTACACGGCCCCCGTCATTTCGATCGCCAGCCTCGTCGGCTTCATCACGCTGTTCGGGATCGCGGTGCGCAATGGCATCCTGCTCGTGAATCACTATCAACATCTCGTCGAACACGAGGGAGCGAGCGCATACGACGCGATCGTCCGCGGCTCGCAGGAACGGCTCGTGCCGATTCTGATGACGGCGCTGACCGCGGCGCTCGCGCTAATTCCGATCGTGCTCAAGGGTGACGAGCCCGGCAACGAGATACTGGCGCCGCTCTCGGTGGTCATCCTGGGCGGCCTGCTTTCGTCCACGTTCCTGAACCTGGTGGTCGTCCCCGCCGGCTACGCGGCGATCCATCGCGTGGCAACGGGTAACGAGCGGTCGGCGACATTCGGCTCCATGACCAAAACGAGTGTCCCAGGCTTGTAGAAGGAGTTCCTCATGCAACGGCTTTTTCTAGTGTCCACGGTTCTGATCGGCTTTGCGTTCGCTACCGGTTGCGGCCGCAACACAAAGGACAACTCGTCCGCCGAGTCCGGTAAATCAGCCGCCGACGGAAGGGCCCATACCCACCGTGACGGATCGACGCATGACCATCACGCCGGCCGCGCCGACAAACATGACGATGAGCACGCACACGATGAAGTGTCGCTGGGATCGGTCAAGATCGGCGACATGGTGGTCGAACTGGCCCAGGGACATGGGGCGGTAAAGGCCGGCGCAGAGGGGCACCTCGTGGTGAAGCTGCCGTACAATGACAAGGGCGCCACGATCGTCCGCGCCTGGCTCGGGACGCAGGACCGCGCGATGTCGCTCGTCGGCAAGGCCGAGTATGCACCCGAACATGATGACTACGACGTTCAGGCGATGGCGCCCGACCCGCTGCCTGCGAACGTACAATGGTGGATCGAGATCGAAAAACCTGACGGCACAAAGCTCGTCGGCTCCGCCGATCCTCTGAGGTGACGCGGGGCCTTCCCCGCGGCTTCCGCGCATGCGGGCGGCGGGATTGGATCGAGCAGACGTCACCCACGCTAATGATGTAGATGAGGCGCAGCAAAAAGTGCAGCAGTCCACAGCCGTCAGGGAGGTTCGGGCAATGATAGGGAATTCGGAGTGGACCGCATTAGGCGATCGCTTCGGGTCAGCACCTACGTCATTCGCAAGGACGAGTGTTTTCGCAAGTGTTTAAGGGCCCTGCATATTCGTGCTTTCACGACGTGCTCGGGCAAGTCAAGGATTTGGGTGATCTCGTTCCGCGCAAAGCCGGCATAATAGCGAAGAAACAACGGAACCCGGATGTCGATCGACAGGTTGAAAACCAGATCGTATAGCCGTTCGTGCACTTCCTTGCGAACGAGTCGAGAGAGGACCGATGTCCGCTGAGATTCTATCGTCTGCTCCTGGGCGCAGCGGATCACTGCTTTTGCCTGGCGCGAGCGACTTCGGAGGACGTTGAGGCAGTGGTTTCGAGCGCACCGGTACAACCACGCTCGCTCGACGATGGGCCTATTGTTTTCCTGAAGCAACAGTTTGTGAAATACGTCTTGGGTTGCGTCAAGCGCAAGCTCAATGTCCGGCAGGTGCACAAAGCAATACTGTTGGATTTCGTGACCGTATCGAATCTGAAGCGCTTCGACGTGTTGCTTCCAATCTTTCGTCCAATTCACCGCGCGCGTCAATGAAAAGTCTCCCAATGTGTCCGTCTGATTTGTCTGTGTATGCACCATGGTTTCGGCGCCAATTCTCGAACTCCGCTCCCGGCGTCATGGCTTGGCCACTAACGAATTGCTCCCGACGGGCATTCGTTGGTACGCAGGTTTCAAGCATCGCAATGCGTTCCCGCGTCAACTTGATGTACCGATGAGATTTCTCCAGCGTTTCACACAGCAAGCGATGAGCGTCTTCGAGTATCTGTCGGCTTTCGCTGCACGCCCCTTCTTGCAGAAGTAGCTCACCAAACGCAGAGCGAGCTTCTGCGATAAGAAAATGTCGCTTCGGATAGAATGCAACGCGGATTGCTAAGGCGCGTTCGATATGCTGTCTTGCCTCAACGAGTTCGCCTAGTCGCGTCAAACTCATCCCCAGGATCAAACAGGATTCTGCCACGTCTGCGTGGTCTGGCCCGTACATACTCTCTCGGATTGCCAAAGCATGACGTGCCAGCTGCTCGGATTCGACGTGGTCGCCCATGAGGAACATGAGTCTTGATAAGTTGTTTGCGACGCGGGCAGTTTTGTTGTGACCTTGGCCGTATGCGCGCACACGGTTTTCATAGGACTTTCGAAGCAGCGTCTCTGCTTCGGCGAATTCTCCTTTGTCTCGAAGTACGACTCCGAGCGTAATTGTCGAGGAGATGCACTCGTCGGAGTCCGGACCGTACTCCCGGGTGATCTTTCGCAATGCATCGCGAAATACGCGCTCGGCCTCGTTGTAGTCGCCACGAATCCAAGCCAGGCCGGCCAGCTTTGAGGCAAAATGGTCCTTTCGATTGTATTGATCGGGTATACCACGACCTAGCATCACGGCGCGTTCCGCCAAGTGTTGAGCACCGACAAGATCGTTGCTCTTAACCGCAATGCTGCAGAGCTGGGCATATTGATGTGCCAGCAACGGGTTGGACATGCCGACCAAGGCATGACTCGCCGATATCGCCTCATGAAGATGGGTCTCTGCTATGTCGGGCTCTCCCACCCAATGCGCGTACCTAGCGAGCGCCGTCAATGTCCGAGCCAAGTCCGGAAGCTCATCTGATATCCGGTGAAGCAGGACGGATCGTTCCATCGCCAGCAGAGCGTCACGATACCGACCGATATGCTCGTATCCATAGGCAAGGCTCTCATAAGCGCGAGCGATCTTCGATGCGTCACAAAGGCTGGCTCGCAATCGGTCTATCGCATCTTCGGCGATTCGGATTCCTTGCTCGACCTGGTCGGTGGCGATAAGCGCTGCCCCATAGCTGGCCTCTGCGCGGGCAAGCGTGCAATCGTCGCCATTCGGGGTGCGACGATAGCACGAGATGGCCTCCAGGAAATGGGGAACAGATTCAGTGTAACAGCCGCTATCGAGATAGTACGAGCCCAGATCAAAGTGCCCGTCGCCGATCAGCAACGCATCATATGGATCGTGGGCCAATCGTAACTCAAGAGACTTCTTGAAGTGCAGCTCGGCCGAATCACGTCCACTCCGGTAGAGGATGCTTTGGCCAATCGCTGCGTGAAGGCTGGCTGCAACGGCTGGAAACTCCTTCAGCTGGCGATCAACCGTTGATGCGATTTCGTCAGAAAGAGCGTCATGCGTAAGACGACCAGGCTTGTATCCAAGCGGCTGCGCAAGATCAAAAGTCCGCGACAATGTTTCGCACAATCTCTGTGATTTCTGCAACTCAGTCTTGTATCGCCTTGATTCGGCGACGGCGTTGTCTCGCGCCTCACCAAGAAGTTGAAGTCGAGTACTGGCCAGCTCCGTGGCGCGTCGGGCGCGAATAAACAGTGAAGTGCTCACGATTGAGCTGGTTAGCAGGACTGCAAACACGAGGCCCGCAATTGTGAAGGCGAGACAATTTCTGCGGATGGCTTTTCCCGCTCGATAGAAATGGCCCCGGGATCGAGCGTGAATGGGGCGATGAGTAAGGTAGCGAATCAAGTCATCCCGAAGGTGCGCTGCCGAAGCGTATCGTTGTTGAGGATCGACCTGCATCGCCGTTTCGATGATCGTGTTCAAGTCCCGTCCGATTGTCTGGTCCAGGTACATCGGGCGCGCATAGTCGCCACGGTAAACTGCATCCAGTGTCTCCTTCTGAGAGTTGGAGACCTGAAACGGCAATTGCCCGAGCAGCAGTTCGTACAGCATGACGCCCAACGAATAAACATCGCTCTGAGCCGTGGGACGTTCGCTTCCGTGTTTCAAGCGCTCAGGGCTTATGTAGGGAAGCGTTCCCGTCCAACACGCCGGCGCCACCGCCGTGTGCTCATCGGTGTTGCGTGCGTCGGTGAATCTCGCCAGCCCGAAGTCGAGAACGCGGGCAGCCGGTTCGGCGGTGACGAGGACATTGGAAGGCTTGATGTCGCGATGGAGTACGCCTCGATCGTGGGCGTGTGCGATTGCGTCGCAGATACTAGCGAATAGCCGAAGCAAATCAGGTCTTGACGAGTTGCCGAATCGAGCGAATCTGTCGATCGGAACTCCCTCGATTAACTCCATCACGAGAAAACGGCGGCCCTGTTCCGTTTGGCTGCTTTCGTAGACGCGGGCGATATTGGGATGGCTTAGCCGGCCGAGCGCCCTGACCTCGCGTTCAAAATACTGTGCGAATCGGCGCTGACCCTCAAACGCATCCCACATGACCTTGACAGCGACATGACGCTCGGTTCCCGGTTGAACAGCGCGATAGACGATTCCCATTCCCCCTTGGCCGATGATGCCGGTCAGCTTGTAGGGCCCAATGGACTCCGGAATCAACGCTTCTTGCTTGAGCGCCTCGGTCTGCTGGCGCAGCAGCTTCGCATGTCGACGGCATTGATGGCAACCGACGACATGTTCGTCGAGCTCTGGCGCCGACCGGTCTACCCAACTCCACAGCTGCTCGAATCTGATATCACAACTCACGCCTGCTTACCTCGGCGAACGCCCGATCCAATCTGAATGACACGGCGTGACGTGTTTGGGCACGAAATGATCGCTGTAATCCCGCTCCAAGCAGATTTCTTCACTTTCTGAACGCCACTGAAGTCCGGCCGGTGTCCTAAGAGTGATTGCGTATTGCGGATACGTTCCGCTTGCACAGTCTTGATTGTAGTGGTCGTCGTAGCGGCGCTTCAAGACTGCTCCGGTCACGGTACTACGTTTCGTGCAAGCAAGACTTAGCTGCGAGTGAATCGAGGCGCAATCGGTGCGCGCGGAAAACCAAGTGATCAGAATTTGGCGTTACGGAGATTGGGGACATCAGCTAGGGAGATCCAAGATGTACAAGATTCAGAAGAGGGCCGCGGGAAAAACAGTGGGCGTCGGTATTGCTGCACTACTCGTCATAGCGACAGCAATCGGGGCAAATCGTAGTTCGCCGAGCGAGCATGAACTGAAATGGGCGCAGCCGGGAGCGTTCGATTTCTACGTACGAGCCTATATGTCGAGGTGGATGGGCGTCTCGGATGTCGAGGCATCGGGGTCCCCAGAGCCGATCGAATTGCTCATTCCGGCCGTAGGGGCAACCAATGCGACGGATGTGTTTGATCTGATTTGGCCAATGTTGCCGGAGCCCTGGACGCGCTACCGCGTCGTGCTTTTGGGATCAGAAGTTCCTCATCAGCACGTGCTCGAGTTTTCAGGCGAGCTTATTGGATCACTTCGGATCGTCAAATTCACTGCTCGACTCGTCATGATGGATGAAGGACGATCGGCAGCAATTGCCGCGTCCCACGGCTTTGAGTCTAGCACGGTGGGAGTGCTCTTGGTCACCCCAGCCATAGCTAGTGATGACGCTGAGCTGGACGGGTTTGTGACGAGCGTTATCTTTCAACGCACAACTGCAACGAGTAGTCCCACTGATCTCGTCCTGGCCGGAATCACGGAGTTGCGGTACGCGACATGTCGGATCGAGGAGGCGACGATTAGCATGTTCGGCACAATCTGCGATGAGCCCCTGGCCTCGACTTTTAACGATCAGTGCAACCTCCGTTGCCTGAACCGGGGGGGGGCTACGTGGAACGAGGGAGTCCTTAATGGCACGCGCCCGACGACCGAGTTCGCCAATACCATTACCGCGCAGATTCAGCAATGTCAGAGCAGCTGCCCAGCTCCGGGCGTTTTTGGGGTACTCAGCTTCGGGGAGGTCGCGAATTGGCCGTACGAACACTGGGAGTTCTGAGAACGCGAAACGCCGGGTCATCCGGGGAGATCGCAGCGAGCGCCGCCGCCTATCAGCGGTGGCGCTCACAGTTCGGCGTGGCAGTCCATCTCAGGAGGGGATGGTGCCGTGCCTGACCGCACGCTAGGCTGGGTCACAGAGATCGCTCACGCGATCCTGCCCGGGAGCGTCTCCTTCAGTTCAGGTATGTCGTCGCTGGGTGCGTTTCGGCTGCTTAATGCGCTTGGCTAGGATTTTGCTTGCCGCTTCCAGAGAAAGCGACAGCTTCGGCTTGCGACCGACCTGAAGAGAAATCAGTTGCGCCTCGGGTTGGATCTCGACAACGGTAAAACGTGCTTCGGGGCGCAACGAGTGTCGCTCAACGAACTCGAGGAACTTCGAGCCTTGATTCGTGATGCGCACGATCACGCCCTGGTCTGTCTCGTTCAGCATGCTCAGGGGAACGCCGTCCAGCGAGGGGACGTGCCCATTCGCGTCAGGGATCGGGTCACCATGCGGATCGACCTGCGGGTGGCCAAGAAACGCGTCCAGCCGATCGAGCACCTTGGCTGACATGGCGTGTTCGAGCCGTTCAGCCTCCTCGTGCACCTCGGACCACTTTAGATTCAGCGTCTCGACGAGAAACACCTCGATCAGCCGATGCCGCCGCAGGACATCGAGCGCGAGCTTCTTCCCCGTTTCGGTCAAGCGCACACCGCTGTACCGCTCGCCTTCGATCAAGCGGCTCTTCTTCAACTTGGAGAGCATGCCCGCCACGCTGCCCTTGGTGATACCGAGTACGGACGCGATCCCCGCGACGCTGGCTTCGCCAGCGGGCGAATCGCGTTCCATGGCGTAGATCGCCTTCACGTAGTCCTCTACGGCAGCCGAGGGCATGCCGACAGCCTACCCGTATCGCGGGCAAGACAAAAGAGTTTGACAAGCCAAACTTGATTGGGTACTTTCGCCATAGTCGACATTAGGCGTGCCTGACTCGGGTGGTGCGGTTCGCTTGGGAGCCCGCGTGCAGCGGGCGGCTGACCGGCGCGCGTCTGGCGTCCTGCCCTGTCGCTCGAAAGGATCAACCATGAACCTCGCAAATCGGACACGGCGAAAGATCCTGGCCCGGCGCCGCGGTCTGACGCTGATCGAATTGGTCGTCGTTCTGACCGTGCTCACAGCGCTCGGGGGAATCCTGGTACCGGTCGTGGGTAACATGATTGCCCGCACTCACTTCGCGAAATGCTCGGTGACGATCCCCGACATTACCCGCCAAATGACGCGGTCGTTCGCGTCGGATTTGCGCTACCCGGACCAGTGGGACTCGTTGATTAACGACGCCGGTGGTTTGTTTGACAAGACGCCTGGTGGTAACGCGGGCGGAAATCTCGAAGCCATCACACTGACGCAGGATCAGGTGAACGGACTCGCGGCGCTCGGCATTACGTCCGTGGTCGACCTCGATCCGACGATCGACGGGGACGCAACCTGGGATGTGGCTCCGCTGGGTAAGCCGCCGCGGGCACTTGCCGCCGACGGCGAGGTGGCAGCAATGGTCAATGCAGGTGATTCGGTCGTCAGCCTGAACCTGAAACGCCATCTGATCGACCCGACGACGCGGTACATCGTATTCGGCATCGGAAACAACTGCACCGCTGTCGGCCCGACCGGACTGTTTGTCGAATCTCCCACACACTTCGGCGGAGAAGACGCGATGAATCCGCGTGATGTATACCAGCGCTACGCGGCGATCTTCTCCGTCAACGGGGCCGGCGACGTCAACTTCGAGTGCGCCGCGTCGATCCATCCCGACGGGCTGGACGGCGCCGAAGCACACGTTCGTGGTTACTACGACGAGACCGCCGAGGGCTAGCTTCCGAGGACGGAGCCGTTGGGGGGGACGGCATCCGTCCATCGCAGGCCTGTTTCGTTGGAGCGACTGGATGTCACGCACGGGCTCGGGTCACGCAGCTTTCGCGTACGCCAATGCTTGGGCGGGTCGCGCGCGCGGGCTTACGCTGCTGGAACTGTTGATCGTGCTCGTGATTATCACAGTGCTCGGAACAGTCGTAATCACCAACTCCGCCACACTGGCCGACCAGGCGCGCGTCGAGCAGACGACGCGAACACTGGATGCGCTGCGGGCAGCGATCATTGGCCGGCCCGTTGGCCCCGGTGAGGATCCGACTTCCGTTGGCGCCGGATTCATCGCCGACATCGGCCGCCTGCCAAAGGTTGTCCAAATAGACGTTGACGGCGAAACACTGCTCGTGCCCGAGGAACTCTGGTCACGGGTCGCCGATAGCGTGACACTTCCCGCCTACGGCCTCGACCTCGACGGCGCGGACGGTGACACCACGCTCAAGATGGGCGCCGGCTGGCGTGGTCCATACGTCTTGCTTCCGTCCGGAGGACGGGTCCTGCGCGACGGTTGGCGGCGGCTGTTTTGGCTTGCGCAACCGGACGGCCTGCCCGTGACGGCAGCGGACCAGCCAATCGGCAGGTTCCGCACATCGGATCAACTTACTCTCTTGCCAGACAGCGGCGAGCTCGAATTGGTGCTGCGCGACGAATCGCTCGCAACGCCGATCGACCTGACGCGCGGCGCTGTCGTTGTCCCGCTTGGCGATTTGTCGAGCTTGCCGGGCGATGAGATGGCTGTGGTGCGACTCTTCGGCCCGATCAACGGTGAGCCGGGAGTGCTCGATCAGTGGCCGACCCCGGGTGGCTCCAAGCCGGCGACGCCGCCCACTGCGATTGAGTTCGAGGAAGTACCCATCGGCCCGAGGTACCTGCGTATGTATCGGTGGACTGGTTCAACCGCGCCGACGTTGTCCGTAGATATGGGAACGGATGCCGCGGTCGCGGCCCGCGGAATACCGCGTCGTCTGACTGTGCTGACTGGCGGCGTCGAACTTCCCACTCCGCTGGAACTGCCGTAGGAGTGCTGCGGATGGCACGACCACATCTGACGATCATCGCGAGTATGGGCGGGCGCGCCTACGGAGCTAACCTCTCGCGGTCCGGCGGCCTGCAAGTAACATCCTGCGGCGTGGCCGGATCCCCGGTTGAAGCCTGCAGCGCAGTGCTGAAAGAGAGCGCCGACATTGCCCGCGAGGTCTGGGTCATCAGTGACTCCATTTGGTTCGGCGAGGTTGAGCTACAGGGCTCGGCTGTGGTGGGACTCAGCGACACGGAGCTCGCTGAAGCCGCCGGTTACGAAGCAGAAGGCAGCGGTGGCCTGTCGCCGCTGGACGCCATCACCGCGGTCAGACGGGTGCGCGTGCCGGAGGCCGACGATCGTTTCCTCACGGCCCAAGTGCCCCATTTCGAACTCGTGGAAATCGGCAAGCTGCTCAAGCGCTACCGGGCGCGACTCGCGGGGATGTTGCATCCGGCTGGCGCTCCGTTCCCCATCAACTCCACGAGCGACGGTGACGATTGGGCTCGGCTGGAGTTTTGGGCCGAAGAAATCGTGCTGGTGCGGCGAAGTTCCGGACAACTTGATGTTCATGCGACCGGCGTGCTGCCGGGCAGGAACTGTCAGACCATGCTGCAGAACGTCTTGCGGCAGGTTCATACCGAACAGCATCGCGAATGTCTGACGGCAGCCGGGGTTGATGCCGGCAACGCCCGCTGGCCAAACGTCGCGCCGGTGGAACGGCCGAGGTGGCACGACGTTGCCGAGGACACGCCTCCCGTTCCGGAAGCGGAATCATCCGGTCTTGATCTGAACGATGATGCCGACGTCGAACGGTTGCTGCACGCCTGGTTGCAGGCGCTGGCCGCCGGGGCGGTCGTAACGCCGGTGCTGAAAAAACCCAAGGGCCCGCCGTCGCGGATCCCGCAGCTCCTCGTTGGAGCCGTGTCCACGCTCGCCGTTGTTGGACTCTTGTACTGGCAGCATGACATCCGACAGCACGAACTTGGCCAACTAAGGGAACGTGCGGCGGAAGCCCAACAGGCGCAGACGGATATCCGGTTGTTAAAGGGCCACGTCAAGGCCGAGAAAAGCAAGGCCGTCGAAGTCTCGAAAGCGCTCAACGATGTAGAGAATGCGCTGGCTGCAAAGCGGCGGAAAACCGGTCGTGTGAAACCCCAGATCGACATGCGCCCAAAGGTAGCGGCGATGCTATCCGGACTAAGCGCGGTCAACGACGAAGTGGTGATTCGATCGATCACGCCAAACAGTCCGTCGCACCGTGTGCGCGGCATTGCGACGAACCCTGGAGCCATAACACGCATGACGCAGAGGCTCAGTGCCCGGTTGTCGCGGCACTGGCTGGTCGCGCCGGCCGAGTTAACTCCGATTTCTTCCGAGGAGGGGGTGGCGTGGGAGTTCGCGATCCTACTCGAACCGCGATTGACGGAGACGTCGCCATGACCGGACGGAAGCTGTCTGTACGCGAAACGTGGCTGCTCGCGATCCTGCCGGCGAGCGTGATCCTGGTGGTCAGCTTCCTGCTACCCAACGGTAAGAGAGAAGTCGCGCGCCTGCAATCGCAGATTCGATCAGCACCAAATGACGCGCAATACACCACGCAGTTTCGAGAGCTGACGACGCAACTCAATGATGCACGCCAACACCACGAGCAGTTGCAGCACCGGCGTGCAGCCGCGGACGCCGAGTTGGCTCGCCTGGACAGCCCAGCTCGGCTACGCCTATCCCGCCCGCTGGCGGATTGTTTTCGCGCGTTGAGCGACCGGATGGCGAAGACCGGCGTCGTGATCGTCGCGACTGAGCTGGCGACGCCGGAGAAGCATGGAGACGAATCCCTCCGACGCTGGGAGTTGACGCTGGCGGGATCCTGGCAGCAGGTCAGCAGGGCGCTGGCTGACGATACGCTGGCACCGGACGGGCTGGTGGTTGCGTCGTTGAAGATGCACGACGTCAGCCTCCGGTCGCAGATCCGCCGCTGGACCCTGATCGTTGCAGAAAGCGAGCCCGCATGAGCCACGATAACACCACAAGATCAGCCCCACGAGGAACTGAGGAGGCCGCGCACAAGCGTTTGGAAGATCTGCTGCGCCTTTGCGTCGCGCGCGACGCGAGCGATCTACACCTGGTGCAGGATGAGCGTCCCTATCTCCGCGTGCATGGCCCGTTGCAGCCGCTGGATGGCGAGGCGATTCTCGATAGACAGGAGATGGCGGCTATCGGGCACTTCCTGGCCCCGCGCTTTGAGCACGTGGCTGAGGGGCATGGTACGAACGGGAGCGTCGACGGCTCGTTCTCAGCGAATGACGGGACACGGTTTCGCTTCAATATCTACCGCCGCAGCGGTGGGTTGGCGATCGCTCTGCGTCGGCTGGAAGAGCGTTTCCGCGGTCTTGCAGAGTTGGGCCTGCCCGAGTCACTCTACCGGCTATGCGATTTGCCGAGCGGACTGGTGGTGGTCAGCGGTGCCACGGGGGCGGGTAAGAGCACGACGCTGGCGACGCTCATCGACCGTATCAATCGGAATCATCCCTGTCACATCATCACGATCGAAGATCCGATCGAGTATGTACATTCATCCGCCCAAGCACTCGTAAATCAGCGTCAGGTTGGCACCGACGCCGGCAGCTTCAACGAAGCTCTTGTGGCGAGTCTTCGGCAGGACCCCGACGTGGTACTGGTCGGCGAGATTCGCGACCTCGACACAATTCGAACGGCAATCACCGCTGCCGAAACAGGCCATTTGGTCTTCACCACCGTGCATGCGGGTGACTGCGTGAGCACGATCGAGCGGCTCGTTGGCGTTTTTCCGGGAAACGAGCAGGACTCGATTCGACAGCAACTGGCGCTGGTGCTGCGCTGCGTCGTAAACCAGCGCCTGTTGGTGGCGGACGGCGCAACCACGCATACGGCGGAAGCGACTGCGCAGCGGCAGCGCGTCGTCGCCAGCGAGGTGATGTTCGTGACGTCGGCGGTGGCGAACCTGATCGTCACCGGCAGGGGTAGCCAGATGTACAGTGCCATCGAGGCCGGCGGGAACGTGGGTATGCAAACGTATGAACAGGATTTCGCGCGTCTGTGGTTTGAAGGGAAGATCTCGGAGCGCACAGCGACCACGGCCGCGAAACGCGCCGATCTGGTTCGCGATCGTCATTTGCAGTTGCAGCGCAAAAGCGGCCGTCCGGTCGCGGTTGCTGGCAGACCGGCATCGGCGAGTGGGGGCCGATCATGAGCCAGGTAAACTTGCGCGATTCCGCCGCGTCGACCGAGACAGCGGATCGCCGCGCGTCTGCCCGGCGCCGCGCGAGCGCGTTGGTTCATTTGTTGATTGACGGTTCCGGTCGGTTGGATGGAAAGCTGCTTGACGTATCGCAGTATGGCGCCCGCATCCAGCTCGCGGATGGCGTCGACGATTTGAGGGAACGGCAGCCCATCACGGTTGAATACCCGGATGACGACACGATCAGACGTGCCGGCGTCGTCGCCTGGGTTTCCCCACAGGCGCCGGTCTCCGTCGGGATCCAGCTGACGGACAACGGTTCAGTCGCGCTCGAGCCGGTCGACCTCGACGAGGTGACGATTGACGCCGGACTCGCACTCCGTTTGGCGGGCGACCGTGCGAATCGCTGGCAGGTGCTGCCATTCGCTGGGGGGACGGACACGGTATGCGTGGCCGCCGTCGCGGTTCCCGCTCCCCGTGTGCTGAGTGGTCTGCAACGGTTGTACCGCGCCAACATTGAGGTGCATCTTACGACCAACGATGCGCTTCGCCGGGCGCTGTCCCGGATATACAGTGGCAACTACGGATCGCGCGCGGATGGCAGCGTTTCCATGGATCGGGGCGCGTCCATTGACCACGGCGGCTCGATCGACATGGACTCGATCGGCGCGGCTGACGAAGACGCCGTTACGCTCTGCGAACAACTCCTTGCGACTGCGACGCTGCACAATGCAAGTGACCTGCACATCGATACGTTTGAGGATGGCGTTCGTGTTCGGTTGCGGGTCAACGGACAGCTGGAGGATTTTCGCTGGGTCGACGCCGAGCGCGGTCTCACGTTGATCAGCCGGATCAAGGTCCTGTCCGGACTCGACATCGCCGAGCGTCGCGCGCCGCAGGATGGCCGGATGCGCTATGAGCATGGCGATGTCAAAATCGACATTCGCGTCGCTTCGTTGCCGGCAAAGAAGGGCGAGCGGCTGACGCTCCGCCTTCTCGCGCGCGACACGGACCGGTTGACACTTCCCCGTTTGGGGATGTCGGCGCACCATCTGGAGCTGTTCAACGCCGCGATTCGCAAACCGCACGGCATGGTGCTGCTTACCGGGCCCACCGGTAGCGGAAAGTCCACGACGCTCTATGCGGCGATTCGACAACTGCTCGCCGAGGCACCGCTCAACGTGATCACGATCGAGGATCCCGTCGAATACCAGATTGACGGCATCACCCAGGTCGAGATTGATCAGGCGGAGAAAGTCACCTTTGCGAGCGCGCTGCGCAGTGCCTTGCGACATGATCCGGACGTCATCATGGTCGGCGAAATTCGAGACCCTGAAACGGCGAGCATCGCGGTGAAAGCGGCACTGACGGGACACTTGGTCTTCAGCACCCTGCACACGAATACAGCGGTCGGCGCGGTCACGCGTCTGCGCGATATGGGTGTGCCGCTGTACCTGGTCGCCGCGACGTTGCGCCTGGCAGTCGCTCAACGGCTGGTGCGCCGACTCTGCCGCCATTGCGCAAAGGCGCAGCAATGTCCCGGAACGCTGGCGGCTGCCCTTGGCCGCCCGGAGCTGGAAGGGCAGTTGATCAATGAACCCGTCGGCTGCCTCTACTGCGGCCAGCGGGGTTACAGCGGACGGCTGGCACTCTTCGAGGCAGCGCCCAACGATGCCGCGTTCGCGAAACTCATCTCAGTCGGCGCTGCAGACGAGGAAATGACCGCGTTGATGAATGACAACGGACTACCCACCATTACCGATGATGCGACCGACAAGCTGCGGAGTGGAGCAACGAGCGCCGCCGAGCTGCTCCGCAACGTCATGGTGGTCTAAACGGCTCAAGGAGATCGGTAACCAGATGGCCGCCTTCGCCTACACCATCCGCGATTCTTCCGGACGGTCGAGCAGTGGCACGCTTGCAGC
The DNA here is from genome assembly GCA_028279405.1 of Phycisphaerae bacterium. Lineage (GTDB taxonomy): Bacteria > Planctomycetota > Phycisphaerae > UBA1845 > Fen-1342 > JANQNU01. Next base: position 40,150 of record JANQNU010000013.1, read on the forward strand.
CGACAACGCCGCCGAGGCGTCGGCGACGCTACGCGGGCAAGGGGCGATTCTGCTCCGCTTGCGCCCGGTGCCCGAAAGACGCAACACCGCGCCCACGCGTAGGACGCCGTGGAGCGCTCTTCGGTGCCAGCCGAAGTCGGCCCCGGTCGAGGTCTCGCTCAAACAGATCGCCGTCATGCTCCGTAGCGGATTGACGTTGCTGGAGACGCTGCGAACGGTTTCCGAACAGTCCACATCGGGCCGCATGCGCCGCACGTGGGACGAGGTCGCAAGCGCGGTGCGCGGCGGAGCGACCCTGACAAGCGCGATGATGTCACTCAACCGATTTGACCGCATCGTCACCGAGCTCGTGCAGGTCGGCGAGCAAACCGGGCAGCTCGATGTTGTCCTGGATCGGGCCGCTGATGCGCTCGAACGGCGTCGACTGCTGAAGGCGCAGATGGTTTCCGCGCTGCTGTATCCGACAATCGTTCTGCTAGCGGCGGTCGGAGTAACGGTCTTCATCCTCACGTACGCTATTCCACGATTGACGGTGTACCTGAAGGCGCTCGGTCGCCCTCTTCCCGCGATGACCCAGATCCTCGTGGACGTCAGCGACTTCCTCTTGACGCAATGGCCGGTACTGCTTGGCCCGACTGTGCTCGGGATCGTGCTGTTCAGCGTGGCCTACTCCGCTCCCATCGGTCGACTTGCAGTCGATACCGTCCTGCTGCGGATCCCGCTCATGGGCTACATCTTGCGGACGGGGGCCACGGCGGCGCTGAGCCGATCGTTGTCGTTGCTGCTCGCGAGTGGCGTCAGCATCGTTGAGGCCCTCCGCACCTGCCAGGAGTTGCACGCCAACCGGCGTCTGGCCCTGATTCTGGCGCGCAGCCGAGAGCGCGTGATGGCCGGCGATCCGATCGCCCCAACGGTCAAGTTGCCCGGCGGCTTCATGCCGATGCTGGCCAGTATGGTGGACGCGGGCGAACGCTCCGGACAGCTGGACCGGACCCTGCTGGAATGCGCGGTCTACCACGAGCAGCGCCTGGAAGCCCTTATTCGCGTCCTTTCAAGTGTCATCGAGATCATCGTCGTCGTGACAGTCGGCGGCATCGTCGGTTACGTCTACGTTGCATTCATGCTCGCGCTATACGGAGCTGCACTTTGATTCGTTTCTGTTTGAACGATCACGGATACCTGCTGTTGCTGCTGCTCGCGGCTTCGACTCAGGCGCAAACCCCGTCCGATGACACTAAGCGCGATCCGACAGTGCCGCCCGAGGCGCTGCGGGAATTCGTGTCGAGCGCGGACCGATCCACCAGTCCCGCACAAGGCGTCGCGATCGTTACGATGGGCGCGGGTGGCCGTTTCAGCGAGGTGCGATTTGTAGATGTCTCGCTCGCACGGGCCGCGGCTGAGTTGGGCGTCGCTGCCAACGCCAATGTTGTGGTAAGTCGAGCAGTCGCGGATCAGCGCCTCACGCTGACGCTGCGGAACATCGACCTTCAGGGAGTGCTGGACGCGATCGCTGTCTCTCAGGGGCTCGTGAGCCGGCGCGACAGCTCCAGCGGCGTCAACGTCCTCGCGAGCCCCGAGGAATTCCAGCGCGACGTCTCTGCCTTCCGCACCGAGCGAACCGCGGTATTCACGCTCCTGTATCCGAACGCGACCGACGTCGTCAGGGCCATTGGCGATGTGTTCGGCGAACGTGTCGTTGTGACAGACGGTGCCAACCAGCAGTTCGACCAGAATTTCATCGAGCTCCAGGATCGCTTGCGGCGGTTCGATCTCATCGAGAGCCGCAGTCGCGGCCTGACGGGCTCCATCGGTGGTACACAGATCAACAACCAGGGCTTCTTCGGCCAGGGGTTCGGTCGCGGTGCGTTCAATCAAGGTTTGCGTGGCAACCAGGGCTTCAACAACCGGCGCATTGCTCGTCCACGCAGCTTGCGCGAGCAAGACCAACTGAATCTGACGCCCGAGGAAGCGCGCGAACTAGCCGCATCCGAAGACATCGGCGTGGAGGGTACCGCCGCGGGTGAACGCGTCCGCCGCAGTGCCCTGACATACGTTACGGCGATTCCGCGCCTCAACCGCATCATCGTGCGTTCGGCGGACCCGCAGACGCTCGCCGACATCAGAGCGCTCATCCAGCGACTCGATGTCCCCACACCACTGGTATTGCTCGAGGTCCGCGTGTTGCGTATCGATTTGAGCGACGGGCTCGATCTGGGCCTGAGCGTGACGTTCCAGGCCGGCGAAGGGGCCGGCGCCTTTTCGTCGGGCGAGCTTGCAGCGCCACCCGCCGGGTCAGTGCTCCCTGGAGGAACCGGGTTCAGCGCCACGGCGGGGCTGCTACAGATCGTTTCGAGCAACGTGCAAGCCCGCCTCGAACTGCTCCAGTCCAAGGGCCGCGTCACCGCTCTTGCGACGCCCGTATTATTGACGGCGAACAATGAAGTCAGCCGCATCTTTTCAGGTGAGCAAGTGCCGATCGTGATCGGCTTTACCGAACCGCAGGTCATTACGGGCGGTGTCGGCGCGCAGACAACACTTCCGGCTACGCCAGTGACTGAGCTGCGCGATGTCGGTACGGACCTCCTGATCACAGCGAACATCAACGCGGATCGAACGGTGACCCTGCGACTCCTGCAGGAGACCAGCTCGGTGAATCCGGCCGGCGCCACGATTGTCGTTCCGGTCACAACTGGAGTCGCCGGCACAGCCTTCGCCAATCAATCCGTGGATACGGTGCTCAGTCAATCCGCCAGCGGCACGATCGTTGCGCAGGACGGGCAACTGCTCGCTTTCGGCGGCCTGATCGAGGAATCGGAATCAGATGTACGTGAGCAAGTTCCGATCCTCGGTGATCTGCCACTGGTCGGGTTCCTATTCCGTCGCCAGAGCACCGAGATCAGCCGCAGTGAATTGGTCATCCTGATTCGCCCCTACGTGATCAGCACCCCGACCGACGGCGATCGCATCAGCCGCGACCTGCTGGACGCCATCAGCGATCACCCGTACCGCCCGCGCGGAGCCGGTCCGCCCGATGGCGAAGTCGATGACCTCGGCGTGTTCCGAGACAGGCAGCCGACATTCGATCGATCGCTATTCGATGCGTTACGCCCATACAGCATACCTCCGTCAAACAAGGAGTCGGAGTGATCTCGGGTAGCTACAGAGGTACGCCACACAACGATCTCGTGGTAGCAACCTTCGCAATGCTGATCATTGGAGGCTGCGCCGCTCCGACAAAGCGCGACCCGGCGTCCGCCCGATTCGACGGCGCCGGCAGCCAGTTGTTGCGCGTTGACTCCGGATCGGTGATGCTCGGGAGCACGACCACCGGGGCCATGTCGCCTGACGTGCTGCTCGCGAGGGTCCGCAAGCACCTCGCATCACAGAACGAGCTCGGCGCCGCAAACATCGTGGAGACCTATCCTGATGTCGCCGAAGCGTTGCTGCTCGCTGATAGCATTCACGACCGACCCGAAACCCGATTCGTCGCGCGCTGTCGTGATCGGCTGGCGGCACCGATCGCCGGCGGTTGGCACGCATTGCTGGATCACCGGCTCGGGCACCCCGATCACTATCACCCTTATGTCGCGCAGCGTGCTGCATGGTGGCGGGCGTATCGTGCGGGCGAGTTTGAGACGGCACTGGGCCTGCCACTCGAGCCGCCGGCTTCGGCACCGGCACCGTGGTTCGCGGTGGAGGCCTACACGCTGCGCGCCACGGCTGCCTTGACGTCCGGACATCCTGATCAAGCCGAGCGGCTGTTTCGCAGTGCCGCGGATTCGGCGACGGCCTTCGACAACACGATTCGGGGCCGCAATCAGTTCTTTGCCGCACTCGCTTGCAAGGTCGGTGGCCGGTTATCGGCGGCACTGCAACTCCGTGGCGAGGCGATGCAGTCTGTTTCGCCCGGGCAGTGTACCGACCCTTTGGTGGTGCGGCTGCTGCTCGAGATCACGCCGTCCCGCGCGCATGACGACCGCTGGCCGCATCGCCGGCTGCTCTTTCGCTTGGGGGAGCTGGAATACGCCCGCGGCGCGCCGCAGGCGGCCCTCTTGAGCTGGAAAAGGGCTGAGGCGAAGCTGGGGCCCGAACCTGCGGACGCACGGCTGCGGCTTGCCCAGGCCGACGCTCTACTCGCTTTGCAGCAGATCGAACCAGCCACTGCGCTCTTGCTAAGTCTTGATCGAACACCGCTACGCCCCGAAGCGCTGGCCAAGCTCGGGATGCTGTATCTGCGGCAGGGCCGTGTCGAGACGGGGCTGAGTTTCATGGAACAGGCGGTGGCTGACACGTCGCCGGCTTCACACGCGCATATCCACGCTGACTACGCACTGGCGATGCTTGCGGCAGGCGATGAAGAGACAGCGCTGGAGCATCTCCACGCGGCCCGGTCTGCTTTCGATCGCCACGGCGACCGCGCGGGAGTCGCTACGACCTTGGAAAACGAGCTTCGCTTTCTGCTTGCCAGGAACGACCGCGCGCGGGCGCTGAAACTCCAACGGATGTTGGCACGCGTACACCGACTTGAGACTCCGTAGGCAGCGAGGGTGGCCAGAGACCGTCACATAGCGACCAACTGATCATCGTAGGTGAGTTTTGCCGAACCGGATGTGAGGAAGAAATGAACTGGAAGAGCAAGACCGCCGCGATGCTAATCGCAGCAGCGACGTTGTCCACGCAGACCGGCTGCGATTTTAACATCGAGGATTTTCGCCTCCTGCGTATCCGGGAGTTCACCGACGGGCCATGGCTACGCATCGAGGATGTCAACGGCGAAACCCAGATCCAATTCTTCGGAATCGAGATCGTCCGAGACCGAACTGCGGATGAATGAATGCCTCGCCTTGCGGTTGATTCGACATTTTCGGTCAGTGCCAGCTGACGCTGTGCGCACTCTTCGCCGTTTGACAGTCTGCCTAGATAAACACCTTCGATCCGAAAGTGTACCCGTCTATGCGGCAGGGGGGGCGCACAGGCGCAGCGGAAGGACGTCCGAGTTCGCAAGCGCTGTTTCTGCAAGCGCTTGCGATCTTGCGCGGCTGAGTGCGATAACCGGCAGGGGGGCTGAATGGGCGATACTGGACTCGAACAACCGCGTAAAACCAAGCGAAAAAGCGCCAATCACCACCCTAGGCGCAGCAAAAAGCGCAGCAGATTCGCCGGATGACAACTCGGGCAGCGAACCGAACAGCAACGGCGCTGATGACGATGACGAGCCGCCAGCGACAGTCGCGAATGGCGTCCAAGCGACGACCGGCGCTCAGCAGGTGGTGGACCGCGCCAAGGTGGGGAATGGTGTCGCGCCGACGAGCACCCCGACAACGCCCCACGGCCGGCCCGAAGTGGTCCCTCGTGAGTGGTTCTCGAAATCTGCCGACGGGCACAACGGATCGGCTGCCTTCGGGGGACGATCATCCTCCATACCGCGCAGCCCGGGTTCCGGCGCCCTGGCTGACACTCTGGCAATGTTGTCGCGACTCCCATTGACCGACTACGAACGCACTGCGGCCGTTCGTGCGATCCTGTGCGCCCCTCCAGCTCCAACACCCCACCAGGATGATCCTTGTTGGCCCAACGGCCCGGACGCTCCGGCTCCTGGCGATTCCCCCGACTACGCCTGCGGCGAAGGGGACGAACTGATCGATGCCGCTCACGATTTAGATCGCCCACTCGCCGCTCGACGCGTCCGCCGACCACCGGGATGGGGCAAGAAGCGCCCGCCGAAGAAGGACGAACCACCGACACCCCCAACCATCCGGTTCCCGCCACCCGGCGACCCACCATACGGCGACGCGCTCCGCGTCATCCTGGCGTGGTTGAGTACATCCACCCAACGCTCGATCAAAGGGATGGCCGACCGCATCCGTTCACTGAAGCGCACGGACCGCTTCCCCGCATGGTTCCTGGCCCATGTCGAGCATGTCGCACGTGAAGGAGACGAACCCGATGAATAGGAAGCTCCAAGCCGACCATATGAGCACACCGCGGAGCCAACGGCCGCGACGCGAAGATCCCGACCGGGTTGCGACACCGCCTAGGCTGCCCCATCAGTATCGGTCCACCTGTCGACCAAATTCGACCGTGGGGTACCCTTTTTGGCGATACCAGCGTTAGGGGGCATAGACAACGCCGAAATCGTCGCAGGTGTTTTCGCGTCAGAATGGCAGCGAATATGTGCTCGCGATCGGCCAAGAATCCGCGTGGAGTCAAGCCTAGGCAGCCGTCGTATTCTCGAGCAGTCGCATGGCTTGGTCTGCCATCTGGCGAAGCACCGTCGTGCCCGTCGCTCCGCGTGCCATGACACGTATTCCGATGAATATACCAAGGAGTCCGGACGCAACGGCCGCGGAGTCCAGGTCTTTCGAGAACTCGCCGCGGATCTTGCCGAACTCGATCTGCTTCTCGAAGAACTTGCGGAAGTCCTCGAGCGCGGACCTGACGAGCAACTGCACTTCCTCGTCATGTGCCTGTATCCCGAGCGCCGTGTTCACAAGAAAGCACCCGCGCTTGTTGAGGTCTTGCGACGACTGCTCGACAACGGCATCGAACGTCATCTGCAGGGAAGCGCGCGGTTCTCCGATCGCTTCGAGCGAACTCAGTGTTCGCTGACGCTGCTCGGTGTCATAGCGGAGCAGGGAGCGGATGAAGATCTTCCGCTTATCGCCGATCGCGTTGTAGAGGCTCTGGCGCTGGACGCCGGTTGCCTCGATCAGATCTGTCAGCGACGTGCCGTCGAAGCCCTTCTGCCAGAAGACCTCCATTGCGCGATCGAGCGTCTCATCGATTTCGAAGTTTTTCTTCCAAGGCATGTGCTACCTCTCGTCGGCATCTCACGGCAATTATTGACTAACCGATCATAACATGTTGTCGAGATCGAGTCAAAAATCACCCGCTGGGAAAAAGATTTTGAGATCAAAAAACGTCGCCGAAACCACCAAAATGCCGTTTTTCGCCCCCGATGGCATCTTTGGGGAGAAAGAGTGAGACATTTGTATTGACCAAGTAGTCAAAACAGATAGACTTTGTTTGTTGTGATTGTACCGTTCAGTCGCACATAAGGCCACGAACCAGGAGACTGCCATGACCACGTTCGATCTTCACACCGCCGAGACCGCCCCCGAAGCCAAGGAACTCATCGAAGGCGCTCAGAAAGCCTACGGATTCCTGCCGAACCTCCTCGCCACCATGGCCGAGGCTCCGGCTCTTCTCGAGGGCTACATGACCCTCGCAACCATCTTCGACAAGACCAGCCTGTCGCCGACCGAGCGCCAGATCATCCTGATGGTCAACAACCGGCTCAACGGCTGCACCTACTGCATGTCGGCCCACACCGCAATCTCCAAGGCCCAACGCGTGCCGGACGACGTCATCGAGGCGCTCCGCGACGGCACCGAGCTTGCGGATCCGAAGCTGGAGGCACTGCGTGTCTTTGCTGTTCGGATCAACGAAAGCCGCGGCTGGGTGGAGCAGAGCGATATCGACGTGTTGCTGGCCGCTGGCTACACGCAGCGCACGGTCTTCGAGGTCATCCTTGGTACCGCCTTGAAGGTGATGTCTAACTACACCAACCACATTGCGCGCACTCCGCTCGATAAGGCGTTTTCAGCGGTTGAGTGGAGCCCGGCCGAACTCGCCGAGTCGACGCGCTAAGCAAGCGTACGAGGAACTGATCACTGCAGCAGAACATTACGGAAGGAGACCATCGTGAACCAGTCTTCCACAATCGTCATCACCGCCTTGGCCCTGGCCGCGGCATCAAGCTTCGCTCCCGTTGCAGCCCAAACGGGCTCGACAGCGGACCAAACCAAGCCCGGGGTTCAGCAGCACAAGGTGCCCCCGCTCAACGTATCGCCAGTCATGCCGTACCAACACAAATACGTGGAGATCCTCGGGTCCACGATGGCCTACGTCGAAGCGGGCAAAGGCGATCCAATCCTTTTCCTTCACGGCCAGCCGACGTCGTCGTACCTCTGGCGAAACATCATGCCCGCTCTCGAGGGCCAGGGCCGTGTGATCGCTCCCGACAACATCGGTTTCGGGAAATCTGACCAACCGGATCTCGACTACACGTTCGCCGATCACTACCGGTACATCGAAGCGTTCATTGAGAGGATGGAGCTCAAGAACGTGACCCTCGTCGTTCACGACTGGGGCTCCGGTTTGGGCCTGCACTATGCGCGGCTCAACTCCAAGAACGTCAAGGGCATCGTCACAATGGAGGCCATCATCGCGCCGCTGATCCCTGCTCGAAGCTACGACTCGATGCCTACGGACATCGGCAACTTCTTCCGCACCGTGCGAGATCCCGACAACGGCGAGCGGCTGCTCATCGACGAGAACTATTTCGTTGAGGGTGTACTGCCTGGCTTCATCTCGCGTCCGCTCGACAAGGCAGCGCACGATGTCTACCGCGAACCGTTCCCGAGCAGGAAATCGCGCAAGCAGGTGAACCAGTGGCCCAATGAGATGCCGATCGGGAAAGTTCCGCTCGCGACTCACAACATCGTGACGGCGTACAACGAATGGCTTACCACGACCGATACACCGTGGCTTTTCTTGTACGCGAACCCGGGCGCTTTGAATACGCCGGAGGCAGCTGACTACTGGACGGCCCGGGCGAATAACATCGAAACGGTCTACATCGGCGCCGGCTTGCATTACGTGCAAGAGGATCAGCCGTATGCCATCGGACGGGCGATCTCTGACTGGTATCGCAGACTTGAGGCGAAGTGACTGTGGACTCAGGTGCTCGGCCCGCTTGGTACGCCATCCGTGCCTTGTATCAGCGAAGACACTGGAGCATTGAAATGAACGCGAAGCTTATCACGCTGCTTGCCGGACTATTGACTGCGTCACCTTCCGCCACGCAAGCCGGTACTCGGCCTGAAGTCACCGTGATCGCCGAACTCGAGCACCCGCCCGGAAATCCGGCGGTTGGGATTGATAGTGAGGTCTATCTGTCCTTGCACCCTTTCGGAGCACCGAAATACAAGGTTGTCCGTCTCGATGAGAATGGTGTGTTGTCCCCATTCCCGAGCGAAGCCATATCTGCGGGGTTCCTGAACGTCATCGGCGTCACGGTTTCGGAAGATGGCATCGTCTGGATCCTCGATATGGGTGGCCCGGGTCAGAGTCCCAAGCTGCTTGGGTGGTCTCCTGCAGCAAACCGCCTCGAAGCCGTTCATTACATCCCCGATGAAGCGGTCGGCGCTAACCCTTTTCTCCAGGATCTCGCTGTCGATTCCAAAGGCCGGCGCGCGTACCTCGCAGACATGAGCCGAGGAGACCTTGTTGGTGTATCAGAGCCGGCAATCGTTGTTATCGACTTGGACACCGGCCAGACGCGACGAGTGCTCAACGGGCATGACATGTTTCAGCCCGAGCCTGATGCGATCCAACGCGCCGATGGGGAGCCAATGGTCTACACCAGAAGCGATGGCTCGTCCGAACGCTTCGCATTGGGCCTGAACCCGATCGGGATCGATGAACGGGGAGCGTTCGTTTACTTCTCGACGATCGCTCCGGGCTCGGTGTACCGCGTCCCTACCACCGTCCTCGGCGATTTCGAATCGAGCGACGAAGATATCGTAGCAGCCACTGAGAGCGTTGGTATGAAGAAGACGTCCGATGGATTGGTGGTCGCCGGATCATCTGTCTATCTCACGAATGTCGAGGACGGCTCGATCGACGTTCTCGAAAATGGGTCGCGCCGTACACTCGTGACGGATGAGCGTTTTCGCTGGCCAGATGGCTTGGCGTTCACTCCTGACGGCGCGCTCGTCGCCACGATCAGCCAACTGCACAGGACGCCCGCGTTCAACGACGGGGTCGCGAGTGAACGTCCCCCGTACCTCGTCGTGCGTATCGATGGCGTTTCGAATCAAAGGAGTTCTGTCCCAGCGACTCGTACTGTCGGAGCAATACCTCCAAGGCAATACGGTTCTGTCAGCGTCACTGATGCCGTAAGCGATCTCCCGAACACGAGCGACAAGCCGCTTGAACATGTTCATCTCGTCAACAACGGCGCGGTCGGAATCAGGGTATTCAGAATCTACTCCCCGGTTCGGCGTCATCAGCACCGGTACTCGGACACCTATCTCCACATTCTGTCCGGACGGGCCGTCTTCGCAATCGAGGACAATGAGCCCTTCGCTGCAGGAGCCGGCGATCTATTGTTCTGGCAGCAAGGTACAGACCATCAAGTCATCCGAGTGATCGAAGGTCCGCTGGTGGTGTACGCCGTGGACACACCAACCCGCCGTTTGGACGACGTGCACTTCGCGTCGCCTAGCAAAGACTGAAAGGAATACATCATGCTAGTTGATACCCCGATCTGTGACTTTGGCTGGAAAGCCCCGGACTTCACCCTTAAGGACCCGTCCGGTCGCTCCTTCACGATGAGTGATCACATGGGCAAGAACGGGTTGGTCATCGCTTTCATCTGTAACCACTGCCCATATGTGCAGGCGATCGCGAACCGTCTCGCAAGCGACGCGGCAACGCTCAAGGCCGAGGGCATCGAAACCGTTGCGGTGATGTCGAACGACTATCGCTACGTGGCGGAAGATGCCCCACCGATGATGGCCCGCTTCGCGGAGCAGCACGGCTTTCCGTTCCCGTACGTGATTGATGAAGACCAGTCGGTGGGCAAAGCCTACGGGGCCGTCTGCACGCCGGACTTCTTCGGCTTGAACAATAAGGGTGAGTTGCAGTACCGCGGACGACTCGACAGCGCCGGCATGAAGGACCCGTCGAACCGTGTCGCCGAGCTCATCAACGCCATGCGTTTGGTGGCTGAGACCGGCCGAGGACCCGACGATCAGATCCCGAGCATGGGTTGCTCCATCAAGTGGCGTTGATTCGCAGCTGTCAATAACCGCGCCGCACGAGGCACGAGACCACATACCAAGGAGAACCACAATGAGCGTTGAAATCAATCAAGCGATCGCGCTGGTCACGGGCGCAAACCGTGGAATCGGAAAAGCAATCACAGAAGGGCTGTTGGAAGCTGGTGCGGTGAAGGTCTACGCGGCAGTGCGGAACCGCGACTCCGTCGGCAGCATGATCGAGAAGTACGGCGACCGGATCGTTCCGATCGAATACGACTTGACGAGGCCCGAAACTGCTGCCGCCGCTGCGAAAGTGGCGACGGATGTGAATCTGGTCGTCTCCAACGCCGGTGTCGTGAACGTTTCCGATCCGCTGGCCGCGGATGCGATCTCTAGCTTGCAGTTTCAGATGGAACGCAACGTCTATGCGTTGATACACTTGGCGCAAGCGTTCGGCCCGGTTCTCAAGGCCAACGGCGGCGGCGCACTCGCCCAGATGAACTCATTGGCGTCGCTGAAGAACTTCACGCCATTCACGACATACAGCGCGTCAAAGGCGGCGGCATACTCCGTCACACAGGGACTCCGCGAAGCGTGGGCCGAACAGGGCACACACGTCATCAGCATCATCGCCGGACCGTTGAAGACCGACATGTCGGACTCCGCCGGTATGGGTGAAGGCGCTCCGCCGCCGTCCTTGGTCGCCGACGCATTGATCGGCGCATTGAAGTCTGGCGACTTCATCGTCTATCCCGATGAGATGGCTCAGCAGGCCGGAGCGGTGTACGCCAGCTTTGCCGACAACGTGATCAACCCGAAAGAGCCAGAAGCGTAGTTGCTCGGCGTGCCACTCCCGGGACTCCAACTGAAGTGAGCTCGATATGGCTGAGAGAATCGAAGCACTGCTGGTCACGAAGGGGCACGCGTTCGAACGCGAACCCTTCTTCGATATGATCGACGCGCTGCGGCGCGACAGTCATGGTGGCGGAGAGACGATCCACTGGACCCACGTTGAACACCCGGCTGCACAGGTGGTGCTCCACCCAGACCGTGGGGCGATGTTCGACGCGATCGTCTTTTACGACATGCCCGGTGTGCGTTTCACTCGAGGGGATCCGCCATTCGAGACCTATGACCCGAGCGAAGCGTTCAAGGAGGCTTTTCTGTCACTTGTCAAACGCGGCAAGGGGCTGGTCTTCCTGCACCATGCTATTGCCGGGTGGCCCACCTGGCCGGAATACGCCAAGATCATCGGCGGCCGATTTCACTTCTTGCCCGGTGAACTCAACGGACGGCAGTTTCCCGGGTCGGGCTACCGGTTTCGGGTCACACAAGAAGTCAACGTAGCTGATCCGTCGCACCCGATCGTTGAGGGGCTTGGTGAGCGCTTCACATTCAAGGATGAGGCCTACATGTTTCCGGCTCTCGAAGAAGAGGTAAGACCACTGCTCGAAAGTGACTTCGATTTCTCACCGAAGAACTTCAGATATGGCGGCGTCGGATTTGAGTCCCATCCGAACGGAACTTCTCTTCTTGGCTGGACAAAGCGCTACGGTAACTCGCCAATCGTGTATCTGCAGCCCGGGCACGAGCGAGTCGCATACGAAGATCCGCGATTCAGGAAGATCGTACGCAACGCGATAATCTGGGCGACCCACGAAGCCCGACGCTACCTGGACCATTAAAGCCATTGGCGGACGTAGTCCGGCGCACCGCACGGGTCCTTCCTGAGTAAATCCAGGTGTGCGGGCGGCAGCACGCCGGAAAATCGATAAGAACGTCGATTGAAAACAGCACTACTATGGCAATGTCCGTGAGCGTGCGGCGGGCGCCGTGGCGAGACTGGTCATCGTTCGGCGGAGCGTGTCGTCCTGGGGCGGTATGCATCGGAGTGGCAATCCGGGAGGTACTGGGGACCGCCTAGTAGGGGCGCGGCATTACAGGTTCGGATTTCCCACCAGATCTAGTTATAGTAGAATCCCTTGCGATACTCGCGCGCGCGGTTGGGCTAGGATTCTGGAATTCGTCGTCTTAAGCGGACGGATGGAGAATCGCGATGCCGTACGTCACCAAACTCGAGTTGTGTCAGTTCTTGGGCCGGTCGTCCGAATGGGTCCAGTACATCAAGAACAAGGGACTCCTCGACGGGATTTCCCATTACGAAGACGGTCGCCTGATGGTCGATTCGCATCAACTCACGGACCGACTGGTTAGGTACTACACGCGGCTTCGGGACTCGCCGGCGATGCGCGCGGCGCGACTCAAACGCATCCAGATCCAAGACGAGCTACTCGAACTCAAGCTCGAACGCCTGAGGAATGGCGAGGGGCGGACCTACCCGGTCTACCGACAATCGCGCAGCTTCCTGCGCCGCCGCTCGTAGGCTCCTGATGGCCTTCCGAACGGGAAACGAGCATCACCGATCGGTGAGCGTCGATCACAGATGCAGCCCAGGCGAGCCCCAGACACACCGTCCTCACTTCTTCGGCGGCTTACCGTGCGCCCGCCAGTTCTTGTCATATCGCCCGACTGACCAGACCTTGCCCGATTCATTGTCCAGGACGAACGCACATGAACTGCTGTCGCCAGCCGCCGCAATCTGGTAGCGCGGTTGCCGGGAATCGGCACGACCGTTCGCCTGGGTCACTCCGAATGCCGCGGACAGCACAACACCGACACAGGTTCCAAGTCCGATCCACTTCGCTCGGCCGTTCATCTGATCCTCCCTTCGATTGAGTGTTCATGCTCTCTCCACCCCGGGGCCTTCAGCTACGAACATCATACCCTAATCGGCACCGTCGCTTGCCGCCGGAAGGACCGCGCGGATTAACGTTGCGTCGCCGATAGACACGCGAGATACTACTGTGGCATTCGTGGTCAGTCGGAGTTGGGCCGGCTATTGCTTGTCGCGCTCGATCCCGTGCCTTGGCCGGCGCGGTGCCGCGCGATCCTGCAGAAAGGCAGGCACCTATGGCGCGATCTCCACACGGTACGTGGATCTGGCCACCACGGCCGTCTTCAAGTGGGTACGGCAACTTTCTGTACGATGGCGAGGAACAACTCCAACCCGGTGGCCTGCACGGAGAACCGCACTACTTGGTGATTCGGAATCGAAGACGGCGCCATTATGATCGCCCTCCGCCGCCGAAAACGATCAAACAACGCTTTGGGTCGACCGCGTACTACGTCCCGACCAAGGACGATTACTCGACGATGGCGCGCTTTTGCCCAGAAGGCGCGCCCGGGAATGTGTCATGGATGCAGGTTCAGCGGGCGCTGTTCGGCGCCGGCCACACCTTAGGTGACTTGAAGCCTCTTACAGCGCCGTTGTGGGTCGACTTGGTCGCCAAGCTCGATCACTCATCAACGCACGATACACCGGACGCAGAGGTCAAAATGACCGAACGGGCGAGGAAAGCGTTCAGCCTCTTCCAGCATGCCGAGCGGCAGATTCTGGAAGCCACCAACAGGCAGCCCACCGATGCGGAAGTGCATCAGTACCTTTGGAAGCGTGGTGAAACTCAACTCTCTTGCGCCACTTTCACGCGTTACGTTAGGTACGCACGTCGTGTGCTGCGCCTGCAAAGACGCACTTCGCGGGCCAACCGTGCGCTGGAGGGTCGTAGCATCGTCGAACACGAACAGATCGAGTAGTACTGGCGAGCGCGGACGAAATCGGATGTTCCGCGCACTTTTTTCCCCCCTTGAAACCGCGTTCTCGACGCACCAGAGCACATCCGCGCGGACGTCCGCGCATCCGGTTTGTGGTTCATAGCAGGCGTGCAGAGTCCGACGGAGTGATCCGCGGGCACGTCTGAACCAACAAGCTGGAGTTCACGGATGAACCCGAACGAACCCACCCATGGGGCGCAACCCGCTCTACTCGACGTCCAAGCTGTTGCGGCGCTACTGGGATGCTCGACCCGCACGATCTACCGACTCACCGATGCTGACAGGATGCCGCGGCCTGTTCGACTCGGCACACTCGTCCGCTGGAATCGCGATGAGCTGCTCAACTGGATCGCAAGCGGATGTACGCCACGGGAAAGCAGTAATGGGGGTGTGTCGTGATGGATTCCTACCGTAGGAATCACCGCGAACTTCCGATCGGCACGCGCTTGTCGACCGCCGCTGGTATGCACGCCGCGGATTCGCCGCATAGTGACCGCTTCGAGAGAGCCGCCAATGGCCGGTAGCTGGATCCTCATGCGCTCCGCGCTGCCAGACGATCTGCGGGTCCACGCGCTCTCTGAGCTGACCGAGCTGCCCCCGGACGCCGTCGTGGGCAAGCTGCTGCGCTTCTGGGCGTGGGCCAACGAGAACACGCGCGACGGCGTCCTGCGGCGGGCGACCGACAAATTGGTCGACGATCAGGTCGGACATCCGGGCTTTGCGAGTGCGCTGCGAACCGTGGAATGGCTCGACGATGACGGCGATGGCTCGTTGCTGATCCCGGATTTCGACGTGTACAACTCGAAGTCGGCTAAGAATCGCGCCCGACACACACGGATTGTCGGCGAGCAGCGCACCAACCAACGACGAGGCAGCACGGACGATCAAGTCAGCCAAGCCGCGCGCACGACACGTGCGCCCGAGTGCGCACAACCTGTGCGCGCCGATTGCGCACCCAAAGAAAGAAATAAAGAAAGAGAGAAAGAAACAAAGAAAGACGAAGATAGGGCTTCCGCCCGTCCGCCGCTGCTGCCGCGAATCTCCTGGAATCCAGACGACGGCTGGTCGGGAATCACGACCGAACACCGCACGCAATGGTCGCGGCTCTATCCACTCGTCCCCATCGACCGGTTCCTGGCAACGATGGACGGCTGGTGCCGCGACAACCCGAACAAACGGCCCCGGACGAAGTTCAACGCTGCATTGACCCGCTGGCTCGGTCGCGAGCAAGCGCAACTCGAAATGAACGCAAAGGATGGATCCAATGACGACGCGAAAGGAACATCGCGAACCCGCGGACACCGCGGCATCGACGAAAGCATCCCGATCCGGCGCCGAATCGGCGAGCCTTGAGTCTCGGGCGATGGTCGCACGCGCCTTATCGAGCGGCGAGTCATACAAGTGCAAACGCTGCAACGAGCAGGTCTATGGCGCTCCCGGCGACCATTCTCTGTGCGCGGACTGTGAGGACACGTGGAGAGCCACCCAACGGCGATTCGAGGCGGCGCACCTACCCCGGCTGCACTCCGGTCGTTCGAGCTGGGACACCCTTCTAGCAAACCCGCCATACACGCCGATGGACGCCTACCGTGCCGCGGTCCGCGAGTTTGCGGCCAGTCAACACGCCTTCGTGGCAATCATCGGCCGACGCGGTACCGGCAAGACGCAGATCGCAACAACGGCAATCTCCGAACGCATCCGCAAGGGCCGCTGGGGACGCTACACGACCGCAATCAACCTGATGGGCGACTTCATTAATCGCCCGACCGAAGACAACGCGTGGCGGGCCGAATGGAGTTCTTATCCGTACCTCGTGATCGACGAGCTGCATCAGACGCTCCGGACCGAGGCGCAGCGCACCCAATTCGAATCGCTGATGGATGAACGATACATGGCAACGCGCGTGACCGTGCTGATCGCAAACGAGGACCTCAAGGGCTTTCAAGAGCTGGTCGGCCCATCCGTTTGTCGGCGAATCGACGAGGCGGGCGCAATCCTGGAATGTAACTGGACGCCGATACGGTGAGGCACGATCAAGTGCGAAACGCCTCAAACCACTGACGGCTCGACGAAACGAGCGACTTTCTAATGGGCTCAGCACCCGAGTCGGGGTATCCTTCCACGAGAACGGAGGGCAATTCATGGCATCGCTAGTCACCTACGGGTCGGGGCTTCGGCGGATTGATTTCAATCTGGAGCGGAACGGTCGGCGACGGTCGATTCGGCTCGGACGCGTGAATGCCAAGGCGGCACAGAGCATCAAAGCGCGCGTCGAAGCGATCATCGCCGACAAGCTCGCCAATCGACCGCACGATCAGGAGACCGCTACCTGGCTCGGTCAACTCGACGAGGCGATGCGCGCCAAGCTTCGGTCCGCCGGACTCGTGTCAGGCACCGGACGCTCCGATGCCACCCTTGGCAACTTTCTACGCCGATACTTCAACGGGCTTGCGGTCAAGGACTCGACGCGGGCCGCATACGGGCACACTCGCCGAAACCTCGAAGAGTTCTTCGGGCGACACCAACCACTCCGCACGATCGCGCCCGCGGACGCCAACGAGTGGCGTGTCTGGCTGGTGGACGATCAACGACTTTCAAAAGCCACCGTCGGCCGGCGTGTCGGCTGCGCCGCGCGCTGTCCGAGCGTGTTGATGTTCTGCAGGTCCTCGAATGCCGCGACCAGGCGCGCTTTGAAGGACTCCTCGCCCTTGCGCAGCCAATTGCGCGGATCGTAGTAGCCTTTGTTCGGCTGGTCGGGCCCCTCGGGGTTGCCGAGTTGGGAGTCCAGGTACGCCTGCTTTTCCTGATAGAACAGCCGTACACCGTCCCACAGCGCCCATTGCAGGTCTGTGTCAATGTTGAACTTGACGACCCCGTAGGAGATCGCTTCACGGATTTCCTCCAGCGTGGAGCCGGATCCGCCGTGAAACACGAAGCAGATCGGATTCTCTCCGGTCCCGAACTTCTTTTGCACATAGACCTGCGAATCGCGCAGAATCTTGGGTTGCAGCGAGACATTGCCCGGCTTGTATACGCCGTGGACGTTTCCGAACGAGGCTGCGATCGTGAAACAATCGCTCACCTTGATCAACTCCCCATAGGCGTACGCCACATCCTCGGGCCGTGTATAGAGGTGGGCCGGATCGACGTTCGAGTGATCAACCCCATCTTCCTCGCCGCCGGTTACGCCCAGCTCAAACTCCAGCGTCATGCCGAGCCTGCTGGTGCGCTCCAGGTAGCGCTTCACCGTTTCAATGTTCTCCTGCAAAGCGTCCGTCGACAGATCCACCATGTGCGAACTGAACAGGGGCCGCCCGTGCACCCGGTAGAACTCCTCGCCGAAGTCGAGCAGGCCGTCCAGCCAGGGCAGGAGCTTCCGCGCGCAGTGATCTGTGTGCAGGATCACCCGGGCCCCATACGCCGCCGCCAAGCGATGCACGTGCTCGGCGCCGGCGATCGCGCCCGCGATCGCCGCTTGTTGGCCGGCGTTGTCCAACCCCTTGCCAGCGAAGAACGCCGCCCCGCCATTTGAGAACTGAAGGAAGACGGGCGAGTTGACTTCCCGTGCCGTCTCCAACACGGCGTTCACCGTGTTCGATCCCGTGCAGTTGACCGCCGGCAGCGCGAACGAGCGCTGCTTGGCCAGGGTCAAAAGAGCCCGTACGTCATCGCCGACGAGCACGCCGGGCGGAAACCGGTTGGCTGTGTTGGTCATAGTGCGTCTCCTCTGAATGGGCCCAATGGGATCCTAGCCCCGGTAGACACCGCCAAGCAAGTCCAAGTCCCGCCGTCCTGCTCGTGTGGCGCCGTGGCATCGATTCCGAAGCGGCCAGTGGAGTTGAACGGCGGTTGCAGCGCCGCGAGGTCCGTGCCGTAACGCGCGAAAGCCGACCGCATCAAGTGGCGAACGGCGCAGCGTGCAAAGGCAAGACTCGACGCGAGCTCATCGCGGGTCGGCGAACACTGGGTATGGGCGCTGCCCACATGCAGTGAGGACGCGCCAACGGGGTCTACGTCAGGGGCAGACGACGACTGCCAGGAGCGTCAAGAATGCCAAGAGCGCCAACAGCGCCAAACTCCGGAGCTTGGCATCCTTGGCGGCCTTGGCGGGGATGAGCCTCGACGCGAGAAAGACGGTCCGGCAGGCACCGGCACATCAGAGGCTACAGAAATTGGCGCGGATCGTCCCACGAACACGGACGACACGATATCCTAGAAACTTCAATCGCGCACAACGCGCACACAAGGGGCAGTTCATGGCTTCGCTTGTCACCTACGGGACGGGGCTTCGGCGGATTGACTTCAATCTGGAACGGAACGGTCGACGACGGTCGATCCGGCTCGGACGGGTGAACGCCAAGGCGGCACAGAGCATCAAAGCTCGCGTTGAGGCGATCATCGCCGACAAGCTCGCCAATCGACCGCACGATCAGGAGACCGCTACCTGGCTCGGCCAACTCGACGAGGCGCTGCGCGCGAAGCTCCGATCGGTCGGCCTCGTGTCAGGCGCAGGGCGCTCCGATGCCACGCTTGGCAACTTCCTACGTCGATACTTCAACGGACTCGCCGTTAAAGACTCGACGCGGACCGCGTACGGTCACACTCGCCGAAACCTCGAAGAGTTCTTCGGGCAGCGACGACTACTCCGCACGATTGCCCCCGCGGACGCCGACGAGTGGCGTGTTTGGCTGGTAGACGATCAACAACTCTCGAAAGCCACCGTCGGTCGGCGCGTCGGCTGCGCCCGCTCCATCTGGCGAACCGCGATTCGCTGGAAGCTCGCCGCCGAAAATCCGTTCGATGGCGTCAAAGGCGGGCAGCAGGCCAACGATGAGCGAAAGCAGTTCATTCCGCCCGAGACCGCTGAACGGCTACTCGAAGCCGCTCCGGATGCGGAATGGCGCGCGATCATCGCACTCTCGCGTTACGGCGGGCTGCGGACACCAAGCGAACCGTTCGCATTGCGGTGGTCAGACATTGACTGGGATCGAGGAACGGTCCGCGTCACTTGCCCGAAGCAGGCGCATAACGAACGGTACGCATCGCGACAGATTCCGCTATTCCCCGAGCTACGCTGCGTGTTGCTCGACCTTTTCGAGCAGGCGCCGGACGGCAGCGAGTACGTGATCGATCGACTGCGGCAAGGAGCGTCGAACCTGCGAACCCACTTCGAGCGGATTATCCGACGTGCCGGACTGGAGCCGTGGCCTCGGCTTTTCCACAACCTGCGTGCCAGCCGACAGAGCGAGCTGATGGAAGACTTTGCGCTCCCGACGGTCTGCGAATGGCTCGGCAACTCGCCGGTGATCGCGGCCCGGCACTACGTCACGAGCATTGATCTCGATTCGGACCTTCGGCGGGCGGCGGGAATGGATCGAGTGGGCGCCACAGCGAGCGATAACGGTATGTCTCACCAAAACGGCTTCCCAATTCAGGACGCTCATAACACTGGCGGACTAGCCGCCAGTGCCATCCAACCGAATAGAAGCGCCCACACTTCCAACCAGGCGCAGCAACCTTCGCGCGAGGCGCAGCAAAATGCGCAGCAGTCCACAGCCGTCAGGGGTGTTCAGGCGTTGACGGGAGATTCGGCGTGGAGCGCGCAAGTCGATGGTGTGTCAGAAGTTGACGACGTTCGGCAATTGGTGGCGATAACCGGCAGGGGGGATGAATGGGCGATACTGGACTCGAACCAGTGACCTCGTGGATGTCGACCACGCGCTCTAGCCAACTGAGCTAATCGCCCGTTTTTTCCAGCTCTGAACGCGACACGCAGATCATGTCGGTGGAGCGAGCCGATAATGCTCGGCAAAAATATCCGGTCTGTCAAGAGGCTCCTTGCTTCCCGACTTACCCATTTTGAATAGTTGATGGTGAGCGACTGCATACTGGACGCAGGAAGCGCTTATCAGAACCGCGCCGCTCGCTGGGTGAAGGAAGTTTGTCTGGAGGCTGTAACCGTGACGCAACAAAACGCCGAGCGTCCTATCCCGACGCTCCCAAAAAACGCAATTCAGGTCCGGTTAGAGGCGGTCGGTCTGGAAGAAACCGCCCCGCACAGGATCGCCAAGCCGGTGACGGTTATCGGCAGTCGACGAGACTGTGACTACACTCTCGTTCACCCAGACGTTTCGCGGGTGCATTGCACGATCGTGCACACCGGCGCAGCCGTCTTTGTGTGCGACCTGCGCAGTCGTTGTGGTACGTACGTCAACAACACGTTTGCGAACGTCACGGAGCTGATCCCCAAGGTCAAGCTGCGCGTCGGGCCAATTCCGATCAACGTGCACTTCGAAACGTCGGATTCGCTCGTCAGTTCCTGGCGCGCAGCGCAGGCTGAGCGCCAGTTGACGCTGGGCGGGACCCTCGGGACGCACGTGTTACAATCGACCGCGGCAGTGATCGGACGTCGCCAGACCTGCGACGTCGTGGTCGATACGCCGGAAACGTCGCTGGCGCATACGTTGATCTTCTTCCTGCAGGGTGCACCCGTACTTTTCGATCTCGGCAGTCGCTCGGGCACGTACCTGAACGGGAGTCGGATCGACTTTTCATGGCTCCTCGATGGCGACGAGCTCAACATCGGTGGCGTCACGATGAGCGTCGCCTGGAAGGGGCCCGTGGGGTTCGACCCGAATGCCGCGAGTGCGCCCGCGTCCTCTGAACCAAAACCCGCCAAACAACCCGCGGCACGACCGTCGGGGCAGCCCCGTGCGAGCGCGCCGCCGGCTACGACGCCGCGATCTGCGAACTCTCGCGCGAGCGTGCCGTCCGCTGAGGCCCAGGCTGCCGAGTCGGTCCCGGCGTCCCGACCAGCGGCTCCTGCGCGCCCCGTCCCCAAAGTGGCCGCAACGTCCGCGCCGGTGCCCCCGGCCACCCCGTCGGCACCCCCAAAGACCGCTGACGCCGCCCAAACCGCGTCCAATTCCGGCAAACCAAAGCCCACCGCGGAGCCTGTCGCGCCGCCAACGAAATCCGCTGCCGGTGAGCCAGCCACCGCCGCTGGGACGACCCCGTCCAACAAGACCAAGGCGGCGGCCACGGAGACGAAATCCGCGCTGCAATCGCTCAAAGAGAGGCTTTTCGGGCCACGAACCGCGAACTCCGAGCCGGCAATGGTGTCGACCGATGCCGCCACCAATGAACGTCCGCGCGAGGACTCGCGCGAGGCCGAGATCCGGCGCCGTGAAGAGCAGGTCAGCAGCCGACTAGAGGCCATCCAGCGTCAGGAGGCGCAATGGAAGCGGATCGCTGACGAGCTGAATACGCGCTCACAGACGTTGCTACAGCACGAACAAGCGTTGGAGGCCGCCCGTGTTGAGCTACAGGCGCTCGAGAACGAGTTGAAAACGCGCGCCGCGCGCCTCGAAAGAGCGGAGGCCAAGACCACGACCGAAACCAATGAGTACTGGCGGTTGCGCGAGATTCTTGACTCGGATCGCAGCGAGTTCGACGAGCGACTCAGCGCCTACGAGGAGAAGTTAGGCGAGCTGGGGCAGCGGGAGGCCCGAGTTGCTGCGCGCGAGGACGAGCTGAATTTGCGCGAGGCGGGCATTGCCGAGCGCGAAGCCGCCCAAGCGTCAGCCGCCGAACAACTTGACGCGCTGCGTGACTCCATACTCCAGGCGATCGGCGTAGTAAACAGCGATCTCTCGAAAGCGTTCCCGGAGGGCTTCGTCGGGCCCCAGCCGCGGAAACCCCTTGAGCTTGCCGCAGGCGCCAAGCTGGACGAACTGCGGAAGCTGGCTCCCGTCGATCTTGCTACCAGTCGCAGTAATCCAGGCATGAATGTGCGCGGCCAACAGATTCCGGTCCAGTGATCGGGCTCGGTCAGTCGCTCAACCCGGACTTGGCGGCCTGGACCAGATCGCTGAGTTGTTGCACCCAGGTGTCGAACTGACCGTCACTCTGGTTGCGGAACGCGTTCTCCATCTCGGCGCCGATGCTGCTGATATCGGGGTATCCGTACGAACCGCCGGCACCCTTCAGCCGATGCGCCAACATCGCGAGTTGCTCCCAATCCGTGGCGGCGTGGGCTTGTCGAAGTTCCTTGAGACGTTCGTCGAGACTGTCAACAAATTCCTCGACGATGTCGCGCATGTCCTCGTCTTCTTCGATCAGCTGCGAGATCAGTTTTTCCGGTATGGCGCCCATGCGAACTCCTCGAATACAGGTCCGATATTGCTTGGCACGCCGCGGGGTTTCGATTTCGCGGCGTGCGGTGATGTTTCATCGGCGGCTCGGGCGGATGCCTGAGCCGATAGGAAGAAAATGGCCCCGGTGCAGGCGAGAGGCTCCCCGTCGGGGTCTGATAAGGCTAGGATTGTGAGGATTATCGCGGCGGCATCCTGAACCCGGCGCGTTCGTCCAGCGTACGGGACAACAACGTCGGACCCCGTCGACAACTCGAGGAGATCATTTCATGTGTGGAATCGTCGCGTACATCGGCCAGCAGGAGGCAACCCCGATCCTGACCGAAGGGTTGAAGCGCCTCGAGTATCGGGGGTATGACTCGGCCGGCCTGGCAGTCATCCGTGACGGAAAGCTCACGATCCGACGGGCTGTAGGGCGAATCTCCGCACTGGAGGAGCGTCTCGACAACGAGGTTCAGCAGGCTCAGGTCGGCATCGCTCACACCCGCTGGGCCACCCACGGCGCCCCCACCGAGGACAACGCGCATCCGCATCGCGACGCCACCGGCAAGCTTGCGCTCGTCCACAACGGGATCATCGAAAACTACCGCGTGCTGAGCCAGTACTTGAAGACGCAGGGTATCGAGCTGGAGACAGACACCGATACGGAAGTGCTCGCGAAACTCGTGGGTCACCTGTACGAGGGAAGTCTCGAGGACGCTGTTCGCGAGGCGCTGCGCGAGGTCCGGGGAACATTCGGCATCGCCGCCGTGCATACGGACGAACCGGGGGTGATCGTGGCCGCACGGCGCGGCAGCCCGTTGATCGTCGGCGTCGGCCAGGACGAGTTCATCATTGCCTCCGACGCGGCCGCAATCATCCAGCACACCTCGCAAGTAATCTACCTTTCGGACAACGAGATCGCCGTCGTCGGCGATGGCGGCTTCCGCAGCACGACGCTCGAAGCGGCCCCCGTTTCGAAGGAGGTCGAGGAGATCGAATGGACGCTGGAGCAGCTCGAGTTGGGCGGCCACCAGCACTTCATGATCAAGGAGATTTGCGAGCAGCCGGAGTCGATCCGGAACGCGATGCGCGGGCGACTGGACCTCGACGCGAGCCGCATCGTGCTCGGCGGGCTGGCCAACGTGACGCGCGAGCTGACGCGCACCAAGCGGATCATCCTGACTGCGTGCGGGACCGCCTGGCACGCCGGCATGATCGGCGAGTATCTGATCGAGCAGATTGCGCGGATCCCGTGCGAGACCGAATACGCGAGCGAGTTTCGCTACCGGAACCCGATCATCGACGACGGGACGACCATCATCGCGATCTCGCAGTCCGGCGAGACCGCCGACACACTGGCGGCGCTGCGCGAGGCTCGGGAAAAGGGGGCGCTCGCCATCGGTATCGTCAACAGTGTAGGCTCGACGATCGCGCGCGAGACGGATGCCGGCGTCTATTTGCACGTTGGACCCGAGATCGGCGTCGCCTCGACCAAGGCCTTCGTGGGGCAGGTGACGGTGTTGTCGATGATCGCCGCGATGCTGGGGCGCCGACGACACATGAGCCATGCCGACTGCGACACCTACCTCCGCGCGCTGGCGCAGGTTCCCGATCTGATCGAGCGAACGCTGGCTGTCAGCGACCAGACCCGCGAGATCGCGCAACAGTACATCGAACGTTCGAACTGGCTCTATCTCGGTCGCGGTATCCAGTACCCGGTGGCGCTGGAAGGGGCCCTGAAGCTCAAGGAAATCAGCTACATTCATGCTGAAGGACTACCGGCAGCCGAGATGAAGCATGGCCCGATTGCACTGATCAACGAGGGGATGCCGGTCGTAATCATCACCCCGCGCGGTCACTGGTACGACAAGATCATCAACAACGTCGAGCAGGTCCGCAGTCGCGGGGGGAGTGTGATCGCCGTAGCGACCGAGGGCGACAAGCAGATCGAGAAACTCGCCGATCACGTGATCTTCGTGCCCGACCTGCCCGAGGAGCTTCAGCCGCTGCTGACCGTCATCCCATTGCAACTGCTGGCGTATCATGCCGCGGTCCTGCGCGGCTGTGATGTCGACAAGCCGCGCAACCTCGCGAAGTCGGTGACAGTCGAGTAGCCGGTGGCGTCAGCCCCGGGTAGGTACAGGAGGGGGGCAGCGGGGCGGAATATTGCACTCGCGCATTGGCCGGCAGGCCGCCAGTCGAGGACTGCGCATGAAGGTGGTTCGCGCGGGCATGCGCAATTCTCCGATGCCACCTGCTCGTTCATCTGGAAGGCAGTAACAGTTGGAACAAGCGCTACGGATATTCTCACCACTCGTTTCAGGCGGAGCCAATCGACTTGTAGACATCATTGAGATTTGCGCAGCAATGCGGATAGCAACCCAGACGCCTTGGCACGTTCTTGAGGCGAATGTGGTTTTGTCACCAGAGTCCAAGCTGAAATACACATATAGCGATCTACAACGTGCCGTTCGGGCTGGTGGGCGCTCGTTCTCGATCGACGATTTGTACGAGTTGGCAGTCAACTGCTTCGACATTCACGATTTCTTCGCGAATTGCGGCCCTCAGCCTTCAATTGATGCCGAAGACTCGCTGATCGCCATACGCGCCGAGGACTCGACTTTTTGGGAGATACGTGCGCAACCCGCAATCGATCTTGCGAAGTTCGTTGCCTACGCCAAACGAACGGACGGTACGCCCCACTGGGTCGTCAGAGGTCGGCTGGTTGCCATCGAGGAATAGTGCATTGGCGGACAAGCCAAACAATGGCCAGTACCATTGCGACTACTCGCGAATTGGCCAGTACACGAGATCGCCGGCTTGTGTGTCCCACATTTCCGGATCCTGTTTTCCGCCGTCGTCTTTGCAATTTAGTCCGAGCGAGTAGAGCAGCGGCCCGCCGTCAACAATACGGTAACGGAACGCGCGGTTGGCAAACGGGTCAACCAGCTTGGTTGCCAATTCACCCGGAAGTGCCTCCAGTGTCTTCGGCCACTCGCCGTTGTCGGCCTTGTAGAGATGGACATGGAGCAACACCCGCGTCGCGGCGCGTGACGCCGCGCGATAATGAAAAAGCCGAAGGGAATGCGCGTACCCGAGGTCAGGCAGCTCCTCCAGCAGCTCCGCAAACTCGCCGAAATCGGGCTTGATCGGCGCTCCGAAGATCTCGGCCATGCGATCGGCCGTTGCGTCCACCTCTCTGGCAAGCTTCGGTGAGTAGGGCCGGTCGGCGAGTTCCTGAAGCTCGAGGAACAGTCTCCGTAGGTCGCGTGCAACGCGCGATGGATCGGCCGCACCTTGACGAACACGTCGAAAGGCCTGTTCGAGCCCACAGATCGCGAGGTTCGGAACCACCGGCTGCGCCTTGTCATGCGCCACCTGAATCAGGTCAAAAAGTCCGAGTAGCTCGCCCGCGACATATTCGTTGTAGCCTTCTTCGTGCGCGTCGTGTCGTTCCAGAATCGCCAGTGCCTTCTTAATGGTGTCTGCGTCAAACAATTCGTAGTGGAGCGCACTCCGCACGTCGAGATCGACGAGGTTGCGCAGGCTCGACGCGGCGATCGATGCAATGGCGGTCGGAACTCGGTCTAGCTGATCCGCAATCGCCAGACTCGTATCCAGCGTCAAGAGAAAGGAAGCCGAATCGATCGGTTCCCGCCACGCGTTCTCGGAGAGGATCTTGACGTACGTACGGCTGCGGTACGTGAACGGCGGCTCTTCTGCAAAGATGCATCGTGGCCCCTCCGCGACCTCGATGGGCTGTTCGCAATAGGGCCGCTTGGCAGCTTGCTGGATCACCTGACATACATTACGCGTCAACCGATACGACTTCTCCCAGCGCGGGTGTTTTGTCGGTGACCACGGATGTGGGCGGTCGTCACTGTCGGACTCCGAATCCGTCCACATGCCCGCTGGCCAGGCCGGTTCGTCGAGGTCGTCCGGATCGTCCGGAGCCATGATCCGCGCCAGCTCAGACTCGACTTGCGCGTACAGCGCCGCCGCGTTGGCATCGGATGCGTGAGTACCGCGCGTAACGCGCGCGCACCATGCGAAGTAGTCCACGCGTTGATCGAATGTCGGCGTCGGTGGTAGCGCTTCTGCAATGTCTCCCGGCGCCGGCAACGCAAGCAGAATCAACATCATCATTCCCCACCTGTTCTGTACTCGAAGTGCTGCATCAGCCGCGCCCATCGGCGCTATTGTAACGTCTTCTTCATCGCCTCTTTACCGCGCTGTGCGTCGTCTGCGGACTCAAAACGAATGTAAACGACCGACTTGCCGTTGATGACCGACGCGGTCAGTCCGCGAACGTTGATCGTCATGCTGCTGAGCGTGCGCATCATGCGGGCCATTAATCCTGGCTGATCGGGCGCCGCGACCCGGACCACGTGCATCGTGTCCGAGCGATGCAGGCCGAGCTCCTTTGCCGCGTCGAGCTGCGCATCACCCAACAGCGGTGCGAGAAAAACGATTGTCGAGCCGGCGTCGCTCGGACGGGCGACGATGAACTCCAGGGCCGCGCCGCTGTGCGCCAGTCGCTCCAGCAGGTGTGCAAGCTCACCGGGTCGATTACGCAACTCGGCGGCCCAGACGTCAGTCAGCGATAGTTCGAATGCCATCGGATATCCCTTCAGGGCTTGGGGACCGGGACCAAACGCAGATAATCGAGACCGAGCATGAGCGCCGGGACGGCTTGTCGGTTCGCGCCGAGCGCTTCGAACGTGATCCGGTTGCCGGTCGCTTCGAGCTGCACCGCAGCGATCGACATGGAATCGCCGGGCTCAGCCGTCGCGCGCGTCAGCGGTAACTCGGCCGTCGGTCGGACCTGTGGGCTGAAAAAATCGATGGGCGGCGCGATCGGTACGTCGTTGATCAGCACGCGGTGTATTCCGTAGTCCGGACCGGTGAGGAACCGCGCCGCAACCCGGTACGGACCGGGTTCTCGGTCGGCCGGCAGGTCGAACGCGAGAGTGAGCCGGTCGCCGATTGCGTGTCCGCCGTGCCACCATAGCTGGTGATCGTTGCTCAGCCCCGGCCATTCCTGGGGCCGTGCGTCGCCGACGATCTCAACGATCGACAGCTCCTCGGCCTCGACCGCGCCCGCAACGCGGGGTGCCGCGTACGGCGCTAGTGGTCGCCACGCAAGATCCTCCGGGCTGATCGGCTCGAACCCGTCCGTGGCCCGAGCGTCGGCATACCAGTACGCGACGACGCTCATGTCGACCTTGGCCCGTTCATGCCAGTGCCAGAGCTCCATGTCGAAGCGCATGGATTGCGCGAACGGAATGCGATCGAGGACGTGCCAGCGGTTGAGCGATGTGTTGCCGAAGTTTGCCGGCCCGTCACACCGGGTCTGGTTGTGAAATGCGTGCTGGAACGGCTCGTTACTGCACCATGCGTATCCGAAGTAGTCTTCGGTGCCGGTGCCGAACGTGCTCGGGAACGGCTCCCCGTCCACGTAGATCTTCTCATCGCCTTCGCCCCACCATTGACGAACGGGGTTCGCGATCGAGAAAGTCGTGCCGACGAACACGCCGCGTCCGCGCGCCGTCAGGTAGTTCCAATCGATGAACGGCCGCGTCGGGACGCTGCGGGCCGAGCGCCACTTGGCGTGAAAATAGAGCGTGTCACGCGTCCATTCGATCGGCATATGGTCCAACGTGCATTTCACGTTGACCGGCTGGTCGCCGTGGTTCGCGATCCGTACGACCGCCTGCTCGTGGAAGGGCATTGGCCAGCGACACCACATCGATCCGTCCGGGTTCACGCCCGCGAGCAGCGACGTATAAGGATTCACGCCAGGGGCCGAGCCGAAGAAGTCGCCCAGCGGTGCCGCGACCGTTTCATGTCCGTCGAACGCGATCTTGAGCAGCGTCTGTCGCAACGCGCGCGGCAGATCTTCTGCTGATAGCTGAATCGCAAGTCGGTCGATTTGCGCGGTACTGCTGAGTTTCGCCAGCGTCGCCTTCTTGCCGGGGAGCACGTCTTCATGCTTCGTCGCTCGCTGCTGCACGTTTGGCGATCGGCCGGTCGGCGGTGCGAGAAGGTGCGCCGCGATCTCGGTCGCCAGCTCGTGGTTCGCCGCGAGTTGGTCGCTGGTGAACGAACGGACGCGCGTACCGGCTGGATAGGTGCGGTAGTTCACGTGATAGTAGAACCCACGCCGGTCGCATGTCACCTTGCATCGCCGTGCGTAGGGGATCGGATAGTAGCTGTTCCATCCGCGGCTGCGCGTGCCGGCCAGCGGCTGCGGTGCACCCCGAACCGAACCATCAAGCCAGTCCGCCAGCGGGACTTCGAGCGCCGGCGTGCCAGCTCCGTCGAGGTAGACCCGCAGCGTTCCCTGCGGGTTGGCCGACCAGATCCGTACGATCGCGCCAGGACCCTCGGCGTCCATCAGCACGTGCTCGGACCGCCCCTGGCGCGATTCGGTTCGCAAAAAGTGATCCGTGTCGGCATTGGCGAACCAACTCCGCTCATCCTGAGGTGTGGTGGAGTCGCGGTCATAGCTCGAGAACTGCCGACACGTGAACGGTGGATCCGGAAACGCGGAAAGCTGATCGACGCTGACGATTTCACGGAGCATCGTGGCAGTTGAAACTTCGTCCGCGATTGCGCCCCGCGATGTGATCCACACGACCGGACCGATGAAATACGCGATTCGGCAGCAATAGCGAGCAAACATCGCGACAGACCCCGCATGCGCTGGAGCCGTCCGGCCGCGGTCACGCAAGACACGATACCTCACGGAGCGGCACGGGGATTGAAACCTGGGGACCAGTATAATCGAACAGACGCTGGAGCGCGCCCTGTATGCGGACGCGCGCCATGTCGACGCAGACGGAGGCCAGTGATGCCTTTGTTCGTACGACTGTCAACGACAGGAGACCTGATGCATCTCAAATCGACTCTCGGGATCGTGGCTGCCACCGTTCTTCTATCTGGACAACACGCAACGGGAAGCCCGGCGGACGAGGCAACCATCACGTGCCCGGTCGTCGCGGACGCCACCGTCTATGCGACATCCGGCAACGAGCGTTTTCTGTCGGAGAGTGAGGATCGGACGCTCCAGGCGCTGGGATCGTCGGCGTGGGTCGTCCTCAAGTTCGACCTGTCAGCACTCCAGGACCGAGTCGTTACCAAAGCGACGTTAAGGGTCTATCGGTCGAAGGAGTTCCTGGTTCGCACCGGCGTGAGCACGGTAGCGACCGAAGTGGATTGGGTTGAATGTACCGAGTCGTCAGCCAGCGAATCGGAGCATGACGAACACGGGCATGCCGGACATGCGCATGAAGGCCCACAGGCCGGGGCAGTGTGTTTCGCGCACGCCGCGTATGCGTCCAATCCGCGCCTCACGAAATGGTGGGGACCGCCTGGTGGCGACCTCTCGAGCGTCACCTTCGGTCAAGGTGGATCGCGCTGGAAGACGGTCATTCCGCGAATCGACGGCAAATCCGGACAGTTCGATCTCGACATTCCGACCGAGTTCGTACAAGCGATGGCACAGGGCACCCAGTCCCCGGCGCTCGTGCTCACTGACGACTTCGGTCGGAGCGAGACCACCATCCACCTGCAATCACGCGAGTCGTCCCGGCCGCCGACGCTGATCGTCGAAACCCGTCCCCGCACGGCGCGGCCCTCGGCGGCGCCGACTGCGCTGCGCGTGCGTCGCGATGATCTGGGACGGGAGTGGGTCGATTTCGACGCTCCGGATGCGATCGGCTTCGAGGTTTATCTGTCGGAGACGCCGGCGCGGACAGCGGCGGATTTGGCGCGCGCCACGCGCGCGCCGCTGCCGTTCATGCCCACGCCGGGGGGATCGACACGGTCCGTGTTGCTGTCGTTTGTGCGCAACGCACGCCACCGGCACGTTGCGGTGCGCGCCGTCGATAGTGGCGCGGAACCATCCGCGGTCGTTTCGACCAAGCTGGACAAGCTGCCGTCGGCCCCGGCGCCGCTTGGCGCTCCGACGCTCCGTCGCGTCCCGATCGGCACGCTGCCAAAGTCGCCGTTTCTGTTGTCGGCCGAGGTCGCACTCAGCCAGGACGGTCGCTGGATGCAATGCCAGGGCGCGTCGTGGTGGGATCCGCAGCAGGGGCCGGTGACGCTCGAGTCCGGGCGCAACGAATTCGTCGCGTTCCAGGTCATGCTGGCTGGTGGTTCCGGGCGCTACGTCGTGACGCTGGCGGATTGGGAATCGCCGGGTGCTGCCCAGCCGGCGATCGAGAGCTCGCTTTTCAAGGAAGAGTATGTCCGCAGCCGGCTCGGCGTCGACAAGTACGCACCCGATCCGTTGACGCCGTTGGCGGCAGGGGCGCCGCTGGACCTGACGTTCGCGGACCCTGTCGAGGCCGCGCAGCCTACGGGCAAGCCGCCTCGACGAGTGGTCGTGCAGGGGGTATGGGTGGATTTGTACGTCCCGCACCGGGCGGCGCGCGGTCGATGGCGCACGCGTGTCGTCGTCGTGAAGGATGGCCGCGCCGTGCTGGACGTGCCGCTGATTGTCGATGTAGTGGATGCCCAATTGCCGGACCGGCTTTCGTTCCCGGTGAGCCTGCAGTCGCCGCGCATGCCGGGTGATGTGACAGGCGCTTCGTCGGAGTCCGCTGAGGCCTGGGCGTTGTATGATGCTTGCCAGCGCCTCGCGCACGCGCACCGGCTGACCTTCGCGCCGCTGCCCTATCGGCCGAACGGAGAAGTCGTTGCCGGATTTGCCCCGCGGATTGATGTCAGTGGAGCAGTGCCACGGGTCGATTGGACCGACTGGGACAACCGGTTCGAACGCTATCTGAGCGGTTCGGCGTTTCGCGACCTGCCGCGCGAAGCGGTCCCCGTCGACCATTTCATCTTGCCGTTCCACGAGAACTGGCCGATGTACTACGCGTTCGAGACGGCGTCGGCCAAGGACGGGCTGGCGTTCAAGTACCATTTTCGAACGACCTACCGTGAGTTCCGAAGGGGCCGTAGCAATCCGCCGCCGAATACGTACATGCGCTGGCCGCCAGCGGACGCATTCACCGATACGTACCGCACCGGGACGGCGCAGGTCGCGGCCCAGTTCGCAGCGCATCTCGATCGCGCGTCGTGGTCGGAAACCGACTTCATCGTCCTGCCTACGAACATAATTGGCCAAGCGAAGCGCAGCAGCTGGTGGCAACTCCGCAATCCGAGGGTGTACGACGACGTGCTCGGCCTTCGTTTCCTACTGGATAACGTTGCCATGCGCCTGCCCGATCGGGACACGATCAAGCTGGCCGCCGTGCTCGGCGATGCGCATCGCGCGCGGGACACATTGGATGGTGTGGCGGATCGCCTGATTGTGAACGAGACCTTCCTCGATCAGCACACGGCCCTGTTCGGGCGATCGGGAACAACACCAGTGCTCTGGTTCCGCTCTCGCGAGAACCGGCCGGAAAGTGGCTGGGCCACGCTCCTGCGGTCGGCGTGGGTCGCGCGCATCGCGGGCGCCACCGGCCTCGTCGTACCGGATTGTCTGGGTGAGCCGGCGCATTGGGAGACGGCTGCGGATCGCGCCCTGATCTATCCGGATCGAGTTTCCGGCAACCCGCTGCCGTCCATTCGGCTCAAAACCCTGCGTCGAGCGCAACAGGACTTCGAATGGCTGAACCGCTACCTCGTGCAGCAACGCGAGGCTGGTATCCCGGCGGGAATCGCGCTGGCAAGCGTCGGCGTCGATCTGGCCCAGCGGCTCGACGCGCGGGTCAGGCCGTACGCGACGCTGTTGCCGTTGCTCGATGTCCCCGCCCGCGTGGACACCATCGGGTTCGAGGAACTCCGGCGCGGCTTGCGCCGTGCGGCGGCGGGGTCAACGCCGGGAGATGCACCGCGATGACATTGCCATACGAAACAACTCGTTGGCTATCGGTGGACGAAAGCCGAAGGACGGACCACTACGCGATCGAGACGATCGGGCTCCCCGGCATCGTGCTGATGGAGAACGCCGGCCGGACAGTCGCGGAGTTCATCCACGAGCGCCTGGCGGAGCATGACGGGGCGTCGCGCGTCATGGTTCTTTGCGGGGCAGGGAACAACGGCGGCGACGGATTCGTCGTGGCCCGGCACCTCGCGAATGCCGGTGTCGACGTTTGCGCGGCCCTCGCGGTACCGTCCGAACGGCTGGGTGGCGATGCGCGAGCCAACTGGAGCGTGTGGCGCGCACTCGGACACGAGGTTCGGCGGCACGACGATCGACAGGTCGCGGACGACATTGGGAGCGCCCAGGTGATTGTGGACGCCTTGCTGGGCACGGGCGCGACGGGCGCGCCGCGCGGTACCATGAAGGACTGGGTGGTGCAGGCCAACGCGGCGTCGGCGCAGCGCGTCGCGATCGACGTCCCCTCCGGGCTCGATGCGGACACCGGACTCGTTCACGATCCTTGTTTTCGCGCGGACGCGACCCTGACGATGATCGGGCCGAAGCGCGGGTTCTCGTCGGCCAACGCGCTAAGCGTGCTGGGCGCGGTTGTGCCGGTGTCGATCGGCGTTCCCGCGACGCTGGAAATTCCGCCGTCAGGCGTTGACAGTTAGGTATTTGTTTGTAGGATGAGGGTGTCGCTGAGAGGAACCGATCGAGGCATTTCAGGAGAACAAAACGATGGCGGCACCCCGGGAAGACAACCGCGAGGCGAATCGCGAAACGGCACTGCGAAGCGCGATCGCGCAGATCGAAAAATCATACGGCAAAGGTACGATCATGTACCTCGGCGACACCGGCAAGCCGGTGGATGGCGTTTCGACGGGTGCGATCTCGCTTGATCTGGCGCTGGGCGGGGGTGGAATTCCGCGGGGGCGCGTGATCGAAGTCTACGGGCCCGAGTCGTCCGGCAAGACGACGCTGACGCTGCACATTATTGCCGAAGCGCAACGGGCCGGAGGAGCGTCGGCGTTCATCGACGCCGAGCATGCATTCAATCCCTCCTGGGCGAAGCGAATCGGGGTCAATCTGGAAGAGCTGCTCGTCAATCAGCCTTCGAGCGGAGAGGAGGCGCTCGAGATCTGCGAAATGCTGGTGCGATCGAATGCGCTGGACGTGATCGTCGT
Source organism: Phycisphaerae bacterium (assembly GCA_028279405.1). Taxonomy (GTDB): domain Bacteria; phylum Planctomycetota; class Phycisphaerae; order UBA1845; family Fen-1342; genus JANQNU01. The sequence goes on from JANQNU010000013.1 coordinate 73,847, forward strand.
GGACTCGGTTGCGGCGTTGGTTCCGCGACAGGAGTTGGAAGGTCAGATGGGGGATTCGCAGGTCGGATTGCAGGCTCGGCTCATGAGTCAGGCGATGCGCAAGCTTACTGGTGTTGCCAACAAGAGCCGCACGAGCGTGATCTTCATCAACCAGATTCGCGAGAAGATCGGGGTCATGTACGGTAGTCCGGAGACGACGCCCGGCGGGCGGGCGCTGAAATTCTACAGCTCGGTTCGGGTCGACGTTCGCCGAATCGGTCAGATCAAGGACAGCGACATGGTTGTCGGCAACCGCATCCGTGTGCGGGTCGTGAAGAACAAGGTAGCGCCGCCGTTCCGTGAGACGGAGCTGGACATCCTGTTCGACTCCGGGATCAGTCGAGAGAGCGATTTGATCGATCTGGCTTCGAGTTGTGGCGTGGTCGAGCGGGCGGGCACTTGGTACAGCTACGGCGAGACGCGTCTGGGCCAAGGGCGCGAGAACGCCCGACAGTTCTTGAAAGACAATCCGGATATGGCCCAGGAAATCCGTGAAAAGGTATTGGACGCGAAGCTGCCGAAGCCTGAGCAGGCGAAGAAGCCTGAGGATGCGAAGAAGGCGGACGCATCGTCGGCGTCCACGGATAGCAAGGGCGCCGCGGGAGCGTCACGGTCCGACAATGGGATGGTCAAGAGTGGTCGCAAGGCCGCCATCCCGGTGACGAAGCGACCTGCGTCCCGTGCGGCGTCCCGTAACAAATGATCTCCATGGGGCTATAGGGGGGATAGCCCCATTTTTCGGGGTGTTATTGGCCCCGGCTCCATCCTTGCACGAAAAGCGAGTAGAGCAAGGTTCCCGCTCAATCGGGCGGGAACGTGGTGATGTGCGCATCGTGTGCGCTGTCGACGATTCGTCGTAGGGCGGATGTATGGCAGCAGCATTCGAGAGGCGCCTACTCGGCACGCAAGGATACTGGCTATGAGAGCGACGTTTGGGACGGGTCCGCAGGTATCGCGTACGTGGCTGGCGGTTGTTGTCATTGTAACGGTGTGCGCCGCGCCGCTTGGGGCGGATGAGCGCCGGCGGGGTATGGCAAATGTCGATGAGACGGCACTCATTACGTTGGAGCAGACGTTCGCGGCCGTTTTGCAGGACGTTGAGCCGTCGGTGGTAAGTCTGCGTGTTCGGCGTGAGGCAGAGGCGCGGTTGGACGTCGATGGCAAGTCCGGCCTGTTGCGTCAGGCGGTGATGGTCAATGGCAGCGGGACGATCATTCGCCGTGACGGTTTGATCTTGACCAATGAGCACGTCGTCCGAGATGCGACGCGAGTTGATGTCACGTTGCATGACGGTCGCGTCTTTCCCGGCACCGTGGTCGGGACAGACGCTCGGGCGGATCTGGCGGTGCTTCGAATTCAGTCGCGCGATTTGGTTGCCGCGCAGATCGCGAAGACGGATCAGCTGGCGCGTGGACAGTGGACGCTTGCGGTGGGCAATCCGTTCGGTCTTGCGGAAGATGGTCGGTTTTCGGTCTCAACGGGCGTGATCGCGAATTTGGGTCGGCGGTTGCCTGGACTGGGTGAGAAGGACGACCGATTCTATCACAACATGATTCAGACGACAGCGGTGATCAATCCTGGCAATTCGGGCGGGCCGCTCTTCAACCTTCGTGGCGAGTTGATCGGCGTTGTCACTGCGATGCATACGCGGCTCGGTACGGACGAAGGCGCCGGCTTTGCGGTACCGCTTTCGTCCCGAAAGCGCAAGATCGTTCGAATGCTGGCGGCCGGGCAATCGATCGAGTACGGCTACATCGGGCTCGCGGTGCAGGAGAAGGATCCCGGGCGCAAACGAGGGGTTGCGGTGGTGTCGGTTGAGAGCGACGGGCCGGCGGAACGGGCTGGTATTCGGGCCGGTGATGTCGTGACCGCGATCGAATCGACGCCGGTCGTCGATCCGCCGCAGTTGGCGGGTATGGTGGGTGAGACGCCGGTTGGCGACACGATTCGGTTGTCGATCCGTCGTGCCGGGCGAGATCGCGTAGTGCCGGTTGTCGCGGACCGTCGAACGCCGAAGCGTGTCTCGTTGTTGCGCGATGGTGCTGCTCGCGGCGATTAGCCAGCCGTGTACCGGCGCCGCCGTGGCAAGAAAAGAACGCCGAGCGGTCCGAACCGTCGGCGTTTCATTTTGGCGCGATCTGTTGGGTTGGCCGTTTTGGCGGCGGCAGTGCGTCGAGTCATGCACCGGGCCGCGCTAACGTCCGAGGACGGTGGCTTACACCATGTCCTTCAGGCCCTTTAGCGGTCGAACCTTGACGACCTTGCGGGCCGGCTTGGCTTTGACGTGCATGGTCTCGCCCGGGTTGAACGGATCAGGGCGTGTATGTGCCTTGACCGCGGGCTTCTTTTGCACGGTGATCTTCATCAGGCCGGGCACCTGAAACATCCCGGGGCCTCGGCCGGACAGGTCTTTCTTGATCATCGTGTTGATGCTGTCGAACACGAGCGAGACCTGCTTACGGGTCAGGCCGGTGTCGTCGGCGATCTGCGAGTAAACTTCGGACTTCGTTCGGGCTTTTGCGGGGGCGGATTTGGCCATCCTTGCCGTCCTCCACGTGCGGTAGCGCGTTTCGCGTTTGCACACGTTGCTCTAGGGGTTCTGTTCTGTCGTGGCACGCTTTCGGTCTTGCAGGGGTCTGACTCGACCATCGGCCAATCGCCGAAAACCCCTGCATTTGCAGTACTTTTCGCCGGTCCACGATCGTCCGTCAAGGGCCAAAGAACATTTGCGCCCTATTTTTTAGGGGTTTTTTGCTCTTTTTGGCGATTTTTCACCCGAAATTGGGCGTTTTCGGGCGGAGCGGCGTTGAATTCAGGAGGCACCGCCAGGTGCTGGTTCGTTGTTGATCAGGTCCACCATTCGTCTGAGCAGGCCGTAACTGCGACGGTCGAAGTGCATTCTCAGGCGCGGCTTCGCCGGGTATTCGCCGTCCTCGTCGGGGTGCGCCGGCCCTTGTTCGATCCGGCCCGAGTGGAGAATCTGGCTGGCATACTCATCGTTGATTCGCTCGAGGGTGGCGTCGCTGATGGGGCGTTCGAGTCGAAACACGAGGTCCTTGCCGACGTAGCGGTTCGAGTGATGCACGCGGTAGAACCGCGCGACTTCGTCCACGGCCGACTCGACCGAGTCCGCGATATGGAACAGGTGCAGGTCTTCCGGGCTGATCATGCCGGTCTCGAGCAGTTCGGCGCGCACGTACGTTTCCCAATGTGGCCAGTAGGTTCCATTGGGCTGTTCGAGCATGACGATCGGCACGAGTGCCGCTTTGCCGGTTTGCACGAGGGTAAGCGCTTCGAAGCCTTCGTCCTGGGTGCCGAACCCGCCGGGGAAGAGAGCGATTGCCGATGCTTCCTTGAGGAACATGACCTTGCGCGTAAAAAAGTAGCGGAAGTTCACCAGTTTGTCATCGTCGGCAATGATATCGTTCGTTTTCTGTTCGAAAGGCAGTCGGATCGCGACGCCGAAGCTGGCCTCGCGTCCGGCGCCGCCGTGGCCGGCTTTCATGATGCCGTCGCCGGCGCCGGTAATCACCATCCAGCCGGCGGCACACATTTGTCGAGCGAAGTCGACGCAGGTTAGGTAGTTCGGGTGGTCTTCCGGCGTTCGGCTCGATCCGAAGATGCTGATCTTCCGCGTATCGCGGAAGGGGGCGAACACCTTGAATGCGTAGCGTAGCTCAGCCAGCGAGCGGTGGACGAGTTTGACGTCGCCGCGATTGGCGTCGTCGCGCGCCAGGCGGCAGACCGTGACCAAGATATCCTGATAAAGATCTTGGTTCGGTCCGACCAGCCACTGGTCTGCAAAGTCCTCGATGGCCTGATCGCGGCCGCTGGTTGGTCTCGGAATCTCGCCCACGGCAAAGGCTCCTCTCGTTTGGTTTGCCTGTGTCGGTGATCGCCTCCGTGACGCGCCGTCGCAGGCGTCGCTCATAGTACAGACGGACGGCGTTGGTGTGAAACCCGCCAGTTCCGGGCGGAGGGCGCAAGCCGGTTCTTAATCGGGATCGGCTGCCAGGGTCGGCCATTTTCGGGTGGTCGAGTCGCGTCCCCGACCGAAGATTCTGCGTTTTCGCGCGAATAACGAATATGGAGTGGGCCCCTGCGCTTCGTTGACATGGACGGCGCAGGCCGTAGCATCGCGAGTTGGAGCGGGTTTGTGCCCGCGCGTCGTACGCCCCGGACGACCTTGGCAGGAGGGGCTCGGCAGGAGGTCGGTGGTGCAGTGGCCGGCCCACATCCGGTGTGTTGTGGACTGCGTGACGTGGAACTGCAGATACGTTGCGACCAAAACGGTACGAGGGCCGCTACGAGTCTGACGACCGTGTACTAGTCGGGGACTTTGGCGCGGACCTGGCTCGGGCGGTGGGTGTATGGAGACGACGATCCTCGTGTGTCGGGTTGCCCTTTGGGCGTACTACCTCGTCCTGGGGATGCTCTGCGTCTACGGTGCACACCGGCTCTTTCTGGTCTGGATGTTCTATCGCGTCCGCATGCGGGGGCCGTCGCCTGTCGGTCGTTTCGGTGATCTGCCGGCGGTCACGGTTCAGTTGCCGATGTTCAACGAGCGGCTGGTGGCGGAGCGGGTTATCGAGTCGGCGTGTCGCCTGGATTATCCACGCGAGAAGCTCGAGATTCAGGTTCTGGATGATTCGACCGACGAGACGCAGCAGATCGCGCGATCCACGGTGGAGCGGTTTCGGAATGAGGGATTCCGGATAGCGTACTTGCATCGGGCGGATCGTACAGGCTACAAGGCAGGGGCCCTTGAGGCGGGGCTGGCGGTCGCGACGGGGGAGTACGTTGCGGTGTTCGATGCCGATTTTTTGCCGCCGCCGACATTCCTGAAGGACACGATTCACTATTTTATGGAACCGCAAATCGGGATGGTTCAGGCGCGGTGGGAGCACTTGAACCGTTCGGATTCGCTCCTGACCACGACCCAGGCCATGCTGCTCGACGGTCACTTTATGATCGAGCATACCGCCCGCAACCGGAGCGGGCGTTACATGAGCTTCAACGGGACAGCGGGTATTTGGCGCAAGCAGACGATCTGCGACGCCGGCGGGTGGCAGCACGACACGCTCACGGAGGATCTCGATCTTTCCTACCGCGCTCAGCTTCGCGGATGGAAGTTCGTGTTCCTGCCGCAGATCACTGCCCCGGCGGAGTTGCCGCCGGAGATGAATGCGTTCAAGGCGCAGCAGCATCGGTGGACCAAGGGTGGAGCCCAAACGTGTGCGAAGCTCCTGCCGGCGGTGCTGGGTTCGGCACCTGATTGGCGGATCAAGCTCGAGGCGATCTTTCATTTGACGAGTTGCGTCGCGTACGTGCTGATGGTGCTGCTGACGTTGCTGATCGGCCCGGCGTTGTGGGCGAAGATGGTGCTGCCGAGTTCGCCGCGCGGTTTGTGGATGACACTCTTCGAGATGTTGTTGTTCGTGGTGGGTTTCGGATCGGCGACCGCGTTTTACATCGTGGGGCAGATTCAACTGCGCCGTGGCTGGTGGAACACCCTGGTGCACCTACCGGGGCTGATGGCCGTGGGGGTCGGGATTGCGTTCAACAATGCGTTGGCAACGCTCGATGGGTTCTTCGGTTCGACCGGCGAATTCGTCCGGACGCCGAAGTTCGGCGACCAGCAGCAGAAGGGTGGCGCGCCTGGTGGTGCGCTGGCCGGCTTGCGGGGTCGCAAACGCTGGCAAATGTGGGCCGAGCTGCTGATCGGCTGCTATTTGATATTATGGATGATCAGTTTCGCCTTCATGGATGGCTGGTTCTCGCGCGTCTCGGCGGCGCTGCCGTTCATGTTGATGTTCACCGCGGGGTACCTCTACGTGGCGTGGAAGACGATTGAGCCGCACCTGCAACGGTCGCGACCCGAGTCGGCGACGGCGACGGTCGCACGACCCTGAGTGCCGGCGCGCGTCCGCCGGAACTGGAAATGGGTGGGTGTGCACTTCAGCGCCGGAAGAAACCAGTCGAATCGACGAATACCGACAATGAGGCCGGGTTACGTGGTCGCTATGGGAAGTGGCCGAATTTGTAATTACGGCGGTTGACGGAAACGAGTACACTCCAGATGCAGGTGATTGGCCTGGTGCTTTGACCGACCGGGCCGACCGTTTGAGGGAGCAGCGATGGATTCGCCGACTTCGGGGATTCTCGGACGTGTGGGTGAGAAGGTGCTCACCGGGATCATCTTCGCGCTGCTGATCGTGCTGGCGGTGGGCGTCTATCGCATGGGACCGGAGGCGCGCGGCGCGATCATCAGCGGAATCGGACGAACGCTGGTGTGGATCGGGATCGCCGCGTTGTTGCCGTGGAGTGTCCGGCTTTTCATCCGTCGCCTGATCGAGATCGGGCAGAACTGGGTCGGGCTGGCGTTGATTACCGGGCTGACCGTCATCGACGTGGTCGTCGGGCTCATTCTGATCGGTGGATTGCCGGCTGGTGGCTGGGGCTGGTTCTCGGCCGTTACGGCTTTGGGCATCGTGGCAACGTATAATTACCTGGTGTGCGAGTATCTGGCGGACCGCCACGGGAGCTTGTAGCGGGTCGTTTGGAGGAGGGCCGTCGAGAGGACGGGTCGAGTATGAGCCAGTATCAACCGGGAATGCGAGTTAGCGAGTACAAGCTCGAAGAGCAGCTTGGCGCGGGAACGTTCGGTGAGGTCTGGCGTGCGCGTCATCATGTCTGGCAGGATGACGAGGTCGCGATCAAGCTGCCGACCCAGCCTGACTATGTCCGTTATCTGCAGCGCGAGGGGTTGGTTGTACACGGGCTGCGGCACAAGAACATCGTGCGGGTCATGGGGATGGACCCGTATGCGGAGCATCCATACCTGACGATGGAACTGGTCAAAGGGCCTTCGTTGCGTGGCGTGCTGAACGAGTCGCCGGGCGGATTGCCGATCGATGCGACGCGAACCATCCTGCAGGGCATTCTTCGCGGGCTGATCGCTGCGCACGAGGCGAACGTTGTCCATCGCGACCTGAAGCCGGGGAACATCCTGCTACACCTCGACGGGCGGCCGCTCGATGCCGTCGCGATTGACGACGTCAAGGTGGTCGACTTCGGATTGGGGCTGAGCCACGGTGAGACGTTGCGGTCGATAGCGCAATCCGCTTCCCTGGCGCGCGAAGACTCCCTGGTGGGAACGGTAGCCTACATGGCCCCCGAGGTGCGCGACGGGAGCCGTGATCCCGACGCTCGAAGCGATTTGTATGCGGTTGGCGTGATCCTGTTCGAGATGCTGGTCGGCGAGCGTCCGGCCGGGGTTGATTTGCCGACGTCGGTTCGGGCGGACCTGCCGAAGGCGGTCGACGAGATCTTTCGCCGGTTCTATTCGCGTTACGACAAACGTTTCGAATCCGCGCGTGCCGCGTTGCAGGAGGTCGAGGCCCGCCTCAGCCATGGGGCGCGGGTCGTGCCGCCACCGCCGCCGCCGATTGTTTCGCGACCGGTGAACCGACCGGCGCCGACCGCTCGGCGTTGCGCGTGCGGCAACGCGTGCGATCCGGACGACCAGTTCTGCGTGATGTGCGGCAAGACGCTTGTCGACGAGGTTCGCCGTTGCCCGGCCTGCCAGGCGTATCCGGGTCCGGACGACAACTTCTGCATCCTCTGTGGTGCGTCGCTGCCGGCGTTGAAGGAGTAGCCGGATGTTGCTGAACGGTCAGGTAGTCGTCTGGTTCGGCGGCCTCGTTGTTTTCGGATTCGTCGGCCTACTTTTCTTTGGTCTGCTGGTCATGATCAGGGTGATCACGACCACCTTTCGGAGCGAACACGGAATCCGTGCCGGTGATCACGGCGATCAGGGACGGCAGATCCACTGTTCTCGGAAGGAGTGCGGTCACCTCAACCCGGGCCATGCCCGATTCTGCGGCCGCTGCGGCAAGCGCCTGAACCTGTTTGACGTTGATACCTATGGATGAACGCACACGCCAGCGCGAGATCGAGAGTCGATTTCTGCAACAGCTCGAGCAGCGGGCCCGTACGCTGATTCGTTCGCTCCCGGCTCAGGGGGTCGACGTGATGTCGATGCCCGACGGTGTGGACGGTGTGCGCGCGCGGCTACAGCGGATGAACGCCGACCGGCGTGAGTTGGACACGTTGCCGGGGACGCGGGCGCTGGATCTGCGCTTTCACCGTAGCTGGCTGGATGTGCTGCGCGGCAAGCGCGTGCCGCGGATTCGCGGTCGGATGCTGCCGCCGATCGAGGCCCTGGTGCGCGGGGATGCGGACCCGGGGCCGATCGGGCGCGAGCAGGTGCTGGATGCGCTGGCGCGCTACGAAGTGCTCCCCAGCCGCCAGAAGCCGAGCGTGGTCGTTTTTCTGAGCGCTACCGGCTTTGCCGATAGTGCCTGGGAGATGTCGCGGCACGAGGGGCCGCCGAGCGTGGTGCTGATCGCGGCGCGTGAGGACGGCGGCTGGGACGTCCGGATGCCCCAGCGACTCGCGACCTCGACCTGGTCGCGTCTGTTCGAGTTTGAGGACGCGGACGACCGCCTGCGTCGTTTGCAGTATCATTTGGAGCAGCAGGCGGACGTGCTCGAGTCTCGAGGGCTCTCGATGCAGGAGTTATCGGAGCTTTTGGGGACGACGCCGCGGGTTGCGGAGTCGCTCGCGCGTCGAGCGGCGAAGTCCGATCCGAGTTTGATGACGGTCGTGCACGATGGAGCGTTGCACCTGTGTCGCAGCCCGATAATCGAGGAGGGTCCTCGAATGAGTCTGTGGAGTCGCATTCGTAAGCTGCTTCGGCTCAAGCCGACGATCGCGGAGCGGGTGCGCGAACTGACCGCGCAGCGCGTCAAGCTGGAGCAGCAGCGGCACGCTTTCGACCAGCGAATTGACTCGCTGGAGACGCAGGAGCGGGAGGCGCTCGCACAGGGTGCGAAGGCCAAATCGCTCGCGGAGAAGAAGCAGATCGCGGCCAAGCTCGTCCGGGCGCGTCGGGAGCTTCAGCGGAACCGCTCCCAAGCCCAGATGTTCACGAACCAGATCGACGTGCTGGGCACGCATATCCATCATTTGACGCTCAAGGAACAGGGCAAGCGGATTTCGTTGCCCAAGGCCGAGGATCTGACGCGCGAGGCCGCAGAGGCCGAGTCGATCATGACCGAGTTGGAGGCCAATGCCGATTTGGCCGCGAACATCGAGGTGAATACCTTGTCGCCGGCGATGGAGGAGGAGGCGGCGGACATCCTCAAGGAGTTCGAGGAATTTGCCGCGAGCGAGTCCACGACGGAGCAAACGCCGGGCGCTGCCGAGGATCAGCAGGCGTCCGAGTCGACGCCGGACGGTGCACCACCGATCCCGGGCGATCCGCCGTCGCAACGCGAAAAGAGTGCGCGGCCTGAACTCGGTTGACGAAACAGCGTTGACGGTCCGTGCTGGAACTGTGAGTCGTTGTACGCCGAGCGACCGTTTTGGCGTGGCACGTGCCGGCTGGTGAGATCCACTCTGGGAAGCATGCAGACATGAACTTCTTCACCTGGTTGACGACGAAGCGGAAGACGCTTGCGACGATGACGGTTGCCGAGCTGCGTGCAGAGGAAATGCTGCTGCAGAACGAGTGCAACCGGATGCGCGGCCGGGTGGACAAGCTTGCCAAGGAAAAGCAGCAGGTGGTGCAAAAGGGCGCGAGCGAGAAGACGCCCGAGCTTCGACGGACATTTGCTCAGCAGTACGATCTGATGCACACGGAGCAGATGATGCTCTCGCGGCATCTGAACATCCGTAGCAAGGAAGCGCTGACGGTTTCGCGACTCCGCTTGTTGCGGGAGAGCGCCCAGCGAACGCGGATGAGCAGTGGCAGTCGCGCGTTGATTCGCGAGTCGGACCTGGCGGTGATCGAGAAGCTGATCGAGAACGATTCGATATCGGCAGAACTGTATCAGGAACGACTGGACGAGATTCTGCAGCTTGGGCACGAGGCGGACGAAGCCGGGGCGGCGGTCTCGCCGGCAGCGGCTGAGCTGATGAAGGTCTGGGAAGCGATGGACACCGGCCTGATCAAGAACGCCGACGAGGCCTTCGACGAGGCGGAGCGCCGCGTCCGTGAGCGCGGCAAGGCGGCCGAATAGGCACTGACCGGGAGGAGCACGGCGATGGGCTTGTTCAAGAGCAAGGAAGAGCGCCGCATGGAGCGGGACATCAAGATCCGCCAGGGCATTCGGCGGATCGAGAAGTCCATTGCCGAGCAGAACAAGTTCATGGACGAATTTCTCAAGAATGCCCGGCACGCCAAGCAGATCGGCGACATGCAGAGCTACCACTTCATCCGCAACTCGCTGAAGAAGACGGCCACCATCAAGAAGATGCTCGAGCGTCAGCACCTCGCGATCAAGAACGCGCTGCTCATCAAACGTCAGGCCGAAGCTTCGGCTGATTTCGCGAACGCGATGTCGATGATGGCCAGCGAGGTGGGCAAGCTTTACGGCGACACGAACCTCACGCAAACCCAGATGGACTGGGAAAAGGCGATGCTGCAATCACAATCGATGGAGGAACGAATGCAGATGTTCCTCGACGGCATGGAGGATGGTGCGGCGCAAGACATCGCTGCCAGCAACGAGGCGATTACCGACGACGAAATCGATCGCATGCTGGAAGCCGAGGAGCAGGTCGAGGACGCGCGCGAAGCGCAACAGATGAGCGACCTGCGGGCGGAATTGGCCAAGTTGAAGGGCACATCGGAGAAGGAAGCCAAGTAGTCGGTTGGGCAGAAGGGGCGGTCGGCGTGCCAATCGAACGGGTCCTCACCGGCGGTCAGGACGGCGTCGACAAGGCCGCCTGGGACGCGGCGCTCGCCTGCGGAGTTCCCATCGGCGGGACGGTGCCCGCGGGGTACTGGACAAAAGGGGAAGCCTCTCGGTACGAGGGCAAGGGGATCTTTCGCGAGACCAACGACGCAGACCGCAGAGTGATTCGCGATCTTGCGGCGTTGTGGTCCGGTGATGACTGTGCGCCGAACATCGCTTTGCAGCGCTTCCTCGATCGGTTCTATCCTCAATCCACCGAACCGTCGGATTCGCTGCTGGATCGCCTGGCCCGCACCTACCGGAACGTCGCTGACGCCGACGGTACGCTGATCGTGCACTTTGGTGGCCCGTTGACCGAAGGCACACGGGCGACGTTCGATTTTACGAACGTTCGTGGCAAGTCACTGCTGGTGATCGAGCTGGGTAGGTCGAGTGATGTGGCGGCGCTCGTCGCGCGTGCACGGACGTTCATAGACGACGCCGGCATTCGGGTCCTCAATGTTGCCGGTCCGTGTGCCGGTTGCGACACTGTTGCTGACCGGTCGGCGGTTGCGGGCCGGGTGCGCCACCTGTTGACAGAGTTGTTTGGTTCGTCGCGTTTGGACCGGCGCGCCAGGTAATTGATCGTGGCCGACACCGGTGCGTTCCGTTGAAGGGAACGCACCCTACGGCACCGTCGGGCGAAACGGCTTTGTTACTGTTGCACCTCGATGCAGATCGTGTAGGTCTCGGACACGACGGCCCGGTCGGCGATCGCGACGAACGCGGCGCCGGTCTGGTTCGGGGTGAACTCGAGCACGGTCATGTTACTGCTCTGGTCGGACCCGCACGCGGAGAAGCCGTCCTGCGCGGTGTTGGCACGGGCGAAGACGTTGACGCGACTGCCGGTGTCGGAAGCGGTCACGGTGACGCGAATCCGGGTGGCGTTTTCGGGGATCGTGAAATCGCAGGAGTTGACCAACGGGTCGGCGCCCTGGCCGTCGCCGAAGACGTTGCAGCTTTCTGCGAGTGAGGTGTTCGCGACGCCGGACTCGGGGGTGACATCCTGTGTCTTGAGCTTGGTAAACTCGTCGGGTTCGTCGGGGTCGGGGTTGGCCGGGCAGCCTTCGCCGCTAGCGCCGTCGTCGCCGGCTGATTCGGTCGTACTCTCGACCGTATCGGTAACGGATTCGTTGGTGTCGGTGTTTCCGCCGGTGCCACGGTCGCCGGGGTTGTTTTCATCGTCTCCGCCGTCACCACCCATTCCGCCGGTGGCCGTGAGGCGCGACTTGCGATCAGTGCAGCTGACGAATCCGAACGGGCCGTCGGCGTCGGCGTCGCCGCCATCCCCACCGTTTCCGCCTGTGTCGGAGATGTCGCAGCCGCTTCCGCCGTCGCCGCCCATTCCGCCGATTGCGGTAGCGTCGGCACAGACGGCTCCGGTCGTGGAGAGGTTAAACAGCGAGCCACCAGCCTGTGCGATCGCCTTACCGCCGTCGCCGCCATTCTCGCCCGGTGCTCCGTCGGCACCGTTGCCACCTTGTGCGAAGGCATTGCCACCTGGGCCGCCGGTACATTCAACGATCAAAAGGGTCAACGTGGCGCGGAGGGTTCCAATCGTCCCGCACGGGCCACCCGTTCCACCGATGGCGCGCACGTTTCTGCCGTCGGGGCTCGATCCGGAACCGTCGCTGCCGACCGCGCGGGCGTCTGCGCCTTTGCCGCCGGTGAACCAGCCGGGGGCGCCGTCTGCGCCTTGGACGTCAAACTCGAGGAAGTCCTGGGTCTGCGACTGGTTTCGTCGTTTGGCGGTGGATTCACTCTCTTCGTCCATTTCGATCGTGACGTTGCCGGCGTCGCCGCCGATGCCTCCGGAGAAGGGGTTCGGGTCGAAGTTGATATCGATGACGGTGACCACTTCGCCGGCTTCGCCGATGGTCTCGCCGAGGACGTCGACGAGGTCTTCTTCGAGCCGCATGGTCGAGGAAGTCGCGCCTTCGATCACAGGAGTGTCGAAGCGTGGCAAGCCGGAGCGGCCGCCGCCGTTTTCGAAAGCCGGCGGGGCTTCGCTGGTGCCGTCAGTCATCTCGACGTCGGCGCCGCTGCCGCCGTTCCCGAGGTGGATTGCGTCGGCGACGGTCGGGAGCGTCAACGAGCCATTGGGCGCGGTGAAGAAGACGTCTCCGCCACGGCCGCCCGTACCGCCGCTCATACCGTCGTCTTCGAGGACGCCATCGGCACCATCGCCGGCGGTGATGCGGGCGCTGTCCATGAAGACGATGCTACCGTTCTTCGATTCGATGACGACGTCGCCGCCGTTGCGGTCGGCGGTGGCTTGGGACCGGAGCGATTTAGCAGTCGGCGCGTCGTCGTCGGCGTTGCCGGCGACGATCTGACCTGCGATGACGATATCGCCTTCGGCCTCGATGGTGATCGACTGTCCGCGGTCTTCGTCGACCATCAGGTCACCGTCGATCATTACCATGCCGCTGGCGCGGATAGTGACGTCGTCGGCAATTGTTCGCGACTCACCGGCAGCGACCATGAAGTCCGCCACCTCGACCGTACCGGAGAGATCGTCGCTCTCGTTCTGGTTCTGGTTTTGATCCTGGTCCTGATCGTCGGGCGCCATAGGTGGCGGCGGACAGCCGGTGGTCAACAGAGCGGTGCAGATGAGAGCGGAAAGGCCGACAGTTGCCAACAGACGCCCGGTCATCGATCTCATGCGCACGCTCCTTGTCGTATCGTGGGTGTCCTGAAACGAGCAGCGGTGGCGCCGCAGGCGTCTTGTGGACACCCTGCGTGTCGGAGCGCGCGGTCCGCTCGGCTCGGGGACCGCTGCGCGGAGCACACCGTTGCATCGATTTTCCTTATCGACAGGATCGGCCGTTTTTCTGCACTTATTGCGCGAACGGCGGAGAAGGAGGTGCGCGACGAGCGGGCCTTGGCCCGCCCATCGTTCTGGATTGCTAATTAGCCGCCCGTGACCAGCGAGACAAAGCAATTGATGTCGCCGACGGTGACGGCGCCGTCCTTCGAGCAGTCGGCGTTGAGGATATCACAGTCGGGAAACGCGTCTGTATAGCCGTTCGGATCGGTCAACGCGAGCACGAAGGCGTTAATGTCGCCGACGGAAACGGCTCCGTCGCAATTGAGGTCGCCGAGCAATGTGGTCGCCGCGGTGACCGTGATCGTCTGGTTTGCCGGCACGTTCTGGAGTTCGGTAACCTCGCCGTTGGTCCATTCGACGCGGAGTGTGTCGATGACGGCGGTCGTTCCGAGCCCGAAGTGCGCGGAGAGCTCACTGTTGCTCAGATAGTTGCTGCCGGCGTCGATGCGCCCAGTCAGCGTTCGATCATCGAAGGTGACGCGGATGACGGAACCGACGCCGTTGGGCGCGATGTCTTCAGCCCCGTTGTTATCGAGGAAGACACGCAGCCAGTTGACGTCGTCGCCGCTGAGGTCGTTCCGGAAGACGCGAACGCTCCCGGTTCGGGGAAAGATGATGACATCCTGGTCGCCGTCGTTATCGTAGTCCAGGTTGGCCAGGCCACGCCCGGACGCGTTCGAGACCAGTCCGATCGTGTTGGCGACCTCGCTGAACTGCAGCGTGCCGTCACCGAGGTTGTTACGGAAAGCGTACTGTCGACCGCTCTGGGTGGTTGCGATCAGGTCGAAGTACGTATCGTGGTCGAAGTCGACCGCCACGGTGCCCCAGCCCCAGGCGGTGTTGGAGACGCCGGTCTGGTTGGCGATGTTCGTGAACGAGTGGTTTCCGTTGTTGCGATAGAGGTTGTTGGTGTTGATCGTCGTGACGTAGAAGTCGAAGTCTCCGTCCTCGTCGATATCCGTGACCGTCATTCCCATCTCGGTGCCATCGAGGCTTGTGCCGGAGCCCGCGGTCATGTCGGTAAAAGTGCCGTCGCCGTCATTGACATAGTATCGGCTGGTGCTGAAATCGCCGATCCAGATCAGTTCGGGGAAGCGATCGTCGTCCATGTCGACGAACCGCGGCGCGAAGCCGACGATCGTATCGGCGCCGGTCAGCCCGGCAGAGACGGTGACATCGGTAAAGGTTCCGTCTCCGTCGTTGCGGAACAAGCGGTTCGAGTCGCCGCTGATCCAGCCGGTGACGACCAGGTCGAGATCGCCGTCGAGGTCATAGTCGCCCCACGCACCTCCCCAGCCGTCGCCCACCGTGGGAGAGGCGAACGCGACGCCGGCGTCGGCAGCGACGTTGGTGAACGTGTTGTCGCCGTTGTTGCGGTAGAGCCGATGGTGGCCGGGAGCGTTCCCGCCGACAGGCCCGAGGCTCGTGACGAAGATGTCCAGCCAGCCATCGTTGTTATAGTCGCCCGCAACAGCGGCGGTGCTCCGGTTCTCGACCGCCACACCCCACGCCGGGCCTTCTTCGTCGAACGTGCCGTTTCCGTTGTTGATGAACAACATGTCGGCCACCCCGCCACCAGCAGGGTAGAAGATGTCCTGGAATCCATCGTTGTTGAAGTCGCCGACGGCGCCGCCGCCAAGAAACGAGTGCATCCCGCCGAGGGCGGAGTAGCTCGCATCTACCTGCGTGCTCAGCGTCTGGTCCGTAAAAGCGGGAGTGCCGGCGTGGGCGCAGAATCCCAGCGCGGCCGCAGTTCCAGCGGCGCAAACCAGCCGTACCAGCATGTCACTCTCCTTGTCCCAGGGCCCGCCAATCGCCGCATCATAACAGCCGGTCGATCACCTGCCCAAGCGAAAACGCGGTTGTCGGCTCAAAGCGGACAACGCGGGTCGGAATCGAGCGATGCCGGTCGTATGCGCGTCGTGCGATGTTGTGGTGGGGTGGCTGCGCGCTACTTGCCGCGGGTGTACGAACTGTCGTCCGGGCGTGGGAGCACGCGAATACGGCTGGCTGCGCGGTACTCGCGGCCGTCGTCCGTCACGACCAGCAGCGAGAGCTGGTGATCGCCGGGATCGAGGATCGTCTTCTGGCCGTTGACGCCGTTGGCGATCGTTTCGCCGTCGAGCATCCACAGGAAGTCCGCCGAACGATGCCAGTCCTTCGGGCAATCCGCGTTGAAGCCGAGATGGAACGGCACCAGCCCGATGCGGGACGAGACATTGATGTTCACCGCCTCCGTCGGAACGCCCGCGACCTTCGGCGGCCCCGAATGGCGCGGCGGTGTGACCGTGCCGGAAGGTGCGGACATCATCGGCTGACGCGTCCGGGTCGGCAACGTCTGCACGACGGCGCGGGTCTGCGGAACCCGGCCCTTGCCAGGGTTCGCGCGGTGTTGTGGCGTTGGCCGACGTGGCGTCGTTCCGCGCGCGCTCGTCGTCCGGGTCGACGGAGGTCGGCTGTTCGATGACGGTCGACGAGTCGTCGATCGTTGCGTTCCGGGCCGAGCATAGCCCGTGCTGGCCGTTCGCGGCGATGACCCACGCGCCAGGAATGCCAGCCCCGACGGGTTGCCGCTCAGGGCCTGTCGGCGGACCAGCACACCCGGCGGGCGGTTCGGCTGGACATCGGCCGCATGGCCGAAGAAGTCCGCAGCCAGGTCCGGCGTTCGTTCGTGCCCCAGGTCCTTGATGTAGACCCAATTCACATTGGTGTGCCCGGTGGTTTCATAGAATCGCACCGCTTCCTTCGATTCCTTCTTGCAAATCCCCAGGTCGTTCTGCGTATTGATGATCAGAATCGGATGATTGCGGGTCGTGTTGGCGAGCCCACTATCCATGATCTTGCCCGAATAGTTCGACTGACGGACCGCCAGGCAGGAGAAAAGCTGCGGATGCCGATTCATCATGTAGTGCGCCATATAGCCGCCCGACGAAAAGCTCGTTGCCAGTACATTGCCCGGGTCGGCATGAGACGTCGCGAACAGGTGTTCCAGGATCGCGACGGACGCGACTTCGTCTGATTTGAACGCCGGATGGACGGTGCGGACCGGGAATTGATCCAGCACGTCGGGCGCCCGCAACTCCGGCGCGACGACGATGTAGCCGTAACGATCCGCTTCCTGCTCCCACTCGAGCGCTTGAGCGTGCGCCCCATCGAAAGGCTTCATACCGTGATACGTCACCACCACCGGCCATCGGCGGGCGCGCCGGGCCCCTTCATCGGACGAAACGTACTCGTGAGGGAGATAGAGCCAGTAATGCCGACGAGTCGACGGCTCACGGACGCGTTCGAGCTTGCCCAGACCGCGCGGCTGCGGCACGTGGCATCCCGCGAGCGTCGAAAGCAGCAGCGTCGCTACGCTGCCCACCAGCATCCGTCGAACGAACGGGCATGTCGATTCAAGCAAAGCAAAACCCTCAAAATCCTGTCGGCGCATCCCATGAATCTATCGGGTCCAACCGACCACGGATTCGATACCATCCCGGCGTGCCGGCGCCAAACGCAGCTGCTCCCACCCCGTTTGACCGGACGGCCGCGCCAATACCGCGAACAATTTTAGCCGAATGTCCGGATCCGTCCACGCTTTATTCACGCCCACTCGTTATCCGGACGCGCAAAGCGACCGCCGATCGGCCCGCTTTGCCTCTAGGACACGCGGATCTCGGGATCGGTTGTCAACGGGCCGCGCGGCGGCGACAATCAGGGGCTATGCGACACGACGGAAGAGCACAAGCCGACCTGCGGCCGATCACGATTCAACGCCGCTATACCGACAACCCGGCGGGTTCAGTTCTGATCTGTGCCGGCCGGACACGCGTCCTATGTACGGCGACAATCGAAACGAGCGTACCCCCGTGGCGCGAGTCCAGCGGCCACGGCTGGCTTACAGCCGAGTATGACATGCTTCCCGGGGCAACCAACACGCGACGTGCCCGAAACCGTCAGCGCGTCGACGGGCGGACCCAGGAGATCCAGCGGCTGATTGGCCGCTCGCTCCGGGCCGCGGTCGAGTTGGAGAAACTCGGTCCGAACACGATTCAGCTCGACTGTGACGTCCTGCAGGCCGACGGCGGCACCCGCACCGCTGCGATCACCGGGGCGTATGTCGCACTCTGTGACGCGCTTGAGGCCGGGCGCTCTCGAGGCCTCTGGGACGCGGATGTGTTGCGAACTCCCGTGGCGGCCGTGAGCGTCGGATACGTCGATGGCACGCTGTTGCTCGACTTGGATTACGTTGAGGACTCCCGCGCCGACGTCGATTGCAACCTGGTCATGACCGGTCGTAACGAGTGGATCGAAGTGCAGGCGACAGGCGAGAAAGCGACCTATTCCAGCGCGCAACTCGAAGCAATGCTTGAACTTGGCCGGCGCGGCATCGAACAATTGTTTGCGATGCAGCGCGCTGCGCTCGAAGCTTGAGACCGAGCGGGGCCGGAGGTGTTTTCATGCGAATGCCACACCATTGGTTTGTTTGCCTCGTTTCTCTCGCCGTCCTGGCCGGCGCCACACCGCTACACGCCGCCTCGAAGGAGTATTGGGCGATCCGCTGCCTGACGTTGCGCGGTGCCGACCGGATGCAGCGCGTCGCGCGCTACGCGGATGCGTTGCGCGGCGTCAAAGGGTTGAAACGCCGCTGGGTGAACGTCGTGCATGATCGAGAAGAGAGCGCGATTTACTATGGCCGCTACGAGCGCGTGCTCGACAGTCGAACCAATCAACAGACCTACAAGCCGGACCCTGGCCGAGAGCTGGAGCTGATCCGCTCGCTGTTCATCAAGAATAGCCAGGTCGATCCGCAGGATCCGCGAAACTGGCCCTTCCGATTCGCCACCGTGGCGGCGTTGCCGGATCCGGACAGCGAGAATCCGAAATGGGACATCCGCAACACGAAGGGTGTCTGGTCGCTCCACGTTGCCGTGTTCTACAACGTCGACAAAATGCAGCAGCGCCGCAAGGCGGCATTCGAGTATTGCAAACTCCTCCGCCGACAGGGACACGAGGCGTACTATTTCCACGGGCCGGACAAGAGTTCGGTGTGCATCGGCAGCTTTCCGAAGGAAGCCGTCGTGCTCGTTCAGGAAGAAAATGAGCTGACCGGCATCGTCTCGGCGCGGAATCGGGTCGTGGAGCCCCGACTGCTAGACTTGCAGGAGAAGTTCCCCGAAAACCTGGAGAACGGCCACCGTGTCTACCAGAAGACCCGCGGCATCGATGGAAAGACGCGAAAGATCGTGAACCCCTCGTTCATCGTCGAAGTTCCCCGCGGGGACAAGTCCGGCGCGTAGGCGCGGACCCCTACTGGGAGGAGATCGACGGCATGCCGCGTACGAAGCCCGTGCTACTGCTGGCGACGACCAGCGCCGGCAAGATCCGAGAGATCCGCGAGATGACGGTCGGTGCGGCGTTCACCTGGTGTGGTCTCGATGAGCTTCCGTCCTCGACGGGCGGATCGATGGAC
>JANQNU010000077.1 GCA_028279405.1 Phycisphaerae bacterium
CGCCGGGCTGCGGAATCGTCGCCGCCGGCAACGGGCAGGTGAGTTGCGGCCGGGTGGGCAGATTGTTGCCGACGCCGGCCCTTGCCTGAAGCACCAGATCGAACTCGAACCCGCTGATCAAACCCGGCGTGGTGATTTGAATACCGCCGGCGTAATCGCCGGCAAATGTGACCGGACCGAACTCAAGGCGCAATCCCGCCGCTCCACTCGGCGGTAGCGACGTCGGCGCATCCAGAACGCGGAAACGACCGCCACCCGCGGTCACCCGAACATTGATCGGCAACGTGCAGTTCTGGTTGTTGCGGATCAACAGCATCAACGTTCCGGTTTCTCCGGTCAGAACCTCCGGGAACTTCACGGTATCACCGTCACGCAGCACCACACCCTCGTCGAGGATGGTCGGGTCCACGAAACCGGCGTCTTCAATACACGTGTAGTTGGGACGTCTGGCGAAGATCTCATCGAGCGAGCATTGGCTGAACGCCGCCCCGCTGCAGGAACTCAGGGTCGAGCGCATCACCGGGCAGGTGCCGGAGCAGGTCGTGCACATGTCACCCGGGAAGTTGTCCTGGTCACAATGCCAGGTGCCCCAGTTGTG
The DNA here is from genome assembly GCA_028279405.1 of Phycisphaerae bacterium. Classification (GTDB taxonomy): domain Bacteria; phylum Planctomycetota; class Phycisphaerae; order UBA1845; family Fen-1342; genus JANQNU01. The sequence goes on from JANQNU010000077.1 coordinate 599, forward strand.
ACCGAGCTCGTGCGCGAGGAGATTGAGCCGCTGGTTTCCGAAGCGCTTCTCCACCCAGCACGCGGTCGGACCACACACGCCGCCGACATAGCCGCGACCGACGACGTTGCCGTCGAGGTTGCGACCGGTCCAGAGTGTCGCGATGTGCGCGTCGGCATCGGCCTGCGTGGTGCGCCATTCGGTGCGAAGTGCGCCCAGTACAGCCGAGCCGCCAGGAATCGAAGCGTAGATGTCGTTGCCGGCGTTGCGCAGCACGATCCGCACGATCTGGTGGGTTGTGCTGAACGGCGGCACTTCGTAGACCTGGGCGTTGATTTCGTTGACGTTGTCTTCGATGAACTGCTGCGCCGCCGCCCGTTCTTCGGCGGGCGTGCCGGGGAAGCTCGATACGAACGCCGAGTCGCCGTCGCAGCCCAGATTGGCAAAGAACGGACCGGTCGGCTCGCATTCGCCCGGCCCCCGCTGCACCAATGCTGGTCCTTCCAAGCCCTCGTCGATCGCACCGCAGATACCATCTTCATACGCCAACGCCGCGAGATCGTAGAGCGCGTACAAGTTGGCGGCGGCATCCGGAATGTGACGGCTCACGGCGGTCAGCGCGTATGACTCGCCGGTCGGGAGCTGAATTCGAGCGTCCAACCCGTTCGACACGAGCGAACCCGTGACCAACGAGCCCGGGATCTCAAGCAGGCTGCCGCGCAACGTTCGCACGGGGCCCGGATCGATCTCGGTCAGCTTGCCGTCCGGGCCCTCGACCAGGACCTGGAAGTTCGGCCCGCGCACCGAGTGTCGCGACAACGACATGGTGACGCGGCGCCCGTCCAGCGAGAAGTCCGCCTGCACCCGACCGTCCCCGGTCGTTGGAACCGATAGCTCGATCACCTCGCTTTCCGTAATCCCCAGGACTTGGTTGATGGAGTCTGCCACTCGGTTCCCGGTGTCGGCTCCCGGAGCGGTGGATACCGCCATTATCCCGATCAGCAAACTCAGCGCGCACCTTCCCCCCGGACCTCTTTTTGCTCGCAACATGTCCTTCCTCCGATGTGCTGTCTCTGCGGCGCCCCGACCCTTGCGTTGATTTTGACGGGAGCGCCGCGCGGCTCGCGCGCGTCAGGATAACATCTCGATCATGCGCAAACCGAAAGTTTGCCACGAAATCTTACAAATGTAGTAGTGCGTCGAAGCGTGTAGTAAGTGCTGGTCAAGTAGCGCTAACCAAACTTTGCCCAGACCGCCTGCCAGCCCGTCCACACGAAAAAGGAGAGGGTTATGATGAGTAATCCGTTCAACGCGGGGCCGCTGCGAAAACGACGTGGCATCAATGCCGGGTGGTTGTTGAGCACCAGGAGCGTGGCCGCCAGTACCGGAACGATCAGCACGCCGGTCAAGGTATACAACAGTTGTATGTGCGCAACCTTGTAGCTCAGCAACGGGAGCGGTGCGACCGTCAGGAACAGCACGAAGCTGCGGTAGGTCCACGATGCGTTCAATGGCGGCCGGTCGGTGCGACGAGCCCTGTCGAGTCCGCGAATCACGTCGGCGAACAGATATGGCACGCTCTGCCAGACACCCAGCAAACTCGAGAAGACCGCGCCCCAGAATCCCGCCAGGAAAAGCCAACGCATGATGGCACCGGTATGCTCACCGACGCGGTCCGCAAGTGGAACCGCGAGTGATGCACCCTTCCCTTCGAGTCCGGGCAGCGTACGCGCAATCAGGATCATGCCGACGCCGAACAGCGCGGCCATGAAGTAGCCGAGCGCGAGGTCGACGCGCGACGTGCGAACGCCTTCCCATCCGCGGCGGTTCTCCTCACGAATCCAGTAGCCGTAGGACAACAGAGTGACAGTGCCGCCGACACCACCGACAACCGCGATGAACCATTTGCGCGCGTCTGCGTCCTGCAGATCGGGAACCGGCATGGCTGCTGGCGCTTCTGAGAGCATGCGCGTGGCACAGACGACCACCGCGACGAACATGATTGCGATACAGACCGTCATGAAGCGTTCGAAGAGCTTGTAGCCCCCGATGAAGACCATCGCGGCGCCGACGATCCCGTGAGCGGCGCCCCAGATTTGTCGAGAGGTTGTCTCGTTATCACCGAGCGGCAGAAAGGCGTGTGCCGCAACGCCACAGGCGCTCATGAGCGCGGCGCCGACCGCGACACTCCAAACGATCAGGAATGGCAAGAACAGCTTGTCGAGGTGGTAGCGCGACCAACCTTCGAGCAGCGTTTCTCCGGTAGCCAGTTGCCAGCGAGCGATTCCCTCGGTCAGCACCCATTTCATGAGCGCCCCGATGAGGACGGCTCCGATCATCGCTAGACCGAACTTGGAGCCGGCGATGCTGGCGGTCATCAGGTCGCCGGCGCCGACGCCGGTCGCGGCCACCAACAGTCCCGGTCCGAGCATGGCGAGCCGCTGGCCCAGCGTTGTGCGGCCGGGTGCCTGAGGTGTGGAAGGTGTCGTTGTCATTGGATCTGAGCAACTCCGTTCGCGGAGAGTTTAGGGGTTGCGAGCGGTCGTGTCGCGGGGCCCGCCGAGCGGCGTCCGGGGCGGCCTGCCGCGTTTTACGACAAAATGAATCCGAAACATCTTTGCTTGACAGGCGTCAAAAGCACGCTACTGATTCAGGAGAGGCCGGCCGTGGAAATCTTGGCAAGGATTGGGCTACGAACCGACCGATTGAACACAGTACGGGGTGGGCCTTGGTGCCCATCAGGACGGTAAGCTATTAATAGAAAAGGGCTTAGGTAGACTCATGGTCAGGGCCACCCAAGCGGGCAAGTCATTGGTGATCGTCGAATCGCCGGCCAAGGCCAAGACGATCAACAAGTACTTGGGTTCGGAGTTCGTCGTCAAGGCCTCGATGGGGCATGTTCGCGATTTGCCGCAGCGCGAGTATGGCATCGATTTGTCGGATAATTTCCGGCCGTCGTACGAGGTGGTGAAGGGCCGCACCAAGGTCGTCAAAGAGCTCAAAAAGCTGGCGGACCAATCGGACGCGGTATTCCTCGCGACTGACCTTGACCGTGAGGGGGAAGCGATCGCGTGGCACCTGGTGGAGGCCTTGTCGCTGCCGCCTGACAAGGTGCGTCGGGTCATCTTCAACGAGATTACGCCGACGGCGATTCGGGATGCATTTCGTCAGCCGCATGAGATCGACCTGGACCGGGTCAACGCGCAACAAGCGCGCCGAATCCTCGACCGGATCGTTGGCTACGAGCTGAGTCCGCTTTTGTGGAAGAAGATCGCGAAGGGCCTCTCGGCGGGTCGCGTGCAGTCGGTGTCGGTGCGTTTGATCGTGGAGCGGGAGCGCGAAATTCGCGCGTTCGTTCCCGAAGAAAGCTGGAAATTCGCGGCGTTTGTCACCGGCGATCAGGACGCCGCGGGGCCGTTGCGACCTGAGTGGGCGGCGCTGCTCGACCAGGAGCCGACGCAGAAGCAGATTCAGCAATGGCTGGGACGCAACGAGTCGTTCCGGGCCGAACTGACATCGATCGCGGACAAACCCGTCAAGCCGGCAACACCGGAGGCGGCTCGGGAGATAGCGGAGTCGCTGGGTTTCGCGGTGCGTGAGATCACACGGACGGACTGGGAAGAGTATGCACATCTGAAGCTTCAGCAGTCGGCGCTCGCGGGCGAGGTGGTGCTCGAACGCGTGCCGGAGCTGAAGGTGGCGGACCTGGCGACCAAACGGACGACGAGTCGGGCACCGGCGCCGTTCACGACGGCATCGCTGCAGCAGCAGGCCAGCACGGTATTGCGGTTTAGTGCTTCGCGTACGATGCGTGTCGCACAATCGCTGTATGAGGGTCTGGACCTCGATGGCGAGGGGCCGGTCGGCCTGATTACCTACATGCGTACGGACTCGACGAACCTGTCCGGCGAGGCGTTGGGGATGGCCCGCGGCTTCATCGAGAAGACGTACGGCGATGCCTATCTCCCGGAGAAGCCGAACTTCTATGGAAAGCGGCAGGCGCGGACGCAGGAGGCCCACGAAGCGGTCCGTCCGACGGATCCGAAGCGGACGCCGGAACGGATCAAGTCGGCGCTGACGTCCGAGCAATACAAGCTGTACGAGCTGATCTGGAAGCGGTTTGTCGCGTGCCAGATGGCGCCGGCCCAATGGGATTCGACGTCGGTGACGCTTTCGTGCGACACGAAGCTGGGTGTCGCGAAGTTTAGCGGCTCGGGTCGCAAGCTGGTCTTCGACGGGTTCATGCGCGTAGCGGGCGTCAGCAGCGAGGATCAGTTGCTGCCGGCTTTGGAGACGGGTCAGTCGGTCGGCGTGCTGGACGTGCAGCCGAAGCAGCAATGGACGTCGCCGCCGGCGCGGTATACGGAAGCGTCGCTGGTGAAGGCGCTGGAGACCGAGGGCATCGGTCGTCCGAGTACGTACGCGGCGATCATCGATACGATCCAGCAGCGCGGCTACGTAGAGCAGGAAGAGCGCAAGTTCTACCCGACGTCGCTTGGCGAGGTCGTGACCGACAAGCTGGTCAAGCACTTCCCGAAGATCATGGATGTGAAGTTCACGTCGCACATGGAGGACGAGCTCGACAAGATCGAGGATGCGCACCTCGACTGGGTTGCCGTACTGAACGAGTTTTACGACCCGTTCCGCAATCTGTTGTCGAACGCTGGTGATGAGATGGAGCCGGCGCGCAGCCAGCCCAGCGACTATGCCTGTCCGACGTGCGGGGCAGAGATGGTCTATCGCTGGAGCAAGACCGGTCGCTTCCTGGCGTGCAGCAAGTACCCGGAATGCAAGTCGACGATGAACGTCAATCGCAAAGGCGAGCCGTTGGCGGCTGAGCGCGAGACGATCTCGTGTGAGCTGTGCAGCAAACCGATGTCTGTGCGGCAGTCGCGAAGTGGCGTCTTCCTCGGTTGCAGTGGTTACCCGGATTGCCGGCATACGATCCCTTGCGACGAGAACGGTGTGCCGTTGCAGGAGATGAAGGCGGACGAACTGGAGAAGCGGTGCGAGCAGTGTGACGAGGGCACGCTGAAGGTCAAGTGGCGACGGCTGAACGCGTTCCTCGGTTGCGACCGCTATCCCAAGTGCAAGAACACGGAGAAGCTGCCGGAGGGCGTGTTCGTCCGTCGACCGCCGAGCGATCCGCCGGAAGAGGCGGGCGTGGCATGCGAGAAATGCGGTCGGCCGATGGTGATTCGGACCGGCGCTCGCGGGAAGTTCATCGCTTGCTCGGGCTACCCGCGTTGCCGAACGACCAAGCCGATCGACAAGCTGGAGGAGTTGCGGCAGAAATCGCCGGCGACGATGACGCTCGCCGAAGCTGAAGCGCAGAAGAAGGGTCGGCGTACGACCGCGGTCCCGAAAGGCAAGAACGGCAAGGTCGACCTGGATGCGCTGGGCGAACCGCCGGCCGGTTTCGCGTGGACCCGGACGGGTCGGCCGGTGGTCGAAGTGCTTCCGGCGGATGACGAGCCGCTGACCTGCCCGGAATGCGGCGAGCCGATGGAGATGAAACGCGGTCGGTTCGGACCGTTCTTTTCCTGCACGGGCTTTCCGAAGTGTAAGTTCAACGCGAACCTGCGCGGTCAGGCCAAGAAGGACGCCGAGGTGAAGATGCCGGCGCCGAAACCGATTCCGACCGACATCCCGTGCGACGAGTGCGGGGCGCCGATGCTGATCCGGCAGGGACCGCGCGGGAAGTTCATGGGCTGCAGCAATTATCCCAAGTGCAAGGCCACCAGCGAGATGCCGCCGGGGCTGAACGTCGAGGCATACGCGAACGCGGCGGGTATCGTGCTGGTCGAAGCGAAGTAATCCGGACGCTCCAAGACGGCGGGCGAGATGCCCGCCCCACCCTTGATTACCCGCACGTTCCGAACACTGGCGGGCAAGCCGCCAGTGCCACCCGGTGCGCCGGCCAACCGAATCCGCAGGTATAACTCCTCGAACGCCGCCGGAACCCCTCGCTTGCGCTCGGGGCTCGTTGTGTTTGGTCTCCGGTTCGTGCTGGGACCTGTGGCGTAGACACAGGTCTCGTAAAGGGAGCTTGCTCCCCCCCTCGCTTGCGCTCGGGGCTCGTTGTGTTTGGTCTCTGGTTCGTGCTGGAGCCTGTGGCGTAGACACAGGCCTCACAAAGGGAGCTTGCTCCCCCCCTCGCTTGCGCTCGGGGCTCGTTGTGCATCCGCCGCCGGCTCCGGGCTTGCAGTTCCCCTGCGATCATTGTTGCGCTACACTCGTCAGCGGGTTCAGCGTTGCTCGCGTTCGGAGGATCCGGTTGTGCGTGCCGTCCTGCTCCTATTCATCATCGCGGTATTGGCGTGGGTGACGGGCTGCCCTCTGGCGCCGACGACCGACCCGTCGACAATCACGCTCGATTCGGGGTTCTCGGTTGAAGTTCGAAGCGGCAATACGACCGGCCAGGACGAATCCGCGGTCTGCAGCGGGTTCTTTCCGCGCGCGCCGACACTGCGGTTGACGATTGCGGTCGGGTTGCCGGACATGATCATTCGCGTCGAGAGCATGACGGCCGACGCCGATGTGGCGGTGTTGGTACGCGGCCCGGACGGCACACTTTGCGCCAGCGGCGCGCGTCCCGAACTGGCACGGGAGTTCTGGCAATCCGGCGAATACGAGATCTTTGTCGGCACCACCGAACGCGATACTTCCGCAGACTACCGCGTTGCCTTTTTCGAAGCGCCGGCCTGATTGGTTGGCACGTCCCGTCCGATAGCTACCATCAATGCATCGCAAGCGGATGAAACAAGGGGACTATCGTGTATTTCTGAAAGTGGAACGGGGGCCGACTGCCGATCCTGCTATAGGGAGAATATCCGTTCCTGAATGCGAAGGATCTTGCACGCATGCCGACATGGCTCGCCAAGTTGCTTTTCGTGCTCCCGGCCGCAGCGCCCGGAGACGATCCGGTTCCGCGCACTTCGGCATCATACGTTGCCAGCCGAACGGTCTCGCTGACGGCGGCCAGCGATGGTCAGCCGATCGACGATATCGAGGTCTGGCTCGCTCGTGACGCGGAGCCCGACTGGAAGGCGGTCGAAGCAAAGCGCGAAGGCGACCGGGGAGTGCTCTTCAAGGTTCCCGCGGACGGACGCTACCGCGTCTTTCTGATTCTGAAGAACCGGGCGGGGGCGTCTTCGGACCCTCCTACCGCCTCGACCCGAGCCCACACCGAACTGGTCGTCGATACGACTGCGCCGACCCTTCAGATCCATGATGTCTTCGCGGTCGGCGGTCCGGCGAGCCGTATCGGTACGGTACGGCTCTCTGCCGTCGAGGAGAATCAGGCGCAGGGTGGGCTGCGCGTCTTCTACCGGCCCGTGGGAAGTGACCAGGAGTGGACCGACGGCGGCAGCCTGCAACAAGGCGGTCAGATGTGGACCTGGAGCATCCCGGCCTCGGCGAGTGGGCGACTGTCGTTGCGGTTCGTCATGACCGACCGAGCCGGCAACCGGGCGCGGGCCGATTGGAATGCACTCGACGTTTCGGCCGTTGTCCCGGCCGTTGCATCGACGACACCGTCGACCAAGACCGACGACTGGCCCGACCTCTATGTCGAGTCCACGACCGGGGACGGTTCGCCGCGACCACCAACCGCGGTGGACGTGACCAACGCCGCGAGCGATCCGTTGGCGGCCGGCGTCGTCAGTGTGGAAGCGTTGCGGCAACGCGCCCGAGAGCACCTTGCCAGCAACGAGGTTCCCCTGGCATTGGCACGGTTGGCCGACGCAATCGAGTTGGAGCCCGAGAACCCCGAACTGCTCGTCGATCTGGGGGAGGCGCTGTTCAAGGCCGGTCGACACGAAGACGCGACGAAGCAGTTCGAAGCGGTCCTCGCGCGAAATCCGCGGCACGAACGGGCCCTGGAGCAGCTCGCGCTGACACTCGCGACGCGTCGGCAATTCCCTGAAGCGCGCGAGCGGTTGCTGGTCCTGATCCAGATCCAGCCCGAGAACGCCGACCATTGGCTGCATTACGGAGACGTCGAGTACCGACTCGGGAACGCCGCCGTGGCATTACGGGCGTGGCGTCGCGTGCTCGATGTACCCGGTACGGCGATTATTCGACAACAAGCGCAGCGACGATTGCGCCACTTCTCTCATCCCGCTGCGATGGCCGCCGGCAGCGGCGGCTAGCATCGACTCGGCGTCGGCTACGCGTCCGACGGGTCCGATCCGTCCGGGGCGATCTCGACCAACCGACGAGCAAGTGTCGTATCCGCTGTTCTGAGGATGAGTCGACGCACCTGTGCATCCTGGTGCGCAATGCTGACGGCGAGCGTCGCGGTGGGCATCAATTCGATCACCCGCTCGGCCCACTCGATCGCAATGACGGTCGTCGGGTCTTTGCTGTACTCATCGAATCCGAGGTCGTACAACTCGTCGATGCCGGTCAACCGGTAGGCGTCGATGTGGATGAGTCGCTGGCGGCCGGCATACTCCCGCACGAGCACAAACGTCGGGCTGACAACCGGCTCATCGTCCGGGACGCCCAGACCGCGCGCCAGTCCTTTGACGAAGTGTGTCTTGCCGGTGCCGAGGTCGCCGTCGAGCGTCACCAGTGCCCCTTCCGGGAGGTGCGCGCCGATGCGCGCCCCGAGCTCGAGTGTATCTTCGACGCTTGCTGTGTTGATCGTACGGGTCGTCATCGGAAGTGTTCCCAGCCGATCGGGGCCAACGGTGTCAACGTGCCGTCCGCGCCGCGGATCTGCACCCCGTCGATATCATCCGTTGCACGGCCGATCTCGCGCAACGGCAGTCCTGCAAGCAAATTCTCGGAGACGTCGGGCGGGATACCGACAATCAACTCGAAGTCCTCGCCGTCGTGCAGCGCGTGTTCCAGCGCGGGGCGACCGTCCTGGTCCGCGAGTTGTCGCGCATCCGAGTGGATGACCGTCTCCAGCAGCCGCGATTCCAGCACGATACCGCAGCCCGAAGCAACCCGGAGGCGATCCAGGTCGAGTGCGAGCCCGTCGCTGATATCGATCATCGCCGTCGGCGTCAACCGGGAGCAGATCTCGAGGGCCTCGCGAACGCGCGGCGTGAATCGCAGATGCCTGCCGAGAATCGACCCGCCGAGCGCGCCGGTCACGAAGATGCGGTCTTGGGGCCGCAACCCGCTCCGGAGCACCGGTGGCCGCTCTTCTGGCAGCGCTGCCGCGATCGTGATGCTGATAACGGTCGGTCGATCCCAGCTGTTGGTGTCGCCGCCGACGAGCCGACATTCGTAGGCACCGCCGAGCTCTTCGGCGCCACGATGGATGGCGACCGCATCCGCCATGGTGAGGTCGTTCTGGAGCGCAATCGCGATCAAAGCGGCGACCGGGACCGCGCCCATTGCGGCACAGTCGCTCAGATTGATCGCCAGGGCTTTGCGCCCCACGAGCTCCCAGGGCTGGTCCCCGGCGCGAAAGTGAACGCCGGCCATGATCATATCGGTGGACCACAGCAGTTGACCGGGGGCCCCCGGCAATGCGGCCATGTCGTCCCCGAAGGGGACGGCGGAGCCGTCGTGGACCAGCAGGGCGCTCAGCCGATCGATCAGGGCCCGCTCGGATTTGGTGGTTTTTGGAGTCACGGAATCCAGGGTACTCGCTGACGGTTATCGGAAGAGGGTTGCCGGAAGTCGTCCCGGGCCGATAGACTAGTATATGGCGAACATACAAAGCATTCTGTAGAGGTACCACGCCAATGAGCACGCGTAATTCCCTGACCGCCCTGGCCCTGCTGGGATTGACTTTCGGTTTGGTGGGCTTCGTCGCGGCCGAGAAGAAGTACGACGGAACGCAGCGGATCCAGCGGACGGACGGTCGTACGTTCGAGGGCGAAGTGGAAGTCGACGACGACGGCGGCTATCTGGTGAAGATGAGCAGCGGGATCACGGTCAAGATTCCGAAAAATCAGGTGATGCGGATCGTCGCGGTACGGGAGCGCGATCCCAGGCCGCAAATCGGCACCACGCCGGCGGCCAAGGTCGACCTGGACTATATCAGCGACAGCGACATCGATTTCATCATCGGCGGCGTCACGGTCAATCTCGAAGAGATGCACGAAGGTGGCGGCGATCCGACCAAAGCGCTGCCCGTGAACGAGTCGTCGGTGGCGGAAATGAAGCGAATCGCGGGCTCCGGAGCGGAGGTCAGCACGCTGGAGACGGCCCACTTCGTGTTCGTCTACACGTCCGATCGTTCGTTGGCGCGTGAGCTGGCGTCGCGGCTGGAGTCGGTGTACCGCTGGAACGTGCGGTTGCTGGACATGCTGGGTATCCCCTACCGGCAGCCGAAGTACAAACTCGAGGTGTTCTTCTTCGGCGAGCATGAGGAGTATGCCCGCTACCAGAACTTCCTGGGCACGCCGGACAGTGTCGGCACGCTGGGCTTCTATCGTCCGGACAACAATCGCTCGGCGTTCTTCGACATGAACACCTGGCCGCCGACGAAGGTGCGGCTCGAGCGGGCCAAGAATCCGAACATTCCCTATGCGGAGCGCCGCAAGGAACGGAACCTGGTCACGCGCTGGAACGAGCACAACAATGTCGAGGTGGTTCAGCACGAAGCAGCGCACCACATCCACTTCAACATCGGGATGTTCAACGTCGACGCGTTCCCGGTGGGCGCGCTTCCCCGTTGGACGGTCGAGGGGCTGGCGACGATGTTCGAGATGCCGCCGTCGCGCGTGGGGGCCTCCTTCGGTGCGACCAACCACGTTCGCCTGGAACAGTTCCGACGGTTCTTCGGCACGCGCGGCCAGCGACTGCCCAATCTGACGAACTTCATCCTCGACGACTGGGTGTTCCTGTCGGGTGGCGGCACGTTCTATCCGCTAGGCTGGGCGTTGACGCACTACTTGTGGAACTCGCACCGCGAACAGTACGGCGAGTGGGTTCTCTGGCTTTACACCCGCGCCGACGAGGGTGAGCTGAGCAAGGACGAGAAGCAGAAGAAGTTCGAGGAGCTCTTCGGCGAGGTCGACGACGACTGGAAGAAGAAGTTCGTGGAGTACATGAACGGCATTCAGCTGCGCCGATCGGTGCTCCCGCCGGACATCTTTGGTCGATGACGAACGAGCCCGTCGACGATTCGGACCGCCAACGCGTCGTCCCGGCGTCAGTTTCGGTGGCGCTGGCCGATCGGCCCCAGCGCCGCCTGCGTCCCGGACCGCGCTTGCCTACCTACTGGGACCATACGCGCCGGCCAATCGTCAACCTGCTCTTTCTCGCGCCGCTGGTGGTTGCCTATGCGATCGGCGGCGCGCTGTACGACCTCGGATCGGCAAACCACCGTCCACTGGCAGCAGCCAGTATCCTGGAACACGTGAGCAACGCGTTCGGGATCTCCGTGCTTTCGCGGGGGGTTTTTCTGATTCTTGTCGTACTATTGTTCTGGCACCTGAAGCGCCGCGAGGACTGGCGGATTCCGCCGGCAACGATCCCGGTGATGCTCGCCGAGAGCACGCTGCTCGCGCTGCCGCTACTGGTTGGCGGCGGGTTGCTGCTGACCCTCGTGGACTTCGGCGGCGGGCGGGTCATCCGATCGATCGGCGCCGGGCTCTATGAGGAGTTCGTGTTTCGCTTGTTGCTGCTCGGTGGCTTGCTCTGGGGCGCGTCATCGATCGCGAGACTTCCACGGGCGACGATTTGCGCGGTAGGTGTGATGATCTCCGCCGTACTCTTCGCGTGGTTGCACGTTGTACCGTATGGGGCGGAGCCGTTCGATGCGACGCGCATGATGTTTCGGGTCCTGGCCGGCGGGTATCTCGGAGCGATCTTCCTTTTCCGCGGGATCGGGATTTGTACCGGCGCGCACATTGCGTACAACCTGCTCGCGCTGGCTTGACGTTCGTCAAAACGGAGAGATGCCCGTATGTCCGCTGAACGATGGCTGTTGACGGGCGCCAGCGGCCAGCTCGGCGGTCATCTGCTGCATTTGCTGGCGGATGAGGCCGACCCGCCGACGATTCTGGCGCTCTCGCGATCCGCGACCGAGGGATCTCTGGCGATCGAGCGCGAGGTGGTGGACCTGCGGGAGACCGAACGGCTCCAGCAGATCGCGGCGCGGTTCGAACCGACACACATCCTGCACGCTGGCGCCATGACCGCGGTGCAGGACGCTTATCAGGCCCCGCAGGACGCCGAACGCATCAACGCATCCGCAACCGAAGCACTGTGTTCGGCAGCGCGGGGCTGCGGCGCGCGTTTGTTGTACACATCAACCGATATGGTCTTCGATGGTGCCAGCGCACCCTATCGCGAAACGGATACGCCCCGCCCGCTGAGTGTGTATGGTCGAACGAAGCGGCTCGGCGAAGAAGCGGTGCTGGCAACGCCCGGTGGGGTCGTCGTCCGGCTGCCGTTGATGTTCGGGCTGGCGCGCACCGCACGGCAGACGACATTCGCAAACCAATTGGCAGCCTTGCGCGCCGGCCGGCCGCTGCGGCTGTTCACGGATGAACACCGTACACCGATCTGGCTGGTCGATGCGGCCGAGGTCTGCGTTCGGCTGGGGCGCTCCGACGCGACGGGGATCGTACACGCGCCAGGCCCCGAACGACTCTCGCGTTTCGCCATGATCGACGTCTGTGCCCGCACGCTGGGGATCGACGCACCGCAGCTCGAGGCGATTTCGCGAACGATGATCGATTCGGCTGAACCGCGGCCCGCCGATCTCTCACTGATGTCCGACCGATTGCACGGGATCTTGCCAGACTTGCGACTGCATACGATCGCGGCCGGCGTGCGGTCCGACTGAACGATGACCAAAAGGAGACGCTGGCGATGAGGCGACGACGACTGATCGGCATGGTGTGCGTCGGAACGTTGCTGGCCATATCGGGTTGCACGGGCAGCGCACGGGGTCGCGGATCGCGGCCGGCAGAACGGGATCGGCCCGCGGACCTGCGCGATGTGCCGACCAGCGTGACCATCGACGATGTCGAGTACTCGCTCGTCTGCTATCTGTGGCGCGACTACATGCCGCCGACCCCGCCCACCGGCAACCCACTGGCCGCGACGGTCCGCGTGCTGGCGATGCGCGGTGCGATCGCTGACCCGGAACTGGTCGCCGACC
>JANQNU010000092.1 GCA_028279405.1 Phycisphaerae bacterium
TAGCCGAATCAAACCGGCGACGCTCGGATAGAAGAATGGGGCCCGGCGGCAGGCACCACTTGACAGAAAACGGACGCTCATAGAAGGGTGGGGGACGTGTTCCGACTAGCGAGTCATGTGTCCCCCAGGGTAGAACCCTGGCGCACTCTTTTGGTGGAGGTGTGTTCCTCGTCTCCGTCCCGCTAGGTCGTGGCCAGCACCTGGTTGTAGCGGTTCATGACGGCGGCGCGGGTGATGAGTTCGGTCACCGTGTCCGGGCTCTCCGGGTCGACGACGGGCAGCGCGTGCATCGGCTTGCCGGCGAAGCGGTTCAGCACGACGTCGAGTGTCTCATCGAGGTTCACGGTCGGGACTTCGTGCCGCACGATGTCCGAGACGGTGAGCAGCGGCATCGCTTCGGCTTCCAGCAGCATGGTTCGCAGATCGTCGCCGAGCACCATGCCGACGATACGGCCCTTCTCGTCGACGACCACGAAGTCGTGCGCCGTCGTCGTTCGCATGATGTTGACCAGCTTGTCGACCGGGTCGAGTGGGCTGACGAGCGGGGCACTAATGCGCGGGATTTCGCGAACGGGAATGCGTTGCAGGATGCGCGAATCGCCGCTGCTCAGACGCACGCCGCGCCGCAGCAGTTTGAGTGTGTAGATGCTGGCAGCGTCGATCCGGGTTGAGACCGCCAGACCGATCACGCCGGCGAGCATGATCGGGATGATGACCTTGTAGTCGTGCGTCAGTTCGAACAGCATCAGCGTCGCGGTCAACGGCGCGTGGATCGAGGCCGCGACGACCGCCGCCATCCCCACCAACGCGTAGGCCCCGGGTGTAATGCCTTCGAAGATGCCGAGTTGTTGTACGAAAAGCCCGAATGCGCCGCCGGTGGTTGCGCCCACGAACAGGCTGGGCGCGAAAACGCCACCGCTGCCGCCACTTCCCAGCGTGAAGCAGGTGGCGAGCACCTTCGCCACCAGCAGCACGAGCAGCATTCCGATCGTCCAGTCGGCGGAATGTCGGGGTGGGCCGGCGGCGGGTGTGGCGCTTCCAACAACTTCTTCCGACGCGTGCGGGTACTCTTCCTTTTCTAACGTTCGCCGAATGATTGGGTAGCCGTTCCCCATGATCGGCGGCGGATGGTGCGTCGCGGATTCTGTTGCCAGGGGTGACGGGGGCGCGCTCACCGGCTCGTCAAGCAGCGCGTTGACGCCCAGGGCCAGCAGGGCCAGCATCGCTGCCCCGATGACCGGTCGAATGATCCGGTGCACCGGAAGTTTGCGGAACAGGTCTTCGGACAGGTAGAGGGCCTTCATGAACGCTACGGCCACCAGGCCGCAGACCAGGCCGAGGACGGCGTAGTTCCCGAATTCCTGAACAGTGAAGACATAGATCGGCGAGCTGGTGGTCCCGGTGAGCATGGTGGGAATCGGGAAGATCGGCTCGTTTCCGCCGATGGCCTGCGTGATGGTGCTGCTCAGGACGGCGCTCATGATGATCGGCAGGAAGCTTCGCAGCGAGACGTCTCGCAGCAGTACTTCGACTGCGAAGAGTACGCCGGCGATGGGCGCGTTGAAGATCGATGCGATGCCGGAAGCGGCGCCGCAACCGATCAGGACGCGGATGTCGGCCAGGCTGACGCGTAGCCATTGTCCGAATCCGCTGCCGATCGCGGCACCGATCTGGATGATCGGGCCTTCGGTGCCGGCCGATCCTCCGGAGCCGATGGTCAGCGCCGAGGCCACCGCCTTGGCACCCGCGACACGCGGTCGGATCCGCCCGCCTTTGCGGATCATGGCGTCCATCACTTCCGGGACGCCGTGTCCTTCGGCCTCCGGTGCGAAGAAGTAGGTGATCAGTCCGACGAGGATTGCGCCGCTCATCGGTAGCAGCAGGAGCAGCCAGGGCATCGACGGCAGGATCTGCCCGCCGAGATCGTCGTAGTAGAACTCCTCCATGAAGCTGACGAGCCGCGAGAATGCGACTGCGCCGAAGCCGGTTACGCAGCCGATGATGATTGCAAGCGTGGTCAGCAGCCGGTCCGGGTGGGTCCAGGCCTTGCTGATGGCGCGGAGCATCCGCGGCAAACGGACGCGCCAGAAATCGCTGAACAAACCTCGTCGGGCCATGCGTGCCGGGTACCGTGAGGGTCATCGTCGTCAAACGGTCGGGGCCGAGTGTATTCTTACAAGAAGTGGGCGGATCAGGCCAGCGGCCAGCGGACGGAAAAGGTGCATCCGCGCGACTCATTTCGGGTAGTTTCGATGGATCCGCCGAAACGCCGAACGATCGTGCGGCAGACCAGCAGGCCCAGCCCGACGCCGTCTGCCATGACCGACTCGTCCGGGGCCTGGAAAAAACGGTTGAATGCCTCCAGCCGTTCCGGCGCGAGCCCCACGCCGCTGTCGCAGACCTGGAGCAGTGCATACGGGCCGTCCTCGGTCGCGCTGACGCGAAGATAGCCACGCGATTCGAGCATCGCCTGCCGGGCGTTCAGAATCAGATTCAGGACCAGGTGGACGAGCATGTTTCGGTCGGCGAGCAGCTGCAGATCGCTCGGGATTTTCAGGATGAGATCGACGCCGTCTTTGTCCAACGGTCGGATCAGGGTCGCGATCGCTTCCTGCGCGGCCTCCGCCAGGTTGACGGGCTTGCCGGGGTCCGCTGGCGGCTCGATGAATGCCCGCAGCTGTTTGCTGATCTCGACCGCGCGCTGTGCCTGTCGCGACGCGACTTCCAGCGCCTTGCGGAGGTCTTCCGGCCGATTGCCCGCGAGCGCGAACTCGGCACGCGTCACCAACGGCGACATGACATTGTTGTACTCGTGCGCAATCATCGAGCAGAGCGATCCGAGCAAGGCTCGTCGCTGGCACGTGATCAACGCCTCTTCGAGCGCTTGCTCGCGAGAGACGGTGGGACTGGCTGACGGGTCGGTCCGGCTCACGACTTGGCACTCGCCTCCATGCTCGTGAGAAAGCCTCGAACAGACATCATCGGTCGCGTGCGCATCCGCGACCGGCAGACCTGAGCGCTACTACCGTGGATGCTAGTCAGCAGGGTGGAATGCTGTCAAATGATTCTTCACTTTCCCGACGACTCGCCGTCCGGCGCTGCCGTGCTCGTTCGCTTATCTCGGGTCGACGCGAACGCCAGCCCGCCACCGGGCCCGTCGGGGTCGGTCGCGTTCCGTAGAATCCGCGCTGCACTGTCCGGATACGCCGGGATACCATTTATCGTCGGAATCCTTCCCGGGCCGGCCGCGGACCAACCGCTCGCGCCTCCCTTGAGCTTGAGTGCTGCGCGCAAGTGATGCCGACAAGCGGGCTGCGTGCTGGACCATGTCGTCGGCCACGCGCTGACGACGTCCGTATACCCGGGGTAGCGGATCGGCAACCAAGTTGCCGGCTGCGGCTCCCAGCGCTGTCCGACGTATTCCGTTCGACACCGTGTGCACGTGATTTTCAGTTCGGCGTACGCGATTCGACGTGGCGCCAGAACGAAGACGATCGCCGCGATTGCTGCCACGACGCCGATCCTTCGCAGCCATCGTCGTCGTCGCGGCGTTCGAGTGAACGTACGCGCATCATCGGGATCGAACGCGCGTCCGCACTCAGGGCATTGGCTCGCGACGAGTCCGACCAGCGCATAGTCGCATCCTCGACAGTAGATCGCCCGAGGCTCGGTCATCAGCCGCAGTCCTTCGTTGCAAGTTGCGGACTTGTCCTGGATCGGTGCAGGGTGCTCAGTATACTTCCCACACGCCGGGGGTGAGCAATTCGACCGAATGGTCATCGGGATCGCGAAAATACAGGCTGACGCCGCCGCGCGGCCAGCTCACGCGGCTCTCGATGTCGACCCCGGCTTCAGCGAGCTTTGCCTCCCACGACGGGAGCGACGATTGGTCGATCGCGAAGCCGACATGATGCACGCCACGCGCGTCGTGTGGAGGGATCGTCCCGCCGGGGATTTCGTGCGCCTCCGTGGAACCGCCGAGCAGGAAAAGCAGCAGAACCTGGCCTTCCGTCACCCGTAGTGCGCACATCCGGTGGTCCTGAAACAGCACGGCGAGGCCGAGAAGATCGCGATAGAACGCGACGGAGCGCTCCAGCGATTGCACCGGCAAACACGTTTCGACAACGCCGGCAATGACAGGTGGCTTCATCGCGGACACTCCGGCTTGCACTGGACGCTACGGTTGCTCACCGACGACGAGTCCGTCGTACGCGAGGTACATTGTATCGGGCAACTGTGCTTCGACCTCCGCATGCCCCATCTCGTGCGCGATATGCGTGAAGTAAGTGCGCTTCGCGCGGATTCGAGCGGCCTCGGCGATCGCTTGTTCGAGGTTGAAATGGGTCGGATGCGGTCGGATCCGCAGCGCATCGAGAATTAACACGTCCAGATCCTCGAGCAGGGCCCGGCTGGTGTCCGGGATCCGCGAGCAGTCCGGGCAGTAGGCGATGTCGCCGATCCGGTACCCCAGCACGGGTAGCGGCCCGTGCAGATACGGGATCGGCGTGACCACCCGGCCGAACAACTCGAAGGGCTCGTCGACCCGTTTCGGGATCAGCGTGGGCTTCGCGCTCGGATACTCCGGATCATCATCGAACGCATACCGGAACATCGTCTGCAATTCATCGAGGGTTGCCTGGCTCGCGTAGACGTGCAGCGGCTCGCCGAGCAGCCAGTTGAATCGCCGAACGTCGTCCAATCCCACGACATGGTCCGCATGATGGTGCGTGAAGAGGATCGCGTGAGCGACGTCCAGCCGGGCCTGTAGAAACTGCAGACGCAGTTCCGGCGCCGTGTCGATCAAAACATTGTGGTCGTTGTAGGTGAAGACCGCACTCGGCCGCGTTCGGTGATCGCGCGAGTCCGTCGACGTGCACACCGGACAATCGCAACCGATCATCGGAATGCCGTGCGACGTCCCTGACCCC
Organism: Phycisphaerae bacterium; assembly: GCA_028279405.1. GTDB lineage: Bacteria > Planctomycetota > Phycisphaerae > UBA1845 > Fen-1342 > JANQNU01. The sequence continues at coordinate 4,929 of JANQNU010000092.1, forward strand.
AAAACGGTCAACCGGATTGACATGGACTCCTTTCACACGATCCGCGTGCGATTATAGCCCGATTCGCATCCATCGACGACGATTCCGTCGCGTCTCGGTATCATCCCCGCCATGGCGCAGGAACGTCCCGTCCTCTCATCGGCCGTCCGCATCGGCATCTGTACGCTGTTGTCACGCATCACCGGGATGCTGCGCGATATGTTCGTGCTGCACGTCTTCGGCCTCAACTGGATCACCGACGCCTGGCTGTACGCATTCCAGTTTCCCAACCTTTTCCGACGACTGTTCGGCGAGGGTGCCCTGGCCGCAGTCTTCGTACCCACATTCGCGCGCAAGCTCGAGACGGACGACCGTCGGGAGGCCTGGCAGCTGCTCGCCCGCACCGTGGCCTTATTGACCGTCGTGGTGTTGAGCGTGATCCTGCTGCTCGAACTCGTCATTCTCTTGATTTACCTGCTCGATTCCGGAGGATCCGAACAGACGCGCGCCGCCCGCACCCTCGTGCTCGGCCTGACGGCACTGACGCTGCCGTTCATGCTGACGATCTGCCTGCTGGCACTGTTCTCGAGCATCCTCAATTGCCTGCATTCGTTTGTTCCCCCGGCGCTGGCGCCGGTGATCCTGAACGTGTGCATGATCGTTGCCACGCTGTTCGTCGCGCCGTGGATCAGCGACGAGCCGCGGGTGCAGATCGTTGCCGTCGCCTCCAGCATTTTGCTGGCCGGCGTGCTGCAGCTGGCGATGATCGTACCGGTGATGCGCGCCCACAACGTCCAGCTTGGCTGGCGCTTCGAACCGCGAGACCCCGAAGTTCGCCGCATGCTCGCCAATCTCGGGCCGATTACGCTCGGGCAGGGGCTGCTGCTGCTCGGCACGTTCCTCGATTCCCAGATCTGCCTGCTGTTCACGCGGGTCGCAGGTGCGGCGTCCGGCGGATCGCTGCTCGGGTGGACGTTCGCTTATCCACTCGAGGAGGGGGCGCTCGCCACCATTAACGTGGCCCAACGCCTCTACCAGTTCCCGCTCGGCGTGGCGGCAATCTCGATCGCCGTGGCGGCGCTACCGGCGCTGACGCGATACGCGGCGCGCGACGGCTGGCAGGACTGGTCCGTCGAGGTCCGACGGTCATTTCGAATGACCGCGTTCGTCGGCCTGCTCGCGGGCGCGATGATGATCGTGCACGGCGACGCGCTGGTCCGCATGCTCTTCGAGTACGGCCGATTCACCGCCGCCGACACCGCGCGTGCGACGCCCGTGGTCGCATGGTTCGGCGTGGGCATGGCCGCCTTTTCCGCGCAGCAAATCGTCTTGCGCGGATTCTACAGCGTGGGCGACGTACGTACGCCGTTGAAGATGAACCTTGTGCTGGTTCCGGCGAACGTGGCGATCAGCATGACGCTGATCTGGTTCGAGTCGATTCGCGAGTCGGCGTTCGCCATCAGCAGTACCCTGACGTCGACCACCTCGGTCGCGGTCGGACTGTTCCTCCTGCATCGTCGACACCCTGACGCGCGCCTTGTGCGGGGGCCCTTGCTCACGGCGCTCGGCCGGATGGTCGTCGCCGCGGTAGTTGCCGGCGTCGGATTGTGGCTGCTGCGCGGGCTGCTCGCGGAGCAACTGCACGCTCCGACGGGTATCGCCATGCGGGCAATCGAGACCTTCGGCGGTCTGACGGCCGGGACGGCGGTTTTCCTGAGTGTCGCCGTCTTGTTGCGATTGCCCGAACCGGTGCTGCTGCTGCAGCGTCTGGCACGCCGCGGCTAGCCGATCAATGGGCATTCATGTCGTCGGGTGTCGCGCGCCCCCGCGCCATGGAGCCGAGCAACGCCGACGTACCGGCCTGACGATCGCTCGCAATCACGCTCCTCGCAACAACCGCGCCATAGACCCGGGCAGCGCCCATTCTCCGAAGCGTCCGCGCCACCTCGATGAGTGTCGCGCCTGAGCTGAGAAAGTTGTCCACGACGCATACGGTTTGGCCGCGAAGTGCTCGGCCCCGTAGGACTTCCTGAACGCGGTTCGGGCCGAAACAGCCGGAGACGTTCTCCAGCCGCGCGCGGTGCGAGCGCATCTCGGTCTGGCTCGGTGCGTAGCGGTGCCGCGCGACCAATGGCGTCCATGGAAGGCCTGTGTCGGCCGACAGCGCCTCGATCAGCGCCCGCGTGTGATTCAGCGGACGTTGCATTCGCCGAAGCCAGTGCATGGGCACCGGAACCAGTCGATCGATCTGCGGATACCATGGGGCCGACCGAAGCGCCTGCGCAAGGTGGCGTGCGAGGATCGACCCGTTCCGCAACGCGTTGCCGTACTTGAGGTCGAGCAGCATCCGTCGAACGACGGAGTGATACGGCGTTGTCCGAACGAGTGCCGCGAGGTTCCAGTACCGCTCGTGCCGACAATAGGCGCAGCCGCGCTCCGACTGCGCGGCCGGGTGAACGCTGCGGCCGCACCGCGTGCAGTAGGGTATCGCTGCGAGCCGTGCGATGCGGGCCTGGCATCGATCACAAAGGTGGTGTTGAAGCACGGCGTCGGCGTGTTCGCAGCCGGCGCAGGCATCGGGCACCAGCAGGTCCGCGAGACCCCGGAACGACTGTCGGATCGACGTTCGGACCGTGGCCACGAGCATATCCGTCCCCCGCCGCTCAGTGGCCGTCAGCCTCCGGCGAACCCGGCTTTTCGGGCTCGAACGGCGTCGTTTCCAGCTTGCCCGATGCATCGAGTTGAATCTGCCGAACACGCTGTTCCGCAGTGTGCAGGATCTGCTTGCAGCGCGCGGCAAGCTTCATCGCTTCCTCGGTCTGAAGAATCGTGTCCTCGAGGTCGGTTTCGCCTGATTCGATCGCGTTGACGATCTCCTGCAGCCGTCGCATGGCCTCTTCGAACTTCAGCTTGTCGATGGATTTGCTCATCGGTTCAGGGACCATCATGCCCGGGAGCGCCGGTTGTCGTCAAGCCGTCTCCCGTACCGGCCACCCGGTCGTGTGTTCGTCTCAAAAACGTTTACGGTTGCGTCCACGATACGATATCATGGCGTTCGAAACGTTCGGCTCGCAGTGGCAATCAGACATGTTGCGTGGCTTATCCTGGAAATTTGCCTGGGGGTTGGGTGTAACGTCAGTCGTTGCGCTTTTTGTCACGCTGAGCGGACACACGGGGATCGTTCAAGGTGGTCGATTGCGGGTGGGGGTCGATAGCGGTTGTTTCTACCTGACCGACAAGGGCCGATCGCTGAAGTGGAGCGCGCTCTACCTCCGCCGCGACCGCGTACTCTATGAGTACGCTGCGTGGCCGGAGATTGCAGATCTGCTTCCGTTCAATCCCCTCCACCGGCGGGGCTGGCTGGTCAGTGTTCCGTTCTGGACCGGCGTTCCCGTGGCGGTCGTGCTGGGGTGGCTGGGCCGACCGCGCCGCCGCGCGGCGCACGAATGTCAGCAATGTGGTTACGATTTGCGGGGTGCGGAGGGCCACGGCTGCCCGGAATGCGGTCATGGCCACGCTGGAGCCGAGTCGGCGCCCGAGGGTCAGGGCTCGCTTTCCTGATCTCGACGGGATAGTGCGTCGCGCAAGCGCGCTGCAGCCTCGAAATCCTCGTTCTCGATCGCTTCCGCCAGTTGCTCCTGCAACGTCTTGTCGATGTTGAACTGTCGTCTCAAGCGGGCACTCAGCGACTGCAGGAAGCGCACGCCGGCATCTTCCGCAGGGTCGGCGTTACTGTCCAACTGTTGCAGCACGATGGCCAGCTGGGCTGCTCCGTCATCGACCTCCTCGATCGCGTGCTCGTGCTCCCCGCGCAACACCCACCGTTGCGATCGCTGCCGCGCCCGGTTGAAGACCAGTGTCGGCAGTAGCGACCGGAGCTCGGGACTCATGCTCGGCGCCTTGTGATCTCGCATCAGCGTCAACCGCTCCAGGCAGGCCTCGATGTCGTCGATCGCAGCTCCCAGCCAGCGCTCGGCCGCGTCGGTCTGCTCCTCCTCCACGGCGGCGTCCACGAGGCTGCTGTACGCAACCCGTCGATAATTGAGTTGCGAGATCTCCCGCTGCAGCTCGCGCCAGTCGGTCGTTTCGACGCGCGCGTGCAGACAGAGCTCATGCCGGATGTGCTCGAGCGCGCTCGGAAAACCGCTCGGCCGTCCCCCGTCCGGCCGTCCCGTCGGCTGAAGCTGCAGCAAGCCCATCTCGACCCGTAGCTGCAGCGCCGGCTGCCCATCACGCCCGATAATCTCTCGGGCCGCCATATCGGTCGGCGTTTCCTGCCATCCCTCGAACAGTTCCCACAGGTCGAGCGTCAAGCGCGCACTCCGAGCGGTCTTGGGCCGTTTCGTTCCTCGTATCGACTATCGACGAACCGCGCGCGGACCTGCAATGGCATGCCGGGCAACACCGAAACCGGGTGGTCGATTGTTCGTCCAATAACGTCTGGCGTGTCGCGAACGGGCTACTTTTCCTCAAGCTCGACGGCGCCATGCCACGTTGCATCGGGCCTCTCGTGGGCAAGTCGGTCGAGTGCGTCGCGATACAGGTGAATCGCGCGATCGTCCGGATTCGATGCTTCGCAATCCGCCAGCAGGGTGCGCGCTGCGTCCCATTCTCGCGCCTGGAACGCGGCGATCATCGCGCCAAACCGGTCGGCGTACGCCTTTCGGGCGTCGGAAACGGACGTGGAAGTCCCCAGTAGCTCAAAAACCGGCATGCCTTGACGCTTGCCCTTTACCAGTACGCGTCCCAACGGGCGGACGGCGAATGCGTCGCCGGCCTGCTGGACGGTCGTTTCCCCCACGAGGACGCGCGTCCCGAACGCTTTGTTCGCGGATTCGAGCCGTGCCGCGAAGTTGACGGTGTCGCCGATACACGTGTAGTCATACTTCTGCTCCGACCCACACGGCCCAACGACCGCGGCGCCGGTAGCGACGCCGACGCGCAGCTCCAACTCGCCGAAAATCGACTCACCCGCGCGCGCCCGGTCGTCGACCAGCTGCCCGAGGGCGTCAAACAGCTCGAGCGCCGTCTGGCAGGCACGTCGGGCATGGTCTTCCTGCGGGTGAATCACCGGGTTCCAGAAGACGAAGATACCGTCGCCGATGAATTTGTTGATCAGTCCTTCGTGTCGAATCATCACATCGCTGAAGCAGCCGAGCGAGAGGTTCAGCACACGCTGCGTCTGCTCGGCACCGATCCGTTCGGAGAGGCTCGTGAAGCCGGCCAGATCGGTAAACATCACGGTCACTTCGCGCGACTGCGCCTGTCGGCAAAGCTCCGGTTTCTCGGCCATCTCCCGTGCCAGCGCAGCGGACGTGTATTGACTGAAGACCTTGGCCAGCTCGCGCTGCTCGCGGTCGAGAAAGATGAAACTATAGACCGCGATAGAAAAGTAGCTGACGGCCATCGCGAGGACGGCCGGCGTAATTGCGACCCAGGTCGACGCGTACCGAAACGCGACGTATCCGAACAAGGACACAAAGACGACTATCAGCAGCGCCGTCAGCATCGCCGCCAGTCGCGGACGCAAGGCGGCACTGACGAGCGTGGCCAGTACCCCCAAGACGATGGCCAACGCGTGGTTGAACGCGGGGCCGGTCCAGTAAATGAAACGTCCGGTGAGCATCGCGTTCAGCACGTTCAGGTGCGCCCGCACGCCCGGCAGACGGCCGTGCGTTGGTGTCGGCGTAGCGTCAGCCAGCGCCGTGGCGGTATAGCCGATCAGGCAGATTCGGTCAGCGATTCGTTCGCGCACGAACGCCAGGTTCTCATCGATCTCCGATTGAAGGCGGGCATTGGCATCGCGAGCGGCGTTCATGACCGCCAGCGCGGCCTCGAGTCCCGATCGCCATTCCGCCTTCGACGTTTCCGGGTCGTCCTGCAACGCGGCGTAGCGCTCCCGGACGTTATCTTCCGCATCAAGTAATTGTTGCGTGAAGGTTGCCAGCTGCTGGTCCCGCTGGTTTGCGATTGCGCGCTGGCCGGTTTCCTCGGCCTGCTGGACGCCTCGGCGCAGCGCCAGCACCGCTCCGGCAGGTTCGATGAGCGCCCGCAGCTCGGCAAACGGTTCGACGAGCTGCGCAATGCACAACAGCTGGTCGGCGATCAGCTCACTGTTTTCGTGCTGTTGCCGCCGCCGATCCCAGATTTGCCAGAGTTTGCCGGCGGGCACTGCCCGGCGCTCGTGCGGCTGAAACGTGGTCGGCGACATCCACGGGACCATCATCCGCTGTTGTGCATCGAGTTGTATCACGCGCGGCGCACCCTCGGTCGGCATCATTACCAGCCGATCATCCGTAACCTGAATCCGTTCCGGCGTGATCCCCAGCACATCGCAGCCGACCTGAAACGCGAGCTGCGTCCAGACCTGTCCCTGGTGGCGCTCGAATAGCCGTTCGCGTCGCATGGTGCCGTCTGCTTCGGCACGGAAATTGACGAAGCCGCAGGCGCGCGCCGCACGAGCGATCGGAAACACGATCGGAGCGACACCGACGACCGACGGTGCCAGTACCGCGGCCGTCTCGGAATCCAGTAGCGACGGCCGCGTCATCGCACGCAGGCTGAGCACCTCCCAGACCGCCGCAGATACCTCAGACCGTACTTGCGCTTCGCGGGCCGCGATCGCGGCGGACCGGATCAGTTCAGCGGTCAGCAACTCGACGAGTTCATCGGGCTCCGTGCTCGGCGCTTGCGGGGCGCCTTCGAGCCGAGCGCGGACGATCCGGCGCAGCGCAGCGCCGCGCGTCGCCGGCAGAATCTGCTCGACATCACCTGTGTCCGCGGATAGCGCCGCCGCCAACGCGTCGGCGTCCATCATCGGTCGATCGATCAGAAGTGTCGTGGCACGCGCACGAAGCATGGCCCCGGGCAACGCCGCTTTCCGGAACGTCGATTCGAGCGGTGCGAGAAGACGTGCGGCACCGGCCGTGTCGTCCGCGCGGAGCCGATCGACAGCGTGGTGAAAACGATCGCTGCGCTCCAGCTGGTCCTTGACGGAAAGATAGTTCGTGAATGCGGCATAGACCTGGCCGACATTGGCGACAGCGCGGGCCAGGATCGTGTCGGGATCGAGCGGCCGGTACCAGAGCGGCGTGTCCACGCACGGGTTCAGCTCGAACGGTACCGGGCGGACCGCCTCGCGCTCATCCCAGTTGAGGTCGATCAGCAGCGCACGCGGCTGACACTCGCCGATGATCTCCAGCAATCCGGCCTGCTTGTCGCGCGGCCACGGCCAACGCCCGACCAGATCGAGGGCGCTGTCGTCAATGTCGATCGAAACGAGCGCGTCGGAGAGCGAAATCGAGTTGATCCAGGACGTGCGAAAGCGGAAGTCGAGCGTTGCGTTCTCGATACGATCGAGCCAGCCCAGATGGGCCAGCACCACCACCGCCGCAGTTGCGAACAGGCCGATCGCGATCGCGATCAGGCTCGTACGTTGTTGCCGCCGAATCCGCATCGAATACTGAACGTACCCGACTCCCGCCGACGGAGCCAGTGGGTGACTTCTCCGACCCCCCAAGACGGGCGGGGCACCCCTAGTCCCCCTTGCTCATGCTCGGGGCTCGTTCGTGGGCGGCACTGGCGGCTTGTCCTGGCTTGTCCGCCAGTGTTGGGGACGGGCGCTAACCAAGGGTAGGACGGGCGTCTACGCCCGCAATTGACCCGTCGCTTGCGCTCCGGGGGAAGCAAGCTCCCTTTGCGAGGCCCGCGTACGCCACGGGCCCCGGCGCGAACCAGAGACCAAACACGACGAGCCGCGAGCGCGAGCGAGCGGTCGAACACAACGAGCCCCGAGCTCGAGCGAGGGGGGAGCAAGCTTACTCTGCGAGGTCCGTGTCTGGGGTGCCCCATCCCTTCCAGGGATGGGGGACTGACGAATCTTCCGTCCCCCACCCCAAGATGGGGTGGGGCACCAACACAGCGCGCCTCGAGCGCGAGCGAGGGGATCAAGGTGCGTCAGACGTATCTGATCGCGATGCCTACGATTCGGCGGCCCGAACGCGCGGATGCTCGCGCCACGCGGGCATGGTTGCCATGTAGGCGAGCGTCTTCTGTTCAGCGATCTCGCGATCGCTGACGCCCTCATGTCGTTCGACCCATTGAATCATGCGTTCGAATCGCTCTTCAAAGGACTGAAGATTCCCCGCATCATCCGTGCAGTAGTTACAGTACGTGCCGTCATCGATCGACATTCCGCAACTCTCGCAGTGCTTCTGCTCACTCATCGTACGCATCTCCTTTGGCGTGGGGGGTTGCCAGTAAACGTTGGATACTTTCGATCAGGGCTGTGCGTTCATCGCGGGACATCTTGGCCAGCGCCTGTTCGAGTCGCGCGTCGGAAAGCACGCTGGTGGCCCGCTGGAGCACCGTGCGCCCGTGTGCGGTCAGCCAGATCAGCGTTCGTCGCCGATCGCGGCGATCCTGCATGCGTGCGAGCACTTGACGCTCCACCAGCCGCGCGATCAGCTCGCTCATTGCGGCCTGAGAACGGTCCATGTGTCGGGCCGCTTCGGTAACAGTCAGCGGGCCGGCGTCCGCCAGGTGTTGGAGGATCGCGAGCGACTCGCCGCTCAGCTGATAGTCCGTGTGTCGCACGCGTCGATGAAATCGGCGATAGACGTCACGAAAGAGCTCGGTGAATTGTCGTGCAGCGTGATTGGCGTTCATGATCTCCATCCTGCGAAATCGAAAAACATCGTCAACCCCGATGGAATCGATGCCGGTCCTGGTCCTTCGCTTCCCGCCGTTTGCCCGTGACAATCGCCGCTCGGTCGCTCACAATCCCGCCTTTCGAAGACCTCTGTCGGCGACGGACGATGAAACCGAAACGCGCTCTTCCTGATCCCAAGGCTCGGGCACGACGCGCGCGGCCCGCGGTGGAACCGACGCTGACGCAGCGGTCGGCCGGCGTCTTGCTGCACCTGACGTCGCTACCAGGGCCGTACGCGGACGCGCCGAGATCGCCGGCGCCGTACGGCC
>JANQNU010000029.1 GCA_028279405.1 Phycisphaerae bacterium
GTACGTCCCATTGCAACCCGGCCATCTCAATCGTGGTTCCGGGCCCGATCACCTCGTCCGCGGGCGGCGCCACGATACCGAACCCGAACATCGCCGATCGGTTGGCGGTCGCATCGGTCAGCATCTCCGCTTCCTCGGCCGGCGCAATGATCCGCAAGCCGTCGAACCGCTCGACCAGCGGCCCCACGCCGGCAATATGGTCGCCGTGACAATGGGTCAGCACGATCGCGACCGGGAGCAATCCTTCACGCTCGATCTCGCGCGTCATCTCCTCCGGCTGCGGTGGCAGCCCCGGGTCGATGATCCAGCACTGCTTGCCGTCCGCTGCGGTCAGCAACAGGCCGTTCTCGGCGAACATCGGGTCGTTGTAGATCCGAACCTGGAGTGTGCCGTGTGTTTCCATGTGCGGATTGTAGGGAATGCGAAGTGGGCCGGCTACGGCCGCGACGACCGGCGGACCGTGACCCCTATCGCTCGTTCGCGAGTTCCTTCTCGACGCGCACGCGCAGCCGCTTGATCTTGCGCGGCTCGGCGTCCAGGACGTGGACGTGGATATTCTCGTGCCGGAACTCTTCGCCGGCCGACGGGATCTTGCCCAGGACCGAGAAAACGAAGCCGCCGATTGTCTCGTAGGCGCCGTTCTCCGGGATCTTCAGATCAAGCTCCTCGTTGACCTCCGCGACATGCACCCGCGCATCGACATCCAGCGTTTGCTCATCGATATGGCGGATGGGCGGTTCAGCCTCCGGGTCGTACTCGTCGTCGATCTCGCCGACCAACTCCTCAATGATGTCCTCGATCGTCACCAGACCAGCAGTGCCGCCATACTCGTCGAGGACGATCGCGATGTGAATCTTGCTCTGCTTGAGCTCGCGCAACAACTCGTCGATCGTCTTCGCCTCGGGGACGAACGGTACGTCGCGCATCAGACCATTCACGTCAAACGGCTCAGTGTCGGTCAACCCGATCAGATCCTTGGCGTAGAGCACCCCTTGCACCTGGTCGATCGTGTCCTGGTAAACCGGAATGCGCGAATGCCCCGCCTTGCGGATCAGGTCGTTGGCCTGCGCACGGGTGGCGTCGATCGGAAGTGCCACGATTTCCGTCCGCGGGGTCATGATGGCGCTGACGGTCGTTTCATGCAGCTCGAAGATTGACCGGATCATCTCGTGCTGCTCCTCGTCGACGGCACCGTAGAGCTGGCCTTCGGTGACCGCTTCGAGGATCTCCTGCTCGGCCCGTTCGGATTCCTCCTCTGCCGAGATCTCCGCGATGCCCAGCAGGCGGCGCACAACGAATTCGATGCCACTCATCAATCGCCCGACCGGCCACAGCGCTGTACGCAATGCCCGAATCACGACCAGGTTCCGAAACAGGAACCGCTCGGCAGCGTGCATCGCGAGCGCATGCGGTACCCCGACCGCAAAGATCACCAGCAACGCCAGCGCTACCAACACCGGCGACATGAGTTGATCGACCGCGAGCGGAATCTGGGCGGATTCGCCGAAGAACCAGAGGACGGTCGCTATCAACGTGGAGAGAATCCCCGCCACCCGCACGACCCCGACCAGCACCGGCAGTTCGGACTCGTGCGCCTCCAGCCAGTTGAGCCACGGCTCCTGTTTGTGCTCGGGCAGCTGCTCGGCGAGTCGGGCCCGGGAATAATCACGCAGCGCGTAGGCCAGCGTGGACATGTACAGGGTCAGCCCCAACAGGGCCAGCCCCACCAAGATGATCAACTGCGACTCCTGAGACGCCCGGGGGTCCACGGTCCCGATCCGCGACCGGAGGCCGTCGCCCTCACCCCACGAATATATCGGTCACCGCGGCGCGTTGGCAAGCAAGAACCGCCTCGCAATGGTCCCGCGAGGAGCCTAGGAATCCCCTTCGGCCGACGTCTCCGCGCCGGGCCGCACGGATGACCAGAGGAGCAGCAGGCCGACCAGCCCCAAGACGGTGCCGCCCACGCGTCCCCAGATCATCTCCAGAATCCACATGATCAACCTGGATTTTGCCCGCCGAGGCTCATCGTCCTCCGAAAAACTGAAGTCCGGGTACATCCACATCACGATGCAAAGTCCGGCCATCACGAGCCCGAAAACGATCCCGCCAATCCGCTGCTTGAGCGTCGTCTTCTCTTCGGACATGCCGTTCTCCCCTCTTTTTTTTCGAATGCATGAAACCCCGAAGCCCTCAATAGACCAATCGCCGGCTCCCAAGTCAAGGGATCGCGGGACAGGCGCACGGGTAGGATCGGGGTGGGTCCGCTACAATCCGCGCATGGCCGCGACACCCGTCCCCCAATTCGCTCCGGTCCTGGAAGGCTTCGGCGTTCGACTCGAGGCACTCTCACGCGACCACATCGACGGCCTGTCGGCGGCCGGCCGGAATGCGTCGATCTGGGCGCATCTGGCGTTTCCCTGGCCACTCGCCGAGACGCGGATGGAACAGTTCGTTACCGATGCGATCCGCGATCGTGACAAGCTGGGTGAACAGCCGTACACAATCATCGCACAGGACCGCATCGTCGGCTCGACCCGCGTGCTGGACGCGCGGCCGACCCACCGCGGCTACGAGATCGGCTGGACCTGGCTCGCTGTCGAAGCCCAGCGTACGCACGTCAACACCGCCGCCAAGCGACTGCTGCTCGAAGAGTGCTTCGAACGCCAGAACGCCGCCCGCGTGCACTTCAAAACCGACGCGCGCAACGAGCAGTCGCAACGCGCCCTCGAACGACTCGGCGCCGTTCGCGAAGGAACCCTTCGGCAACACATGCAGCGCCCAGACGGCACGATGCGCGACAGCGTCTTCTTCAGCATCCTCGATCACGAATGGCCGGCACTCAAACCGCGACTCGAAGCGCGAATCGCAAAGCTGCAATCGAAATCGTCGTAGCGCCGGACCAGGGCGGGGCGGGCACCTCTCCCGGGCAGCAAGCTGCCAGGATGAGGCAGGCATCTACGCTGCCTGCCCCGGCAAGAACGATCCCTGACAAACGCCATTGACCGCTCGCTGGCGCTCGCGGCTCGCACCGGCGACCCCGTGGGCTCACCCGATTCTCCAAACATTCACAACGAGCCGCGAGCGGACCGAGCGGTTCAAGTTGCGCGAGGCGACAGAACCCGCCGCTCGCGTCAGCTAGTCGGACTCCGCGCGCCGATACACGACCTTGCCGTCGATCACTGTCTGCAACACACGTGTACCGCGAATCTCCTCGATGGGGCAGGTCATCACATCGCGATCGAGAACGATAAAGTCCGCCACCTTGCCGGCCTCGAGCGTACCCTTGTACGACTCCGCGAACTCCGCGTAGGCCGCCCACTGCGTGAAGCTCTTGAGCGCTTCTTCGCGTGTCAGACGCTGCTCGGCGTGCCAGCCACCGGGCGGCTGCTGGCTCGCGTCCTGCCGCGTGACGGCCGCGTGAATACCGAACCACGGGTTATGGGATTCGACGGGAAAGTCGCTTCCCGAAGCCACGACTGCGCCGCTGCGCACGAGGCTCGCCCAGGCGTAGGCCCATTTGGCACGCTCCGGACCGATACGTGTCGCTACCCACCGCATGTCGCTGGTACAGTGCGTCGGCTGGACCGATGCGATCACGCCGAGCTGCGCGAAGCGCGGCACATCCTGCGCGGTCAGCAACTGCGCATGCTCGATTCGAAAGCGCGCGTCGGGCCGCGGACGACGATCGAGCGCAACCTTGTACATATCGAGCACGACGCGGTTGCCGCGATCGCCGATGGCGTGCGTACAGACCTGATAGCCGCGCTGCAACCCGTCCTCGGCGATGAGCCGAACGAACTCGGCCGGATTGACGGCGATGCCGGTGTACGGACGGTTGTTATCATCGCGCGGACGGTCCGCGTACGGTTCGAGCAGCCACGCGCCGCGCGACCCCATCGCGCCGTCGATATAGACCTTGCAGGCGCGAATCGCCAGGTGCCGGTCGCTCACTGGCGGATTCTGGCGGAACCAGTCGACGGCATACGCGGACGAGACCATCAAGTAGGCCCGGATCTGCAGCTCGTTGTCGCGCTGCAGCTGCCTGTAGGCGGCAATATCGTCCGGCGATACGCCGGGATCGTGCACGCCGGTGAGTCCGACTTCCAGACACATCTCCTGCGCTTTGCGCAACAGGTCGACGGTCGCGAGCGCGGGCGCGTCGATGTGGTCCTCGATCAATCGGGTGGCGTTGTCGACAAAAACGCCGGTAGGCGTGCCATCGGCTGCCCGCAGCAGATCACCGCCAGACGGTGTCGCGGTCTCGGCATCGACGCCGGCCCGCTTCATCGCAGCAGCATTCGCAAGTCCCGTGTGCCCGTCGACCCGCACGAGCCAGACGGGGTTGTTCGGACTGACGGCGCTCAGCGCCGCGTGGTGCGGCAAGGCCTTGCCGGGCCAACTCTCCTGATCCCAGCGCCCGCCGAGAATCCACTCGCCGGGCTTGGCCTGCGCGACCCGTGCCGCGACGGCCGCCACGACATCTTCGAACGAGTGTGCCGTGCCGAGATCGAGCCGACCCAGTCCAAAGCTCCCGAGCGCGGCCATGTGACCGTGAGCGTCGATCAGCCCCGGCAGGACCGTCCGCCCGCGCAGATCCACGATTCTCGTCTGTGGGCCGCGGCTGGCGTATAGCTCGGCCTGGGTACCCACCGCGGTGATGATCCCGTTTGCGACGCCGATCGCTTCGACGCGTGCCGGGCCCGAGCCCAGCGGATAGATATTGCCATTGCGGTAGATGACGTCCGGCTGCGGACGTGGCGGCGCTTCCGCCCGGACCGCAGACGTCAGCAGCACCAGCGCACAGCAGACGCCGAGTAAGACGGTAAATACTCGGACCATATCGCGACTCCTTTCCAGACGCATTCGCCAAGGGCGCCCCATCCGATGAATTGCGCCGGGCGATAGTGTAGCCGCGTTCGCCAAATCGCGGGAACCAGGACCGCCCGCTGACGTACTACGCATAGCCCGCTGGCGCTTGCCCTGGTCTCTGCCCGGCGTACAATCGCTCGATCACACACTGCCCAGGGAGTGACCATGGACATCCGTATGGACCTGGCTCAGATCGTCGTCTCGGAGACCCGCGACAGCCAGATGATCGTCCTGCGCGAACGCAACGGCAGCCGCATGCTCCGGATCGTCATCGGGCTCACGGAGGTGCTCGCAATCGACCGACGGGTCAAACATATTCCGACCGCGCGGCCCCTGACGCACGATCTCCTGGCGCAAATCATCGAATCGCTTTCCGGCGAGCTCGAAAAGATCGTCATCAACGATCTGCGGAGCGGAACCTACTACGCCAAGCTGATCATCCGTCACGGCGGCGAACTGGTCGAAGTCGACAGCCGACCGTCGGACGCGATCGCCCTCGGCGTGGCGACCGAGGTACCGATTTACGTAGCCGACCACGTGCTCGATAAAGCCGACGAGGAGTAGCACTCCACGCCGCAGTTACATTTTGGGAGAACCCGACGCATGACGCGACTGGTCGCACGGCTGCTCCTGGCGGTCATGATCTTCCCAACGTCGATCCTGTTCTTCTTCATCCTGATGGTCCTGGTGTCCGGCCGCGGTAATCCCAGCTTGTCCGAAGTCGTCGTCGTTTGGGCAACGACACTGACCTATATCGGGCTCTATTGGCTATGGCTGTGGCGCAACAGCATCCGTTGGACCATGGGCCGCGTCGTCGCAACGGCGGGGATGTCCGTCGGCGCGATCGCGCTGGGACTCGCGGCCTACCTGGTGCTTCGCAAGCAAGCGCAGATCCCGGAAGAGCCGGCGGCAATTCTCGGCGGCGTCGTAACACCCATCGCCTGGGTGATCGGCACGATCCTGCTCTGGCGCGAGAACGACCGCGAACGCGCTGCGCGACTCGCCAAACTGAGCGAAGCCACCGTGGCCTGTCCCCTGTGCGGCTACAACATGACCGGACTGCACGACACGCGCTGCCCCGAGTGCGGCCACCACCCGACGCTCCAGGAGTTCATCGCGTCGCAACACGATTCCCCCGACCGCGAGATGGCGCGGACCTGACGACCAGCGCGTGTTACAGAGCGCTCGCCGGCGCACGGTCGCGCGCCGGCGGCGGCTGCATCCCGTCAGCGAGCCAGAGGAACGAGAAGGAGCCACGAATCCGCGGCGGCAGCAGCACGCGGATAGCGACGCGCGCCAACGGACGACCCAACACGACACCCACCAACGCACCCGCCAGCAAACAAGCGGCACACATCAGCACCAGGATGGGCTCGTGATCGCCAAAGACCTCACCGTCGAGGAACCCGACAATCGCAACCAGTGAACCCGGTGCCAGCGACAGCACAACTGCAAAGAGCACGCTCGGCACGCGTCGCCAATGATGAAAAAAGACCTGCTGGGCCATCATCATGCACAGCCCGATCAACATCGAAAGGCCGAGCATCGCCGACTGAAACGCAACCAGTTCGAAGTCCAACTCCCGCGCGAACCGCTCCGATACGAATATCGTGTAGTCACCCGACGGATTCGTCCGGTAGTGAATCCGGCCCCATTTCTCGCGGTACGCCTCCAGCGCTGCCTTGTCGGGAACGGTATGCTCGTATCGGCGGTAGCCCGTCGATTCCTCCAGCATGCCGACCATCGGAACGAACGACACGCCGAACAAGGCCGCGAAGACCACCAGCGCAAGCAGCATCCACAAGACCAGGCCGACCAGGCCCAATCGGCGCATCCAGGCCCGGGAGAGTGCCGATGTCTCGGTCGCGGGGCAATAGCGCCCGCACTCTGAACAGCGGGTGAGAAACAACCCCGTCTGCGGGCATCGGCGAATGAGCTGTTCGCGCAGGTTATAGCCGCAGTGTTCGCAGAAACGATCGACCTCGACCCGTGCGAGGACGGGCTGCTGGTCGAACATCACGGCGAACGACACAGGCTCCGCGGTCGGCATCGGGTTGGTCGCGGTCATACTAGGGATTACGTCGATGGTCGGCGAATCTTCGGAAATGAAGCAAAAAAGCCGATGGTGGGAGTCGAACCCACAACCCCGGCTTTACGAAAGCCGTGCTCTGCCATTGAGCTACATCGGCACCGACTCCGGCGAGACCCCGCCGGGCAGCGATAGACGACGACTGTAGACAACATCCGCCCGGGAATCAAGCGGGCGTGACGTGCGCTCGCGTTGCTCTCATAATGGCCCATTCGCGCACCCGGACGACGGAAATGACCATGGATCGCGTTCTCATCGGACTCGACATCGGCGGTACCAACGTCAAGATCGGACTCTGCGCGCCAGATCACACCCTGCTCGCATACGAACGCATCCCCACCACCGCCCAAGACGGTCCCCCGGCGGTCGTTCGCCGAACTGTGGATGCGGTTCGAGCCCTGCTCACGTCCGTCGGCGCAACCATGAACGACGTGACCGGTTGCGGCGTCGGTGCCCCGGGGCCGATCGACCACGCGCGGGGTCGCATCGTCGAAGCGCCGAACCTGGATGGCTGGGTGGACGTTCCGCTTGCAGATCTGTTCGCTGACGCCCTCTCGTGCCGGACGATTCTCGAGAATGACGCGAATGTGGCGGCCTATGGCGAATTCGTCGCCGGCGCCGCGGCCCGCGTCCGCAACATGGTCATGCTCACACTGGGCACCGGTATCGGCGGCGGAGTGATCGCGGACGGGCGTCTGATACGCGGCGCGTTCGGCAGCGGCGGCGAAATCGGACACCTGATCGTCGAGCCCGACGGACGGCCCTGCCCGTGCGGACAGCGCGGCTGCCTCGAACGGTATGCGTCCGCGAACGCGATCGCCCAGATTGCAGCCGAGCGCCTGGAGGCTGGTCGCACCTCGACGCTGGCAACGACAATCGCCACCGGCAAGTCAGTTACCTCCGAAGACGTCGCGCGTGCCGCCGCTGCGGATGATCCATTGGCGCTCGAAGTCTGGCAGCAAGCGGCGCGCTACCTCGCGCTCGCGACGGTGAACTTGCACCGTCTGCTGAATCCGGAGCAGGTTGTGTTTGCCGGGGGGGTGATCGCGGCGGGCCCGCTGCTCTTTGACGCGATTCAATCACATTTTGACGCGCTGAACTGGGATCTGACGCCGGACAAGCCCGTGATCGCGCCCGCACAGCTCGGCGAAGACGCCGGCCTGATCGGGGCGGCGGCGCTCGCGCACGACGATTCACACTGCTAAAGGCGACCCGCCACATCGGAAACGGGTCTTGACGTGTACGGTCTGTGCGGCGCGTTCGGAAATGCGGTGGCAATTCAAATCAACGGCGACCTATAATGCGCGTGGAAGGGGAAACCCATGTCATCAGGCAATCGCTCGGGTTGCTATCGTTCGCACACGCACAGGGAGGTATCCAATGTACGCACGCGCTACGCTCTCGGTCGCTGCACTCATCATCGCAATCACGAGTTTCGCTAACGCCTCCAGTGTTCGTATCTTCCTGTCGGAAACAGGCACGTCCGACGGGACGACTGCTGGCGACGCGCTTACGCCGGCGCTGGACCGTGATCCGGATCTGATACCCTGGACACCTGATTATCGCTTTTGGGTATGGGTTCAGCCAATCGGGGATGCCACGACGATCAACGGATTGGATTTTGCCATCCGCTCGCGCGGCGCTTGGGATATCAGCGGATACCACTTCTGGAACCACAGCCTGCAGGTGGGGAACCGCTGGGAAGCCGGCGGCGGCTTTCCCGGCCAGGCCGGCGACCAAGGGCAGCACACGGGGAGTCTGATCTTCGTCGCCGTCACAACGCCGGGCGTTACCAACGGGCCGTTCGCAGGGTTCGATAGCCAGTACGACGACAGTGCCAATGCAACGGTCATCGGCTACGTCGACGTGGTTGACCGGAGTGTTGTTGGGCAGGCAGGTAGTTATGAAATGGGGTGGCTCGATATTGTGTTCCAAGAAGGCTCGATCGCGGCGCCCAACACGTTGGACCGCGTCTATCTCGGTCTGGACGATTCCATCGGAAACGCCGGGCGCGGAGCCTATGACAACGCGAGTCCGGAAGCCGGTATCCCGGAGCCCGCAAGCCTGATGCTGCTGGCACTGTCTGGCCTGGCGCTGCGACGACGCTAGGGAACGGGACATTCCAGGCTACTTACTTGTTGGGAGGAACGACAATGAGTCAGCACTTGGTTTTTGTGAGCGTTACAA
>JANQNU010000020.1 GCA_028279405.1 Phycisphaerae bacterium
TTCAGTCCTTGGAACACGTTATGCGCCGACGTCGACTGCGGCGGGCCTGCGACCGGTGCCTGCTGCGTCGACGGTGTCGCCGGCCGGACGTGCGTCGAGCTGACGCGCGAAGAATGCGATGCCGCGACCGGCGGCGTCTACTTCGGCGACGGGAGCAGCTGCGATAACGTCGTCTGCGACACGCCGGCCACCGGGGCATGCTGCCGCTTCTCGCCCGGCTTGCCAACATGCTCGATTACCACGCAACTCGAATGCGAGCAGTTCGGCGGCGCTTACCAAGGCGACGGAACCAACTGCGCCGACAACGGCTGCTTCCTGCCCCTGATCGGCGCCTGCTGCACCGATCTGCCGGGCAACCCGATCGGCTGCGTCGAAGTCCCGCTCGCACTGTGCCAGCAGATCGGCGGAACGTTCCAGGGCGCGGGCACGACCTGCACAGACGTGAACTGCAACAGCCAACCGCGCGGTGCCTGCTGCGTGGACGGCTTCGGCGGCCGCTTCTGCGTCGAACTGACCCGCGAGGCCTGTGATGCCGCGACCGGCGGCGTCTACTTCGGCGACGGAACGTCCTGCAACAACGTGAACTGCGGGGACGATCCGACGCGCTAGTCGAACCGCCTCACGACAGCCACCAAACCGAGACCGTGTCGGCCCCCCCGGCACGGTCTCTTCTTGCGCCCCCAGCCGACGGTAGCGCCGGACCGAGACATCGGACGCGACGGGATACAGGCATCCCAATCCCGCGCGTAATTCACCGGAACCGGTCCCGAGCAACACGCCTTGGTCGCTTGACAAAACTCCGGAACCGCTTTCGGTTGATAAAAATAATCGCACGAACGCACAGCGCGCTGCACACTAGTACGCGCGGTAACATCGCAGTTAATCTATGGTTACCGCGCGACAACGTGATCGCTTGCAGGGAAATCTTTATAAACGATAACGAATTCGCGACAAAGTACTGGACTTTCTCTGGAAAACGATAGAATGTCCGTGCGCTCATTTCTTACACAGCCCATTTTCTCGACACAACTTGGAGGAAGTCTGATGAGGAGATGTTGTTGTCTCGCAACAACGCTGGTTCTGTGTTGGAGCCTGAACGCATTCGCGCTGGTTCCGACCGAGGTGAGCGGACAGGGGGAGATTCAAGCGACACAAGTAACGGATTCGGTGGAAGGTGAGGCGCAAGCCCTGGCGGCGCCGCGCCGCGGTGCGTGCTGCGTCGATGGCTTCGCGGGTCGTTTCTGCATCATCCTCACACGTGCGGAGTGCGAGGCGTCGACCGGCGGTGTCTACTACGGCGACGGTACAACCTGCGACAACATCACCTGTACCGAGCGGCGACCAATTCTCGGTGCCTGCTGCATTCGCACGGCTCTGGGCGCGGTTTGCCTCGAGGTGACGCGACGTGATTGCGAATCGTTCGGCGGGTTCTGGTTTGGTGCAGGAACGCGCTGCTCCCAGGTCGATTGCGACGCGACGCCGCGCGGCGCCTGCTGCCTCGACGGCCTCACGGGCCCCATCTGTGTCGAGATCACGAAAGAACGTTGCCTGGCCAACGGCGGCACGTACTTCGGCGACGGCACGCGCTGCTCGCAAATCGACTGCCCGGTCCCGCAAGGCGCCTGCTGCCTGAGCGTTTCCGACTTCACCGCTCGTCGATGCATCGTCACCACCAAGGAGAAGTGCCTTTCCATCGGCGGAACCTATCGCGGTGACGGCACCGACTGCTCCGAGGTCGATTGCCCGCCGGTCGGCGCCTGCTGCATTCCGGACCTGACCGGACGCCGGTGCGTCGAAACGACCCGCGAACGGTGCGAGGCCATCGGTGGCGACTATCAAGGCGACGACGTCCCCTGCACGAACGTTATCTGCGAACCGGTCGGCGCCTGCTGCCTCTACCTCGCGGACGGCAACGTCATCTGCGTGGTGACGACCAAGCGCCGCTGCATCGATGCCGGCGGCGTCTACCGTGGTGACGGAACCACCTGCGCCACCGTCGACTGCACCGAACTCGAAGGTGCCTGCTGCATCTACAACGAAGACTGCACGGTCACCTGCATCGTCACCACCCTGCGCCGCTGCCGCGAAACGGGCGGCGTCTTCCAGGGCTTCGGCACCAACTGCCTGACTCGTTGCCCGCCGCGACGTGGCGCGTGCTGCTACTACAACCACCATGGCGTGGGCACGTGCGTGATCACCAACCGTTGCGAATGCGAATCGACCGGCGGCACCTATCAGGGTGACGGCACGGTCTGCAACGACGACACCTGCCCGACGCTGACCGGGGCCTGCTGCCTGTACGACCCTGATACGTGCACCGCGAGCTGCCTTGTAACGACCGTCGAGCGCTGCATCGACCTCGGTGGCGGCTACTTCGGTCATAACACCACCTGCGCCGACGTCGACTGCCCGGTCGTGACCGGCGCCTGCTGCATCTACGACAACGACGGCAACGGCTCGTGCGTCGTCACCACCAAGTGCCGCTGCGAGGACCTCGGCGGTCGGTACCAGGGCGACCACACCAACTGCAACGATGACACTTGCCCGCCGCGCCGCGGTGCCTGCTGCATCGAGAATGCGAACTGCACCGTCTCGTGCATTATCACCACTGAAGAGCGCTGCCGCGAAGCCGGTGGTGACTACCGTGGCGACGGCACGGCCTGCAGCTTCACCAGCTGCCCGATCGCGATCGGCGCCTGCTGCATCTACGACGACCAGGGCATCGGTACCTGCGTCCAGACGTCGGAGTGCCGCTGCGAGCTGCAAGGTGGCGTCTACCAGGGTGACGGCACGCTGTGCGCCTTCACGACTTGCCCGCCGTTGACCGGCGCCTGCTGCATCGAAGACGCCAACTGCAACGTCAGCTGCATCGTCACCACGCTGCGGCGCTGCCGGGATCTCAACGGCACGTTCCAGGGCTTCGGCACCAACTGCCTCTCGCAGATCTGCCCGGTACGGACCGGCGCCTGCTGCATCTACAACGTGCAGGGTATCGCGACTTGCGTCGTGACGACCAAGTGCCGTTGCGAGGCGCGCGGTGGTACCTACCAGGGCGACGGCGTGCCGTGCACGAACACGACATGCCCGCCGCGGCTGGGCGCATGCTGCATCGAGGGTCCGGACTGCGACATCCGCTGCGAAGTCACGACGCTGCCCAAGTGCCTCGATCAGAATGGCGTCTTCCAGGGCTTTGACACGGACTGCACCGATCGCTGTGACGTAGCGATCGGCGCTTGCTGCATCTATGACGCGCAAGGCAACGCGACCTGCATCGAAACGTCCGAGTGCAAGTGCGATCTGCGTGGCGGCGTCTATCAGGGCGACGGTACGCGATGCAGCCTTACCGAATGCCCGCGCCCGGCCGGCGCCTGCTGCGTCCGGATCTTTGATCCGCCGTTCTGCTTCGAAGGAACGGAAGAGGAATGCCGTGAGCGCGGCGGCATCTATCAGGGCAACGGCGTGAGGTGCACCGACGTGAACTGCGAGCGGGTCGGCGCCTGCTGCCTGTTCGATACGACCGATCCGCCGGTCTGCATCGTCGTCACCAAGTTTGCCTGCGCCTGGCGCGGCGGTGTCTACCAGGGTGACGGTACGAACTGCGCCGACGTCGCTTGCCAGCGTCTCGGTGCATGCTGCGTCGATGGTGTCGCCAGCCGCTTCTGCCTGCAACTGAACGCCGCGGATTGCGCGGCCGCAACGGGCGGTGTGTTCTATGGCGCGGGTGTGCCCTGCAGCGCGATTGACTGCGGCGGCAACCCGACGCAGTAGCCGCACGGCTCACCACAACGGCGCAAGTGCCCTCCAGAAGACCGCGCCGCTTACCCAGGCGCGGTCTTCGCTTGCGCTCGAGTGCGATACTTGCGTTCCGGCAGCCCATCGGAGCCCGGAACACCTTGTCCCCCACCCCTTCGGGTAGCAAGGGTACCCAGCCTCCTACAGGGGTGGGGGGCCGCATTTCGACGGGAGCTTGTCGGCGCTTGCTGGCACGCTCCCGACTTTGTTTGATGCAAACCGTCGCTCTTCGCCGTCCACGATCGGCTGTCTGCTTGATCGCTCTGAGGCGCCGGCCGGTGCTCCTACCGTTTGACGCGCTTCGATGAGCGGTGTGCAACGACAGGGGCAGGCGCGCCGGGCCGTTCGCCGCGGATTCGCGGCCACAATAGCGCGGCCTCGGCGATCATCCAGAACTGCGCGAAGAGCACGCTGACCCCGATCGCGAGCAATAGCCAATCGCGAGCCTGCCACCAGCCGCGGATTTGTTCGTACAAGGCCCAGATCGGAAGGATCAACATGAGTATCGTGGGCGGCACGAGGAACCACACCGGTCGGTCGTAGCGCAACAGGTAGAAGGCGATCACCAGAAAAGACAGGCCGGCCAGTAACTGGTTCGTGGCTCCGAAGATTGGCCAGAGAATCATGCCGCCCGAACCCGGGCCCGCGGGTCCGGAGATCAGTGCGATCGCACCGCCGGTGGTGACCGCGACTGTCGTCGCGAGGAAGCGGTTCTGGAGTGCGGGAAGCTGCAAGGCCCCGCCGAGTTCGCTGATGACGTAGCGTTGGAGGCGTGTGGCGGTGTCGAGCGTCGTCGCGGCGAAACTGGCGACGAGCACGGCCATCACGCCGATGCCGAGGGTGATCGGGATCCCGACGGTCCGCAGGATGTTGGCGCCACCTTCGATAAAGCCTCCGACCTTCTGCGGTAGGCGCATGTCGTTCCAATGCTGGGCGGCGTAGTACTTGTTCCACGCCGCCTGTCCGACGATCGGCGAACCGTCCGCCGACAAACTGGGCACGTATTGCCCCGTGAAGACGCCCGTCGTCGCGTGTCGGTACTCATAGACGCCCAATCCCAGCCCCGCCGTGCAAGCCAGGATCACGACGACCGCCAGCCCGCCTTCGAGCAACATGGCGCCGTACCCGACAATCTGCGCGTCAGACTCGCTACGTAGTTGCTTGCTGGTCGTCCCGCTCGACACAAGGCAGTGAAACCCGCTGATCGCACCGCATGCGATCGTGATGAACAAGAACGGCCAGATCGGCGGCGCACCGAACGCCGGGTCCAGATGATTGATCGCCGGAGCGACGAAGGATAACCCGCGACCGACGAACGGACCGAGTAGCAGTCCGATGAACAACAGGCCGAGGGCCACGACGAGTTGGTGGCTGTTGATGAAATCCCTCGGCTGCAACAGCGTCCACACCGGCAGCACCGATGCAATGAAGCAATAGACCAGCAAAATCAGGGTCCAAGCGACGACCGCGTTCGCGTACGGCGACAAGCCGGCGGCGCGGGCGGCGCTTCCGGTCGGCTCCAGCCATGAAAAGGCGGACAAATCCAGCGGAAGCCAGTAGGCGCCGATCGTCACCGCCAGATACATAAGCACGACCGCCACGATCGAAAGCGGCAGCAACGGCGCCCGATGCTTGTACACCAGCCAGCCGATGACGATCGCGATTGGGATCTCGATCCAGATCGGCAGGACCGAAATCGGGTAGCTCGCGAAGATGACCGCGATCACCAGGCCGAAGATCCCGATGACGACCGCCAGCGCCAGAAACAGGATCGTCAGGAACAGCAGCCGCGCGCGTGGGTTGATCATCTGTGCGGCAACGTCGCCAACCGTTTGCCCCCGGTTGCGAAGGCTCACCACCAGCGCGCCGAAATCGTGGACCGCACCGATGAAGATGCTGCCGACCAGCACCCAGAGCAGCGCCGGCAACCAGCCCCAGAAAACCGCGATCGCCGGTCCGACGATCGGACCGGTACCCGCGATGCTCGTGAAATGGTGACCGAACACCACCTCGCGCGAGGTCGGCACGTAGTCACGCCCGTCGTCGATCGCGACGCTCGGACAGGTCCGCGTGCCATCGAGCCGAAAGACGCGCCGCGCCAGCCAGCGCCCATACGTGTGATACGCCACCAGATAGCCAACGAACGCACCGAGTGCGATCAGCAGGGTCTGCATACCGATTCCTCACGGCTCCGACCGTCGCCCATCATACCCGACCACTCCCTTGTTGACGCCCGGCGCCGGCTACGGCATCCTTGCGCGTCACCCTACCGGCGCGCTGGCACCGCTGACCGGAGTGTGCAACGCACCTGCCGCGGGGTAGCACTACCGCCAAGGAGCATCGATCGTGGAATTCCTGCAACTCGACGCACTCCTGACGGCCCAGGGCCTGATCGGACTGGTCACGCTGGCGGCACTCGAGATCGTCCTGGGCATCGACAACATCGTGTTCATCGCGATCCTGGCCGAGAAGCTGCCGGAGAATCAGCAATCTCGAGCGCGCCGCCTGGGCCTGCTGGCCGCGATGGTCACGCGCATCCTGCTGCTGCTCGCCATCGGCTGGATCATGGGCCTGACCGCCCCGCTGTTCACGGTACTCGGCGTGAAAATCTCCGGGAAGAGCCTGATTCTCATCGGCGGCGGGTTGTTCCTGCTCGCGAAGGCCACGCGCGAGATTCACCACCGTGTCGACGCGCCTGACGACGGCGCGGGGCCGACCGCCCGCCAATCGGCGTCATTCGCCTCCGCGATCATTCAAATCATGATCATGGACATCGTCTTTTCGATCGACTCGGTCATCACGGCGGTCGGCATGGCCGAGTCGCCGGCAGTCATGATCGTGGCCGTCGTAATCGCGGTCGTGGTCATGATGATCTTCGCCGACCCGGTCAGCGCGTTCATCAAGAAACACGCCACACTAAAAATGCTCGCACTGGCATTCCTGCTCCTGATCGGATTGATGCTGGTCGTGGAAGGCATCGGCCAGCACGTCAACAAGGGCTACATCTACTTCGCGATGGGCTTCTCGCTCGCGGTCGAGCTGCTCAACCTGCGCGCCGCCAAGGTCAGCCGGCTTCGAGCGAGCAAGCGCTAGGAAGCGCAGCACATCGCGCTACAGCTGCTCGATCGCGAGTTGCAGCGTGTGTTCCTCGATTGTGACATCGCGTCCGCCGGCAGCGCCGTCGAACACGATTGCGTCGGCCAGGCATTCCGCCTGGATCGTCTCAGTGAACTTGCGCGCCGTCTCGATTAACGCGTCCGGTGCCGACAACCGTACGCGAATGCGCGCCTCGTACGGCAGGTTCTCGTCCTTGCGCGCCGCCTGGATGTGGTGAATCAATTCCCGAACCATTCCTTCTTCGATCAGCGCCGGCGTTAACTCCGTGCCGATCACCACCACGCCGGCGCGACATTGCGTCGCCGACCAGCCCTCCTTGGCGTCCAGCCGAACGTCCACTTCCTCGGGCAGGAGTTCGACCGATTGCCCTTCGACATCCAGCGCGATCCGACCCTCTTCGAGCAGACGCTGCCGCAGTGCCGCCGCGTCCTGTCGACCCAATGCGCCCGCGATCTTCGGCACCAGCTTGCCGAACTTCGGCCCCAACGCCTTGAAGTTCGGCTTCAACTGATAGGTCACGTAATGGTCCGCATCGGTTGCGAACTCGACCTGCTTGACGTTCAGCTCCTCGGCGATCAGCGGCGCGTGCGACCGCAGCCAGTCCTCGTGCTCATGCCGCGCCAGGATGATCTCCACCAACGCCAACGGCTGACGCACCTTGCGCTTCGCCGCCGTCCGCGCCGCACGACCGGCCGAGACAATTTCACGTACCAGATCCATTTCCTGTGCGAGGTCTTCGTCAACCAACGAAGCGTCCGCGAGCGGGTAATCGCAGAGATGAACGCTGCATGGCGAATTCTCGTCCGCCGTTGCAGCCCCCTGCACACCGTGAACGAGATTGCGGTACACCGTCTCGGCAAAGAAAGGCGTGAACGGCGCGATCGCCTTACAGAGCGTTACCATCAACTCATACAGCGTGTTGTACGCGTCCCACTTGTCCTGATCGCGGTCGGTCCCCGTAACCGGCTGCCAGAAGCGATCGCGCGAACGCCGAACGTACCAGTTGGAAAGCCCGTCGACAAAGTCCGCCAGCCGTTGCGCCGCAGGGAAGTTCTCGAACGCATCCAGCTTCTCTCGGACGAAACGCACCGTCCGATGCAACTCGCTCAACGCCCAGCGGTCCAACTCACTGCGCTCAGCCGCCGGTCGGGCGCCACGCCCCGGCGAGAAGTCGTCGATATTCGCGTAGATGTTGAAGAAGCTCAGCACGTTGTACAGCTTGACCAGAAAATCACGATGCACATCGCGGATATTGGCTTCCGCGAATCGCGTCGAGGTCCACGGAGCCTGGGCGCTGTAGAAGTACCAGCGCATCGCGTCGGCGCCGTACTGATCGAAGATGTACTTCGGCTCCTTGTAGTTCCGCAGCCGCTTGGACATCTTGTTGCCGTCCTCGCCGGCCATGTGCCCGAGGACGATACACGTCCGATACGGCAATGGATACGAGCCGTCCGGCAACGACACGCCAGCGGCCCCGGCGTCGCGCGCGTCATCACCATTCTCGCCGAACAATAGCGTGCTGATCGCCAGCAAACCGTAGAACCAGCCGCGCGTCTGATCGATCGCTTCGCTGATGAAATCCGCTGGAAACCGCTCGCGAAGCATCTCGACGCTACCGTCCACGTGCGGGAAACCCCATTGCGCGAACGGCATGCTGCCCGCATCCCACCAGCAATCGATGACCTCGGATACACGCCGCATCCGCGCGGGTCCGTCATCTGTTGCGGAAAACGGACTGTCATACGTCCACGCATCGATGTACGGCTTGTGTACGCGCAGATGCTCGGGCAGTTCCTCACCATCCGCGCGATGCTCGGCGACCTTTGCGTCCCAGTAGCCGCCGGGATATTCAACGGTCGCGTCGGTCGCGCCAGGCTTGGCGCGCAACTCGTCAAACGACGCGATCGCTTCCATCTTGCCGCTTTCCTCGCACACCCAGACCGGCAACGGCGTGCCCCAGTAGCGTTCGCGCGACAGTGCCCAGTCGACGTTGTTGCGCAGGAAGTCGCCGAAGCGACCGTCGCGGATATGGTCGGGCAACCAGTTGATTTTGGCGTTGTTGCCGAGAAATCCTTCTTTGAACTGGCTGGTGCGTACGAACCAACTCTTGCGGGCGTATTGGATCAACGCATCCTGATCGGCACGCGGGCAGAAGGGGTAATCGTGTCGGTACTGCTCCTGATGCAAGAGTAACGGCGTACCCCAACCGGTCGTCCGCTCCTTCAACTCCCGCGTGATCTCCTTGTCGCAGTCCTTTACCCAGCGACCGCGGTATGCTGCCGGCGCATCGTCGTTGAAGGTGCCATCCGGAGCGACGGCGCAGAGCAGCGGCAGCCCGTCGGCGAACTGTTCGGCCTCGCGTTTCCACAGGTAATAGTCGACCTCGCCGAAAGGCGGTGCCTCGTGGACCAACCCGGTACCGCTATCCGTCGTGACAAAATCAGCAACGGTCACGCGCCATCCGCGATAATCGGTGGTACCGGCTGGTGTCGTTCGCGCGGCGGGCGTGCTCCCCAGACCGTCGGCGGCCGAATGTGACCCGACACCATCGTCGTGAGCCGTCCGTCGATAGTAGCAATCCGGGAACGGCGGCATGTACCGCAGCCCGACCAGCTCGCTGCCTTTGCACGTCGCTACGACGTTCAGGTCGCGCTTGATCTTCTTCGCGATCACCTCGACCAGCTCACTCGCGATGTAGAGGTACTCGGCCTCCGCGCCCTCCGGGCCGGGGTCTTCGCACAGCGCGTAGTCGAGTTCGGGGTGAACGGCTGCGAAGTGGTTGCTGATGAGCGTCCAGGGAGTCGTCGTCCAGACGAGCAGGCTGCAGCGGCCCTTGGCGGACTCATGCGAATTGTGCGGCGCTTTCCCGGTGTAGAGCGCCCCCTGCTCCGCGTCAGCGACCAGCGGGAACTTCACGTACACACTCGGATCGTCGACCGTTCGGTATCCCTCGCCGACCTCGCCGGAGGAGAGCGCCGTGCCGCCTTGGGCCCACCACCAGACGACCTTGTGACCCTGGTAGAGCAGGCCGCGGTTGAAGAGCTGCTTCAGTCCCCACCAGACGCTTTCGACGTACTGCTTGTGGAATGTCACGTACGCTTCGTCGAGGTTGACCCAGAAGCCCAGTCGGCGGGTCATCTCCTCCCACTCGCGGGTGTAGCGAAAAACGCTCTGGATGCACTTCAGATTGAACTTCTCGATGCCATACGCTTCGATCTCGGCCTTGCCATGGATTCCCAGTTCCTTGCAGACCTCGACCTCCACCGGCAGACCGTGCGTGTCCCAGCCGGCCTTGCGTTCGACGAGTTTCCCGCGCATCGTCTGGTAGCGCGGAAACAGGTCCTTGATCGCACGGGTCAGCGCATGCCCGGGATGCGGCAGGCCGTTGGCAGTCGGCGGCCCCTCGTAGAAAACGAAACGCGGCGCGTCTCGGCGTTGCTCGAGGGACTTGCGAAAGACCTCCTCACGATCCCAGAACGCGAGCACCTCGCGCTCGGCGGTCGGAAAATCGAATTTTGCGGGCAATGGCTCGAACATGGCACTCACTGCAACTTTCTGTTGAACACGGACAACAAGCCGGACCTGTGTCGCCGATCCGGGACCGACCGGACCGTCCGCGTGACCGAAACCCGGCATAATACCCCGATCCGGAGCTTTACTGTAGCCGCGAACCCGACCGAGCCCGGGTAACGCCGCTCCGGACGCGCCCGGGCCCCCCCGCCGATCATTTTGGTCGAGGAGTTCCCGACTCGGAAAGTCCACTTTCCGCCGACAATAGAAGTGCAAAAGACGATTGGGAGCGTCGAGTCGAGTTGCTATGATGAAACGATCGTGCTTCACATCTGCGAGCATGGGTGCGCGCCCCAAGACCGAGGAGTAACCGATGAACGATCGACGCCGGGTGGTCCGTATCCTGCGACCGCTGACCTGTACGCTGCTGGTTGGCGCATTCACTGGACCGTTGGTCGATGCCGCGGCGCCGGCCGACTCGACGATCGACGACGTCGCGGAGTTCCTGCACCACGAAGCGCCGGACATGGCACCCTGGCGTGGATCGGACGGGCGGTTTCGTAGCGCCCCGCTGCCGGCGACCGCGCTATCGGTCGGCAACTTCCAGTCAATCCAGGTCAACATCGACGCGGATGGTTTCAACATCGTCGGCGACGCTGCGAACGAGCCGTCGCTCGCAATCGACCCGACCAACGCAAGTCTGCTGGCCGTAGGTTGGCGACAGTTCGACGCGATCGCCTCCAACTTCCGACAAGCCGGCGTGGCCGTGAGCGCCGATGCGGGCCTGAGCTGGACCAACCTGGGCGTCCTGACACCCGGGACATTTCGAAGCGACCCGGTACTCGAGGCCGGCCGCGACGGAACCTTTTACTACTACAGTCTGGACAGCGATCTGGTCTGCCAGATGTTCATCTCGAACGATGGCGGCTTCACCTGGACCGATCCGATACCGGCACTCGGCGGCGACAAGGCCTGGCTCGTGGCGGACACGCAGGCACCTGGGCCCGGGCCGGCACCCATCTACATCGCATGGAACTTCTTCGCCGGTTGCTGCGAGAACGCGACCTTCACGCGATCGTTCGATGGCGGACTCACGTACGACACGGCCGTCGAGGTTCCGGAGATGCCGTTGTTCGGCTCGATCTGCGTCGACCCGGCCGGCGATGTCTACTTCGCGGGCCGCATACCGCTCACTGCAAGCGAGCTGCGGGTGACAAAGTCGACCGACGCGAAAGACCCGCTGGTTCAGACGCCGACGTTCACGACCACGACGATCGATGTGGGCGGATCGATTCGCGGCGGTGCCGGCCCCAACCCGGCGGGCCTGCTCGGCCAGCTCTGGATCCAGTCCGACCGATCGAACGGCCCCAACCGCAGCAACCTCTACATCTGTGGCTCGGTCGATCCACCCGGCTCTGACCCGTTGGACGTAATGTTCATCCGCAGCGTCGACGGCGGCACAACGTGGAGCGCGCCCCAGCGACTCAACCAACCGACCGGCGCTGGTGACGACTCGTGGCAGTGGTTTGGAACGATGGACGTCGCACCCAACGGGCGCATCGACGTCATCTGGAACGATACGCGGAATGACCTTGAGCCCTCGCAGCCCACACTCTCCGAGATCGTCTACCGGTCATCGTTCGACGGCGGCCTGACCTGGACGGATGAGCAGATCATTACGCCGCAATTCAATCACTTCCTGGGGTATCCCGCGCAAAACAAGCTCGGCGACTACTACCAGCTCCGCTCCGATCTCACCGGTGCCAGCCTGATCTATGCCGCGACCTTCAACGGCGAACAGGACGTCTACTTCGTCCGCATCGGCGATTTCGACTGCAATTCCAATGGCATTCCCGACGCGCAGGACCTCGCGATGGGTGCTGACGACTGCAACGCCAACGGACGACCGGACGAATGTGAACCCGATTGCAACGGCAACGGGATCGCCGACGAATGCGATATCACCAGCGGCTTTTCAGTCGATTGCAACCAGAACGGCGTACCCGACGATTGCGACATCGCCAGCGGTTTCGAGACCGATTGCAACGGGAATGAGATTCCAGACGGATGCGACCCGCTCGTTGATTGTAACGACAACCTGATCCAGGATGCTTGTGAGACAGACTGCAACCAGAACGGCGTACCGGATGATTGCGACCTCGACAGCGGGTTCGCCGTTGACTGCAACGGCAACGCCGTGCCCGACAGCTGCGACATCTCCAGCGGCTTCGACCCGGATTGCAATGGAAACCAGATCCCGGACTCCTGCGATTTCGCTGTCGGCGTTGCACTCGACTGCAACGCGAACGGCGTACCGGATAGCTGCGACATCGCGAGCGGGTTCGCTGACGATTGCAACAACAACGGCGTCCCCGACAGTTGCGACCTGAGCGGCGGCTACCGCGCACCGTCGTTACGACTCACGCCACTCCAAGCCGGGACGGTGCTGACCTACGACCTGCCGAATCCGCAGCCGGCGGTGGGCGAAGTGGAGATCCACCTGGAGGCGAGCGGAGACCTGAGTTCGATGCCTGAGTTCGTTACGGTGTCCGTGAACGGCACGCCGCTCGGCGACGCGTTCGTGATGGGCGCGACCGACTGCCCGCAGGTCCCGGACATGGACACGTTTACCGTTTCGGCTGGCGCCTACAACGCGGCTGCGGGGAACGGACCGGCGCTCGTCGAGCTGACGCCGTCGATCCGCGTCGGATCCATCTGTAGCGAATCATTCGCGCAAGTGACCGTGACGTACCCCACCGCCGGCAAGGCCGGGGCGGACATCAATGGCAACGGCGTGCTCGACGAGTGCGAAGGGCTGGGCGATCTCGATTGCAGCGGTAGCGTCAGTGTCGCCGACATCAACCCGTTTGTGTTGGCGCTCACCGATCCGAAGGCTTACCAGCAACAGTTTCCGGAGTGCGACCTGCTCCGCGGCGATACCACCGGCGACGGTCAGCTCTCCGTCGCGGACATCAACGGATTCGTCCAGCTGGTGACGCCGAACTGAAACGTCCGGCGCTACAGGATGTGACCGTCCCGGTGCCCCATCCCTTCCAGGGATGGGGGACTGACGACCATCCCTTTCGGTCCCCTCAACTGGGTGGCGGGTGGCACTGGCGGCTTGTCCGCCAGTGTTCGGAGCACGATGATTCAGTCGCGCTACCGATGTAGCGACTCCAGCGCTAGAACCCCCTAAACACTGGTAGCAAGCTACCAGTGCCACCCGTCCGCGAGCGCGAGAAGCGGCTAAAACGCCTGACCTTGCCCGTCGCTTGCGCTCCGGGCTCGCATCGGCGCCCCTGGCCACGCACGCGCCGCCTCAGGGAGTTTCTCATCATTTCCTGGCAGGGTTCCGCCTGTACGACCTGTCCATGTTCGGTGACGCGGCGGCGTGATCGCGAATAGGACGATTGGGGCGCTGGATCGGGTCGTTACGATTGTGCGAGGCGCGCCGCACACCCGAGGAGGTATCCGATGTACGATCGGCGTTGGATCGCAGGTACCGTGCAAGTACTGGCATGCGCGCTGCTCGTCGCAGCCGTTTCCAATCCGACGGCCGGCTCCGAGTTGCCGACCGGTTCGGCCGCTCACGATCTGGAAGCATCAGGGCACCGCGAAGCGCCCGACATGGCGCCGTGGCGCGGCGAGGACGGCCGACTTCGGACTGCCCCCCTCCCGGCCGCTGCGCTGAAGGTCGGCGACTTTCAATCGATTCAGGTCAACACCGACGCCGACGGCGCCAACATCGTTGGCGATGCTGCCAACGAGCCGTCGATCGCAGTCGACCCGACCAATCCCAGCCGATTGGTGGTGGGATGGCGGCAGTTCGATGCGATTGCCTCCAACTTCCGGCAGGCGGGACGCGCAATCAGCGCCGACGCCGGCCTGAGCTGGACCAACCTCGGCGTCTTCACACCCGGCACTTTCCGCAGTGATCCGGTGCTCGAAGCCGGCCGCAACGGGACGTTTTACTACTACAGTCTCGACGGCACGTTCAACTGTCAGATGTTCATCTCGAACGACGGCGGCCAAACGTGGACAGACCCGATCCCGGCTCTCGGCGGCGACAAGGCCTGGGTCGTCGTCGACGACACGCAAGCGGTCGGGCTGGATCGTATCTATATCGCGTGGAACACCTTCGCCGGCTGCTGCGACGGGGCCACGTTCACGCGATCGTTCGATGGTGGACTTTCGTACGACACGGCAGCGTTCATTCCCGAGATGCCGCTGTTCGGCTCGATTTGCGTCGATCCGGCCGGTGATGTCTACGTCGTGGGGCGAACGCCGAGCTCGCCGGGCCAGTTGCGGGTGGCGAAGTCGACCGACGCGAAGAACGTACTGGTCCCGACGCCGACCTTCACGTCCACACCGATCGACCTGGGTGGTTCGGTGCGACTGAGTGCCGGTCCAAACCCGGGAGGGTTGCTCGGCCAGCTCTGGATTCAATCGGACCGTTCGGGCGGCCCGAACGACGGCAACCTCTACGTATTCGGATCGGTGAATCCGCCGGGGCCGGACCCGCTGGACGTGATGTTCAGCCGTAGCATCGACGGCGGCGAGACCTGGAGTGCTCCCGTGCGGATCAACCAGCCGAAGAGTGCCGACGACAACTCCTGGCAGTGGTTCGGGACGATGGACGTATCACCCGATGGCCGCATCGACGTGATTTGGAACGATACCCGGAACGATCTCGATCCCTCGGATCCGACACTCTCCGAGATCGTCTATCGGTCGTCGTTTGACGGCGGCGAGACCTGGACGGATGAGCAGATCATCACGCCGCAATTCAATCACTTCCTGGGCTACCCGATGCAGAACAAGCTTGGGGACTACTACCAGCTCCGCTCCGATCGCACGGGCGCCAGTCTGATCTACGCTGCGACGTTCAACGGCGAGCAGGACGTTTACTTCGTACGGATCGGCGACTTCGATTGCAATGCCAATGGCATTCCCGACGCGCAGGACCTCGCGATGGGCGCTACTGACTGCAACGACAACGGGCGTCCGGACGAGTGCGAACCCGATTGCAACGGAAACGAGATCGCCGACGAATGCGACATCGCCAGCGGCTTCGCGCCCGATTGCAACAGTAACGGCGTTCCCGACAGTTGCGACATCGCCTCGGGTTTCGACTTCGATTGCAACGGTAATGGCATCCCGGATGGTTGTGACGTGGCCGTCGAAGACTGCAACGGCAATCTCATCCCCGATGACTGCGAAGCGGATTGCAACGAGAACGGTATACCCGACCAGTGCGACATCGCCGCCGATCCGGGCCTGGATTGCGATGGCAACTTCCAACCCGATTCCTGCGACATTGCAAGCGGTCTGGCCGACGACTGCGACGCGAATGGGACGCCGGACGTTTGTGACCTGGCTGTCGGCACCGCGTTGGACTGCAATGCGAACGGCATCCCCGACAGTTGCGATATTGCGAGTGGCTTTGTCGACGACTGTAATCTGAACGGGATTCCCGACAGCTGCGACCTGATCGGAACGTTCCGCGCCGCGTCACTTCCGCTGTCGCCGCTTGCAGCCGGCACTGTTCTGAGCTACGACCTGCCGGGAGTCCAGCCGGCGCTCGGCGATGTGGAAATCCGCCTCGAAGCGATCGGCGACCTGAATACGTCGCTCGAATTCCTATCGCTGACGCTCAACGGTACAGCTGTCGGCGACGGCTTCGTGACGGGCGCCGCCGACTGTCCGCAAAGCGTCAATGTCGACGCGCTGTCGGTTCCACCGGGAACGTACAACGCGATCGTGGCGAACGGGCCGGTCCGACTCGAGATCACGCCGTCGCCGGCGGTCGGTGCGATCTGTGCCGAATCCTTCGTACGTGTTACCGTCACGCACCAAACGGACAGTGCCAAGAGCACCGACGTCAATGGCAACGGTACACTCGACGAATGTGAGGATCTGGGCGACCTCGACTGCAGCGGAAGCGTCAGCGTGGCGGACATCAACGCGTTCGTCCTGGCCCTCACGGACCCGGGCGCCTACACGAAGCAGTTTCCCGAATGCGATCCACTTCGTGCCGACGCAAATGGTGATGGGCAGCTTTCCGTTGCGGACATCAATGGGTTTGTGGTCCTCGTAACGCCGAGCTGAGCAGCGAGCGCGGTCATCAAAAAAAAGACCGCTTTTTGGCAATAAATCGGCACCGACAACTGTTAACGCAGTGGGCGGTAGCGCTTCGCGCGTCCGCCTTGGACGGAATCGGACCGGGAGCCGCGATCGTGCCACCGGCGCTAGGTGGCACCATGCAACCAATAGGGATTACTCACGCGACACGGACAAAGTTCGCGTGAAGCCCATCATGCAGCCGACGCCTGTCGAGGTGGAGGTGCAGGCACACCCGAACGATGCAGGGTCCTCGGCACTGTCAGTCTTATGTGAAAGAAAAGGCTTAGGATGATTGCACGAAGGATGCTCCTTCCCCTGGCAGGGCTGATCACGGCCCTGTGTCTCTCGCTCAACCCAACGCACGCTGAGCAGAAAATCTACGGAACGCCCATCCCGCCGGAGCTTATCGGCCCCGGGATCATCGAGGACATGGCGACGGTCATCGAACGCGAGCGGAACACGCCGATCGAGCTGATCGACCCGAAAGCCCGCAACGGCGCTCAAGGCGAGTGGGTCGTCCCGTCCCGCACCGGTACTGGTATTGCCTACTCCGGCAAGCACTATGTCACGAACAAATGGGGCGATACCCGTATGGGAATCGGCTTCGTTCAGCCGGCGACCGTGGCGGGTGCGTGGATCGCGGGCCAATCTCAGGAGGGTGCGTGGGCCAAGGGCTTGCGCGCCGTGGGCTATCGCGATGGGCGCGAAGTGGCCCGCACCGACTGGTTCGAGGATATCTGCCAGCAGCCCTCATGGTTTGAAATCAATCTCGAAGGCGTAGACCGAATCGAGTTCGAAGCGCGGTCGGCGTTCGACGGCGCCGGCTGGTTCGCGCTCGACGACCTGACCTTCCAGTACGATGAGGACGGCAGCACGCTCACCGTCATCGACTTCGAGGACCTTGGTTATCGGGCCAAGCTGACGGATACCGGTTATGAGGGGCTCGAGTGGGAGTTGGGTACCGGGGAATTCGAGGACACGGGTGTTCACGCACCGCAGATACCGGACGGGTTTGGGACGGCTCCGTCAACATCGCTGGCGATCGACGCGGGCTTCCCGGTCGGCGGGGCTGCGACGGAGCCGCGACTGGTTCGGACGTTTGAAGGCACGCGCCAAGGCGACACGGGCACGACATCGCCGCCCGACACCGTGGGCGCTGCGGGGCCCAACCACTTCGTTGAGGTCGTGAACCGCAATCTCTCGATCTACAACAAGAATACGGGCCTGCGTCTCTCGAGCGTTCGGCTGAGCAGTTTTCAGCCGGGGTCTGCCGGCGATCCGCGTGTGCTGTTCGATACGCACAGCAACCGCTGGTTCATTCTCAACACGGACTTCAGCAACGAGTTGTTCCTGGCAGTCTCCCGGACGGACGACCCGACGGGCAGCTGGTTCAAGACGCGATTCAACGTGTCGCAGGGCGCGGACGCGGGCCGCTGGCCGGACTTCCCGACGCTGGGCGTGGACGCCGACGGCGTGTACTCCTCGGCGTTCATGGTTGGCGGCGGTCACAGCATTTTCGTGATCGACAAGGCCCCGCTGATCAGTGGCTCTCCGAGCCTGGGCACGGTAACGGCGTTTCGCGGTCTTCCGTTCGAACGAGCCGTGCAACCGGCGCATACCTTCGACGACGATGCGCCCGGGCAGTACTACGTTTCGATCGTCGACAACGACACCATGCGGATTCGTCGCGTAAACGGACCGATGAACAATCCGACGCTGACTGAGCCTTCGGAAATCCCGATCGCCCCCGCTTCGTCACCGCCCGGTGCGCCGGCGCTGGACAGCGACACGAACGTTTCTACGGTCGATAACCGTTTCCAGGATGCGGTCTACCGCAACGGTTCGCTTTGGACCTGCCACACGATCCGTTTCAACGACCTGCCGGCCTGCCGGTGGTATGAGGTCAACCCGGAGACGCTGGAGATCATCCAGTTCGGCACGATCAATGACGAGGTCCGCGCGTATTACTTCCCGTCGCTGGCGATCGACCGTTTCAGCAACATGGTCATCGGGTTCAGCGGCTCGAGCGCGACCGAATTCATCGGCGTGTACTACTCCGGCCGGCTCGCGACCGATCCGCTGGGTCGCGTCTCGCTCCCGGTACAGTACCAGGAGGGTGTCAGCGGCCAGAACCACCCCGACGGCATTGGGCGGAACCGCTGGGGTGACTACAGCGGCACATCTGTCGATCCGGTCGACGGCTTCTCGGTTTACACCGCGCAGACCTACGGCCAGACCGGCAACGACTGGGCCACGCGGATCGGTGTGCTGGCGCTGGCGGACTGCAACGAAAACGGCATCGCTGACCCCGACGAGATCGCCGGCGGTGCCCCGGACTGTGACGAGAACCTGGTTCCGGACTCGTGCGATCCGGATTGCAACACGAACGACTCGCCGGACGCTTGCGACATTGCGGACGGGATCGAGCTGGATTGCAACAACAACGGCGTACCGGACAGTTGCGACTTCACGAACGGCACGAGCGCCGACTGCAACAACACCGGCGTACCGGACGAGTGCGAGATTGCTGCGGGTGAAGAGACCGACTGCGACGCAAACGGAACGCCGGACTCGTGCGACATCGCCAGCGGATTCGCCTCCGATT
The DNA here is from genome assembly GCA_028279405.1 of Phycisphaerae bacterium. GTDB lineage: Bacteria > Planctomycetota > Phycisphaerae > UBA1845 > Fen-1342 > JANQNU01. The sequence continues at coordinate 19,148 of JANQNU010000020.1, forward strand.
GCAACAACAATGGCTTGCCCGATACCTGCGATATCGCCTCGGGGCTCGACGCCGACTGCGACGGTAACGGCGTCCTGGACAGTTGCGACATCGCCGCGGGTACGTTCGAAGATTGCAACAAGAACGGCGTCCCGGACCCGTGCGACGTGGCACCGCCATTCAGCGCCGCTTCAGACGTGCTTTCGCCGATCGGTAACGGCTCACCGCAGTCGTTCCCGCTCACCGATGCCCAGCCGGCCAACTCGGACAACGTGACCTTCACGCTCACCGCGTCCGGCGATTTCAACACGTCAGCGGAGTTTGTCTCGATCGCGCTGAACGGCGTCGAACTCACGAACGCATTCGTCAGCGGGTTCTCGGATTGCTCGGCGGAACCGTTGAACGATGTGGTGACCGTTCCCGCGACCGAGTTCAATGACGCCCTCGCACTGAGCAAGGACGCGATCATCACGCTGACCACCACCGCCGGCGTCGATCCGAACCTGTGCGACGACCCGTCGTTCATCACGATCGCCGTCGACTATACGGTGGCCGGTCTGGCCGACTCCAATGGAAACCAGATCCCGGATGAATGCGAGCAGGTGCTCATCGGCGACCTGAACTGCGACGGCACCGTCAGCGTCGGCGACATCAACCCGTTCGTCCTGGCCCTGACCGATCCCAAGGCGTACGCGGCACAGTTCCCCGATTGCACGCCGCTTGCCGGCGATTGCACCGCGGACGGTTCCGTTACCGTGGGTGACATCAACTGCTTCGTCGCGCTCGTCACCGGCGACTAGACGCAGGCGCGGAAATCACACGGCACTCCCCACCCCAATCCGGGGTGTGAACATCGTTGGCGCGTTCCCTGAAGGGGACGCGCCATACGCGCTTCAACATACATCTTATCGAAACGGTCAGTACGAGCGCGGACGCAGGCGACGGGGGGAGCAAGCTCCCTTTCTGAGGCAGGCGTCTACGCCGCCTGCCCCGTAAGAACGATCCCGAGAAAAGCCCAGGGTAGGGCGGGCGTCTCGCCCGCCATTAACCGCTCGCTTGCGCTCGCGGCTCGTTGTGAGAGGCCAGAGGCGCAATGCGAGCGCGGAGCGCAAGCGACGGGGGGAGCAAGCTCGCTTTCTGAGGCAGGCGTCTACGCCGCCTGCCCCGGTAAGAACGATCCCGAGAAAAGCCCAGGGTGGGGCGGGCGTCTCGCCCGCCATTGACCGCTCGCTTGCGCTCGCGGCTCGTTGTGAGAGGCCAGAGGCGAAATGCGAGCCCGGAGCGCAAGTAACGGGACCTGGCCACATCGCCCACCTTGATCCCCTCACTGGCGCTCGGGGCTCGTTGGGTTTGGTGTCCGGTTCGTACTGGGGCCCGCGGCGTAAACGCAAGAGGGTCAGCTGCCAGCACGAAACTCGTGCCACTTCCCGCCGACGCATACGGCAGTGACAACCTCACTGGCTCCGGCACCGAAGATCAATCCGGTGGACAGCGCAACGCTCGGCACGCCGTCAATCACCGGCGCGCCGAGGTCGATCGCGATCAGGTCGGCGTGGTGGTCCACCGCGATGCGCCCCGTCGGCACGCCCAGGCGGTCGGCGCCACTGGCCGTCCCGACCTCCCAGAGCAACCGCCCCAGATGCCCCGTCGAGTCGCGGAACGCGCCGCGCTGCTCTGAACGCAGCCGCTGACCGTGCTCGAGCCAGCGAAGCTCCTCGAACGGGTCGAGCCGAATATTCGAATCGCTCCCAACGCAAACCCGTTGCGCGTGCGCCCGCAAGATGTCGCCGCGCGGGATTCCATCACCGAGATTCGCTTCCGTGATCGGGCAGATGCAGACGCCCGCACCGCGCCCCAGCCACGCCTCCAGCGTTTCCGCGTCCGTATGGGTCGCATGCACGGCGGTAACTCGCGCACCGATATCGACATTGTCGAGCAGCCAGCGCATCGGCGTCGTCCCGAGTGCCTGACGACAATCGTCCAGTTCCTTCCGCTGCTCTTCCAGGTGGGTGTGCACCATCAGTCCGCGGTCGCGCGCGCCTTCGATCAACCGTGGCCAATCCTCCGCGGGAACCGCCCGCAGGCTGTGCGGCGCGATACCGACGGCTTGCATCACACCATCGACCCGCGCCCGCAACTGATCGACCCGTTCGAAGAACTCCGCGACTGTCGGGGTCGCGAACCGCGTTTGTCCACCGGCCAGCGGCGATCCAAATCCGCCCGCGCGATAGTACGCGACGAGTAGTACGATCCGTAATCCGACTTCGCGCGCCGCGTCCAGCACGACCTCGTCGAACGCACAATCGCGCGCCGCAGCATCCTGGTGACGCAGGTAGTGGAACTCGCCGACGGTTGTGAAACCGCTCCGGAGCATCTCGGAAAAGCATCGCCGAGCGATTCCATGCAGCGCGCGTCGATCGACCTGTTGAACCAGCTGGTACATCGCCTCGCGCCAGGTCCAGAAACTGCCGGCACCACTCGGGTACTCTTCGCCAATGCCGCGCAGGGCGCGTTGAAACGCGTGGCTGTGGGCATTGACGAATCCGGGGAACAGCGCGCGCCCGGTGAGGTGTCGCGTCGTCTGCCCCAAGTTGGTCCCCACCGCACGGATCGTTCCGGAAGCATCCACTGCCACCTGGACTCCCGGCGCCAGCTTGCCATCAACCCAGGTATGATCCGCCTCGATGATTTGATCCGGGGTCATGCCTGGGGCTCCTCACAAAACCGGGCAACGAGCCGCGGAAGCATCCCCGCCGCCGTCTCGAATTGATCGACCTCGATGAACTCGTTGGCCTGATGGGCGCGTTTGATGCTGCCCGGTCCCCAAAGTACACCCTGGATTCCGAGCATCTGCAGCGTACCCGCGTCGCTCGCGAACGACACGGCGGCAGACTGAGATTCTCCCGTTTCGGCCATCAGCGCTTGGCAGAGCGGTGCATCCGCCGGACACAGCATCGGCGGGCTGTCGTTGAGCAGCGATACGACCAGCTTGTCATCCTGGAAGCCGTCAAGCCGGGCGAGCGTATCACGAACTTCCTCGATCGCGGCGCTGGAATCCTGCCCCGGCAGCAGACGGATACCGATGCGCAGCGTGCATTGCTCCGGGACGACGTTGATCGCGCTTCCGCCGACGATCGTACCGAGGTTCAGCGTGGGCGCGGGTGCGTCGGGAAAGAACGTGCTACTGTCTACCCGCCGATCGGCATAAGACCGGGCCAGTTGGGATAGGGCCTGCAAGACGGGCGTCATCCGCTCGATCGCGTTGACGCCCAGATGCGGGTAGCCGCTGTGCGCCGGCCGACCACGAGCGACGATCTCCAGCTTCAGATGCCCCTTGTGCATCCGCACCACGCGGAGCCCAGTCGGTTCGCCGATCAGCGCCTGCCCCGGCAACGGGCCGACTTCGTCGTCGATGGCCGACCGAAACGCCTGTGCACCGAGCGAGCCCAGCTCTTCGTCGCTGGTCAGCAGCAACGCCAATGGTGCAGTCAGGCCTTCGTCTGGGGAAGACACCAGCAGGTTGAGCGCGAGCGCCACGAAGCCCTTCATGTCGGCACTGCCGCGGCCGTAGTAGCAGCCGTCGCGCTCCGTCAACACGAATGGGTCGCTGCGCCAGTCCGGCTCGTCTGCCGGCACGACATCGAGGTGGCCGGAGAGCAGCAGCCCCGCGCCAGACCGGGCCGGACCGCGCCGGATCAGCAGATTGGCTTTCCTTCCGTCCTCGTAAACCTGCCGGTAGACATCGCAGCCGGCCTGCTCCGCGTAGTCAGCGACAAAGTCCGCGATCGGGATACTACTGTCGCGCGAGACCGACGGAAACGCGACCAGCCGCTCCAGCAAAGCGCGATTCGAAAGGGCTGTACCACTGCGGGTGTGCATGCCCGCTATCCTACTTCAGATCACCCAGTCGGGCACCGGCGGCGCGCTGGCGTCGGTCTGCTTCGGCTTCGGCGGACGTACCTTCAGCACCGGCGGACTGATCGAGACCGTATGCCCCGGCTCGACGCTGCGCGTGAGAAACACCGACCCACCAACGATCGAACCGTCGCCGACGTTCGTTTCGCCGCCCAACACGGACGCATTCGAATAGATCGTCACGTTGCGACCGAGCGTCGGATGCCGCTTGGTGCCGCGGATGACACGGCCGCGATCGTCCTTCGCGAACGAGAGCGCGCCGAGAGTGACACTCTGGTAAACCTTGCAGTTGTCGCCGATGTCCGTGGTCTCTCCGATGACCACCGCGGTCCCATGGTCGACGAAGAAGCTGCGACCGATCCGAGCGCCGGGGTGAATATCGATCCCGGTGCTGCGATGGGCGTGTTCGGCCATGATCCGCGGCAAGAGCGGCACGTCGAGCTTGTAGAGCTCGTGCGCGTAACGGTGAATCGTGACCGCATACACTCCTGGGTAGGAAAGGATGACCTCGGCGGTACCCGACGCCGCCGGATCGCCGTCATAGGCAGCCTGCACGTCATCCGCCAGCACGGCGCGTAGATCCGGAATCATCTCGACGAACGTAGTCGCCAGTTCGCGCGCCTGCTCGCGACAGGCCGCGACATCCTCGCTCGCAGCGCCTCCCTGCACCTCGTGACACAGGCAAGCATGAATCTGCTCGGCGAGCGTCTCCCAGATGCGCGGCAGGAGCTCGCCGACGTGGTAACTGATGTTGTGCCGCGTCAGGTTCATGCGACCGAAGTAACCGGGGTACGTCAACTCCAACAGGTCGTCGCAAATGCCGACGATCTTCGCCTGCGACGGCAGGAACTGACGATCGATATGCTGCGTCCGACCGTCGGACCGGTAGCTGTCGACGATCCGTTCCACGAGCCGCGGTAGCGCCTCACCCAGTTCTTTCGCAGACATGCCCTATCCTCTCGCGGCACACGCCGCCGCCGGCTCGCCTCACGTATGCGGCACGATTCGACCGCGCTGATCCGTGCAGCGCATCTCGACCTGATCGAGCCCGAAGTTGATCTCCGGACGGATCGCGATCACCCGTCGATACTGCTTCTCCAGCTCATGCAGCAGCGAACGCTTGCGGTTCTGCAGCAGGTGTGCAACCTCGAGCGAGACCGACACCTCGATGCTGTAGATGTGATCGCGCGTTGCCGCCAGCTGGATCAGCCGCATCACGTCGAGCGCGACCGATTCAGGTGTCTTCACCAGCCCGGTGCCGCGACAATGCCGACACTCCTGGTAGACACTCCGCGTCAGGCTGGCGCGCTGCCGCTGACGGGTCATCTCGATGATCCCGAACGCACTCATCCGCAGGATCTTGGCACGCTCCTTGTGCCGCTTCAGATTGTTGATCAAGAGCTGCTCGATCTGCCGCCGATGCCGCTCCATCCGCATATCGACGAAGTCGCAGATCACGAGTCCGCCCAGATCGCGCAACCGAAGCTGCCGCGGAATTTCGTCCGCCGCCTCGAGGTTGATCTTGAAGGCCGTGACCTCGGCGTCGTCCTCCGATCGGAAACGCCCGCTGTTGACGTCGATTGCCACCAGCGCCTCGGTCTGATCGATCACCAGCGAGCCACCGGATTTCAACGGAACGTGCCGGGTATGCAGGCGCTCGAGCTCGGCCTCGATCCCGTACTTGTGAAAGATCGGCTGCCCGTTGTCATACACATTGACCAGATCACGCGACTTGGGGCTGAAGATCGACAGGAAATCACGTGCGCGGTCGGCAACATCCGGATCGTCGACGATGATCCGTTGAATGTCGCTGCTGAAGACGTCGCGGATCGTACGGATCACCAAGTCGGACTCGCGATACAGCTCCGCCGGAGCGCGCTCGTTCTTTCGGCGTTTCTCCACAGCGCCCCATAGCCGCTTGAGATAATTGAGGTCGCTCTGCAGCTCCTTGGTCTCGCGGTTCTGGGCCGCGGTGCGCGCGATGAAGCCGATGCCGTCCGGCAATTCCAGCTCGTTGAGCTGCTGGCGCAGCGACAGGCGCGCGTCGTCATCCTCGATCTTGCGCGAAACGCCGAGCTTGCCCATACCGGGCATCATCACCATGAAGCGTCCGGGGATGCTGAGGTAGGTCGAAAGCGTCGGCCCCTTCGTGCCGATCCCTTCCTTGGTGACCTGCACCACGACTTCCTGCCCGCGTTTCAGACACGACTGAATCGGCGGGCGATGACGCCGGGGCATCTTGCGTCCGACATTCTCCGTCTGCTTGTCACCCTTCGGGAAGTACTGCGGATTGAGGTCCGAAATGTGCAGGAACCCGTTCTTGCCAATCCCGAAGTCGATGAACGCCGCCTGAATGCTGGGCTCGACGTTGGTGACAATTCCCTTGTAGATGTTGTGGACGTAGTTCTCCGCCGACGAGCGCTCGATGTAGATCTCCTCGAGCCGACCGTCCTCCAGGATCGCAATCCGGCACTCCTCGCGCGGGACCATGTTGATGATCATCTCGCGCTTCCGAGGACGGTCGTCCTCGACGACCGCATCCGCGACGTCGGCCTTCGGCGCCCGACGACGACGACGACGACGACGGCCATAACGCTCGGCCTCCTCCTCGTCCAGATCGTCAATCGGAGCAGCGCCGACCTCCACGCCTTCCGCCGCGCCGTCAAATGCGAAGTCCGTTGCACCCTCGTCGCGGCGCAGATCCTCGACCTCCTCCGATTCCGCCTCCTCGTCGGTTTCCGTCGCCGGGCCACTGACGTCGACCACCTCGCGCCGGCGGCCGCGACGACCACGACGACGGCGACGTCCGCGACGTGGCCGGTCATCATCGTCCTCCTGCTCCCGGTCGCGATCACCGTCGTCTTCGCCGTCGAGATCGCGGGGGCGTCGGCGCTCCTCCCCATCGACAACCTCGGCACGCGACTCGTCCGACTCGTCCGATTCCTCGACGAACCGGCTGGCCGGCTTCGGCTTGCGTCGGCGACGTCCCTCGCGCGGCGCCTCAGGCGTCTCGATCGCTGCTTCCTCCGTTTCGACGAACCCGGATTCGATCGGCTGCGCCTCGACTGCGGCAACTTCGACGACCGACTTCGAGGCCGTCTTGACCGGCTCGACCACCTTCGGCGGGAACGGAGACGGCGCCACGGGCGCGAAACGAATCACGATCGAATCGCCGGACTCTTCAACCTCGGTAACCGCCTCGCGGTCCGCGTCCTTCTTGATCGCCGTCTTCTTCGTGCTCTTGCGCGTCGACTTGCGTGTTGTCGCGGTCTTGGTCGCAGTCTTGGCCTTGGCCTTCGTCTTGGCCTTGGCCTTCGTCTTGCGGGCCTTGGTCGTTTTCGTGCCGCGGGCCGACTTCTTCTCCCCCGCCTCCGTCGCCGCGGCCGTTTCCGTCTCGGTAACGATCACTTCGCTCTCCGTCGTTTCGTGTTGTTTCGCTGGCGTACCCTCATCGCTCGCGCTCCGTTTGCGCTTCGCGGCGGTCTTTCGCTTACTACTCGTCAATGTTCTTCCTCAACTACGACGACGCCTCTGCGTCGCGCTCAATTTGGTTTACTGCCAGGAGATCTGCTCCCACCACACCCGCGGACCGTACTGGTCCACCGGAAGCTCGAGCTCCTCGAGAATCTCTGTAATCCGCGCCGTACGCTGGGACTCCACGTAGACGTCCAGCGACAACTCCCGGCCCGAAAGCCGATACGACGCAAGAAAGGGCCGAATGTTCACGCGCCGGGCCGGCTTGTCCGGCCCCATGTCTCGTCGAACGTCGATCACGCTACGGGCAAACAGCGCCGACAACCGCTCGGCGCCCGACGCCTGATCTTCATCCCGCAACGTCACCGCGAAACGCACCCGTTCCGCACGCGGCGTGCGCCGTGAAACCATCGGCGAAACACGCTGCACCGCAGCGCCGACCGGCAAAGCCGCCGAAAGCCGAGCCTGCAACGCCTCCGGCGCCACCGGCCGCTCCAAACCCACCACCGCCAGCGAACAACGCGACGCCAATCCCAGCGGCCGAGGCATCGGCAACGTCAACTTGGGAAGCGGGTTGAAGCCCTGCGAGTAGGCCAGCGGCCATTCCGCCCGAACGAGCGCGCGAATCAGCATCCGCAACTCATCGTGGTGCGCCAGGAACCGCAAATCCCCCTCGATCGCGTACTCAAGCGCCACCCGGACACGGACCGCACCGTCCGACCCGGGCCCGGCTGCACCATTCCCACCTTCGGAGGCCACGATCGACGTGTCCAACGTCATGCGCTCTCCTCCAGGGGCAACTTTGCCAGCTGACTCCGCAGGTGGTTCCAGACCTGCCGGTCGGAGTCAAGCCGCATCACCTTGGTCGCGATCTGATCACACTCATCGATCGTCGTCGAGCGAATCACACGCTTGATACTCGGGATGTCCTGAGGCGACATCGACAATCGCCGAATGCCCAAACCGAGCAATAGCTGCGTATATTCAGGCGTACCGGCCATCTCGCCGCACAAATGAACCGCGACCTTGTGGCGCCGGGCCGCGACGAGCACACGACGAATCAACAACAGCACCGACGGACTGTGCGGCGAATACAAGTACGCCACACGCTCGTTGGCCCGATCGACCGCCAACGTATACTGGGTGAGATCATTGGTGCCGATGCTGAAAAACTCGACCTCCTTGGCGAAGGAGGGCGCTGTCATCGCCGCCGCTGGCGTTTCCACCATCATCCCCACCGGGATGTCGCGCCGGAAATCAATGCCCTCCTCCTCGAGATCCTCCATCACGTCCGCCAGCGTCGCCTTCGCGTTCCGCAGTTCAGTTACTGTCGTGATCATCGGAAACATGATGCGGACGTCGCCGGCCACGCTCGCCCGCAGAATGGCCCGCAGGTGAGTCTTGAACATGTCCAGGTGCCGCAGGCAATACCGCAACGACCGCAAGCCGAGCACCGGGTTGTGCTCCTGACCGAGCGACGACGACGGCAACAGCTTGTCCGCACCCAGATCGATCGTGCGAATCACGAGCGGCTTCCCCTGCATCGACTCCGCTGCCTGCCGGAATGTCTCAACCTGTTGCGCCTCCGTGGGCAACCGGTCGGCGGAGAGGAAGAGGAACTCGGTTCGATAGAGGCCAACCCCCTCACCACCTCGGTGCAACGCCGCCCCCGTCTCCTCCGCCAATTCGATGTTGGCCCACATCGCGATCGGCGTCCCGCAGCGCGTCACCGCCGGCACGTCACGCAGCGTCTCGAGCGCCGCCTCCTTGCGCGACAGGCGAATCTGCTTCTCGCGATACTCGTCGATCGTCGCCGGATCCGGATCGACGACGACCACACCTTCCGACCCGTCGATGACCACCGTCTCGCCACCGCCAAGATCGCTGGTGATGTCGTTCAGCGCCACCACCGACGGAATCCCGAGCATGCGCGCAATGATCGCCATGTGCGACGTCTGACCGCCGACATTGGTCGCCAAGCCCAGAATATGATCCCGGTCGATACTCACCGCCTGCGACGGCGTCAGATCGTGCGTCACCAGCACGACCGGCTCCGTCAAGCGGGTGATGTCCTCCCGCGCCCGCCCCAGCACGTGCCGGAGCACGCGTTTCTCGATGTCGTACAGATCACGCACGCGCTCCTTCAGATACTCCACCGTCACGTTCTGAAACAGCTTCTGCCGCGCATGCATCACTTGCGCGAACGCGTACGCCGCCGTGTACTGGTTGTTGCGAATCAGCAGAAGAACTTCATCGCGCAACTTCGGATCGGCAATCACCCCCTCGTGAAACGCAAAGATGCTGGCTGTCTGTTCCCCCAACTTGCGCGCAGCCGCCACCCGCAGATCGTTGACCTCCTGCCGAGAAGCGTCCAACGCTTCCTCGAGAACGACAATCTGCTGACGAACCTGGTCAGCGGCCACCGTCCGGCGCGGGATGCGATACTCTTCCGTATCCAGCACCAGCGCCGGTCCGATCACCACTCCCGGTGATGCGGATACACCTTTCTTGGATATCATCTGCCGCGATTCGCGGCGCTTGCCGGGCGGGACTGCCCCGCTCCGGACAACGAGCCGTCAATACTGAGTTCCGTCAAACTTCACCAAAGCCGGTCTCGACCAGCGCCACCAGCGTCTCTACCGCCAGCGTCGCATCATCGCCGTCCGCAAACAACCGAACGACAGTGCCCTGCGTCGCGACCAACATGAGCAATTCCATCGGGCTACGGCCATCAGCCTCACGATCTTCACATCGAACCAGAATACGTGCGGTAAACTTCTGAGCGGTCTCGACAAACTGCATAATCGGCCTGAAGTGCAGCCCCTCCTTGTTCTTGATGACCACCTCCCTTTCGACCGTCAATGTCGACCCGCTCCGTCCATGTCATGTCATTTCGCTGCGTCCCGGCCTCAAGCGACCAATTCCTCATCCGCTTCGCGCAACAAATCGAAAATCTTCTCCGTCGTATCCGACTGGCGCAGGAACTTCCGAAACCGCTCCTGCATCAAATGCCGAAATACCAGATCGATCGCCTTCAGATGGGAATCCGGGTCCGACTCCGGACTCACCATCAAAAATATCCCAAAAACCGGCTCCCCGTCCAACGACGAGAAATCGACCCCCTTCTCACTGCGACCCACCGCTGCCACGACCTTCGACACCACATTCGATTTCGTGTGCGGGATCGCCATCCCCTTGCCGAACCCCGTCGAACCGCGGCTACGCTCACGCGCAATGATCGACTTGATCACCGGTTCCACGCTATCCGGCGGCAGTTCCCCTCCCGCTGCAAGCTTCTCAACCAACTCCCGCACAGCACCGCTGCGGTTATCAGACGTTAGCGCGGGAATGATGCACGCCTCGCGCACCATGTCTTGCAGCTTCATGCCGGAATCTCCTTGGGCCGAAACATCAGGCCGCGGGCTCGCTGCCCCGCGGCGGGTGCTTGCGATTACGCACCCGCTCCTTGTGTCGGCGGATCTGACGCTCGATCTTGTCCATCAGCAGATCCACGCAAGCGAACGCGTCCACTTGCTCCTCACTCGCGACAAAGGGGGAAGTGCCATCACTGTGAACCAGAATCTCCGCCGAATGCACCCCGTTGTGGCCGTCCAGGATCAGTTCGACCGACTTGATCCGATCGTAAAAACGACCCAGACGCTCCGATTTTTCGACGCAGTACGTCTTGAGGCTGTCCGAGATGCCCATATGCCGACCCGAGACCGTCACCTGCATTGGGGGTCGCTCCTTTTCAATACAACGCGAGCGCCCGAGCGGCAGCCGAGACCCGCGCTCGTATCACACGTTCCTAGCGCTTCTATCGAAATCTAGCGGAAGAAGCCAGTAGGCGTCAAGCTGGCCTTACCGCCGAAAGAGACCTGGGCCGGGAACGGCCCCTCCAACCACTCCCGCTGGCCCCGGACCAGGGCCGGCCGCCGGACCGAAACGTTCGACGCTACAGCGTGGCACTAGGAGCTTGCTATCCGTGCCACTTGGTTCTCATGCGAAGTCCTTCATCGGCCGTCTAGCCCGGCAAGCTCTCGCGCGTAACCAGTCGAGGCGCGATCGCCGTCCGCTCCGCAGCGCCGGAATGACTCTTGCGAATCCGCTTCAGCAGCGTGTCCATCGCACGCTCGCCGACCTCCTCGCCATTCAGGTCGACGGTCGTCAACGCCGGCACCGTGGCCGACGCGACCAGCTCGTTCCCCTGCCCCATCACGTAGCAGTCGTCGCCGGGCGAACGGCCGAGCCGTAGCAACTCCAGCAAACACTGCACCGCCGCCCGGTCGTGCGTCGCGCCCACCGCACGCACCGCCGACAATCGATCGGAATCGAGCGCCGCCGGTGGCACGATAACCTGCTCGCCATCAACGCCGTTCGAGGAAAGAACCTCGCGCACGCCGACGAGCCGCTCAGCCGCCGAAGGGTCCGTATCATCGTGCACATAAAGCACGGCCCCACCGCCCACGCGCAGAAGCGCACGGCCGACCAGACGGCCGGACTCGACGTAGTCCGGTACAACGACGTCACAGCTCATTCCCGGTATCGCCACCGAACTCACTACCGGCTGCGCACCGAACCCGCTCTCTTCCGCCGTGAAGTGGACGTCGGACGCGAGTAGCAACGCTCCATCGACACGCGCCAACAAGGCCGATCGTACGGCCAGGACCGCTTCATCCGTCGATGCCCCCAACTCCGTGACTTGAATCGCGTAACGGTTCTCCTGCGCTTGGCGCGCCGCTCCGCGGACATACTGGGCCGCGATCGGCGATCGCAGGTCGTCTACGACGACCGCCACCGCAAACGTCTGCCCCGTAGCCAGCATGCGCGCCGCGCGACTCGGAACGTATTTCAGCTCGCGACAAGCGTCGAGCACCCTTTGCTTGGTTTCGTGGCTGATATCGGGTCGATCGTTGAGGGCCCGCGATACGGTTCCTCGGGAAAGCCCCGTATGAGCGCTGATATCGTCGATTGTGACCTTCGGCATCCCGCCTCGTCCTCCTGATCATGCGCGGGCCTCTCGGGCCATCGGCTCGTTTTTCTTCCGTGGTAGAGCGCAGTGCGCTATTCTGACGTGTTCTGCGGGATTTTCCACCACAAGTATCGTTTTCACACACTTCTAACGCTTCGCGGCTCCTTAACGTAGATTCCGTTGATGCCACATTGAGTGGAACTTTCCACGCGCTTGCGCGCATCTTCCCCGGAACGCAACGCTCCGGACCGTGCTCGTAGCCCGCCGTGCGAGCCCTACTCTGACCCGGCCCGAACATCGATCGTAGCGCCTCGTTCGATTTCTTTTCGTCAGAGGCATCGGAGTCAACTTTGTTCGGCGAAAACAACGAACGCGGGCCACCTCCGCAATCGCGGCAACGCAAAGTGATACCCCATGGGCGACGTAAGCGAACGATTTTCTCGTCGATCGGCGCTCGCCGCCGATGGTCCGCTTGTGCTGTCAGTGGGCTGCGGACTACAGTAATCCACGACGCCCAGTGGGTGTGGCTTAAGCAGACCCATTGCTGGGCGTGAACGTCGGGAAGCACGCGGTTCTCCTTCAATTCGTCACCCAGAGGTCCTTCCCGAAGGGAGAACCCACACCGACGGACGGGTTCAAGCCTCTTCGCATCCGCGGCCAGAGGCCATGGGTACAGGAGCGTTAACTGGAACTGGCGCGTACCGGATGTAGGCCCTGGGAGGATGGTCCTGATCGCGAAACATATTGCTACACATGGAATGCTGGCGACGTTACTCGTAGCCGTTTCGGCATGCAGAAGCAGCTCGTCTCTTCACTACACAATTCGCTATTCCGGGAGTGACAATCCGTGTGTATGGGAGGTCTCACTCGTCGCGAACGGACTCGATTCTTCGAATCCTGTATGCATGACACTCCCGGACTGGGGCGAGTGGACGGAGGTCGGCGAAGAGCACCTTCGCGTAGTACATTCATCTCCAGCGCTGCTCCAAGGTGAGGAATCCAACGAGTGGACCGTTGAGGCGCCGGAGAACTGGGACGGCAGGCTTGAGGTCAGGTACCTGATCGGCGCACGACGGGTCGGCACTGAAGCGCAACGTCGACGGCGCACGTTGCCCTGGTGCGCGCCGGACTATACGTTCGGCTTCGAGGCCAACACGCTAATGTGTCTCGACCTCGAGGTCTCGGAACGTACGCTACACGTGGATGCGCCTGAAGGGTGGTCGTTGTACACGGCGTGGGGTGGTATGCAGGACCCGGCGGAAGGGATCCTGCTCGCAGACGAACCGGGAAACATGATGATCGCGATCGGGACTCCTCAAGGCGCGGTCGCGCGAAGCAAAGCTGGCCTGATCGAGACGGCGCAGTTTGGAAGAGGGCCAAACATTGCTCCTGAGATTCACCGTTACATGGTCGATCTTGTTCGTGCATATGGGATAACGACTGGTGAGGTGATTACATCGCCCATACGAGTGTTCGTGCTCGACGGGATGTCCGGCGGCACCAAGTCAAGTTATGGTCTGCGCATTGGGTTCCGCCCGGAACTCGGTGAAGATCAGGCAAAATCGGAGTCACTTCGTCATCTGGTAGCGCACGAGTTGTTCCATTTCTGGCTCGGTGGGAAGATCGACGGCGGAGTCTCAACCATCTGGTTTACGGAAGGTTTCACAGACTACCTCTCACTCTGGCACGTTACGGCACTCAACATTGTTTCGCGGGAGTACTTCGTCGAGCAGATTCTCGACTACCAAGCAAGAATTGCAGATTCCTCGATTGGATCGGTGGCGTTCGCGGATGAGTCAATCGTCTGGCGAGATGGTAATGGTCCGAACGAGAGGATGGCCTATGCAGGTGGCGCCATGCTTGCCTTTGCAATCGATGCCGCGTTGTTCGAGACCGGGCGTGGTCGGTTGGTCGATCTGATCGACCAACTGTTGGACAAATCCGATCGTGAGTTCATTGTCCGAGACCTATGGTCGTTCATGGTTGAACGCGGGATCGGCAAGATGTATGAGGACCTCGTGGCTGTCCCGTCACCGCTCCCCGATAGCGTCGGACTACTCGAACGGGTCGGCTTTCGCCGGACGGACACGCCGACACAACTCGCGTATCTGGGTCTGCGCGCCGAAGACCAGGATGTTCCCAGGGATGCGCCTCTGGCCGAGCGTTTGCCGAGGATTACGATGGTCGATCCATCCGGGCCAGCTGCTCAAGCAGGAATGGAGATTGGCGACCGGATCCTCGGTTACTTCCCACGTCGTTCCGGGGCCGTTCATGTTCGACCGGGCATCGGACCGTACTTGTACGGACTCGATCGGCTCGACCCGGCAGCCAAGCAAGCATTCCTCGATATCATCCGCGGAGATACCGAAATCCGGGTGCCGATCAAAGTCAGACCCATCGACGGTGGCACGATTAGGGGTGCGAGTCCCGTGGAATCGGATGAGCTGGACGCTTTCTTCTCCGTTATCCGTCCGTCCCCTCAACAAGCCGCTCGCACGGACCGCGTTGTCGTGCGAAGGCACCGTGCCGGTTGACGGACCACGCTGTGCGAGAGATATTCACGACCTGCCAAGAAACGAACCGGACAATGGAGTTGCGATCATGAAGCGGATGAAACGACTGAAGTACCTGACCTGGACAGCCCTCGGCGGATCCTTCCTCATGCAAACGCCCGGCTGCGTCGACACGGCGGTCTTCGTCACGACCGCATCGCAAGTCGTTACCGCCGGCGGGGTCCTGTACCTCGTCAGTCGCGTGCTGGAATAGACGAAAAACCGGTCACGCCACATAGGAATGGCCGGTCGGAGGATGGTACAATCTGTGCTTTGTACGCAGGCGGGCCAAACTCGTAGCGTCATCCGTGCAGCTGCACCGCCGGCGTGATCGCCGCGCGATTGAGCGCTGGAGATGGACGGGAGGAGCCCATGTTCTCGACAACTCGTAATGGTCATCGTGCGCGTGCGCTGGGAGCGCTGCTGCTTGGCACCTGGGTCGGTACCGTGGCGGCGGGTGAGCCGCACCCGCAATGGACGCTCTACGCACCATTCATCGGCGGGCAAAACACGAGCACGTTCCTGCTCGATCTCGACGGCGACGTCGTCCATACCTGGCCGAGCAATTTTACTCCTGGTGCGTCCGTCTACCTCATGGATGATGGTGCATTGCTCCGCACCTGCAACGACATGAGCGTGTCGCCTATCGACGGTCCGGGTCGCGGCGGCCGCCTCCAGCGGATCGGCTGGGACGGAACGGTTGAGTGGGATTATGTCGCGGGTGGCGAAGACTTCATCCAACATCACGACGTTGAAATCCTGCCGAATGGGAACATCCTGGCAGTCGTTTGGGAGCGCTATTCGCGCGCCGAGGCGATCGCGGCCGGCCGCAATCCAGCCCTGGTCGGCGACGAGGTCTGGTCCGAGGCGGTCCTCGAAATTCGCCCCGACGGCCCAACCGGCGGCGAGGTGGTGTGGTCATGGCACGCCTGGGACATACTGGTCCAGGACTTCGACGCGGCGCGCCCCAACTTCGGCGATCCAGCCGACTTCCCCGACCGGATCGATGTCAACTTTGCCGCCACATCTGCCACGGCCGACTGGTTGCACTTCAACGCGATCGACTACAACGAAACGCTCGATCAGATCGTCGTCAGCTGCCTCACTTTCAACGAAATCTGGGTGATATCACATGCGCCGGAGGACTCGAGCGAACTGCTCTACCGTTGGGGCAATCCTCAGGCCTACGGGCGCGGCACGGCGATCGACCAGCAGCTCTACGGCCAGCACGACCCGGAGTGGATCCCGGACGGGCTCCCCGGTGCAGGCCATCTGACGGTCTTCAACAACGGTACGGCTCGCGGCTTCGCATCGATCGACGAAATCGCGACACCGTTGAATCCCGATGGAACATACCACATCGAAGCGGGACAACCCTACGGTCCGACCGTCCCCACCTGGACCTGCGACGAGATCGACGGTCAGCCGTTCACTGCGACGATCATGTGTGGCGTGCAGCGTCTGCCGAACGGCAACAGTCTGCTATGCCTCGCGACCGGCGGGAACTTCATCGAAGTGGACGACACTTGCTCGGCGGTCTGGAACTTCGACGCCAACGGTCTGGTCTTTCGGGCGACCCGCATCGACGAGCGCGATCCGCGGCTCGCGGGAAGGCTGTTCGGCCTCCCGGGCGACATGAACTGCGATGGAACGGTCTCGGTTGGCGATATCAACGCGTTTGTGCTCGCACTGACCGATCCGGTCGCGTATGCGGCGCAGTTCCCGGATTGTGACATCCTCAACGGCGACTTCAACGACGACGGCGCCCTGACGGTCGGCGACATCAATGGCTTCGTCGCCGCATTGGCCGGCTAGAGCAGCACCGCATCGTGCATGTTGAGATTCGAACGCGACACGCAGCCGCGCTCTCAACGAGGCAAGGCTACTCTTCCGCGGGCAGGTTGAGTGCGCGTTCGACCAGCGTCGAGATGAAGGCGGAGACGCCTTCCGAAACACCCTCGCTGAGCCCGTCGCGCGCGGCACGTGACGGGCACGAAGCGCCCATCGTCAACACAGACAAGGCAACGGTAAACAGAAGTACTTTGTTGCCGAAGCGCTTCATTGGGACAGCTCCTTCAAGCGGGTTTCCAGTTCTTCGATACGCCGCTCCAGCGAGCGAATCCGTGTGTCGGCGGACGCCCAGGTGTTGGCCTGCTTCTCGGCCTTCTTGGATTCAGCCTTCTTCTTCCACAAGGGGAACCCGACATTGAGGAAAAAGGCGTTCTCGCCCTCGCCAGCACCGGCAGCCACGTCGCGCCGCCGATAGGACAGAGTCGTCGAGAGCCCGTTGGCAAACTTGAACTCGAGACCCTGCTGAACGCCGTAGCGCTCGTCATCGGTATCGCCCTCCCCTTTGTGGCGCCACTCCACGCCGTACTTCTGCTTGCTGTTGACCTGGGTCAGACTGCTGCATCCGTCCGTGAACAGCAACACCATCGCCAGGCTCCCGCACCCGACCAAGCGGTATCCCAACGCGCACCTCGTTTCGAGTTTTTCTGAATACGCCGAAACCGTTCAACCCAGGCGCTGCTTATACAAATTGTGAACTTGCGTTCAAGCTAACGTGAAGATTCTTAGCGCAAGATTAACCTGATGTGCACTCGATACCCCCGTCGCGGAGCGCGCAAGGCGTTATGCACCGGACTCTTCGGCGCACTTGGCAAGCAGCGCCTCAAGCACGCGTTTTTCCATGATGACCTGAACGAACTCGCCGTCAGCGAGCAGGCGGGTGCCGCACCAGGCGTGGGTATCGCACAACAGCCGACCGCGGACGAGGGACTTCACCGTGGCCCGCACGCGAACGTCCGATCCCACGATGGCGGGAGAACGATGCCGCACACTGATCCCGCCGCCGACCGCCTCCTCGTGTGGTTCGAGATGCGGGACGAGGACTCGCCGACCGGCCAGCTCCATGTGATGCACCAGCGACCAGGTCGAGTAGACCCGGTGCACCAGCTTCCCGTCGAAATGCGGGCACATGTCGTCCGTCACCGTCGCGGTCAGCTCGTGAAACACGCCGGGATCCAGCCCAGGCCTCATCCATCGCTCCTTTCGCCGACATCGTAGCCGTAAACCCGGGCCCGCTCACCGAGTTGTTCGCGCGAGCGTCGTCGGGGAGTTGCCCCGGAGAACACCGACATTCGGATCGCGTGGCCTGCCGCGAGCGCCGGCGTTTCGCGCGCGCCTGTCAGATTGGCAGGGAGAACGCAACGGGATTCACATGACAAGAAAGTCGCAAGTCATTACTAATAAATGAGTTACAGATCAACGGGGCTTCGGATCGATCCTGGCACATCAGTTGCAACTCCGTTCCGTGAGCGACAGTCTGCCCTGATCGCGGCGTTGCCGGGTCGGTGCAATATCGATAGGAGTGACCGCTATGTCAAAGATTATCGGAATCGACCTTGGCACGACCAATTCGGTTGTCGCCGTCATGGAAGGCGGGCAGCCCAAGGTTCTGGTCAACGAGCAGGGCTCCCGGCTGACGCCGTCGGTGGTGGCGTTCACGGACAAGAGCGAGCGGCTCGTGGGGCAACGGGCCCGCAACCAGCACGTGACGAACCCGCAACGGACGATTTTCTCGATCAAGCGTTTCATGGGTCGGCGGCACAGCGAGGTCGCGCAGGAAGAGAAGATGATCCCCTACGAGATCGTCGGGGCGGCGGACGAGCTGGTTCGCGTGAAGGTCGACGGCAAGGAGTATGCGCCGCCGGAGATCTCGGCGATGGTGTTGCGGGATCTGAAGGCCACCGCCGAGCGTTATCTCGGCGAGACGGTCACGCGTGCGGTGATCACCGTGCCGGCCTATTTCAACGACTCGCAGCGCCAGGCGACGAAGGAAGCCGGCAAGATCGCCGGCCTGGAGGTCGAGCGGATCATCAACGAGCCGACGGCGGCCGCGCTGGCGTACGGGCTCGAGAAGAAGGCCAATGAGAAGATCGCCGTCTTCGACCTTGGCGGCGGAACGTTCGACATCTCGATTCTCGACGTGGACGACAACGTGTTCGAGGTGCTCTCCACCAACGGCGACACGCACCTCGGCGGCGACGATTTCGATGAAGAGCTGATCAACTTCTTTGCCGAGGAGTTCCGCAAGAAGGAAGGGACTGACCTGCGGAAGGATCCGGAGGCCCTGCAGCGCCTCAAGGAAGCCGCGGAACGGGCCAAGATCGAGCTCTCCTCGAGCATGGAGACCGCGGTCAATCTTCCGTACATCACGGCGGTCGACGGTGTACCGAAGCACCTGACGATGAACCTGACGCGCGCGAAATTCGAGCAGTTGGTCACGGGCCTGGTCGAAAAGTGCCGCGGTCCGGTCATGCAGGCGCTGCAGGATGCGAAGCTCTCGCCGAGCGACGTGGACGAAGTGGTGATGGTCGGCGGCTCGACGCGCATCCCGCTGGTCATCCAGCTCGTCAAGGAAGTCTTCGGCAAGGAGCCCAACCAGAGCGTCAACCCCGACGAGGTCGTGGCGGTCGGTGCTGCGGTGCAGGGCGCGATTCTCGCCGGCGACAAGAACGACGTCGTACTACTGGACGTGACGCCGCTCTCGCTGGGCGTCGAGACGCTGGGCGGTGTGATGACGTCGCTGATCCCGCGGAACACGACCATCCCGGTCAGCAAGAGCGAGGTGTTCTCGACCGCCGAGGACAACCAGCCGGCGGTGGACATCCACGTCTTGCAAGGCGAGCGGAAGATGGCGATCGACAACCGCACGCTCGGCCAGTTCAAGCTTGCCGGTATCCGTACCGCGCAGCGCGGCGTGCCACAAATCGAGGTCACGTTCGATATCGATGCCAACGGTATCCTGAATGTCTCCGCGAAGGACAAGGACACCGGCAAAGAGCAGTCGATCCAGATCAAGAGCAGCTCGGGACTCTCGGATGACGAGATCGAACGGATGGTCAAGGACGCCGAGGCGCACGCCGCGGACGACGAGAAGAAGAAGGAACTCGTCGACCTGCGGAACCAGGCCGACCAGCTCGTCTACCAGACCGAGAAGTTGTTGAACGAGCACGGCGACCAGATCGACAGCACGCTGCGTGCAGACGTCGAACGGGCAATCAACGAGCTCAAGGATGCGCAGAAAGCGGACGACCCGCAGCGGATCAAGAGCGCGATGGAGGCGCTGAACAAGTTCGAGCCGAAGCTGGCCGAGGTCGCCTACAAGGCCGCCGGAGCAGGTGCTGAAGGCGCAGCGCCGGCCGACGAAAGCGTCGCCGCGGGTGCCAAGTCCGGCGGTAAAGACGACGACGTCATCGACGCCGAGTACGAAGTCAAGGAATGACGTTGTATTAACGAGACGAGTTAGCGCGAAGGGGCCCGGTCAGACGCCGGGCCTTTTCTCTGCGCTGGAACGGCATCGTTCCTTCGGGCGCCACGGCTGACCTGCCAGGACGTCCGTAACACTGGCGGGCAAGCCGCCAGTGCCACCCGCCCGTTCCTTAAGGGGAACGCGCCGGACACCAGATGGCAGCACGGCGTCCGCCCTACTGAAGCCGCGCGCCGCGCCAGATGAAAAAGCCGACGACGAGGAAGACCGAGACCAGCACGCCGACGAAGACCCAGTTCGCGATCGCGTTCGGCCGGCCCAGCGCCGTTTCGATGACCTGCCAGACGATCGATGCGAACAGCAGTGTCACGAGCATCTTCAGGGTGATGACCATTTGCCGCGCGTTGCGATGCTGCCGCGCCCGGTTCTCGTCAGTCAACGTGTAGGGATAGTTATAGACATGCGGGAAGAGGCTCAGCACGCTCAGGCCGGTCCACAGCATTGCCGCGACCGCAGGCAGCAACCAGATCATCGCGCGCGGGCCGTAGTTGTCCGGCTGGCCAGTGGCGTCGAAGTGCATCGGCACCTGTTCGGGCAACGATGCGTAGTGCCACGTTGGTAACGCCACCGTCGCCCCCATAGCGACCAGCGAGATCACCTCGACCAGCAACCAACCCGGCGAGTAGAACGCGCGCGTCGTCTCCTTCAGCGACTCGCTCATCCACTACGCTCCTGCCAGGATGGCGCGTTCGGCGAGCAGCGTCAGCAGCTGATCGACACATTCATCCACGCTTCGTTCGTCCGTCCGCAGCACGAGCGCCGGCTCTGCCGGCGGCTCATAGGGAAACGACACGCCGGGGATGTTGGCCAACTCGCCGGCATCGGCCGCCGCGTAGAATCCGTCCGGGTCTCGTTCGCGGCAAACTTCGAGTGGCGCATCGACATGCACGAGCAGGAACCGCTCGGCGCCGATCACATCCCGCGCCCGCGTCCGCGCTTCGTCGTTGGGTGCCACGAATGCGCAAATACAGATCTGCCCGTTGTCGTTCAAGAGCCGCGCGATCTCCGCTCCTCGCCGTAAGTTCTCGGCGCGTTCCTGCGGATTGAAGCCGAGGTCGCGACTGATCCCGCTGCGCAGCCGCTGTCCGTCCAGCACGGCACACGAATATCCCAGGTCGAACAGCCGCCGTTCCAGCGCGTGCGCCAGTGTCGTCTTGCCGGCCCCGGTCAGGCCGGTCAGCAGCAACGTAGCCGGCTGCTGTTTGTACCGCGCACACCGTTCGTCGACGGTGACCTGGCTCGGCTCGTGGCGCAACCGGTCGCTGGCCGGCTCGGTATCCCAATGGTCCTCGCGCTCATCGGCGGTCGAACGATCGAGGATCATCCCCGCGCCGACAGTCACGTTGGTGATGCGATCGATCACGATGAATGCGCCCGTCGCACGGTTCTTGGCATACGGGTCCCACGCGACCGGCTGATTCAGCGTCAGCTCACAACGACCGATCTCGTTGAGCCCGAGGACGTCCGTAGGCTGGCGATGCAGCGAGTTGACGTCGATTCGGTAGCGGATCGCGGACGCGACGCCGAACGCGGTCCGAGTGGTATGCTTGATCACGTACTGCTTGCCAACGGGCAGCGGCTCCTCGGTCATCCAGACGATCATCGCATCAAACCGTGACTCGACCCGCGGCATGTTGCCCGGGTGCACGAGCATATCGCCGCGCGCGATGTCGATCTCGTCCGCGAGCGTCAACGTGACGGACTGCGGCGCAAATGCCTCATCGCGGCTGCCTTCATGGGTCACGATATCCCGCACGCGGCTGCGCTTGCGCGACGGCAACACCAGAACTTCGTCGTCCCTGCGCACGATTCCGGACGCGACGGTGCCGCAATAACCCCGGAAGTCCAGGTTCGGGCGATTGACGTATTGCACGGGGAATCGCAGGTCGATCAAGTTACGATCGGACGCGATGTGTACGTTCTCCAGGATGTGCATCAGCGTGCTACCGCGGTACCACGGCATGTTGCTCCCCGGATCGACGACATTGTCGCCGAGCAGCGCCGACATCGGAATGAAACGAACGTCGTCGATCTCCAATCGGGCGGCGAGGTCGGTATATTCGCGCTGAATCCGCTCGAAGACCGCCTGGTCGAATTCGACCAGGTCCATCTTGTTGACGGCAACGACGATATGCTTGATCCCGAGCAGCGCCGCGATGAAGCTGTGTCGACGGGTCTGGGTCAGGATCCCCTGCCGCGCGTCGATCAGAATGATCGCCAGGTCGCAGGTGCTGGCGCCGGTCACCATATTGCGGGTGAACTGCTCGTGTCCGGGCGTGTCGGCGATAATGAACTTGCGCTTCGCGGTCGAAAAATAGCGGTACGCAACATCGATCGTGATTCCCTGCTCGCGCTCCGCCTTCAACCCGTCCGTAAGCAACGCCGGATCGAAATCGAGGTCGGTCGTGCCATGACGGGCCGAGTCCTTCTTGATCGCGGCGAGCTGATCCTCGTAGATCATCTTCGAGTCGTACAGCAACCGCCCGATCAAAGTGCTCTTGCCGTCGTCGACGCTACCGCAGGTCAACAGCCGCAGCAGTTCCTTGCGCTCGTGCTGGGCGAGGTAAGCGTCGATATCGGTCGCGATCAATGACGATTGATGAGACATCGTGGTTCCCGCTGCCAAGGTTTCGGTTCAACGCATCATAGGGCACCCGACGGCTGAAACACAACGCGCCCTCACCCTCACCTTCCCCCTCTCCCACCTCACACCCGCTCGTTGGCCGTTCGCCCTTGCGTCAGCGGTTCGAACGCCGCGCGGATGCAACGTGCCGACAGCCAGACCATACACGCCAGCCAAGCCTGGACGACCGGCCGCGGTATCCAAGTCAACGTCCAGCGTCCGCGGACCCGCAGGACGAACGTACAGGACCGCTCATCGCATGGCTCGAGACGATAGATGAAGACGTGTGGAAAACCGACGCGCGGACCGCGTCGGGAAAGATCGCTGAAGGCGTAGCCGAGGCCATCTGTCCAGGCCAGTAACCGCCCGATCCGCTCGAACCGAAACGGGCCGAGACGGTGTATGAGCGCGTACTCCGAACGGTCGTTCGACCCTGGCAGTGATCGCACTGCGACGTGCATCGGATCGTGCGTCACGAAGCTGGGGAAGTGTCGCATCTGGCCCCAGGCAACCCCTGCCGACACCGAAAGCGGGATCGCGCATCGGCAATCCACTCGCCAATCGCTGCCGAGAACGACCTTCATGGCGCAGGTGCCTCGGGCGCGTACGGGGCGCGATCGAGGGGAGGCCCCGCTTCCATCGCATCGAGCACGTGCGTATGAACCGCGCGACAGACCCAGCGCTCCAACGGCCGCCATACCCAACGCGGCCGCAGTTTGGCGACGTACCGCGTCGTCAACGTCGCGCGCGTCTGCTCGGCACTGACGGCGGTCAGGTCGAAGCAGCCATCCAACACGCGGACGGAGCGCTCCTCGCCGATTTGCTGTTCGGTAACATCGAAAGCAAACCGCGTCGGCGGACGGACCTCTCTGACCTCCTTCGTCAGAAACCCCTTGCGGAAGTAACAAATCCGCCGCCGCCCGTTCGTGCCGGCCACGACCACTGTGCGAACGGGCTTCGGACCGGCCACCGACAACGGGAACGGCGGCGTCCCCGGGCACTCCTCATAAAACGCCAGCCGCCGCCACGCTTCGCTCCGGCGCAACTCCAACACACGTTGCGTCGTCGCTATCTCGATCAACTCGGGATAGCCCACCGCGCGCTCGACGGCCCCTACGATCAACGGCGCCACGACCACCAACGGCAGCCACGCGCGCTGACTGAAGTGCGTGTCCTTCAGCCCCTTACGCAACAGCAACCCAAAGACTGCTCCGGCGATGATCGGAACGAACCCGACAACGAACGCCATCAATGCGCAGAGCAATCCCATGACGTTCAACCATAACAAGCATGCCAGTACGCCAGTCCCGGCAGCAATCCCCACCAAGATCTTGAGCGAGAACGAGATCCCGCGGCCGTAACCGGCCAATACCCCGATCATCGTCGGCGTCGCAAAGGTCAGCCCGACCGCGATCGGCGCGTACATCAACAGGAGCAGCGATACCACCGTCCCACAGACGATCGCCAGCAGCAGCCCGGGCAGCCAGAACCGCCACAAGACAAACGGCGGGTTGCGGGTGAACGAGGTCGGATCGCTCAGTGAGAACGCCCGCCCACACTCCGGACACGCTGACGCCGACAACCCCTCCACGATGTACCAGCAAGTCAGGCAACGAGCCGGAACGCGATCCGACAGTCCCGGCACGCCCTGCTCATCGCCGTTCGTCGAGTCTCGAAACCCATCATCGTTCATGAGTGCCCTCACTTGCGCTCGCTTGCCGATCGAACCCCACGTTACAAAACAAGTCGCGCGCTTGCCAATTTGTTCAGAACTTTCAAAAACATTTGCATATGCACTTACGGGTCGGCGGGCGAGACGCCCGCCCCACCCTGCGTTGCTTGGGATCGCTCGCGTCGGGGCCAAGCCATCTAGCACACCTTGATCCCCTCGCTCGCGCTCGGGGCTCGTTGGGTTTGGCGTCTCGTTCGGTATTGGTGCGCCACCCCATGCTGGGGTGGGCGACGGACAGGGGCTGCTCTTCAGTCCCCCATCCCTAGAAGGGATGGGGCACCGGGCCGTTCCGGAGCCGAGCGACGCCAACGCGAGCCCGGAGCGCAAGCGACGGGTCCAGGTCAGCCGTTGACCGCTCGCTCGCGCTCGCGGCTCATCGTGGCCGCTCAAACGGCCGACCACATGCCCGCTCTCGTCTTGGGCGGACGCAGGTGCTACGCGCCTATCAGAAGGATTGAAAGCCGGTAGCCGGTTGATGGCGGGAAATCGACGTGCAGCCAGTATCATGGTCTCGGAGGAGAACTGCATGGCGATGAAGCGGAATGGCACGTTCGGGATCTTGCTGGCGGCGGTGTTGCTGGTTGGGGGCGGCGCGTCGCTCGCCGAAGACCTGCATTTCACCTACCTGTGGCATATGGAGCAGCCGATCTACTGGCCCGTCCGTCAGGGGGCGGGACCGGATCGGTACGAGCGTGCTTGGGAGTCGATACAGCAAACGGATGCAGGCCGCGTGAACCCGCGGAACGATCTGCGCGAGATCTTCCAGACCGCGGATCGAGTGGCGGCGTATCAGTTCCGGCCGCGCGACGCCGTGGATCTCATGCGGCAGCTTGCGCCCGAAGCCGGCGTCCAGGTCAGCTTCTCCGGGGGGCTGATCGAGAACCTCCAGAGTCTGGGGAACGCCGGCCAGCTCGGATATGGCCCGACCTGGTCCCGGTGGTATCGTGAAGCGCGCAACTGGAGCACGCCGAGTGGATCGCCGCGACTGGATGTGGTCCTGTTCCCCTTCCATCACCCGCTGTTGCCGCTGTGTGACGAAAACACGGTTCGCAAGCAGATCCAGCTCTACAAACTGGTGTACGGCGATACGTGGAGTTCGCAGCCGACCCGCAGTCGCGGCTGCTTTCCGTCGGAGATGGCGTTCTCCGAGCGGTTGATTCCGATCCTGGTACAGGAAAACGTCGACTGGGTCATCGTCAGCAACGAGCATATCTCGCGCGCGTGTGAGAACTTCCCGCTCGTCCTGGGCAGTGGCGGCGTGAACTGCGAACCGCCGAACGCTGCGGACCGCCTCAATCCGCCGCAATCCGACTGGTTCCGCCTCAGCATCTCACGCGGCAACGCGCCCGCCAACGCCGTCCCGTTTGCATACACCCCGCACTATTCACGGTACCTCGACCCGCAGACGGGTGACGAGTACAAGCTGATCGTCGTGCCGGCGGCGCAAGCGCTCGGCTGGGTGGACGGATCGCAGCCGTTCCCGCAATCGCACCTCGATACGCTGAATGCGTTCAACGATCCGGCACGCCCGATGCTCGTGCTGCTGGCCCACGACGGCGACAACTTCTTCGGCGGCGGCTTCAGCTACTACATGGAAGCGACGCCGAACCTCGTCAACCAAGCCACGGCGGCCGGTTACGTCGCGACGACCGTCGAGCAGTATCTCGCGAATCACCCCGTGCCGGCCGACGATGTGGTGCACGTCGAGGACGGAGCCTGGGTCAACGCGGACGCGGACTTCGGCTCGCCGACGTTTCTGAATTGGAACTGGCCGCTGCTGGACGCGAGCGGTCAGGTCGACATTGCAAACGGGTGGCATGTCGATGAGCGCAACTGGGCCGTGATTACCGCCGCCCAGAACCGCGTCGACACGGCCGAACAGATCGCAGGCGGCGTCGACCTCGCGCAGGTGCTGGCCCCGAGCGCCGCTGCCAGCCCGGCCGAGCGCGCCTGGCACTACTTCAACGGCGCACTCAACAGTGGCTTCATGTACTTCGGCACCACGCTCGACCACGAGGTCAAACCGGCGGTGGCGTGCAACATCGCCACAAGCCACGCGGATCAGGTCATTCTCGACGGCGCCGCCGACACGACGCCGCCGACCATCTGGATCCCGCAGCGCTGGCCATACAATCCCGGCAGCGTCAACTTCGGCGCGCCGCATGGTTATCAGCAGGTCGTCGACGATGGGGATTTCTGGGTCTGGACCTTCGCCTACGACGTCTCCGGTCTCGATTCGGTCGTGCTGAAGCTCCGGACGGATCAGGATGGCCGGGTGGATGACGACAACCGAACCTATGTCGGCGGCCCCGGCGTCGACGCGTGGCAGACGCTGCCGATGACCCGCCGACCGTTTCCCGCGACGAACGTGTACAACGACCCGGGGATCGACTTCTTCGTCCTGCCGCAATACATCGCCGATCAATACACCGTCGAAGTGACCGGCTATCGCGAGGTGCTGCTGGATTACTACGTCGAAGCCGTCGACGCGCGCGGAGTCGTCAAGCGCAGCCCGATCCAGCATGTTTTCGTCGGCGACGGCGAAGGCTCGACCGGCGGGCCGACCGACCGCGTGACGTTCGCGCCGAATCCGGGCGTGGCAGGCGCGCCGCTGCAGATCGACTACGACCCGACCAACGGCCCGCTTGCGAGCGCCGCGACCGTCTTCGCACACCTGGGCTACGACGACTGGTCGATCGTGTTACCCGACTTTGCACTGACCTGGGATCCCCAAGGCGCGCTATGGACGACGACGATCAACGTGCCCGCCGAGGTCATCCAGGTCGATGTCGCGTTCAACGACGGCGCCGGAACCTGGGACAACAACAACGGGCAGGACTGGCACCTGCCGGTCGAAGGTGGGTCGGCGTCGTGGGTGCTGGATGGCACGCTCGAACCGACGGCAAAACTTGTCGCCGCCAACGGATCCCTCGAAATGTATGCCGAGCATCGAAACGGTCGGTTGTACGTCGCCGTTCCGCAAGCCACAGCCGGCGCCGATCATTTCCTGTTCGTCGCGGCCCCGCCGGGACCGACGCAGAACGCGCCGTGGGCGAAGGTCGGACTGGTCGCACGCTGGTCGGCCTTCGTCGGCAACGAAGGAACCAACGGCTGGTCCGGGTGGTTTGACCTCGTACCCAACGGTTTCGGACAAACCGGGTCCGGACCCGGCGGCTGGCTCGAAATGGTAATCGACATCGACGCGCAGTTCGGTACGCGGCCGGAAGCGCTGTGGCTCGCCTTTGCACCGTATCAGACGCAGGATCGCGGCGCGCTATTGACCACGATGCAAGTCCCCATGTCCACGGACGACGATACGCTGGTGGATGCGAGCGAATACGCGCAGTTCGTAATCGCGAAGCCGGCACTGCTCGGCGATCTCAACTGCGACGGCGCCGTCACCGTCAGCGACATCAACGCCTTCGTGCTGGCGTTGACCGACGCGGACGCGTACGCCGACGCATACCCCGACTGCGACCCGCTCAGCGGCGATTGCTCCGCAGACGGCGCGGTGACCGTCAGCGATATCAACTGCTTCGTCGCACTGGTCGTCGGACGATAGACGTCGAATGGTATTCTTCAGCCAGGCAGTACTATCATCGCCAGCATGAAGCCGGAGTCGTGTGACAGGTCTGCCCAGTGGAACGTCTTCCACCGTGGGCCCGAAATCGCCGTCGGCCGAATCGTGGCCGAGGGCCCTGCGGTGACGCGTGCCGGGACCACGGGGCCATGGCCGGCGCTCGTATTCCCTCGCCATCCGGTCTGGGTCGGCCACGACGCGAAGCCGGATCGGTACCTGGACCCGACCGTCGTGGCGTTCGTGAACGCTCAGTCCAAAGGTATGCGCCAGAGCGACCAGCCGGACGGTGAGTGCATCGATTGGGTTGCGTTCGAGGGCGCGCTGGCGGCGTCGATGGTCCAGCCGTTCGAGCCGAAGCGGAAGCCCGATCCGCTGGCGCCGTTTCGAATCGCCGGCGCAGCGCTGCCGCCCGCAGCATGCCTACAGCAACGGACACTATTCGCCTACTGCACCGACTGCGCCCAGGTCGATCCCGTACTGGTCGAAGAATGCGCGCTGGTGCTACTGGGCGCAGCCCTGCGCTCGGCGTACGGCAGACGCCCCCCGCGCGGCGGCGCGAAGACCGAACGCACGACTCGAACGCATCGCGCAATGGTCACCGAGGCCCGGCGTTTCATCGCGAAACACCTGGAGTCCCGCCTGACGCTGAGCGCGATCGCACAACAGGTGCATGCCGCACCGCAGCATTTCTGTCGCATCTTCAGGTCCGAAACCGGGCTGACAATCGGGGCCTACGTGAACCGGCTGCGGCTCTATCAGATTCTCGACGAACTGCCTGCCGAATCCACGTCGTACGACTTGGCCGAGCGGTTCGGCTTCGCCGACCGGGCGCACTTCAGCCGCCATTTTACGCGGCTCTTCGGCCGTTCTTTTCAAGGGGTTCGTCGACTGTTGCGCGCCGGCAAGTGGTCTGAAATGCGCACGATCGTTCACGCAGAAAACGAAACGCTCGGGTAAACATCAGTGCCCATGAGCGTTGGATACGCGACCAGTTTGAATGTCCATCACACGCGACGCGGTGCGACCGCGACGAAAGGGCTGACGGTGCTGCTGGGGGCCGCGACGTGCGTACTGGGCGGCTTCCACTTCTGGTTGCCGCCCATTTATGGATGGCATGCCCGCTTAGCCACGGAGCCGATGCTGGATTGGGCGCTGCACATGCTCAACTTTTCCGTCAGCCTCGGGTTCGTGCTGGTCGGCGCCAGCCTGCTGCGTGTAGGGTCACGACCAACGGTTGGCCCGGCCCGGCCGAGTGCGTTGGTCGCGGGCTTGCTGATCTACTGGGTGGGCAATGGGCTGTTCCAATGGTGGTGGCCGATGCCGGTGCCGAGCCTGCCGGCGCGCGCTGCGCCGCAACTCGCGGCACTGCTGCTCGCGCTGAGTTGCGCGCTGCTGCTCGTCGCTGACACTCGTCGAGTACCAAGGACCCGGGCGCGCAGATGAATCAGCATACGGACGAACGACTCGGCACTGGGTTGACGTGGCGCGATGACGGTACGCTGGCACTGACAGTGATCCTGATCGTGGTCGTCGCACAGTTCGACGCCCCATACCGAGCGGACGCGCCGCGTCCGCAACGTCCACCGCCGGTCGAAGCAACGACACTCACCGTCCGATCGACCGACGTGGGCCTCCCGGCACTAGAGGCGATCACGACGGCCGTTCCGGTGCGCATCGTGCGCCAACCGTCGGACATCGCACCAGCGCGGTACTGTGCGGAGTGGCCGTGGATGGCAGCGCTATTCGAACAAGACGGCGCGACGCCCCCGTCGGACGCAGTCCTGCTCGAGCGGCTCGCATCGCTTGGAGCGCCGCCCGATCGCCAACCCGGCGTGTGGAATATACAAGCCCAGCTCGCCCGGCGCGCCGGTCGGATGTCCGAGGCACACGAATTGGCCGAGCGAGCGCGCGATGACGATCCGGATCAGCACCTGCACCACTATCAGGCGGCGCTGATTGCGATGGCCGAACTGTCGCGCACCGAAAATCCGCTGCTGCAATGGCGCTACGCGTCACGGATGAAGACGGCCTACGAACGTGCATTCGCGTGCCAGCCGACGGTGAGCGCCTATCGTCAGTACCTGTGCCACGCGCTGCAGCAAACGCCGCGCGGGTTCGGCGGTGACCCGGACCGCGCCCTACGGCTGGCCGACGAAGGTGTTGCCATGGGCGATGACGCGTTTCTGGTCGTACGGGCCGAGCTTCGATTGGCCCGCCGCGAGAGCACGCCCGCGTTCCGGGACCTCGATGAAGCCTGTCGCCTGGGTGTTTTTCGAAGTACTGCGTTTATCGCCGGTGTTGACGCGGCGCTGGCGGCGCGCGACCTGGAACGCGCGCGGCGCTACGCGGGATTCCTGCTCGGCGTCAATCCGCGGTACGCCGGCAACTGGCTCGCGGCCGGACGGGTCTGCGAGGCTGAGGGTCGTCGCGACGCGGCCCGAACGTGCTATCAGCAGGCACGACACCTGGCTCCCGACTCCGGTCGTGTGCGTCGCGCCCTGGAGAGCCTTGGCAATAAGGACGAAGGATGACGACTCTGCGGCACC
The DNA here is from genome assembly GCA_028279405.1 of Phycisphaerae bacterium. Taxonomy (GTDB): domain Bacteria; phylum Planctomycetota; class Phycisphaerae; order UBA1845; family Fen-1342; genus JANQNU01. Next base: position 49,853 of record JANQNU010000020.1, read on the forward strand.
CGTCGGCCCCACCACGGGCAGCTTCCCTCGTCTGGGACCTGCTGCGCGGACACCTGCTGTGTTTCTCCCGTCCCGAACACGGCCCATTGCCGAATCGACTCATCGTTCGAGCGGCATTGGCGGTCGCCGCGATCGAATGCGTTGTGCGTCCGTTCGTTCGTCGAGCGCTGCCGTCTGACAGTGAGCCCGGTCCGTGGAACCTCGTGCTGCTGCTGCTGCTTTGGGCGCTGCTCGTGATGACACACCTTCTGATCGGACTACGGCCGAACGGAATCGGGCTGGATCGCTGGCGTCACTGGTCGCGCGACGCGCGTGCGTACTTTCTTCAGGTCGTGGTCCTGGCGCTGGGGGTGTTCGGCATCATGCACGCGGGCGGCGTGCGAGCGCTGCTCGAATCATCGAATGCCATCGAACTGCTGGCGTTTGCGGTCTTGCCCAACTTGCTATGGGGATTCTGGCAGGAGTGGATTTACCGCGGCCTGCTCCAATCGGCGCTCGTCAGTCGATGGGGTAGCGTCGCCGGCGTGCTGATCGCGAATGTCGCCTTCACCTTCGGTCCCTTGCACGCATACCACTTCTTCACTCCGGGCCAGACGATCGAGCAACACACGCTGATGTTCGGCTCGATCTTCCTGGTCGGGCTCTTCTTCGGGATCGTCTTTCACCGCAGCCGGAATCTGGTGATCGTCGGCGTCTTTCACGGCATCGGCAACGCGTTCATGCAAGGTCTTCCTGCGCCGGATTGACGATGTTGCATAGGCTTGGATGAACATCGGGTGGCACGGGTAGAGCGCAAGCGACGGGTCGTTAGCGGATGCCCCAGCCTGGAACCGATGCCCTCCCGGCAAGGCGTATCACCAAACACGTTGCCGCCGGGAGATGCGGCCTAGTCATCCTGATCGTCGGCTGCAACGTCACCGTCTTCCGGCGCGCGGAGCGCGACACGCTCGATCGACGCCGCACGGCCGGTGTCCGGATCGCATTCGACGATGACCCCGTGCAGGATCACGTCGTCTTGCGCGACATGGTACTGGTAAGGCATGTTCGTCCGTAGTGACTGAATCACCGCATCCTTGTCCCGGCCGAGCACCGAGTCATGCGGGCCGGTCATCCCCAGATCGGTGATGTATGCCGTACCCTTCGGCAGGATGCGCTCGTCGGCAGTCTGGACGTGAGTGTGTGTCCCGACGACAGCCGTGACACGACCGTCGAGGTACCAGCCGAGCGCGACCTTCTCACTGGTCGTTTCGGCGTGCACATCGACCACCCGCAGGTGTACGTCTTCGGGAATCTGACCCAGTACGCGATCGATCGCATGGAACGGGCAATCCGAGCGCACGTTCATGAAGATCCGCCCCATGAGCGAGACGATCGCGATCCGCACCCCGTTGCCGACATCGACGACCGTATGGTCGCGCCCGCTGGCCTCGGCAGGGTAGTTTGCCGGCCGCACGATGCGCTCGTTTCGGTCGAGCACCTGCGTGATCTCGATCCGCCGATAGATGTGATCACCCATCGTGCAGGCATCGATCCCGTAGTGCATGAGCTTCTGGAACATCGCCGGGGTCAGTCCGCTGCCGGCAGTCGTGTTCTCGGCATTGGCAATCACGAAATCGATGCCGCGGCTGGTGCGCAGCGGCGGTATGAGCTGGGAACAGATGTGCTTGCCCGGCTTCCCGACAATATCGCCGATGATCAAGATGCGCATGACACGGTTCACAATCCGTGAGCGAGAAACGTCGCCTGTGAAAGGCTGCCGATCAGGATTCGATCAGCATCCGCGTCGGATCCTCGACGCACTCCTTGATGCGCTTCAGGAACGAGACGGATTCACGACCGTCGATGACGCGATGGTCATAGGTTAACGCCACATACATCATCGGGCGAATCACCACCTGCCCATCGCGGGCCACCGGCCGCTCCTGCAGTGCATGCAGGCCCAGGATACCACTCTGCGGCGGGTTCAGGATCGGCGTCGACATCAGCGACCCGAAGACGCCACCATTGCTGATCGTAAACGTGCCGCCCTGCAACTCGTCGAGCGTCAGCTTGCCGTCCCGGCCACGCCGTGCAAGATCAGCGATCGCCAGCTCGATTTCGGCAAAACTCAGGCGCTCCGCGTTGCGCACCACCGGCACGACCAGGCCGCGCTCGGTGCTGACGGCGACGCCGATGTCGTAATAGTTCTTGTAGACGAGGTTCTGCTCGCGAATCTCGGCATTGACCGCCGGAAACCGCTTCAACGCGTCGATCGCCGCTTTGACGAAGATCGACATGAATCCCAGTTTGATGCCGTAGCGCTTCTCGAACTCCTCGTTCCGCTGCTTACGCAATGCCAGCACCGCCGACATGTCGATCTCGTTGAACGTCGTCAGCATTGCTGCCGTTTGCTGCGCCGCGACCAGCCGCTCGGCGATCCGCCGGCGCAGCATGCTCATCGGTACGACGTCCTCCTCACGCGCTCCGCCGACCGGCGCCGCTTGGGGTGCCGCCGTCGATCCGGCGGCCGTGTTCGGTCCGTCGGCGATGAACCGCTGCACATCCTCCTTGAGCACGCGCCCGCCCGGACCGCTGCCCGGTACGTCGGCAGCCGAAACACCCGCATCGTGCGCCAGTCGCCTTGCTGCCGGCATGACATGCCCACCAGCGGCCTTCGACGCATTCTCTCCCGCCGGCGACGCGGTCGCGACGGCCGTCGTCGATCCGTCTGCGCCGCCGCTTGACGCCGACTTCGTGCCTCCCGACGACTTTGCCGCAGCGCCCTGTTGCGGCGCTTCGGCGGTCTCGTCGATCATGGCCAGCACATCTCCGACGCGCGCCATATCGCCGGCGGCAACGAGCTGCTTGGTGACCACGCCGCTTACCGGAGCAGGGACCTCCATCGACGCCTTGTCGGTCTCGAGCTCAACGACCGGCTGGTCCAATTGAACGAAATCGCCTTCCTGGCACAGCCACTCCGCGATATGCACCTCGGAGACGGACTCGCCGGCACTCGGTACTTTCAATTCGGTTGCCATTCATTCCATCCTTGTCACGCGCTGCCGCGTCTCGTTACCGCTCAGCACGCCTTCGGTGCGTCGCCGAATGCGCGCTCGAGCAGCATCTCCTGCTCGATCTTGTAGCTGGCACTGAACCCGCTCGCCGGACTGGCCGAAGCCCGGCGCGCGATTCCCTTGAAGGGGAAACGCCCCAGGAACTGCCGGCCGAAATTCACCAGCAGATAGTGCCAGGCCCCCATGTTCTCCGGCTCCTCCTGCACCCAGTACATCGGCGTCCCGTCAGCGTACGGCCTCAACGCCGCGTCGAAGTGCTCCGGCCGGATCGGGTAGTACTGCTCCAGCCGAACGATCGCGACGTTCTTCCGCGCGAGCTGCTTGCGCCGTTCCGCCAGATCGTAATACACCTTGCCGCTACACAGTAGAATCCGCTCGACATCGCTCGTCTCGACATCGTCCGCGAGAACCCGCCGAAAACCGCCGACCGCGAGCGAATCGAGCGTCGATGACGCCTCGGGAAGCCGGAGCAGTTTCTTGGGCGTCAGAACGATCAACGGCTTGCGCCAGGAACGAACGACCTGCCGACGAAGGACGTGAAAGTACTGCGCCGGCGTCGTCGGATAGACGACCTGTATGTTGTCCTCGGCCGCCAGCTGAAGGAACCGCTCGACCCGCGCGGAAGAGTGCTCCGGCCCCTGCCCTTCGAGCCCGTGCGGCAAGAGCAACACCAGCCCGCTCAAGCTGTGCCATTTGTCCTCGGCACTCGTGAGAAACTGATCGATGATGACCTGCGCGCAGTTCACGAAGTCGCCGAACTGCGCCTCCCACATCACCAGCGCGTCCGGCGACGCAATGCTGTAGCCATATTCAAAGCCCATCACACCCGCCTCGCTCAGCGGGCTGTTGTAGATCTCGAAGCGGCCCTGGTCCGCGGCGAGATTCTTCAACGGCGTATACGTCTGGCCGTCGTGCACATCATGGAGCACCGCGTGTCGATGGCTGAACGTGCCGCGCTCGCTGTCCTGGCCGCTGAGTCGAACCGTCACGCCATCGACCAACAGGGATGCAAAAGCAAGCGATTCAGCCGTCGCCCAGTCGAGCGGCCGCTTGTCCGCTGCCATCTCGGCACGCTGTCCGAGCAGCCGCTTGATCGTCTTGTGCGGCGTGAAGTCCTCGGGAACCCGGGTCTGCGCCTCGAGCAGTGTCACCAGCTGGGCGCGCGGGATGCTCGTCTCGACCGTCGGGACCGAAGCGTCCGGCCCACCCTTGTACGCCGACCACAGCTCGCTCAGCACACTCTTCTTGCGCGGGCCGAGCTGGTCCTTGACCGCCGACAGCTCATGCTCGAGATGCTCACGGCGCGCCTGCGTGATCTTGTCCGCCTCGTCAGCGGTAACGCCGCCCAACTCGAGCAGATGCTCGAGATAACCCTTGCGAACGCTCTTGCGCTCGCGAATCGCCTGGTACATGATCGGCTGCGTGAACGCGGGCTCGTCGGTCTCGTTGTGCCCCCGCCGTCGATAGCAGTACATGTCGATGAAGACGTCCCGCCGAAACGTCCGTCGAAAATCGAGCGCCATCGTGACAACCTGCGCCACCGCCTCCGGATTCTCACCGTTGACGTGGAAGATCGGACTCTGCAACATCTTCGCGACGTCGGTCGCATACGGGCACGAACGTGCATCGGACATCGACGTCGTAAACCCGATCTGATTGTTGACGATGATGTGCAGCGTTCCGCCGACACGATACCCCTCGAGCTGCGACAGGTTGAGCGTCTCCTGAACGATGCCCTCGCCGGCAAACGCGGCATCCCCGTGGATCAGGATGCACAACCCATCCGACAGGGTCTTATCTCCGCGCCGCGCCAGCACTGCCCGCAGCCGACCCATCGCCACCGGATTCACGAACTCCAGATGCGACGGATTGAAGCACAGCGCCAGATGGGCGCTCTTGCCCTTCGCCGTGACCCAATCGTTGGCCCAGCCGAGGTGATACTTGACGTCACCGCCACCGAGCCGGGCCTCAGCGTCACGCTCCTCGAACTCGCGGAAGATGTGCCGCGGGCTCTTGCCCATGATGTTCGCCAACACGTTCAGCCGACCGCGATGTGCCATGCCGATCACGATCTCGCCGAGCCCCGAGTCGGCTGCGTTCTCGATCGCCATATCGAGCAGCGGAATCAAGCTCTCCGCGCCCTCGAGCGAGAAGCTCTTGGCCCCGAGAAACTTCTTCTGGATGAACTCCTCGAAGATCACGGCGTCCGTCAAATGCGTCAAAATCCGCACCTGATCGTCACGGCTCAGCGAAATCCGATTCTCCGTTCCCTCCATTCGCTCCTGAAGCCAATGGCGCACGTCGAGATCGTCGATGTGCATGAACTGAACGCCGATGAATCGGCAGTACGTGTTCCAAAGTCGCTCCAGGATCTCCGAGAGCGTACGGACATTCGGCCCCTGAATCGTCCGGCTCGAAAACGGACGCTCCATGTCGCCTTCTTCAAAGCCGTAGTACTTCGGATCGAGTTCGGGACAGTCCGGTCGCGGGAGCGCCAAAGGATCGATGTGCGCGATCATATGCCCCCGAACCCGATACGCCCGCACCATCTGGTCGGCCCGGTCCTGACGCGCTTCCGCCTCGACGATCGACGCACCATTGCCCCCGCCGTTCCCGGCAGGATTGAAGATGCTGCGCGCCTCGAATGTCGGCCGCGCCGCAATGTAACGCGTCGCGCCATTATTGCGCGTCAGTCCGTCGAAGTACCGGCGCCAGTCCTCGTCCACCGCCGCCGGGTCCGTCAGATACTCCTCGAAGAGCGCTTCGACAAACGCCAGATTGCCGCTATTGGGCAAATCACTCGTACTCATCGCCTACCGCCCGCAGGTCGTTTGGTTATGTGTTGAAGAATCACGGCGTCGCTAGCTCGATGCAGGCCGGGCCACACGGTTCTCGATCCGAATTGGAGACAATGACGCCAACCCCGTTTGTGAGATCGTTCGACTCACGCCCGGGCACCCAACCCGCAACGATAGCCGAGCAATGATGCGTCGTCGAGACAGTGCCGGCGGTACGTCCGGCACAGCACACACTTACATCTATTATTTCGACGTTCTGCCACCCAGAATGTGAAAATCGCGGAAATTTTCGGACGATGAGTGCGACCGCGATCGCGACGCTACGGCCCGGCGGACTTGTCGAGCCGCTCGAAGACATGCGGGCCGCTGCGGGTCCAGCGCGGTGCATCGTCGCGCTCCGCATATGCAGCTACGAATCCGAGGGGGTCGAAGTCGTGCCGGTGCAATACCCGCGTCAGCCCCTCCGCGTCCTGCGGAAGCGTGTCCAGCATCATCGGTGTGGCGGCGCTACAGAGACTGCGCGACGTGGAAATCACCGCGGCATCCCGAGGCGCCACCGCCATCCGAGCACTGACCAGCGGCATCGCCGGAGCTGCCACGAAGTTCGGTCCAGGTTCAAACCGGTACTTTCGACTCTCACCGTCGATTTCGATGCTCTTCCGAACCACCCGCGAAGGGCGCCGGGTCTCCGTCACAATCACGGAGGCGTTGAGGTAGTTGAACCGCTCCGAAGAGCTGTAGCCGTCCGCGAATTCATCGAGCTTCCATTCGAATCGCCAGAGATTGCGCCCATCGAGTTGCCGTAACTCCAAGCCGGCATAACCGGCACCGTCCGGGACGCGCGTCTCCGACCGCTCGGCGTCGAGCGTGCCACCGACATAGCGATAGCTGTACTTGACAGCGCGGCCACCCCACCAGTCACGGCCACCACCGTTGCGAATCCACTCCGCAATCTCACGCCCCTGCTTCGCCGCGCCTTCCAGATTTGAGAACATCGGAGGGCCATCAAACGTCAGCGAGTCCACAATGCCACGCGCAATCTCGTCCGCCGGCCCAAACGAGCGGTTGTCCGCATGCAGGATGCAGAGCACCACTTCGGTTCGCGACGATTCGATCCCGTACACAGCCAGCGGCGTTACCGACGTTCCGCCGGTCGGGTTCGTAAGCGTCACGATCCGCGCGCCATCGTCGCGACGCCCATCCGTGGGATTCGTCTCGTCTGGCCGGGCCAGCCACTCCTCTATCGCCCGATCACGCACCAGATCCACGAGTGTGCGACCCTCACTCAGCCAAGTGCGAACGATCGTTAGCGCCCAGCCGGACCGATCGCCGAGCATCCCCGAAACGTGCAAACCGGGCACCTCGCGCACGTACGGCGGCTGGAACCGCCAACCCGCTTCGACCGGAAACCGAACTCCCGTCCGCGCCAGCGCGCTCTCGGCCGGCTCATCAATCACCCCCTCCAAACGCACCGCGGCGGCCAGGTCATCCAGAATATGGAAGTCGCCCATAGTGAGCTGCGTAAGCGGAAGGTACGAGATGTAGATCACCTCGCCACGCGGCAGGGTCGCGATCACGACGACCCGGACCCGCTGCAAGGTCACGCCACCTCGGTTCACTTTCAACTGCGAGCGAATCTGCAGCGCATCGTATCCGGCAATCCGCGTCGGCCGAACATACAGGTTGGCCGGATCGACCAGTCCCAGCTCGATCGCCGCCCGTTGCGGGTCGACAAAGGTATCGTGCGCAACGAAGCCGAACTCCACTCTGCGCTCGATCTCCGCCTGCCCCTGGCTATCGCGCACCGGCCGCAAGAACGTGTCCGGATACCGCTTCGACTGCACCCACCCCCGCGGCGGCCGAACCACCAGCGGCGTCCCCTCGATCCGCACCGGCTCCCCCAGCGCCCGCGACTCGCGCACCTGCACCCATGCCGCCACCACGCTACAGACCAAGAGCGTCATGACCGCCACAAGCAACAAACGGGGATGCCCCGGACGTGCGCCCGTGTATACCTCGATCATCGTCCTGATATCATACGGAACGATCTGCTGCAGGTCGACGACGATCAACGCCGCGGACTCAACCCCAGTCAGCCCGGAACAGACGTGCGGCGGCGCGCCAATGCCTTGAACTTGTCCCAATTGGCCATCGTTATCGCGGTCAGAATCAGCACCGCCCCGATCGCCAACCAGCGCGTGATCGGCTCGTCACGCCAGTAATAGCCCATCATCACCCCGATGATCGGTGCCGCGTTGACCGCGACTGCCAGGCGATTCAGGTCCATTCGCACCATCCCGACGAACCAGAGCATGTAGTTGAAATAGCTGGTTCCGATTGTGATCACGCCAAACCCGAGCCACGCCCGCCAACTCAGCCCGGGCAGGTCGAGCCGATCAAGATCCAAGAGAATCGCCGGCGAGTAGACGACCGTGCCGATCACCATCACAAACGCCAGCACGCGGACCGGACCGTACTTCGCACTGAGCGGCGCCGTCACCACCGAATACACCGCCCAGCTCAGGACCGCGAAGAATAGCAGCAGATCGCCGCGAAAGAAGCGCACGTCGCCACGCAGGCCCTCCCACCCGATCACGCCGGCTCCAACAAACGCCAGCACGGTCGCCGTCAGCATCCGCCTGGAAAACGACACCCGACCGAGCGCCACCGTAATCATGAAAATCAGCACCGGATTCAGCGCGTAGAGCAGCGCTGCGTGCGACGCATTGGCCTGCTGAACCCCCATCAAGAACGTCATCTGATTGACCGGGACGCACAGAAACGCCGCCAGCAACAGACTACCGACATCGCGCCACGGCATGTTGCGCATCGGCGCCCGACCCTTCGGCTGCCAGACCAGTACCGTGAAAAACAACAAAGTCGATGCAATGCTGAAACGCAGCACCCCCATCGCGATCGGCGGCATTTCGTCCAGCGCATCCTTGGCCGCCACCGGCGTGATGCCCGCCAGCGAAACCATGACGATCAACAACAAAGCGTTGAGCAGCCCGACCGAACCCCCCGCCGCAGGCAACTCCGGCGGCGACGCCGCGGACGATGGAACGGATGCCCCGTCGACCGGACGCCGAACCGTCTGCACATCATTCGGCATGAGCAAATTGCGTCCGGCAGAGCGACACGTAGAACGGGCAACGGTCGAGAAGCTCGTCATGCCGCCCGGTGTCGACGATCCGACCTTCATTCATCACGATGATGCGGTCGGCGCGCGATATCGTACTGAAGCGATGCGCAATGATGAAAGTCGTCCGCCCACGCGTCACGTCCTCGAGCGCTTCCTGAATGCGACTCTCCGACTCGCTGTCCACCTGGCTTGTCGCCTCGTCCAGCACCAGGATCGGCGGATCGCGAAGAATGGCCCGCGCCAGCGCAATACGCTGCCGTTGACCGCCCGAGAGCGTCCGGCTGCTGATGACCGCGTCATAACCGACACGGCTCTCTCGCCCCTGCTCCTGCCGCAACTCGCGAACGAAGTCGTCGACGTGGGCCAGCTTGGCCGCACGCCGAACGGACGCGTCGTCGACACCGTTGGCGCCATATGCGATGTTGGCCCGCACCGTGTCCGTAAACACCACCGCGTCCTGCGTCACCAGGCCGATGTGTTCCCGCAGCGAACGGAGCGGAATATCGCGAATGTCGCGTCCGTCGACCAGAATCGCACCCTCGGTCACTTCGTAGAAACGCATCAGCAACGACATCAGCGTCGTCTTGCCCGCACCGTTCGGCCCGACGATCGCCAGAACCTGCCCCGCTTCAACCGTCAGGTCGATCCCGCGTAAGATGAACGGCCCACCGCCCGTCGAATAGGCAAAGCCGACGCCGCGAAACTCGATCCGCTCCCGCACCGCATCCAATGGCTCGCCAGTCTGCTCGTCCAGCGGCTCCTCCGGAGGGAGATCCATCAACTCGAACAGCCGCTTCGCGGAAGCCTCCGCCGCCTGAATCCGATTGTAGACGTTCCCCATCTTCCGCAGCGGGTCGAACAACGCGCCCAGACATACGACCGTCGCAAAGAACAAGTTCGGCTCCAGCTGCCCGCTGAAGACCCGACTCCCCCCAAAAATGATGAAACCCGCAACGGCCACCGCCGCCAGCGTCTCGAGCACCGGCTTCGTGCCGGCGTCGACCAGCTCGATCTGCGATTGCGCACGGGTCAACAGGCGCCCCTCCTCCTCGAAACGCTCGGTCTCGACGTCCTGCATGTTGTAGCCCTTGACCACGCGAATGCCGTCCAGACGCTCGCCAAGCTGGTCGAGCAGCCGACCCCACGACTGGGACGCGCGACGCTGCGACCGCTTGACCAGCCGACCGAAGCCGTTGATCGCAATCGCCCCGATCGGCAACCCGACCACTGCAATCACCAGCATCCGCCAGTCGATCATCAACGCCAGCGTAAACACCCCGACCGCTTTCAACGGCTCCCGAATCACCTTGCCGAACAACGTCGAAATACCGGTCTCGACCTTGTTCATGTCAGTCGCGAAACGCCCGAGCGTGTCCCCCGGCGGCTGACGAGTGTGCCACTGCATCGGCAGGTGCAGCACGTGCTCCGCGAGATGCGTCCGGACGTCGTGCATCCCGCGCTGCACCGCGATCGCAACCAGGCCCTCGTTGAAGAACCGACAAAGCCCGCCGAGCAGCGAGAGCGCCACCACCAGCCCCATGACGATCAGCAGCGATTTCATCCGACTATCGGGGTCCTTCCCCGATGGGAGGATCAGCGCGATCTGTCGCAGCGTGCTCGACCACCAGTGATAGCGGCGCAGCTTCAACTCCACCGTCTCGCGCGACGTGTCGGCGTGCTCGATCGTGACCCCGGGCAGCTCCTTGTCAGGATGCTGTGCGAGCCGTTTCATCACCTCGTAGGCCGGGTAGACCTCCCCGTCGATCGCCACGATCCGGTCGCCGGCCTTCAGAATCGCGGCACTGCGCGAATCATCGCGGACATGATCGACCTCGAGCCCGGCCGGATCATTCGGCAGATCAGCTCCGATAACCACGTCGAGCCGGCGCTCGACCTCGACGCGGTGCATCCAGTCGATCAGGCCTTCGTTCTGTGCAAAAATGACCTTCAGGAGCGGAATGACGCTGGACACGCTGAAGGTGTAGAACACGCTGACGCCGAGGGCGGCGATCAGCCCGAGCACCATGTGCCGTTTGTGCGGCCGCAGATAGGTCAGCGTCCGTCCAAAGTTGGGCAGCCAGCGGTTGTCGGCGGTCGGATCTTTCACAGGTCGTGTATGATAGCCCATCGGCGCAGCCTCGTGCAGTGCGCCCGAACCCGAACAATTGTATTGCGTACGGCAATGGGGCTAGCCTGGGCCGTCTGGAAACGGGCTGGCGCCGGTTTCCCTCAGCGGCGCATCCGGACCGCAGGCGGCATGGACCTCCCCGAGGCGGGGATGAACGAATTGGAGTGGTAGGTGACACAGGAAATCAAGCTCTCGGGGCCGGACATCACCGACCGCGAGATTCAAGCGGTCGTCGCGGTACTCAGTAGCGGAACGCTCAGCCTCGGACCCAAGCTGGCCGAATTCGAGCGCTGTTTCATCGACCGCTTGGGCGTCCGGCATGCCGTCGCGTGCAACAGCGGGACTTCCGGGCTCGATCTGATCTGGAAGGCGCTGGACATCGGTCCCGGCGACGAGGTCATCACGACACCGTTCTCGTTCATCGCGTCCAGCAACAGCATCCTGTTCAGCGGCGCGACGTGCGTCTTTGTCGACGTCGACGCTGAGACCTGGCAGATCGATCCGGCCCGGATCGAGTCGGCGATCACGCCCCGGACCAAAGCGCTGCTGCCGGTCGACGTCTTCGGTTCGTGCCCGGACATGGATGCGATCAATGCCATCGCCGCGCGACACGAGCTGCGGGTCGTCGAGGATTCCTGCGAAGCGCTCGGCTCCCGCTACAACGGTCGGCCGATGGGCGCGCTTGCGGACGCCGGCATCTTCGGCTTTTACCCCAACAAGCAAATCACTACCGGCGAGGGTGGCATGGTCGTCACCAACGACGACCGTATCGCGTTCATGGCCCGATCGTTGCGGAATCAGGGTCGCGATCCGGACGCCGGCTGGCTGGCACACGCGCGCCTGGGCTACAACTATCGCCTGCCGGACATCAACTGCGCCATTGGCGTCGAGCAGATGCGCCGGCTGGACGAGATCATCGCCAAACGCCGAGCGGTCAACGCGTGGTACCAGGAGCGTCTCGCTGGCGACGAACGATTTACGCTCCAGAAGATCCTGCCGCAGGTCGACCTGAACCCGTTCGTGATGATCGTACGGCTGCGCGACGAGTACTCGCGCGAACAGCGCGATTCGGTCCTCGCGGGGCTCCGCGACAACGGCGTCGGCTGCAACAACTATTTCACGCCGATCCACTTGCAACCGTTCTACCAGGAACAGCACGGCTACAAACCCGGCGACTTCCCGATCACGGAAGCACTTTCCGCACGGACGATCGCGCTGCCGTTCCACAACCAGCTTACCGAGGCGGAAGTCGACCGCGCCGCCACCGTGTTCCGGTCGCTCTTGTAGAGAGCGCCCTTCGGAAGCACCCGCGATAGACCCGTCGCTTGCGCTCCGGGCTCGTACAGACGTCCTTGACAATTCATCACGAGCCCCGAGCGCGAGCGAGTGGACCCGCCAGCGCTCGGCGATCTGACGCGCTGGGCATGTTCTCGGACGCCCGCGGCCGGGTGGCACTGGTAGCTTGCTACCAGTGTACAGGGGGTGCTGTGGCCGAAACCGCTGCATCCACCGAACGCTTGATCAAACGCACGTTCGCAACACTGGCGGACAAGGGGGCATTGCCCCTCTGCGTTGCCAGTGCCATCCGGAGAATGAGCGTATTGCGGCGGCAGGCGGCGGTCTATCGATAGTCGATCCGAACGCTGAGCATTCCGCCGACATCGCGGAGTCGTTCCTCGTGCCGCAATGTGGTTTCGCCATCGAGGGCGCACGCATCGCCACCCTGGCAGCCCGCGCTCGAGACCCGAATGAAGTACTCACCACCAACGATACCGTCTACGTACCCCGGCACGACGTTGTCGGCGCCGAGGACCGCCGCCGGATCGGGCACCGGCTCGCCGGGCGCCCAACTGACCTCGTATTCAAGCGCGGGCGCGTCGGGATTGACGTATCGGACGGTGTACCGGATCGCGAGCGGATCGGTCGGGAACGTGCCGAACAACACCGTGCTGGAGCCCAGAAAACGGGGATTCGCCTGCTCGACATCGTAACTCTTGACGCGCAGGTCCGTCACGTCGAAGAGCTTGGCGCCGATCGTATTGTCGGTGCCGTCGCCGTCGTTGTTGCTGTTGCCATTGGCGCCATCGGGAGCATCGCCGGTGCCATTGTCGGGCAATCCAAGGCCCGAGCCGCCACCGGCGTCGTTGCCAACCTCCATCATCGGGCAGCCACCGACTACGCTTATTCCCAGAGAAATCACCAACCAGCCCACGACCGTAGAGACGCGCTTGTTCACGGAAATACTCCTGTTAAATGAGGTCATCTACAGTCCCTTACCGGTTGGCACCGCTTATTTGACAGAATCCGCGCCTCGCGCTCCGTGCGCGGGCGGATCCTGGCTGCCACCCGGGGCGCTTCCGACGTCTCCTGGGAATGAGCGCCGGGCATCGCAAGCAACTCGCCCGTTTCGTCACGACTTGGTCTATAATCTGCGGGTATGAACGACCCCCAACGCAACTCCGATCCGATCTCCGCGCCGCGGGAGCTCGCGTTGCCGCTGCTACACAGCGCGGAGCGCTTGTCGGCGGAATCCACACCACTCGCAGAACAGGCGCTGGGGCCGCGTGACATCCGCTTCGTCGACACGTTGCGGATCAGCGTGACCGACCGCTGCAATTTCCGTTGCTTGTACTGCATGCCGGATGAGGAGCTGGATTGGCTCAGTCGTGACGAGTTACTTCGTTACGAGGAGATCGTCGCGATCGCTCGGACGGCGATCTCGCTCGGTGTCCGCGACTTCAAGATCACCGGCGGCGAGCCGCTGCTGCGGCGCGATCTCGAATCGCTGGTCCGTGAGCTCCGAGCGCTGGAGGGCACGCGTGAGATTTCGCTGACTTCGAATGGCATGATTCTGGACCGATTCGCCGACCCGTTAGCGAAGGCCGGGGTCGACCGCGTCACAGTCAGCCTTGATACGCTCGATCCCGCCAAGTTTCGCGCGATCACGCGTCGTGGCGACCTGGAGCAGGTCTGGGAGGGAATCCGTGCCGCGGAATCCGTCGGGCTTGGGCCGGTCAAGATCAATGTGGTCGCGATGCGGACGCAGAACCTGGAAGAGTTGGCGGAATTCGCGGCGCTGACCCGCGAATCGGAGCGGACGGTGCGATTCATCGAGTTCATGCCGCTGGCAGACTCGCAGCTCGACGAGCGGCAGGAGTTCGTGCCGTACACCGAAATCCGTACGCTAATTGAACGCGTCCACGGCCCGCTCGAACCCGCGCAGCGCGACACGGGCAACGGACCAGCGAACGTCTTTCGGATTCCGGGCGCACCGGGTCGCATCGGGTTCATCCATGCCATGTCGCAACCATTTTGCGCCACCTGCAATCGCCTCCGGCTGACCGCGGAGGGGCAGTTGCGAAGCTGCCTGTTCGACGGCGGCGAGGTGGAACTCAAGCCGTTGGTCCGCCCCCACGTGGATTCGGCGGCGCTACGCCAGGCGTTCGTGGATTGCGTCCGGCTCAAGCCCGACCAGCACCGTCACTACGGTACGCGCCAGATGAGCCAGATCGGCGGGTAGCGACCTCCGGACCGGCCGGTCGTCTGGACCCGGTTTGCCCGATCGCGTACAGTTGGATGGACAGCTGTGCCGCCCGAATAATGCTAGCGGCTGACGGATTGGCCGGGCTCTTCGGGAATCCTATGCCAGTGCCAATGCAGACGATCAAGCCGGCCATCCCACCTTCACTGGTCGCCGCACCTGACGACGCGGTTAGGCGCGACGGGCCCAGCGACTTCCGACTCGCCGACGCGGTGTCCGAGGAGCACGATGGGCTGCGCTGGATCATCCGTTCCGGATTCGAGCACGGATTGGCGACAGTGCCCGCGAGTGCATGGGCGGACCCCGCAGGCCAGGGCTGGAGCTTCGTCAAGAAGAATGGTCGACGCGAGGTCTGGCGGGCCGAAATCGACCAGCAGGTCTATTTCCTGAAGTATTACTTTCGCGGCGGCCTGGTGGACACGTTGCGGGCGCTGGTCGGTCACTCGTCGTGCCGGGCCGAATGGGACGGCGGCCGCTTTGCGCTGCGCCACGATATTCCGGCGGTAGAACCGGTCGCGTACACACGCGCCTTGCGCCGCGACGGACGCGCCTGCGAACTGCTGGTGACCGCATCGGTCGAACCGTGCTATCCGCTCAACCACTTCTGGCGACTGTTGCAGAGCGACGATGACCGCGCACGACGCAGCGCGGACACGGCGCATCTGATCGATCGTCTTGCCGAGTTGATCGCGCGCGCTCACCAAGCCGGGTTCGAGCACACGGACATGCACGCGGAAAACATCCTCGTGCAGCCGATCGCACCGCGCACCTATCGCTGCGTGTTCGTCGACCTGCACAGTTCGCGACGCGATGTACGCGTCTGCGACCGGGCCGTCGTTCGCAACTTGGCGCAGCTCAACCAATGGTTTCGGAGGAACGGCTCCGTATCGCTCCGGCTGCGTTTCCTGCGGGCCTACCTGCGCTGGCGCGGGGAGTTCGAGCACGAGTTTACGAATGCGCGGCCACTGGGACTTGGATTCGAGCAACTGGTAGACGCGCTCAAGCGCGCCGCTGACACACACGCGCAGCAGCTCTGGGCACAACGGGATCGGCGGATCTTCCGTACCGGGCGCTATTTCGGTCGCGTCCGGCTCGCGAACGGTTGGCGGGGTCAGGTCTACTGCCGCAGCAAGCATGAGCAGTCCTTTTCGCCGCTTTCGGCGCGTCGCCTGGAACGCGACTGGTGGCGCCCGGCGCTCGCAACACTGCTTGGTCGGCTCGCCGCGGGGCAACTGAACCTCTGCAAGGACTCGCACTCGGCGATCGTCGCGCGCGAGACGCTCGCCCACTCTGAAGGCGATGTCACGGTCATCGTAAAGAAGCCGATCCCGCGCAACCTGCGACGACGGTTGGCGATGTGGCTTTCGCAATCGCGAAGCCGCCGCGGCTGGCGTACCGGCAACGCGCTGTTGCACCGCAATGTCGCAACAGCCCGGCCGTTGGCCCTGCTCGAGCGGCGCGTCGGTCCGTTCGCGCGCGAGAGTGTGCTGCTGACGGAGGTGGTGCCGGAGGCGGTCGACCTCGAAGCTCACCTTCGCGCGGAGTATCCGCGCCAGGCAAACCACGAGTGGGCTGGGTACAAGCGGACCCTGGTCGAACGACTGACGACACAGCTGCGCGAACTCGAGCCGCGCCACTTTCGTCACCGCGATTGCAAGGCAGGGAACATTCTTGTTGTCGAGCAGCCGACCCTGCAGCTGTTGTGGATCGACATGGACGGGCTGCAACACCTTCGCCGACCACCGAGCGCGAATGAGGTCCGCGCCGCGTTCGTTCGGCTGCATGTCAGCCTACTGGACATCCCCGGCCTGACGCGGACCGACCGGGTTCGCTTCCTCAAGCGCTACTTCGCTCGCTTTGGCATGCCGGTCGATCGCTGGCGTAACGAATGGCGCCGCGCCACACCGATGGTCATCGAGAAGTGCAATCGGCTCGAACGGCGCCGCGCGTGGAAACAAGCACGCTACGGGCGCACCTAGCCGTTTCTCCGCCTAACCCCATTGCAACGTCACCCAAATCCGCCAAATGGCGCCCGACCATTGAATCGGGGCTGCCGCAATCCGTATCATGCAGTTGCGAAGTCAGGGTGTGCCGCAGGTTTCGCTCCTGCGGACTTAGTTACATAGCTCCTGGAGGGTGAATCAAATGAGAGCGTTCCATGCCGCGGGCTTGTTGATCTTGCTTGCCCCCGTTACCGGTGCTGCCGCACAGAGCGACCTGGCGATCTTCGTGTTCGACCAGACGACGGACACGCTATTACGGATGGTCGACGGGAACGATGATGGTGACGCGCTGGACCCGGGAGAGACAACCGTGTTCTACAGTGACGCGCCAGGCGCGATGCTCGGGCTGGACAACAGCCAGGGACTCTTCGCCGTAAGCCAGTGGGAGATGCGCGCCACAGACAACTTCGCCCCGGACAACATCCTTTCGATCCTCGATGTCAACCAGGACGGCGACGGTCTGGACGTCGAAGACGAAGTGGTCGTGTGGCACGACGGCGCGCTGCCCGGTGGATTCACCCTGACCAACCCGGTATGTCTCAGCCCCGGCCCCGGGCCGGCATCTTACATGATCGACAACAACACGCTCGATCAGGACAATCCCGAAGCCGTCTATCGGCTGGAAGATCTTAACGACGATGGCGACGTCAACGACCCTGGTGAGGTAACGCTGTACTTTCAGCTCGCGCCCGTCGGCGTCAGCGCCGCGACCACGTTCGACATCGAATTCGACGCGGCCGGCGCCGGTTACGTCGTCGATATTACCGACCCCAACCAGATCGAATCGATCGACCGCATCGCGCCCGACGCCAGCACGATCACCGAGTGGGTGGACAGCACGGACCTGCTGCTGCTCATCGGGCTGCTGATCGGCGGCGGATTCGAGCTCGACTACATCCCCGACACGGACGAACTGCTCATCAGCCTGGTCGACGGTGGTTCACGGACGCATATCGTCGCGCTGCGCGATAACGACGGCAGCGGCCGGATCGACGTCGCGAGCGAAGCGCGAATCCTCTGGGACGAGGCGGTGCAAGTCGACGGGATCAGTGTTGGTACGCCGCGCGATTTGTGCTACGTGCCGGCGGATGGGTCGATCGTATTCACCGAGGCACTCAACGATCAGGTCGTGCGGCTCTTCGACCGGAACAACGACGGCGACTACAACGACGCAAACGAGTCAATGATCGTCTATGACTCCAAGATTGCGGAAGCGAACGGGCTCCCGCGCGCCCCCCTGATGCTGAGCTGCGCCGTCGCCGTGATCGCGCCCCGTCTGCCCGGCGACATGAATTGCGACGGAACCGTCTCGGTCGGCGACATCAACCCGTTCGTGCTGGCGCTGACGGATCCGGACGCATACGCCACGATGTTCCCGGATTGCGATATCCAGAACGGCGATTGCTCCGACGACGGGATGATCTCCGTCGGCGACATCAACTGCTTCGTCGCGCTCGTCACCGGCGGATGATGATCCAGCATCGTCGCCCCGTTCCATCCGGGTCCGGGGCGGCGCCGACTGCCCTACCAGCCCGGCGACCACATGTACATGAACTGGGGCGTGCCCGCGCTCCAAGGTGTATCGATGTTGATCAGGTTCACTACCGGCTGCGGCGCCGCCGGGTGCGCGTAGACGTTCGGCCGATAGCCATGGGGTCGAGCGTACTGCACGACGCGCACCGCCGCGTCTCCGAGCCCTGCGCGCTGCTTGGCCGCGACGATCGCGTCCTGGACATCTCCGATCTCATCCACCAGGCCCACTTCCTTCGCCTCGCGCCCGAGGAAGACGCGGCCGTCAGCCAGGGCACGCACGCGCTCCTCGGACAGTCCGCTACGACCGGACGCTACGACGTCGACGAAGTCAGCGTACATCTCGTCGATGATCCCCTGAAAATGCGCCCGTTCGGGCGCCCCCATTGCACGGAACGGCGAGCCGGCGTCCTTCATACCGCCGCTCTTGATCGTCTCCATGTGAATGCCGATCCGCGCCAACCCGTCCGAGACGTTCGGCAGCATCATGACCACGCCGATCGACCCCGTGACCGTCGCCGGCATCGCGTAGATCGCGTCGCACGCGCACGCGAGGTAATACCCGCCGGAGGCTGCGAGATCGAGCATGGAAGCGACGACCGGCTTTTCCGTCTTTTCGCGGAATTTGCACAGCTCACGGTACATCAGATCGCTGGCCGTGACTGTCCCGCCCGGCGAGTTGATCCGCAGGACGACCGCCTTGACGCGCCGGTCCCGCGCCGCACGGTCGAGCTTTTCCTTGAAGAGCGAGACCGGGTTCTCGCCACCCACGCCGACAAGCGAACGTTTGCGCTGGTTACTGATCATGCCGTCGACGTCGATGAGCGCGATCTTGTGCCCACTCCAGGCGTTTTCGGACACGACCACATGTTCTTCCAACTGCCGCGAAGCGGAAACGGGGGTGATCAGCAGCGACATCGGGGCGCACCCGACGAGCAAGAGCAGGGCTGGCGCGAACGCAAGCACTCGGGTGACGAATGAACGACGCATGTCGGCTATACTCCTTGATGCTCGGTACATGACCTAAACTGGCAGATTCCGGAACACGGGCGCGATGATAACGATCTCGAATGCGGAGTTCGACCAGCTTGTCGACAATGTCTTACAACAGGTACCGGACGAGTATCGACAGTACCTGGAAAACGTCGTCGTCGAGGTGCACGATCGACCGTCACGCGCGCTGGATGCCTACGTTGAGGACGACGAGGCCCCCGAAGACTTGTTGGGGCTCTACATTGGCGTACCGCTTGAGGACAAGCTGCCGACACTGGGCGAGCCGGGCGGGCCGGATCGAATCCTGCTGTTCCGTGAGAACCTGTGCGCGATGTGCACCACGCGCGCCGAGTTGATCGACGAGATTCGCGTAACCCTGCTGCACGAGATCGGTCATTTTTTCGGGATGGACGAAGACCAGCTCGACGAACTAGGCTATGGATGATGGGCGCTGGCGCCCGTCGCGCGAATGGGGCCGTAACCGCTATCGAAAAGGAGCCGTTGATGATTCGCTATTTGCTTCTGTTGGCGTTGCTGCCGGCGCCGGTCATGCAGCCGGCCGCGGCGCGAAGCGGGTCGGACGACGACACCGCCGAGCAACTTCGGAAGCTGCTCGAGCTGCGCGACAAGCTCAATGCCCAGGAGGCGCAGCGTTATGCGCGCAAGGCCCACGCAACCGCGCGCAAGGGCGTCGACTACCTGATCGCTCAGCAGGACGACAAGGGCGGCTGGGCCACCGAGACCGGTCCCGGGATCTCGGCGTTGGTCGTGCGGGCCCTGGTCCGTCAGCCGGGCATCGGCCCCAAACACGCGGCGGTGCAGCGAGGAGTCGAGTTCGTTCTCACTCACCAACGCGACGACGGTGGTATCTACTCCGCCGAAGGAATCATCAAGAACTACGAGACGAGTCTGGCCTTGTCGATGCTGTCGGCCCTTGGCGACAAACGCCACGCGAAGGCGATCGAACGCGCCCAGAAGTTCCTCGCGGAATTGCAGTGGGACGAAGGCGAAGAGAAGTCGATCGACGACGTTTTCTACGGCGGCGCGGGCTACGGTCGCAGCAAACGCCCCGACCTCTCCAACACGCAGATGATGCTCGATGCGCTGCACGACAGCGGGCTCCCGAAGGACCATCCCGCGTACAAGAAGGCGCTGGTCTTCATCAGCCGCTGCCAGATGCTCGGCGAACGCAACGATCAACCGTATGCCAAGGGATCGACGCAAGGCGGCTTCATCTATTCGCCCGCCAATGGCGGCGAGAGCAAGGCCGGCAAGATACAGGTCAACAATCGCGAGGAGCTGCGTTGCTACGGTTCGATGACCTACGCCGGCTACAAGAGCATGCTCTACGCGGGCCTCTCCAAGGACGATCCGCGGGTACGGGCAGCATTCGAGTGGATGCAGCGGCATTGGACGCTCGACCACAATCCAAACCTACCGGCGCCGAGCAAGCAAGGGCTGTTCTACTACTATCAGACGCTGGGCCGGGCGCTTGCCGCCTATGGCGCGCCGACCATTCGAGACCAGTACAACCGCGAGCATCACTGGAAGCGCGAGCTGACCGACAAGCTCGCCGAACTGCAAAAGAGCGACGGGAGTTGGGTCAACGAGGCCGACCGCTGGATGGAGGGGATTCCGGCGCTGACCACCGGCTACGCCATCCTGGCCCTTCAGGAAGCGTATCCTGGCAACGACGGGTCGGCTGCAAAGAAGCAGTAGGGTCTCGCACCCCATCTGCGCCTAGGCAAAGGCTGCTTCGACCCGCTCGCAAACATAATGGTATGCGAGCAGGTGCCCTTCCTGGATGCGCTCTGAGGTGCGCGCCGGCACACGAAGTACGTGATCGCAAAGCGCTGCTAGGTCGCCGCCGCTCTCGCCGACGAAACCGATCACCACGGCGCCGCGCTCTCGCGCCAATCGGGCAGCGCCGAGGACGTTAGGCGAGTTTCCGGATGTG
The DNA here is from genome assembly GCA_028279405.1 of Phycisphaerae bacterium. Taxonomy (GTDB): domain Bacteria; phylum Planctomycetota; class Phycisphaerae; order UBA1845; family Fen-1342; genus JANQNU01. The sequence goes on from JANQNU010000020.1 coordinate 70,998, forward strand.
CTCAGCGCCCACAAGATGTCGTCTTTTTGCAGCAACGCCTGGAGTTGCCGTTCGAAAACCCGCTCATATCCGAGATCGTTACCGATTGCCGTAACGGTGGACGAGTCTGTCGTCAGCGCGAGCGCCGGCAGCGCTTGACGGTCTTGCTTGAAACGGCCGAGCAGCTCGGCGGCGATATGTTGCGCATCCGCGGCACTGCCGCCGTTGCCGATCGTGAGCACTTTCCCGCCGACGCGAAAGCAACCGACGATGCGCTCGACCATCTGATCGATCACAGTGCCGGCGTCGCGCAGCCCCTCGATGACCCGCACATGCTCCGCGTGAACCCGCTCCCAGGTACTCATCGCCGCTGCGCCGCCTCCATGCCCGCGCGAATCCGCTCGAGTTCTCCGGTCGTACTGAAGCCGTCGACCAGTTCCACCAGCTCGACCCGCCCGCCGCGGGACTCGACGACATCTTGCCCCACCACGCCTTTGCCTGCCCAATCGGCCCCCTTGACCAACACATCGGGACCGAGCTGTTCGATCAACCGTGCCGGGGTCGGCGCATCGAAGATCACGACATAGTCGACGCACGCGAGTGCCGAGAGCATGCGGGCCCGATCGCGCTCCTGACGAATCGGTCGATCAGCCCCCTTCTCCAGCGTCCGGACGGAAGCATCGCTGTTGACGCCGACGACCAGAATGCTGCCGTGTGACTTGGCTTGTTCGAGCAACTCGACATGCCCCGGATGCAACAGGTCGTAACAGCCGTTGGTGAAGACGACCGTTTCGCCGCGCTGGCGCCGGCCGTCGAGCTCGGGCACGAGATCCTCGGCCGACCGCAGCTTGCCCCGGCCCTGGCGCGCCCCACGCACGATCTCTTCGACAACTTCCTCGCGCGGAATCGGCACACACCCGAATTTCTCGACCTCGAGGCCGCCGGCGATGTTCGCGAGCCGCACCGCCTGTACATCCTGCGCGCCAGCCGCGAGCGAGACCGCCATCATCGCCAGCACCGCGTCACCGGCCCCGGTGTTGTCGTACACAGCGCGCGGCGTAGTCGGAACGCGCTCGTGACTGCCGTCCTTACGGACCAACAGCGCACCGTCGCGACCGAGGGTAGTGACCAGCGATTCCAGCTCGACGTCCGCCACCATCTGCCGCGCCGCCTCGAGCAATGCGTCGTCGGCGAGCGGCCGCCCGACGCCGATCTCCAGTTCTGCACGGTTCGGCGTCATTGTCGTGGCGCCGCGGTACTTGCCCCAGCCGCCGACACGGCCCGGGTCTACGAGGACCGGCAGGCGCCGGGCGCGGGCCATCGCGATGATTTCCGCGCACAGCGAATCGGTCAGCACCCCCTTGGCGTAGTCCTCCAGGCACAGAACATCGGCTCCGGCCTCCATCGCGCCTTGTATCCGTTCCAGCAGGCGCCGTCCGTCGGCGGGCGATGGTGCCAGAATCCGCTCGTCGTCGACGCGCAACAGCTGCTGACGATGACGGTGCTCGGCCAGGCCGACGAGTCGGGTTTTGGTGATCGTCGGGCGGTCGTCTGCGACCAGCAATCCATGGGTATCGGCGCCGGCTGCGTTGAGCATCGTCCGGGCACGCTCGCCAAACCGATCGTCGCCGAGCAGGCCAAAACAGAACGCCTCGGCCCCCAACGCCTGAACGTTGAGCGCGACGGAACCGGCGCCGCCGACGCGGTCCTCCCGTTCGGTGACGCGCAGCACGGGCACAGGAGCTTCCGGCGAGATCCGCGCGGCGTCACCCGTCACATAACGATCGAGCATGAAATCGCCGACGACGAGGATCCGCCGACCTGCGATACGACCGACGATCTCCAGCAGTTGGTTTGTCATACGCTGGTAGTGTAGCGTCGACGGCAACGCCCGTCGCGGCCCCCGCGAGTGGGGTCAGACTGACCATCTCCGAAATCACGCCATGCGGCTGGTCTACGCAATGCCGAACACTGGCAGCAAGCTCCCTGTGCCACGCGACCCGGTTAACCCCTCGCTCGCAAGCGACGGGTTCTGCCGTCTCGCGCAACGTGAACCGCTCGCTCGCGCTCGCGGCTCGTTTTCGGGATATCTAAGGACGTGGTGTGGAACCAAGGGCGCCATGTACGGTGCCCCACCCTTCTAGGGTGGAGGACACGTTGACGACTCCGTCGGGTAGTAGCGCGCGGTGCAGCCGGGCGCCTCTTCGACTTCGACCCAGGCCGGCGAGCCGAACCGCAGCCGACCGAAGTGTTCGGCAATCACGGTTGCGACATTCTCGGCAGACGGGCTACGCTCCTGAAACTGCATCAATTCGTTGAGGTGCCGATCGTGCATGTTCTGGAGCAAGCCGCGTAGCGCGGGTTTCAGCTCCGTGAAGTCCACGAGCACGCCCATCTCGTCGAGGGTGGTTCCTCGATAGCAGAGGCGGACGCGCCAGTTATGGCCGTGTAGCGGCTCGAGCGCGCCTCCCGGAAGGCGCAATTGATGCGCGGCGGCAAACCAGTCCTCGATGATCACCTCATAGCATCCCATGTCGATCCTCGTGTCGCAGGATGGTCACAGGTCGGGCCTGCACTCGCACCGCCGCGACGTTGGTCGCACGGCCCTTCCCGACACGGCCGTATCGGGCCGCGCGCGCGGCATTGTACTCGTCGATAGAGGAAATGGGCACCGCAGCGCGCGACACCGGCCCGATCGGCGTGCCATCGGTGCCACCGGAAACCGTTCGCAGGCCATGGGCCTCAGTCGGGAGTCGGCTATGAAACGAAATCGTTGGTGGACGATCGGTCTTGCCTCCGTCGCGCTTCTTGGCACCGGCGCGCAGGGCTGTAGTACGAAAACAGACGTGACATACAATCGGTTCCGCACGTCACAGGCGTCGCCGACCACGCTCGAGCTCGCCGAGGTGAGCGTGAAGTTTGTTGAAACAGCACTCGACAACTTGGACGAGCGGATGGAGAATGGCCTTGATTAACGAGGCTCCCACCAGGAGACGGTCCCCGGCCCGATGAAAATCCTCTTTACCAGCGACCTGCACGGGACAGATAGTCTCTATGCACAACTCGAGGCCCTGGTCGCGGTTGAACAGCCCGGCCTGCTGATTTTCGGCGGAGACATGCACAACGACGGCGACGCCGCGGACCCCGTCGGTACCCAGTGCGCCTTCGTTCGCACGCAGCTCGCGCGCTGGCTCAAGCGGATGCGCGATTCCGTGGAGGGGCTGGAGATCGGTGCGATCCTCGGGAACCACGACTGGGAATGCACGCGGACGGCACTGGACGAGTTGGTCGCCGACAAACTGCTGACGATTTTCGACGATCAGGTGCGGACGCTGTGTGGCATCCACTTTGTCGGGTACTGGCGCACCCCTCCCACACCCTTCTGGCTCAAGGATTTCGAACGGCTCGATCGCGCGGGCGATCCCTTGCCCGAAGGCGAGGCGATCGTCTGGGATGCCGAACAGCAGCGCGGCCTGGTACGCGACTGTGCGGGACTGTTCACGGAGCGCCAGACCATCGAGGAGGAACTGGATGCGGTCGCGGTGCCGCCGGCGCCGTGGATCTTTTTGTCGCATGCACCACCGTACGGCTCGGCGCTGGACTGGCTGCCGCAGTTGGATCATCCGATCGGGTCGCGTGCCGTGCGTACCTTCATCGAGCGCACGCAGCCGACGATCGCGCTGCACGGCCACGTGCACGAATCGCCGGAGGTGACGGGGAAGTATCTGGACATGATCGGCGGCACCGTTTGCATTAACGGCGGCCAGAGCCACGAACGGTTGCACGCGGTGGTCTTCGACAGCGACCGGCCGCGCGAGACGATTCGACACACCGTCTACGGGTAGAAGGGGCCGCATGGCTCCCGCGTCGCTCGAACAGATCGTGCTCATCGGCTATCGCGGCTGCGGTAAGACGAGCGTTGGCCGCGCGCTCGCGGCGCGAATCGGCTACGACTTCGTCGACACCGACGAGTGCGTCCAGGACAGGGCCGGCTCGACGATCGCGGAAATCTTCGCAGAGCGTGGCGAACAAGGCTTTCGTGACCTGGAGGTTGCCGAAGTCGCTGCCGCCCTGGCCTGCCGCCGAACCGTGATCAGCGTTGGCGGCGGTGCCGTGGAGCGCGACGAGAACCGTCTACGGCTGGCCTCCACTTTCGTCGTCTGGCTGACCGCCGATCCGATGACGATCCAGCACCGAATCGAGCACGATCGTGCGTCTCAAGCTCAGCGGCCGTCGCTGCTCGGGCTTGACCCTTCTGCCGAGATCGCCGTCAAATTGGCGCAGCGCACGCCGCTGTATCGCGGGCTGGCGACGATCACGGTCGATACGACCGCCGCGACGATCGGCGAGTTGGTCGATACGATAGCGACCCACTGGCAATCTGCACGGCGCGAACGACGCGAGGGATGATGTATCTGGCGATCCTCGAACTCTTCGTCTGGCTGTTCGGCCTGACGGTCGGCAGCTTTCTGAACGTGGTCGTCTATCGGATGCCGCTGGGCCTGTCGGTCGCATCGCCGCGCTGGTCGTTCTGTCCTAGATGTCGCGCGCGGATTCGCGGATACGACAACATTCCCGTTCTGAGCTGGCTCCTGTTGGGTGGCGGTTGTCGGAACTGCCGTCGACCGATCTCGGTGCAGTACCCGCTGATCGAGGCCCTCACCGGCCTGGCATTCGTGCTCACCTTTCACCTCTTGTTCGTCGAACCGGCACGCGTCGGACTTCCCCTGCCGAGCGTGGCTACCGACTGGCCACTGCTGCTGGCCTGGCTCACGCTGGCCGCAGCGCTGATCGCTTGCTCGGCGATGGACATCGTCTCATACATGCTCGACATTCGTCTGACCGAACTCGCGACGGCGGTCGGCATCGCGCTACACGGGATGTGGGCCCGGCCGGGCTACTTCGGCCACCACTCCATTACCGGGATTGACGGCGGAATCGTCGACGCGCCGGTCGGGGCGGCAGCGGTAGCCTGCGCCGCGGTCATGCTCTGGCGGTTGCGTACCGTCCGACTCGTTCTCGACCAGGATGAGCATGAAGACACTGCGCCAAGCGAAGCGCCGGAGGCCACTGAAGAACCGACAGCAGAAGTCGTAAACCGCGGCGCGCGCGGTGGTGTAAGATCGGCGGGCCTGCTGGGCGTGCTGCTCGTCGTTGTCGCGAGCCTGGTGCTGTTGGGCTATCCGCTTGTTGACCGGCTCAATAGCGACATCGCCGCGGCGCTGGTGCCCGCCAGCCTGCTGGTCATCTTCCTGGTAATGGTACTCGCAGCGAGCCAGCAGCGTGACGCGGATCATGAGGTTCACGAAGCGATCGACGCTGAATCCGCGGACGCCCGAGGTGTCGCGCTCAGCGAACTCTGGTGGCTCATGCCGATGGTGCTAGCGGCGATCGGTGCCGGCTTGCTTGTCGGAACAGTCGACGGTGCAGCGGCGGCCTGGCACTTCGTGGTGAACTGGAAGTTTTCCGACCACTGGTATCCGGTTGCCGGGATGGTCTTCAGCGTCCACGGCATGATCGTCGGCGCCAGCATCGGGTGGGTCCTGCGCCTGGTCTTTACGCTCCTGTTCGGTCGCGAGGCATTCGGCACCGGCGACATCTACATTCTGGGAGCCGCGGGGGCGCTCGCCGGTTGGGACATCGCACTACTCGGCCTGATGCTGGCGATCGGCATCGCGTTGCTGGGCTGGATCTTGTCGCTGTTGATGAAGAGCACGACGATGATCCCGTTCGGACCGCCTCTCGCGCTGGGGTTCGTCGTCGCGCTCTGGCTCAACGTACCCGCAGCCCAACTCGGTCGGCAATATGCGGAGGCCCTGCGACGGGCGTGGGCCGTGCAGCCGCAGCTTGTGTGGACCGCCGGGGGAATCCTGCTCGTCGGCGGCGCGGCCGCGGTCGTGCTGGCGCGGCTGCTCCGCGGCTGGCTGGAGCCGCAAACGGAATCCGAGCGGGAGCGGTAGCGCCGGCCCTGCGTGTTGACCGGGGGAATCGTCGAACGATATGCTGGATGCATGGTGGCGTTCGGCGATCGTCGAACCCCGACACTTCCGCGCAACACGAAAGGCATGCCAATGAATCCGATTCCGGACTCTATCGTCCCGTTGCTGGAGGCGATGCGGCAGCTCAACGCAAGCGACCTGCACCTCAAAGTTGGCTCGCCGCCGACATATCGATTGGCAAGCCACCTGCGCCGAGCGGACATGCCGGCCTTCGAGGTCAACGAGCGGAAGATCGAGCAACTGATGGAACCGATTCTTCCGGCAAAGCGGGCCTCTGAGTACGAGCGGCGCGGGGCGCTCGACTTCTCGTTTCACCTGCCCGACGGCGACCGCTTCCGAATCAACGTACTGCGCTCCTGCGATCACATGCACGCCGCCATCCGACGGGTCAAGGCCGAGATCCCGAATTTCAACGAGCTGCATCTCCCCGAAGTCTACAAGACGCTCTCCGAAGCGACGCACGACGGCATCATCATCGTGTGTGGCGTCACGGGCAGCGGCAAGAGTTCGACCATGGCCGCGATGATCGACCATATCAACGCCACGCAGCACTGCAACATCATCAGCATCGAGGACCCGATCGAATTCGCGCTCAAGCCGAAACAGAGCATCATCAGCCAGCGCGAAATCGGAATCGACCTGGAAACTTTCGCCGACGGCGTACGCTCCGCAGTCCGGCAGGACCCGGACGTGATCTTCGTCGGCGAGATGCGCGATCGCGATACCGTCTACGCCGCACTGCAAGCCGCGGAGACCGGACACCTCGTGTTCGGCACGCTGCATACCGCCGACACGATGCAGTCGCTGACGCGCATGCTCGAGTTCTTCCCGCAGGACCAACACCACTTCATCCGCACCGCGATTGCCAACAGCCTTCGCGCCGTCCTGGCCCAGCGACTACTCCCGTCCATCGACGAGCAGGTCGCGCGTGTACCGGCAACCGAAGTGCTGATCGTCGACGGCGTCGTCCGCGAAAAGATCCGAGACGGCGAAGACGAGGATCTGCCGGAAATCATTACGAGCAACCCCGGCCTGGGAATGCAGAGCTTCAACATGTCATTGGCCGAGCTGGTCGACCGCGACATGGTCTACGTCGACACGGCGATGGAGTACTCCCCGAACCGCGATCAGCTGCGCGGTCACCTGCGCGGCATCAAGACCTCGGCCTCGACGATGGTGCATCGCGTCAAGAATCGCTAGCGCCGGCTCAGCCGGGCTTGCGATCGTTGATCCCGTGCGGGATCGGCTTTCCGTGGGAGTCGACGGAGACATACACGAGCGTCGCCGCGGTCACCGCGATGACCTCTTCGGGGCTCTCGAAACGTTCCGCCTCGACATCCACGCGAATCGTCATGGACGTCCGCCCGGCACTCAACAGCGACGTATTGAAGCTCAGCACGTCGCCAACGAACACCGGCTGCTTGAACTCCACCTCGTGCATCGCGACCGTCACGAACTTGTCCGGCGTGTGTTTCCGCGCCTCGATCGCCCCGGCCTGGTCAATGTAGCTGAGGAGCACGCCGCCGAAGATCGTGCCGTGCGCGTTCGTGTCGCGCGGCATCATCATTACCCGAATCGCCGGGCAACGGCTCGCACCGTGATCGTTGCTCATGGATCTCCTTTCGGCTATGCCGCGAACGGTACCCGGATCATAGCGCGCCCGGCCCGGTGGGAAACGGCGCGTGCGGCTCCTGCTGGTACCAGAATGCGGTCGACGCGATCTCGTCCTCGAGCGGGCGAAACGTGTTGTCCGGCCACCAGCCAAGCGCCTGCACCGTCGCGCGCAACCGCGAGCGGAACCGTATCGGATCGGGAACGTGCCAGCGATACATACCAAATCGCGGCGGTCGATCACCATCGTACAGCACGAGCGGCAGACCGAGGTAAGGCCCGGAGTAGGGCACCTCGCGCTTGTGCTCGTCATAGAAACTCCAGGCGCCGCCGAAGTAGTCCTCCGTACCCGTACCGCAGATGGTCGGATGGTCGGCATCGTCGTCGTCCAGGAAGAACTTGACCTCGCCCTCCCCCCACCAACCCTCGGCGAACTGGGTCCACGCGAGGTAGGTCCCGACATAATGGCCCCGCCCCTCCACGCCATCGAGCAGAACATGCTCGGGGCAATCGCTCGTCGTGCGCGATTGTCGCCACTGGGCGTGAAACGTCGCGGCGTTGCCCGGCAGGCCACGCAGTGCATAGGTAATCTGGTAGAAAAAGTGCGGCAGATCCTGGCCGGTAGCGTTCTCGACCGTGATCCGCGCGGACTTGTGAAACGGCATCGGCCAGTAACAGTTCAGACCGCCACGCGGATTGACCGCGACGACCGCCGACTGCACCGGCCGATAGCAACCGTGACCGCAAGCGAAGAAGTCGCCTAACGGAACCGCCACCGACGGCGTCGACTCATCGTCCCAGTACATCCTGAGAATCAACCCGGAATATGCCGGCTCATCGGTCGTAATCCAGATATGCTGAATGATGCCGGGGCCATCGATCTCGGCGATCGTGACGGTCGTGTCCGCGGCGATCGGAATGAACGGCCGCGCCTTCCATCCCTTACCCAGACGTCTGGCCGGGCTGCCATCTTCGGGGTGTGCGCGCGCTCCGCCACCCCGTCTTCCGTCCGGGTTCTCGGCGGAAATGGATCGCGTCTCGGCATCGTCAAGCAGCCCCAGATTTCCCAGGTGCGGCCACAAATGAATCGATGAATCGTGCATAAACACCTTCGAGCCAGCGAGTGCGAACCGCAACACCAAGCCGCGTACAGTAATGGAATCCCGCAGGATTGGGAAACTCCCTGACGCTGCGCCGCGAGCGCCCCAGTGTGTGACAGGCGGGACCGGCACGCGCGCAACGGATGGTGCCCCACCCTTCTAGGATGGGGAACGTGTTTGGCGCAGCAAGTTAATGCGTCCGCCAGGTAGACCCGGGCACCAGACGATCTGCAATACCAGCCCAAGATGCCACGTAAGGGTGGGACGGGCGTCTCGGGCAGCAAGCTGCCGGGATGAGCCAAGCGTCTACGCCGCTTGCCCCAGCGAGAACGATCCCTGGAAACACAGGGTCTGGCGGGTGGCTCGCCCACCGACCGCTAGAGCGGGCGCAATGGCGAACGGTCCGTTCGGGCAATCGCGAACTTGACCGCGGGCAACCGTTGGGCGAGCCGTTGCTGGAGGACGTCCAGCACGGGACGCTCGCTGGCGTAGTGGTCGAGGTAGACCGCCGTAACGCCGCGCCGGAGCAGTTCGAGCGCCTCGTGATGCCGAAACTCGCCGGTCAACACAAGCGCATCGGGGTCCCGGAACGACCGCACACCAAAGCTTCCGGCCGCCGTGACGACGCGCGAAAAGGTCCGCCGCAGGTCGCCGACGACCGCGGCCCGTCGCAGGTCGACCCGCCCACCCAGTGCTTTCACCAGCGTGCTACCGCGGGTCGGCCGTCGCAACTCCCCGACACGTCCGAGCCCCACTGCCCCCCGGCCCGCAACTGTTGCCACGGGATACAGATCGAAGGCCGGCTCCTCGTACGAGTGACCGGCGTACAGCGCCCGCACGACGGGCGCCAGCCGTTTGGCCGGAACGACCATCTCGAGTCGGACCTCGTCGACATGTTCGAGTCGCTGGCGACGGCCGATGGTCGGATTGGTCGTTTCGTCGCCACGGAACGAGCCGCGGCCGTGCAACGCATAGCTGCACTCGGTGTACGCACCGATCACACCGGCGCCAGCTGCGGCAAGCGCCGCGCGCAATCCGTCGACCTCGGCATCCGGGACGAACACGACGAGCTTGTAGCCGGATTCGCGCTCGACGGAGACGTCCAGCGGGTAGCGGTCCGTGAGCGCGAACACGTCGAGCAAGACGTCGTTGGTCCCGCCGACGGCCACGTCCAATGCCGTGTGCAGTGCCACGATCGACGTTCGGGCGGCGAGCAGATCCGGAAACCGCCGGGTCGCGCTGTGGTCGTCCGTGATCCGCTGGATCGGCTTGAAGATCGGTGGATGGTAGAGGACCAGCGCGTCGGCCTGCTTCGCAAGCGCCTCGTCCGCAACCGCATCGGTCAGATCGATCGCGATCAACGCGCGTGAAACCGGCCAATCGGCGCTACCTGCCAGCAGTCCGACGTTGTCCCAATCCGCCGCCGCTTGTAGCGGCGCGATCTCGTCGACGGCCGTCACCAGCTCGTGCGTACTGCAAACCCGCCTCCGGCCGCCGGCATTCGCACCGCCCCGCTTCCGGCCGCTCGACTTACCCGATCGCTTCATCGCCGCACTCCCGCTTGATGGCGTCTTTGTACGCCGCTCCGAGCTGTCGGGTGATCTCGCCGGGCTTCTCGTCGGCGATCGGCTGCCGTCCGATACGCACGACCGGCATGATCTCCATCAGGCTGTTGGTCAGGAAGACCTCGTCAGCGTCCAGCAGGTCCTGCTGGGTGAGGTTGGCCTCGAGAGCTTCGATCCCCTCGGACTGCGCAAGCTCCAGCACGCACGCACGCGCGATTCCGGGAAGGATCGGCGTGTCCCGAGGAGGCGTCAGGACCTCCTCGTTCACCACCAGGAACACATTGCTGATGGCGCCTTCCGCGAGGAACTCCTCGGTCGTGAACCAGAGTGCCTCCAGCGCGCCGACGGCGTGCGCTTCCCGCAACGACGCCAGGCGCGAAAAATAGCTGGTTGTCTTGTGTCCGACGACCGGGTCGTTGCGATGCTGACGATAGCGCGACAGCACGGCCGTCACGCCCTTCAAGTACATTTCGTCGGGGTAGCGCCCGCCTGCAGAGGCCGACGCCACCACGGTCAGCCGCGCGGGCTCGTCCTCCAGGATGCGCAGCGACCCAGTGGTGACCGTCAGTCGTACGCGAACGTCCGCCTGCTCACACGCGCCCACGACCTGTCGAACGGCGTCCTCCAGCGACTCGCTATCGGGCACCTCTGCCCAACCCAGGGCGGCAGCTGACGCCTGCAGGCGGCCAAGGTGATGCTCGAGTCGGAACACGTTGCCGCGATAGGCCCGCATCGTTTCGAAAAGGCCGATCCCCTGCATGAAGCCCGAGTCGAACACGCTAATCTGCGCATCGTCGGCCGAAAGCAGCGTGCCGTTGACGCAAACCCATTCACGCACGTAAGTTGTCCTTTCTTCCGGCCGCCCTGGAGCGCACTTGACGGCCCCGGAGCAGCTGGGTCTGATAAGAGAAATTTTGCCCGCAGCGCCCAGTTCGCGGGTTTAAGAGTGCCATTTCAGCAACCGTTTTCGTATCATGGCCGCAATCGGGAGTTGTGGGAAGAAGAAGCACTGGGGATGGCATGTTGCCAGACACCTTCAGCCACTTGATGGAGCTGGATACCGAGCTCATCCGACTCGATTGCGCTGCGCTGCATATCGCGCGCGATGCATACCCCGGTCTGCGAATCGGCGCCTACCTGGAACGGCTCGACGCACTGGCCGACCGCGTGGCGGCCCGCCGCCCCGGCCTGTCGATCGATCAACGCTACGAAGCGCTGCGCGAGGTCCTTGTCGAAGAACTCGACTATCGCGGTGAGGGCCCTCCGGGCGCCGCCGATCCGGAGTTGTGTTATCTGAATCACGCGCTCGAGCGGAAGCGCGGAATGCCGATCACGCTTTCGGCGATCTGGATCGAAGTCGGTCGACGCCTCAAATGGCCGATCGCCGGCGTCGGGCTCCCCGGTCATTTTCTCGTCCGGATGGACGACCCCGAATACTACATCATCGCGGACCCCTTCGACGGCGGAACGACGCTCTCGCTGACCGACTGTCGGCGATTGCTCGACAAGCAATTCGACGGCGCCTTGGAATTCTCCGTCGACCTGCTGGCACCTGTCGATACGCGGACCATTCTGAAGCGGATGCTCGGCAATCTGCGAAACATCTACCTTCAGAGTGCCCGGTTCGAGCCGCTTCTACCGGTCCTGATGCGGCTCTGCGCGGTCGAGCCCGAGAATGGCCGGCATTTGCAGGATCTCGCCGCCGTCTGCTGCAAGCTCGGCGATGTTCCCGGTGCCCACGCCTGCCTCACCGAATACCTTCGGCGGATGCCCGAAGCGGCCGATATCACCATCGTCCGCCGAAACCTGAAACGGCTCGAAGCCGCCATCCACACGCGGAATTAGACCCGGGCGGACGCGTTCCCGGAATTCGGGAACCCATGGGGCTTCCGGCCGTCGAATCCGCGTGCCCCGCCCGGAAAAAGCCGGACGCGAGCTCGGGAATCGGGTATGATCGCGGACTGCGGGGTAGGAGTCGTCCCCAGGCGAGGAGTGCAACCATGATGCGTCTGATCGGAATCGCTTCGTTGACCGCCCTGACCGCCCTGATGGTACCCTGGGCCACAGCCCAGTCCGCCAAGTCTCAGAACACACGCGCGTTATTGAACCAGCGAATCCCCGAGGTGATCTTCGAAGGCGCCCCCTTCGAGCAGGTCATGGAATGGGTGTCCGAATTCACCCAGGCCAATGTCGTCATCCGCTGGCAGGTCATCGAGGACGCCGGCATCGAACGCGACAAGCCGATCAGCATGAAGGTCCGCAACCTCCGGCTGGCCCAGATCCTCTGGATGATCATGAACGAGGCCGGCGGAAGCGACGTCAAGCTTGCCTATCGCGCCTCCGGACAACTTCTGATCATGTCCACCGAGGAAGACCTTTCCAAGGAAATGATCACCAAGGTCTACGACATCAGTGACCTGTTGGTCCGCGCCCCGCGATTCACCAACGCGGCCCAGCTCGATCCCGGTCAGGCCCTGCAAGCTGTCGCACAACAGGGCGGCGGCGGGTTCGGCGGCGGTGGCGGCGGCGGTTTCGGCGGCGGTGGCGGCGGCGGCGGCGGCCAGAACCTCTTCCAGAACACCAACCAGAACAACAATAACGAAGACTTCGCCAACCCGGCCGACGACATTCAGCGGATCATCGAGCTGATTACCCAGACGATCGAACCCGACACCTGGGTCGAAGGCGGCGGCCTCGGCAGCATTCAATCGTTCCGCAACCTGCTCGTCGTCCGCAACACGATCCTGGTCCATCAACGAATCGGCGGCCCGATCTACGACGCCGACTAGAACGCGACGACCACGCAATACACAGGGTGCGTTCCCGTCGGGGAGCGCACCCTTTTTCATTCGTCGACCGAATGGACCGCCCCGGACGCGCCTACGTCCCGGAAGCATCGTCCTCCAAAGCGTCCTCCGCCCCGGCCGGCTTGCCACACTCAGGGCAACGCTCAACCGTGTGTCGCAGGTCATAACCACACGCGCTACACGTCAGTGCGACTGTTCCGCGACGCGGTTCGGTAGCCAGCACGATCGCCGCGCCGGCAATGAGGTAAACGAGCGGAATCCGTAGGCGCAACCGATAAAGGGGTCCCTGAATCGTGAGCGCGGGCCGCACCGCCACACCAAACGTGGGAACAAGCCACGCGTAGACGGCGACGCGCTCGCCGATCCGAAACCACGGAGCGCGATACGTCGTCCTTTTCGCGACCGCGGGAAAGTCAGCCTGATACCACTCGACCTCGAACGCCCAAGACTCGAACCCAACCATGAAATCGCCGACCGCTGCGAACGGATGGAAGCAACTGACGATCGCAAATCCGCTACAGACAACCAACACGACGAGCGCAGCGAGCCGCCACCATGGCATCGAGCGTCCTGGTCCGTCAATGACAGTGCCCCCTGGTCCGCCAGTGTTCGTACCGCGTGTTTGATCAAGCGCCATGAGAGACGTACCGCACTAGGGTGGAGCGGGCGTCCCGCTCACCATCGACCGCTCGCTTGCGCTCGCGGCTCGTTGCGTTGAGCGCCGGGTTCGCGCCGGGGCCTGTGGCGTAGACACAGGCCTCACAGAGGGAGCTTGCTCCCCCGCTCGCTTGCGCTCGCGGCTCGCATTGAAGCCTATGGCTTCCACCACGAGCCCCGAGCGCAAGCGAGGGGGCCAAGGTGCGTTGAGACAAACAGATCCCGTCGCTTGTGTTCCGGGCCCCGTCGCTTAAACGCGGTTCTCATCCCGGGAGCCGCTCCCTGTTCCGCTCAAGGAGCGCACCACTCCCCACTTACTCCGGCCGGAAGCGGTAGAGCGGATCGTCCTCGCTGACGTCGTCCGCCGGCTCCCAACGAACGAACGCCTCAATCGCCTGATACTCGGGCAGCCCGAGTTCGTCATACACCGCCGCCGATCGGCGATTGCGCTCCTCGGCGCGTTTCCAGAACTCGCGCGTGTCCCACGGGCCAGGGAAGAGCGCCCGGTCCTTCTGCGATTCGTGCTTGAAGATCGCCATCCGCTTACGATCCTCTTCGTCAGGGCTCAGCGGGACGGCCAGATCGATCTGATGCGGCTCCCACTCCTGCCACGCGCCGCGGTAGTGCCATACCTCACAGTCCTTCATCCATGCAGCAGCGCGCAGCTTGATCAGGCCGGCATTGATCGCTGCCAGGCAAACGCGGTGCGTCCCGTGCGGATCCGACAGATCGCCGGCAGCGTAAACATGATGCGGCTTCACACGCTCCAGCAGCTCGACAACGATCTGCACGTCCGCTTCTGCGAGCGGTTTCTTCTTGACCCGCCCCGTCTCATAGAAGGGCATGTCGAGGAAATGGATGTTGCCCGCGGGCACGCCGGAGTAGCGCGCCGCGGCGCGCGCCTCGGTGCGCCGGATCAGCCCCTTGATCCGCTGTAGCTCGACGCTGTCGACCTCGCCTGGCTTCTTGGTCCGCATGAACGACTGGACCGCGTTCTTGATCTGGTCGGCCTGCTGCTCACTGAACAACTCGAAGGCATCGCAGAACTCCGCGACGAAGTCCGCGTGCCGCAGCGCCTCGTCGTCCCAGACCGCGATGTTGCCGGAGGTCTGGTACGCGACATGTACCTCGTGCCCCTGCTCGCACAAACGGATCAGCGTGCCGCCCATGCTGATGACGTCGTCATCGGGGTGCGGGCTGAAGACGACTACCCGCTTCGGAAAGATGTCCGGCCCGTTCGCGACGTCCACGCCCTTGCCGGGCACGAACTTCGGCCGACCGGGCTTGCCGCCGGGCCATCCTGTAATGGTTTTCTGCAGCGCCTGGAAGACCTCGATGTTCACGCGATAAGCCGAGCCGCGCGCCGCGATCAGTTCCTGCAGGCCGTTTTCGTTATAGTCCTCGTTGACGAGCTTCAGGATCGGCTTCTTCTGCTTCTGGGCCAGCCAGATCACGGCGCGCTTTGTCGTCGGCTTGTCCCACTCGCCGTCGTGTCGACCGAGCGGCCCGAGCACCCACGGCGTCTTGATCGGCGTCAGCTCGCCGGCCGCCGCGGGATCGAGCAGGAATTGCGCGTCGTCATGCTGCTGCAGGAAACTGGCGGCGACCGTCGGCGTCATCGGCCCCTCCACCGCCTCGCGGACGACCCGCGCCTTCGCCTCACCAAACGCCAGCAGCAGCACGCGCCGGGCGTCCAGGATCGTGCCCACCCCCATGGTGATCGCTTGCCGCGGAACGTTCCACTCGCCGAAGAAATCGCTGGCCGCGTCGAGCCGCGTGACGCCATCGAGCGTAATCAGACGCGTACGACTGCTCCGGGACGAACCCGGCTCGTTGAACCCGATATGCCCGGTCCGGCCAATGCCCAGAACCTGAAGATCGATGCCGCCGACGTCGCGGATCTTCTGCTCGTAGTCCGCGCAATGCGCAGCCACCTCGTCCAACGCCACCGTCCCGTCCGGGATGTGGATGTTGCGCGGGTCGATGTCCACGTGATCGAACAAGTACTCGCGCATGAACCGGTGATAGCTCTGCAGCTCGTTGGGCTGCATCGGCCAATACTCGTCCAGGTTGAAGGTGACCACGTTTGCAAAGCTGAGCCCTTCGTCGCGGTGTAGCCGAACCAGCTCGTCATACACCCCCTGCGGGGTCGAACCGGTAGCCAAACCAAGCACTGCCGTCTTGGACTGCGCGGCGCGCTCCCGAATCAAGGTCGCAATGGTTCCGGCGACCGCCTTGCTCGCGGCCCGACTGGAGTCGTAAACGTCAACGGGCATCCGAATGGGGTTCTGGTCGTTCATCATCGATCCGTAGCGGGTATCAACAGGAATCGTAGTCACAAACAGCGTCCCGACACGCGCAGCAAGCTACCCGTGCCCCCCACCACGCTCCCCTTTGGAGCGTTTTTCTTCCGGGTCGCTGCAATTAGCGGGTTTTCTCGCTCATTGGCGTCTCTTCCTTGCTCATCGAGCCGTTGAGGCGTAGCTCACGGACCAGAAACGCCCAACGGTCCGCGGCTTCCTCGATAATCTTCGACGTCGGCTTGCCGGCACCATGACCGGCGCGGGTCTCGATTCGAATCAGCACCGGGTTGTCGCCATGATGCGCGGCCTGAAGCGCCGATGCGAACTTGAAGCTGTGCGACGGCACGACGCGATCATCGTGGTCGCCGGTCGTAATCAGCGTGGAGGGGTAGCGGGTCCCCTCCTTGAGGTTGTGCAACGGGCTGTATGCGTACAACACCCGGAAGTCATCGGGGTTCTCAGCGCTGCCATAGTCGGATACCCAGGCCCAACCGATCGTGAATTTGTGGAATCGCAGCATGTCGAGCACGCCGACTGCCGGCAGTGCGGCTCCGAACAGTTCCGGCCGCTGGGTCATGCAGGCGCCAACCAGCAGACCGCCGTTGCTGCCGCCGCCGATAGCCAGCCGCTCGGAGCGGGTGTACTTGTTCTCGATCAACCACTCGGCCGCCGCGATGAAGTCGTCGAAGACGTTCTGCTTGTTCTTGAGCCGACCGCTATTGTGCCACTCCTTGCCGTATTCGCCACCGCCGCGAATGTTGGCCACCGCATAAACCCCGCCCATTTCGAGCCACACGAGATTGCTGACGGAAAAACGCGGCGTCACCGGGATGTTGAAACCGCCGTAACCGTAGAGATATGTCGGGTGCGTCCCGTCGAGCGTCAGGCCCTTGCGGTGCGTAATGAACATCGGCACCCGGGTGCCGTCCTTACTGGTGTAGAAGACCTGTCGCGTCTCGTACGCCGACGGGTCGAAGTCCACCTTTGCCGATCGGAAGACCGCGCTCTTGCCGGTCCGCATATCGTAGCGATAGATCGTCGGCGGCCGGGTGAAGCTCTCGAACTCATAGAACGTCTCGGTGTCATCACGATCGCCGGAGAACCCGGAGGCCGCTCCGATCCCCGGCAGATCGACGTCGCGCAAATGCTTGCCCGAGAGGTCGAAGATCCGCACGACGGTTTGCGCATCCTTGAGGTACGTGCAGACGAACTTGTCGTCGATCACATCGACGCCATTGAGCGTCTCATCGACCTGCGGAATGATGGTCTTCCACGCAGACCGCTCCGGTTGGCGCGTGTCGATCGCAATCACCTGACCGCGCGGCGCACCGACATCCGTGAAGAACCAGAACGTCGAACCGTCGTTGTCGATAAACGAGTACTGGGCATCAAAGTCGTCGAGCAGCGGCACGACCGCACTCTCGGGCGCGCTCAGCGACTTGTAGTAGACGCGGTTCTTGCGCTCGGTACCCTTCCAGATCGTGATGATGAGATACTGACCGTCATCACTCACGCTCCCGGAAAACCCCCATTCCTTCTGATCGGGCCGCTGGTAGACGATCGTGTCCGCCGATTGCGGCGTGCCCAGCTTGTGATAGCAGAGCTTCTGGTAATAGTTCAGGGCTTCGTACTCATTGCTGCCGGCCTTCGGCTCGTCGTAGCGACTGTAATAGAAGCCATCCCCGTTCTTGTCCCAGGCGGCGCCGGAGAATTTCACCCATTTCAGATGGTCCTCCAGGTCCTTGCCGGTCGCGATATCGCGGACCCGAAACTCGACCCAGTCGGAACCGGCAGCCGACGTGCCATACACCATCCGGTTCCCGTCGTCACTGACGGCGGTCGCGCCCAACGCGACCGTACCGTCCGCGGAAAGCCGGTTAGGGTCGATCAACACGCGTGGCGAATCGTCCAGCGACCGCGCGGTGTAGAGCACGGACTGGTTCTGCAGGCCGTCGTTGCGACGGTAGAAGTACCGACCGCCCTCCTCGCGCGGCACCGAGAACTTCTCGTAGTCCCACAATGACGTCAGACGCTCCTGGATCGCCTTCCGCTCCGAGATTTGCTCGAGGTATCCGAAGGTGACCTCGTTCTGCGCCGCAACCCACGCCGCTGTCTCGGCCGAATCGAGATCTTCCAGCCAGCGATACGGGTCGGCAACCTTCGTCCCGTGGTAGTCGTCGATGACGGCGTCCTTCCGGGTCGGCGGATACTCCCCCACGGTGCCGGAAACGGCGGTCCCGCCCAGGAGGGCGAGCGTGGCAAGCACCGACGCGTAAGCAACGCCGCGTGCGGCGTGACGCCGGCCGCGAAAACGGAAATGTGCGTCGTTCATGTGGTTCCTCCGACGAAATTCGTCCGTCTCGTACGGCTCCAAACCCGAACAACCCATTATGGGGCAAACCGCTCCCGCACGAAAGACACGCCCCCGCGAGAGAAGATAGAGCCCCGGATTACGCCAATCGCTCCTCATCATGCAGGTTGCCGTCCGAGAGCCCGCTGCCGCTCGGGACCGGCGCCGCCGTTCTTTCGCGCCGTACGCGAATCCGCTACCATCGGTGGTAGACGATCGGCGATGAGAACACGACCCATTCGAGGAGCGGATTGATGTCCGAAACGCGTATCGAAAAGGATTCCATGGGCGAGATGCAGGTGCCCGCGGACGCCCTGTGGGGAGCCTCCACCCAACGGGCCCACCTGAACTTCCCCATCAGCGGCACCCGCTTCGGGCGCAAGTTCATTCGGGCACTCGGACTGGTCAAATACGCATGCGCGATGGCCAACGAGTCGCTCGGCAAGCTCGACGGAAAACTGGCCGGCGCCATCAAGCAGGCGGCGCGGGAAGTCGCCGACGGCAAGTGGGATGACCATTTCATCGTCGACATCTTTCAGACCGGCTCCGGCACCAGCACCAACATGAACGCCAACGAGGTCATCGCCAACCGCGCGATGCAGATCGGCGGCGACACCCTGGCCGGCACGCGAATCCATCCCAACGACCATGTCAACATGGGTCAGTCCTCGAACGACGTGATCCCGACCGTTGCCCATGTCGCGGTCACCGAAGCGCTGCACCACGAGTTGATGCCCCACCTGCACGGCCTGTGCAAGTCCCTGACGGCCAAGGCCGAAGAGTTCAAGGAGATCATCAAGATCGGCCGCACGCACTTGATGGACGCCACGCCGATCACGCTCGGACAGGAGTTCTCAGGCTACGTCAGCCAGATCAGCCACGCCGAGCGACGGGTCATGAACTGCGTCATCAAACTGCGCGAGCTTCCGATCGGCGGCACCGCAGTCGGCACCGGCATCAATACGCATCCGGAATTCGCGCAGCGCGTCTGCGAGGTGTTGAACCACGAGACCGAAGAGGCGTATCACGAAGCCCCGAACCACTTCGAGGCACAGGCAGCGAACGATGCGATGATCGAAATCGCCGCCGTGCTCAAGACCGTCGCCGTCAGCATCGCGAAGATCGCCAACGACATCCGCCTCATGGGTAGCGGACCGCGTTGCGGCGTCGGCGAGCTGATCCTCCCCGCGATCCAACCGGGAAGCTCGATCATGCCCGGAAAGGTCAACCCGGTGGTATGCGAATCCGTCATTCAGGTCGCGGCGCAGGTTGTCGGCTGTGACGCGACGGTCACCTGGGCCGCAGGCATGCTCAGCAACTTCGAGTTGCACGTCGGACACCCGGTGATCGCACGCAACATTCTCGAAGCCGTCCGGATCCTCGGAAACGCCTGCGACGTGTTCGTCGATAAGTGCATCGACGGGCTCAAGGCTAACCGCGCCCGCTGTGCCGAGCTGGTCGAGCAATCACTGGCGATGTGCACGAGCCTCGCACCGCATATCGGCTACGACCAGGCTGCGGCCATCGCCAAAGAGGCCCACGCATCCGGTCGTACTGTGCGAGAGGTCGCGCTTGAGAAGAAGGTGCTGGACGCCGACCGGCTCGAAGCGTTGCTCGACCCGACGACCATGACGCGCCCGAGCGAGTAGTTTATTTCCTCGACGTCATTACGGCCCCCTACCGGCGCCTGAGTATCCGAGCCATGAAAATCAGCCAGTTGGCCCAGTCCATCGAGCCGTCCGCGACCCTGCATCTGAACCAGACGGCCGCCAGCCTGAAAGCGCAAGGCGAACCGGTGATTCACCTCGGCGGCGGCGAACCGCTGAGCAAGTCGCCGGATAGTGCGATCACCGGAGCGGAGCAGATCCTCCAGACAGGTGAGATCCGTTACGGACCGGTGGACGGCATCGCGCCACTCAAGGAAGCAATCGTCGACTACACCGAGCAGTTTTACGGCCGACGAGTCCTGCCCGACCACATCATCGCCTCGGCGGGCGCCAAGCAGTCGGTAATGCTCGCGTTGCAGGCGATCGTAAACCCGGGTGATGAGGTCGTGTTCTGCTCCCCCTACTGGGTCAGCTATCCCGACATGGTTCGGCTGGCGGGTGGCGTGCCGGTCATCGTCGGGCCACAGGACGGGCTGCGGCCGCGCCTGGACGATGTTCGCGACGCGCTGACGCCCAAGACCAAGGCGGTGATTCTCAACAGCCCGTCGAACCCGTCGGGCCTGATCGTATCGCGCGAGTTCGTCGCAGAACTCGTGAAGCTGTGTGAGAGTCGCGGCCTCTACCTGCTGATGGACGACATCTACCACCGCTTGCAGTTCGATGGCCGGGAGCCGATCAGCGCGTACGCGTTCTCGAACGCGGCGCAAGATGATACCCAACTCATCATCCTCAACGGCGTTTCCAAAACCTATGCGATGACCGGGTTTCGCATCGGCTGGGCGATCGCCAACCCGACCGTCCGCAAGGCGATGGCCCGCATTCAGGGGCACACGACATCCGGGCCGTGCATGGTTTCGCAGCACGCTGCGGTCGGCGCGCTCCGCGGACCGCAGGACGCCGCGGACCAGCTCAGATCTCAATTGGAACGCAACCGTGACGTGCTGGTCGAAGAGTTTCGCACGATACCGGGCGCGGCGCTGACACCGCCGGACGCGACGTTCTACTGCTTCCCGGATTTTAGCGCAGTCGATCCGGACTCGATGAAGCTCGCCGAGATGATCCTGAAGACGGTAAAGGTCGTGGTCGTACCGGGAACCGCGTTCGGCCTCGACGGTCACCATCGCATCAGCACATGTGGTTCGGAGGCCCAGCTCCGCGAAGGCCTGGCGCGCATCCGCTGGGCGGTTAGCGCTGACGGACCACGCGAGATCGAGATCGCCGGCAAGCGCTTCGCGAAACTGTAGCGGTCGCGCGTCGCTGCTCTGCCGTGTAACAAGCAGTCGTCGGGTACGCTCCCTTCAAGGAGCGCTCCATCGCCGAGGATCCAGCAAGACGCCGAGATTCTGCGGCTTATTCGAAGACCAACTCGTCGCCGACCTGAAACGGCTCGAACACCGTCCGCTCGATCGGCACGACAACCGCTTCGGTCGCTGTCTGCCGAACGATCCATGCGCCGCCGACGATCCGGCCCGCGCGCGTCACCAATACCGGCTGCGTCGTCATCGCGTCAGATAGCGGACGGTGAAGCGAAATGCGCCAACCCGACGCCGTATCCGCCACGAGCGCGCCAAACACGCGCCGAGGCGCTGGATCACGCTGCCCGAGCAACCGAAACTCGTCGAACGGACGAACATCGGCGCCGTCCGTGACCTCCACAATCGAGTAGCGAGCCTTGACGCTACGGAGCGTTCCGGTACCGATGACTTGTCCGTCGCGCAAAAAACGCCCGGCGGCGTCTGCCATCACGCCGTCGTCGAGGCCGGCATCAATCACGGCGCCGGTCGTGCCCACGTCCAGCACGCGATAACGCACGCGCCCCGCCGTCACGTCGGCCGACGTCCGGAACCGGACCGCATCGCCGACCATGATCGGCGACATCGACGTCGGTCGGCCGGCCGACTGCCAGGGCATCACCGCCAGGCCGCGCCATAACGCCTGCACAACGCGCGTCCACGACGCGCCACCCGTAGGCGCCACGGGCTGCGTTGACGGCTGTCGCGCGCTATCGCGCGGCGTGGTGCCGTCCGCGCCCGACGGCATCGTCCGCTCGGCGAGCACGCGTACATACGCGAATAAATCGTCGGTGCGTTCAATCACGCCCAGGCCGATGATGTAACCCTCGCGGACGATCTGGACTTGCGGCCGGATGTTGGCCAGCGATCCAGGATGTGCAACCCAGGCCCGCGGCTGCTCCTGCCCGCGATCAAGCAGCGAAACGGCGCTGCGCAACGCTCCTCGCTCCCGCCGAGCCGGCGACGGCCAGAGCGCGACGCGTTGACCGATCGTGATCGGCGGATTCTCCGCCAGCGGCTCAACGCGACAGAAACTGACTTGCCCCTCCACCGACACGACGTCCAACCGAGCGATCGGCTGACGACGATATCGAGCCAGGAACCGGTCGCCGACAACCACGCCGTGCGCCGCGCCCGCGTCGATCCATAGCGCGGCTCGGCCCGGCCCGATTGTCGTCACCCGCGCAAACCACTCGAGCGCAGTTGGACCAACCCGCAGGCCAACGATCGTATCGCCCGGAACCGCCGGCGGTCGCGACTCGTCCGCGCGCACTCCCGTAATGAGTACGATCGCCACGAGAATTCGATGGATGGTCTCCTGCCGACTCACAACCGCGAATTTTGGTCGCGGGAAGCGCGCCGAGCAAGCTATCGCAATGCTCACCGGGGGACTGAAGAGATGCCTCGGTCCGTCCCCCGCCAAGGACAGGGTGTGGCACCGACACCCGACCAGACGCTCGACACAACGAGCCCGCGGGTGCCCCATCCCTTCTAGGGATGGGGGACTGAGAAAAGCCTCTGTCCATCCTCCGCTCCAGGATGGTGGGACACCGACAGACACTCGACACAACGAGCCCCGAGCGCAAGCGAGCGGTCCATGGCGGGCGAGACGCCCGCCCCACCCCTTTGGCTCTTGATCCCCTCGCTCGCGCTCGGGGCTCGTGGCGTTCGATCCGCGCGGGCCGGAGCCGAGCACCGTCAATGCGAGCCGCGAGCGCGAGCGAGCGGTCCGCCGTGATCGTCGCGGCGCGCTCAGTGCCCCGATCGGGTATGATCGCCTTTCGTGGAACGCAAACGAAACAGCTTCGTTCGGCGCTGGCGGCCAGTGCTAAGCTTGGCCGCGTCCATTCTGTTCGTGCTCGCTGCGGACGCACCGCCGACCACCAGCCGCCCGAGCGGTCGGGCCGCGTCGAAGCCGGCGCGGATGGGCCAGTTTCAGCCTGGGGTGCGTATCGACTGGGCCCGTATGCGGGTGCTGGTTCAGGCGCGGGTCGTTCTGCGCGAAGGTCCGCTCGAGTTCTTCGCGTGCTTCCCGGGCAAACAACACGAGAGCATTCTTTTGATCGAGGCCAGCGCCGAGTCCGTCTATCGAGCGCTCGGACTGATCGGCATCGAGCCTGGGGCGCCCGCGCGCTGGGATCCCCGCGAGGAAACGTGGACACGCGCCAGTGGCGATTTGGTCGATGTCTTCGTCCAAGTCGACAATAAGACGCCCCTCCCCGCTTTCTCCTGGCTGAAGTCGATCGAATACGACACGGTCCCCGTCGCGCAGCCGTGGGTGTTCGCAGGCTCGCAACGCACCAACGACGGCACACTCGCGGCGCAGTTGAGTGGCGCGGGCATCGCGCTGGTCGACTTCAGCGACAGCCTACTCAGCCTTCGCGGCAGCCATTCCAGTAGCGATACGGCTTTGTGGGTGGTGGTCAACCAACCGCGCGTTCCGCCTAAAGATGCGCAAGTGCAGCTGGTGTTGCAAGCGGCGCGGGTCGTCGAACGACATTTCACGGTGGACCCGCGCGGCGCAACATTTGTCGGTGGCCGCTACGTTCCGCTGCCCACGTTCGTCGAACTCGTAGCATTGCAGCATCGCCTAACGAACGAAACGGTCCGCATCGAAAACGCCTGCCGCATTCGCAGCGTGTCGGATCGACTCGGCCAGATACTGACCGACGCCGAGCTTACGCCCGCCGACTGGCAGTGGGTGCCTGCAACCGCGGTCCAATAGCGCCGTTACTCGTCTGCAATGTCGTCTTCGACCGTATCCTCGTCAGCGAGCCCGTAATCGAGGGTGTGCGCCGGGGGATCGCCGCCAGGCCCCATGAGGTAGTGCTCGAACCAGCGCATCATTCGCAGGCAGTAATCGTACTGCGCGCCCATCTTACGATTGCCATGCCCTTCGCCCGGATACAATACGAGCCGCACAGGCGTCTTGCCGATCACTTTCAGGAACCGGTACAGCTCGAGCGACTGGCTCGGGTGGACGCGCGGGTCCTCTTTTCCGTGCAGGATCAGCAGCGGAGTCCGGGCCTGCTTGACGTAAGTGATCGGGCTGCGCTCGCGGAAGAACTCCCACTCGTCCCACGGCCAGGCACGCGCATGCACGAGATACATCTCCTGCGGAATGTCGGTCGTACCGGCCTTGGAGACCTGATCGCTGATGCCGACGAACATGACCGATGCGGCGAAGTGTTCGGTCAGCTTCGTCGCGGCCCACGCCGATGCGAACCCGCCATATGAACCGCCGGTGATGCCGACCTTGCTGCGATCGACGAGTCCGATCTTCACGAAGTGTTCGATCGCGTCGACGAGGTCGTTGAATTCCTTTCCGCCGTAGTCGTGTTGATGGGCTTTGGTAAACGCGACGCCACGTCCGGTGCTACCACGGTAGTTCGGATAAAAGATCGCGAACCCGCGCTGCGCGCCGAGCTGCCCGGGATCCGCGTAGCGGGTCAGCCAGCCGTTTGCATCACGCGACTCGGGGCCACCGTGGACCGCCAGGATCAGGGGGTAGCGCTTCCCCGCTGTCTCGTTCATCGGGCGAATCAGCAGCCCCTGAATCGTCTCGCCATCCCGCGCAGGATACTCGACGACTTCCTGTCGCGCGATCTGCATGTCGGCCAACCAAGGATTGCTGTCCGTCAATCGCCGCGGCGCGCGATCACCGTGCCGCATGTGGTAGACTTCGCTCGGATGATCGGGCTTTTGCCCCACGAAACATGCCGATTGGCCATCATCAGACAACGACAATCCGGCAAGCACCGGCGGCGCATCCGGCTCGAACAATGTCCGCTGTTGTTCGTCCAACCCGATCTTCGCGAAGCGCGAGTGCACGCCCTCGGCCCCCAAGTACATGATCGTGTCGGCACTCTGCCAAGCAATCGCCTCCACATGGCCGGGATAGCCGGGCAGCAGTTCGCGCGGCGCGCCGCCCGACGCGGGAATCACCATCAAACGGCCGTCGGCCGGGTCGTTGATGTCGATTCCGGAGACGTACGCCAGGTGCTTGCCGTCCGGCGCCCACGCGAAGTCGCCCAGCTTGCCGACGTTGTCCACCGGCCGCTCGTTTCCGCCCCGATCGACCATCATCAGCTTGCGAAACATCAGGCCATCGTCGACCGACGGCGTCGCCGCAATCGCGACAGCCAGTCCGTCACCGGTCGGATTCCAGCGTACAGCACTGACCGAGCCGTCCACTTCGATCTTTTGCGGTCCGTCGTCGTCATCCTCGGCATCGACCCGCGCGATCCAGAGGTGCGTGTTGCGCCAGTCTTCCTCGTAAACCTCGGCCTTGAAGCCGCGATCGGCCTGCTTCTCGAGGGCCTCGGACTTCTTCGCCTTGGCGGTGAACGCCACGCGCTCCCCGTCGGGACTCCAGGAGTAGCTGCCGATTCCGGCCTCATGCGTAAGAACCGCTCGCGCTTCGCCGCCGTCGATCGGAATCACGTACAGCCGCGCATGCTTGTCATCCCCGCGCTTGGCGGTGAAAGAGATGCCGCTGCCGTCCGGCGTCCATGCGATGCCCCCCACGTTGACCTTGCCGGTCACGAAAGGACGCGTGTGACCCTGGAGATCGACGACGTGCAGTTCGGTCCAGGGTGCACCATCGTTGTCCGATCCAACGGGTCGCGGAACGCGGAGCGTAAACGCGATATGCCGACCGTCGGGCGCCATCTTCGCAGTGCCCACCCGTCGAATTTTCATCACGTGCTCTGGCGTCCAAGCCTCGGCACCAGCGCCAAACGTGCGAACGCTCACGAACAATGTGCCGACCAGGCAAACCAGGCACGCCGCCTTGCCGGCCCGCTCCCGAGCTCGAATCATTTGCTCTCCTTTTGCCGAAACTCGCCGTCGTGGCCGCTATCGTAGCGGCACCGAGCGGAAAATCACAAACAGCCCCGCCGACGACCCGTGTCACGGCGCATCCGGCGCGATTGCCAGCATTTGTTCGACCAGATCCGCGGCGCGGCCCAGCGCCAGCACATCCTGCCGCCCAAGGGACTCCATCATCGCGACGAGAGTCTCGACCCGGTTTTGTTGCCCGCGGCGCAAGAGCCGCTCGCCGGCCGCCGTCACCCGTAACCGACGCACACGCCGGTCACTCGGATCCCCCTCCGAGCGCACCAATCCCTGCCGGGTAAGCCCTTGGACCAGACTCGTCATCGTCGGCTGCGAAACCTGCTCGATCGCGGCCAGTTCGCTCACCGTCTTCGGCCCCCCGAAAACCAACACCGATAGGGCAGACAGCCGAGCCGTGCTGACGCCGAGCTCCACGTCCGTCCGCCGCAACCGGCGCAGCAGCCGCAAGGCAGCGCCGTGCAGCCGCACCGCCACCTCACGATTCCCAACCGACTTTGCACTTGACTTCTTCATTTTAGTTAGATAGCCTATCTATGTATCTTAGTTCGTTCGGAGGAGGATGTCGATGCGTCGTCATGTAACTCGCCAGTTCGTCGTGGTTACCGTGATTCTTACCGGTGGAGCGTTTGCCATGAACACCGATCAGAACGCCGCTGAACAGTCAGCTCGCGTTGTCACCCTTCGCGAGGCGATTGCCGCCGAGGACCAGGCACGCGTCGAAGGCCTCCTGCGAGAGGCTCCGGCACTTGCAAGCGCGACCACGGACGAGGGTGTGTCGTTGATCTTGTTCGCAAAGTATCGCGGGCTTGACGCGATCGCAAAGCAACTGGCAGCGGTTCGAACCGAACTGAGCCTCTTCGAGGCCTCGGCGCTAGGCGATCTCGACCGCGTCCGCGCCGCTATGGCGAGCGAGCCGGCCGTAGTTAGCCACTATTCCGCGGACGGGTTTACGGCTTTGCATCTCGCCGCTTTTTTCCGGAACACAACTGTCGCACGCTTCCTCCTGGCGAACGGTGCCGATGTCGAGGCAACGGCTCGGAATAACTCCGGCGTGCGGCCGCTTCACAGCGCGGCGGCGACGCGCGACCCCCGCATCGTCCAGCTGATTCTCTCGGCCGGCGCCGATCCCGACAGTCCACAACGTGGGGGATTCACGGCGCTCCACTCAGCGGCAAAGCACGGAGATCTGCGGATGGCCACCCTGTTGCTGGCAGCCGGGGCCGACCCGGCACTCACATGCGACGACGGTCGGTCGGCGTTCAGCTTCGCTCAAGCGGCTGACGCGGCCGATGTCTCCCGACGCCTGCGTCAGTTCGCGACGACGTCCCAATCGGTAGAGACGGATCCAACCTCGAAGTCGAACTAGGGCAAGAAGAGTAGCGCTCGCGAGGCGCCCAAACGCGCCGCGATCGCCGATACGAGCGCTACGGCCGTGCAGCGCTCGTGCCGGCTAATGAAGAGTGAATAGCAGGCACGTGATGACGCGCTTCGGCCGGGAACGTGCCGCGCCACGGTCGCTGTGCCAAACCCGCACCGCCGCTACTCCAGGTAGCCCAGTTCGCTGAGCCGCTGCTCGAGAATCTTGCGGTCCGCGTCGGTGTAAACCTCCGCCGCGCTCTCGAAGACCTTGCGCACCGGCGGTTCGCGCTCGACCACTGGCTCGGGCGTGAACGCCTCACGCAACACCCGCCCCTCCATGTCCAGCGGCACGCGCAACCCCAACGCCGCCAGTAACGTCGGTGCCATGTCCGCAATGTGCGACTCGAAACGCTCGCCGGCACGCACATGCGGGCCGCCCAGCGCATACACCCCTTCCTCACGGTGGGTCCCTTCGAGCCGTTTCTCCGGACACCAACGCACCGCCGAGTAACCGCGGATCTTCCTCACCACCGCCAACCCAGGGTGCGGCGACAACAACAGGTCCGGCAAGTTCGGGTTCTCCTCCCGACTGCAATCGTACAGTTCTTCGGCTTTGTAAACGTTTGGAAAGACCTGGATGGTCTCACCCTGCGGATTCCGAACCGCCACGCTCATCAGCTTCTGCGAGATCTCGTCCCGCAGGCGCTCATAGTCCGCAGGCTCCACGATCCCGTGCGGACCGCGTCCCTTCAGGTTGATGTACAGGAACCCGTAGATCCCCGCATGCATGACGCAAGCCGTCGTTCGGCTCCAATCGACCGCCAGTTCGCGCTCGATCCCTCGACTGCCCTGCTCGAACCGAGTCACCTTGCCCTTCGTCAGACGATGCAGCAAGTGCTTGGCCCGCGTTCCCGTCCGCTCCAACGGACTGCGCAACTTGAGGTACCCCCAACGGTTGAGCAGCAGGTTCGGCTGTGCCTTGCCATCCAGACTCCCATGCCCATGATCGGACATGATCATCACCGTCGCACCTGCGTCTTCAGCATATCCGAACAGCTTGCCGAGCGTCTCGTCCAGCCGACTGAAGCAATCCGCCGCCATCCGCGCCCGCTTCGGATAGCGGTGGTTGAACCGCGGGTCCAGATACTTCCATGCCTTGTGCTGAAGGTTGTCGACGAGCTTGTACAGCACCATCAGCACGTCCCAACCATACTTCTGCCCACAATGCTCCGTCAGCCGCCAACCCTGCTCAAAACTCCGACAGATGTAATCGAGATTGTCCGCGAGAATCGCATCGCCGCCGACCGCGTTCCGACGCCAGTTGGTGCGATAGTCGTAGTCCGGCAGCAGATCGAAGATCTCACCCTTCAACTCCGGCGGATAGGTAAACTCCGCATCAATGCTCGGCGTTTCGAACCCGCTGATCACGAACCCGTTCACCGGCTTCGGCGGATACATCATCGGCACATTGATGCTGCCGACGCGGAACCCCTTCTCACTCAGAATCTCCCAGATCGTCTTCTCGCGAATCTCATACGTGCTGTTAAACGTCAACGTGTGCGTCTGTGCATCGTACTTCTCGAAATCCAGGATCCCGTGCCGACCCGGCCCCTTGCCCGTCATGAACGTCGTCCACGCCGCCGGCGTGATCGGCGGCTTCGTCGACCGCAGAATCCCACTCACACCACGGTCCAGAAACCGACGAAGGTGCGGCATCCGACCGTCATCCATCATCGGATCCAGCACGTCAAACGTCGCACCATCAAGCCCGACGATCAATACCCGCTCAGCCACCGGCTTGAACGGTCGCTCCACCGCACCCGCCGAAGTCGGCTGGTGCGATTGAGCTGCTGCTGTCGTTGGAGACATCCCTATCCTCGCATCCGGGTGACATTCACTCCGAAAATGTAGCACAGGCTACATATTATTGCAAGTCACCGCGCCTTGTGTGTAACCCCAGACCCTACCCGACCTTCGCGAATCCAGCAATAAAATCTGAGACGATCGGCGCACTCCCGGGGTCCCCCATCGCCCCCCGATCGGCAGGTCGCCTCATCCTTCCAGGGATAGGGGGACTGACGTCCGTCCCCTCCCCAAATGGAGATGAGGCACCGACAGCCACCACCCCTCGCACGCAACCCGTGACCGCTCGCTCGCGCTCGCGGCTCGCATCAACTGTCCCTGCACTTAGGACGCCCATCGCCAACCTCGCGCACTGTGACCGCTCGCTCGCGCTCGCGGCTCGCATCGACGTCCCGTGCATTCGGGGCTCAACATCGACCGACCCACGCACACAGCGAGCCGCGAGCGCAAGCGAGCGGTCAACATTCGTCGGCGAACCCGTCGAGCGCCTCGGGCCAGCTACCCCCCACCCGTCGGCGCCGGCGCCTGCGACGCCAGCCCGTGATAAGGGATCTCCGCTTCAAACAGGCCGATCTTCACAACAACGATTTGTTTGTCACGGTTCACCCGCAGCACCGTCCCGAACCGATGAAACCGCTTCGCGTAGACCGACGTGCCTGCCGTGAGCGCTTCCGCCTGTGCTGCAGTCAACGAGGGGTTTACGGGCCGCGGGCGCGCTGGTCGGCGCGGGGGCTTCTTCTGCGAATCGGTCGGCGTTTCCCCCGTACGTCGCGGCGTCGCACCGCCCTTCCGTTTCTTCCGCTTTTCAGGCACTTCCGGATCCGGCACGGCTCGCGCGGGCGGCGCGACAGCGCTTGGCGGCAGGATGTCTCCCAGCGGCACTTCGATCGAGAACGCGCCCAAATCCACCTCGGCCCGGTGCCGGTCGAGACGCATCCGCACAATCCGTCCGTCGCGGTCGAAGTTTCGCACGCGTACCGCGTCGCCGACCTGCAGGTGCACGACGCGCTGTACCCAATCCTGGAAATCGGACTGTTGCCGAGCGAGCTTCTCACGCTCGCGCTCCGCGAACGCAACCGCTTTCTTCGCCTCGGCGCGGGCCGTGTCCGCCTCTTTCCGCGCCTCTTCCGCCTGGCGCTTGACCTGCGACGTTCCGTCGAGCGCATCGCGCAGGGCGCGCGCCGATTGGGAGAGGTTCCGCTCGGCACGCGTGACGAGTCGCGGCGGCATGCCGAGTCGCTCCGCGATCCGAATCGCGTGGCTGCGGCCAGGCTCGCCGATGCTCAATTCATACGTCGGCCGCAATGTCTCCATGTCGAACTCGACGCACGCGTTCTCCGCAGTCGGTCGCGTCAGCGGAAAGCTCTTCAGCGCGCCCAGATGCGTGGTCACGACGCAGCGCGCCTTACGCCGCAACAACTCGTCCAGCATCGCGGTGCCGATCGCGGCGCCCTCGTCCGGATCCGTACCCGCCCCCAGTTCGTCGATCAGCACGAGCGTATCCTCGCGCGCCCGGCGCAGCATCGCGAGCAACTGCCGCAAGTGTGCGCTGAACGTACTCAGGTTCTGCTGCATCGATTGTTCGTCGCCGATGTCGATCAGCACGTCGCGGAAGAGGCACATCGTCGACCCCTCCGCCACCGGCACGGGCAACCCGGCCTGCACCATCAGCGCCACCAGGCCGATCGTCTTCAATGTTACGGTCTTGCCGCCGGTGTTGGGCCCGGTGAGGATCAGCATGCGGAAGTCGTCACCCAAGCGATAATCGATCGGTACCACTTTGCTCGGCGGATGCCCCTCCTTCTCCCGCTGGCGGAACAGGTCCAACAGCAGTGGGTGCCGCGCATCGCGAACGTTCAATCTTCCGTCATCCGTGATAGTCGGACAGCGCGCGCCGAATTCCTTCGCGAAGCGTACCTTCGCCGTGATGAAATCGAGCAGTGCGATGGCATCGAGGGTCTTGCGGATTTCGTCGGCGTTGAGATAGATCTCGTGCGTCAGGTCCCAGAGCAGCCGATTGATTTCCTCCTGTTCAGCGATCCGCAACTGGCTGACCGTGTTGTTCATCTCGACCGCGACCGACGGCTCGACGAAGATCGTCGCACCGCTATCGGACGTTCGATGGATGATGCCCGGAACGCGTCCGCGACATTCCGTCCGAACCGGCAGCACGATGCGGTCGTTGAACACGGTGTGATTCGCGTACTGCAGCACGCGCCGTACCGATGCATCGCGCAAGAGCCGATCGACCGCATCGAGGATGCTGCCCTGCACCTGTTCGATCTCACGCCGAATGCGCATCAGCTTCGGGCTGGCATCGTCGCGAACCTCGCCGCGCGGATCGATGACCTGTGCGATACGGTCCGCAATCGTCAGGAAATCACCGACCCGCTGCGCGATCACGTGCAGTTCAGGCTGCGCGGCGGGGCGCACCGCCGACAGATACCGCGTCAGGTCGTGCGTTGCCGCCAACGTTGCGCCGATCTGCGACACCTGTTCTGCGGTCACGCGCAACGGCGGGGCACACTTCTCGATCAACGGCCGTACGTCGGTGATACCGCCGAACGGGGGCAGACCGCGCTCCTCGACGAGCCCTGTGAGTTCGCGGACCTGATCCAGCCAGCGCGTGACCAGCGTGGCCCGAGGCGTCGGGCGCATCCGCTCGATCCGCCCACGGCCGAGCGCGCACGATGCGTAGCGCGCCAGCACGACCCGTACGCCGGCGAAGTCCAGACAATCGATTGCGTGTGCGTCCATGGGTTTTTCGTTGCAAATCCCGATCGCGGTCGCCAAAATACGCCTCGGCGTTTGAAATCCCGAAACCGGCCAGCGAACAATTTACCGTATGCGACCACTCCTTGTCGTGACCAATGTCATCGTCCTGTCGTATTTGCCGACGGTCCCGGCATTCTCACAATCTGCCGACCCGGCCGCGGCGCAAGGACACTCGGCAAAGGAGCTGTTCGACCGCGGCTGCCAGGCGCTCGAGCGCGCCGACACCACGAACGCAGTCCAGCTATTGCGCCGGGCGGTCGCTGCCCGACCGGACCCCGCGTACGTCTGCAAGCTCGCGGAAGCATTCTGTACCGCGTCCCAGGCCCGGAACGCCGAACGCGTGCTGACAATCGCCCTCGAACGCAACCCGCACGCCCTGAACCTGCACGTGGCACTCGCGCGTCAACTCACGGCGCGCGCCGCGTTCGCCGAAGCGATTCCGCATTATCGGGCTGCGGACGAGTGTCTATCGCCGACCGACTATCTGGATCTCGCGCGCGGGTACCGCGCCACGGACGCGCCGCGGTTAGCGAGCAACCGGTTGGACGCGGGCGTCAAACGTCACCCGGCTGATCGCGCGCTGCGCGCTGCCTGGATCAACGACGCGCTCGATCGTGCACAATGGGCCACGGCGCTTCATCGTATCCGGGACTCGGTGGAGCGACTCGGACCTTGTCCGCAATACAACTTCTATGCGGCGCGGGCCTACTTCCATCAAGGGACCCACCTGGGTCCGATCAGAGCGCTACGAGTTCGGAACGGTCGGGTCGGCGATTTCGCACGCGGCTGCCTGCTGTTCCGGGCCCTACGTGGCCAGCACGCATTCGCGGCGTGCCCCGCGGAGTCGGCGCTGTATCAGGTCCGGAAAGCCATTGACGACGGCCTGGACACGCCGGAGGTTCACTTGTTGCATGCGCGGATCTGGTTGACGGTCGGCCGCGCTGATGTCGCTCACGCGATCCTCGAGAGCCGGGCGGCGGTACTGCTCGGCGAACCCATCGACGATGCCCTCGCGTTGTTTGCTGACGTCTCATTGGCGCGCGGCGACCTCGCTGACTACCTACAGTTCATGCACCGTCGAGCGGCGCTCGACCTCGAGAAGCGGGACGACTTGCTGTTCGACGCCTACCTGAAACTCGCCGAGGCCTATAACGCCCGCGGCGAAGAGGTGCTCTTCGGCGCGTTCCTTTACCGTGCCCTCCAGTTGCGACCGCATGACGCTACCCTCCTCGCGCGCGTCGCGAATATCGAGTGGGAAGCGGGCCGGGAACGGATTGCGGCCAAGCTCTATCGGAAGCTGCTCGCACTCGACCCTGCACATGAACAACGAATGCTCGCGCTGGAGCGCCTCGCAGCGCCTCCGGATGCCGACCCTCATCCCGGGCGCGTCGTCATACCCACCAGCGGCAATACCCCCTGACGCACGCCCGGTAATCTCCTTACGACGATCGTTTGGGCCCTCGCTTTCCGCGTCCTTACCGGGCGCCGACCGGTTGAAATCACCGCCGTGATCTTCGACTTTTTTTGATTGTCAGGCACTTCGTCCGCTGGACGCTGCTTCCGGTAATCGTTCGGAAACGGTCACGGAACTCGGCACCGTGACCGATTGCGGCCCGGTAACAATGAGGATGGGGCGCTTCGAGGCCGCCTGTACCGCTCCCGATTTCCCTGCTCGGAGTTGTCGCTCCGGGACTTGAATGGAACCGTTCCCGTACGCTTTCCGTGGTGGGAAGGAGCAATCAAATCGGTGCGGTCGCGGTTGCGGCCGGGGAATGGAGATCGAAGCATGCTGACAGTCACGAACACAAACACACTTTCGCTGCTGAGCATTCTCAATCGCACACAGTCGCAGCAAAGCAACGTCCTCACGCAACTCTCGACCGGTCTCCGAATCAACAAAGGCAGTGACGATCCTGCGGGTCTGATCGCGCTCCGTAGCTTGGAAACCGAGCTGGCCGGCGTCAACGCCGCCATCGACGGCACGCAACGCACCGATGCGATGCTGGGGGTGGCCGATAATGCGCTGGGTGAAATCGCCTCGCAGATCGAGCAGATTGCGACGCTCGCCGCTTCGTCGGCGAACTCGGGTGGGCTGTCCGCTGCCGAGATCTCCGCCAATCAGTCGCAGATCGACAATGCCATCGACGCGATCGACCGAATCGCGCGCACCACGGAATTCAACGGCAAGCGACTGCTCGACGGATCGCTCGGGGTCGGCGTCACCAAGGGCGGCACCAACCCGACGAACTTCAACAACGTCCAGGTCTTCAGCCGCAGCTCGGGCTCGTCGAACGAAGCGCTGACCGTGGCCAAGACGGCCGACGCCGCCCAGGCCGACCTGGTGATCTTCAACGCTGCCAACGACACCACTGCGACCGGTGCGGCCGGGTCCTTCAGCATCACCGGGGAAAAGGGTACAGCGGTGATCGACGTGCTCGCGACTGACACGGCCGTTGAGCTGCGCGCCAAGATCAACGCCGTCACATCCGAGACCGGCATCACAGCCGACAACGGTGGTACGGCCAACTCCGGTGACGTTGAATTGTCGTCACAGAGCTATGGTTCGAACATCAGTGTTCGGGCGACGAACATCGACGGCAATATCGCGACCGCCGGCACAGCGAGCGGCACGGATGCGACCGTAACTGTCAACGGTACGGCCGTGGCCGTCGACGGGACGCGTGTGTTCTACAACAGCAACGGCACGAACGTCGCGTTCGACGTCACCGCCACAGGCGGTGCGCACAGCGCGACCATCACCCTGCTCGGCGACACCGGCGCGACCTTCCAGCTGGGAACGGACAGTTCGACCCGTACAACGATCGGGATCGACGGTGTGTACGCCAGCCAGCTCGGCAGCTCCGCGCTGGGGTTCCTGAACGACCTTAAATCCGGCGGCGCATCCGACCTGCTGACCGACCCGAACAAGGCGTCGCAGATCGCCGACGCGGCCGCGACATCGGTTGCCGAGATCCAGGGACGCCTGGGCGGATTCCAGAAGTTCCAGGTTAACGCCGCGTTGAACCAGATGAACGCGGTAAAGGAAGGGCTGACGTCCGCCAAGAGCGTGATCGGCGACGTCGACTTCGCGGAAGCGAGTTCGGAATTGAACCGCCAGAACGTTCTGTTGCAGTCGGCCATCTCGCTGCTCGGCCTGGCCAACCAGCAGAGCGCTCAGGTTCTCTCGCTGCTCCGTTAGTGATTCTCAACTGCGGGGGGTTGGTCGTTCGACCCTGGGGGCACCGAGCCCCAGGGGTCGTCCGACCCGGGGGACTGCCGCTCGATGGGAGGTCGAGCAATGGTCCTTTGCCGCCGCGTTCGACGAACGTGATCCTCCCTGGGAACGCTGGGCCACCGGGGCCCGGCGTTCTTTCTTTCATGAAACCCCGAGCGCACGATCGCACGATACAATACGCAGCGGGTTGTTCGTCGGGCGCCGTTTGCGCCGGGCCAACATCCACTCGCAATGCCCACGGCCGACCAAGGTCGTTCAGGAGTCGGCATGATTTGCGCGGAGGCGCTGAGCAAGCATTTCCCCAACGCGGATGGGACCGAGAAGGTAGCGGTCGCGGACGTGAGTTTCAGCGTCGAACCCGGCGAGATCTACGGCCTGCTCGGGCCTAACGGTGCCGGCAAAACAACAACCCTGCGGATGATCAGCGGCTTGCTGCGCCCGACGTCGGGTCGGGTCTTCATCGGCGGCGATGATGTGACATCCGACCCGAACGCAGTCAAACGCAAGATTGGCTACATGACGGCCAATACGGGTCTGTATGCCCGCCTGACGCCGCTCGAAACGCTGCGGTACTTCGCTACCCTTTATGGGATCGAGCGTGACAGGGCCGATCGGCGTATCGAGGAGCTCGTCGAGTGGCTCACGATGGGGCCGTTTCTGCGCCTGCGCTGCGGGGCCTTGTCGACCGGGCAGCGGCAACGAACCAATATTGCGCGAGCCCTGATTGCGGACCCGCCGATCCTCGTGATGGACGAGCCGACGCTCGGCCTGGACGTCATGAGCAATCGGTTGATCCTCGAGTTCATCTCGACGCAAGCCGAGGCGGGTAAGGCGATCCTGCTTTCGACACATGCACTCGACGAGATCGAGCGGATGTGCGGCCGAATCGGGCTGATTCACCAGGGACATCTGATCGCCGAAGGCGATTTGCCGTCGCTGCGCGAGCAATCGGGTGAAGAGCGTCTGAGCGATATCTTCCTCAAACTGGTGAGCCATGAACCGCTTTTGGCGGATTAACACGATCTGGCGCAAAGAACTCGCGGACACGCTTCGCGATCGCCGAACGGTGGTCGCGATGGTGCTGGTCCCGATGGTGCTCTACCCGGCGTTGATGCTTGGCTCGCTCCAGGCGTTCGAACTGCAAACGACGCAACTCAAGCAAGAGGAGTACACGGTCGGCGTCGATGACCAGGACACGCACGACTGGCTGCGGCATGTAATCGACACCGACCTGGCACGCCGACCGGGAGCACGGGGCGGGCCCGCCGAAGACCTGGAACAACGGGTCGCGGAAGCGGAAGCGCGTCAGGACGGGAAACGCCGCGGACCACCGGGCGAAGCTGTGCAGGACGACGTTGGAGCACGTGCCCGCGTTACCGTCTACGACAGCCCGCCAGACATTCGCGTGAAACTGGTGTCGGACATCCCCGCCGCGATTCAATCCGAAGAAATCCACCTCGGCCTGCAACTCGCCGGCGGCATTCCCGGCGCGACCGACAAGCCGGTCCAATTGGCGATCATCGCAGACGAGACGGACTTCCGCGGCCGCATCGCTCAAACGGCAATGAGCGGCATTATCGATCGTCTGAATCGGAGGCTGGTGGAAGAAAACCTGGAGAAGGCCGGCCTGCCGGTGACCACCATTCAACCGATCGAGCTGGCGACGATCAACATCGCGTCCGCTGAACGTCAAAGCGCATCGGTGATCGGTCAGATCGTGCCGTTGATCCTGATCATCATGACCATCACGGGCGCCATCTATCCGGCAATCGATCTAACAGCCGGCGAGCGCGAACGTGGAACGCTGGAAACGCTGATGGTTGCTCCGGTGCCGAGCGTGGACTTGATCGCCGGCAAGTTTGTCGTCGTCGCGATGATCGGGATGCTGAGCGCCCTGCTCAATCTGCTCTCCATTGGCGGCACGATTTACCTTGGCGGCCTTGGCAAGATGCTCGCGCCGGGCGGTGGAATCGCGATCCCGATCCACGTCCTGCCCTGGGTTCTGCTGCTGCTGGTTCCGCTGGCGATCATGTTCAGCGCGCTCTTGCTCGCGGTGTGCAGTTTCGCGCGCAGCTTCAAGGAGGCCCAGAATTACATCATGCCGGTGATGGTCGCGGCGATGATCCCCGCGATCGTCGGTATCCTCCCGGGAATACGATTGACCGCGCCGATCCTGGTGATGCCGGTTACGAACATTGTCATTCTGACGCGTGACCTGTTCCTGGGCGACGTGAATTTCTGGCACATCGGGTGGGTGTTCGGTTCGACGTCGATCTACGCCGCAGCGGCCGTGAGTATTGCAGCCAGGCTGTTTGGCCAGGAGGCAGTGCTGTTCTCCGACACGGCCTCCATGAAGACGATCTTCATCCGCAAGTTCTTCAAGCCGAGCGACACGCCGTCGGCAGCGCAGGCATTCCTGCTGATGGCCCTGCTGTTCTCGCTCAACTACTTCCTGCAAATCGGCCTGAGCAAAGGTACGGAGATCAATGCCACGTTCCTCAGCGGCACCGCAACGATCCTGATCCTGCTCTTCGCAGGCCTGCCGCTGGCGACCGCGCTATACATGAAGGTGCGAATCGCGTCGGGGTTCCACCTCGAATTTCCACGATTCACGGGCATCCTCGCCGGTGTCTGCTTTGGGCTATCGACATGGGTGCTCGGGTTTTGGATATCTGAACTCGTGCAGCACTGGCTCCCGATGCCGCCCGAGTTCGCGGCGCGCGCCGCGGCGCTCAACGCGCAGCTCCTGCAAGTAAACCCGTACATGATCCTCTTTTGTCTCGCCGTCGTACCGGCTTTTTGTGAGGAGTTCTTTTTCCGCGGGTTCGCCCTGTCGGGATTGCGCAGCGAGCTGGGCGCGGCCATTGCAATCCTGGTCACTGCCGTCGGCTTCGCGGTGAGTCACGGCTCGGTCATCCGCATACCCTTCACGTTTGCAATGGGTCTGGTGCTGGCATTGCTGGTGATCCGATTCCGGTCCATCTGGCCGGCAATGATCGCACACCTGCTACACAACGGCATTACAACTGCTGTCGTGCACGAAGAGTTGCTCCGTCCGACGGCGGAGTCGCTCGGGTTTCTGATCGCCGG
Organism: Phycisphaerae bacterium; assembly: GCA_028279405.1. Classification (GTDB taxonomy): domain Bacteria; phylum Planctomycetota; class Phycisphaerae; order UBA1845; family Fen-1342; genus JANQNU01. The sequence goes on from JANQNU010000020.1 coordinate 109,507, forward strand.
CGAGTCTCCGTTGCCCCCGTTAGCGTGGAGAATGACGGCCATCGCGATTGCCGGCATCGGCTTGCTGCTAACGTTCCTCGCAGGAAAACACACCGACGCACATCCCCGTGCACAGGCGCCTCACGGCACGTCACACACGACTCCGGAGGCTGCCGAGCCATCCTAAAGGGCGCGACGTTTCCCTGGAGATGGGGCGAATGCCGCAGGCTCTTCGTGCGCACTGATTCCGGCGTTTCTTTGTCGTAAATTTACAAGGAAACCGTCCGCGCCGTGGGGCGGGTGGATTATATTCCCCGCTCGAAGTTCTCTGAGTGCTGGCCCCCCTTTCTGCCGGCAGGGACGCCGCACGATTCACTTCACGTCAACCAGAGGCTGGCAACCGGGAGTATCGTCATGTGTTGCGATCGTTCTATCGGCGTTGGTGCCGAACGCAGGGATTGTCTGTCCGGTACGGCGCGGACCGCACTGCTGTTGTCGATTCTGGCGGGTGCCGGTCCGGCGTGGTCACAAATCGTCGGCGGTGGGTCCACGACTCCGATCGGCCCGCCTCAAATCGCGCCATGGATCAAGGTCAACGGCGGTTTCGAGGTCGACGCCGCAGACGCGGTTCTAGCTCCGAGCGCAATGTCATTGCTGCGCACTGACGATGGCGACTTGCGGTACTTCTTCCGATCGAAGAACTACGGCATGGTCATGGGTCGGCTGAGTGCCGATCGTGCCTGGCAGCTCTGGAGTGATCCGACGTGGGCGGCCAACCCAGGCCTCGTTCCGGCCTCAATCAACCACGCATATGGCATGTATCTTGATGGACTGCAGCTGTACGCAAGCACGGCCCGGCCCGGGGAGTACGTCGGTGTCGCGCGCAACTGCCGCCTTCGCCTGGCTTCGAGGAGTTTCAACGCCCACGGCTTCGACACGAGTGTGCGGTTCGACGGATCCACCTTTCGTCAGTGGTCAGACGGCGCCGCGTACGCGGAGAACCGGATGTCCCCGGTGTTGCGTTCGTGGCCCCCTAACTCCGGCGACTTCGATTTCGATCCGGCCAGTGGCACCGGAATCCTCGTCGGGCAAGTCGGTCCGGCGAATCAATTCAAAACCGGATTGACGGCCGCCCTGTTCACCGATACCGATTCCGGCCCGAACTGGCGGCGCTGGACGCGCGACTCCACCGCCGGTGACCCCGATCCGATCGAATGCGACGAGGACGGGTTTCTGGTGTACGAAGCCGGCGACTGGGGAACGGACGACGACGCCTCGTGCCGGCGCGCTACGCTTCTGTTCGAGGCCAATGCTGATTGGACGGCCACGGACCAGCACGACGTTCGCGTCACACACATCGATGGCTCCAATCGATACCTGGTGACTTTCTCCGACGAGGTATCCAGGCAGGGCTACGCCGCGCGCTACCTCGGCGACGCTCCGGGCGGGCCGGAATGGCAGTGGTGGGACGGCAGCGCCTGGCAGACGGGCTCACCGTACGCGTTTGCGCCGCTCTGGACGGACGAATGGCCTGAAGCGCGGCTGCAACTCTGTACGGAGTCGGGCAAGGTCTCGATCTTCGCGAACGACGGAACGAACCTGAACGAGATCATCTACGACGACGTTACCGAGACATTCTTTCCAGCGACGGTGATCGGCCCGATCGCGCCCGGCACCAAGACAGCATCGGGTTTTTGCGTGGGTCAGGCATCGAACGGGCAACTGTGGCTGGCCACCACCGCGGACCAGCACGCGATCACCCTTCGTCGACGGGCGCTTTGGCAAAACGGATGGACCAACCCGCAGACGATCTACCAGGAAATGTCGCAGGAGATCCTCCCAGTGGCGCTCGGCTTCGCCGGTAACTCGATTCCGGTGCTGTTCGTGGCCGCCGAGATCGGCGACTACGAGTTTCGACTGAGCGCTATATCGCGACAAAGCACGTTCTGGAACAGCGAGGTACCATTCCGCGCCGAGTTGCCGGCCCCGGTCCAACTGGACGCCGCGATACTTGCCTACGACCGATCCGTTCCCAACGATGCACCGGAGGCCTCTTATGGGGCCGGGATTCCCGCCAGCATGGGTGTTGATGCGGACGGTTACATCTACAGTGGACGTCTCGGTAATCCCTGCGTCGTGGTCCACCCGCCCACTGGAATGAGTGTCGCCGACAATCAGATCTGGGGGCACTTCTGGGACTACTTCGACCTTCCCGGCGGCGCTGACGTCGATGACCTGCGCGGCAAGGTTTACGTCGCGGTGCATATGACCGCTACTGGACAAGGCGGCATCACGACGGCAAGCAAGGTCGAGATCTGGGAACCATCGCTCCGCGACGAAAGCGTCGGCTACCAGGCATTCAGCGGCGGCGTTCCGAGTCACTACAACAGGGAGTACTTCGGGCAACTGCTCGGGAACTTCTCATGGGCCGCGGACGTCGCGGTAGACGAGGCGGCTGGACTGCTATACGTCGTCAACGCGCTCGAGTCCAAGATCGAAGTGTTCGACATCGAGAATCTCTGGGACAACCCGAATCGGTTCTCCCAATCGGGACTGTTTGCAGCACGCATAGGCGACGCCTATCGAGGCGAGGTCGCGCAACTCGTGGCTGATCTCATCGACCAGAACTACCTCGACGATGCCGGTATCCCGGAGGGAGACGTGCTGTGGGTGAGCCAGTCCCTCGAGGGCGAGGTCGTTCCGTTCCTCAAGGAGCGGGCAGCCTTTGACGCGATGCCCGCCAGCGAGCAGAATCGCTTCCTTCGCAACGTCCGGCAGCAATACAAGCAGCGCAATGACCGTCCCGTACGAGTCACCACCTTCGGGTCCCTCGGAGCCGGTCCCGGCGAGTTCCGTTTTCCACAAGGGATCGACCTGGACAGCAACGGGGACATTTACGTCGTCGATTGTGAGAATCACCGCATCCAGCGTTGGACACGCGACGGCCTCACCTTCACACCCGCCGGCGAATGGGGCCAGAGCGGTCGCGACCCCGGCGAATTTGCATACCCGCTCGGAATCGCGATCGATGATGCGTACGGCATCGCGTATGTAACGGACACCGGCAACTTTCGGATCCAGGCCTTCTCACTCGCCGGAGACCATCTGTTCGAGTGGGGTAGCTGGGACGACGGACAAGGCTTACGGTTGCTGGACCGGACAATCGGGATCGGGACCAACGAACGGGGCCAACTCTACGTCGGCGTCGGAACCGACCTCGTGCGGTTCACAGTACCGGATGAACCACCCAAGGTCACGATTCTCGATCCCGTTACCTGCGACGTCATTCCATACGGCACCAACAACCTGCTCCTCCAGGCCGTGGACGACTACGGCATCGAGACCGTGCGTTTGCGCGTCTACGCCGGGAACACCCTGATCGTTGACCAGACTCATCCCGGCACGCAAGGGCCTTCCACGATCTCCTGGACGCTGGACAATGGAGTACCGAAGGGCGCCGCGGGGAAGATCGAGATCACGGCCTTCGACGCGATCGGGCAACAGGCGACGCGGGTCGTGCGTGTGCGACTCGGGGGACCCGGCGATGGTTCGGACATCGACGGCGACGGCTTGCCAGACAACTGTGACAATTGCCCGAATCACGCTAACGGGGATCAAGCCGACTGCGACCATGACGGGCTCGGCGACGTATGCGAGATCGCAGACGGCAGCGACCCCGATTGCAACGGCAACGGCATACCCGACAGTTGCGACATCGCGGCCGGACGAGTGTTCGACTGCGACGGAAGCGGCGTTCCGGACCTCTGCGAAACAGACTGCAACGACAATGGCCTGCACGACCAATGCGATCTCGATAGCGGCTACAGCGAGGATTGCAACGGCAACGGTATTCCCGACGAGTGCGACATCGCGAGCGGCACGAGCACCGATTGCGATGCCGACGAGATTCCGGACGAATGCCAGCTCTCGGTGCTGACCGACTGCAACGGGAACAACACCTACGATGCCTGCGAGATCCTTAGCGGAGACGTCCTCGACTGCGATCCCAACGGCATTCCCGACGACTGCGAGAACGCGCGCACGCTGGGAACGATCGCATCCGGCGCACCGCTGGTGGGTATCGCTGCCATCATCAGCGACACGCACTCCGAGGACTTGTTCCTCCTCGACCAAACTGAAGTGCGACGGCTGGCACCCGATGGCACGCTGACCACGTTCGCAGCCCTTGGCTCATTCGCCGGTGCGCAGGACCCCGCGACGGGCAACTTGGTCGTCGCACGGCTCGTGACCCTCACTTCGTGGAGAATTCAGCAGATCGCCCCTGACGGCACCGTCACCGAACTGGCCGACGTCGGTCAAGCGTATGTGCTGGGCATCGCAATCGAACCATCGACCGGCCGCATCTTCTTTACCCGGGCGCTGGATGGCACGATCGACGAGCTGCTTCCCGATGGCTCATCCCAGACGATCGCCAGCGGTGCACCGTTGGCGAATCCGTCAGCACTGCTCTACGAGGCAACCACCGGCTCTCTGATCTGCGCCGACCAGAACAGCAAGCTGTTCCGCGTGGCGCTGGATGGAACAGTCGACTTGATCGCGGATCTCGGCGTTGCCGGCCCCTTGGCCACGCTGGCGAAGGATTACCGCACCGGTGACTACCTCGGCGCGAACAGTGTCGGCGAGATTGTCCGCGTCACGCCCACCGGCACCGTCGACATCCTCATGCGTTTGCCCTCCGCTATCGGGGCTCGTGGTATCGCCCGACACTCGGCAACCGGGCGCTTTGCAATCTCGACCCTTCTCCCGCCTGACGTGCAGATCCGCTGGATCTTGCCGGAACTGGACTGCAACGGCAACGGCGTCCACGACGGCTGCGACGTTGCGGACGACCCGACGATCGATCTGAACGGTAACGGCGTCCCGGACACCTGCGATCCAGTCTCGCGATTGGGCGATGTCGACTGCAGCGGCGTGATCGATGCCGCCGACCTGACGGCGTTCGATCTGGCCGTGCTCGGCGAAGAGTTGTATCTCGCGACCTACCCGAATTGCGACTGGTACAATGCCGACCTGGATTGTGACGGGCGGGTAACGACCGCCGACCGACAACTCCTCGTGACCTGTATGAGCGCAGGTGTCTGCGATTGCCCGTAGACGCGCACGCTCCCTCTCGGTTTTTTTGAAAGGAAGCGGCCCTCGACGTGAATCGAGGGCCGCTGTCCGTTGCAGGAAATCAACGCGAGGACTAGACTCCTCGTGAACGATAAAGCCCTTGGGAGAGCGGCCGTATGACCGATTACAGCACCGTTGCAATCCTGATTCTCGCCGTCACCGGCCTGGCACTCGTGATCGCGCTCGCGACTCACGTTATCGGCCCTTCACGGACGGGGGCGTTGAAGTTCGGGACCTATGAATCGGGGATGACCCCGACCGGCGACGCGCGGAAGCGGTTCAACGTTCGCTTTTACCTGGTTGCGGTGCTCTTCATCGTTTTCGACGTCGAGTTGGTCTTCCTCTATCCCGGCGGACAGGTGTTCGCATCGATGCCGGCAGCCTTGAAGGCGGAAGCGGCGGGTGGAAACTGGGCGACGCAGTTGGCCGAACAGGGGTACTCGCTGGGGTACATCTTCGGCGCGCTGATGATCTTTTTTGTTCTACTGCTTGTCGGATTCGCATACGAATGGAGAAAGGGGATCTTCAAGTGGGATTGAAGAGCTTCGATCCGGTCCATTTCAACCCTGGCGGCAACGATTTCAGCGTCACGCGGCTGGATTATGTCACGGACATGATCAAGCGGCACGGGCTGAACTGGGGGCGCAAGAACAGCATCTGGCCGATGCCGTTTGCGACGGCGTGTTGCGGCATCGAGTTGATGGCGACTGCTGCGAGTCGGTATGACATTTCGCGCTTCGGGGCCGAGGCGATGCGCTTCAGCCCGCGGCAGTGTGACTTGTTGATTGTCGCCGGCCGCGTGGTGATGAAGATGCTGCCGGTTCTTCAAAAAATCTACGTGCAGATGACCGAGCCGAAGTGGGTGATCTCGATGGGCGCGTGCGCCTCGACAGGCGGCGTCTTCGACACCTATGCGGTCGTTCAGGGTATCGATCAGTTCGTGCCCGTGGATGTATACGTCCCGGGTTGCCCGCCGCGGCCGGAGACGCTGCTGGAAGGGCTGATGGCCATCCAGCGGATCATCACGGAAGATGGCGTCAAAAGCAGCCGGGAGCGCGGTCGCGGGTTGGGGTTGGTCGTCCAGCCGCCGCGGCAAGCAGTGGAACTCGGGCCGGGATTCGCGGACAAGAATTAGATGGAGGTTTCCCTGGCAAACAGCCGATGGCTGCCAGCCGCCGCGGCAAGCGGTGGAACTCGGGCCGGGATTCGCGGACAAGAATTAGATGGAGGTTTCCCTGGCAAACAGCCGATGGCTGCCGGCCGCCGCGGCAAGCGGTGGAACTCGGGCCGGGATTCGCGGACAAGAATTCGGTGGAAGAGGGGCAGTGCCCTCCTTGTCGGACGGTGTTGGTAGCGGTTTCGTGTTGCGTGCGTGACGTTCGGGTAGGCTCGCTTGCGGGCCATTAGCGGTCTGATGAAAGAGTGAGAAGGACATGGCGACAGAAGGCGCCGTACAGGCGTTGCAGCAGCAGTTCCCGGAACTCCAGATCGAATCCAAGCCGTTGTGCACGTATCTCGACGGCCGTTCTTCGGGTCAGCTTTTCGTGCGGATTCCCGCCGATCGGCTGCTCGAGGTCATGCAGTTCCTTTTTGACGACGCGCGCTGCAAATTCGAACAGCTCAGCGACGTCACTTGCGTGGACTACCTCAACTACCCGGATGCCGACGATCGTTTCGGAGTGACCTATTCGCTGCTGAGTCTTTCGTTGAATCACCGCCTGTGGGTCAAGGTGTTCGTCAATGATCCCGAGCCCACGGTTCCGACGATGACGTCGATTTGGCGTGGCGCGGAGTGGACCGAGCGCGAGGTCTACGACATGTTCGGCATCCTCTTCGAAGGGCATCCCGACCTTCGGCGGATTCTCATGCCACAGAATTTCGAGGACCATCCGTTGCGTAAGGATTATCCGTTGCGTGGCAAGGGTGAGCGCGAGAACTTCGAGATCGTCACGCGCGACTCGGCGTAACCGGTTACGAAACAAGGGTTGAAGATGTCAATCTCGTATGACTTGGAACCGACCCGGCTGATCCACGAGGACGGCGACGGCGACCGCTGGACGCTGAACTTCGGACCGCAGCACCCGGCGACACACACGACGCTTCGATTGGTGATCGAGCTGGACGGCGAGCGCGTGATCGGGTGTACGCCGGACATTGGATTCCTGCACAGCGGCTTTGAGAAGCTGGGCGAGCACCTCAATTACAACCAGTATGTCGTCGTCACGGACCGGATGAACTATGTGTCGCCGATCGTGAACAACATCGCTTGGCACACGGCGTGCGAGAAGTTGTTCGGGATCGAACTGACGCCGCGTTGCAAGGCGATTCGCACGATTCTGGCGGAGTTGGGCCGCATTCAGGACCACCTACTGTGCGTCGGCACGGCGGCGATGGACCTCGGAGCGCTGACGGCGTTCTTCTACGGCTTCAACGAGCGCGAAATCATCTACGATCTGCTGGAGGAGATTTGCGGGGCCCGGTTCACGGTCAGCTACACGCGGGTCGGCGGACTGATGCAGGACGCACCGCCGGGCTGGCTCGATAAGGTCTTGAAGTTCGTTCGCAATGATGTGCCGCGTGCAATGAAAGATCTCGAGGACCTGCTGGTTCGCAACCGGATCTTCATCGAGCGCACCAAGGGCATCGGCGTTGTCTCCTATGACGATGCGATCAACTGGTCGATCACCGGGCCGATCGCCCGCGCTTCCGGCGTTCGGCGGGATCTGCGCAAGGATGAGCCTTATCTCTGCTACGCGGATGATTGGGACGGCAAGGGTGCTCCGGGCGTGAAGTTCAAGGTGCCGATCGCCACGGGCGGCGACGTTTTCTGTCGCTTTCTGGTACGGGTCGAAGAGATTCGGCAATCGTGCGCGATCATCGAGCAGTTAGTGCCGATGGTTCCGGAAGGACCGATCGACATCGTGGCCGATGCCAAGCAGACCCTACCGGACAAGCGTGAGATCTACTTCTCGATCGAAGGGCTGATCCACCATTTCGAGAAGATCATGACCAACCGCGGTCTGGAGCCGCCGGTGGGCGAGGCCTATGGGGCGATCGAATCCCCGACGGGCGAGCTGGGTTTCCATCTCGCGAGCGACGGCGGTAACTCGGCGTACCGAGCGCGCTGCCGACCGCCGGGCTTCATCAACTACCAGATCTTTCCGCATATCCTGTGCGGGCATCAGATCAGCGACCTGGTTTCGATTCTGGGCAGCCTGGAGGTCATCGCAGCGGAACTGGATCGGTAGATCCGGGGCCGGTGCCGAAGCGGCTTCGAACGCAGTGAGAGAGGGCACGACGTGAGCTGGAACGCGATTGACCGCAAGACGGTTCCTGCAGAAGAGATGGGGCCGGGCATCAGCGAGGCGACGAAGGAGAAGATCCGCTCCTTCTTCCCGCGGTATCCGAGCAAGCAGGCGTGCATGCTTCCGGCGCTGCACATTGCGCAGGACGAGCTTGGCTACGTCTCATTGCAGGCGATGCGCGACATCGCGCAGGTTCTCGAACTCCCTCCGGCGGCGGTGATGGACGTCGTCAGTTTCTACACGCACTTCTGGACACATCCGCGCGGCGAGAAAATGCTGATGCTCTGCCGCTCGCTGACGTGCGAGTTGCTGGGATCGGAGAAGCTACGGGCCCGGATCGAAGAGAAGCTCGGGATCGGGGATCACGAGACGACGCCGGACGGAAAGTTCTCGTTCATGACTGAGGAGTGTCTGGCGGCGTGCGACCACGGTCCGTGCCTGATGGTCAACGAAAAGATGCACAAGTGCGTGTCCGTCGAGGACGTGGACCGCATTCTGGACGATCCCGCGAGCGACCGGCTCGACATCCCGCGGAGCGACACCTACGACGCCCCGCCCAAAGCGTAAGGACGCAGCACGACGATGGCTTACGACAAGGTGTTATTGAAGCGGGTCGGAACGCCGAACAGCGTCTCGATCGACACGTACAAGGCTGACGGCGGATACCAAGGGCTGGCAGCGGCGCTGAAGATGCAGCCGGGCGAACTGGTCGATCTGGTCAAGGGTGCCAATCTCCGCGGCCGGGGCGGCGCCGGTTTCCCCGCCGGCGTGAAATGGAGCTTCCTGCCGCCGGACCGCGAGGTCACCTACCTGTGCATCAACGCGGACGAATCGGAGCCGCCGACGTTTTCGAACCGGGTGTTGATGGAGGAAGATCCGCATCAGGTGATCGAAGGCGTGATCATCGCCGGCTACGCGACGAGAACGACCACCGCGTACATTTACATGCGGGGCGAGTTCACCGAGCAGTATCACGTCATGCAAAAGGCGGTCGATGAGGCTTACGCCGCCGGTTACCTGGGCGAGAACATCCAGGGCAGCGGCTGGTCGATGAATCTCTACGTCCACCGCGGAGCCGGTGCCTATGTTTGCGGCGAGGAGACCGGCCTGATCGAGAGCCTGGAGGGCAAGCGCGGCTGGCCGCGGATCAAGCCGCCCTTCCCCGCTGTCGAAGGGGCGTTTCGCAAGCCGACGGTCGTGAACAACATCGAGACGGTCGCGTGTCTGCCACATATCCTGTCGCGCGGGATGGACTGGTGGAAGTCGGTCGGCCCCGAACACTCCCTGGGACCGAAACTGTTTTGCATCAGTGGCGCGGTGAACCGACCGGGCTGCTATGAAGCCCCGTGTACGATCACGATGCGGGACCTGATCTACGACGACGCGTTCGGCGGCGGGATGCGCGACGGAAAGAAGTGCAAAGCGGTCTTCCCCGGCGGGTTATCGATGGGCGTCCTACGCGGCGACACGTTCCCGCAACGACCGGCAGGCAGCAAGATCGACCTCAGTGAAGACCATGACGAACTCGATTGCATACTCGATTTCGAAGACATCAAGCAATATGGAATGTTGGGGCTCGGGACCGCCGCGGCGGTCGTCGTCCCGGAGGACGTCGACATTCGCGACGTGCTGGTCAATACCTGCCGCTTCTATGCGCATGAGTCATGCGGCCAGTGTACGCAGTGCCGCGAGGGGACGGGTTGGATGTACTCGATCGCGAAGCGGATCCGCGCCGGCGCGGGACGCTCGGTCGACCTGGACCTGATCGAGGAACTGACGAACAACATGGGAATGATGCCCGGCATGAGCATCTGCGGTTTGCCGGATGGCGCAGCCTGGCCGATCCGCACGCTGGTGCAGAAGTTTCGGGCGGAGTTCGAATCGTACATCGCACAGCAGCACGCGGGCAGCGTCGAGGAGACGATCCGGCGCGTCAACCCAGCGGCCTATGAGCTACCGATCCTCGGCGGTCGGCAGATGGCACCAGCGACCTAAGGACGTCCACGAACGCGGGTCGAAACACCCGCCGAGCACGAATGATCACGAGTCGGCCCCGATGGGCCCTGTGAGAGGATCATGCCGAAGATCACGATAGACGGGAAGACGGTCGAGTGTCGGGAGAACATCCCGGTCTTGCGGGCCGCGTTGGAGGCGGGCTTCGAGGTGCCGCATTACTGCTACCACCCCGGCCTGTCGGTCGTGGCGAGCTGCCGGCTGTGCCTGATGCAGATGAAGATGCCGCACCCCAAGACCAAGGAGTTGGACTGGGCACCAAAACTGTTCCCGTCCTGTCAGACGCCGGTCAAGGACGGGATGGAGGTGAAGTTCGACAGTCAGTTGGTACACAACAACACGAACCACGTGATGGAGTACTACCTGATCAACCATCCGCTGGACTGTCCCGTTTGCGACAAGGCCGGCGAGTGCTATCTACAGGACTACACCGAGGACTACGGCCCTGCGACGTCGCGGATGGTGGAAGAGAAAAACAAGAACCCGAAGAAGGACATCGGCTCGCAGACGCTGCTCTACCAGGACCGTTGCGTGCTGTGCACGCGTTGCGTGCGGTTCACGCAGGAAGTCGCCGGCACGAGCGAGCTGACCGTCATCAACCGCGGCAATCGCGGCGAGATTGACGTCTTCCCGGGTGAGCCGCTCGAGAATCCACTGCAGGCCAACGTCGTCGACATCTGCCCGGTGGGCGCACTGCTGGACAAGAACTTCCTGTTCCAGCAGCGGGTGTGGCTGCTCAAACCGACCAAGTCGGTAAGCCCGGCGGACGCTCGCGGCAGCACGGTCTATATTGATGTGAACGACGATCGCGTCTGGCGTATCCGTCCGCGGTTCAACGAGAAGGTCAACGAATGGTGGATTAGCGACGAAAGTCGCTTCTCGTGGCAGCACGTCCACAGTCCGGATCGGCTGAACATTCCCATGATCCGCGAGGAGTCGGCGTTGCGCCCGACGCGCTGGCCGGTCGTGCAGGAGCAGATTCGCGCCCAACTCAACACGGTCGCGAGTGACGGCGGCAGCCGGGTAGCGATCGTGCTGAGCCCGATGATGAGTTGCGAGGAGGCTTGGCTACTGGCCTCGTTCGTACGCCAGTCGGCGCCGCAGGCCACGTTCGTGATCGGCTACGTGCCGGTCGAGGGCACGGATCAGACGTTCCCGAAGGGCTTCGTCATCAGCGCCGAGAAGTGCCCGAACCGTCGCGGCGTCGAAACGGTCATCGAGCAGGCCGGGGGACCGTCGGCCTCCTGGGACGAGTTCCTGACCAAGGCGGGTGGCGGTGAGTACCGCTTTGCATTGGTCACTGGCGGATACCCGAAGGCCTGGATCGACAGCACGCTGGCCGACACGCTGCGCAAGATCGAGACGGTAGTGCTGCATGACGTATGGGCCTCGGCGCTCGACGACCATCTCTGGTTGCAGCTGCCGAGCGCGACGTGGGTCGAGCGTGAGGGTTCGTTCATGAACGCCGACGGGCTGGTGCAGCCGTTCGACCGGGCGCTCAAGCCGCTGGACGGCGTCGTTGGCGATGGACAGTTCTACTACGAGTTGGCTGGGCATCAGGGACTGTTTCGGAGCCGCAAGGTCCGCGAGCTGATGGCGGCCGAGTTGCCGACGTTTGGTGAGGTCTTCGTTCCGCGCGAAGAGCCGGAGTATGCACACTAGAGGAGCACGGACGGCTTCATGAAACCGACGAGATATCAACCGGACCCACTGGTGACGCGAATCGAGCACCTCTTGCGCGATTTGCGCTTGATTGCGCCGGTCGGCCTGATCCTGGGCGTCCTGCCGGTGGTGCTGATCTGGGCGCTACTCGCGATGGGCGTGTTGCAGCCGATCCTTGCGAGCCAGTTCTGGTTTTCGGTGCTGCTGATCGCGGCGATCATCTTCATCATCCTGCATCTTTGCGGCGGCGCCACGCTGGCCGAACGCAAGATCGCGAGCTTCATCCAGGACCGTAAGGGCCCCAATCGCGTCGGATTCTGGGGCGTGCTCCAGCCGCTCGCGGATGGGATCAAGTTTATCCTGAAAGAGGATATCATCCCGGGCAACGTCGATAAGCCGACGTTCATTCTGGCACCGTTTCTGGCGTTCGTGATCGGTTTCATCACGTTTGCGGTGATCCCATGGGCCGGCGAAGTCCGCTGGCCGTGGATGGCCCCGGACGCGGAGCCCATCCGCACGCAGGTCGCGAGTCTCGACATCGGCTTCCTTTACATTCTGGCGGTCTCCTCGCTCAGTGTTTACGGCGTCGTCATCGGCGGCTGGGCCAGCAACAACAAGTACTCGTTCTACGGCGGGATGCGCGCCACGGCCCAGATGCTGAGCTATGAAGTGCCGCTCGGGCTTGGTCTACTGATCATCCTGCTCACATCCGGCAGCCTCCGCCTGGAAACGATCGTGGCCGATCAGGTGACGTCCGGCTGGTGGTACATCTTCCTGCAACCGGTTGCGTTCCTGCTGGTGCTCGTGAGCGCGTTCGCAGAGACCAACCGGACGCCGTTCGATCTTGCCGAAGCCGAACAGGAGCTGGTGGGCGGCTATCACACGGAATACAGCGCGATGAAGCTGGCACTGTTCCTGCTCACCGAGTATGCACACATGACGATCAACGGTGCGCTGATCATGGTCGTCTTCTTTGGTGGTTACGCCCCCCTGCCCTGGCTGAACTTCGGCCTCGGCGAGGAGAACGTCGCGTGGTGGGCGATGTTGCTCAAATTCGCGATCTTGTGGGGCAAGATCTCGCTGATGCTCGGCTTCTACATGCTGATTCGCTGGACGATCCCGCGTTTCCGGTTCGACCAGCTGATGAAGATGGCCTGGAAGGGTCTGGTGCCGGCCGGCATCCTGATGGTGATTCTGTCGGCGACGCTGGTCGTATTCGATCTGCACACCACGCGTACGTGGTGGGCGCCGCTGGGTGTCAACCTCGCGGTGATCGTACTGGCGCTGGTGCTCGCGGGACGCTCGAAGACGCCGATTACGGGTCGGCAGGAGAACATGCCGGAGCTGTCGACTCACCGGCAGCAGGCTGCGGTCGGGTGATACACTGAGCAACGACGTGACGTGGTGAACAACGTGTTTCAGCGGTAACACAGGGTAGGACACATGGCGATTCCGGACGAAGACATCATCATCATTCAGGAACCGGAACTGACCGCATCCGAGCGGCTTTTCCTGCCCCAGATCGTCGGCGGCCTGCGCACGACCCTGCGGCACATGTTCAACACCAAGCGCCGGAACCAGGTCGTGGTGCAATACCCCGAACAGAAGCGGCAGATGCGCGTCGAGAATTACCGCGGCGTGCATCGACTCAACAAGGACCCGGATGGCCGCGTCGCTTGCGTCGCTTGTTTCATGTGCTCGACCGCGTGCCCGGCACATTGCATTCACATCGAAGCCGGGGAGTCGCCGTGGCCCGACCGCGAGAAGTACCCGGTCAAGTTCGACATCGACGAGTTGCGTTGCATCTATTGCGGGATGTGCGAAGAGGCCTGTCCGTGCGACGCGATCGAGCTGACGCCGCAGTATGACGTGATCGGCCACACGCGCGAGGAGATGATCTTCGACAAAGAGAAGCTGCTCGACGTGTACGAGAAGACCAAGGACGTCAAGCCCCGCAAGAACCCGCCCGTCACCGACTACGGCCTGACCGGCGGCCAGGACAAGTCGGTCGCGAAGCCCAACGTCGAACGCAAGATCTAGGGTGGGGGACTGACCGCTCGCTTGCGCTCGCGGCTCGCAGTGGGCGTTTCAATGCTCCAAGCCGAGCCCTCAGGCAACGAACCACTACGAGCCCCGAGCGCAAGCGAGGGGTTCAAAGTGCGCGCAGTGCCAGGCCCTATCGCTTGCGCTCCGGGCTCGCATTGGCGCCCGCTACAGACAGGTCGCCGTCAGTTTTCCGTGAGTCACCATCGAAAACGTCGCTCCTTCCATCAGCCGACTGGGTGAGAAGTCGGGACGGAAGCGCTGTGCCCGGACGGCGCGAGGCAGCCTCGTCCGGGCCACAGCGTCCTCTTGAAACGTTGGAAAGGGCATCATGCACCGAGTCACCCGTTGCGGGCGATCCATCTTCTTGAGTTTGATCGGTTCGAGCGTAGCGATCGCCGGCGGGCCGGTATCGATCCCGATCGCGAATCCTGGATTCGAGGAGGATGTGGTCAGCCCTGGCTGCTTCCAGGCATTGCCGTCGATTTCCGGGTGGATCACCTACGACCCCGAGCTGCTGCTGGATGGCGGTTCGAACGCGATCGGTGGCATCAACATCCCGCCGGGATCGGTGTTTTTCCCCGCCGGCGCGCCGGAAGGCGAGCACGCCGCCCTGATCTTCCTCGAAACCGTCGCCGGCCTAGGACCGGTCGGCCTGCGTCAGGAGTTGGGCGTGACCCTGGAGCCCAACACGACCTACACGCTGACCGTACAGGTCGGGGACATCGCGTCCGGCACCGGGCCGCCGCCCTGCGATGTGTTCGGGGAGTTCGACCTGGATGGCTTCCCGGGCTACCAGGTGCAGCTGCTCGCGGGTGATCTGGTGATCGGTCAGGACGACAACACGCTCGCTGGCGTGATCGACGACGGCGAGTTCGGTCTAAGCACGACGCGCGTTTGCATCGGCGCGAACCACCCGCAGCTCGGCACGACGCTCGAGATTCGGCTAATCAACCTCAACCTCGCGGAGACACCCGAGGATCCGGGTATCGAGGTCGACTTCGATGATGTTCAGCTTGTCGTCGAACCGAACCTGGATCCGTTGCTCGGTGACATCGACGTGGACTGCGATGTGGACTTCGCTGACTTCGGCCAGCTGACGCTGTGCTGGAGCGGACCGGCACAGCCGCCGCTCGCGGGCTGCCCACTCGGTGCTGACGCGGACTTTGATAACGACAACGACGTGGACTTGCTCGACTTTGCGGAGTTGTCGCGGCAATTCACAGGCGACCTATGACCGTGACACTAGCGTTTGGTTTGCGCCACGCGGTCCATCATGCGGGGGAAGACGGTCATCAACGCAGCGATGACACGGAACGAGAAGCTCGTCCAGACCTCGGGCCGCGGCTTGCGTAGACAGCGAAGCACGGCGCGCGCCACGCGCTCCGGCGGCTGCATGAACAGGCTCGGCGGCTGTTTGGCACTGACCGGCCAATCGTCGCCGCCGCGCTTCTCCATCTCGTCGAAGAACTCTGTGCGGGTTCCGACCGGGTGCACGGACGAGACCTGGATTCCGAACGGTCGCAGTTCCATGCGCATCGCACGGCAGACGTGGTGCTGTGCGGATTTTGTCGCTGTGTAAGCGCCATGGGCGGGCATTGTCAGACGAGCCAGGCAGCTGGACGTCATCAGCAGGTGTCCCGACTGTTGCTGCTCGAGCAGGCGCTGGGCCGCATGTTGCAACAAGTCCGTCGCCGCAAAGAAGTTGGCCTCGAAGATCGCACGCCATTCCTCCCCGGACATGCGGTGGATCGGGCGCTCCAGGCCATAGCCGGCGTTTGCAAACACGACATCGAATCCGCCGAACGCGTTCCGCGCTTCATCGAGCAAGCGAGTCGAATGGCCTGCGACGGTCACATCTCCCACGAACGTCGCGACCTTGCCGCCCGCTGCACGAATCTCGGAGGCAACCTGTTCGAGCTTGTCGGCACGCCGCGCGTTCAGCAGGAGGTACATGCCCGCCTGACTGCACAATCTCGCGGTCGCAGCGCCGATTCCGGCGCTCGCACCGGTAATGATCATCACCTTGTCGCGCACGTCGCGTGCCATTCACACGCTCCTCTCCACGCACAGACACCTGGGTTGCGCCGATAGCGGCCGTTGGATCATTGCCGCTCCAGGGTAGTCTCAACGTTGTCGGCACGAAAGACCTGCCCATTCTCGGTAATCTGTACGGTCACACGGCCGTCGACCTCAGCGGGTCCGTCGAAGCTGCCATTGAAGATCAGTGCGCTCGCGCCGCGCAGGGTCGCACGAATCTCGACGTCGTTCCCGAGAACGTTGGTGCTGGACGATACGATCTCGCCGCTACTCGCTTGGCCATCGATCTCGTACTCGAAATCCGTCAAATTGCCGTTCATATCGAACGTCAGCATAAAAGCACGTTGCTCACCATCACCGGAGGCCTCGAACGCCCAGGTACCGGCGAGCCGGCCCGGCAGCGGCAGCGGACAACCAGTCGCCGATAGCAGAATCGCTGCCAGCAACCCTGATCCTGCGAGCCATCGAAAGCGGTTCCACGAACGACGTTGCATCCCAAACTCCTTGAAAAGACGGCTGATTCCGACAACGAATGGCGCGATGCAGGCGCCCGCGTCGCTGGCCGCTTTTTTCTTGCCAGGTAGATGCCGCGACGACTACCATACCCGCTTGATAACCTTGACAGAAGGAGACTCCGAATGAACCTGCTTCGTCCTCTGGCCACCGTCATGCTGTTGTGCGTCCTGGCAGCGCCGGGCCTGGCCCTCGACCTTGGCGACAAGGCTCCCAAACTCAGTATTGAGCACTGGGTCAAGGGCAGCGCGATCGATCCGACCGCCGGCGGCAAGATTACCGTGGTCGAATTCTGGGCGACCTGGTGCGGTCCATGCCGCACGAGCATCCCCCATCTGACCGAGCTCCAGAAGAAGTACAAGGACAAGGTGGTCATCGTCGGCGTCAGCGACGAGAAGCTGGCAACCGTACAGAAGTACGTCGAGAAGGCCGACAACATGGACTATGTCGTCGCGGTCGACAGCTCGCGGAAGTCGAACGACGCGTACATGAAAGCGTTCAAGCAACGCGGAATCCCGCACGCCTTCATCGTCGGCGCGGAAGGCAAGCTGCTTTGGCATGGGCATCCGATGCGTCTCGACGAGCCGCTGGCGAAGGTCGTCGCCGGCACGTTCGATATCGAGGCTGCGAAGGAAGAGAGTCGCAAGCAGCAGGAGATGATGAAGAAGCGCCTCGCCGCGAACAAGGCGGTGCGCGATTACCTTGCACTGGTGATGAGCTCGAAGAATCCGCCGGAAGCGAAGTCGATGGGTGCCACCGTCGCAAAGCAGGTCGCTGAGTTCCCGCAGATGGGCAACATGCTCGCGTGGGAGCTGCTCACCAACGAACGAATTCTCGAGCCGGACTTTGCACTGGCGCTGCAGGTCGCGAAGGTCGCGAACGAGAAGTCGGGTGGCGAAGACGCGGCCTTGCTCGACACCTACGGCCTCGCGCTGTTCAAGAACGGCAAGATCGACGAAGCGATCAAGGTGCAGCGCAAAGCCGTGAAGAACGCCGGCGACAACAAAGAGATGCGCAAGGAACTCGAAGAGCGACTCGAAGAGTTCGAGGCCGCCAAGAAGTAGCGCCGTCTCGCGTTAATCCGGTTCAGACTGACATCGGCAAGGTCCCCTTCCCTTCTTCGGGTGGGGGACTTGCTTATGCTAACAACGGACGCACTCGTTCCCAGTTCACGGCACGATGCCCCACCCTTCCAGGATGGGGAACTTGTTACACCAAATAGCTGCGCTATCCCTCGCTTCCGTCCAACATCCATTCCGCGACGCGCTGCGCCGCGTCCCGCCGGCCGAGCGCCGCCGCAGCCGTTGACATTCGCTCCCGCACCTGGAAGTCGCTGAGTTCTTCGAGCGCCGCACGGATCGCGATGCTATTCGGTTCGACCGCACGTGCGTCGTCGATGAGGATCGCCGCGCCATCGTCGACCAGGACCTGCGCGTTGGCGTGCTGATGACGATCGCGATGATACGGGTATGGCAACAGGATCGACGACTTACCCAACGCGGTGATCTCAGCCAGCGTCGACGCACCCGCGCGCGAGATAACCACGTCCGCGGCCGCGAGCGCATGTTGCATATCGTGCGTGAACGCGCAAACCCGGGCCTGCGTGCCGGCCTCCGTGTACGCTGACGAGACGACCGACTCGTCTCGCGAGCCCGTCAGATGCAGCAGCTGCCATTCCGGGTGTTCCACGTGAAACCGCGGCCAGACGCGGGCCAGCGCCTCGTTGATCGTGCGTGCGCCCTGCGAGGCGCCCGTCACCAGCAGGACCGGCCGTTCGCTCGCTAGTCCGAACAGCTCTCGGCCGCGTGCTGCCGACGCGTCGGAAAAAGCAGCGCGAATCGGACAGCCGAGCGCCCGCACGACGGAGACTTCTGAAAACGACGCCCGTGAGGCCTCCCATTGCGCGATGATCAGGTCGGCGCGACGCGCCAGATACCGATTCGCGCGGCCGGGGACGCGATCGGGATTTAGAATGGCGCTGCGGATTCCCATGCGATGCGCCGCAACCACCGGCGGACCGGCAGCGTAGCCCCCAAGCCCAAGGACCACTTCGGGCCGCTCGGCCGCGAACGACCGGGAAGCCTGCGAAACACTGGTACGCCAATGCCGATAAAACGCCGGCCAGTGCCAGGGACGCGTGGAGAAAGGACGAACCGATTGTACTCGCTGCGGATAACCGACCTTCTTCAGCAAGTCCGCATCGAGTTCTCGATCGGTGGTGAAGAACGTAACACGGACTGAAGAATCGAGCGCGATCAGCGCATCGGCTACTGCAATGCCGGGGAAGAGGTGACCGCCGGTGCCTCCACCTGCAAAAACGAAATGAGGTCGCGCCATGCAGACAGTGTAGAGCAACGGTCGCTACGATGCAGCGCGCGATGGGCCCGCACATGAAAACAGCCGCTCAAGTGACCCGACGAAACAGGGGCATCATTGCGGCGCCACGTTGGGATACAGGCCGTCGGCATGCAGTCGATTCAAACGCTGATAGTTGCCGACAACGAAGTCGATGTACTCCAGGTCCGCCGCGTTGACCGCGCGCACCACCTTCGCCGGCATTCCCATGACGACCGAGCCGTCGGGAATGATCGTACCCGGCGTCACCAGCGCCCCCGCCGCAATCAGGCAATCCTCCCCCACCTCGGCATCGTCCAGCACGATCGCGCCGATGCCGATCAATGTGTGGCGCGCCACTCGCCGACAGTGCACGACGGCCCGGTGTCCGATGCCGATGTCGTCCGCGAGATCCATCGGCACGTCCGTCTTGGTGTGCAGGACGGTACCGTCCTGGATGTTGACGCGTTTGCCGACGGTGATGGCGGAGACGTCGCCGCGAATGGTAACGTGATGCATGACGGTACAGTCGTCGCCGAGCGTCACGTCGCCGCCGACGTAAGCGGTCGAGGCGATGTAGACGCCACTCCCGATGGTGGGTATGACCGGGTCGTTCACTCGCTACCACCGCCGGTTTCTCGCTTGGACGCGCGAATCGGGGTGCCCACAACGTCGCCAGCCGCGTTCAGATAGGCCCGCAGCGCGTGCGGCGACCAGCTCGCAACCAAGTATCGGTCGGTGACGATCCACGCCGGGCCGGCGAGCGGTACGCGAAAGTCGAGGTACCAGATGCCGTCATATTCCTGACTCAGTGTCGCCGGCACGACAATTCCTTTCTCGAGGTCCGCGACCAGCGCGTTCTGCCAGGCAGAACACATGACGTCCATCGTCTGCGCCACGCGCTGGGCGTCTCCGGTGACCTCGACCAGCACCGTGACCATGAAAGGCAGCTTCATCGGGTGCATCGGAAAGCGGTGAATCACCAGTTTCTTGCCGAGATGGTCGAGCAGGTCGCGCTGAGCATCGAAGTTGTGTTTCTTCTGGATACGGGCCCAGGTCAACTCGACCTCGGCGCGCGTCGTGGGATCACGCGTGGCAACCAGACCGGAGATGAATCGATTCAGAAATCGCGCCACCGGCAACTGATAGACCGCAAAGTTCGTGTCCGGCGGGATCAGCCCCTTCATCGCGGGTTCGAGGAAATCGGGGTGTGCGTAGCGCCGTTCGTACGTCCGCCCCTTGATCTGCAAGTGCGCGATGTTGTACATGGCGCGCCCGTGCATACCCAGCGCCCAGTAGCCGCGCTCGACCCCGCCGGCATCCCACGAGTTGAAGAACGCAGACGCGCTATCTTCGACATGCGGGTCCAGTTCGGCACGAATCCGCGCCGCGTTCATGAACACTTCGAGCGATGCGTTCCGACCATCCGCCGTTCGGGCTTCGCGCAGCCACTCGTCGGTTTCGAGGGACGGTTTGCGACCCGCGGCACAAGCCGCGATTTCGGGCCAGACGTCCTCCCCGTAGGTCGCGACGAAGAAGTCGTCGATCTCGCCCCAGCAGATGTGATCGTACTCCTGCAATCGGCTGTCGCGGAGCTCTTGGTAGCGCCAGCCGTCGGCCTCCTTGGTGGTGAGGGTCGCGACGCCGGCATCGGTCACGTCGCGGACGGCGGCCTGGATGATCTGCTTGAAGATCTCCGCGCGGCCATCTGTACGGGCAATCGCTGCCAAACGCAGCCGATCCATCCGCGGCTTGCCCGACTTCTCTGTGGGCCGGGCCTTGACGCTCAGCATGACCAGCGCATTCGGCCGAACGATCATTCGGCTGAATCCGTCTGCAAGATGCAGGCCGACGATGGCCTGTGCGTCGAGTTTCTGGCCGGCCAGGTCCTTGATGAGATCGATCAGTGGATTGGTACCCGCGACCGTCGGGGAACCGGACGGCGCCGTGGTCGTCGCCGACGGTTCGGGCTTCGGGCGACCGTAGTAGCCGAGCATCGCGTCGGCCGGAATTAGTGCCGCGAGGTCGGATGGGCCTCGAGAGCCCGAATCGCCGACGGATGTGGACGACGTCACCGACCGGGTCGTCGGGGGGGCATCCGGCGCGTCGCAGCCCAATGACACAAAAATCACGCATAATCCGTAGCCGATGCCGATCGCACCAACCGTTCGTCGCCTCATCCTGTTCGGTCCTCCAGGTAACAAAGACGTTCAGCGTACTCCCGAAACCGACACGCGGCCAGCGAATCCGCTTGTCGGAAGTCGTGTTCGCACGTCGAGATCGTATACGACACGGCAAGCAGATCGGCGGGTGCCCTACCAACAACGCTGTTTCACGTGAAACGGCGTTGGCGACAGACCGTTGCGAGGGGTTGGCCCGGTCTCTATACTTTGGCCGGACTCGCAGCGTCACGCAGGAGGATCGACGTCCCTTGTTACATGGCAAGACCATCGGCGTCATCATGCCGGCGTTCAACGAAGAGCGACTTATCGGTCGTACGATCGATCGTGTTCCCGATTTCGTCGACAAGGTGATCGTCATCAACGACGGGAGCAGCGACCGCACGCTGGAGATCATCCTGGATCGGCAGAAGCAGGATCCGCGGGTGGTGTTGGTCAATCACGATACGAATCAGGGTCTCGGGCAGTCGCTGATCGACGGGTATCTCACCAGCCGACGGCTGGGGCTGGACGTGACCGCGACCATGGATGGCGACGGCCAGATGGACCCGAATGATCTGCCGAAGGTGGTCGGGCCGGTCGCCGACGGGATCGTCGACTATTGCAAGGGCAATCGGCTGCTGCACCGGCAGGTGGCATCGAACATGCCGCTCTATCGGCTGGTGGGAAACGCGGGGCTGACGTTCCTGACCAAGTTCGCGACCGGCTACTGGCAACTGATGGATCCGCAATGTGCCTATGCCGCGATTTCGAAGAAGGCCCTTGCCGCGATCCCAATCGAGCGCATGACCAAGGGCTACGGCTATAACGCCGACATCCTCAACATGCTGAACTGCCTGAACTTTCGCGTCGGCATGGTCGAAGTCGAACCGGTTTACGGCGACGAACAGAGCAAGATCAAGCTGCACCGCTACATTCCGCGCGTCTCGCGGCTGCTGATCCGTCTCTTCTTCCGACGACTCGTCGCGAAGTACCTCGTGCGCAACTTCAACCCGCTGTGCCTTTCATATATCTTCGGGATGACCCTGCTACTGTTCGGCACGGTCCCGCTGACGGTGCGGTTGCTGTACATCTACTTCTTCACGACCGTCGACGTGATCCCGCACACGACGCTGCTGTGCATGATGCTCACCACGATCGCCGGGCTGCAAGCGCTGCTTTCCGCCGTCCAGTTCGACATGGAAGACAACCGCAACCTCTTCCTGGCAATCGGCGAGACGGTCGACCACTCGCCCGTCGAGCGCGAACTCGACATTCGAACGATGGATGAAGCCGAGGCGCTGCCGTCACGGCGGGTCGGCACGCACGACACCACGAACCCTTGAACACATTCGTCGCCAGAGTCCGCAACGCAACCGCCGGCAAACTCCAGCAGGACATTCTGTGGAACCTCGGCAGCCTGGTGATCGTCGGCGTCGGCGGCATCCTGCTCTTCTGTTTGATCAAGAAATGGTACGGCGACGAAGCGCTCGGCATCTTCAATCAAACCTACGCCGCGTTTATCGTCTTCTCGCAGTTCGCGGTCGGCGGCGTCCACCTCTCGGTCCTCAAGTACATCGCCGAGGAGGAACGCACGCGTCACCATCAGGGGACCATCATCGTCACCGCCCTGCTGCTGACCGTGGCCCTCGCTGCCCTCTTCACCCTGCTATTCTGGTTCAGTCGCGGGTGGATCAGCGCCTGGCTCGAGAGCCCGGGCGTCGGAATCGGCATGGCCTGGGCAACGCCGGGCCTGTTCTGTTTCGCGCTCAACAAGACGTTGCTCGGCAGCCTCAACGGCCTGCGTCGGATGCGACTGTACGCGGTCGCACAGGCGCTGCGACCGATTCTATGGATCGTGTCCTTCTGCTGGATGGCCTCGGCAGAATGGCCCGCGGCGCAGATCCCGTTCCTGCTGACAGCGGCGGAAGTCGCGGTGACGCTCGTACTGCTCGTCGGCGTCGCACCGTGGCTGACGCTCGAACCCAATGCACCGCTCGGTGGCTGGGTCAGACGACACGGCGACTTCGGCGTCCGTAGCTTCGGCAGCGGCGCACTGACCGAGCTAAACACGCGCATCGACGCACTCATGCTAGGTGTCTTCCTTTCAGACGCACTGGTCGGCATCTATAGCTTCGTCGCGGTGCTCGTCGAAGGCTTCGGCCAAGTCGCGATCGTCCTGCGAAACAACTTCAACCCGCTGCTGGCACGCTACCTTACCGCGCGTGACGACGCCGCGCTAACCACGCTGGTCCGCAAGGGGCGTTGGGTCGCATTAGGCCTGATGGCCGGCATCGCAATCGTCGCGCTGCCGCTTTTCCCAATCGGCTACCGATTCGTGGCGAGTCCGGAAAACCTTTCGGCAAGTTGGTTGGTGTTTACCATTCTACTGACCGGCCTTGTGATTAGCGCTGGCTACCTGCCGTTCGGGCAACTACTGCTGCAGGCAGGCAAACCAGCCACGCATACATTCATGATTCTCACTGTCGTGCTGTTCAACGCCGCTGCCAACGCCGCGATGATCCCGTGGCTCGGGCTGAACGGCGCCGCGATCGCCACCGCGGCCTCGTTCCTGTTCGCGGTCATTCTTCTGCGCATCCTGGCCAAACGGATCGTCGGCGTCTCGATCTGACCGCGCGTGACAAGAGCACGCCTCCGACCGAATCGATTCGTCCCCCAGGGTAGAACCCTGGGGCACCAAGCCTTCCTTGATTGGGACGCAGCCCACGGGTTTCGCGTAGCCTAATCCACGCCGATCGCAGCGCGTCGGCGTGGCACGCGCCCAAAACGCGGACCAGCTACCAACCCACTTCGAGCCCCGAGCGCGAGCGAGGGGGGAGCAAGCTCCCTTTGCGAGGCCTGTGTCTACGCCACAGGCCCCGACGCGGACCCACTCTCATCACAACGAGCCCCGAGCGCGAGCGAGGGGTCAATGGCGGGCGAGACGCCCGCCCTACCCCTGTAGCGCCGCACGTCGTCCGTGTCGTCGCACTACTCCGCGTGGCGGACGTCGCGTGAGATGCCGTGCAAATGATCGAGCACGCGGTCGGCGATACCCACCTTCAGAATGGCGCGCCCGTCTTCGTACCGGCGTTCGATGATGTCGGCGAACCGCTCAAGGAAGTTCAACGCACGACCGTCGCCGGCCGAAATCGACAAGGTCAGATTGCGCTGCTCGCCGCGGATCAACTCGTCGATCGCCGCGTGAAGACCGTCAAGACCCTCCCCAGTCCGGGCCGAAATCAACAACGCTTCCGGATAGGCATCGCGAAACAACGGCAGAAACGCGTCATCCTCGACCTGATCCACCTTGTTCAAGAGCAGCAACGTCTGCCGGTCGGCGACGCCCAGCGAGTCCAGCACGCGCCCCACCGCCTCGATCTGTTCCTCGACATGCGGGCTCGATACGTCCGCGACGTGTAACAGCACGTCGGCGTGAATCGCCGACTCGAGCGTCGCGCGAAATGATGCAATCAAATGCGGCGGCAAGTCGCGAATGAAGCCGACCGTGTCGGAAAGCAACAGGTAACGTCCATTGCCAAGGTCCCAGCGGCGCGTCAACGTGTCCAACGTCGCAAACAGCCGATCCTCCGCGTGTGTCCCGGCGCCGGTCAGCGTGTTCATCAACGTACTCTTGCCGGCATTCGTATAGCCAACCAACGCTGCGGTGAAATAGTCACGACGCGCACGAGCCTCACGCACCTTGCGCTGATCGATCTCCGCGATCTGCTCTTTCAGGAACGCGACGCGCTTGCCCACCAGTCGACGGTCGATCTCGATCTGCCGCTCGCCGGGACCGCGCGTGCCGATCGCGCCGACACTACCCGCCCCCGTGCCGCCGCCGGCACCGGCGATCCGTTCGAGGTGCGTCCACATACCCCGCAGCCGCGGCGCCGTATACTCGAGCTGCGCCAGTTCCACCTGCAGCCGGGCCTCCGCAGTCCGAGCGCGCGACGCGAAGATGTCGAGGATCAACTCACTCCGGTCGATCACTCGACGCTCGGTCTGCCGCTCGATTTCGCGAATCTGCGAAGGCGAGAGCTCGACGTCGAAGATGACCAGATCAGCGTCGCTGACGTCCGCCAGCTGACGGATCTCCTCGAGCTTACCCTTGCCGACACACGTCGCCGGATGCGGCGTGCGACGCTTCTGCACGACGCGCCCTATGACTTCCGCACCGGCAGACTCCGCCAGCTCCGAAAGCTCATCCAACAAATCGTCGGTCAATCGTGTACCTTCGGGAAACAAACCGACCAGTACCGCGCGTTCGCTACCCGTTGGCGTCTCGTCCCGATGTGTGAATCCCAACGTCCGTCCCTTGCATGCAACCAACCGCGCAGCACCCCCTCGTGCTGCCGCTCTACCATACCTGGGAGTATATCACCGATAACCCGATCTTTGCAGAATCCCACCAAACAGCAAAGCAATTGGCGCTACGGCTAACTTCCCCGAACGTGGCAACGCGCCGTGAGCCGCATAATCCCGTCGCTTGCGCTCCGGGCTCGTTGTGTTGAGTGGATTATTCGCGCCGGGGGCCGTGGCGTAGACACGGGCCTCGCAAAGGGAGCTTGCTCCCCCCGTCGCTTGCGCTCCGGGCTCGTTGCATGGCCCACCCACAGGGTCAGGCGCGGTCGCTACCGGCCTGTGCCTTGACGCGGTAGGCGGCCTTAACGATGTCCTCAGGCTGTTCGAGCGCGGTGTCCTGCGCGACGGCCTGGCGGATCCACCGCTGCGCATCGGCGGCACGGTCACCCCATTGGATCAGGATGTCGAGTGCGATCTGCTCCGCGCCATTGAGCGTGGGCGCCGGTGCGGTAGCAGAATCGGATTGCACGAACATCGAAAGCTTGCCACGCAGGTCCGCGACGATCTGCCCTGCGGTCTTCTTGCCGATCTCCGGCAACCCGGTCAGGAAACGCTCGTCGCTGCGCTCGATCGCAGCCGCAATCGTGGACGGTGCCGCGGTCATCGCACGCAACGCCTTGCGCATGCTCACGCCCTTGACCTGCGTCAGCTTCTGGAAGAGCTCGCGTTCTGCCGTCGTTCGGAAGCCATAGAGTCGTGGTACGAAACTGCTTCCCGCCAGCGTTCCTTCGAGATGCAACATCGTCTGTAGCGTCAGCTCGCGCCCAACTGAGCCGTTCATGGACTCCAGCGTCGAGCGCGGAACGTGCACGGTGTAACCGAGACCCTGGTTCACGACGAGCACGGTCGAAGCGTCCGCATCGACCGCTTCCAGCGTTCCGGTAATGCGCGCGATCATGGACGCACCATGCCCGCGGCGCCCATCGGCAGCGATTGGTGGCCGGCCAGGGCAATCGCGATCGCGTCGGCCACGTCCGGCGGCTCCGGCAGATCCCGGATTCGCAAGTGGGCTGCGACTGCGCGCTGCACCTGTTCCTTGGAAGCGTGACCGTTTCCGGTCAACAGTTTCTTGGCGTGCGTTGCCGGAATGGCACAGGCCGGAATGCCGTATCGGCCCGCTACCGCGAGAATGACGCCGCGCGCGTGGCCCATCAGGATGGCCGTCCGGGGATGCTGGTAGTGGGCATACAACTCCTCACACGCGAGCACATTCGGCCGGTGGCGTACGACAAGCTCGTCAATCGCACTGTCCAATTCCGCGAGCCGCTTCTCGAGCGCAGCGGAGGGGTCCAGACGGACCACGCCAGCCTCGAGGAGTGCCGCCTCGCCGAGACGAACGGAAGCTCCCGATAACAGCGCATATCCGGTGAGCTGCAATCCGGGGTCGATACCGAGGACGGATAGCGAGTTATCGGCAGATCCGGACGGCCCGTCAGAATTTTTGTCCGCGGAGAGTGTCATCAGATGTCATGATCCGCATAAATTCTCGGCCCTGCAAGCATTCGCTTGTTACGAAGGCTCAGGAACCGCATATATGTATGAGAGCGCGGCTGCTGCGCGAGCGCGGACGGCCACGGCATCTGTGTTTTGCGAAATGGGCGGTGTTCACGTACCGTCATATAATGATGGTGCCGGAAATCCGCGTCATTTGGCGCAGAGCTTAGTCTGCCGCCGGCGGACGGCGAAAGGATGTGATGCATGCGGAAGCGACCCTGGTTGATCTGGAGCGTTCTGACAGCCGTACTGACAACGGGGAGCCTGACAGCCCCGGCCGGCGACGAAACGCTCGCACAGGCCTACGTAGCGATCCTGCGTGGGGATTACGACGCGGGACAAGCGGCCCTGAGCCGCGTCGAGACAAAGCCCGCCTCAGTCGCCGACGGATGGCTCGACAGCTATCGACAAGTCATTCGCTCCCGCGAAGAACTCAACCAGAAGACATTCCAATGGGCGTCCGATAACGCGCGAAAGGCGCTTGCGGACAACGAGACCTATTTCGCGATGGCGTTCGTCGATCGAGCGCGGGCGTACGCGTCGGATCGGCGTGCATTCCTGAACAGCTCGCTGGTTCGCAACCTGATGACGACGGCGACGCGCGATGCTCGGCGATACGTCGAGGAGCAGGATTGGTCGAAGGCACACGCGTTCTATTCGATTCTGCAACGCCTGAACGAGGCACCATACGGGGACGAGGCGGACTATCAGCGCTACAAGGAACTGCGGCTCGACGCGGCGCGGCATCTCCGACTCGAGATCCTCTACAAAGACCGCGAGTCGCTGGATCGGCGTACCAAGGACGTGGATTATCGGTTGTTGCAGACCGCTTTTCGACGTGTCGACCGGAGCTATTTCGAGACGCCGAACTATCGACGGATGGCCGAGGGCGCGCTGGACAATCTGGACAGCTTGGCCGGGACGGGCAAGTTGTGGAAGTATCTGGACGGCGTGAACAACGCGCGGAAGCGCAGCGCGTTCCTGCGACAGTTGGACGAGATTCGAACGCGGGTGCGCGTCGATGAGCGGTTTCTACTGAACGATCTGATCTCGACGTACAACCGCGTCGCGAACGCCAATCGCGAGACGATCGAGTTGCCGGAATCGCTGCTGATCATGGAGTACGTCGAGGGTGCGCTCGATCAACTCGATGAGTTCACGTCGATGGTTTGGCCGGCGGACTCGGCGGACTTCGACAAAGTCATGATGGGCGGGTTCGAAGGCGTGGGCATTCAACTCGGAATCGACGAGCCGACCGGCCGCTTGAAGGTGGTCACGCCGCTCGAGGACTCGCCGGCACTCGAAGCCGGCATTCAGCCCGGCGACCTGATCGTCGACGTGGACGGCGAGGACACGAAGGGGTGGACCACGGACGATGCGGTCCGGAACATCATGGGGCCCGCGAACTCCACCGTCGTGCTCACGATGTACCGACCCGGAAACAACAAGAAGATCCCGTTCAAGCTGCGGCGACGCGAAATCGTGCTCCGCACGGTGCGGGGTGTGTCGCGCATCGAGAACCGAGGCGGCGACTCGTGGAACTATCTGCTCGATCCGTCACAGGGAATCGCGTACATCCGTTTGTCCGGGTTCCATCCGGACTCGGCGGACGAGTTGCAGAGCGCGCTCTTCGACGCCCGCAAGCAGGGCATGAAGGGACTGATTCTGGATCTGCGTTACAACCCCGGCGGATTGCTGGACGTAGCGATCGAGATCGTCAGCACGTTCCTCGAACGCGGCGAGGTCGTCTCGACGCGCGGTCGACGTGGAGAAGAGCGGCAGCGGGCCAACACGACCGGCGGAGCGCCCTTCTCCGGTTTGCCCCTGATCCTGCTGGTGAACGAAGGCAGCGCCAGCGCGTCGGAGATTCTTGCAGGTGCCCTGCAGGATCACGGCCGTGCGATGGTGATCGGCGAACGGACCTTCGGCAAAGGAAGTGTACAGCGCGTCCTGCCGCTGGGCCCCGAAGCTCGGCTGAAGCTGACCACGGCACTGTACTACCTGCCGAACGGGGAATCCCCGCACCGCAAACCGAACGCGGAAAAGTGGGGCGTGGCGCCGGGCATGCCGCACCTGACGCTCGAACTGACGCCCAAGGAAGTGTCGGCGATGATCGAGCGGCAGAACAAGGCGATCATCATCAACAACGGGCAGAAGCTCGAGACCAAGGAAAACAAGATGGACGAGGCTGCGATCGCAAGACTCCGCAGCGATGACAAGGACGACAGTGAGGACGAAGACGAGGACGAGCCGCTGCTGACCGAGGCACAGATCACGCTGCTCGGCAGTGACCCGTTCGAGGCGCTCGATATCGATCCGCAGCTGGAGTTGGCGTTATTGCAGATGCGCGTCAAGGTCGCGGGCAACATGCCGTGGGGCAAGATCGCCAACGCCGCCAAGAAGCCGTAGAAGTCGACGGCGGCTGAGGACGCAGTTCGTTTCGACACAAAAGACGCGCGAGACCGCTTGGCCTCGCGCGTCTTTCCTTTTTCTAGGGGCGCTGCGCTCCATGGCCTTGTCACCGGCACAACCAGCATAGCAAAAAAATAGGGCGGGCCCGGATCGAGGCCCGCCCCAGTGAAGGGTCATGTACGCCGCACGGCGCACCGAACTTGCATTGGCGATCTAGCGGCTCAGCGCCTCATAGCGGGCGCCGCATGCGTCGACCGTGTTGCCGAAGATCAGGCCGCGTGGGTTGCCGGAGAAATTGGCACCGAAGTACGACCGCAGCCCGCCCGTCACATGGACTTCGCTACCGACCGTGAACGGGCCGATGTTCTCGATGTCGTAGACCGCGCCGGTGGTCAGCGAGCGAAACCGCGTGTAGCACGGTCCGACGAGACACGGCAGCGGTTCGAGCAGTACGCCGCAGTCGTCGACACACGTGCCGATCTGTGCGTCCGGAATCCGCGGCGGATTGTGCGGGAAGCAGAACTCGGCGTCGAGATCGACCGCACCGCTGACCCAGATGCGATCGTTGATGCCGAAGCTGCCGTCATTCTGAATGCCGAACTCGGTGCCGCAATCCGCCAGGAAACGGTAACAGCCGCCCTGCGTCACGCCGGTAACCGTACCGCAGCCGGAGAAGGGGTCGCCGACGCAGGCCAAAGGATCGCAGCGGAAGCAAAGGTTGAGCGTGAAGTGTGGGACATCCGGGTCCGACGTGTCGAACTCGAGGGTATCCATGATGATGTTGGTCTGCGCGAGCTGCGCCGGCGTCAATGTCGAGCGCAGTTGCAAGCGGACAACGCTGCACGGATTGACCTTGACCTGGTCCGGATCACCGTCGCCGAGACCGCCGCCGAAGTCCGCGCTCCAACGAGCGCCGAAATCGGCCGGGATGACGATGTTGTCGAAGCGTAACGAAGTGGCGCCATCGTTGCGGAACTCAAAATTGAATACGAACTCGCTCGGATTGAGCGGAAGATTGAGCGTGTGGTTGTTGGGGAACTCGATATTGCGGTAGAAGGAGCGCATGATCGGCCGTGCGTTCAGCGGATCGACAAAGAAGCCGCTGGCGGCACGCGCGCTGCCATTCACGTTGTGTGCAATCACGACCCATAGATACGATTTGCCCGGAGTGACCGTGAACTTGCGCGGGCGGAGGATAAACTGCTGGAGACCGGTCTCGCGGAAGAGCACCTGGTCTGTATTGCTGCGAATCTGGAATTCGAAGCTCTCGACGAAGTCGGCCCGGGACCACTGGAACACGATATCCTGTGGTTGTGGCGTCGTCGCCCAGGGAAGCGGACAGATCAGCTGCGGCGCGGTCGGCAGGTTGTTGCCCACACCCACGGTCGCCTGGAGCTTGACGTCAAGATCATAGCCGCTCAGCAGACCGGGCGTGGTAATCTCCAGGTCACCGGAATAGGTGCCCGCAAAGTCGGACGCAATGAACTCCAAACGGAAGGTCGCCAGGCCGTTTGCGGGCAGTTCGTCCGGCGCCTCGACCACACGAAACCGACTGCCGATGGTCCGCACCCGTAGCGGAACGACGCAATTCATATTGTTGCGAATATGGAACAGCTTGGTGCTTCCCTGACCGGTGAGCACGGTCGGGAAGATGTTGGTGCTGCCGTCCCGAACGACGACGCCTTCGTCGAGCACTGTCGGGTCGATGAACCCGGGATCGTCGATGCACTCGTATCCGCCGCGGTCGGCCAGAATCTCGTCGATGGAGCACTGACTGAAGGAGCCCTGGCAACTGACGATGAACGAACGCATGATCGGACAGGGCGAGGTGCAGACCGAGCACGGGCCGCCGGGCGGGCCTTCGTTGCAGTGGCCCGCGCCCCACACGTGTCCGAGCTCGTGTGCGAGCAGGTTCATTCGGGTGTTGCCGAACCGTTTTTCAACCCAGCAGACACCGGGGTTGCACATGCTGCCGACGTACGCGAGTCCGATGTATTGCGGATGAAGGTCGCGACCGCTCCACAAGTTGATGGCGTGCGCATTGGCGTCCGCATGGGTCGTCTGCCACTGCCTGCGCATCTCGTTCAGGACGGCGGTACCGGTCAATCCGGCGTAGACGTCGTTGGACGAATCGCGCAGGATGATCTGCGCGATCTCATGGGTCGTCGAGATCGGCGGCAGCTCGTAGATGTTCACGTTGATTTCGTTGACATTGTCCTCGATGAACTGCCGTGCCGCGACCAGTTCCTCGGCGGGCGTGCCCGGGAAGCTCGCGACGAACTCGGGGTCGGCATCGCAGCCGAGCCGGGCCGTGAACGGTCCGACCGGCTCGCAGGGGACGCCGCCAAGCCGCACGCGCTGCGGCTCCTCGATCGCCGCGCTGGTCGTACCGCACGTTCCCTCTTCTTCAACGGCCGCAAGATCGTACAACACATGCAACTGCGGCTCGGCGTCGACGATGTGACGACGCACCGCCGTCAGGCCGTAGGCCGCTCCGGTCGATAGCTCGATTCGCGCGTCCAGTCCGGTCGGCAGGAGCGAACCGGTCACGATCGAGCCCGGCAACTCCAATAGCCGACCGCGCATGGTGCGCACCGGTCCCGGGTCGATCTCGGTGAGCTTGCCGTCGGCCCCCTCGACGAACACCTGAAAGTCCGGAGCGCGCACCGAGTGCGGCGTCAACTCGAGGGTCACTGGGCGCTCGTCGAGCGTGAATTGTGCGCGGTACGTCCCATCGTCGGCCGCAGTCGTCGACAGCTCCAGCATCGTGCTCTCGGCCGAGCCGAGAATCTGATTGATCGCCGGTTGGCGATCGGCGATTGCCGCGAGATCGGACGCGGCCAGCGCAACCGTCTGGAACGCGAGCGCGACCGTTAGTGCGCCCAACGCCGTGCGCTGCGCAAGACGTCCCCAACAATGAAGCGGTTTGCAACGTGCAGTCATGATTCCTCCTTCTCATGGCAGTAAACGGTCGACGGCCGGGTGGTACGGCACCCGACCGCGACACGTCGTCGACAAAACAACCGGGGCGGGGTTCGATAAGACCCGCCCGCGGAAGACCAACTGTCCGGCGCCGCCCACGGCGCCTCAGTTCAGACCAACGGCACTCGCGGCCGGTGCTAGCGACTAAGCAAACGGTCGCTTGCACGAGGGCAGTTCTCGATGGTGTTGCCGAAAATCAGACCTTGCGGATTTCCGGAGAACGCGGCACCGGTATAGGACTGCAAGCCCCCTACCACACGCACTTGGCTGCCGACCGGAAACAGACCGGTGTTTTCGACATCGTAGACCGCGCCGGTCGTGGCCGAGCGGAACCGCAGATAGCACGGTCCGACCAAACACGGCAGCGCTTCAAGTAGCTCGCCACAATCTTCGAAGCATGTTCCGATCTGTGCGTCGGGGATTTGCGGCAACACGTGCGGGAAGCAGAACTCGGCATCGATATCGACGGCACCTTCCACCCAGATGCGATCGTTGATGCCGAAGCTGCCGTCGTTCTGAATGCCGAACTCGGTGCCGCAATCCGCCAGGAAACGGTAGCAGCCGCCCTGCGTGACGCCGGTAACGGTTCCGCAGCCCGAGAACGGGTCGCCGACACACGCTTCCGGCTCGCAGCGGAAGCAGAGGTTGAGCGTGAAGTGCGGGACATCCGGATTCGTCGTGTCGAATTCGAGCGTGTCCATAATGATGTTGGTCTGCGCCAACTGTGCCGGCGTCAACGTCGAACGCAACTGCAAGTGGACAAGAGCGCAAGGATTAACCCTGATCTGGCCGGCCTGACCTCCGTCTATCGATCCGCTCCAGCGCGCTTCAAAGTCATCCGGCAGAACAATGTTCGTAATGCGCAACGGCATCGCACTCTCATTACGGAACTCAAAATCGAATGTGAATTCACTTGGATTCAGCGGCAAATTGAGTGTGTGGTTATTGGGGAATCCGATATTGCGATAGAAAGAACGCAATACCCCGTGGGCGTTCGGCGGGTCGACGAAGAAGCCGCTTGCCGCACGCGCGCTGCCGTTTACGTTGTGTGCGAAAACGACCCACAGATACGACTTGCCTGGCGTAACCGTGAAATCAACAGGCCGAAATGCGAACTGCTGAAGGTCCGTCTTACGGAACAGCACCTGGTCAGTGCTGCTAAGGATCTGGAACTCGAAGCTCTCCACGAAATCGGCCGGCGACCAACGGAACGCGACATCATCCGGTTGTAGCGTCGTCGCTGCTGGAAACGGGCAGATCAGTTGCGGCGCCGTGGGCAGATTGGTGCCTACGCCGACAGTCGTCTGGAGCGTCACGTTGAAATCGAATCCGCTGAGCAAACCGGGCGTTCGGATTCGAAGACTGCCGGTGTAGACGCCGACAAAACCGGCACCGCCGAACTCGATCCGGAATGTCCCCATTCCGTTGGGCGGCAGTTCGGTCAAGGTTTCGGTTAGCCGGAACCCTCCACCGGACGCCGAAATCACGATCGGAACGACACAATCCAGGTTGTTCCGGATATGAAACAGCTTGCTGCTGCTTTCATTGGTGAGCACCTCCGGAAAGACATTCGTTGCGCCGTCCCGGACGACAACACCCTTATCGAGCACTGTCGGATCGATGAATGCCGGATCATCGATGCAGGAAAACGCCGTGCGGTCGGCGAGGATCTCGTCGAGTGAACACTGGCTGAAAGAGCCGACGCAGGAGACGATGGTCGAGCGCATGATCGGACACGACGACGTGCAGACCGTGCACATATCATTGGTCGTATCGTCCTGGTTGCAGTGGCCGGCCCCCCACACATGGCCCAATTCGTGCGCCAGCAGGTTCATCCGCTGATTGCCGAGTCGTTTCTCCACCCAGCAGACACCGGGTTGGCACATGCTTCCGACAAAGGCCAGTCCGATGTACTGGCTACTGAGATCGCGGCCGCTCCACAGCGCCGCCACGTTCACATCAGCGTCCGCCTGTGTCGTCTGCCACTCGTTGCGTATCTCCACCAGAACGGCCCCTGCCAATAGCCCGGCGTAGATGTCGTTGGACGAGTTGCGCAGGACGATCCGCGCGATTTCATGGGTCGTCGAGAGCGGCGGCAGCTCGTAGACGTTCGCGTTGATCTCGTTGACGTTGTCCTCAATGAACTGCTGTGCCGCGACCAGTTCCTGGGCAGGCGTGCCCGGGAAGCTCGCGATGAATTCGGGGTCGGCGTCGCAGCCGAGCCGGGCCGTGAACGGGCCGACCGGTTCGCAGGGAACGCCGCCAAGCTGCACGCGCTGCGGTTCCGCGACAACCCCGCTGGTCGTTCCGCAAGTTCCCTCTTCTTCAACGGCCGCGAGATCGTACAACACATGCAACTGCGGCTCAGCGTCGGCGATATGACGACGCAACGCCGTCAGCCCGTAGGTCTCGCCCGTCGACAGCTCGATTCGCGCGTCCAGCCCGCTCGGCAAGAGCGAGCCGGTCACGATCGAACCCGGCAACTCCAGCAGCTGGCCGCGCATGGTTCGCACCGGGCCGGGATCAATCTCCGTCAGCTTGCCGTCGGCCCCCTCGGCGAAGACCTGAAAGTTGGGAGCGCGCACCGAGTGTGGCGTCAACTCGAGCGTCACGGGGCGCTCATCGAGCGTAAGGTGTGCCCGGTATGCTCCATCGTCAGCCGCAGACGTCGACAACTCCAGCATCGTGCTCTCGGCCGTGCCGAGAATCTGATTGATCTCGAGTTGACGATCGGCCACCGACGCGACACCTGATGCGGCCAGCACGGCCGTCTGGAACGCGAGCGCAACCGCTAATGCGCCCAATGCCGCGCGCTGCGCGGAGCGTCCCAACAAATGAAACGGCCTACAACATACAGTCATGATTCCTCCTTCTCATGGCAGTAAAACGGCCGACGGCGGGGTGGTACGGCACCCGACCGCGACGCGTCATCGACGAAAGCGACCGGGACGGTCCTCGGTTGAGGACCGTCCGCGGAGAATGAAATGTCGGGCGCCGCTCACGGCGCCTCAGTTCAGACCAACGGCACTCTTGGCCGGTCCTAGCGACGGCGAATCAAACGGTCACTTGAACGAGGACAGTTCTCGATCGTGTTGCCGAAAATCAGACCTTGCGGATTTCCGGAAAATGCGGCACCGGTATAGGACTGCAAGCCCCCTACCACGCGCACCTGGCTGCCGACCGGGAAGAGGCCGGTGTTCTCGATGTCGTAGACCGCGCCGGTCGTGGCCGAGCGGAACCGCAGATAGCACGGCCCGACCAGGCACGGCAGCGGTTCCAGTAGCTCGCCACAGTCTTCGAAGCACGTTCCGGTCTGCGCGTCGGGGATTTGCGGCAGCACATGCGGGAAGCAGAACTCGGCATCGATATCGACGGCACCCTCGACCCAGATCCGATCGTTGATGCCGAAGGTTCCGTTATTGCGAATGCCGAACTCGGTGCCGCAATCCGCCACGAACCGCCAGCAACCGCCTTGCGTCACGCCGGTAACCGTACCGCAGCCCGAGAACGGGTCGCCGACGCACGCCACCGGGGTACAGCGGAAGCAGAGGTTGAGGGTGAAGTGCGGCACTTCCGGATCGGTCGTGTCGAACTCGAGGGTGTCCATGATGATGTTGGTCTGCGCGAGTTGCGCCGGCGTCAGCGTCGAGCGCAAATCCAGGCGGGCCACAGAGCACGGATTAATCTTGATTTCCTGTGGCGAGCCGCCGTCGCCGATACCGAAGATTCCGCTCCAGCGCGCCTGGAAGTCGGCAGGAATCATGATGTTCGTGAACCGCAGGCTCGTTGCACCCTCATTGTGGAATTCGAACTGGTACGTGAACTCCGTCGGGTTGAGCGGCAGGTTCAGGGTATGGTTGTTGGGGAAACCGATGTTGCGATAGTACGACTCCAGGATCGGATGCGCATTGAGCGGATCGACGATGAAGCCGCTTGCGGCGCGTGCGCGCCCGTTGACGTTGTGCGCCCAGACCACCCAGATGTAGTCGTTGGGGGCCTGCAACACCAGATCGATCGGACGGAAGGCCGTCTGCTGCAGGTCCGGCTGTCGGAACAGCACCTGGTCGGTCGAACTGAGAATCTGGAACTCGAACGTTTCGACGAAGTCGGCCGGCGACCAGCGGAAGGTAACTTCGCCGGGCTGCGGCGTCGTCGCCCACGGTAGCGGGCAAATCAACTGCGGCGCGGTCGGCAGATTCGCGCCCACGCCGACGGTCGTCCGGAGCGTGACGTTGAAGTCGTAGCCGCTCAAGAGCCCTTCCGTCGTAATCTGCAGGCTCGCATCGTACGTGTTCGCGAAGTCTGCGCCATTGAAGTTGACCTGGAACGTTCCCACACCGTTCGGGGGCAGCTCGGTCGGTGCGTCGACGAGTTGATACCGAGCGCCGGTCAGGCGAACGTCGAGCGGAATGGCGCAATCCATGTTGTTGCGAATGTTGAACAACTTGCCGGTGCTTTCACCCGTCAGAACTGTGGGGAGGAGATTGATGTCGCCGTCCTGCACCACGACACCCTCATCGAGCACGGTGGGGTCGACGAATGCCGGGTCGTCGATACACGCGTACCCCTGACGATCGCTGAGGATCTCATCGATGGTGCACTGACTGAACGAAGTGTTGCAGGAGAGAAGAAACGGATTCATCACCGCACAAGGGGCCGTGCAGCCATTACACGGAGCGTCCGTGCAATGCGGCGCTCCCCACACATGACCCAGCTCGTGCGCCAGCAGGAACAACCGCTGGTTCCCGAAACGCTTCTCCACCCAGCAGTACCCCGGACGGCACATGCTGCCGGTCGCCGCGAGACCGACGACGTTGCCGAGGAGACCGCGACCGGTCCAGAGCGTCGCCGCAGCGACGTTGGCGTCGGCCTGCGTCGTGCGCCACTCCGTCCGGACGGCGCCGAGCACCTGGTTATCCGGAAGCGAAGCGTAGATATCGTTGGAAGCGTCGCGCAGAACGAGACGAGCGATCTGATGGGTGGTCAGCAGCGGAGGCAACTCGTAGAGGTTGACGTTGATCTCGAGGACGTTGTCCTCGATGAATTGCTGCGCCGCCTCACGCTCCTCGGGCGGAGTTCCCGGAAAGGTCGCTACGAATGCCGAGTCGGCATCGCACCCGAGTCGTACATTGAACGGCCCGACCGGTTCGCAGAATCCTCCGCGAAGCCGGGCAGGCGCTGGTGCTTCGGCCACACCGTCGGCAGTTCCGCAAACGCCCGCCTCTTGCACCGCGGCGAGGTCGTACAGCGCATGCAACTGCGGCTCGGCATCGTCGACAAGGCGTGCCAGCGAGGTCAGTCCATAGGCCTCGCCGGAAGAAAGCCTGATTCGTGCATCCAGGCCGGTCGACAAGAGCGAACCGGTGACGACCGAACCGGGAATTTCGAGCAGCCGGCCGCGCATCGTGCGCACCGGTCCCGGGTCGATCTCCGTCAGCTTGCCATCGGCTCCCGCGAGGAAAACCTGAAAACCGGGCGCCCGTACCGAATGCGGCGCCATGACGAGCGTAACCGACTGTCCGTTCAATTCGAACTGCGCCTGGTACGATCTGTCACCCGTCGCAACCGTCGATAGCTCCAGCAGCGTGCTCTCGGTCGTACCGAGAATCTGGTTGACGTCCATTCGGCGATCCGAAACGGTATCGACGCCATACGCGATCGGGACGATGACCTGTATCAACAGCGCGAACAGCGCGCTACGCGACGTAAGGCCGCGCGTCGTTCGCACCTGGCGCGGCGGCATCCCATGAGCGGTCATGATTCCAGTCCTTTCGATCTGAGTCCACACGGTACACATACTCCGCAGGCCGGACTGTCGTGCCCGCCTGCGGCTCACGGCTTCGCTGGACAAACGACGGGCGGGGCCCCGGCGCGGGGACCCGTCCGCCTCGTGATGTGAGGGCGCGGCGGCACGGCGCCCTGGATTTACGACAACGATCTACCGACGAAATTCGGTCACGCTCGAGCGCCCGCAGCGCTCGATGGTGTTACCGAAGATCAGTCCCTGCGGCGTGCCGGAGAATGCGGCACCGGTATAGGACTGCAAGCCACCTACCACACGCACCTGGCTGCCGACCGGGAACAGGCCCGTGTTTTCGATGTCGTAGACGACACCGGTCGACGCTGAGCGGAACCGCAGGTAGCACGGTCCGACCAGGCACGGCAGCGCTTCAAGGAGCTCGCCGCAGTCTTCGAAGCAGGTTCCGACCTGCGCGTCGGGAATCTGCGGCGGGTTGTGGGGGAAGCAGAACTCGGCGTCGATGTCGACCGCCCCGGCGACCCAGATGCGATCGCCGATGTTGAAGTTTCCGTTGTTGCGGATCCCGAACTCGGTGCCACAATCCGCCAGGAACCACCAGCAGCCGCCTTG
This sequence comes from Phycisphaerae bacterium, assembly GCA_028279405.1. Taxonomy (GTDB): domain Bacteria; phylum Planctomycetota; class Phycisphaerae; order UBA1845; family Fen-1342; genus JANQNU01. The sequence goes on from JANQNU010000020.1 coordinate 148,311, forward strand.
GGTAACGCGCGTCACGGTTCCGCAGCCGGAGAACGGGTCACCGACGCAGGCCAGAGGATCGCAGCGGAAGCAGAGGTTGAGCCTGAAGCGCCCGATGTTCGGGTCGCTCGAATCGAACTCGAGCGTATCCATGATGATGTTGGTCTGCATCAACTCCAGCAGTGTCAGCGTCGACTTCAATTCGAGCGTGACCTTGCCACACGGCTTGACGCTGATGGGTCGGCCCTCGCCGCCGATTCCGCCAATGTCAAAGCCGCCGGTCCACTTCGGTTCGAAATCATCCGGATACACGATGTTGTCGAACTCGAGCCCCAATGTTCCTTCGTTGTGGAACTCGAATACGAACGTGAATTCGCTCGGATTCAGCGGCAGATTGAGCGTGTGGTTGTTCGGGAAGCGGATATTGCTATAGAACGACTCCTGGATCGGGTGCGCGTTGGGCGGATCGACGAAGAACCCACTCGCGGCGCGCACGCGGCCGTTGACGTTGTTGGCCCACACGACCCAGAGGTAGTAGTCAGGAGCCGGCAAGACCAGACCGAGCGGACGGAAGGCCGTCTGCTGCAGGTCGGGCTGGCGGAAGAGCACCTGGTCGGTCGAGCTGAGGATCTGGAACTCGTAGGTCTCGACGAAGTCGGCGTTGGACCACTGGAAGGTGAATTCGCCGGGCTGCGGAATCGTCGCCGCCGGCAACGGGCAGGTGAGTTGCGGCCGGGTGGGCAGATTGTTGCCGACGCCGGCCCTTGCCTGAAGCACCAGAT
>JANQNU010000046.1 GCA_028279405.1 Phycisphaerae bacterium
GCCGCCGCGAGCGGTCGGCTTTACGTCGGCGCGGCGCAAGGAGTCTGGGAGGTGACGGCCGATGTCGGCGAAGTCGTCAACGCTTATCCCGTGCCGGACGCAGCAGAGCAGCGAACCGGGTTCAACGCCGCCGCGGTCGCTGACGGTCAACTCTATGCAACGCACTCCGGTCTCGGCTGTTGGATGTGGCCCCTAGACGCACCACTGGAAGCGGTTCCGCTGCTGGAGCCGACGGACGGTCGGCCGCGGACCCTCCGCGCGGTCTTGAGCGATGGGGACAAGGGCGTGTTCTTCTCCGGCGATAATCGCGTGTATTGCGTCGATCCGGCGGGAGAGTGCGGAACGCTCCTCGAGCCGCTCGGTGACGTCATCCACGCGCTCGCAACGCTCGATCGGCGGCTGTACGCCGGCTTGGGCGATGGGACGGTCGTAGCGTGCGATCTTGACGCGCCACGGGCATGGGAAACAGTGCATCGCGGCGTTCAGCCGATTGAATCGCTGCAGGTTCGGCGTTGGGGCGACCTTGTGGAGTTGGTGCTCCCCGAGGCCGACCACGGCGTGCGCGGAATCTACGCGCAGGAGAGCATCTCGACGACGCTGCTTGCGGGTGGCGCCGCGATCCGCCGGGCGTGGTGCTGTGACGACCTGGTGCTGGGATTGAGCGCACACCGCGATCGGCTGTTTATTCTGTCGGTGCGTGGCGCGGAGCAGTTCCCGCAGGAAGTGCCACTGGCGCGAATGCTCGGCCGCTCGATTCAGGACGCGTGCCTGGTGGAGGAATACACCGGTCCGCAATTGGTGGATGGCGCGCCAACGGCTTAAAGCGAAGCGGGCCACCCGAGGGCGGCCCGCCGTGTTTGGACGCTACGGGCAAGCAGCGCTATACCAGGTACTGTTTTGCGTGTCGTAAATTGCGATCCGTGACTCGGGGGCGGTCAGTGTCGAGCCGCCAAAGTCGAATTGCTGCGCCGGAAGAGTTGCGTAGTCGTAGTGATCCACGACCAGCAGGCTATCTCCGTTCTTATCCAGGAAGCGGCGAACGGTAATCCCGGATGATACGTTCGATATCCCCCAGTCGTGCTGGTAGAGCGGATCGCGCGACCACCAGCTTACACATTCACGGAGGTCGATGGCTAACTTCGCAAGTTCATGAATGATGTACTCTTCGGCCGTTCCGTCGTAGTTGATTCGGAACAGATTGTACTTGTGACCAAGGTTGAACGTTTGGCGCGGGCCCCAGTACTCCGGATTGGCTCCCGGGTCAGCGCTGGCACTCAAAGGAAGAGCCGTATTGCCCCAGGATAGGCCTTGACTGTTGGTTTGCCCATTGAAGTGGATGCGGTCGTTGAGTAGATAGGTGCCGAACTCCGGATACAGAATGGTTGCTTCGATGTTTCCGGCGAGTAGGTTGTCGAGCGTAGCTTCACAATCGTTCTCGTCTCGCGCGCCTCGGAATGTGTCACTATCGCGGTAGATCGAGCCATCATTGAGATACGCTGCAGGGTATATATCGACCGCACCCTCGATCAATCCGTCATTGGCCAAGTCGCCCATCAACGTCTTGCTGAACAGTTCGGCAACGAACAACGGACGTCCGAAGTCCTTGGCTCCGATTACATCGTAGTAGTAGGCGTTCGTATCCGGAACGAACGTCTCGATCTCGGTGATCCAACCATTCAACCATTCGAGACCGGTTTCCGAGATCATCGGATCAGCCCAATAGCAGCTGGGCAGCGACGCAGTGCTGTCGAGCCCGGTTCCCATCAGTGATCCTGCCGCGATCGGTCGTGTGTAGAATCCGATGTGGGCATTGGAGGGGGCGGAAGTCACATCGCCGGCAAATGTGTCGAGATCAAAAGCCCCGGTTGGGCTGAAGCGCGAGTTTGGGACGCGCAATAGATCGCAGCAGCCGCATGCATCTGTCGCGTCCTCCATCACAGAGTTTGTGGTGCAGTCAGCCGGACTGTTCGGTGTGCAGGATCCGCCGGCCTTTGTCATCTGGCCCCAGAATTGGACCCAGTTAAACAGATACTCGTCCTCGGCTGTGTCCCAAAGTCCCTGGATGTATTGGTGCGGTACCGGTACGTCCACGAGCGGCGGTTCCTGCATCAACTCGGTGTCACTGAACTCGCTCAAGAGCACGGCTAAAAAACCGTGAGAATCTGCCTGCCACGCTGGGAAGTCCGGGCGGAGGTCGTTAGCGGCCATCTTGTGCTTTAGCCAGCGCTGGTAGGGTTCCACTGCCTTGGTCCACGGCGTACGGTTGTCGGCACCCTTGAAGAACAACCCGTATTGGGCGTGGAACGTGTCGGAACTGTTCTGTGAAATAGCATCTTCGTATCGGATCGTTTGTCGGTGCTTCCCCGCTCCGATCCGACATATACGCGGTCCCTCCGATCCGGTGACAGTGCTCCAGTTCACTGCTGCGACGACGCGCGCCGTATCACCATCGGCCAGGATCGTAATCGGGCTGAAGGAGTTTCCAGGGTACTCGCCGCGATGAAAGTCAGGATTCGAGTTGAAAAGCTCCCACGACCAATCAACGGTGGTCGGCGTCACCATCGGATCGTTAGGAATTCGTTTTAGCGTATTGTCAGCCTTCAGCGCCACTCCAAGGAAGTACGGAACGAGGATGAAGTCGTCACCACCCTCGCTTATCGTCGTGGCGTCTCCGTCCGGCCCGACTGCCACGCCAGCACTCGGATCGTACGGGAAGTAGACGGCCGCTAGATCGTCCGTCTTCTTGTTCGTGACGTCGAGCTTCCAGAAGCCGCCGCCGAGGTCGGTGAGCGTGGCGTCGTACTCGTTGGCGACCGTCTTGTTGATCGTCGTTGTGCCGTCGGTGTAACTGACTGTGGAGCCGGTGGAGAAATCGATCTCCGCACTGGTCGGTGTCATCGTGTCCCATTCCAGCCGCACCTCGGGCAGCGGAAGCGGTTCTTCCGCGGCCGTCCAGAATTGATCAGCGCCGATATCCCAGTCGCCGACGGCCCGTCGACGGTTCTTGAGATCGAAGCGTAGCAAGAGATCGGACTGGCTTTGGCCGACCGCGTCCAGCGCGTTCGGCGGTGGTGGCATTGTAGCCGATGCGTACTCCTTGCGCCGGTAGATGTCGTTGGCGGTATCGACGTAGTACTCGCCTGGCAGGATGCCCGTTGCCGCCAATGTTCCCGGTGCGGTCGTATCCCCGCTGACGTTGTTGTTCGCTGTAACTGTCGCGGCAATGCTGTAGTCGTTGACGAAGTCGTAGGAATCGCAGTTCCGGATCGTGACACCGCTCACGCCGGATGCCACGGAGATGCCAGCCGAGCCCGTCGTTTCTTCGCCGAAAAAGCTACAATTGATGATATTGGCAGTGTTGATGTCGTTTGGCAGACTGACACCGATGTCGACGTTGTAGAACAGACAGTTGTCCACTGTAATGTCCATCGTCGAGATGTTGCCCGCATTGCAGTTTACGCCGCGCGTTCCCGCCGAGCCGCTGACCCACTCATGGATGATGCATCGTGTCACGCGGAACGTACCGTTCGGCGAGCGGAGCCTGAGGCCGCTCTTGGCGGGATCATCCACAATGACCTCGAAGCCGTCGATTTCGAAGTTGACCCCCGATTGGAATACATGCAACACCTCTCCTTCGCCCGCAACCATCGACAGCAGCACCGGGTGCGGCGCCGCTTTGCCGACATCGGCTGCCTCCCACACATCGTTGCCGGTGGGGTCGGGATCGGCGGCAACACCATTGTGTCGCGCATCCACCATTGGTCGAAGGATTACCTTGCCGCCATTGAATGTCATGCCGCCGAAGAGATTCGTGTCAGTCCCATCGTGAACGGTGAATACCTCCGCCGCGCACTCACCGACGTAGGTCTGGTCAACGGCGTTGGAGGTCATGTCCCCATCTGGATCGTCAACCCAGTCCAAGAACGCGCGGATGTCCGCGAAGTCGAAGCCGTTCATCGTGCCGCCGGCCCCGATCGTGACGATGATCTCGTCTGCCGTATAGGTCGGATACGGCTGCGCCTGCACCTCCTGACTGGCCAATTGGCTCAATATGCCCACGAAACAAATGCCAACAGAACATATCCGTCTCATCTCGAAACCTCCCTATGTTGAGAAAAAACGACGGATTCGGCGCGCGACCGACGCGCGCTGTTCGAACGCGCAGCAACACGGCCCCGGGCGTGCTGACTCGCCGCCCCTATTTGCAGCAGTGAACCGCCTGACGGCGCAGCGCCGCCTTCAGGAACTCCCGACTTGTTCCAGCATGATCCCGCCACCGGCCGTGAAAAAACTGACGACCTCCGGCCGAATCGTAGGCAGCGCGCCGCGTTTGGAAAGCAAGAATGTGTCGCTCGATTCGCACCGCGATCACTTGCGCGCCGCGTCAACGATTGCGCTAGTCGCTCGACGCCGTCGTAACTCGTCGCTTCTTCGGAAGATACGTTTTCGGACGTTAGGGGGCGAGAAAGCGACTCGACGCGCAAGACGGCGCCACTTTTTCGGACATTTCTGACTCTTCAGAATCCAGGGCGTGACACTTGGAGTTCAAGCGGGCGCGCGGTCGCTGCACCCCGACCCGAGCGACGATAAGCACGTAGTTAGTTATAGGACGTGATATTTCGGAAATGTTCTTGAAACGTTACAGGAGAAGTGTTACGGTTGGGTGGTGATGACGAACATTGTGCCGTCAATAAAGGCCGGGCCGTCGGATTCGGATTCGTTTCAGCGTGAGGCGACCGAGGTGGCGGGTCGGATTCGGGAACCGTTGGCGCGGGTGATCGAGCGTGTTTGCGGGACGAGGCCGCGGCCGCATGACGTCTCGGACGGGTTCGGCGTGCATCCCAAGCTTGGGTGGCAGCTTTGGCATTTGACGTATACCGACGACCCGCTTTCCGCGATGCGGTACCTACCGGGTCGCAAGAGTTTGGACACGTGGCATACGGCGGCGATGAAACAGGGGATCGACATCGCCCAAATCGACGCCGTGCTCGACGCCTGTGCATCGTTTGAACGGCTCGTCCGGACGCATGCGCCGGACCGCGAGATGCTCGAGATGATGCTGGAGTCGAGTGCGCTGCCGATTGACGAGAAGGCCGAGCAGCGTTGGCGGAGCCAGGCGTTTCGCGGCAACACGTTCATCTTTGGCGGTCGCGCCCGGACGATGCTCGCGACAATCGTGCTGAATGTGTCGGAGCGGCCGGGCTTTTTCGACATGGTGAAGCTCAATGGACTGATCGGATTCATGCGGACGCGGCCGAACCTGCGTTGGCCGTTCGCGCAATCGGTGATCTATTCGGGAACCGAACAGCGTGATCCATTGCGACGGCCGTTGGCGGCCCCCGTTCTGAATCGAACCGGAGTCCCGCTTCTGGAGCAGCATTGCTCGGATCCATTGCCGCCGGTCGAGCGTAGGGTGTCCGAGGCGGGAATGCTGGAGGATGACATCCTGCCGGGGCCGGTCGGGCAGACCGGCGCGGCCGATATCGTCACTGCGGAGATCGGCCGCGAGGTGGCGCCGGTCTATCGAACGCACGAGGGTGAAGAGGCACTGTTTGGCACGGGGATTCGCACGCCGAGCGAGACGCTGCTGATGGACCATATCGTCCATCGTGATTTGTTCGGTCCGGTTCAGCGGACGCTCCGTGTCTTCAGTGAGCTGGTCAATCCGACCACGCGCGATCCGCGGGACGTGCTGGAGATTTCGGAGAAGCTGGTGCATATCGGCTCGGGGATTCGGGGGGCGCGGACGCCTGACGTTCCCGGATACCGGTCGATGCTGGAGTTGATTTTCAGCGAGACGGGCTGGGACCCTGACCAGTTTGATATCTATCGCGTCCGGATGAGCTATCCGCCGATTCCCACGTCGGTCATGGTGCATCATGCGTTGCCGACACCACCGGACGGGTGGCAGGGGGAGTGAGTTTGTTTGTTTCATGTCCCAAGGTAAGCAGGAGGACGAAGGTATGCGAGATCTGATGAGGGTTGCGGCCATGGTGGCCGTGCTGGCCGGCTCTACGGCGCTGGCCGATGTGTTCCACGACTATGAGGACCTCGCCGAGGGATTCTACGGCGAGACGTTCCAGCACGCGGGCGTCACATTTCGCGATGTCAATCGTGTGAGCGGCATGTGGCCCAGTGGCGATACGTTCGGGCCGGACGGCGTGGATGGGCTCGGCAACGAGAACATCATCGAGAACGCGACGCTCTTGTATGACGACTTTCCGGATTTCGGCAGCCGGCGCAACGGGCTGACGTTCGGTCGTGCGTTCATTCCGGGTGACAATCTGTCGGTCGGCGCGCTCGCGTCGGTCTGGATGGACCTGGAGGAACTGGGCAACGCGGCCAGCCTCGAGATCGCGTACTTCGAGCGTGGTCCGTGGGGCGGTATCGAGTATCACCTCGACGCGTTGCGCAACGATACGGTCGTGGCGAGCGATTCGTTCGTGATCGCGGGCGGTGGTGGCCGTGATGCGCCGGCGGTGAACAGCCTGTCGGTGACGGCTGCGGAGTTCGACACGTTGCACCTTTACGCGACGTACAATGGCTCGTTCAGCGGCCCGCGCGGGTTGATCGACGATCTGTCCATCACGGCCGTCCCGGAGCCGGGCACTTTGGCGGGTTTGCTCGGGTTGGCGATGGTGGCTGCCGGTCGACGGCGCGGATAATCGACGGAACGTTGTCACCTCTCCTACGAGAAAGAGCGGAACGGTCCGGTCGACCGCTCCGCTCTTCTTTTTTTCATTCCATCAGTTACTCGGCTGGGCGGCCGCTGCGCTGCGTTCGCTAGCGCCGACGGATCAGCGCCGCGCCACTCAGCAGGAGCAGCAGCGAAGCCGGTTCGGGAAGCGCCGAGAATCCAACGTGTTGGAAGCTGGAGCCGCCGACGGTCGTGCTGACGACCTCACCGGTATCCGGGTCCAGTGTTCCGTAGTTCGTACCGGCGGTCCAGAACCACAAGCCGTTCTCGAGCAGCCAAAGGCCGCGGATGCCGTTCACATCGAAGAACCGCAGTTCGTTTCCGTCGGCGTCGTACTCGTAGATGCCGGCCGGGACGCTGAAGCCGCCGACGATCAGGTTGCTGTTGGGCAGTTCGACGATCTGTCGCGGGAAGTCGATCCCTGTCTGGCCATCGGAGTCGTGGATCGGTCCAAGGTCCGTGCCGTCCAGCGCGAAGCGCTCGAGCTGGTCGTCGCCGCTATCGCTGACGAGCATGTCGTTGTCACGGAACAGGATGAACCACGGGCTCTCGATTCCGGTGGCGAACGTTGATTGGTTCGAGCCGTCCATGTCGAACCGCTGGACCGTGTCGTTGTGTACGCCGCTCGCGACCGAGACGTAGATTTGACCGTTGCGGACTGCGATGCCGCGGATGTTGTCGATTCCGGACGCGTCGTTGTCCGTCACGGTACGCACGAAGTTCCCGCTGTAGTCGTACTCCATGATCGCGTCGTTGGTCTGATCCGAAAGCAGCAGCGAGCCCGCGCCACTGTCGATGATCGTCGTGACCGTCGCCAAACGTCCGTCGTCTGGAATGAACGAGTCATTGATCAGCGAGCCGTCCACCGGGCTGAACGACCAGACGCGGTCGGTGCCGGAGTCAGGGACCAGCAGGACGCCGTCAGCCAGCGCTGCCGACGTTGTGAGCACACAGCAAACCATCAATAGAGCGCGCATCTTCCTTCCCTCCAGAGAAATAAACCCGCGGGCAGTATATACGTAACCGGTTCTGAAACCCAAGAAAATTGCCAATTTTGGCAGCACTGGGTCGTGAACGGCGAGGCTACGTGGTCGTTTCAGCCGGCTGCATTATTCCTTGGTCCAGCGGTCGAGCCAGTCGAGCACGGTCTCGTGCCATTGGACGCTGTTGTGTGGTTTGAGAACCCAGTGGTTCTCGTCCGGGAAGTACAGGAGTCGGCTCGGGATGCCCTTGCGCTGCAGCGCGGTGAAGGTCGCGATTCCCTGCGTGTCCACAACGCGGTAGTCGAGTTGGCCGTGGATCACGAGCATCGGCGTCTGCCATTTGTCGACATGGTTGATCGGACTGAAGCGATCGTACGCCGCCGTTCGCTGCCATTCGGGGCCGCCGTACTCCCATTCCGGGAACCACAGCTCCTCGGTATCGTAGTAGGCCATCCGCTCGTTGAAGATACCGTCGTGGTTGACGAGGCAGCGGAAACGCGTCGGCCAGTTGCCGGCGATCCAGTTGATCATGTAGCCGCCGTAGGACGCGCCGAGTGCGGCAACGTGCTCCCCGTCCATCCAGGGATAGCGTTCGAGCGCGGCTGCAAGTCCTTTTTGCAGGTCTTCCAGCGGTCTGTCGCCCCAATGACCGGAAATGGAATCGGTGAACGCTTGGCCGTATCCGGTCGAACCGTGAAAGTCGATCATGATCGCGGCGTACCCGGCGCCGGCATAGAACTGCGGATTCCAGCGATAGTGAAAGTCGTTGCCGAATGAGCCCTGCGGGCCGCCGTGGACCAGGAACGCGATCGGATAACGACGGTCCGGATTGAAGTCGACCGGCTTCACCACGTATGCGTAGACGGTCTCGTCGTTCCACCCCTTGAACGTGAATTGCTCAGGGGTGCCCATACGGACGGCCTCGAGCTTGGCGCGGTTGAAACGGGTGATGGGTTCCGGACGTTCGTTTGCGAGTCGATAGAGTTCGGTGGGACGTGTCAGTGACTGGAGCCCGAACACGATTGCATCCTTAGCCGCTGCGATGCCGCGCACGGCGCCCGTTTCCACCAGAATCCGCGCATCGCCGCTCGTGGCATCGATCGCGAACATGGAGTGCTGGCCGTGATGGTCCGCGGCGCAGTAGATGGACCTCCCGTCGCGCGACCACACCAGTCCGTGCGGCGAGCGGTCCCATGGCTCGGTGAGCACGCGTGGCGTACCGTTAGGCCAGTCCGCAACGACGATCCGGAAACGGTCCGCTTCGAAGCCGGGCCGTTTCATTGCCAGCCAGGCCAGTCGCTTGCCATCGTGCGAGAACGTCGGCGCTTTGAGGGTCGCGCTATTCTTCGGCGTCAGATTGGTCGGTGCATCGCTACCGTCGATGTTCACGCGATACAGGTCGAAATCGGTCGACCACGCCTCCTTGCGATCGGCGGTGCGGGCCGAGAAGACGACCGCCTTTCCGTCGGGCGTGAAGGTGAAATCGCTGTCACCGCCGAAGGGCTTGGACGGCACATCCGCCGGCATGCTTTTCATCAGCGCCGTCCACTTGCCGGTCTCGATCTCGTATGCGAACAGGTGTGATCGACGACCGTCCTTCCACGTATCCCAATGCCGAACAAGTAACTGATCGTAGATCCTGCCGGTCGTAGGCGACTCCGTCTGCTCGTCCAGCAGGGTGCGCGTTTTGTCCGGATCGGATGCCTCCGGGAATACATCGAGGCTCAGGGCCAGATGCGTCCCGCGCGGTGACACGCGGAACGCGTTGATATCGAGCGGCAGGTTCGTGATCTGCTCCGCTTCGCCGCCGGCTAGGCTGATCCGCCACACCTGCGTGGAGCCGGATCGGCGCGAAAGAAAGAAGAGCGCGTCACCGTCCGCCGACCAGTGTGGGCTGAAGCTGCTGCTCTCGTGATTGGTCAAGCGCCGAAGATCGTTGCCATCCGCGTTGCATACCCAAATGTCCGTCTGATGACCGTTCGCATCCATGTCGGTGACGCTGACCGTGAATGCGACGCGCGATCCGTCCGGCGACGCCAGTGGTCGTCCGACGCGATCCATCGCGAGCATGTCGTGAACGCCGAACGGATGCGTGTCGGCGGCTCGGGCCAGGACCGCACACAAAGCTACGAAGACAGGGATCGTCAGCCTGCGCATGAGACCACTCCGTATGTTGAAGTTCTTGTAAACCCGGTAGCGTAACCGGTTTGCAGAAGCGCTGCACGCGAAGGCTGATGTCTTCACGCTCAGGGTGCGTCTTCCGTCAATTTCCGCATCGTTTTTCCGCCGGCCTCGCGGATCTCGATCGACGGCGCCGGGCTCGCAGCGTTTACCACCACGCTCGGACCGTGTTCATCGCGGATCGCGAGCCCCTGCAACGATCCTTCGATGCCGGACCAGGGGGTGCCTTTGTTGGCATGTCCGACGAACGTTTGACGGGTGCCTTTGTCGTCCCGCACCAACATGCCGACCGAGCCATCGTCGAAGAGGAACAGATTGAGGCCCTCGCGGTTGGGGTGATCCAAGCCGAATCCGACTGCCCGTCCGGGGAAGTGACTCCAGCCGGAGCGCTCGAAGCCTTGTTCGTCGTTGATCGCGAATCCGATCGAAGGCGCGACCCGTCGACCAACGTTCGGGTCCGGCTGCGGAACGCCGAACGAAATTCGATCGTGCCCCTTTTCGTCGAGGATGACCATCCCGGTCGGGTTGTGCTCGAGCCGCTTGTACCAATCCATGTTAGGGTAGCGGTCTCCCCACGCCTTCTTGGCCTTCGCGAAATCGGTACGGATCCGATGGTCGACTTTGGGAACCGGCGCACCGATTAGGATTCGTTCTCGCCCTTCGGCGTCCTCCACGATCAGGCCCCTGACGCGCAGCACGGGCGGTGTCGATGTTTCGTCGTTGTGTTTGGAATGGACAAAGCCGCCGACGAACAATGCGAGTACCGTCGTGGCGAGCGCAGCCGCCTGTAGCCAGAGGCGCCGTCGAAGCTGGAGCAGCTGATCCTGAACCTGAAGACAGTTCGTGCAGCTCATCGGGAATCTCCCTCGAAGGTATTGCCCGCGAACTCGTAGACTCTCAGGCGATAACGATCGTGTCAACGATTTTTCGGCGCGTCGGATGGCCAGTTCGCAGGGATCGTGAGGGCCTTTCGGCCGATCGTTGGACGGCCGCTACGAAAGTTGCGTGGCGCCCTCTATAATCCGGCTCCATGACAGAAGATCAAATTGGACAAATCTGCGCGCTCGGGGCGGCCATCACGTGGGCCGGCGGGCTCGTGCTGTTTAAGCGGTGTACCGAGCACATCTCGCCGATGGCGCTCAACCTGTTCAAGAACAGCTTCGCATTGCTGCTGTTCATTCCCACGATTCTGGTGCTGCCGCTGTGGACGGAGTACGCAACCACCGGCGCGCTGCGAGCCCTGACGCGATATGACCTTGCTATTCTCGCGATTAGCGGAGTGATCGGCATCGGGCTCGCGGATACGTTGTTCTTCTACGGGTTGCGGATCATCGGCGTCGGCCTGACGACCATCGTAGACTGCACCTATACGCCGTTCGTGCTGCTGTTCTCGTGGCTGTTGATCAGTGAACGACTCGAGACTGTTCACTTCGTGGGAGCTTCGCTGATCATCGTTGGATTGCTGGTTTCCAGCCGAGTACACCCGCCGGCCGGTCGGACGCGCCGGGAGCTGATCATCGGGATGTCTGCGACGGTCGGCTCGATCGGCATGATGGCGTACGGCATCGTGCTGGCGCGGCCGGTGCTGCAGGGCGCGGATCTGGTCTGGGCGACCGCGATTCGCCTTTTGGCGGGCACGCTCTTCCTCATGTTTCTGACACTGTTCATGCCCCGGGAATGGGGTGCGTGGCGCGGCTTTACACGCCGGGACATCTGGGCGTTCAGCATTCCGGGCTCGTTGCTGGGCGCGTACGTCTGCCTGCTGTTTTGGGTGGCCGGCTTCAAATACGGGGACAATAGCGGGATCGTCGCCGTGCTGAACCAGACGTCGGCGTTCTTTGCCATCATCCTCGCCGCGATCTTTCTCAAGGAGACCATGACGCGTCGCAAGCTGATGGCCATCGGCTTGGCCCTGACCGGCGTGCTGACGATTTGGAGCCCGAAACTGTTCGCGCCTTCAGCCGGCCAGGAGTTGCACGAGCAACTGCCGGCGCTGTCCGCGTCGCCGATGCTCCCAGAGGTAGACTCCCTGCCACGTTCCCAGCCCGAGCCGGCCGTCGTCGATCGGAATGGATAGTGAGGTCGCCGTCAGCGCGGCCTTGATATGCGCCGGCATGTCATCCGGACCTTCGGACACATGCGAGTATAGCGGGTCCTGTTCCGGGACGAGCCGGTCGAACCAGGCTTGCAAGTCACGTCGAGCGCTCGGGTCGGCGTTTTCCTGGATGACGAGACTCGCCGACGTGTGTCGAACGAACAAGGTACACAATCCGACAGATACGCCGGCGTCTGCAACGGTTCGTGCGACGACGTCGGTGATTTCGTGCAGCCCTTGTCCGGGGGTGTCGATGAACAGTGGGATTGTCGGCATCAACCCGTCCTTGACCCCGGATGATCGATACCGAGCGGCTTCAGTTCGAAACGGCGCATCATCTCCCACGGTCGGAATACGTGCGCCGTGTGGCTTCCATGCTGAAACCCGCGGCCGGCTGGTGGGTACAACGGTGTAGGAGGCGTCAATGTCATTCGTACTCGTACTCTATGCGTTATTCTGGCAGTCGGCGACTGTCGGCGTCGGGTCGCCCGGGCCGCCGATCGTCGTCAGCGAGTGGATTGTGCATGAGCAGTTGGCCACGCAGAACGGGCGGGTTCGGCTGCTGATGTTCGTCGATCTCGACGCAGATACGCGCCACGCGGAGTGGCAGCGCATGAAGGGGCTGGCCGAATTGCTGCGCGACCGCGGCGTCGTGCTCGTGATTTGCACGGCGCCTCCCGAAGCTGCGCGGGAGTATCACCAGACGCACCAGGGGGATTGGCCGGACAACCTTGCACTGGCCCGCGACGCCGCCGACCGGACGCGCCGCGCCTATTGTGATCCGGTGGGCGTTGCCTATCTGCCGTATCTGTTTGTTGTCGATGCGCGCGGGATGCTCGCATGGCACGGGCACCCGCAGTCGCCGCCAACGGATGAGATCGTGCAGGCACTGATCGACGGACGTTACGACGCCGATCGCGCACGCGCTCTGGTTCGCGCCGAGCGCACCGCGGACCGTCTACAGGCAATGTTCGAGCAGGCGTTTGCCCTGCAACGCTGGGACGTGGCATTGCGGCTTGTCGATGAGCTGTTGACGACCGACGCGCCGAAGCCACAGTTGCTGCGCCATAAGCTCGCGCTGCTGCTTGGCCCGTTGCGTCGGGTTCAGGAGGCCGAGCGCTTGGTCACTGCCGTTCTCGACCGCTACGGCGGTGATGCCAAGCTGCTCAACACGCTGGCCTGGGATCTGCTCAACCAGCCGCAGGCCTTTCGACGATCGCCACGAGTCGCGGTCGAGCTTGCCCGTGCGGCGCTGGCGGCGGCGGCGAAGACCGACGCGCCAGTGCTCGACACGTATGCGCTGGCGATGTACCGCATTGGCGCGATCGACGAAGCGGTTGCGCGTCAACGACAAGCTGTCGAGCACGCGTCCGACACCGAGCGTCCGGCCTACGCCGACACGCTCGCGTTTTACGAACGGTGCGCGGCATTGCGCGCCGATATCCCCCGCACGACGACCCTCCCGCGCTAAGCGTCGCACCTGCGATCTTGTCGGGCATCAGCGTGCCGGGGCCGGACCGTTCGCGGCCCGCTGCAACGCAGCGTAGTCGTGCAGGTCGACGTCCTTGTCGTCGTCGAGATCCACGCAGGGGCAGGCCCGGTCAGTCCAGAGGACGGTTACGCCGGTCAGGCAGCTGGCCATGCCTGTCAGGTCAGCAATCGTGACGTTTCCATCAAGTGTCCAGTCGCCGGTTTCGCAAGGTGGCAGGAGGACGCGAGCGACGCGCAGCCCGACGACCGGCCGAGTGCTGGCGGGACTGATATCCCCGCGATTGGCGGCGCTGACCTGTCGGATGTTGGATCGGTAGCTGCCGCCGGCGATGGCCCGGTCGGGTGCGGGGCGTACTGAGATCTCTACACGGTCGGTGAGAAATTCCCAGACATTGCCGGACATGTCGAAGATGCCGAACCGATTGTCGTTCGGGTTGGTCGCAAACGAGCCGTCTTGGAGGCTGCCGTCGTAGTACCCCACCGGCGTCGTTGCGATGACTGCGGCGATCGGACTGTCGAAGGGGTCTCCGCTGTCACGGTAATTGGCATCCATATCGACCAACGGGTCGCGTCCGAAGGCGTGCAGCCAATGGTTCGGCGGTACGGTGTGTTCCTCGAAGGATCCGACGAAGAACGTCCGGGGCGTGTCGGGGGCATCCGGGTGCCACGCGGCGGCCTTGAACCACTCGTTGAACCGCCGCGGGACCGCGTTGGTCGGGCCGACGGCCGTGCCTCCCTGGTCCATGAGCAGGCGGTATCCGCGGTAGTCGCGGACGAGCGCGGCGCGCTCGAGCGGGTTGAGCGCGCGCGCGATGTTGGTTGCCGATTGGGTACCGCCCACGTCGCTGCCGATCGTGATCGGAAACCAGTCGGTCTCCGCCGACCCTTCGGCGTAGCAGCGTTGATCGAGGCCGATCGACTCCGAAATCGTCAGCCAGTTGCAGTATTTGGCGGCGCCGATCCAGCTCATTCCGACGGCCGGATGCTCTTCCTTACCGGCCACCGGTGCATAGCGCGCTCCGACGATCGCCGCAGGATCGTACAGGATCAGACTGCGGGATCGGTCGAAGACACCGTCGACGACGGAGCTGCCGCCGACGAGCAGTCCGACGTCGCCCGGTTCGAGCGGTGTTCGCCAACGAAGGTTGTCACCGCGCTCATTGCCGAATCCGGGATTCTGTGTTTCGTTGTGGAACTCGGCATCGTTCAGGAAGGCTACGTACTGCGCATTGGTCACCTCGAACGCGCCGACGTGAAATGTGTACACGGGACCGTCAGGCTGGCGGTCGTCGCCGGGTACGGGAACCAGCACGATCTGGCCAGTCGAGGGCCAAGCGGCACTTGCGACGACTCCTACCACCAGCGCGGCGCGGCAGCATTTCATTCGCATTCCGGTACTCCTTCTCGCTCCGGGTAACGTTCGTTGTGGTGCTCGCGCTACTGCACGCGTCGCTGCATCTCGGCGAAATCGAGCAGGTCGGCATCATTGTCAAAGTCGGTATCCGAGCACGCGCAGCCCTTCTCCAGCGGGGACTCCGGGCCTCCCGAACAGCCGGCAAACTCCTCGAGATCGGCGGTCGTGATGGACCGATCGTTGTTGCAATCGCCTCCGATCGGAACGAGCCGGACATTTTCGAGGGCGCCATAACCGCGGGTGTTGTCGAGCGTTTCCAGAATGGCGCCGGCGATCGAGACGCGGAACAGCCCGCGGCCCTGGCCTACGCTGATTTCGCTGGTGACCAGGAACGTGCCGTCGGCCAACCGGTGGACGCCGTTGGGCGCGCGGAATGCGAAGCTGTCGATCAGTTCGCCGGTCGGACTGAAGATGGACACACCTGGGCCGTGGGCGACGACGACGTCTCCGTTCGGCATCACGTCGATGTCGGTGATGTCGCCGGTGACGTTGGCCTCCGAGAACAAAGCGATGAAGGCACCGCTACCCGGGTCGAACAGCTTCAGCCGTCGTGCACCGATGTCGCCGACCAGCAGCGCGCCGTCGCCCAATACGGCCATGGCGTACGGTTGATCCAGCGCGGGCGGCGGCTGCATGCCGACGATGAACTCTCCGTCGGGACTGGAACCGGCAGGCGTCCGATTGAGGAACCGAAATCGGTGGACGTTGTCGCCTGTCCAGTCGGATGTGAACAGGAATCCTCCGTCGGCGCTACGCGCGATACCGCGGATGTTGTTTACGATCGGGCCCTCGAGATAGTTGCCGAGAAAGTTGCCGTGGTCGTCGTATTGCGCGATTTTGTCGCCAATCGGCTGTGCGACCAGGACCGTCCGATTGGGGCCGGGTTGGATGTCCGTTGCCGGCAGTAGCATTCCGTTGTTGGGAAAGTCGCGTGGAACGAACGTCGCTTGTACGGCCCCGGTCATCGGATTGAGAATACGAATGGTTGCCGGGAGCCCGTCCGATTGCGCGATTGCGAGTAGCGCTTCGGTGTCGATGGTCGATCGCGGGGGGTCGTCAGGTCCCTGCGCGGGGCTGGACGGCGCGGTTATCGACACCATGCCCGCTAGCACAATCGACCAGGTCGCGATCTTCGTCACGCTGCCAGTGCTCATCTGTTGCTCCATTGGGGTAGGCCCGGATGCGTATACCATCCACCTTGATGCCGCGCGTGGTTCTGCGGTACCTGTTCTTGCGCAGATGCTTCGTGAGTGAACAATACGCCCGTCCACACTCTTGTGCTCAAGGCGGACCGGCCCGTGGCGTGTCGGCACGTGTGTGCCCCGTCGGCTTCTTTCCCCCCCTCCAGTTGTGAATGTAGCCGATTCGTGACGAGCGAATCAAGCAAATGCCGGCAAACGCTGCGGAGCGCGGATCTTTTCTTGACCGCCGGTGTGTCGGTCGATAGGATACTTCGAACTTGCATCAAGAGTCCCGGGATGCCAATAAACGGTCCCGGGCGGCAACCGAGCGGGTGTGACCCTGCCACGGTGCCGAATCCAGCCTAGGCGTAGGTATGATGCGGGCGGAGCCGGTTTTCCGGATATCTGTCAAAAACAAGCAGCGATGTTCGCTGCAGCTCACGCCAGCACTGGTTGCTTTTGATGCCGTGACAGGAGTTGCGGCATGAAAGAGCAAACGCTCACCCCCTCTGAGATCGAGTCCATCTGTTCCCGGGCCGGGCTGGGTCGTGGCGACGGCGCCGCCCTGATTGCCCCCATCGTCCAGTCGACCTCGTTCTGCCGCGAGAACATCGGCAGCGATTGCGCCCATCAGTACTCGCGCGTCTCGAATCCCACCGTCGCGGCACTCGAAGAAGCGCTGGGGCAACTGGAAGACGCTCCGCCTGCCGTTTGCTTCTCGACCGGGCTGGCGGCGGAGACGGCTCTTTTCCTGTCCGTGTTGCGGCAGGGCGATCACGTTGTGTGCAGCCGCTACGCCTACGGCGGCACGACGCGTCTGCTGCAACAGCTCTTCCCGGCCTTCGGCGTTGAAACCTCCTTCGTCGATCCGACAGATCTGGCCGCGGTCGAGCGAGCGATCCAGCCTGCGACACGACTGCTGTTCTTCGAGACGCCGGCAAATCCGACGCTCGAGGTCACCGACTTGCGCGCGGTGTGCGAATTGGGGCGGGCGGCGAACGTCCTGGTAGCGGTGGACAACACGTTCCTGACCGCCGCCCTGCAGCAGCCGCTTGCGTTCGGGGCCGATATCTCGGTGTACTCGACGACGAAGTATATCGATGGACACTCCGCCGCCCTTGGCGGGGCGCTCGTCAGTCGCGATGCGCAGTTACTCGAGCGGATCCGTTTCATTCGCAAATCGACGGGTGGGATCCAAACGCCGTTCAACGCCTGGCTGACGCTGCAAGGGCTGAAGACGCTCCCGTTGCGCCTGGCGCGGCAATCGGAGTCCGCCGCAACCATCGCGCGCTGGTTGAGTCGTCAGTCAGCGGTGGACGCCGTCTACTATCCCGGACTCGGCAGCGCCCAGCAACGTGCACTCGCAGCGGCGCAGCACCGCGGTGCCGACGGCGCCGTCGTTTCGTTCGATATTGTCGGCGGGCTCGACGCCGGTCGGACGTTCGTGGAGGCGCTGCAGTTTTGTCGGCTCGCCGAGCACGTCGGCTCGGTCGAGACACTCGTCACCCACCCGGCAAGCATGACCCACGGCGATGTACCCGCCGACCAACGGGCCGAGATCCGTATCACAGACGGGTTGTTACGACTTTCCGTCGGATTGGAGCCTGCTGAAGTGATCATTGCCGACCTTGAGCGAGCATTCGCGGCGTTGAGCGCCATTGGTACGGGGTCCGGGAAGGAGGTGGTCGAATGTCCAGCAGTCGGGTGATCGTGCTGAAATTCGGCGGGTCCGTGCTCGCAGATGAAACGCGGCTCAGTCAGGCCGTGCATGAGATCTATCGTTGGCGCCGCGACGGCTGGCAGGTGGTCGGAGTGGTATCGGCGCTGGCCGGCGCGACGAACGCCCGGCTTGCGACCTGCGATCGTATTCACGATCGCGCATCGCGGTCATCGACAGCCACCCTGGCAGCGCTGGGTGAACTGGAGTGTGCCGCGTTGCTCGGGCTGCACCTCGATCGCGCCGGCATCGCGGCTCGTGTTCTGACGCCCGCCGCTTGTGGATTGCGGGCGGAGGGAGACCCACTGGACGCGACTCCGATCGATGTCGACGTCAACGTGGTGCAGCGTGCCTTGCGCGAGGATGGCGTGGCGATCGTTCCGGGATTCCTCGCGGTGGATCGCGGCGGTCGTACGGTCGTTCTGGGGCGTGGTGGGTCCGACCTGACCGCGTTCTTTCTAGCCCAAGCGCTCATCGCTGACCGCTGTCGACTCATCAAGGACGTCGACGGTGTCTACGAAAGTAATCCGGCCCACGAGCCTGCCGCGCGGAAATATGCGACGTTGGATTGGCAGGACGCCGAACGATTGGAAGGTCGTATCGTCCAGCCGAAGGCGCTGGACTACGCGCGAACATGCAATCTCCCGTTCGAGGTAGCGCGCTTCAACGGAACCTACCCGACGCGCGTCGGTGGTGGCCGAACCACGTTTGCGGTCGGGCGCGATGCACCTGCGAGACGGCGCGTGGCGCTGCTCGGACTCGGTGTGGTCGGTCGTGGCGTGTTTGAATTGGTCAACCAACTACCGCATCTATTCGAGGTCACGGGCATCGCGGTTCGTCGACCGGAACGGCACATCGCTGATCCACGGATCGCGCCCTTGCTCACCACGGACGCGCTCGAGCTGGCGTGCAGTGGTGCCGACATCGTCGTTGAAGCGATTGGTGGTGAGCATCCACCATACGAATGCGCAGTAGCGGCGCTCACGAATGGCGCCGATCTTGTCACTGCGAACAAGGCGCTGCTTGCTGCACATGGGCCAGCCTTGAGGGCCCTCGCGCAGGAGCGCGGATGTCGGTTGCACGCGTCGGCGGCGGTTGGCGGCGGTACGCCGATCCTGGAGCGGATCGCCGCGGTCGGCGAGCGGTTGCAGTCGGTTCGGGCGATTCTCAACGGCACGACGAACTACGTACTCGGGCGCTGCGCCACGGGGACGGCGTTTTCAGACGCGGTTCACGAAGCGCAGGAGTTGGGTTTTGCCGAGCGGGATCCGACCCGCGATCTGAGCGGCGGGGACGCTGTCGACAAGCTTCACGTCATCGCCGGGACGCTTGGCTCGTCGCTTCTGTCGGAGCGCATCGTGGTCGAGCCGTTGAGCGCTGCGGCGCTGGCGGAGCGCCGATCCGTGGGATGTCTTCGGCATGTTGCGTCCATGACGCGCGCCGGTGATACCTGGCGCGCGTCCGTGGCGCTCGAGTCGGTCCCGCTGGACGACCCGCTGAGCCGGGTCGAGGCGGAGGACAATCTCGCGTTGCTCACGCTTATTGATGGGAGCACGGAGGTTGTCCGTGGCAAGGGCGCCGGGCGTTGGCCGACGGGCGAGGCGGTGGTGGCGGACTTGCTGACGCTCGCACGCCCCGGACCCGGGACCTACTCTGTCGTGCCGCGAAGTGCAGCCAACTCGGTCTTGACGGCAGCGAGTTCCTGACTGAGCGTTTTGTTTTGTGCGCTCAGCTCACGGAGTGCTTCGATCATGATTGCGGTTGTGCCGCGCTCGGTGACATACTTGTACCCCTCGGCGTCTTCCTCGACCCAGTCGGGGAAGACCCGTTCAACTTCCTGCGCGAGCAATCCGGTCTGCGTGCCCGGGAGCGCGAGCCGGTCGCGGATCGCGTCCTCGGTAAACTCGTACGTGTAGCCCCGGAGGGAAAGCAAGCGGTCGAGCGTGCCGGTCGGAAGCGGCTTGATGTTGCGCTTGAGCCGGGCGTCTGAGAAGCTCGACCAGGATCCGCCGCCGGGCTTGGCGGCCTGGCCGTTGACGGCCAGTGTGAAGACGCCGGGATCGGTCGTGCGGATGCCCACCTTCGTGGTGTTGTTGGCGCCGCCGAACATGACGTCGCCGCCATTGTGGTTGACGAACAGGGTTCCGACTTCGCCATTGGTTCGTGCCATGATCTCGTTGTTGTCGAAGGCGAGGTTATCAGCGATCGACGACCCGAGCTGCAAATAGCCGCCACCGCCGGGGCCGGCGTCGGTCCCGCTGTTCACGTGGAGTCGCGTGTCGGCCGAGCCGAACTGGCCGATAGCCACGTTTCCGTTTCCATTGACCGTCAACCGTCCAGGGCCGCCGTTACCGAAGCAGAAGAGCGCTAGTCGTTCGGCGCTCTGCGACCACTCCAGCGCGGCGCCAGGGCGGGTCTCGCTTTCGAACCGGACGCTCGCGTTGGCGTGCTCGGACGTGGACCGGAGTACCAGATCTGGGCTAACTTGGCTCAGGCAAAGGTCGCCGGGCATTTCTTCGTTCGAGCCAAACACGACCGTTCCGTCGCTATCCACGTGCATACCGCGCGTGGAGAGCGAATAGGGCGTCTCGCCGACGGGTTGTCGTGGCGTCAGCGTTTCGAATTCGCCGCTACCAGCCGGTGCGACGTCGATCTCCAGCCAACGGGGCTCCCCGTTCCAAGTGTTGACGTTGAAGTCCAGGTCGATCGTGAAGAGGCCGTCGGCAACCGCGACGTCGAAGCGTTCTTGCGGGAACGCGACCTGAGTTCCATCCTCCGGGGCCGAAAAGACTCGGAACCGGAGATCCACGAACCCCTGGAAGGTGCGTCCGTTCTCTTCCAAGCGACCCTGGTAGGTCTGAGCGTTTGCGGTACCCGCGATGGCCGCTATGGTGAACAATGCAAATCCGATCCGTTTCATGGGTCCTCCGCCGATTCGTGGTCTCTGTGTGGCGCGCCCCCGAGAGGCGTGCAGGGTTCGTCCCTTCGCAGACTGGCGACGGGCGGCGACCAGGATTCACGGAGAGTTGGGAAAGAATGCGGGTTTGAAACCCGCTCACGCCTCAACGCCAGACGCGACCGCCTGGCGTTGTAGCGATGGCTCGGTTGTCGGCGAACGCGACTGCTAGACCATCTCGACCGCGACCGCAACGGCGTTGCCGCCGCCGAGGCAGAGGGTGGCGACGCCACGTTTCACGTTGCGTGTCTCGAGAGCGAAGAGCAACGTCGTGAGAATGCGGGCGCCACTGGCACCGATCGGGTGTCCCAATGCGATCGCGCCACCGTTCACATTGACCTTGTTCAGGTCGAGCTCGAGCGCGTTCGTACACGCCAGCATTTGTGAGGAGAAAGCTTCGTTGATCTCCCACAGGTCAACGTCGTGCAGATTCCATCCGGCTTTCTCGCAGACCTTGCGGGCCGCATCGATCGGGGCGAAGAACAGCTCCTTCGGCTCGACACCTGCCGTATGCTGCGCGACCAGTCGGGCCATCGGCTTGGCGCTGATCCGGCTGAGTCCGGCTTCGCTCGCCACCAGCACCATCGCGGCGCCATCAGAGAGCGACGACGAATTGCCGGCGGTCAGCACGCCGTCCTTCTCGAAGGCGGGCCGAAGCTTCGCGAGTTGCTCGACGCTGATGTCAGGGCGGATCGTCTCATCCGTGTTGAACGGCACGTCCGTCCGCGGCACGCTGATCGGCACGCGCGCCTTGTCGAAGAACCCCTGCTGGTCGGCGGCCGCCGCCCGTTTGTGGCTGTTGAACGCGAACTCGTCCAGCGCATCGCGCTGCAACCCCGCCTTGCGTGCGGTGTACTCCCCGAGAAGGCCCATGAGCTGCTTGTCGTAGATATTGGTCAAACCGTCGAAGATCATGCCGTCGGTTAGCTCGGTGTTGCCGAACTTGTTGCCGTTCCGCAGGTTGCGCACGTAGAACGGCGCCTGGCTCATGGATTCGATCCCGCCGGTGAGCACGAGGTCGGCGTCGCCGGCGCGGATCAGCGTGTCCGCGAACATGGCGCACTGCAGGCCGCTGCCGCAGACCTTGTTGATCGTCACGGCCGATATGGTCGGCGGAAGGCCTGCTCCCAACGCCACTTGCCGCGCGGGGTTCTGGCCGACGCCGGCTTGCAACACCTCGCCGACCAGCACTTCGTCGATCGATCCAGGGTCGGCGCCGGTGTCGGCGAGCAGCCGTTGTGCGACCTGTGCCCCGATCTGGGGGGCCGTCAGTTTCGAGAGTCCGCCCAGGAACCCGCCGATCGGCGATCGCCGACCGGCTACCAAATACGCATTGCTCGCTGCCATCGAATACCTCTTTACATTCCCTACTCTCGGGACCGCACCAGATTGGATGCCCACACCGCCGATTGGTCACGGCGCCCACGATTCGCGAGGTCCAATAACTTTGCCGAAACTGCTCCGGCGCGTCAGGGCCGCGCCGCCCACGCCGGATCGGTCAGCAGTTTCCGCGCGATCACGAGCCGCTGGATCTCGCTGGTACCTTCGTACAGCTCGGTGATCTTGGCGTCGCGCATGTAACGCTCGACAGGGTAATCCTGACAGTAGCCGTAGCCACCATAAACCTGGACGGCCATCGTTGTCACGCGACTGGACATTTCGCTTGCGAACAGCTTGGCCATCGCCGCTTCGGGCCCGAACGCCCGGTTGTTTTGCTTGAGCCAGGCCCCGCGGTAGAGCAGCAGCCGGGCGGCGTCGAGGGACGTCTTGATATCCGCGAGTTTCCACTGGATCGCCTGGAAGTTCGCGATGGGGCGGTTGAACTGGACGCGCGTGTTGGCGTACGACACGCTCGCATCGAGCGCCGCCTGGCAGATACCGGTGGCTTGCGCGCTGACACCGAGACGGCCGCCGTCGAGGGTTGCCAGCGCGATGTTCAGGCCCTTGCCACGCTCGCCCAGGAGCGCCTCCTTGGGCAGCAGGGCATCCTCGAATACCAGCTCGGTCGTGCTGCTGGCCTTGATGCCCATCTTTTTTTCGACCTTGCCGACCCGCAGGCCCGGCGTGTCGCGATCGACAATGAACGCCGACATTCGCCGTTTGTCGTCCGGATCGGTGACGGCGAAAAGCACGATGACGCTGGCTTCGTTGCCGTTGGTCACGAAGCACTTGGTTCCGTTGACCCGCCAGCCACCGTCTTCGAGGACGGCCATGCACCGCGCCGCGCCGGCATCGCTGCCGCTGCCGGGTTCGGTGAGCGAGAAACAGCCGATCCACTCGCCGGTGGAGAGTTTCGGGAGATAGTGCTGTTTTTGCGTCTCGTTTCCGAACTTCAGGATCGGATCGACGCAGAGCGAATGATGGGCCGACACGAGAATTCCGGTCGCACCGCAGGCGCGCGACAACTCGTCGACCATCATGACGTAGGAAACGACGTCGAGTCCGGCGCCGCCGTACTGCTCGGGGACGTAGAGCCCGAAGAGCCCCATCTCGCTGAGCTTCTCGACCAGCCCCTCTTCAAAGCGACCATTCGCATCGCGGTCGGCGGCATGGGGAGCGATCTCGTTGTCACAAAAATCGCGGAGCGCCTGCTGGAGCTGTCGCTGGTCGTCGCTGAGACGGAAATCCATCACGCACTGTTTCCTTCCGGCCGATCAGGCCTCGTACGCTTTGAGCAGCTGCCGGGCGATCAGGATTCGCTGTACCTGGCTGCTGCCCTCGCCGATCTCGCACAGCTTGGCGTCGCGCATGTACCGTTCGACCGGGATGTCCTTCGTGTAACCGTAGCCGCCGTGGATCTGAATGGCGTTCATGCAGGCGCGGGTCGCGATCTCCGACGCGAACAGCTTGGCGACGCTCGAGTTCATGATTTCGCCTTCGCCGCGGTCGAGGGCCGTGGCCGCGTTCCGGACGAGCAATCGGGCGGCATCCACCTCGGTCGCCATGTCGGCAAGCATGAACTGAATGGCTTGCAGGTCACCAAGCGGCTTGCCGAACGCCTGTCGCTGCTTGACGTACGCCAGCGATTCCTCGAGGGCGCCGCGCGCCAGACCGACCGAAAGGGCGCCGATGCCGACCCGGCCGCGCTCGAGCACCTTGAGGGCGTCGACGTAGCCCATGCCCGGTTCGCCGCAAAGGGTCTCCGGACCGACGTAAGCGTTATCGAAATTGAGGGTCACGGTATCGCTACCGCGCATCCCGAGCTTGTCTTCCTTGTGACCGATCTCGAAGCCCTCTGTCTCGCGTTCGACCAGGAAAGCGGAGATACCCTTGGGGCCCTTGTCGGGATCGGTGCGAGCCATGACCACGAAGATCTTGGCGCGCAGCCCGTTGGTGATGAACTGCTTGTGCCCGCTGATCCGCCAGCCATCGCCGTCGCGGACGGCGCGCGTTTCGAGTGCGGCGGCGTCCGATCCGCACGCGGGTTCGGTGAGGCCCCATGCGCCGAGCCACTCCCCGGTTGCGAGCTTGGGGAAGTACTTCTTTTTCTGCTCCTCGTTGGCACCGACGTTCATATGGGCCACGCACAGCCCATTGTGGGCGGCCAGGAGCAGCGCCGTTGCGCCGTCCTGTCGTGCAATTTCCTCCATCACGACGCTGTTTGCGAGGTACCCGAGGTCGGAGCCGTCGTGCTCCGGGGGAATCATGAGCCCGAGCAGGCCTAATTCGCCAAGCTGTTGGACCAGGCTGTCCGGCAGAAACTGCTCGCGGTCCCATTCGCGGGCATGGGGCCGGATTTGCTCCTCCGCGAACTTCCGGACGGTGTCCTGGAGCGCGACGAGGTCATCGGGCAGATCGAAGTTCATAACGTCCTTTCGGAAATCGCCATCGGTGGCTTGGCAGGCGGCATTTTTTGCGCGCGTCGTTCGCGGCCGCCGTACCGTCGTGCTAGGATTCTAGGGGCAGATAGCCGATTGATAAACAGGGTACGCGGCACGGCCCATGTCAACGGGGTCGGCTATTTCGCGGCCCTGGCTGTAAGCGACTTTATTGAAAGTAGTTATGTCCCCCAGGCAAATCAAGTTGCTCGGCATCGCGGCGGGCGGCGGTGCTGGCCGGCAGGGCGCCGAAGATGGGCCCCATGCCCTGCGGGAGTTGGGGTTGATTGACGGACTCGCACGGCTCGGGTACGCCCTCGACGATCTCGGCGACATTCCCGGCGTTCACGAGACGTACTGGGCCAACAACCCGGCCGAGAACATCAAGAACATGCCGCGGGTGCTGCAATTCAACCGGCACATCCACGATTGCATTCGCGGCGCCTGGCGCCAGCGTCAGACCGACGATTTCCTGCTGTTCATCGGCGGCGATCACAGCCTGGCGATCGGTACTCTCGCCGGACTCTCCGATTGCTGCGAGCGGTTGGGCCTGATCTGGATCGATGCCCACGCCGACTTCAACACACCCGTTACCAGTCCTTCCGGAAACGCTCACGGGATGAGCCTGGCCGTCGCTTGCGGGCACGGCCACCTGGAACTGCGATCGATTGCGGCTAGCGACCCGATGATCGAAGAAGCCGATGTACACGTCTTCGGCTGCCGCGATCTGGACGCGGGCGAGATCGACGCCTTGAACGATAGCGATGTTCATTTGCTGGAGATGCCGCAATGGCGGGACGCGGGCATCATCGATTCCGTGATCGCGGCGGCGCGGACACTGGCGAACACGTGTGACCACGTTCATCTGAGCTTCGACATCGACGTTCTCGATTCGCCATTCGTTCCGGGGACCGGTACGCCGGTGGTCGGCGGCCTGACGCAAACGGAGGCATCCGAGCTGTTACAGGCCCTCGGTGCCACCGGCGTGCTCTCGTCGGCCGAGTTCGTCGAGTACAACCCGCACCTGGACAACGCCGACCGCAGCACCGGTCACCTGACCCGCGACCTGATCGAAGGGCTGCTGGCCGCGATGACGAACCAAAGCCCCGGCTGAGGAAGTCACCACTCCTTTGGCGCCCCACGACGACACCCGTCAGACCAGCGGACATCGCCCACAACGAGCCGCGAGCGCGAGCGAGCGGTCAAATTTGCGCGAGGCGCCGCGCTGGCGTCGTGATGCTACGAAGGGAGTCGTCCTGTGTGTGTTCCGCTTCGAGGAACGCACTATCTCGGATCAGGCGCCGGTCAGTGTGCCGGCGATGCAGCCGGTCATCCAGCAGGCCATCGCGCCCGCTAGCATCGCCCGCGGTCCGAGCCGGGCGAGGTCGGCCCGACGATCGGGCGCGATCGCGCCGATTCCGCCGATCTGGATCGCGATCGAGCTGAAGTTGGCGAAACCACAGATCGAGTATGTCGCCAACCGGATTGTCCGTTCGGACACGGCTTGTTCCGCCGCCTGTCCGGCGAGTGCCGTGTAGGCAACCATCTCGTTCGTGGCCATCGCCGTCCCCAGTAAGCTGCCGAACAGCCGGGCCTCCGTCCAATCGACGCCGATCAGCCACGCGATCGGGGAGAACAGCATCCCGAGCAACGAGGCCAGGTCCAGTTGCTCGAATCCGAGGCCTGCGACGACCGGCTCCATGAAGCTGCGCTCGCCGAGCACAACCAGTAACTTGTCGATAATCTTGATCAGTGCGACGAAGGCGATCAGCATAGCGGCCACGTTCAGGGCGAGTTTCATACCGTCGGACGCTCCGTTCGCTGCCGCGTGGACGATGTTCCGCGTCTGCTTCTCGACCGTCATCCGCACCGTGCCGATTGTCTGCGGCTTCTCGGTCTCGGGGACCATGATCTTGGCCAGCACGAAACTACCGGGAGCGGACATCAGGCTCGCGGTGAGGAAGTGGCTGGTGATCTGCACCTGCCGTGCCTCGTCACCGCCGGCGAGGATCGCGACATACGCGGCCATGACGCCGCTGGCGATCGTCGCGAAACCACCGACCATCAGGGCCATCAGTTCCGACTGCGTCATCTTGGGGATGTAGGGTCGCACCAGTAGCGGTGCCTCAGTCTGGCCGAGGAAGACGTTGCCGGCCGCCGAGAGCCCTTCGGCACCGCTGACACCCATCAACCGTACCATGACAGCAGCCATCATCTGCACGATCCGCTGCAACACGCCCAGGTGATATCCGATCGCGGAGAGCGACGAGAACACGATGATCGGCGGAAGAGCGACCGCCGCGAAGACAAACCCCCATTGGTCGTTTGCCACGACGAGTTCGCCGAACATGAAACGCGCGCCCTCGGTCGTCGCCGACAGAACGAGCGCGACCACACTGCCGACGGCGTTCAGGGCGTCGCGTCCGACCGCCGTTCGCAATATGAACATGGCGAGAACGACCTGCAAGGCCATTCCGCCGGCAACGGTCTTGAGCGGGAATCGGCGACGGTCGCTGGAGAGGGCCCACGCGACCAACAACAGCACAGCAATTCCGAGCAGTCCGCGATAGGCGAGCATCGGCACCAAGCTGGGCGGGCCGGACCGCCGACCCAGTACGTGTGTGGGCGGGGAGTGTTGCCCGCGGGGCTATTCTGGCGTTCTGGGCCGGGACCACTCGGTCCCTTGTGCGACGAGCAGGTCGAAGTATTCGCGCAGCTGCGCGACAGCCGTGTCGAACGGATCGATCTTGCGATAGGCCCGCGACAGCATGACCGCGCCCTCCATCGTCGTCAACACGAACTGGGCCAGATCGTACGCGTCGGCCGACTCCGGCAGACGATCGGCCGCGTCCACGATGCACTGCTCGATGGCCGCAGTCCAGCCGCTGAAGTTCTGTGCGATCAGCTTGCGGGCCTGCGGGTGGGAGCCGCTCAACTCGAGGGCCAGGTTGCCGATCGGACAGCCGATGGTGCACTTGGTCATCCGTAGCATTTGCCGGTAGCCGTCCAGCACGCCGAAGATCCGTTCGAGCGGGTCGTCGATCCGATCGAAGACCGGCTGGATGACCAAGGGCCAAAGCAGGTCGCGGTAGTCCTCGAGCACTGCCAGCAGCAGGTCTTCCTTGGTGGGAAAGAAATAGTAGAGACTGCCGCTACGGGCGCCGGCTTTCTTCAGGATCTGCGCCACGCCGGTCGCGGCGTAGCCCTGCTCGAGAAACAGCTCCCGAGCTGCTCCGATCAGTCGCTTCCGCGTGTCAGGACGATTGGACATGGGTTTGCTGCGCGACCTCTCCGTGCTTTATTACCTTTCCGTGCCCTTTGGCTATTCCGTGCTCTTTTGCTGTAGGGTGCCGCTTCAAGGAACGCGCCACAAGGGTGGGGCGTGCGTCTCGCCCGCCGCCGATGCACTGCCGGGGTGCCGCACAGGCTGCCGGGTGGCACTGGCGGCTTGTCCGCTAGTGTATCGGTCGCTCAAGAGGCTTCCGCCACGCCCCGGGCTCGCGGCGGGCGGTTCTCAACTCGACACGCCGAGCGCTGCGCGTCGGTGCGGCACCCGTGCTCCGTCTTCTTCACCGCTCGCTCGCGCTAATGGCTCGTGGCTTGCGTTCCTGGTTGGAAGTGTTACGTCCAACGAACGCGGCGCGGCCGGTCACACCTGGAACACACCCGTTTTGAGTTCCGGCACGTGCGGGTTATGCGCCACGGCTTCGAGTGCCAGCGCGAGCACGTCGCGCGTCTGCTCCGGGAAGATGACCGCATCGACCCAGCCGCGGGCGGCGGCGTAGCGAATGTCCATCTGGTGCTCGTACGTATCCGTGATTCGCCGCTCCAGATCGCGCAACTCCGCTTCGTCCGGTTCGTGTCCCTTGCGTTTCAAGGCCGCCAGCTCGACGCCCAGCAACGTCTTGGCTGCGCTGCCGCCGGACATGACGGCGTATTTCGCGGTGGGCCACGCGAAGATGAACCGCGGGTCATAGGCCTTTCCGCACAGCGCATAATTGCCGGCACCGAAGCTGCCGCCGGTGATCAGCGTGATCTTGGGGACGACGCTGTTGCTGACCGCGTTCACGACCTTCGCGCCGCTACGAATGATTCCTGCCTGCTCGCTGTCGCGGCCGACCATGAACCCGCTGACGTCCTGCAGGAAGATCAGCGGCACTTTCATCTGGTTGCAGTCGAGGATGAACCGCGCCATCTTGTCCGCGGAATCGGTGTAGATCACGCCCGGAAACTGGATCGGTCCGCGGGCCGGCTTTACCTGCTGTCGCTGATTCGCCACGATCCCCACCGACCAGCCGTCGATTCGCGCCAGGCCACAAACGAGCGACTGGCCATATTCCGCCTTGAACTCCTCGAACGAGTCGGCGTCGACGACATGCTCCAGCAGCGTGCGTACGTCGTACATCTTCGCGCTCGGCTCCGGAACCCGATCGATTTCGTCGTGGCTCACGCCGGTGGAGGAGGCCGTACCGTCGCTCTTCGGCTTCGCCTTGCTCGCTGAAAACACGAGTGCCGGGATTTCGGTCGGCGATCGCCGGGGTGCTTTGGCTTCGATCCGGTTGAAGACCGGGTCGTGTGGTTTGCCGAGCGCTCCCACCAGTCGGCGGAGCCGTTCGAGGCAGATCTCGTCGTTCGGCTCGCGGTAGTCGATCGTCCCTGAAATCGCCGCGTGCATCTCCGCGCCGCCGAGTTCTTCACTGCTGGATTCCTGCCCGATCGCAGCTTTGACCAGTGCCGGACCTGCAAGGTAGAGACCTGAGCCCTCGGTCATCAGCAGCGTGTCACACATCACCGGCAGGTAGCCGCCGCCTGCGACGCAATTGCCCATGATCGCGGCGAATTGCGGAATGCCGTTCGCGCTGATGACTGCGTTGTTGCGGAAGATGCGGCCGAAGTCGTCCTCGTCCGGGAAGATCTCGTCTTGCATCGGCAGGTAGACGCCCGCCGAATCGACAAGGTAGAGGATCGGCAAGTGGTTCTCGAACGCGAACCGTTGGGCCCGCAGCACTTTCTTGCACGTCATCGGAAAGAACGCGCCGGCCTTGACCGTGGCATCGTTGGCAACGATCACGCACAGGCGCCCGCGGACGCGTCCCAGTCCGACAACGACCCCTGCGGCCGGTACACTTCCAACGTCCGGATAGAGTTCGTATGCGGCCCATAGCCCCAGCTCGAAAAAGCGGCGCGGATTAATTGCCGCCGCCCCCTTGGCGACTGCCGATTTCGGCTCTTTGGCGCGGATCGGCCCGTCCGGCTGATCGCACAGCAGGTCGATCCGCTCGCGGGCCGTGAGGCGGCCGTGGCGGTGTTGGCGCTCGCTGCCGCGGGTGCCGCCGCCTTCGCGGAGCGTCGCCTCGGCATCGCCGAACGCCGATCGCAGCGCGGAGAGTGCGTCTTTTAGTGTAGAATCCCGGCGTGTCTTCTGTTTCGTCATCGTTGTACTCATTGTGCGACCATTATCACGAGCATAGCGCCAAACGGCAAATTCGCCGCTGCCCCAGCACAAGCCCCGGTCCGAACGCGGGTTTCCGGCACCGTGCGAGCTGAATTGCGATGGGTACGCGCGGGTGCTAAACTCAGTGAGTTACGGGGTGGGGATTCAGCACTGAGGTCTGTGCAGCGAAGATGGCGAACAACGATACCAACGACAACTGGAACGATGGGACGCAACTGCCCGTTCTCGGGCAGGCCGACCGATCGCCGCAATCGGCTGCGATGCCAGCGGCCGTGGCCGGGCCGGTGCCGACGGTCTCATTCGTGTCGCTGGGGTGTGCCAAGAATCTCGTGGACTCGGAGCGGATGCTCGGCCAGCTGGCCGAGGCCGGCACGCTCATCAGTGGCGACGAGCAACTTGCGGATACGATCGTCGTCAATACCTGTGGATTCCTCGAATCGTCGCGGACTGAAGCCCTCGACATTCTGGAGGAACTGGCCGAGCGCAAACGCGCGGGCGGACTGAAGCGGATCGTCGTCGCCGGTTGCCTGGTGCAGCGCGACGGCGAGAAGTTGCGCGAGTGCGTTCCCGAGATCGACGCGCTGGTCGGCGTGAACAACCGCGATGATGTGGTGCGGGCGGTCTGGCGCATGGATCGGGACGCTCAAACGGAGCTATTCCTGGGGGAGTACCACGGGCAACCGTGGCACGACCAGGGTCGGTTGCGATTGACGCCGAACCATTATGCGTATCTCCGGATCAGCGAGGGCTGCAACCAGAAGTGCACGTTCTGCACCATCCCATCGATTCGTGGGCCGATGCACAGCAAGTCGGCGGACGCGATTGTTGCCGAAGCGCGTGAGCTGACTGCGGACGGTGCGCGGGAGATCATCCTGATCGGCCAGGATACGACCAGCTACGGCTTCGACCTGGTTGGCGCCGACGGGGCGATTCCGCGGGAGGGGGCGTTTCCGCTGGCGGACTTGCTGCGCCGACTTGATCGCGACGTGATCGACGCGCGCTGGATTCGCTTGATGTACGTCTATCCGTCGATTCTGTCGGACGAGATCATCGATGCCTTGGCGGCGTCCGAGCGGATCGTGAAGTACATCGACATCCCCTTGCAGCACATCAACGATCGGATGCTCAAGCGCATGGCCCGCAGGGTCACTCGTCGGCAGACCGAGGAGTTGCTGGAGAAACTCCGTAAGCGGATTCCGGATGTCGCGATTCGGACGACGTTCATCGTCGGTTTTCCCGGCGAGACGGAGGCGGAGTTTGATGAACTACTCTCGTTCGTAAGCGAATTTGGTTTCGAGGCTGCCGGTGCGTTTCAGTACTCCCTCGAGCCGGAAACGCCTGCGGGACGAATGGTGGAGCAGGTCGATCCCGTCGTTCGTCAGGAACGGTACGATCGTTTTATGCTGGCACAACAGCAGGTTGCGTTCGCAGCCGCCGAGCGCTACGTTGGCCGTGAGTTCGAGGTACTGATCGAGGGCCCTGCGGAAGGCGGGCAGGTTGCGCGCCATGCGGGCCAGGCGCCGGAAGTCGATGCGGTCTGTCTGCTGCCCGATGCGGAGTTCCCGGTTGGCACGTTCGTGCCGGTACGTTGCGTCGCGACGCAGGACTACGATCTGGTTTGCACGCCCACCCCTTCAGCGTAGCGCCGTCCACGACGCCGACGCGAGTTTCGGTTCACACGTCAGGAGATTGCCGATGAGTCAGGCCGGTGAGCCGTTCGAGCAAACGGACGTCCCGGAGGTCAGTCACGTCGCGCGCCGCGCGATCCAGGCGCCCGTCGTCGTCACGTTGATCAAGGCCTATGCGGAGGAGCTTGGCTTTGAGAAAGCGATCGAGGTCGCTCGGCGGGCGATCGAGCAGGACGCGCGTGCCGATGCCGAGGCGGCCGGTCGAAAGTATGGTCGCGATCTCGAGGGCCTGGCGCGGGTCATCCGGGAAGTATGGTGTCAGGGCGCCGGGATGGAGATCGAATTCACCGAGGAGAGCCCGCGTGCGTTGTCGTTCAACGTGCTGCAATGCGGCTACGCGGCAATGTACGACAAGCTCGGACTCAAGGAGTTCGGAAGCTGTCTTTCGTGCAGTCGCGATGCGGTCTTCGCCGAGGCGTTCGCTCCGGATATTCGATTGACGCGAACGAAGACGATCATGGAGGGCGCGACGCACTGCGATTTCCGCTATACCCGCGACGGGTAGGCTCGCCGTGCGCGGACGGCAGCGCTTCTGGGGTGGCCGTGCTGTTCGGGCACGGGCGTCATAAAAAAGCCCCGGTGTCGCCACCGGGGCAGGTGCGCCCGTCACCGGGCATTCGGAGGGGACCATCAACGTTGCCTACATCTCGGCGTATGCCGCATCGAGCGCATCGCGCAGAATCCAGGCTTGCTCGCTCGGATCGTGGGCGCGGCTGACGTCGCGCAGCGCGCCCATTAGCCGCGAGCGAGTTCGTGTTGGGATATGGCGGTCCATTGCGAGCAGGCTGGTCGCAGCCACCTCGTAGACCGCGGTGCAGGCGGCCGGATTGCCGTCGTTAAACAAAGGGGCGCCATGGCCGATCGCGACTTCGATGACGCGCCGCGGGTTGGCGGCGCCCATTCGGGTCTTATTGCTCGGCATCAGGACCGTGTCGATCACGTGGACCACGCCGTTGGATGCGTCGATATCGGTCTTGACGATCATGGCATCGTTGGCGCGCGGCTTACCATTGACGATCCGCACGCGTACCGTTCCGCCCTGCAGGGTCTTGATCTCTTCCGTCTTCAGCGCGTCGGCGGCGAACGCGCGCCCGCTCGCGACGTGATACTTCAGAATCGAGACGAGCTTGTCACGGTTCTCCGGTCGCAGCAGCGAGTCGACCGTACCCGCTGGGAGCTTCGCGAAGGCCTCGTCGGTCGGCGCGAAGACGGTGAAAGGACCGTCGCTTTGCAGGGCGCCGGTGAGTTCGGCAGTGCTAATGGCCGCGAGCAGCGTTTTGAACATCCCGGCGCCGTTCGCGGTGGCGATGATGTCCTTATCGCTCGGAAGCATGACACTGTCGATCACGTGAATCACGCCGTTGGTGCAGTTGATGTCGGTTTTGACGACGCGGGCCTTGTCGACGTTCAGCGTCTTGCCGCTCAGCATGAGATCGAGTTGTTGTCCGTTGAGTGTCTTGGCGTTGGAGAGCTTGACCGCCTGCGACGCCGGCACGCGCCCGGGCACCACGTGGTAGGTCAGGATCGCGGTGAGTTGCGCCTTGTTCTCGGGGCGCAGCAGGCTGTCGAGCGTTCGCTTGGGGAGTTTTGCGAATGCCTCGTCGGTCGGTGCGAAGACGGTAAAGGGGCCCTTTTGCTTGAGGGCACCTACCAAGTCAGCTTTCGTTAGAGCCGTCGCGAGCGTCTTGAAAGAGCCGGCGCCGACCGCAGTATCGACAATGTCTTTCTGACCGCTGCCAGTGGCACAGCCGATCGCCAGCGCCGGCGTGACCATCCAGCAAAGCAAAACACCAAAGCTCAGTTTTCCACGCATCAAGGTCGTTTGCATATCTTCCCTTTCTTCAGAGTTTCATTGGTTTTGACTGAAACCGGTCCCTGTCTGCAGCTATGGGAGGGTTCGTGGTTCCGTCCGATCTGGATTCACAATTCTCGTCAGCATTCGTTGCACTGCACCGTCCCGCGGGTGCAAGTTCGCATTTCAGGTGCGATCCCGGTACCGCCGACAAAAAAATATGGTTAGTTGCGAATCCGATGTCGGTGTTGTCACGAAGATCAAGATGTGGCTGTTGCGTTCGACTGTTCCCCCGCACGATCGTAGGCGGGGCTGCGCCGGAGTATACTGATCCGGGCGCGGAGATCGGTCCGCGCTGCTGCTGGTGAGGGTGGCCCGGAAACGCCGGGCGGATTCGATCGTGGTCCGAATGCGAGATGCGCGTGCCGTCGTCGCTACTCCAACGTGTCGCTGCCGGTGATCCTGCTGCCGTCGGCGAATGCATCGATCGGTATGGAGGGTTGGTCTGGTCGCTGGCCCGTCGCATGTTTGGCGTTGCTGCCGAGGCGGAGGACGCGGTACAGGAGATCTTCATTGAGCTATGGAAGTCCGCCGACCGCTACAACCCGGAGCTTGCAGCCGAGTCCACGTTCGTGGCGATGGTCGCTCGGCGGCGCCTGATCGATCAGCGTCGGCGAGTCGAGCGTCGCGTAGCGCAGGCGCCGACCACGCCGGTGGAGGATATCGACTTGCCGGCTGACGTCCCGCAAAACGACCCGCTCGTTGTTGCCGACGAGGTCTCCCGCGCGACGGAGGCGATCCGGACACTTCCGCCGGACCAGCAGCGCGTTCTACGCCTGGCGGTGTGTGACGGCTGGCCGCATCAACAAATCGCCGACTATCTCAAGATCCCCCTTGGAACGGTCAAGACGCACGTCCGCCGTGGGCTGATCCGCGTGCGTGATCGGCTTCAGGCGTCCCTTGCCGTCCGTGATGCGGAGGTGCGGTCATGAGCGACGCGCAACGCGATCACGAACGGCTCGAGCAGTTGCTGGCAGACCGTGCGACCGAGGGATTGTCGGGCGCCGACCAGGCCGAGCTTGATCGGCTCCTGTCGGATAATCCCGCTGTGGATCCGTTGGCGTTGGAATTGGCGGCAGCGGCAGCAGCACTGGCGCTCAGCGAAGGACCGGCTCAGGAACTCCCGGCGCATTTGCGAGAGAAAGTGCGTGTCGACGCTGCGCGCATTCGGCCAACGGACGCTTCGATGATCGTGGCCGCTGCGGCGCCGACCTTGAAATTGGCCTATGCAGGCTGGTGGGCGGCGGCAGCCGGGTTTGCCGTGGCGGCGGTCGGCTGGTGGTGGGCGATCGCGCCCGGTACAAGCGGATCGATCCAGAGCCGGTACGATCGGTTCGTGGAACAGACGCCCGATCTTCTGCGAGCCGAGTGGGCCGCGAACGTCGAGGACTATGCCGGCGTCACTGGCGAGGTCGTGTGGAGCGATACGCGCCAGGCTGGGTTCATGGTCTTCAAGGGCCTGCCTGCCAACGGGCAAACGCAGCAATACCAGCTCTGGATCGTCGATCCGCAGCGCGACAGGAACCCGGTCGACGGCGGCGTGTTCGATATCGTCGCGCAAAACGGAAAGGTCATCGTTGAGGTCGATCCGAAGCTCGTCGTCTCGAATCCGCAAGCGTTCGCGATCACGCTCGAACAGCCAGGCGGCGTAGTCGTTTCCGACGGCCCACTGCTGATCGTCGCCGCCCCCGAGAGCTAAGCTCGTCGCGCGACGCCTCTCAGGACGGGCTCGTCACCCCACCATCCAAAGCCAACGGACGCATGGCCCGGCGATGTTCAGTCGCAGGCGCAACGGCGTTCGCTCTTGCCCGGCCATTCACCAGCTCGGTGACGATTGAACCGAGTCGGTCAATCGTGTTGCGCCCGACAAAATACAGAACCTATCGGCGATCGCGCCACAGGAGTGAAGAAAGTGCCCGCTTTCATTTATTCAGATGTTTTCATTTTACCGATAACTTCTTTAGAGACAGTATGGATTTTGGCCGGATTGGTTCTTTGTCGGGGAGTGCGATCATGGCCGTTACGCAACTGGTCTACACCAGCCGATCGATGTGTGCAGTGGATGACACCGTCCTTGCGGCAATTCAAGAGGTGGCAATCCGTCACAACCGGGAGCACGACATCACGGGAATCCTGATGTACGGCGGCGGTCGCTTCATCCAGCTGCTCGAAGGCCCGCTGGATGATGTCAACGCGCTGTACGAGTGTATCGAGCGGGACGAAAGACACACGGACCTCAGCATCGTGTACCGCACGGTCGCGACAGAGCGATACTTCCCTGATTGGAGCATGGGCGTCGTCAACATGGCGCACGATAGCCTCGAGTTCAGCGTGCGTGAGTTGTGGAAAGAGCTGGATGTCGACAGGCTCGTGGATGCCGCCGATCATTCGGACCTGCTGATCGAGCTCTTCCGCGCCTTCCAGCGCCACGTTGCCACGATGCCGTTACTTGTCTGAGCCACCGTTGCCGAAACGGCCGGCGTCGCACGGTGCCGGCAGGTGCGGCCGGCGTCGCACGGTGCCGGCAGGTGCGGCAGATGCCCCATTTTTCCTCATGGAGGAACTTCGCGTATCCGATGTCCCACTGTCGGCGGGGGCGTGAGCGATTTGAACGTTTGCGAGCGGTAGTTCTTGCGCCTCAGGAGTATGTCGCGATGGCCATTACGCAGTTGGTGTACACGAGCCGTGCCGCGTGCGAAATCAACGACCCGATTCTCGCCGCGATCCAGGACTCGGCTTGTCGTCATAATGAGCCGCACGGTATCACGGGGGTGTTGCTCTACGGCAGCGGCCTTTTCATCCAACTGCTTGAAGGTCCGTTAGAGGACGTAGATGCGATCTACCAGCGCATCGCGAAGGATCCCCGGCACAACGACGTTCAGATCATTTATCGCACCTTCGCCAGCGAACGCCGATTCCCGTCCTGGAGCATGGGTGTGGTCAATATGGAGAGCACACGCGTCGAGCTCAACGTCCGTGATTTGTGGGACGAGATCGATCTCGACGCGATCACCAATGATCAGGACTCGAACCTCTTGTTCAGGCTGTTCGACGCGTTTCAGAAGCACGTTGAAATGCCCACGCCCAACTGATTGCGCTAGATTCTGCACCAGCCGGCCTTTTGCCTGCGACCGCTCGACGTGGACCGCTGCGGGAAGCGAGCGACGTTCGTCGAGGCGCATTGCCGCTCATCTCCGCTTCGGATACAACAAGCGCGTGGAACACCGCTAGACCGAGACGTCGACGGGCATGTGGGGCCTGGCCGGCGCACCCCGGCGAGATGCGATCAGCAGGAAGGAGCGTCACTCATGATGTCGGACCGCGTAAAGCAGATTCTGGGCTGGTACGAGGCGGACAATCCGGGAACGCTCGCCAACATTCGCCGACTACTCGGTTCGGGCGCGCTGGCGGATACCGGATCGCTCGTGATTCTTCCCGTCGACCAGGGCTTCGAGCACGGTCCGGCCCGCAGCTTCGCCCCGAACGCACCAGGCTACAACCCGCATTATCATTTCGAGCTGGCGCTGGAAGCCGGCTGCAATGCATACGCGGCACCGCTGGGCTTCATCGAGGCCGGTGCGCGGACTTTCGCCGGCGAACTGCCGTTGATTCTCAAGGTCAACAACAACGAGTCGCTCTTCAGCGACAAGAATCCAAACCAGGCGGTCACTGCGTCGGTCGATCATGCGCTGCGGCTCGGCTGCGCCGCGATCGGCTTCACGATCTATCCCGGCTCGGCCAACGCGCAGAGCCAATACGAACAGATCAACGCGATGGCCGAGGAAGCCAAGTCGGCCGGTCTGGCCGTCGTGATGTGGAGCTACCCGCGGGGCGAGCAAATCAGCAAGGAAGGCGAGACCGCAATCGACGTCGCATGCTACGCGGCCCAGATCGCGGCCCAACTCGGGGCGCACCTGATCAAAGTGAAGCTCCCCGGCGAGAACATCGAGCAGGCCGCAGCCAAGAAAGTCTATGAAGCGCAGCAGATTCCGATCGCGACCCAGGCCGACCGCGTCCGGCATGTGGTGCAGAGCTGCTTCGACGGGCGACGGATCGTCATCTTCTCCGGCGGTGCCAAGAAAGGCGACGACGCGGTGTACGAGGACGCTCAGGCGATCCGTGACGGCGGCGGATTCGGCTCCATCATCGGTCGCAACGCGTTCCAACGTCCGCGCGCCGAAGCCGTCAAGATGCTCCGCAAGATCATGGACATCTACAAGGCGTAGTAGCGTAACCACTGCGAATCGGCAGCCTGATTGAAAACAGCGGGTGCGTTCCCGTGCGGGAACACACCCACTGGTCGAGTGCGCAGTGTCGAGCCGGTACCAGCCCTACTGGCAGTGGTCGGGGTTGTTCCCGAACGCGGCCGCCATCCGCTCGCCGATCTGCTCGGGCGTCAAGTCTTCCTTGTGCGTCGCAATCGACCAACGTTGCCCGAAGGGGTCTTCGACAATGCCGTAGCGGTCACCCCAGAACTGGTCCGCAACCGGCATGACAACCTTCGCGCCCGCTGACGCGGCCTGCTCGAAGGCCTTGTCGACGTCCTCGACGTACAGGTGGACCGTTGCGTGGCAGCCCCCGAGATCCGTCGGCGACTTCCCCATGTCGCCCATCGCTTCCGAGAGCATCACGATCGAGTCGCCGATCCGGACTTCAGCGTACATGATCGCGCCGCCGGGGCCTGGCATTCGGCAGGTTTCCTCAGCGTTGAACGCCTGCTTGTAGAACTCGATCGCCTCTCCGGTCTTGGTCAGCGACAAGTGCGGCGTGACCGAACGAAATCCATCGGGAGTCGGCTTGGCCATCAGAATCTCCTCCGTCAATCTCTCGTAATTGCTTAGAAAGGCCGCCGACCCATGCCGACCGGCCTCGAAATCCCCGCCGGCAAATCATACCGCATTCGTGTTGATCGATCAATCAACTGGCTTGAGTCACCGGGTTCGGTGATCGATGGGCTTGCCGCGCGTAGCGCGGTTGCGGACAATTCGATGAGGCGAACGGACAGGTCTTTGCCCGCGCTCGACGGGATCGGCTCGATCGGGCTCGCAGCGGCGGCTGCAAACCGCATTGCTCGGCCGCCCGGGCACTGTCTGACAGGAACATTGACTCCACGACTCCGGAGGAGCCTTGTGCGAAAATACGGACCTACCAGGGTGCGCGCCGGGCGCGCTATGAATCGAACTGTTACGAACATTACGGGGATGGCCGTGTTGCTCACGGTTGCGCTGGCCCGCGCGGAGGCGCCCCGGACGATCGTCCCGAATGATTACTTTTCACTGGCGGCGATCAACGAGTGTCGGCTTTCGCCCGATGGTCGGCACGTCGCGTATACGGAAACGCGCTGGGAACCACCGGCCGAGTTGCGGAATACGGACTTGTGGGTCATCAATTGTGAGACGCGTCACGCGCGACGGCTCACGTTCGACCGGGCCAATGACGCGCACCCGGTCTGGTCGCCGAGCGGCAAAACGATCTACTTCAGCGCAGCGCGCGAGCTTCCGGGTTCGTCTGAACCGCCATACGACGGCACGATGCAGATCTGGTCCGTTTCGGTGGACGGTGGTTCGCCGCGCGCGGTGACGCGCGTCAAGGACGGGATCTCGGGTTTTCGGCTCGCGATGGACGGCAATTCGATCTACTACACGCGTTCCACCGAGCAGACGGACGACGACCCCTTTGCCGGCTTGCGTTCGAAGTACGATTCGATCGACTTTGCGACCGGGTCGCGCTCGGTCCATACGCTCTGGCGACTCGATTTGCAGAGCTGGCGTGCCGAGCAGCTTGTCGATGAGAAGCGGTTCATTCGATCGTTTGCGGTCTCCCCCGACGAGCGCTGGATCGCGATGATCACCGGGCCCGACGCGCGGTTGATCACGCACGAAGGGCGCTCGCGCGTCGACCTCTTCGACGTTGAGCAACGCACGCACCACACGTTGCCGGATCGGCTTTGGCGCGAGGAGGCGCCGTCGCCGAACGGTTGGCTGGAATCGCTTGCCTGGTCGAGCGACTCGGCTGCGTTGGCGTTCACCGTGATGTTCGACGGTTATCCGACCGAGGTGCTGGTCGCCGAACGACTGGGCAGTTCTCCGACCGTCCAGCGGCTGACGCGCCCGGCGGGTGCCTTCGTCCAGGGCGGCCTGACCTGGCGGCCCGGCACACGCGATCTCTGCTTTGTCGCGGCCCATCAGGCACGGACGCGGGTCCTATCTGTGCGCGACGTGCGCGACGGACGGCACGGGACAAGTGACGTGCTCACGCCCGGCGATGTGGTTGTCAGCGCATACAGCTTCTCGCGTCAGAAGGAGGGTCCGGTTGCCGTCGTCCTCGCGACGCCGACCAGCCCCGGCGATCTTTACCAGATGAGCCGCGAGACTCGCGAAATCAAGGCATCGTTTCCCTATCGACGGCTGACCGAGGTGAATCCACAGGTCGCGGAATGGAAGCTGCCGCAGATTTCCCTCATGGAATGGAAGAGTCGTGACGGGCGCACGGTACAAGGCGTGCTCGAGCTGCCGCCCGACTACAAGCCCGCCGATGGTCCATTGCCGACAGTGATCGAGTTGCACGGCGGCCCGACTTCCGCGACGACGTACAGCCTGCGGTTTTGGGTTTACGGGCGGACGCTTTTCGCGGCGCAGGGCTACGCGCTGCTCAGCCCCAACTACCGCGGTTCCACCGGCTACGGCGACCAGTTTCTGATCGACCTGATCGGGAACGAGAACGACATCGACGTCGCGGACATCCTGACCGGCGTCGACGCGTTGATCGAGCGTGGCATTGCGGACCCGCAGCGGCTCGGCGTCATGGGGTGGAGCAACGGTGGTTTCCTGACCAACTGTGTGATTACCCAGGACAGCCGCTTCAAAGCCGCCAGTAGCGGTGCCGGTGTGGTCGACCAGTTCATGCAGTGGGGCGAAGAGGACACACCCGGGCACGTCTTCAACTACATGCGGGGACTGCCGTGGGAACAGGCGGCGGCTTACATGTCGGCGTCGCCGGCGTACGCGCTGGACAAGGTCAAGGCAGCCACGCTCATCCACGTCGGCGCAAACGATCCGCGGGTGCCGGCGGTTCACGCGCGCTCGCTGCACCGCGCCCTGCGCGAGTATGTCGGCGTCCCGACCGAGCTGCTGACCTATCCTGGCCAGGGGCACAGCCTGAACACGTACACCTATCGCAAGGCCAAGATGGAGTGGGACCTGGCCTGGTTCGACCACTACTTGCGTGACAAGTCGCCCGACGACGAGCAATAGCCGGGCCGTCTTTTAGCGGATTCAGGTGCATTTGAATCATCCGATCGTCTGTTCTTGAACGCGATTCACGCTACCATCGGGCTAAGGTGCGGGCCTTGCAGGGCCGCGGACAATCGCTGTTCGGTGAGTAGCGTGGGGTGAATCGTGCGCGTCATGTGGCAATCGCCGGGACCGGTGTTCTGGCTCGGTCCCTTTCTGCTCGGGCTGTTCCTGATCGCGATCGGCACACTAATCTTCGTTTTTCCCCGACTGCTCGAGTACGCGGTCGCCACACTCTTCATCATGAGCGGCGTGTCGCTCCTGGGGGTCGCGTGGAACTGGCGCGGCAGCGTCTCCTATCAGCGGGTCGACGAGCGCTGGGCGAATGTCGAGGCCCATGATCCGCCGGATCCGCCGGACCTGACACGGTTGGACTGAGTGTGCGACGGTTCCAGCCGCACGAACCCGGTGTTTTCCGAGAGCGCTTGTGCAACGACGCCGGCTTCCGTAGCTTGGTGATATGCCGGTGCTCGAAATCGCCAATCTGATTAAACGGTACCCGAACCCCGACGGGGCATTCCGGACCATCGTCGATGTCCCGGCGTTTGCCATGGAGCCCGATCAGCAAACGGCGTTGTTCGGTCGTAGCGGGTCGGGTAAGACGACGTTCCTTCACCTGGTTTCCGGTATTCTGCGGTCGGATGGCGGCAGCGTTACGATCGACAACGAGACGATGAGCGCCGTCGCGGAGTCGCGGCGCGACCGTCTACGCGCGCGGGCTATCGGGTACGTCTTCCAAACCTTCAATCTGCTGTACGGACACTCGGCGCTTGAGAATGTGGAACTTGCGATGCGCTTCGGTCGCGGCGTTGACCGGACTCTGGCGCGGGAGCTGCTCGAGCGGGTGGGTCTGGCCGCTCACCTGCATCATCGCCCGAGTCAGCTCTCGGTCGGTCAGCAGCAGCGCGTCGCGGTGGCCCGCGCGCTGGCCAACCACCCGAAATTGGTCCTCGCGGACGAACCCACCGGCAGTCTCGACGAACAATCGGCTTCGGACGCCATCGCGCTGATTCGGACGCTTTGCCGCGAGAACGGCGCCGCGTTGCTGCTGGTCAGCCATGATCGATCCATCCTGGCGCAGTTCGACGATGTTCGGGATTTTTCGACCTTGAATCAGGCGGCGCCAGAGCTCTCCGTTGAGGCGGCTCCATCATGAGCATTGTTTCCGACTGGGGCACGCTGACGCACCTGGCGCGCCGCAGCCTGCGCCAGCACGCGCTCTCGACCATCGTGACGGTGTTGTCGGTAGCGCTTGCGAGCGGATTGGTCATGAGCGTGGTCGCGATCCAGACGCAGGCGCGCGACGCGTTTCAGAGCGGCACCGGTGGCTTCGACGCGGTGCTTGGCGCCCGGGGCAGCGCCGTGCAGCTCGTGCTCAACACGGTGTTCCACCTCGAGACCTCGCCGGGCAATATTCCGTGGTCGGACTACCAGCAATTGCTCGGGGATCGACGGGTCAAGGCCGCGATTCCCTACGCCGTCGGCGATCATTATCGCGGCTTTCGCATTGTGGGTACGACTGCATCCGTTTTCGAAGCGTTCACGAACGCAACCGGCGCTCCGTTGATGACGTTCGGGTCCGGCAGAGCGTTCGACCCGGGCCGGATGGAGGCGGTGGTCGGCAGCTATGTCGCGGACCGTACCGGACTGAGGGTCGGCGACACGTTTCACCCGAGCCACGGCATCAGCGGGCACGGTCATGAGCACGAGTACGAATACGTCGTGGTTGGGGTAACGGCGCCGACCAACTCCCCGCTCGATCGAGTCGTCTGGATTCCGCTCGAGGGTGTCTTTCGCATGGACGGCCACGCGTTGCACGGCACCGGCGAGCCCTTCATTGCGGTTGCCGGCGAAGCAATTCCCGACGAACACAAGCAGGTCTCCAGCGTCCTGGTGAAGCTCGCCAGTCCCGCGTTTGGTGAGCAATTGTCGCGCGAGTTTAACCAGAAACGCTCCGATACGACCTTCGTTTGGCC
The DNA here is from genome assembly GCA_028279405.1 of Phycisphaerae bacterium. GTDB lineage: Bacteria > Planctomycetota > Phycisphaerae > UBA1845 > Fen-1342 > JANQNU01. The sequence goes on from JANQNU010000046.1 coordinate 42,797, forward strand.
GATTGCGTCGACGATGGCCTCGCTCTTCGACAAGATCGGCTGGGTCAATCGTGTCTTCGAGCTGGTGTCCTATTTGGTGATCATCGTCGCTACAGCTGCGATTCTTGCCAGCCTCTACAACACGATCAACGAGCGCCGCAGGGAGTTTGCAATTCTGCGGGCGTTGGGGGCGCGCCGTCAGACGGTGCTGGCGTCGATCGTGCTCGAATCAACGACCATCGCGTTTCTCGGTACCGTTGCCGGTCTGCTGGTCTATGCCCTGATCTTCGTCATTGCCGGTTGGGCTGTTCGTGACCGTACCGGTGTCGTCCTGACGATCTGGGCCTGGCACGACACCTATTGGCTGACTCCGACGCTGACCGTTGCGCTCGGTGCGTTGGCCGGCCTGGTCCCGGCGCTGAAGGCGTATGCGACCGATGTCGCGTCCAACCTCGAGCGGATTTCCTGACCAACTGACGGTGTTTGTTTGGAGGAGTGACGCGATTTCGGGTACGAAGTTGCCAGATAGTGCGGCCCGTCGAGCGCAGCTCGAAGCGCTGCAGACGGCGCTGCGCAGCGCCCGGAGAGTGGCCCTGGGGCGCGAGGCCCGCTGGTCCTGGGCGCGACTTGTCGTCTTCCTGTTGCCGTTTCTGATCTGGTGGCTCGTGCTCGCGAGTCAGCCATTCGCGGGATTAGGCGTCTTGCTGGTGGGGATGGTCGCATTCGCCTGGGTGGTGCGCGTTCATCTGCGAGAGAAGGCAGCGCTCGAATTCTGCACACGTGCCGCCGACCGCACGAGCGAGGCGCGGCAACGCTGCGGCGGCGCGGTCGTTTGCATTCGTGATTGGCGCCGGCCCGTGGATGACGAGATCGATGCGCATCTGTCACCTGTGCTCGCTGGTGAACGCTCGTGGCCGCTCACCGACCAGGAGCGGGACGATCTCGATCTGTACAACCCGCCGGTCGGCGTGTTCGGCCTGCTCAATCGCACGTTCACGCCGATCGGTGCTCGTCGGCTGCGCGACATGCTCGATCACCCGCTGCTGTCGATCGACGCGATCCGACGGCGCCAGGGCAGCGTGCGGGCCCTGGTCGACGACGATCGCGGGCGGATCGAGTTGCTGGCCGCGACAGCCGTGCTCGAGCACGAGCACAAGCGCCTGCGGCAACTGGTCACTGCCATCGCGCAGACCGTCCCGTTGGGACAGCGCGACCTGCTGCGGGTCGCACAACTGTGGTCGCTGATCAGCTTCACACTGGTGGCGGCGGCGTTGGTTGGGGTCTCGACGTGGCAGGCGGCGCCGTTCTGGATCGGGACACTGGTTGTCGTCGCGGGCGTCAACCGCTACCTGCTCGGGTCGTTTCGGCTCGCAAGTGTGTTGCAGCCGTGGCGCGATACCGCTTGGCCGATGCGCGGCTTGAACGAGATCGTTCAACACGTGAGCGACCACGGGCGGTCCGACGCGGAGTTAGGCGAGTTGCGCGAGGCCTGTGCCGCGGTTCGCAGCGTTACCCCCCGGCTGGCCCGCTGGGTCGGCTGGACCGAGCGCGGCGGCCTCGTACATGCCCTCATGAACTACACGATGCTCTATGACCTCCACATCGCGCAGACGTTCGTGCCGGCGGCAGCCGCTGCGCGCGACGCGCTGCTTCGAGCGATCGGCGCCGTGGGCGAGTACGAAGCGTTGCTGAGCCTGGCTTGCTTTTCCGCCGAGCAGCCGATTGCGACGTTTCCGACCCTGCGGGAGACAGTCGGCGTCGACATTCGGGACGGCCGGCACCCGTTGATCGTGCCGACGGAGGTGGTGGGCAACGACGTCAACTTGGATGAGCAGTGTCGGATGTGGATCATCACCGGCTCGAACATGGCGGGTAAGAGCACGTTGTTGCGGATGGTGAGTGTCCATGTGCTGCTCGGCCAGCTCGGCTGCGCGGTGACGGCGCAATCGATGCGCTGGCGTCCCGTGCGACTGATCACGGATCTGCGCGCACGCGACGATCTCGCGGCTCACGAGAGCTACTTCCTGTCGGAAGTGCGGCACTTGAAGCGCCTGCTGTTGCCGGACGACGCCGGGGAGGCGATCCTGGGGATCATCGATGAGCCTTTCCGTGGGACCAACTCGCTCGACCAGAGTGCGGCGAGTGTGGCAGTCACGCGTCATCTCGCGACCAGCCGACATCTGGTGCTGTTGGCCACGCACGACCGTGTGCTGACCGAACTCGCGGACGGACAGTGCATCCGGAACGTGCATTTCCGCGAGAACCTGGCACCGCACGGGATGGTCTTTGATTATCGGCTGCACGAGGGGCCCGCCGTGACACGCAACGCGCTGCGTGTGCTCGAGCAGGAGGGTTATCCCCCGACGGTTCTCGCGGCCGCCCACGACTGGCTGGAGCGCCGCGGCGAGTCGGGGGAGGGGGCCTAAGCGGTTTTTGCGGCCATCTGCTACAATTTCGACGATACCGATGGGGAGCGAAGGAGTTCGGAGTATGAGAAACCGGAGCTGTTGGCTGCTGGCTGGAGTTTGCTGGATGACCGCTGTCGCGACGACCGATGCCTATGAGATTCCCGAAGGTTCGCCGATCGCCGCGGCGCTGAAGAAGGCCGAAGCACATGTCGCACGGATCGTTGGCGTTCCTGAGAACGAGCGTAACTTCGCCAACACCGTCGGCGCGATAGACGATCTGCTCGCAACGCTGCGCAACGAGACCGAGTTGACGCAGTTCATGGCGTACGTATCGACGGACGAGCAGGAGCGCAACCGCGGCAAGCTCGCCGAGGAGCACGTCGGCGCCTTCTACATCGAACTCGCGACGCGCGAGGACCTGTATCGGGCGATCAAGGCGTACTCCGACACGCAACCCGAGTTGGTAGGCGAGCAGCAGCGGTTGCTCGACCAGACCATGCGCGATTACCGGCGCGCCGGAATGGAGTTGCCGGAAGCCGAGCGTAACCGTCTGACCGACATCCAGAAGCAACTCAGCAAGTTGCAGATCACGTTTCAAGCGAACATTCGCGACGACAAGACGAAGATCCGGCTGAGTGCCGCGCAGTTGCGCGGGATGGATGAGGACTTCCTGGCCGGCCTCGAACGCGACGGAGAGTCGTACCTCGTGGGCCTCGACTACCCGACGTACCTGCCGATCCTCGAATTCTGTGAAGTCGAGCAGGCGCGCGAAGCGCTGTGGCGTGCACGGAACAAGGTCGGCGGCAAGGACAACGTTCGCGTGCTCGAGGAGATCCTGCGGCTGCGGTCGCGGGCGGCGCGGCTGCTCGGCTACGCGCACGACGTCGACTTTCAGACCGAGATCCGCATGGCGCGCAACGCCAAGAACGTGATTGATTTCTACAAGGAGCTGCGACCGGTGGTCCGTGAGAAGGCGGCCGGTGAATTTGCTGAGTTCCTGACTGCCAAGCGGGCGCATACGGACAATCCCAAGGCTGTGTTGCGGCCGTGGGATCAGTCCTTCTACGAGTCTCGTTTGAAGCGCGAACGCTACGCGGTCGACAGCAAGCAGGTGCAGGAATACTTTCCGCTCGATCGCGTGATCGATGGGCTCTTCTCCACGACGCAGTCGCTGTACGGCATCGAGTACCGTGAGGTCACGACGGAAGCCGCGTCGCGCGGACTGCCCGTGTGGCATCCGGACGTGCGGCTGTACGATGTGTTCGACAAGCAGACGAGCGAGAAACTGGGCGCTTTCTACTTGGATCTCTTTCCGCGCGACAACAAGTACAATCATGCGGCGCAGTTCGGGCTGCGGCCGCGGAAGCACTGGGCATCTGGCGAGGTACAGGTGCCGCTCGTGGCGCTCGTATGCAATTTCACCAAGCCCACGGCGGACAAGCCGTCGCTGCTGACGCACGATGAGGTCGAGACGTTCTTCCACGAGTTCGGCCACTGCCTGCATTCCATCCTGACTGCGGTGGAGCACGCGTCCTTCTCAGGAACAGCGGTCGCACGTGACTTTGTCGAAGCCCCTTCGCAGATGTTCGAGAATTGGGTCTGGGACCAGCAGGTGCTCAACACCTTCGCGCGGCACTACGAACGTGACGAACCATTGCCGGTCGAACTCCTCGAAGGCATGATCGCCGCCCGGAACTTCGGCCGCGGGTTATGGGCCGAACGGCAGATCTTCTTTGGCCTGCTCGACCTGAACTACCACCTTGACCCGGATGGCCAGGTGGCCACGACGCAGGTGGCGCAGCAAGTGTTCGATGAATCGCTGATCTATGAGCCAATCGACGGCGTGCATCCCCAGTCGGCGTTCGGTCATTTGATGCACTACAACTCCGGGTACTACGGTTACATGTGGTCGCTGGTCTATGCGGCTGACATGTTTCAGCGCTTCCAGGAGCTGGGCATGCTCAGCCCGGAAGCGGGGCGATACTACCGAACGCACATCCTGGCACCCGGTGGCACCATCGACGAGATGGAGATGGTCGAGAAGTACCTTGGACGGAAGCCGGACAAGAAGGCGTTTCTCGCCTACCTGGGCTTGCGCGCTTCGGGCTCGTAGGCGTTTAGTCCGGCTGACTCAGAGGGGAGGTGCGTCCTGGTAGTCGCGCCGCCCGCACGCGTCTTGCGACTGTATAGCCGCACAGACCCAGCCCGCCCAGCGCGGCCACGCTGTACGACGTGTTGTGCATGAGCCAAGCCGTCAAGAACCGATCGTGGATCGTCGGCGGTAGTACCTGGGCCCACTCGCCGCCCAATCGGACGACATCCGCGGCTGCCAGCAGATACGTGCCGATTCCAGCAGTGGATGCGGCGCCCGCTGTCAGGCCGACGAAGACGAGCATCGGTCGCAAGAGGTGTCGGGCGCTCAATCGTGGCTCGGGCCCGCTCCGGGCGCAGCAGGCCAGCAATGCGCCCATGATCGCACCAACCCACCACGTCGCGGCCACGCCCCAGGCGAATGCCAACGCGGTCGGCGACGTGCTTTCGATGATCTTCGGATGAGCGATCGTGAAGTACTCGATACAGATCCGTGTCGTGAACTGGTCGTGGACGATCCCGTAGGCGATCGCGAACACAATGGCGAGGCCCAAAATCGCTACGGCCTGCAGTAGATTGTCGAGACTGCGCTTAACTCGGCTCGGCGATTCGGGCATCATCGACTGTTCCCCAGCCACGCATCCGAATCCATCTTATGACGGATCCCTGTTCTCCAATCCGCTGTCGAGCAAGACGGGGTCAGTGTCGGCGTCGAGCGCTCCAGCCTTCTCGCTCGATGTCACCGGAGCTGTCTGTGTGGAGGTGGTAGTGCGCCGGCTCGCGATGCGCCAGCGTCGGCGATAGATGAGAACGAGATTTCGGACATAGATCCCCAACCCGAGCGATTGGCCCAGGATGATGACGGGGTCTTCGTCGAGGATCCCGTAGATGCCCAGCATCAACCCACCGATCACGCTGAACCACCAGAACGCGACCGGTACGTGGCTCTTGCCTTTCCGTTCCGACACCAGCCACTGCACGACGAAGCGCATCATGAAGACGAACTGACCCGCGAGCCCGAAGACGACCAGCGGGTGCGTCAGTTTTTCGAGCGTGAGCTTCGCCAGCAGCAGCGGAAGTAGGGGGGCATTCGCGATCACCGCTCGGCCTGCATGTCCTCGACCGACGGGCACGTGCAGTGCAGGTGCCGGTCGCCCCAGACGTTGTCGATTCGCCCGACGGCGGGCCAGAACTTCCGCTCGCGGACCCACGGCAGAGGGTAGGCCGCTTGTTGACGCGAATACGCATGCGCCCAGTCGTCGGCGGAAACGTATTCGGCGGTGTGTGGAGCGTTGATGAGCGGGTTATCCTCGCGGCTGGCTTCGTTGCGCTCGATCGCGCGGATTTCGGCGCGGATCGCGATCATCGCGTCGCAGAAGCGATCGAGTTCCTCACGCGATTCGCTCTCGGTCGGCTCGACCATCAGCGTGTTCGTCACCGGCCAGGACATGGTTGGTGCATGGAACCCGAAGTCCATCAGCCGCTTCGCGATATCGTCCGGGCCGATGTTCAGATCCTTCTTGAACGCTCGCAGGTCGAGGATGAACTCGTGAGCGACCCTCCCGTTTTGCCCGCTGTAGAGGATCGGATAGTGATCCGAGAGTCGACGGGCCATGTAGTTCGCGTTGAGGATTGCGATCTGCGTCGCGCGGGTAAGACCCTCTCGACCCATCGCTGCGATGTACATCCATGAGATCGGCAGAATGCTGGAACTGCCGTACGGTGCAGCGGAAACCGGTCCGATCGCGGCGCTGCCGCCGCAGTCTGCGAGCGGATGTCCGGGCAGGAACGGTGCGAGGTGCGCCGCAACCGCAATCGGCCCCATCCCCGGCCCGCCGCCGCCGTGCGGAATGCAGAATGTCTTGTGCAGGTTGAGGTGGCAGACATCGGCGCCGATCTCTCCCGGGCGGCACAAGCCGACCTGGGCATTCATGTTCGCGCCGTCCATATAGACCTGTCCGCCGTTGTCATGCACGATCTGGCACACCTGCCGGATCGACTCTTCGAAGACGCCGTGCGTGGACGGATAGGTGACCATCAGCGCCGCAAGCTGGTCGCGGTGCTGCTCGGCCTTCGCTTGAAGATCAGCGACGTCGATGTTGCCGTGACTGTCACAGCCGACGGCCACGACGCGCATCCCGGCCATCACCGCGCTGGCCGGATTCGTCCCATGGGCCGATACGGGAATGAGGCAGACGTCGCGTTGCGTGTCGTCGCGGCTGGCGTGGTAAGCGCGGATGGTCAGCAGGCCCGAGTATTCACCCTGTGCCCCGGCGTTCGGCTGCAACGACACAGCGGCGAATCCGGTGAGATCGGCAAGCCACTGCTCGAGCTGCTCGAACAGCTCGGCGTAACCGCGCGCCTGGTCAGCGGGCGCGAACGGATGCAACTGACCGAATTCGGGCCAGGTCACGGGTATCATCTGCGACGTCGCGTTCAGCTTCATCGTGCACGACCCGAGTGGAATCATCGACGTCGCGAGCGACAGGTCGCGCTGCTGCAGTCGATAGAGATAGCGGAGCATCTCATGCTCGGCGTGATAGCGATTGAAGACCGGATGTGCGAGATAGTCGTTCTGGCGCGAAAACGGCGCGGGATAATCGAGCTTGGCTTCCTGGATCAACACGCTCGGATCGCCGCTCGTGCCGAAGATCGCGAGCAGGTCGCAAAAGAGTGCTTCGTCCGAAGTTTCGTCCAGCGAGATACCAATCGACCCGTCGCCGAAATCCCGCAGGTTGATTCGGCGCTGTCGCGCCGCTGCCAACACCGATCCCGCCGTCGTTCCCGCCTTGGGCCGCACGCGGAGCGTGTCGAACACCAGACCGTCGCCGACGTCATGTCCCGCTTGGCGCAGCGCCAGTCGCAGGCACTCGGTTTGCGCGTGCACGCGTTTGGCGATTCGCCGTAAGCCCTCGGGACCGTGATACACCGCGTACATGCCGGCGATGATCGCGAGTAGAACTTGGGCCGTGCAGATATTGCTGGTGGCCTTGTCCCGCTTGATATGCTGTTCACGCGTTTGGATCGACAGGCGGTAGGCCAGGTTGCCATGGCGGTCGCGGGAGACGCCGACGAGCCGGCCCGGTAGCTGCCGGGTGTACGCCTCGCGCGTTGACAGGAAGGCCGCATGCGGACCGCCGTAGCCGAGCGGGACGCCGAAGCGTTGTGAGGAGCCGATCGCGATGTCCGCTCCGAAATCGCCCGGCGGACGAATCAACGTCAACGCCAACAAGTCGGTTGCGACGACCAGTCGGGCGCCCGTCGCGTGCACGCGCTCGGCGAACTGCTCATAACACTCGATTCGTCCATCGGTTGTCGGATACTGGACGAGGGCGCCGCAGATGTCCTGTACATCCGCGGGGAACGCGTCAGGCGCATCCACGACGAGCTCGATCCCGAGCGGCGTGGCGCGGGATTGCAAGACTGCGATCGTCTGCGGGTGGCAATCATCGGCGACGAAGAACCGCGGCTTCTTCCCGCGTGCGATGGTGTAACACATCCCCATCGCTTCCGCCGCCGCCGTCGCTTCGTCCAGCAACGAGGCATTTGCGACCTCGAGACCGGTCAGGTCGGCGACCATCGTCTGGAAGTTGATGAGCGCTTCCAGTCGACCTTGCGCAATCTCGGCCTGGTAAGGCGTGTATTGCGTATACCAACCGGGGTTCTCCAGGATGTTGCGCAGGATCACCGGCGGCGTCACGCAGTTCGAATAACCCAGCCCGATCAGCGATCGAAACACCTCGTTGCGGTCGGCCATCGCGCGCAGCGTGCCCAGCAACTCGTGCTCCGAACGCCCGGTCGGAATGTCCAGAGGCCGCTCCGTCCGGATCGCGCTGGGAATCGTCTCTTCCATCAGCGCGTCGAGCGACTCGGCACCTACGACCCGCAGCATTTCCGCGACATCGTGTGGCCGAGGGCCGAGATGGCGCCAGGCAAAGCGGTCTGTGTCGAAGAAGGCGCTCTCCGGGCGGAACTGAGTGGTTGCGGTTTCGTTGCTCATCGGGCGAATCGTACCTTCATCGACGGCCTCTCCGGAGGCCGATGTTTCCAAGTCGGCAATATTCGACACGTCTGGATACCCCTATGGTTGGGCAATCGCGGAATCTCGTCATTGCTCACGACGACCGGTGCCGCGCCTTACTCGGCCGTCATCTGATCGTATGCAGGGCCGTCCATGAGCTTCTCGAGCGGGCTCGTATCGCTGCATTCGACCTTAATCATCCATCCGTCGTTGAACGGGTCGGTGTTGACCAGCTCGGGCTCGTCGGCCAGCCGCTCGTTACGCGCCTGGATCGTGCCGGTCACCGCGGCGTACAGATCGCTGGTCGCTTTTACCGATTCGACCTCGCCGAACAAGCTGCCGGCTTCGACCGCCGTTCCGGGTTCCGGCAGCTCGACATACGTCACATCGGTCAGTTCGTCGGCCGCGAACTGGGTAATGCCCATGGTGACGATGTTGCCGTCCACCTTGAACCACTCGTGCGTCTGGGAATACCTGCGATCATTGGGAACCGCCATCGAAGTCTCCTCGGACTGTCGCTCCGTTTCATTTCAACTATCTTAGGGGTGCCCGGGCAGCCCTACAACACGGTCGACCAATGGCTTGCCGTTGCGGTGCCGGATACCAGAACTGGAGGTGGCTGGATGGACTACTATACGATTTGGTGCAACCTCAAGGATTCCCGCAAGGACCTCGAATTCGCGGTGGCGTTGCGGGCCTATCTCGATCGGCTGGTGGAGTCGGGGCGGGTGCTCGATTATCGAATCACACGCCGAAAGTTGGGCTTCGGACCGCCGGAGCTGGGCGAGTTCGGGATCGTGATCGCGGTTGCCGATCTGGCGCAGCTCGACCAGGTCTTCGGACAGGTGGCGGCCCGCGCCGGCGAGCTCGAACGGCTGCATGGCGCGGTTTATTCACTCGTCACTGATTTCCGGGCCGGGCTTTATCGAGATTTTCCGGATCCCCAGCGCACTGGCACCGGCGGTCGGGCCGACGTTTGACCCGCGAGCCGCGCGGAGAAAGAATCAGGAAACCGCAATTTTGCTGGACAGGCCCGGCCCCCTGCGCGCCAATGGTCGGGAATACAATCGAATTCTGGCGAGTTTGGGAGTGATCCGCGATGGCCCGTTTGTTCAACAGTATCACCGAAACGATCGGCAACACGCCGCTCGTACGCATCAACCGCCTCTTCGACACGGATGCGGAGGTCTATGCCAAGCTGGAGTTCTTCAATCCGCTCAGCAGCGTCAAGGACCGTATCGGCACCGCAATGATCGAAGACGGGATTCGACGCGGCAAGGTCGGCGAGGATACCGTCGTCATCGAGCCGACGTCCGGCAATACCGGCATCGCGCTGGCCTTCGTCTGCGCTGCGAAAGGTTTGCGGCTGATGCTGACGATGCCCGAGAGCATGAGCCTCGAGCGTCGCGCAGTGCTTCGGGCGCTTGGCGCTGACCTGATTCTTACGCCGGCGGCGGAGGGCATGAAAGGGGCCGTCGCGAAGGCCGAAGAACTCGTGGCGGAGACCAAGAATTCCTTCATGCCGCAGCAGTTCCGCAACCCGGCCAATATCGAGATCCATCGACGCACGACCGCGGAAGAAATCTGGAACGACACCGACGGCCGTGCAGACATCCTCATCTCCGGCGTCGGCACCGGCGGGACCATCACCGGTGTCGGCGAGGTGATCAAGCAGCGCAAGCCGGACTTCAAGTGCCTGGCGGTCGAACCGATCCACTCGCCGGTGATTCAGCAGACCCGTGCCGGCGAAGCGCTCCAGCCCGGGCCGCACAAGATTCAGGGGATCGGTGCCGGCTTCATCCCCGAGATCCTCAACCTAGACCTGATCGACGAGGTGTTGCACGTCAACAACGACGAAGCGTTCTCCTGGGCCCGCGAGGCGTCGCGCGCCGAGGGCATCCTGTGCGGCATCAGCTCCGGGGCGGCGCTCTGCGCCGCGAATCAGGTCGCGACCCGCTCGGAGAGCGCCGGCAAGATGATCATCGTCGTGCTGCCGTCCTTCGGCGAGCGTTACCTGTCGACGCCGCTGTTCGAACAGGCGTAGGGGAGCAAGCTCCGTAGACGTGCGCTCCGGTATCCTACCCATACAGGAATGGGGAACCGACGAAACGCACTGATCCGTCCCCCACCCCAGGATGGGGTGGGGCACCCCCCGGGCGTCTACGCCGCCGCCCAGGTAGGCTACGTCGATCAAGACCAGGGTGTGGCAGATCAGGCGACCCGTGTGTGGCAGTGTCAAGGGTGGGGCGGGTGTCTCGTCCACCGTCTTGGACCGCTCGCTTGCGCTCGCGGCTCGCAACAACCAACCCCGTCCAGTACGAGCCCCGAGCGCGAGCGAGGGGATCAAGGTGCGTGAAACGAACAGGCCTGTCGCTTGCGCTCGCGGTTCGCATTATTGATGGGTGGCACTGGCGGCTTGCCCGCCAGTGTTCGCTACGTACGTTGACCTGGTGTCGTTTGAGGGTTCGCTAGGGATTCGGAGAGTGCGTTCCGTTCGCAGCACGCACGACCGAGCCGCATTCCGGACAGGCACCACTCGTGTTGCCGGTGAGGTCGTAGCCACAAGCGAGGCAGAGGCCGGCGCGTATCCGCGATCGGTATCGCCAACTTCGATACCAGCGGACGATGATTACGACGGCGAAAGCACCGAGCAGCGCAGTACTGTGGGATAGCCGTACGTTCCCACTAACGATATCGCTCGATGTGAACCGAATGTCGGGCGTGCCAAACTCCATCGCGTACAGATATTCCCACGTGTCCGATGGTGTCTCAAACCATTCGTCCAGCGGACCCGACCAGTAGTCCCACGATAGGGTTCCGCGTTCGATTCGGACATCGAGTTGGCTGCGCGTCCTTCCTGGAATGAAGCCGCGCGTGCCAAAAGGGAGCACCGGCTGCGCCCAGGATTCGAGCGTGACGAACGTCCCGCCGGGGAGCCAGGTGGACCAGCTTCCGTCGAGCCTGTAGCTCAACACCCAGGCCGTAACTGAGAACAGGAACGCCACCACGACCAGCATTGCCGGGAGTGTGATGAACACGAAGCGCACCACATGCCGAACGATCGGCCGCTTTCTCATACCATGGCCCTCCCGCATTCCGGACAGGCGCCGCTGGCGTTGCCGGTGAGGTCGTAGCCGCACGCCATGCACAGGCCGGTAGGGCGTCGGAACCTACGCCGGCGGAAGTACGAGACAACGAGGATAAGCGTCGTCAGGCCGCCGAGGACGCTCGTGAGGAGTCGTAGTTCGATCGTTGCGGCCGCCAAGCCCAAGCCGCCGATCCCCGCGCACCATGCCGATTGAACCCCCCATTCGAATTTGCGCGACCAGTAGGCCGGTCCGCAGCCGGGAGTCCTGTTTGAGTAGTACCGGCGGTCAAAGTAGAGGAGATGGGCGAATCCGCGGGAGGCTTCGAGATAGATGTGCATCGGCGGGGGCGATGCCGTTACCGTTGACTTGCCTTGATCCGAAACCAAAGCGAGGCCGATCACCGTGCCATTCGGCAGCGCTTGATCCCAGCGGGCAGTCACGCGATAGCTCAGCACCCACGCGCTCGCCGACGCCAGGAAGGCGAGCACGATCAGCAGCGCTGGCAGCGTGACGAGGACGAAGCGAAGCAGACGCCGGATGATCGACGGTCTCTTCATGCCGTGGTCTTCCCGCATTCCGGACAGGCACCGCTGGCGTTTCCGGTGAGGTCGTAGCCGCACGCCATGCACAGGTCGGTGCGGCGCCGGAACCTACGCCGACCGCGATACCAGAAGATGAGAACCATCGCCGTCAGGCCGCCGAGGGCAGTAGTGCTGAACCAGAGTTGAACTCTTCCCGCGAAGATTCTGAACAAGCCGCCCTTCAACTCCAGGTCAAGAACGCCCCAATTCGATCGGTGCGACCAGTCAAAGTCATACGTAGGCGGATTCAGCCAGCCAGGAACACCGAGCTGTGACAGGTAGTGCCACTCGCCGAAGAAAATGAAAACGGCGGTTCCTTTGTGGGCCTCGAGATGGACGTACAACGGAGGGGGCCAGGTCGGGAGTATGGTTGAGTTGCGGTTGGCAGTGAGCCCAAGATAGATTTGCGCCCCATCCGGCTGCTTGCGGTGCCAACTCGCAGTGACGCGGTAGCTCAGGACCCAGGCGGCTGCGGAGGCCATGAACGCCAGCACGATCAGCAGCGCCGGCAGCGTGATGAAAGCGAAGCGCATTAGACTCCGGATGATCGACCGCCTTTTCATGCCATGGCCCTCCCGCATTCCGGACAGGCGCCGCTGGCGTTGCCGGTGAGGTCGTAGCCGCACGCCATGCACAGGCCGGTACGGCGTCGGAACCTACGCCGACTGCGATACCGGAGGAGCAGAATCATCGCCGCCAGGCCGCCGAGGACAGTGGTGCTGAACCAGAGTCGGACCTCTGTGATGACGGATCCAATCCATGTCGAACCGCCGAATTCCACCAAGACGCTTCCGAGGTTAAACCTTCGGAACCAATGGTTAGATGGTCGTTGGGGTACAGCTTCGAAGCCTTGAACCTGAACTTGGGCCCCGACGTAGCGTTCGTCGTAGTAGTAGACCGCGGCTGTTCCGTTCCTGGCTTCCAGATGGAAGTACATCGGAGGGGGCCACTTCATGGTTGGAGAATGAAGTTTCGAGCGGTCGGCGACCAGCGCTAGGCTGACCAGTGTCCCGTCCGGTTGCACTCGGTACCAATTCGCCGTCAAGTGATAGCTCAGCGGCCATGCGATTGCCGAAACCAGGAACGTCAGCACGATCAGCACCGCCGGCAGCGTGACGAAGACGAAGCGCAGCAGTCGGCGTACGATCGACGGCTTCCGGTTACTGCGGCCCTCCCGCATTTCGATACCCCGCTAGCGCCCGCTCGATCATGCTCGTACGCGGCGAGCGTATTCGTGCTGTGACCCGCGTAGCGTAATGTGAAATCGGAACGAGGGCGCCGATATTCCCAGACCGCCCCGCGGGTCATGGCGCGCGAGACGCCTGTCCCACCCAGAGTTCCCAGGGATCTTCCTTGCCTCGCAAAGGGACCCCCTTGGCCACAACCGAGCTTCCAGACATTGAATCGCAACGAGCCCGGAGCGCCAGCGACGGGTCAATCCCCACTCCAAGATGGAGTGGGGCACCTGGCTCGCGGTTCGTATTGTGGAGCCAAGCGGCGCGCGACTCCTAGTTGCCGATCACGACGGGGCCGACGGGCGCGTCGAGGACCATCACGCGGCCATCGAGACCCGCGACGAACGTATTGCCGGCCGAGGCGGGGTACTCGCCCGCGACGATCGAAATCACGCGCGTCGCGCCGGATGGCACCGCATTCACCGCGTCGGCGACGCTGGTGAACGGGCGGTGGACCGTGCCGTCCGCCAGGTTCGGATGCGCAGGATCGGCATCGGTATACACGACGCCGGCGTACTCCGGCCAGGAAACGACCAGCGGGTAGCGTTGAATGGCGGCTTCCAAATTGTCGTGTTCGAATCCGGTACCGGTGTTGCCGCGGTTGGGTGGCGAGCAGCCGGCGTTGGTGTGGATCCCGAGCGCGTAGTGGTCGCGCAGCTCCGCGTCCTCGGCGAGGATCGGGCTGCCGGAGTTGCCGCCGTTGGTATCGGTCGTGTATTCGAGGAAAACGTCGCTGGGGTTGCTGATGGATTCGCCGAGGTAGTTGCCGGCGTTGGTCTGGAGCGTCTGATTGTCACTGTTCCGGCCGTTGGAACAGCCCCTGGGGGTGTTGTCCACGCCGCAGCCGGTGATGCGAATGACGGGCGGGTCGGCGTCGCGGGAGGTACGCAGGAACGCACGCTGCCGATCGATCGGGCGTTCGTTCTCGTCGTTCGGCCCCGCTTCGAACACCGCCCAGTCGTCGCCGATGGCGCCGAAGCCGTCGTTGAACGAATCCGTGTATGCAATCGGAAACTGGTCGAGCGGCGGCGGATGTTGCACGGTTCCGTCACACTCGGAAGGGGGGATATTGAATTGCAGCACCTGATTGACGTTGACGCAGTGGCCGGCGGTCAGGTGGGCACCGTTCGAGATGATCCAGCCGGTGCAGCCGTTGGGCATCACGCGTCCGACGCTCGCCAGAGTGTCGGCTATGCGAT
>JANQNU010000047.1 GCA_028279405.1 Phycisphaerae bacterium
CCGCAGCAGCGGCTCGCGATAAATTCGATGGTCACTACGGGTTTATACCGATGTTGCATATGCAAAACGTTGCAACTCGTTGATAATTTATAGAATTGCGGTCAGCCATTGCGTTTTCGCAACAGTGGCTCGGCGCAACAAACGGGAGAAAGTAGGACCATCAGTTAGACCGTTATAACGCTGGACGAAACGAAATCAGCGTTGCATTTCCGGGGGAGACACCATGCCAAAGAGCAAATACAGGGCGACAGCCTTGTCCGTGGCCATTGCGGCCGCATTGGGAACAGGACCGCAAGCGCTTGCGCAGGAGGATACGGTCGAGGAGATCGTAGTCACCGGCTCGCACATTCGACGCACCGAGTATGACGGGCGTGCCCCGATCCAGATCGTCGATTCGGAAGCTATAGAGCTCATCGGTGCCGCGCAGCCTGTCGATGTGTTAAAGCAACTGTCGGCAAACAGCGGCTCGGAGTTCTACAACGAGACCAACAACCGCGCGGGTTCCTCGCAGTTCAATGTCCGCAATCTGGGCCTCGGCTCGACGCTGACGCTGATCAACGGCAAGCGCGCCGGTATCGCACCGGTGGCAAGTGCCGCCGGCACCGACTTCTTCGACATGAACCAGCTGCCGCTGGCGATGATCGAACGTGTCGAGATTCTGACCAACGGCGCCTCGGCGACCTACGGTTCGCAGGCCGTGGCCGGCGTGGCGAACATCATCACCCGCAAGGGCTTCGAGGGTATCGAGGTCTCCGGCGGTTATGCGACGTCCGAGATCGATGCCTGGGACATCAGCCTCGCGGCCGGCGCAGGATTCGACCGCGGACACTTCAATATCTATGCGACCTACTACGAGCAGGACCGCATCGGTCGTACCGGTTTCGACTGGCTCGACGACCGTTTGAATGGCAATGGCGAACAGAGGCGTTCCCGTTTTCTGTCGGGCACCGGCTCGCCCGGCTCCTCGGAACGCGCGTTCCTGGGTGCCAATGGCGAGGCAACGTCAGTCTCCATCCCCGATCCGATGGATCCCGATGAGACGCTCAGCGCCGTCCGCGTACCGGATGCAGATTGCGAGGCCGCCGGGGGCGTGATCGGTGATCGGGACGATACCGGCCTGAATCCGAACACCTGCCGCTACAACTTCGCCGACCAGGTATCGGTCATCTCCGCGGAGCAGCGGGCACAGGTCTTCGCCGAGTTCAACTGGGAATTCTCGAACAGTGTGAACTACTACCTTGAGGCCAGCTTCTCGGACAACCAGATATTCCGTGACAACGGCGGGCAGCTGCTCGCTACGGGTCGCGCCACCGGTGGTGGTGTCACGATCCTGCCGAGCCATCCGTTCAACTTCTACGTTGAGGATCCGGCCGATCCGCTGAGCCTGATCTACATCGATCCGGCACAGTGGGATCCAACGATCCACTGCACGGATGCCACGTCGTCGGCGACCTGTCAGTTCCAGACGGCAACGCTCAGGAACATCCACCGGCCGCTCGGTCCGGACGTGACCGGTACGGGACTCGGCGGCGAGATCCAGCGGACGATGCAGTACAACCGCATCCTGCAGGGCATCGAGTTCGAGCTGCCGCGTGACTGGTACGTCGACGCGTCCTTCGGCTGGGCACGTTCGAAGCGCACGACCAACAGTTCGTCGGCCATTCGCTCGGATACCTACCAGGACCTGGTTCGTGACGGCGCATGGAACCCGTTCGGCACACGAATTGCGGATCCGACATTCGAGTCGCCGAAGGACCTCGCCGACACGGCGAACTGCTTCAACAACGAGCTTGGTTACTGCGCGGCCGGCAACTCCGCCGACTCGCGCGCTCGCTGGAATCAGAACTCCGTTAGCACGGCAAGCGTTTCGGAAACCGTCGTCGACGTCATCGCTTCCGGTGGCCTGGGCGAAATTGGTGGCTATCCGATCGGCGTAGCCCTTGGTGGCCAGTTCCGCCAGGTCATCTTCGACAGTTTCCCCGACTCGCTGAGTTCAGCGGGTGAGGACGGCTCGACGGGTATCTCCGGCGCCGTCAACGGGCGCCAGGACGTCGTAGCGTTTTTCGCAGAGGCCATCGTGCCGATCAGCGATATCGGTGAGGTCCAACTCGCCGTCCGCAACGAGGACTACGGCGACGGCGTGTCGACGACCGATCCGAAGCTCTCGGCCGAGTTCGGCTTAACCGATAACATCGCGCTCCGCGGCTCCTGGGGCACGTCGTTCCAGGCGCCGACTGTCCGGCAGCTCGGTCGAGCGACCTCGTCGGCATTCATCGACGATCCGGCATCCGCGACCGGCCCGGGCGGCAGCTTCATCTGTAACGACCAGAACGTGTCCAACAACATCTCGGTCGTCGTCGAGGGTGCGCCGGGACTCCAGCCGCAGGATGCGGACAACTTCAACTTCGGTCTCATTTTTCAGACCGATAACTTCCGCGCGGCCATCGACTACTTCTACTTCGACTACACCAACCTGATCGCGCCGGAAGCCGGCGTGCAGTCGATCGTGAGTGGCGAGTGCCCGAACGGTGACGACGGCAACCCGATCGTCGAAGACCCGAGGGTGACCCGCGACGCGACCGGCCAGGTGCGCGAAGTGGTATCGCAGTTCACCAACATCGGTAAGGTCGAAACGGATGGCATCGACATCACGGCGGACTACTCGATGGATGTTGGTAACGGCCAGCTGCTCTTCAACGGCGCGGTAACGATCCTGAACAAGTTCGACGTTGATACTGACGGCGACGGCACGCTGGACTTCGATGGCGCCGGCAGCCGCAACAACGGCAACAACTTCAGCACGATGCCGGAGATTCGCGGCAACGCGGGTATCACCTGGTTCACGGGTGATCATGTGGCGCGCCTCGGATTCAACTACATCGATTCGTACCTCAATGATCAAGGCGAGAACGCACAGGTCAGCTCGTGGACTACGATAGACGCGCAGTACTCGTACACCTTCTCCGGCCTGATCGGCGAAGGTGACACAACGCTGACGCTGGGTGTCAACAACCTGACGGACGAGGATCCGCCGGCGCTGTTCCGCTGTGCTGACGGTGCCTTCGATGATGTAACCCAGGTCTGCTCCGAGCGGGGCGGACGCTTCACGCCAGAGGGCCTGTACAACCGGGGCTGGGTCGACCGTCCCGGCTACGATGACAGGGCAGGGCACGATCTGCGCGGTCAGACTGTCTACGTGCGCTTCAAGCACGCCTTCTAGTCGTGAGCAAAGCAAAAAGAAAAGAGGGGCCTCGTGCCCCTCTTTTCTATTGTGCGGTTGCCCTGGTTCTATGCGGTCCGGCGTTCGCACAGACCGTCGACGTCTCGGAGCTTGAGGGCTGCGCGGCACTTGAAACCAACGCAGCGAAGCTCGCCTGTTTCGAGGCTTTGGTCGCGGCGCACACCGATGCTCCGCTCAGCGAGCCGGATCAGCCCGTGGCAATCAGGTCGGCACCGGGCGATCGGGAAGCACCTCCGGTTCGTGAAGCGGAACCTCTGCCAGCGGAAGCTGCGCCAGAGGAAACAGCGGTCGCCGCCGCCGTGGCAGAGGCAGCTGAAGAGCCGCCGGTAGCGAGCTCGCCGGTAACCGCAAGCGCCGCGACAGCTCCCGCGAATCCGGAGCCACGTCCGGTAGAACGTCAGTCCGCATCCGAACCGGTGGTCGATACGCTTCCTGCACCTGAAACGACAACTGCCCCTGAAGCGACACCCGCTGCCGCGGTGCCGGATTCATTTGGGCGCAGCGGGCGGTCGGGGCCGGAGGTTGTCCGTGCATCGGTCGTCAAGGTAACGAAAGATCGCTATGGTGCGCTGATCTTCCATTTCGAAAACGGGCAGGTGTGGAAGCAGCTCGAAAAGCGTTACTTCTCTTATCCCAAGAGGCGCGAGTTTGACGTGACGATATCGGAAGGCATGATGGGAGAGAGCCGGCTTCAAGTCGAAGGTGTCGGGCGAAAAGTGACGATCAGGCGGATTCAGTAAGGGGCGAGCGGATGGCGGACGACGCGTTACCGGAAGTCGACTTCCAGCAGTGCATTACCACGATGTTCGGTACGCCGTTCGTGTCCGTCGACTGGCCGGACGTCGACGAGATCAACAGCGAAATCTACGATCTCGTCCTCGCTGAAGAGCAGGCCGACGACCTCGGTCGCGGTATCCGTTCCAACGCCGGCGGCTGGCAGTCGCGCGGTAACATCCTGACGCGTACCGAACTCTGCCTGGTCAAACTGAAGGAGATGATGGAGACGACGATTTTCGAATTGCTCGCCGCCATCGTGCGCAAGGACAGCGGTGAGCGATCGTTCAAACTGGTGTTCGACAGTTGGGCGAACGTCTGCAGAAACAACAACTACAACGTTGTCCACTCACACCCGAACGCGATGTATTCCATCGTGTACTACGTTTCTTCCGGCGAGCCGGACCAGTCGATCCCGTACTCCGGGATGCTGGAGCTTCTCGACCCGCGAGAAGCGACGACTTATATTCAGGTGCCGAACACCATTCTGGATGCACGGATGTTCATCACGAACCGGCCGGGGCGGATGGTGGTCTTCCCGAGCTGGGTTAAGCACATGGTTCATCCGTTCGTGGGCAACGGCGTCAGGATCTCGATCGCCTGCAACGTGAACGTGCTGGAAGAGATCAGGACGACACGGCCGCGCGACTTCGACGTCGCGACGTCGGGATAGGCTTCACGCGTCGCAACCACGGTCCCGCCGGCCGTGATTGCATCGCATGTTTTGAGAATGACGGGAGAACGGACGATGCAAGCGTTTCCGTTCAAAGCAATCCAGGTAGTCAATAGAGGAACTCGCCGCCGTCGATCGGGAGATCATTTCCCACTACATGTTGCGCGACAAGACGCCTGAGTAGGCGTTGGTTCGGCGATAGAACCGAAGGATCAGACAATGAGAATACGGGGAAGTTTGGTTGTCGCAGCCGCACTCACTCTCGCGGCCTGCGTACAGGAGCAGGCAGTGGAGACCGAAGCGTCAAGCGGACTGCCGGAGATTCGTCTAGCCGTCCTGCGCTTCCAGCACGAGGCCTGCACGTTCTGCCCGGGCGGCGATGTCACTGTCGAGGACTGGACGCGGATACGCGCGCCCGATCAGGGTGATGCGGTCCTGACGGCCGGCTCCTACGTCGCAGGCTTCACGCTTGCCGCGCGGGAATACCAGGGGGTGGAGCTCATCGGGCTCGAATCGCCTGCCGGCGTCTATGGTGGATCCTCGCGAGCGTGGAGCACCGAGGAAACGTTCGAGCACTTCCTCGAAATTCAGCTGGAGGATTTGCGTGAGGCGATGCCGGTGGACGGCGTCTATCTTGCGCTACACGGCGCCATGGCGGTGCGGAACGTGCCGCGTCCGGAGGCCGAAATCGCGCGGCGCGTCCGCGAGGTCGTGGGACCTGACGTCCCGATCGTGGGCTCGTTCGATCTGCACGCGAACGAGGACGAGGAGTTCCTGCGCTGGGCCAACGGGGCATTCACCACGAAACGTTACCCGCACTACGACACGACGATTCAGGGTGGCCGGTCCGCGCGTTTCCTGATCCGGGCGGCACGCGGTACGTATACGCCAACCACTGCAACGCGGAAACCGGGCGTCATAACGCCTACCGTTCTGCAGTGGACCGGTCAGTCGCCCTCGATGGACATCATGGAACGCGCCCGGCGCTGGGAGGCCCGCCACCACGATGTCTTTGTGAGTGTCTCCTTCGGCTTCCCCTGGGCCGACGTCCCGGATGTCGGGGCGACGGTGCAGGTCATGACGAACGATGACCAGGCGCTCGCCGACGAGATCGCGGACGATATGTCGGAGTACATCTGGCGCGTTCGCGAGGGCCTTTTCGAAGAAGCGCTGCTGCAGCCCGTTGATGCAGTCGCCGAGGCGACCAGGGCGTTCGACGCCGGCGAGACACCTGTGGTGCTTGCGGACTACAGCGACCGAACCGGCGATGCGACTTTCATCCTGAAAGAGATCGTCGATCAACAGCTCAGTAATGTGCTGTACGCGACGCTTCGTGATGAGCATGCGATCGAAGCGCTGGTCGCCAGCGATGCGCAAGAAGGCGATCTCTTCGATCGCGAAGTCGGCGGTTTTGCCGGTGATGCCAGCGGTGACCCCGTGCGCATACAAGGCACGATCCGCTATTTCGGTCCGGGACTTGCCTACGATACCGTGGCGGTCATCGAGTTCGGCGACGGCAACAACCTGATTCTGACGCCGGCGTTACGGCAGGTC
>JANQNU010000064.1 GCA_028279405.1 Phycisphaerae bacterium
CTCGTCGTCACGTGGGCGGGGGGGCGGTATTCGCTGGGACAATTCCAACAGCCAGTACGGCGTGCTCGGGGCATGGATGGCAACGGATGCGGGGCTCAAACCGTCCACGGGATCGTTGTACTGGGAGTTGATGCGTGATCATTGGCTGCGGACTCAGCGACCTGACGGCGGCTGGGGCTACACAGATTTCCAGGAGAGCAACGGCAGCATGACGGCTGCCGGGGTTGCGACCCTATTCGTCGTGCTCGATCGGTTGCACGCCGGGAATATGCGCGAGGCCCGCGGGTTGCAGGCGGCGATCGACAACGGTCTCGACTGGCTGGGGCGCGAGTTCACGACCGACAATCCGCGCGGCAACAGTCAGTGGCGTTATTACTACCTCTACGGCGTCGAACGCGTCGGGCGCGCAAGTGGGTTCAAGTACTTTCGGCGGGTCAACTGGTTTCGGGAGGGGGCGCGCTACCTTCTCAAGCACCAGCACGACGATGGCCATTGGGCGGGGACCAGCGGGGGAATGAGCGACACGGTCAACACGGCCTATGCGCTGATGTTCCTGTGTCACGGCCGGGCACCGTTGTTGTTCAACAAGCTGGAGTTCGGGAGCGACTGGAACGGAAAACTGCGCGACGTGGCCGGCCTGACGTGGATGGCGCAACAGTCGCTCGAGCGGCTCCTGAACTGGCAGATCGTTCACCTCGACGGGCCGTTGGACGACCTCTTCGATGCGCCCGTCCTCTATCTGTACGGTACGTCCGAGGTCATGTTCTCGAATGCGCAGGTCCAGAAGCTGCGTGAATACTGCCTGCGGGGGGGCATGATCTATGCGGTGGCCGGAGAGAACAGCACCGTTTTCGTCGATGCCATCGAGCAACTGGCACGGCGCGCGTTTCCGGAGTACCGCACGCGTCCCATCCATGACGACCACCCACTGGTTTCCGGTCGGGTTCAGTACCCGATCAAGGATCCGCCGTTCATGATCGAGGTACACAACGGCGTGCGGACGCTGATGATCCTCAGCACGCGCGATGTGGCCGACGCCTGGAACCGCCACCACCGCAAGGGCAAGGGCCAGCGCGACTTTCGGCTCGGGCTTAACGTGTATTTGTACGCCACGGACAAGGCGTACAAGCGAAGTCGGCTCGAGACGATCGAGTTGCCGCGGGAGAGCGCCGAGATCAAGCGGACCGTGCAGATCGGGCGGATTCGGTACGATGGAACCTGGGACGTCGAGCCTTACGGCTGGACCCGATTGCGAACATACCTTCACAACGAGACCGGTACGCGGCTGTTGGTCACCTCGGGCGTGCGGCTCGACCGTGACGATTTGATCGAGCAGTTCCGGGTACTGCATATGACTGGGACGGAGGCGTTCGACTTGAGCGCTGCGGAGCGTGAGGGTCTGCGGAAGTTCCTCAGCAGCGGCGGTACTCTGCTGGCGGACGCTGCGGGCGGATCGCGTTCGTTTCTGCAGGCCTTCGAGCGTGAGATGCAGGTCGCGCTTGGCGGCAAGCCTCGGGTGTTGCCGGAGTCGTCACCGATCCTGACGGGGCAGGGGATCGACAACAGTTGGGACCTGAGCTTGTCGGGTTTGAAACGCGCTGCGCTGGGCTGGACCGGGAACCGCGAGTATCCGCCGATCAAGGCGTTTGCGCTGGGTCGGCGGTGGGCGGTCGTCTATTCGCCGATCGACGTGAGCGTGGGCTTGTTGGGCACGGAAGTGTTCGGCTGTCGCGGGTTCGACGACTACGGGGCGTTGCAGGTGCTTCGTAACCTGATTCTGTATGCGAACTTACCGGCGGTGGAGAAAGCGCGGCTATACGACGCTCGTTAGGGTGGCGCCGCAGGTGGGAAAATAGCACGCTTCCGGGCGGTTTTTGGTAGATCTTGGCGAGCAGGCGGGCCGCGGGCGGTAATAACCAGTGTCATCACGGGCGGCCAGAGGCCGATCGGGGTGGCCTCAAATGAGACATAAGTTCTTTGTTTTCAAGAGCTTTGCTTGATTCCGGAGGTTGTCCGGCCGGGCGAGGTGTGGAGGATCGGCAGATGCGTTTGCGGAAGCTCGTAGCGGTATTGGCAGGTGTATTGGGGCTGACGGGCCTTGGTTCGGAGGCCGTGGCGGGTACGCCTGACATTGAGTTGTCGGCGATGGAGTGGAACTTCGGCGAGATCTGGTATGGGGCGGTCGAGGAGTTTCCGCTGGTGATCAGCAACGTCGGCGATGACGTGCTGAAGCTCCAGACGGTACGTGCGAGTTGTGGTTGCACGACCAGCAAGCCGGCCAAGAACGTGTTGCAACCTGGCGAGTCGACGACGGCCACGGTGAAGTTCGACTCGCGGAAGAAGTCGGGCGGTGACATCCACACGACCGTGACAATCGTCTCGAACGATCCGGATGAGCGGAAGTTGACGTTCCACCTACGGGGCAAGGTTCGTCGGGTGTTGAGTGTCGACCCGATGGGGGGGGTGGTGCTTCGGAGCGGGGATGGATCGAAGCCGCTCGAGGGTGTGGCGCGGATTACGAACCTCGAATCGGAGCCGATGGACTTGCGGATCAAGAGCGTGAACGCGGCGCGCTTCGAGATCGAGCTGAAGACGATCGAAGAGGGGCGGATTTACGAGATGGTCGGGCGTTCCAAGGGGCCGTTGGATGTCGGTCGCACGACTGGCTACGCGGTGTTGACGACGGGGCTGGAGCGTGAGCCGGAAGTGAACGTGCACGTGACGGCGGTGATCGTGGACCGGGTGAATCTCGTGCCGGCGGCGATCTACCTCAATCCGCAGATCATGTTGGAGAAGAGCAATCGTACGGTCATGCTTCATTATTACGGTGACAACCCGGATTTCGAGATCCGCGAGGTGAAGGCCAATCACGAGTCGGTGAAGGTGCAGTTTTCGCCGGCGCGACCGCCGTCGGCCGGTCTGCAGCGTTTGCAGCCGGCGCCGCGCGCTGTCGCGCAGGTGCGGGTCGACTGTCCGCCGGGCCGTGAGTTGCCGCCTGAGGGTGTGAAGGTGACGATCGTGACGAACGAGCCGGGCTACGAGGAGCAGGTTGTGTTGGTCACGCCGGACCCGGCGGCGTTCCGGGCGATCATGTACAAGACGAATCGATAGGGGCATAAGAAGCTGTCCATGAGGAAGCATGCAAAGGAGTTTCGCGTAATGAGTGGCATCATGAAATCACTGACTGGGTTGGCGCTGATGGCGGTTGTGTCGCCGGCGGTCTGGGCGCAGCAGGAGGGGCCGGTGGCTCCGGGCGCGGCGCCGAAGGTCGAGGTAAGCGAGACCGAGTGGGACTTCGGCACGGTCTGGCAAGGCGAGAAGGTCAGCAAGAAGATCACGATCAAGAACGTTGGCGAGGCGCCGCTGACGCTGAATGTTCGCAGTTCCTGCGGCTGCACCGTGCCGACGAAGCCGAAGTCGCCGTTGGGTCCGGGCGAGTCGGACACGTTCGAGATTTCGTACAACACGCTGAAGCGCAAGGGCAAGGCGCGGCAGTCGGTAACGGTGACGACCAACGATCCGGCGAAGCCGACGGTTCAGATTCGGGTGATGGGCGACGTCAAGGAGATGGTCGAGTTGCTCGCGGTGAACCCGGATACGGGCAAGACGACGGCACAGGATGCGGTCTATCTCGGTCAGCTCTATGAGGATACCAAGAAGACGATGGTCATGCGGTTGCGACCGGTCTTCACGGAGGCGTTGGAGTTGCGGCTCAAGCCGGATCAGGACTTCTCGCCGTTCGTGGTGGAGTTCAAGGAGGTCGAGAAGGGCAAGGAGTACGAGCTGTCCGTTTCGACGAACCCGCCGATCAGCCTTGATCAGCAGCGTCAGTTCAGCAACAAGAATATCGCGATCGAGACGGGCCGGGAAGGGATGGAGCCGATCAAGGTGCGCGTCCATGCGATCGTGTTGCCATCGGTTCATGTTCGTCCGACGCAACTGTACGTGCCGCGGGCCATTCGCAGCCAGTTGAAGCGGATCGTGCGCGTTTCCTACCGGCCGGACAAGCCGATCAAGATCCTGAGCGCGACGTCGGATCTGCCGGGCGTCGAGGTGCGGGTTGACGATTCGCCGCCGAAGGTCCCGAACGCGCAGATCGCGTATCACACGATTCACGTCACGTTGCCGGCGAGCAATGACGTCCCGAAGGACGGCGGCAAGATCACGATCCAGACCGACTCGAACGACGAGCGGTACAAGGAGTTCAGTGTTCCGGTGCGGGTGGTTGCAAGTGGTCGCGATCGCTTCGGCAATCGCACCAAGACGCCGTCGGTCCAGGGCTCGAACCGGAAGTCCACGCCGAACAAGGAAGCTGAGATCGACATTCGGACCAACAGCGACGACGGTAACGAGTAGCGTTCCTCTCCGGATGTAGGCCGGGGTCGTGCGGCCCCGGCTACTTTCTTCTTCCCGTTGTGCGAGGATGCTGACGATGGTCGTGCTTCGGATGGGGATCATGCTGGCGGTGGTTCTCGTTGTCGCCTATGCGTCGGCGATGGTCCGCGGGCTGTCGATGACGCCTGACTACGACAAGATCGCGAAGATCGAAGGGCTGGGACGCGACGGCGGCAAGCTTGCCAGACAGCCGAAGCCCCGAGATGACTCGGCCGTCGATGGGGGTGATTCCGACGATCCAGCTGGGACGTCCGGCGATCACGGAGCGGAACCGTCCGACCAAGCGGTTGAAGCGGAGCGGTATGGGACGCCGATCGAACTCGACGCGTTTCGCGAGCACTACGAAACGGGGAATCTGGTCATCGATGCCCGGCCCGCAAGCGAGTTCGTGAAGGGTCATCTGGATGCACCGTTGATCATGAACGTGCCGGCGGACGAGTTTCACGCGCACCTGCAGACGCTGGAGGGCTTTCGCGGCATGCCGATCGCAATCTACTGCACTTCGCTGGAGTGCGATCTTGCGGAAGAGCTATATTACGAACTGGAGAAGCTAGGTTACACCGATATGTCGATCTATCGGCCCGGCTGGCAGGATGGCATCCTCGAGCACGGGCTGCCGACGACGACCGCCCCGGGGTTGAACTGATGGCGCCCGAAGCAGCAACGACGGAAGGGACGGGGCCTCAGCAATCCTCCGCACCGATCTCTGCGTCCGTCGCTCCGACGGTCACCACGCGGTCTTCGGGTACGGTCTATTGGATCGCGACGCAGTTGGTGCCCCGGCTGCTGGTCGCGTTTGTTTTCATCAACGCGGCGTGGGGGAAGATCGCTGGGCCGCAACAGTTTGCGAAGGAGATCCGCGCCTATCAGATGGTGCCGCTGGTCGTTTCTCATCACATGGCCATTGTTCTGCCCTGGCTGGAAATGATCGTTGGGGTGTCGCTGGTGATCGGGCTGCTGCGTCGGGAGTCGCGGGCTCTGCTGCTGGCGATGCTGGTGGTGTTCACGATCGCCAAGAGCGTCGTACTCGTGCAGGGTCTGAATATCAATTGCGGCTGCGTTTCGGAAGATAGTCCGATTCGGTTTCTGTTCGAAGGCTGGTCGGGGGTTGCGACCAATCTCGTTTTGATCGCGTTGCTGGTCATGGAAGGGCTGGCATCGCGGTCCGCGGCACGTGCCAAACCCAAACCGACGGATTCGTAATCGGACACTTGGGGCGCCGCGGCTTACCGGACGCGAAAAAGAGAGATCCTTTGGCTCGCGGAGTCGCGATGTAAGCTCTTTGTTTTTAGTGTCTTACGTATCAGTCCTGCCGTCGATGCGGTTGTTTCCGATATTAATCAGCGGAAATTTCTTTGCGGCCGCTTGATCTTTCGTTATACTTCCCGAGCAAGGCTCCCCTTTTGGCCGGACCCCCGTTGGCACGGCCGGCGGTTAACCGCCGTCGGAACTGGGTTTGGCTCCTCAGTAGGATATCGACATGCGTCTGCGCTGATTTTTCAGCGTGACCTGGGATGGATGAGGACGGCCGGTGACCAATGTTTTTTTGGTTACATCGGTGTGTCTGTGAGGTGCGACATGCTTCCGAACCGGGATGAAAAGAGCCCCTCTTCATTGGCGAAGCTGATACCGCAGTGTCGGATGCCGACGCTGGCTGGGCTGCGTAGCCTGAGCGAGGAAGAGGTGCGTTTGTTGGCGCGCTGCATCGAAGAACCGATCGAGTACATCGACGATGCCGACTTCGATCAGGAGGGATTCGAGGCGCGAATCTTGCAACCGATGCCGCGCGGTCCGCAGCGCCGTCGTCGGCCGACCAACGATGACAGCGGAATCGACCTGCTCGCGGTGCCGGCGACGGAAGCGCTGACCGGCGAGCAGGAGCTGCATCTCTTCAAGCGACTCAACTATACGCGTCGCGCGATCTACCGGATCTTGTCGGACATCGGAGACGGGCGCATCCCGGCGGCGCGGATCGCGAGCCTGCTGAAGTGGGCCCGGATCGTACACAAGACGCGGGCGCAGATCGTGCGGTCGAATCTGCCGCTGGTGCTGGCAATGGCCAAGCGGACGCGGATTACCGGCGTCGACTTCTCGGATCTGATCAGCGAGGGTAATCTGGCCCTGCTGCGCAGCGTCGACAAGTTCGATTGCAGTCGCGGCTTCAAGTTCAGTACGTACGCCTGCCGGGCGATTCTGAAGAGCTTCTCGCGGGTTGCGGCGCGCGCCTCGCGCTATCGGGGCCATTTCCCGACCGAGTTCGATCCCTCGCTGGAGAAGAGTGACTTTCTCGAGCAGAAGCGGGTCAACACGGAGAACGACTGTGTTGATGAGCTGCGGTTCATTCTCGGCCGCAATCTGGCACAGCTGAATGATGTCGAGCAGAAGGTGATCCGTGCGCGGTTTGCGTTGGATCAGGCCGGCGATGTCGAAGCTCGCGGTAAGACGCTTGAACAGGTCGGCGAACTGATCGGTGTCACCAAGGAGCGCGTCCGTCAAATTCAGAACAAGGCGCTCGTCAAGTTGAAGGTTGCGCTAGAGGACAACCTGTTGACGTCGTAGTTCGTCCGGGCTGCATTTGATCGACTACCCACGACGTGGGACCATGACCGCGATGCGTCGGCCAACGGCGCGTCGCGGTCTTTTCGTTGCGCTCTTGTCGGAATCTGTGGTGTTGGCGACCTGTCGGAATCCGTGCTGAATAAACGTTGACCCGCGCGGCGGCAATGCGTACTATGTTCTGGACGCGGCCGGTACCGCCGGGCTTCAGTCCCTCTGAACGCACTTCGCTTGGCTTACCGGTTGTCGTCAGGTGGAGAAGGAGAGAGGCGGAGAAGAACCGTGGAATCCAGCGCCGGCGTACTACGCATATATTCGCAAGTTATTGATTCCGAGTGGGTTAGGGAGCAGTCGGCTTCCGGAGCGGATGATCTTTGGGATTCCGTTGCGCCGCAGTTGCAGCGCGGTGGAGCGCCCACGGAAGCAACCATTCGGTCCATTGGCCGCGTCGGCGCGATGCAGCATTGCGCGCTGTTGCAGCGGCTCCTCGGACGTTGTGACTCCCATCTAGTGCCCGTGGTGGAGGACGCGTTGTGGATGATCTGGCTGCGCGCCGGCTCCACAGGCGGGTCCAGACGGTTACGGGCTGCCATTCGGATGATGCGCGACGGGCAGTTCGAGCGGGCCGAGTTGGCGCTCGCGGACGTCGTCCGAGATGAGCCGTCATTCGTGGAACCTCACAATCAGCGCGGGCTTGCGCTGTATTTCGTGAATCGTTTCGACGACGCGGCGGATTGTTTCCGAATGGCGTTACGTTGCAACCCGTATCATTACGCGGCGGCATGTGCCCTGGGGCACGTTTGTGTCGCGGAACAGGCGTATGGGGCGGCGTTGCATGCGTATCGGATGGCGTTGCGAATCCACCCACGGCTCACGGAGATCGAGCGCATGATCGATGATCTCACGCGGCTCGCGCCTTCCTGACGAATGCCGACGGCGCGCGCTCCGGGTTGCCTTCTCTTTGGCGGTTCATTCGATCCGATTCATCTCGGGCATATTTCGGTCTGTCGAGACGTGGCAGATCAATTGTCGATCTCCCATGTCGTATTAATTCCGTGTGCGGTACCGCCGCATAAGCCGGCGCAGCGGCTCGCGGATGGCCATCATCGATTCGAGATGTGTCGACTGGCGGCGGAGGCGGATGAGCGCCTGACGGTCAGTGACTGGGAGTTGGGCCAGCCGGGGCCGAGTTACACACTCCGTACCCTAGAGCATTTCGCTGATATCCGACCGCGCGAGTCGCTTTTCTGGATGATCGGCATGGATGCGTTGCGTGATCTGCACAAGTGGTACCGGATCGCCGACGCGCTTGCACTATGCACTTTCGTGACGGCTGCCCGGCCTGGTTTCGCACCGCCGAACCTGGATGCGTTGGAGGAGGTCGTGGGGGCCGTCCAGGCTGAGCGCGTGCGGACGCACATTGTTTCGACGATCGAGGTTGATGTTTCCTCCACGGTGATTCGCGAAGCGGTGCGTGCGGGGCGCTCCGTGAGAGGACGGGTGAGCGACGCGGTAGCGGACTACATTGCAGCCCACGGGTTGTACCGATAAGTCTCATTCGATTTCAGGGGGCTGGACGGGCTTCCGGTTTCATTTCGGGATTATGACAGCTTCTGCCGACTGTCATCGAATTGCTGGGGAGGCAGCAGGTCGAGGAGGCGCCAAATGCAATCGAAGCTGTGGATTGTCAGGGCAATTTGTTTGACAGCGGTTGTCGCTTCTCCGGCGGCGCACGCTGGCACATCGTTCACCTATCAGGGCGCGTT
Source organism: Phycisphaerae bacterium (assembly GCA_028279405.1). Lineage (GTDB taxonomy): Bacteria > Planctomycetota > Phycisphaerae > UBA1845 > Fen-1342 > JANQNU01. The sequence goes on from JANQNU010000064.1 coordinate 8,718, forward strand.
GCAGGAGAGTGGGACGTCGGCGAACGGGATCTACTCGCTACGTTTCCAGTTATGGGACTCGGCGTTTGGCGGGTCGCAAGTTGGCGCGACGAATGTGCGTAACAGCGTGCCGGTGGCAGACGGGCGTTTTACGGTTGAGCTGGACTTCGGCGCCCAGGCGTTCGACAACGCAGGTCGCTGGCTCGAGATCGTGGTCAACGGTTTTACGCTGTCGCCGCGCCATCCGATCACGCGATCGCCGTACGCGATCCAGACACGCGGGATCTACGTGGATCAGGACGAGAATGTCGGCATCGGTACGACGGCTCCGGCGGTCGCGATGCACGTCTTCGGTCGGATCCGTAGCGATGGGCCGACCGGCGGAGAGCTGACCGCGACGAACCCAAACAATCCATTGGCGAGCGCGTCGCTATCCTGGCTCAGTGACATCGCGCGGATTCGGATCGGTGGCACCGGCGTCGGTGCCGCCGGCGGCCTGGACATCCAGCGCACCGGAAACGCCTCGCTGATGCGCATCCTTCACAATGGCAACGTGGGCATCGGGACGACGACGCCCGACGCCAATCTGCAAATCGTCGGCGACAGCAGCCAGACCGCGATGCGGATAACGAACGGGGGCGGTTCCGGCCAAACCAACACCGGCCTGCTGATCGGCGATGTCGCCGGCTCGGGTCGCGCCGCCTCGCTCTACGGCGTCACCTCGCAGGACTTGCTTCGGGTGCGGAATGACGGCTCCGGCGAGGCACTCTTCGTCATCGGCGACACGGTGCTCATCGGCGACACGGTGCTCACCGGCGACACGGCACTCACCGGCGACACGGTACTCACCAACGGGGCGGACACCCCGCTCTCGGTGGAAGGCACGAGCGACGCGAGTCCGAGCGGCGGGGGGCTGATCGTCGCCGGCCAGACCGGGGGAACAAATATTGCGATTGACAGCAACGAGATCATGGCGCGTAACAATGGCGCTACTGCGCCGTTGCACCTCAATATCAATGGTGGCGAAATCCGAATGGGCGTGCACCACATCCACCCAGCGCTGGCCTACGGGCAGTTGCGCGGGGACGGTACGCTCGTCAGTGGCTCATCGAACATCACCTCCGCCGGACGTATCGGGGAAGGATTGTACGAAATCACATTGGCCGGCGGCACCAATCAATCGGACATCGTGGTCGCTTCGACAAAGGGCGGAAACGCCTTCGCGGGCGGGTATATCAGCATCGAGACGAACCGCATCCGCATCGAAGCGTGGTGGGACGGTGACCGTTCCGATTGGCCGGTTTCGTTCGTGGTCTATCGACCGTAACACCAACGACCTGCCACTGGTCCTTTTCGCGCATCTTGATCCCCTCGCTTGCGCTCGGGGCTCGTTGTGTTAAGTGTTTGGTTCGCGCCGGGGCCCGTGGCGTAGACACGGGCCTCACAAAGGGAGCTTGCTCCCCGCTCGCTCGCGCTCGCGGCTCGTTGTGTGCGATGTCTGGAAGCCTCCGGGGTCCGGGGCAAGGAGCGCCATAGCGAGCCCGGCTTGCTCCCCGATCGTCAGTTCGTGACCGAGACCATCACGGGGCCGGTGCCGTCGATGGTTACGTCGACCATGCCGCTGGTCGGTGACTCAGCGTCATACGAAATCACGAGTGTGCTACCGTCCGAGGTCACGGTGGTCGTTCCGCTTTGCGGCACGAAGTTCCCGTTGCTCGCCGGGTTGATTACGAGGTCGTCGATTGCGACCGTGAGCGCGCCCGTACCGTCGTCGAGCGCGATCGCGTCGGCGGCGACGGTCAGCGACCCGTCTGCGTTGACGCTGAGTGACAGCACGCCGGAAGCGGTCGACGTGCCGTTAATGGTGATGTTGAACGTTCCATCGATGGAAACGCCGACCGTGGCGTTGCCGGCAATGGTGACGGTGGCGCCGCCGGTTACGCTTTGCCCGTCGACGCTGAACGAGCTCAGCTCGATGGTCCCCATGCGGGTCGCTCGGATCAACTCGATTTCGATGTCGCCGGCGACTTCGACATTGCCCGTTGCGCCGGCAGTGCAGGCCGGGTTGAAGACGACGCCGATCACAACCTGGGGCACCTCGGGGGAGTTGATGAACGAAATGTTCGGACACGTTCCGTTGGCGCCGATGAGTCCGAGTCCGCCGAGATTGGTAAAGTCGATGTCGTCGGTCGCGAGTCCGGTCAGCTGTTGTGCGAACTTCATGAACTCATCGATCACAGTGCTGAGCCGGGCAATGTCCGACCGCTGTGTCGCGCTGAGGTCGGTGTTGCCGTTGTCGTTCGTGTTCGCGTTCACATTGGTGTTGTTGTTGGTGGTGTTGGCGTTACCGTTGTCGTTGCCGTTGCCGGTCGGCGTCATCGTCGGACAGCCGGCGATCAAGAGCAACGTCAGAGCACAGGCAAGGAGAGTGCAGCGTAAGCCAATCATCAGATGACCTCTCGTATGGACAGCGGTCGGTGCGGCGCTGTTGGCCTCATGTCGTTCGTCGCTAGTGTATACATTGCGCTCAATGATAGGTCGCGGGGTGTTCGGTCGCCACCTATGGGGGCGATCCGGTTGAAGAGGTCCGCGGTGCTGTCAGTTCCCCACCCCAAGGGGGGGACCAGGCTACCTCATCGAGGGAGCTTGCTCCCCTCGCTCGCGCTCGGGGCTCGTTGTTCGACCGCTCGCTCGCGCTCGCGGCTCGTAGTCGGCTGCCATGGGACGTCAGTGCGAGCCCGGATCGCAAGCGACGGGTCAGTCCCCCCCTGGAAGCGGTGGGGCACCAAAGTCCGTCGCCACCTGCCGGGCGGTGGTCCCAGCCACGGGGTCGACAGTTGTTGTCAGTCCTCCACCCTTGGAAGGGGTGGGGTACCAAGGTTCGGTCGCCACCCGGGGCGATTCCGGACATCGACGGTATGGATCGGCGGTCTAGTTCATCGGTTGGTCGGGGCGGACGAGTCGCGCGGGGTCGTAGCCTTGGGCTGGCAGGTCAGCCAGGATCTGGTCGTAGATGGCATCGTCGAGCTGCGGCGTTCGGCTCAGGATCCACAGGAACGATCGGCTTGGCTCCCCGACGACTGCCCATTGGTAGTCTTCGTCGAGTGCGATGATCCAATAGTCGGCTTCGAAGGGCCAGAAGAACTGCACCTTGAGCTTTGCGTTCGTTTGCGTGTCGGCGACGCGGGCGGTGCCTTCGATCGTGTTCGCCGGCCCGTTGAGGCTGCCTTCGAAACAGCGGTTGAACACGCGAACGCGCCCATCGTCCATCAGGGTGTACTCGGCCGTGGAGCCCACGCAACCCTGCTCAAACGAGTTCGGGTAACGCGCGATCTCGTACCAGAGGCCCATGTACCGCTCCACCTCGACCTCCGGCACTACATCCAGCGGGGCCCCCGGCGTCATACAGCCGGGTACCGCAATCAACAATAACACGGCGACCATCACGATCCTGCAACGCATCGAGCTCTCTCCTCTAAGGCTGGGGTTCGCAGGCCGACGACAGTCGTCTGCGTCGAGTTCGAAAGCGATTATAGCGCGCGGGCTACAGTTGTCGCGGAGTGTGTTCGACGTGCGCGAGCGGGCGGTCTTTCATCACGGTGGCGGATGCGGTGCGTCCTCACTTGGCGAGGACGACGTGGTATCGGCTGTAACGGAAGCGGTCGACCACTGACTGTTCGGTCATCAATCGGCAGGTTTGGATATTGAAGGCGGTATCGGCGATCAACGCTTCGACTTTGGCGAAGTTGAAGTAGCTTTGGACGGTGCCGGCTTCGTGCGGCGTTGCGACGGTCACCTCATTCGCGAACTCCGGGTGACGTAGGCTGTCGTCGCCGGAGATCAGGTCGATGAACCCGAGCCGGCGCGTGACGCGGTCGAGTTCGCGCATACAGCGGCGCGCCATTTCGAACGGCATGCTGTCGAGTACGCCACTGGAGATCGTAACGTCGAAGAAGTCGTCCGCGAATGGGAGCTCGAGCTCGCTGACAACCGTCAGACGCGCCTTCAGCTCCGGATAGCGAAAGTGGTCGGCGAGCGTGTGGGCCGTCGCGATCGACGCCGGCGAGATGTCAACGCCGAAGGCTTCGATGCCGAACTCCTGAAGCAGGATTGCCTGGCGGCCGATGCCGCAGCCGAAGTCGAGCCCGCGCAGGGCCGCGCCGGGTTCGGTCGGTGTCAGCACGTCGCGAAAGGTCGTGACGCCCGTGCGTTTGCGCACATGGCGGTTGAGGAACTTCACGGTCTCCTCCTTCGGGTAGAACATGAAGTTCTCGCCGCGGGTGTAGCTGGCGTCCCATTCGCTACGACGGAAATCATGTGCGGCAGGCAAGGCGGCAGTCATCAGGGCTGCTCCCGAGTCACGAGTTGTGTGGACCAGGACATGTTTCTTCTATCGGCATCGCGCTTCGCACATGGATCGACGAGGTGAGGCAATTGGGCGGCGCGTGACCGTCAAACGCGCAGGAAATGCGCGGACGAAGAGAGTGCGCGTTTTGGTGTGTTGAGGAAAAGAAGAAGCGCCCGGCGGGAGCCGTCCGGGCGCTTCGGTGCAACAGTTGTTGCAGTTGTTGTTGCTATGGAGCGTCAGTCACAACCGGCCGGGCCGGTGACGGCTGCGACGAACGCGTTGATGTCACCGACGCTGACACTCTCGTCGTTGTTGGCGTCGTTGGCGCACAGGTAGTCGCACGGTGGGTTGCCGCCATGCGCAGCGTCCCACGCGGGTTGGCCGCCGGTGACGGCTGCCACGAAGAAGTTGATGTCGCCGACGGACACGCTGCCGTCGCAGTTGGAGTCGGCGCAGGGGCCGCACGGCGGTGCTGCGCAGATGCTGGCGTCGCAGACCGTTCCTGCGCCGCGCCAAACAGCGCCGGCCTTCCCGCAATCCACCTCGGTCAGGTCAAGGCAGAACTCGTTGGGGAAGCAGCAGGCGCCCTGCGGCAGCGGGCACTCGACCGTGCCACATTCGGTGCTGTCGCCTTGGAAGCTGCCGCCCATCGTGCCGCATTCTTCCGGCGATATCGGGCCCGAGCAGGTGCCGTCAGGCAGGCAGCAGGCTCCCATCGGGAAGCAGACGATCTGGCCGCAGTCGCTACCGCCGCCTTGGAAGAGGCCTGCGGCGCCGGAGCAGTTGGATTCCGAGAGGGTGTCTACGCAGCCGCCGGTTGCGGGGAAGCAACAGGCGCCGACCGGCTCGGGGCAGGTCACATCCTGGCAGGCCGAGCCGTCTCCCTGGAACGTACCGCCGTCCGCCGCGCAGCCGCTGGACAGGCCGACCTGGCACTCGCCGCTGGGCAAGCAGCAGGCACCCAAGCCCGGCTGGCAACTGACGCTGGACCAGGTAGCGCGGATCACCCAGTCGCCGGTGGGGCGGCAGAGGATCGGCAGCAGGCCCTGAAATGTGCTCCAGCCACCATTGGGGGGACAGCCGAGCGGACCGCAGTTCAAGCCGAACAGCCAGTTCTGGGTGGGTTCGGAGAGGCCCGACAAGTCGGTGGTGGGGAACGCATTGAATTGCGACGGCGGGGCGGTGGTGCACGGATTGCCCGATTGCGCGTTGTGCCTGTCGATGCGGTAGCCCACGCTGAACGTGTTCGTGCCGCTGATGTTGTTGACGAAGATCTGCTCGGGATCACCCGGGTCGACCGAGACCATTACGTTCGAACCGGCGTCTCCCGGTCCGATGATAACGTGGGGGATGATGCTGCCGTCCGAGGAGAAGCTCGCGACCAAGGTTCCGGTGTTGGGCGGGCCGTCCCAAACCAGGACGCTCCACTCGGTGGTCGTCTGCACGGCGGCGTTCTGGGTGGCGAAGATCGCTTCGATCAGCTCGATCTTGATAGGAAAGTCGTTCGGCGAGAGCGCGTAGGAGACGGCCGCGATTTCGCCTTCGCCGAAGCCGCCTTGGGCGTTGAAGCTATCGCCGGTGAAGTCGGCGTCGGTGTAGCTCTCCGTCTGGATACAGGCGCCGCCGTTGACCACGGCCCCGTTGTCGATGCCGGCGGCGGTGTTGCGGATGATGCGACCGCCGGTGGTAACGTGCAGTTCGCCGAGTTGTTTGCCGCTGACGGGTAGGGGCCGCGCGCGGCCGTCGGCACCCGTTTCAGCGAACGCGCACGTGACCAACAAAGTCGAGGTCAGCGCATAGCAGATCTTGCGGTTCATTCGCTTCCTTCCTCACAACATTATGGATGATGGCGCAGCCCGCCTCTCGGCGAGCAACCTGCAGCCCGGAGCAGCGATCGGCTCCCCTTCATTATTCGTCGCAGGGTGGACGAATGCAACGCATTTATTCGGCCGTATCCCGATAACTCGAGCGCTGGCGCCGGATGTCAGGAGGGGTTTACGTTGGTGATGAGGTGCGCGTGGCGTCGAGGAAATCGTCGAGTTCGCCCACGATGAAGTGGTTGGCGTGCGGCATGTCGAGCGCGTGGAGCTCGTCGTCGGTGACCCAGCGGCATTCCTGGTTGTCGATCGGCTGCGGTTCGCCGGCGCGCCACCGACAGACCACGGGGGTCAGCTGAACGAGTCGATCGCCGTAGTCTGCGAGGTAGGGATCAAGCACCTGTTCGGCTTCGGCCGTCACGGCGCATTCTTCCAGAAGTTCGCGCACCGCTGCCTCGGCGTGGGTCTCCGCATGCTCGCGCTTGCCGCCGGGAAACTCCCAAAGACCACCCAGATGGACGTGGTCATGACGACGTGCGACCAGCCAGCGACCGGCGCGACGAACCAGTGCAATCGCTACGTCATACACCGGTTTTGACACTTCCGGGGGCTGCGCGATGTGGTTGCTCATAACCTTTGTTCTTACAACGGTTTACGCGACATTGGGTGGTTTGGCTGCAGATCCGCCGACAACCAACCGATCCCTCTTATAACCCATTGGGGCGGTGGATACAAGTCTATTGTAACAATAGGGTTACGAAAATAATTGGCAATTCATCCAATTCGCGAAGCTTCTCTTGGACACCCCCAGAGGCATCTGTTATGATCCGATCCGGTGGCTGAAGAGTGCTGGGATTTGATGCTGGGAAATGATGGATTAAGCGGCTGTTCTAGCCGTGGCGCGCTTCCGGGACGGGCAGATGTCCGTCCCGGAAGTTTTTTTGTCATGTTCGGCACCATTGATCAGACGTATCATAACGCGCGATGAGTTCAGTACCGTCCGCAGCACGAGTCTTCGGCGTCGATGCGACGGTAGTGAGCGCAACCGTTCCGGCGCGTGACCATGTGGCGCTCGAGCTAGCGGTTGGCGCGTTTCCGCCCAGCGAAGCCGGGCATTTTCTTCAACTGCAATGTGCTGATCCGGACGCTCCCGGTGCGATTCTGCACGATTGGGACGCGTTTGCCCCTACCGATGCCTTTGGCACGCGCAGTGCCTACCTGCGGCGACCATTCAGCATTGCGGATCGATTCGAGGATGAGGACGGCCGGACGCACCTGGTCGTCATCTCGCGCAATATCGGCGCAGGCACGGGCTGGCTCGACAGCCGCAAATTCAGCGACACGATCAATATCACCGGCCCGCTTGGCAGGCCGTTCGCGCGTCCGGCGCCGGGCGTGCCGATCGCGCTCGTGGGTGGCGGTGTCGGGATTCCGCCGTTGCTCTATCTTGCGCGACAGTTGCGCGAGGCGGGGCATGAGGACGTAACGGCGATCTTCGGTGCCACGGGGCGTGCATACTTCTGCGTTCCGCTGATCCGTGAGGCGTCGGCTGACGGGAGTCCGTCGGTGTGCCTGGCGCTACCGGGGGCGGCTCCGTTCCCGTCGATCGTGACGACAGATGACGGGACGCTCGGTCTACGGGGGCGCGTGACCGATGGGCTGCGAATCTGGGCAGAGAAAAGGGCGCGTGAGATCGGAAGCGCGGCGGTTTTCGCCTGCGGGCCGGAGCCGATGCTGCACGCGGTTGCTCGTCAGACGCGGCAGTTGGGAATCGCGGAGTGTCAGCTGTGTATCGAGCGTCTGATGGGTTGTGGCATGGGGACTTGCTTGTCTTGCATCGTCCCGGTGCCGGACGAGTCGGCGGCGGGTGGGCGTCGGTGGGCGCTGTCCTGCTCGGAGGGCCCGGTTTTTCCGCGGGACCGGCTGCTCGATTTCGCCGATCGAAATGACTGATGGCCGACGGTTCTGCGTTGCATCCGTTCTTGACGGAGTGCGGGACGGGGCGCACGCTACGCAATAGCGTGACAGGGCTTCAGGAGGTTGTGATGATCCGCGACACACGTCTGAAAACGGGTGAAAAGGAGTTCACCATGCGTTTGCGATCCGTGTCAATGCTAGTCGTGGCGCTGGGAATGCTCGGTGGCTGTCGCAGCGGCGGGCTTCCGCTGCTGAACTATCTCGGGCTCGACGAACCGATGGACGTGCTGATCGTTACGGACAATCCGGCGACGTCTGCGCTGGCGTTGTTTGAGTACGAAAAGTTGCGTAGCGAGATGCAAAAGGGCATCGGCAAGAGTGTCGTTTTCGAACTCGGCTTCCCGATCATGGTCGAAGGCGGGCTGCGAAACGGGTGGCGCGACATTGCGATCATGAAGCCGATCCATTACGCGATGTTTGACGACACGGCGGATATGGAAGTGCTTGCGGTGCCGACCGACTTGCAGGGTCGCGACGGTCAACGGGCGTTGCTCGTGGTGGCTGAGGATTCCGAGATTCGGGACGTCGATCAGTTGGCGGGCAAGAAGGTCGCGTTCGGGCCGGCGGATGACGCGCGGACATTTGCCGCTGCGCTGTTGTTGTTGCGCAAAAGCGGCGTGCAAAAGTCAGACCTGAGTCGAGAGTTGCTGCCGATTCCTGGCAGTTTATTGCACATTGCGGACGGAACGCAGACGGCGCGACACGTGTTGAAGAAGCAGTGTGCGGCCGGTTTCATCGACGAGGCGACGTGGAACCAGTTGCCGGATGTGCCGGGGAAGGGCAACGACCCTGCACGTAGCGAGTTGCGCGTTCTGGCGCGGACGGAACCGCTCCCGGATCGGCTTCTGGTTTGCTCGCCGAAGTTGCAACCGCCAATGCGGGACAAGGCGCGGGCGTTCCTGATGTCGGTCGGTCACGAGCATCCCGAGGCGTTGCGAAGCCTGCGGATCACCGGGTACCAACCGCCGTCGACATCGATGATCGAGGCCGTACGGTCGCTGAAGGATACGGCGCCGGTCGCGGAGTCCGACGCGGAAGGGATGGACGCGGCAGCGGCACTGTGAATGCTGAGCGCGGCGCTGGCGGCACGCGTGCCCGGCAGTCCAGACGAGGCGCATTGGGGTTGGGCGGGCTGATTGTGGTTGCCGCCGCGTTGGGATGTGCGGCGACGGTGCATCCGCCACGCAACGTGAGCGATTCGGTCGAGGTGTTCATATCTGATTATGGCCGTCATGCCGGCCTCGTCCTGCCGACCGAGGACGGCTCTTACGTCGAGTATGCCTACGGGGAGTGGGCTTGGTACGCCCAGGGCCAGATGCAGTGGTATCGCGTATTCCCGGTGCTTTTCATGAATACGCCGGGGACACTCGGACGGCAGCACTATTCAGAAGCGTACGACAAGCGTCAACTGCTCGGTGTCGTTCTGACTCACGATCTGCGGAGCCTGCATGTCGAGCGTGAACGCTGTCGGCAGTTGCGCGATAGGCTCGACGAGGCGTTTGATCGGCATGCCGACCGGGCCGTTTACCGCAGCGATGTAAATCTGACGTTCGTTCCACATGATACGCCTTACTGCCTGTCGCACGAGTGTACGGCGGCCGTCGCCGACTGGCTCCGGGCGCTGGATTGTGGTGTCAGTGGGGTATCGCTCGTTGGGGAGTTGGTTCCCTATCGAGATTGAGCAGGGGTAAGGGTGCGTTTCTTGAACGGACGCCCCCTACGGTCCTACGAGAGAACGAGGCGGCTGGGCGGCACTGGGTGGCACTGGCGGCTTGTCCGCCAGTGTTAGGAACGTACGATTACTTGGGTGAGGCAGGCGTTTCGCCGGCCATTGACCGCTCGCTTGCGCTCGCGGCTCGCTTCGGCGCCCCACGGCTTTGGGCGAGTGGCACTGACGCGCGGCGGGTGGCACTGGCGGCTTGTCCGCCAGTGTTCGAAACGGGCGGGGAGTTACTTGCGTTTGCGCGCGGAGGAGAACCGGCTGCCCAGCGTGCGCGGCTGGGGTTGGATGCCCCAGGATTCCAGCACGTCGCAGCGTTTCATCGGCTCCTGGTAGCGTTTTGGCGCGTTGGCTGCCGCGTCGGCCTCTTCTTCTTCGGCCTGGACACCTTCGCCATTGGTTTCTTCGGCGAGCACGTCATGTGGATCGGGTGCCGGCGGCGCCCAGGGCTCGTCGAATCGCGGCAGTTGTCGATTGATCAGCAACTCGATCTCGGTCAGCGGGCGGCCCTCGTCCGGCTGTACGAACGTCACCGCGTATCCGCTCTTGCCCATCCGCGCAGTTCGGCCGATACGGTGCACGTAGACGGCCGGGTCTTCCGGCACGTCATAGTTGACGATGTGCGAGACCTCCATCACGTCGAGACCGCGCGACGCGAGGTCGGTCGCAACCAGAACGTGCACGTGCGCCTTGCGAAAGTTCTCGAGCACCTTTTCGCGACGGCGCTGCATCAGGTCGCCGTGGATCTCCGCGCAGTTGATGCCTGCTTTTTTGAGCTTCTCCGTGACCTTCCGCGCCGTCACCTTCATGTTGGTGAAGATGATCGCGAGTGTCGGGTTGGCGCTCTTGAGCATGCCCAGCAGCGTCTGCACCTTCTGGTCCTTCGGTACGGTAACGTAGCCGTGGTGCACCGAGTCGACCGTCAGCACATCCGCCGAGACGTTGATCTCGACGGGCTCGTGCATGTACGTCTTGGCGAGCTTGCGAATCTCATCCGTAAACGTCGCGGACACGAAGATCGTTTGGTGTTTGGTCTTGATCGCCTTGAGGATGCGGCGAATATCATCCCGGAAGCCGATGTCCAGCATTCGGTCGACTTCGTCGAGTACGACGAAACGCAGCGCGCCGAGCTTGATGTCGCCGCGTCCCATGAGGTCCAACACGCGGCCTGGCGTGCCGATCAGAATTTCGGCTCCGGCGCGGATCGCCTTGACCTGCGTCACGATGCGCCGACCGCCGTACGCGACCGCGGTCTTCAGGTCGCGGCCCTCGCCAACGAGCTTGAAGTGGTCCTCGACCTGGGCGGCGAGCTCGCGCGTCGGGACCAGCACCAGCGCCTGCAGGCCGTCGCCGGGTTGCGTATTCTGCAGCAGCGGCAGCGCGAACGCGGCGGTCTTGCCGGTACCGGTCTTGGCCTGCCCGAGGCAGTCCTTTCCGGAAAGCGCGACCGGGATCAACTCACGTTGAATCTCGGTCGGCTCGATGAAGCCGATCGCGTCCAGCGTCGAGACCAGTTCCGGGGAAAGCCCAAGTTGGGCGAAGGGCCGATCCGTCTTCGCGGGCTTGGCGGCGGACTTCGCGGGCTTTGTCGCGGACTTGGTAGCGGTCTTTGTCGGCTTTGTCGCGGTTTTGCCGGCGCGCGTCGGCTTCGTTGCGGCATTGTCAGACGTGCGTCGTCGGCTCGTCTTCTTGCGGGCCGGGGTCTTTCGTTCGGTCGTTTTCTTCTTGGTTGCCAACTCGTGGAATCCGTTTTGCTGATTAACATCGACAGAAATCGACGGAATATGGGCTAACCCGAGGCTTAACAGACGGTTAGACGTACATCATAATGTAGGTTCGATCGCGGTTCGCTGCAAGTCGTCGTCGGCAACGGCCCAGGAATCTTCCGTTCGCGACGCTCCTCAGGCGTTTTCTCGAGGGGTCGGGCGGCGTACTTTGGCCCCGATAACCGGATGGCGCCGCAGCACGGGTTGCGATCGTCGGACTGCATCCCGCCGGGCGTCCAGGCTGTATAAACGGTGGATTGGACGATCATACAGGAGCGTTTCGGTTGCCGACGTTTGCGTATAAAGCGAGGAGTATGAGCGGGGAGGCCGTGTCGGGCACCGTTGTGGCCGAGACGGCGACGGCCGCCTCGCGGCTGCTCGACGAGCGGTCGCTGATGCCGGTGGAGCTCAACGAGGTCGCGACGGGGAACCGGTCCGTACTGACCGGCAAGTCGCGACGCGTCCCGATTGCGAAAGTCGGCATGACGTACGAGCAGCTCGCGGACCTGCTGCGCAGCGGCGTCCCGATTCTGCGAGCGCTGAACGTGCTGTCGAAGCAATCAGGAGCACCGGCACTGGCGCAGATCCTGCGTGAGGTGCACGACGACGTCGCGGGCGGCGACGCGCTCGCCGATGCGATGGAAAAGCACCCCAACGCGTTTCCCGACCTGCACGTCGCGATGGTGCGTGCCGGTGAGAAGGGCGGGTTCATCGAGGACGTGCTGACCCGCATGTCGGAGTTCGTGACGCGCGCGGACGCGCTGAAGAACAAGCTGATCGGCTCGCTGATTTATCCGTGTATCCTGCTGCTCGGCGGGTTTGCGGCGATCATGTTCATCATTCTCTACATCGTGCCGAAGATCCGGACGTTGATCGAGGATGTGGAGCTTCCGTGGACGACGAAGCTGATCTTTGCGCTGAACGACCTGCTGACGAACTACTACATGCCGGTGATCGGCGTGATCGTGGTCGTGATCGTGTCGATCGTCGCGTTCTTCCGGAGCGCGTATGGCCAGCAGTTGCTCTCGCGCGTGCAGTTGGGCCTGCCGTTCTTCGGCCCGATTTACACGATGGTGGCGCTGTGTCGGTTTTGTCGGATCTTCGGAACGTTGCTGGCGAACGGGATTCCGATCCTGCAGGCGCTGCGGATTTCGAAGGACTCCGCAGGCAACCATCTGATCGCGGAATGTATCGATGACGCTGCTGAGCATGTCAGCGAAGGCGAGTCGCTGGCCGTGCCGCTCGGGCAGCGGGACTTTTTCCCGCTGGCGATTCTGGACATGATCGCGGTCGCGGAAGAAAGTAACACGTTGGAGAAGGTGTTGGTGGAGATTGCGGATACGCAGGAGGAACGGACGGCGCGAAAGATCGATCTCTTCGTGCGCATGCTCGAGCCGGCGCTGCTGGCGCTGATGGGCATGATGGTCATGTTCATCGCGATCTCGCTCTTGCTGCCGATTCTGAAACTCTCGACATCCGGACTGAAGTAAGGAGCATCCCCAGGTGACCAAGGAGCCGAAAGCAATGAAACGGAACAGTCGCAAACGTGCATTCACGCTGCTCGAAGTATTGATGGTCGTCGTGATCATCGGCGTGCTGGCGGTCGTCGTCATCAGCCAGCTTGGCGGTGTCGGCGATCGTGCGCGGCAGGATCTGGCGCAGACCGCTGTGTCGAGCACGCTGCCGCAGAAGATCGAGCTGTTCAAGATGCATACGGGCCGCTATCCCACCGGCGAAGAGGGACTCGCGGTGCTGATCGAAGCCCCTTCGGACGAAGAGGTGGCCGAGAAGTGGTCCGGGCCGTATCTGGACAAGAAGCAGATCAAGGATCCGTGGGGCCGGGAGTACCAGTACAACTATCCCGGCGAATACAACGAGCGGACGTTTGATCTTTCGAGTTCGGGCCCCGATGGCGTCGAAGGCAACGAAGACGACATCACCAACTGGGAAAAGGCATAGCGCCACCCGCGCGCGGCCATGAACACGGACCGTCCATTGGGGATTCGATTCGCGCGCCCGGCCCGCTTTGCGGCGGCGGGCGTGACGCTCTTCGAAATCCTGCTGGTGCTGGTGATTCTGGCCGTGCTGGCCGTGCTGTTTCTCGGTAACCTCGACGTGCTTGCGCGCAGTCGTGACCTGACGGAATCGGTCACACGGATAAAGGCGGTGCTGGCGATGTGTCGCGCTCAGGCGATGGCGACGTCACAGCAGTTCCGTATCCGAATCCATGCGGACGGTTCGATGACGCTCGTGCAGCAGGGGGACCCGGTTCGGGCGCCGCATATGTTCACGCTGGTCAACGACGACTGGGCGCGGATGCGGTTTCTCGTGGAGGACGTGTGGGTCGATTCGATCCTGCCGTTGCCGAGTGGCCCGCCGCCGATCAGGGTCGAGAACGACGAACTGGATCTCGATGCCTTCGACGACCACCAGTCGATTCCGGTGACCGAGCTCGAACAGCCGTTCGAGTTGTTGTTCGAGCCGGATGGTTCGAGCACATCGGTGCGGCTGTTCCTGCGGGACTCCAGTGGGCGCGGCGTGCAATTGACGCTCGACGGTCGGGTCGGTCGTGTCGAGTTGGAAGAGCTCGAGATCGAACTCGAAGATCTGGAACGGCCTGAGCCCTTGCCCGACGAGGATAAGATTGCTGATCTCTATACCTCGGAGCAGGTGAAGGAATTCCTGGAGACGCCAAGACAATGAACGGTTCAGACAAGCGATTGCCGGGCGTCCACAGTGGCGGAAAGGCGGCTATGCCTCTTCCGGCGCGGTGTGACGCGCGTTTTGGTCGGGCGGCGCTGCGACGCGGCGGACTGTTGCTCGAGGTGCTCCTGGCGCTGGTCATCATGGTTGCCTCGCTTGCGATGCTCGGGTCGCAGTTGGTTTCGGGCCTCAAGTTGGTCCAGTTCGGAGATCAGCAGACCCGCGCGAACGAACTCGCCGAGCGGATGCTGGCGCTGCTCGAACTCGATCGGAACGTGATGGCGCGGGTGTTCGTGGATGAGTCGCGCGACGGCGACTTTGGCGACGAGTTTCCTGGTTACTTCTGGCGGATCGATCTGGAGCCCGTGCTGGATATGGACGGCCTGGGGCGGCTAACGCTGGAGATTCTCTACGACGAGAACCTTGACAGTCCGAGTATCGACGACGCGAAGGTCGTTCGCACGCTGGCGATGCTGAAGGCCGATCCCGGGCGGATCAATTTCGAGGAAGATTTCGGGCTCGATGCCGAGCAGGTGGAGCAACTGGGGGCGGTGATGCCGCTTGCCGGGCTCGATCCGAACAACTTCGACCCTGGAGCGCTCGCCGCGCTACCGACCGAGCAGTTGCTCGAACTGCTTCCCGCAATCATGCCGTTGCTCCAGCAGTTTCTCGGCAACGCATTGCCGGCGGGGGCGGAGAATATGTCGCCGGAACAGTTGGTGGAGTTTCTGCAGCAGCAGGCGCCGGGCGCCCCGGGTGGGCCTGGCAATCCAGGCGTACCGGGTCCTGGCGGTGTGCCGGGAGGTGGCGGTACCGGCGACAACGGAGATTACACGATTGATGATCTCTTGCGCTTGCGCGACGAACTCGGTGGCAGTGACCCCGGAGCCGGGCCGGCGCCCGGAGGTGGGCGCGGCGGCCGAGGTGGCGGTGGCGGTGGTCCAGGGATTGGTCCCGGTCGAGGCGGCAACGGCGGAGGCGGCGGTCCCGGTCGAGGCGGTAACGGCGGAGGGGGCGGTCCCGGTCGTGGCGGCAACGGCGGAGGCGGATTTGGAGGGGGGCCACGTGGCGGTGGTGGCGGCGATGGTCCGGTTCAGCCGTCAGGGGTCGACGACAACGGCGAGCCGCAGTACACGATCGAAGACCTGATTCGGCTGCGGGACGAGCTCAATCGCCGAGCGGACGGCGGCTGATCAGCGACTCGACGAAGAGGCGCGTGTACGCCGCGGGTCGGTCTGCCCTCGGATCGTAGAACGGTGGGGTGGCGGAAGCAGCCTGACGGTCATCAACAGGTATGGGCATGAACGCAACCAGCCGAGCACGACGCGGATTGACGCTGATGGAGGTGATCATCTCGGTCGCCCTGATCGCGTTACTGATGACCGCGCTGATGACTTTCTACTGGGAGAGTGCGAAGGTTCGCGACCAGGCCGCGGCGCAGGCGGACCGTACGCAGATCGCACGGCAGGTGCTCAACCATATTGCCGCCGAGCTGCGGGGGTGCGTCGGTTTTGATCAGGTGGGGTTTCCGGTGGAGCAGCGGCTACGGGGCACGCGACGTGAGATCTCGTTTCTCACGACGGCGCTTCCGTCGCCTGAACAGTATCAGGTCTTTCGAGAGACCGATGACCTTCCGCCGGGGCATCATGATCTGCGGCAGGTTGATTACAAGCTATGGATCGATGAGGACGAACAAACCGAAGATGGCGAACCGGTCGTGGGCGGGATTCTGCGGAAGATCAAACGCACGCTCAACCAGTTCATCGTCGAAGAGGACGAGCCGGAGCAACTGCGGACAGACTTGTGGTCGCACGAGCTGGCATACCTCGAATTTCGCTACTTCGACGGCGCCGAGTGGGATATCCAGTGGGACATTACCGAAGGAAACTCGTTGCCGCAGCTGGTGCAGGTGATCGTCGGCTTCGAGTCGGTGACGGCCGAAGAGTTGGAGGACGCCGACCTGCAGGAGAACCCGCTCAACGCGACGGATCGGATCGAAGAATGGCACCCCGATCGTTATAGCGTCATCGTCCGGATCCCGGCAGCCGACCGGTTCTTCTCCAGTCGGTTCCAGCGTGTGCAGCAGCAACTGCTCGGCGACACGCTCGGCGTGGAGGGGCTCCAGCCATGATGCGGAATCGCCTTCGAGTAGAACGTCCAAACACTGGCGGACAAGCCGCCAGTGCCACCCGTCTGCGTCGGTCCCCCACCCCAAGATGGGGTGGGGCACCCGTTCTCCGAAAAGAGGAGTTAGCGAGGCAACGTCCCAGCATCGGCGGACAAGTTGCCAGTGCCACCCGGCCGCGTCCGTTCGCCAGTCCAAGATGGGGTGGGGCACTTCGGCGCGCGGTGATCTTGCCGGTCGTGTTGGTCGTGATCGGGCTTTTGGCGCTGACGATGGCCGGGTTCGTGTTCTTTATCCGTGCCGAGACCGCGGGTATGGCGGCCCATGGTGATCAGCAGCAGGCGCGGCTGGCGGCGGAGTCGGGGTTGGAGGAGCTGGTCGCGGTGATCCGGGCGAATCGGCACGACGTCACGGCTTGGTTCGACGTTCCGACTCGTTTTCGGCATGCGCTGGTCTGGTCTGATGCGTATCTGCGTGAGGGCGATCCGGTGCGCGAGGCGGGGACGCGTGAACGGTTGTTCGAAGCGGGCGCGGCGCAGCCGGCGCCGGCATGGCGGTACAGTATCGTCGCACCCCTGGACACGGGGACGTTGGACGTTTTTCGCTACGGGGCAACGCCGGAGACCGCGCGGCTCAACCTGAACACGTCGACGCCGCAACAGATCGAGCGGTTGTTGACGCCTTTGCTGCTTGCTTTGCAGATCGAGAACCCGCAGGACCTGATCAGCGCGCTATTGGATTGGCGCGATGGTGATGACGAAACGCTGCCGGGTGGTGCGGAGAACGACTGGTATAACACGCTTACGCCGCCGTATATGTGCAAGAATGCGCCCTTCGACACCGTTGAGGAGTTGTTGCTGGTGAGGGGGTTTTCGGCGGTGGCGCTGTATGGGGAGGACACGAATCGCAACGGTCTGCTCGATCCGAACGAAGACGACGGTGATGAGTCGTTCCCGTTCTTCGACAACGGTGACGGTGTGCTGAACCGCGGTATCGCGCCTTACTTGACCGTCCACGGTCGCGAGCCGGACACCGCGCTGGACAACAAGCAGCGCATCAACCTGCTGGCGCAAGCGGGGGTAATAACGGCGCAGATTCAGGATCAGATCGAGGAAGAGGAGCTGAGCGCCGCGACGATCCAGTGGATCCTCTCGCTGAAGCAGCAGAACTTCAACTTCGCGCAACTCGGCAGTCCGGCGGAGCTGTATCAACAGTTCGGGGATACGAGTGCGTTCGTTGACGCGGAGGGGAATCCGATACCGCCGCCGACGCAACGGCAGGAGTTGGCGAACAGTCCGGTGACGCTGGAAGAGATGGCCGTGATCATGGACCGCTTCACGACGCGCACCGAGCAGCAGGGCGCGGGCGGTCAGCCGACATCCCAGCCGACGTCTCAACCCACGTCGCAGCCGACCTCACAGCCGACGCCGACCGTGCCAGTCGGGCAGGGCGTGGCGTATCAGCAGGGGATGATTATCGGACTGGTGAATATCAACGTGGCGCCGCCTGAGGTTTTGGGGTTGGTTCCGGGGATGACGCCGGAGGCGCTGGGTTCGATTATTGCGACGCGTGGGACGTTGGAGGCGGCGGCGCTGCGGACGACGGCGTGGCCGTTGGCGTCGGGAGCGGTGGACACTGCAACCTATCATGCGATTGCCCCGTATATCACTACGAAGGCGTATCAGTACCGCGTGGAGGTGCTGGGGTACGCGGATCACGTAAAGACGGCTCGGCGGTTCGAGTGGGTGATCGAGATGATCGGCCAGATTCACCAGGTCAAGTACTTTCGCGAGCTGACCGGCTTGGGGATCGCGTGGCCGATTGATGACGATACGCGTGTGACGGCGGTTGCTCAATAGCGGGTGACGGATCCGCGAGCGCCCGCTAGCATGTGCCGATAACAGAATTGACGTTTGTCGCGAGGTTGCTGAATCGTGGTTTCGCTTGCTCGAAAAGTACTGTGTCTGGACTGGGATCGTCGCTCGCTGCGGTTCGTGGTGGCGCGTGTCGGCCGTGGTCGGGTGCAGTTGGAGCATGCTCATTCGGTGCGTCTGGGGGGCGTGAATCCGGACGAGCCCGAGGCGATGGGGTCGTTCATCAAACAGACGCTGAAGCGGCATCGCGTTTCGTTTCACAAGGCGATTGTGGACGTTCCGCGGGACCGGGTTTTCATTCATTTGCTGGGGATTCCGCCGACGCCGGAGAATGAGGTGGCGGACATCGTCCGGTTCCAGGCGATGAAGGAACTGACGTTTCATATCGACGACGCCGAGCTGGATCACGTGGTGGTCGCGCGGGACGAGCAGGGGCAGGCGACCGAGGTGTTGGTCGCGGCCGTGCTGAAGAAGACGCTGGACGGGCTGCGCGAGGTCGTGCAGGCGGCGGGTTTGAAGCTGGCGCGGGTCGGGCTGCGGCCGTATGCCAATCTGGTGAGTGTGCGGCATTTGCCGGAGATTGCGGACAAGCGGACGTTGTTTGTCGATGTAGGTCCGACGACGACGGAGATTGACGTTTTTTGCGGGCAGGCGCTGCGGTTTTCGCGGGCGGCGAGTGTGACGGTGAATCCGCCGGACCCGAGCGGGTCGCTGTCGGCGAGTGCCGATTCGCGGATCCTGACGACGGCGGACCTGGAGCGTTCGGATCAGGCGCTTGATACGTCGGTGAACACGTTGCTGGTGGAGATGACCCGTACGATCCAGGCGTTTCGCGCGACGGATCCGGTTGCTCACCTGGACCAGATCGTGATCGCCGGCGGGACGGGTGTGGAATCGGAGTTGGCGCGTCGAGCGGAGCAGCGCTTCGGGTACGCGTGTGAGCTGTTCGACCCGACGCAGCCGTTGGGAGTTGCCAAGAAGGAAAGCGCAAAGTTGCGCGAGTTCTCTGCGGCGCTGGGGCTCGCATGGGGCCTGAGCCGTGAGGGGTTGCTCGAGCTGGATTTCCTCAATCCGAAGCGGCCGATTCCGAAGAAGAAGATTCGCATTCAGCGCGCTCGGCTGGCAGGTTTGACGGCGGCGGCGTTGGCGGTGTCGGCGGCCGGCTACGGGTTCCTGCAGTATCAGGCTGGAGCGCGGCAGTTGCAGAACATCAAGGAAAGTGTGGCGAGCGCCAGAGCGGACTTGAAGAAGCAGGTCGAGATTCAAACGCGGATCGAGGAACTGGGCGATTGGGCGTTGCGTGCGTCCTGGCCGGACGAGCTGTTGCGGCTGACCGATAGCGCCGTCGAGCCGGGCAAGAAGATGCTGGTGCAGCAGATGACGCTCGATAACCGCACGGCGGCGATCGCGATCCGGCAGTTGCGGGCCAACCACTTCGATGTGCCGACGGAGTATGAGCGCCGGTTGAACGATTTGAACGAAGACGGCGTGCGCCGGTACCAGGCGGCACAAGGAACATGGCGCGAGACGGCCAAGGTCAAGGCTGACGACTGGCAGGGGTCGGTCGATCTGCGGGTGATCCTGCGGCCGTTGCTCGATGGGCTGGAGAAGCGTGACGCGAACGAGCGCGCGCGTCGACAACGATTGCGGAAGCTGTAGAAAGGACTTGCTGAACGCATGAATCCGCGCGAACGAATCCTGGCCATCTCCATCGTCGGTCTGCTGGCGGTCTGGGGCGGCATGGCCGTCGTGCGCAATCTGATCATCAAGCCGTTCGCGCAGCAGCGGGAAGATATCAAAAACCAGCGAGCGCAACTCGGCGACTACGAGCTTCAGTCGTTGCAGCTTGCGAACGTTCGCAAGGACTGGAAGGACAGCGTCGGGCGGACGTTGGGGCGGACCGCGGAGACGGCGCAGCGCGCGTTTCGCGAAGATTTGAGCAAGTTGCTGGAGAAGCACGGCTTTGCGTCGCGCGAGCTGAGCATCAAGAACTATCAGGCTCGAGCGATCGGCAAGCGCGGGCTGGTCGAGGTGCCGGTGCAGATTACCACGCGCGGCAAGCTCAAGGACCTGGTCGGGTTCCTGCTCGACTTCGAACGCCGATCCTATTTTGGCAAGGTCGACCGCGTGAGCGTGAGTGCCGATCCCAGTGCCGCCCGGACGACGGGCAGTGGTCGGCGTAACCGCAATCGCAACAAGCCGGACCGCGACGGTCCGGACCTGAAGCTGACGATCCAGGCGTCGACGATCGTGCTGCCCAAGCTCGACAAGGACGAGAAATTCGCGTCGATGAGCGAAGTCGGCGAAGACGACGGCGATCTCGACTTCCCGCTGGAGGAGTACGCGCGGATCGCGAAAGCCAACCTGTTCGCGAAGTACGTGCCGGTCGTGAAAACGCCGCCGCGGGGGCCTGAGACGAAGGTTGTTAGGGTGCCGGGGAAACAACCAGAAGAGAAGCGGCCGCCGCCGCCACCGCCGAATCCGCGGAAGGATGCGGACAAGTTCACACTGGTGGCGACGACGTCGTTGGGTGGCGAGATCGTGGCGCACGTGCGGGATGAACGGAAGCGTGGCGACGGTCCGGATTACTTCAAGATCAACCAGAAGCTGGACGACGGCGTGATCCTGCTGATTCATCCGCGCGGGCTGGTGTTGCGCTCGACTGGCGGGGAAGAGCAAGGGCAGGATTTCTTCTACAAGCTCGGTCGCAACTTCAAGGAGCGCGAGCTGCTCGACGAATCGAAGTATCCCGACGTGGCGCGCGACCTGCGTGTCGCGATCAGTAGTTGAGCGAGACGCGTCCCCCACCCTAATGGGTGGGCACCTTGCTCGACTCGCGCCCCCTTGATCCCCTCGCTGGCGTTCGGGGCTCGTTGTGTGGCCGGGAGCGCCAGTGCGAGCCGCGAGCGGGGAGCAAGCTCTCTCTGCGAAGCCTGTGTCTACGCCACAGGCCACGACGAGAACCCTACACTGACCACAACGAGCCGCGAGCGCGAGCGAGCGGTTAAGGTCGATAACGGGCGAGACGCGCGCCTCACCCTGGGTTTTGATCGTGCCCCAGAGCGATTTGGTGCAGGTGTCCCAGGACGGTTTGGTGCCCCAGGGTTCTACCCGGGTTCGCTGGCGTTTTCGCGTCAGCTTGGCTGTGAGCGAACCAGCGCTTGGAGGACGCGGCGGACCTCCTCGATCCCGATCTTGCGCGAGCGGTTCGCGACGTCGATCGCGCTTTTTCCCTTGGCATTTCGGTGTTCGATCGAGGCGCCGAGGTCGCGGAGCTTCTGGACGCAATCGGCGCGTCCGCCACGGACGGCGGCGAACATCGGCGTTTCACCCTTGTCGTTCTCGGCGTCGAGTTCTGCGCCGTGTTCGGCAAGTAACTCGATCTGCACCGGTCGGCCGTAGAATGCGGCGTCGAACAGAGGCGTGTCGCCATCAGCGGACCGGGCCTCGAGATCGGCATCGTGTTCGAGCAACAAGCGCGTGATATTGGCGAAGCCTGCTTGCGATGCGCGGTGTAGCGCGGTCTTGCCCTTGTAGTCGCGGACATTGACGTCGTACCCCTGAGCCAGCAACGGCGTTACGCGGGTCGGATCGTCGGGGGCGTTGTGGTTGCCGCGACAGGCATCGACGAGTTCCGGCCATTTCTCCGGCACGACGTCGTCTTCACCTACCTCATAGCCGTGACGCTGCGCGATCGTGCGGAACACTGGATCGAGCCAGCTCCGGTGGCGCGTCGCACGCGGGTCCGCACCCGCTGCAACGAGCAACTCGGCAACGTTCGGCTGTTCCGTGGCGACGGCGTCAAACAGGATTCGCGGGTTCGCAGCAGGGTCGGCACCCGCCGCCAGAAGCCGCTCGACAGTCGCCGACTGGCGCCCGGCGATGGCATACTGCAACGGCCAAGCGATGTAGCTGTTCCAGCGATGCTTACGTTTCGCTGGACGGTCGGCGGCGCCCGGGTCGCGTTGGAGCGTCGCGTCGACAAAGGGCCGGTCGGCCAGAAAACATGCTGACAGGAAGTCGAGCCCCGCGCCTTTTGACGCGAGGTACTCGGACGTTGCGTCTTTTCCATTGAGCGACGCGGCGAGCCACGGCGATACCTCAACGCGCGTCTCGCGGTGGTAGCATCCGAGGGCCCGCATGTCGGCAGCGTGCTCTTCGACCAGTAGCCGAACGATTCCGAGCTGGCCGCGACGGGCTGCTTCCCAGAGCATCGTGCGTCCGTGCGGTCCGATCCAACGAACGAACTGCCGCGGGTCGTCGAGATAGGCCGTGACCGCGCGCAGATTCCCCGACGCGCAGGCTGGCAGCACGACCTTCAGGAAGTCGTTAGTCTGGCCGGTCAACGGCAGCATCGGCATCGTCTTCAACTCCGACACAACTCAGCGAACGAGCAGCCCGCATCATACCGAGTGTTGGCCTGGTGCCGACGAGTTCCGACATCGGTCGTTGATCGACGAAGTCATCGCAAGCATGCCGGTTCGCGCAGCTGCAGTCCAATAACGACACATCGACGTGTTTGTGGCCTGGCAGATATGTCTTTGTCAACGAAAGAGTGGATAGATGGCGACCGGGTACTCGTATAAATCGATTGAGGAGCGAGACGCCGCGGATGGTATCGTAATCAGGTGATCTCATACCTGCGCGCTGTCTCGCAGATATGTGCGCTGTCGGGGCGCACGCTTTCGTTCGTATGCGACGTAGGCCCTGCCTTTGTACGAGAGCGGGCGAGCCAACGGCGCAGCCAGCTTGAGGAGGCTCGGAGATGAAGCGGAATGTACGAATTCGACGCGCGCGTTTCTCGCGCGGAAGTACCGCGCGAAATCTGGCATGTGCACTTGGGGTCGCGTTGTTCGTCGGCGGCGTGCAGGCTGCCTCGGAAACGCAAGTGTTGAGCTTCGACTACAGTGGCGGGCCACCGCCGCAGTTTACGATCGAGAAGTTCGACTCGCAGGGCGGTACGCGCACGCTGACCGGTGTGACGATCAGTTTCGATGCGACTTCCAGCCTCGACGTCTTTGCCGAGAATCAGTCGGATGCGCCGGTCGACGACTGGTTCGTCGACCTCGCCGTCCTGCCGCGGTTCGAGCTGCTCGATGCCAAGAAGTCCAGCTTCGGGCTGGGGGGCTCCGGCTTTCCCCAGCTCATGGCCGACCTCGGCCCCAGCGACGGCGTTCCGGGCAGCGGCGAGGACTTCATTCAGTTCCCGACCGTCAGTGTCAAGCTTCACAGCCACTTTGATCTTTTCCCGCAAGACGTCGCGCTCTTCGATGGTGGCGGCACGGTTGACGGTCTGCTGGCGCTGCCGTTGAGCATCGCAATTCCACCCTTGCCGGTTGCCTTCGATCTGACGCGGAACGATGTTGGCGCGCTGACCATCACGTATCAGTACGTGCCGGAGCCGTCGGTCCTCTCACTTCTTACGTTCGGCGGCTTGCTGTTCGTTCGGCGGCGGTAGGCATTCGATCGTGGTTTCGAGACTTATGTTCGTATTCCTGGAGAGGACGATGATTAGCACGACGAATGCGCGGAGACTCAGCATTCTTTCTTGGGCGGCCAGCGCGGTGATCGCGCTGAGCAACGCCGCAACGCATGCGGCGACCGAGACACAGGTTATTCCGTTTAGCCATACCGAAGGCAACGGTTTCCCCACCTTCTCGATCGACTATTTCGATACACTCGGCGGAAGCCGGACGTTGACCGGCGTTACGATCGAGCTCGCCGGAACGTCGACGCTCGAAGCGTTCACGGAGAACCTCGGTGACCAGCCGATCAACGATTGGAACTTCGATTTTGCGGTCTTGCCAGTTCTCGAGATTCTCGACTTCAAGAAGTTCGCGGTTCCGTTCGATCAGGCCGACTATCCAACCGTCGTTCTCGATCTGGCGGCGAGTGACGGTGTTGAAGGCAGCGGTCCGGACTTTGCGCACATACCTGAGCGGATGATCGATTTGGCGGATGTCGTCGACATCGGGCCGGGCGACCTTGCACTGTTCACCGGCACGGGGTCTGTGGACGCGTTTCTCGGTCTGCCGTTCCTGTTCCCGTTTCCCCCGGGGCCGACGGATACGAGTTGGGAGCGAAGCGAGGCCGGTACGCTCACCGTCACCTACACATACGTTCCCGAGCCGACCACGATGAGTCTGCTCAGCCTGGGCGGTATATCGCTCGTGGCGCGCCGTCGACAGCGGGCGCGGTAGTGCAGAAGAGCGGCGCCGAGAGAGATGAGTCGGCCGGGATCGCCGTCACGATTCGGGCGCGCTGCGACTGGCGATTCAGTGCGGCAGGGTGCGCAGGCGGCCGACTCTCTCGGCGTCCGCAGCACGGCCGGCGCGCGTATAGTACGTGACCAACTCGCGGCCAAGCGTCTGTGCCAGCAGTTCCAACGGTGAATCTTGTGTCGGCAGCGACGAGGCTGGTACGAGAATGCAGAATCGGTCATACAACGCGTCAGCACGCTGCACATCACCAGTTGCGAGCAGGGCCCGCGCACAATGGAGCCACGTTCCCGGAAGCTCGGTGCCGATGCTCGCGGGCAGTGTATCCGCACTGGGGAAGAGCGCATCAGCGATCGCGATCAACGCCGTCTGGTGGTCCCGGCGCGCATAAGATTCAATCAGGATACCTGCGCAACGTCGCGTGACGTCATGCCGCTCGCCGAGGTACTGTCGGGCGTCAGCCCAGCCTTCCTTGAGCAACGTGAGCGCTCCGACGCTGTCCCCACAGCGTGCCATCGTTATGGCCTGGGCGATAACGGCGCGGTAATAAACGTGGTGTTCCCGACCGAGCGTAGCGACGCGGATCTGACGGGCGGCCTCGATAGTCTCGACCGCCTCGGCGCACCGGCCAGTGAGCTGTAACACAGGCCCGAGTCGCAGCATGGTCGATGCTGTGTGCGGGTGCGCAGCGCCGAATCGTTGCTTGCGGTAAGCGAGCGCGGTTCGCAGCAGTTCCTCGGCTTCCGCGTGCGCCCCGCGGAGCATGAGCACTTCGCCGAGAATCGACTGCGCTTCGGAGAGCATCGGATCGGTCTGGTCCGTGTACGAACGAATCACGTCTCGCAGCACGGCCTCAGCTTCGACGAGGTTACGTAGTTCGAGGTCGGTGTACGCGAGTCCGATCGCGACATTTCGCGTGACCGGACTCTCGGCACCGAGCGAATCGAGTAGCACCTCGTATGCCCCCAGCGTGATGGTTCGGGCTTCGGCGAGCCGACCCTGTTCTTTCATGGTCGAGGCGCGTGCATTCTTCACGCGGGCCGTGAGTGGGTGTCGAGCGCCGAGTGATTCCAGTGCCTGGTGCTCGGCGTCTTCGAGGACTTTGAGTGCTTCTTCGAGCCGGCCGCTTTCCGTGAGCGCCCGCCCGACCTCTTTCATCAGTTCGATGATCTCGACGCGCGGCGGATCGTCAGCGGAGCGGGTGAGCGTCAGCGCCTGCTGGAGGTGATGGATTGCGGTGTCGAAGTTGCCAACTCCCTGGTAGGCGTTGCCCAGCGCCAGGTGCATTCCGGCCCGCACCTGCAGCGACTGTGGCGGATTGTCGGTCAGTCGACTGGCTGCCTCGTCGAGGACGTCGACGATCTTGGCTTCGGGACCACGCCGATCGTTGCCGGGGGCTGCGAGGACTTCCATGATGAAGCGGGTCACTTCGCGCGCCATGGCTTCGTTGGCCTGAGCGCGGTCGGCGGCGACGATCGCTCGGGCGCGTTCTCGGTCGGCTTCGACGGTCTTGAGCGCCATGCCGGTGATTCCGAGGATGACGGCGAGTAGTGCGAGCAGCGCGCCGCTGGCAAGCCCCTTGTTTCGTCGGACCAGCTTGCTGAGTCGATAGGACCAGGTTGGCCGCTTGGCCCGGACGGGGGCGCCGTCCATGTAGCGGCGCAGGTCGTCGGCAAAGTCGGCAACGCTTGCATAGCGGCGTGAACGCTCTTTGGCCATTGCTTTGGCGGTGATGACCTCGATGTCGCCGTGCAAGCGCGGGTTTCGGCTACGGAGCGGGATCGGTTCGGTTTCGAGGATTCGGCGTGCGGCCTGAGGGAACGAGAGGTCGGCAACGTCGAAGGGCATCGCTTCGCCGAGTAATCGATAGAGAATGACGCCGAGCGCGTAGACATCGGCCTGAGTGCTGACGATGTAGGGATCCCCGCTGAGTTGCTCAGGGCTCATGAACGGGAGCGTGCCGATGACTTCGCCGACGCCGGTGAGGAGCGAGGTATGCTGGGCGTCGTGGCGCAGGGCGCGTGCCAGTCCGAAGTCGAGGACTTTGGCTAGGCCCGCGTCGGTTGTCACGATGTTGTTGGGCTTGAGGTCGCGGTGGATGACGCCCATGCGGTGCGCGTGCTCGACCGCGGCGCAGATGGGAAGGAAGAGTTCGATCCGTTTGGCGACGGTGAGGTTCTGTGTGCGGGCGTACTCCGTCACCGGTAGGCCGCAGACGTACTCCATAGCGATATACGCCTGGTCGCCGTATGGGGTCGGGCTGATGCCGGCTTCGTAGATTTGCGCGATGCCGGGGTGTTGTACCCGGGCGAGGAACTCGGCTTCTTGCAGCAGTCGACCGTGAGTGCGCGGCGCCAGGAGCTCGGGGCGGACGATTTTGATTGCGACGTCCCGTTGCGGGACTTCCTGTCGGGCAAGGAAGACCGTCCCCCAACCGCCGATGCCCAGGCGGCGGATCAGCCGATACTGGCCGATCTGCTCGATTGGCAGACCGATGTCGTCGGAGCCTGTCGAGGGAGCGCTCGGCGCTTCGTCGGTCGGCCGATGATCTTCCGGAGCGCGCGCCACCGCGTCATCAGTGGGTGTTGCCAGCGTCCCCTCCAGGATTTGCCGGGCGCTTTCGGTGTTGAGCTTCATTCGCGGGTCCTTGTCCGGTATGCAGTCTCCATCCTACCATACGGACAAACCGGCACGACCCATCCGCCGACCGATGATTTGTGCGTGCCGCGACGACCGCCGACGACGACGTGGTCTTGGTCAGTGGTGACAGCGGCCCCAATGGTGAGGCTATGTCCGAGAACATTCCGGAGTCCGCAGGCGCTTCACCCAGCCATGGGGCGCCCGATATACCTGATACACCTGATTCGGCGGCCCGGTTCGCGACGACCAACTGGCAGCTCGTGGTCCAGGCAGGTGGCGGCGGGGATGGGCTAGCGGCGTTGCTACGGATGTACTGGTCGCCGATTTACGCGTTCTTGCGCCGTCGCGGGCACTCGCGAGATGTTGCCGGGGACCTGACCCAGGACTTCATCGCGGAGGTGGTTCTGCGACGCGATCTGATCAGTCGCGCTCGGCAGGAACGCGGCCGGTTTCGGACATTCATTCAGACGGCATTGCGGAACTTTGTCATTGACACGTCGCGTACGCGTCAGGCAAAGGCGCAGCGTGAGACGCAGCATCTACCGCCAGAAGAGCTGGACCGCTTCGTGGATGATCCAGCCGGGGCCCGCGATCCGGCCGAAGCGTTCGATCGCGCTTGGGCGACGAGCGTCATTGAGAACACGTTGCGACAACTGGAGGCGGATTGTCGAGCGGCGGGTCTCGAACGGCACTGGCAGGCGTACGCGTTGTGGGTGGTTGGCCCGTCCCTGGGGCGGACGCGACCCGCCTCTCTGGCCGAGGTGGCAGCGGTGGTCGGTGCGGCGTCTGGCCACGAGGTGTCGATCCTGCTGCACGCCGTCAAGCGTCGCTTCGTCCGTACCTTCCGACAGATTGTCGGCCAAACCCTGGATGATCCGCACGACATCGATGCCGAGATCATGACCATCAAGCGCATCCTTCAGGGGGACTAGTGCCGCGGCGCATGCTAGTCGGTGGGCGCTGCGAGCGGTTGCGCCTCGCGTAGCTCGCGGAGGTGAGACAGGTGATCGGCGATCCGATCGCGAATCTCGTGCGTTTCGGGGAGGGATAGAGCGCCGGATGCGGCGTCGCGCAGCCAGCGCTCGGCCTCGTCATGCTTGCCGAGGGCCATCAGCAATGTACCCATTTCGTCCATGGCCGCGATGCGGCCCGGGTGTTCGGCCGGGAGCGTGCGCTGGCTGCCGGACAGCGCGGCGCGTGCGTGTGGCAAGGCCTTTTCGGGACGCCCCATTTCGCGCAGCAAACGGCTCATCGCGCGCGTCACGACGAGTGTGTGTGGATGATCCGCTCCCATGACGCGCCGATAGCCTTCCAGTGATTCGCTACGAAGGGTCAATGCAGCGTCCCACTGCTGCAACTCCTGGTGTGCGCGCGCAGCGCTGTTCAGCAGAGCGAGCGTTAGGTTATGGTCGTCGCCCACGACCCGGCGGCTGGCCGCGAGCGCTTCCTTATACAGTGCCAGAGCCGCTTCATGCTCGCCGGCGGCGCGCAGCGCGGCGCCGAGCATTTGCATGATCCGCAGAGTTGCCGGGTGCTCAGCGCCGACCAACCGGCGTTGGCGGGTCAGCGCTTCGCGTAACAGCGGGACCGCCTCGTCGACACGGCCCATCTCCTTGTACAACGAACCGACAGATCCCATCAGTCTCACCGAGTCGGGGTGGTTATCGCCGAGCACGCGCCGCGCGGTTTCGAGTCCTTCCGTGTAGGTGGCGAGCGCTTGGTCGAGGCGCCCTTCCATTCGCAGGAGCAGGCCCCAATTGTGGAGCGCGCCCAGCGTTCGCGTGTGGCCGTTCCCGAACATCTTCCGATGTCCATGCATCGCGCCGCGCACGTGCGAGCGGGCTTCGTCCAACCGGCCGAGTCGGACCAGCACCTGGCCCAAGGTGGTCATCGCACGCAGTGTGTGCGGATGCTCGTCGCCGTGCAGGTCCTGGTAGGCAAGCAGGGCCTGATGGGCGAGCGGTAACGCCTCGTTATAGCGCCCCATGTTGATCAACAGGCTTGCGAGGTTTGTAACCGAGTTTAGCGTTCCGGGATTGCGATCACCGAGCAGTCTGCGCCGAATTGCCACGACCTCGGAAAACTGGTCGAGGGCCTCGTCGAAGCGCCCGAGCGATTTCAGCAGGTATGCCCGATTGTTGATCAGAAGGAGCGTATCCGGGTGTTCGTCGCCGCGGGTCTGGCGCGACAGGCCGAGCGCGCGGTCGTACAGCGCCAGGGCCTCGACGGGCCGGCCCGTTTGATAAAGGGTCCCTGCGAGGTTGTTGATCGCTTCCAGCGTGTGCGGGTGGGGCTCGCCGAGTACCCGCTGGCGAACCTCGAGCGCCTCACGCTGCATTGCCACGGCTTCGTCCATCCGCTCGAGATCCTGAAGCAGTACGCCGAGCGTACTGAGCGTGAGGATCGTGTCCGGATGATCCGTGCCGAGTAATCGGCGGCGCGCCGCGAGCGCGTCGCGCAGGACCGCCTCCGCTTCGGTGTGGTGTCCACGCCCGACCAGCAACGAGCCGTAGTTGTGAAGCGCGGTCAGCGTGATCGCGTATTGTTCCTGGTTGGTTTGATCGAGCTCACGCCGAGCGCTCGTCAGTGCCTCTTCGATCAGAGGCTCCGCCGCGTCCAGTTGCCCGGCCTTGCTCAGCAGCACCGCGAGTTGATTAATGGACCGGAGTGTCTCGGAATGAGCGTTACCGAGTAGCGCTCGTTGGGTGGCGAGTGCTTCTTCGATCGTCACGATCCCATCTTCCAATAGTCCGTGCTCGGCCATCGTGCTCGCGAGAGTGCGCAACAATTGCGCTCGAACCAGCGGCTGTTCCGCGAACTGCTGATCGATCGCTGCGTGCGTGGGCGCGAAAAAGTCGACCTTTAGCGTTTCGAGTGCCAGGTTGGTGAAGTTGATGCTGCGCAAGATCTGATCGAGGCCCGCAACCCGTTCGGCGACGATTGACTCGTCCAGTCCGGCCGACACCGCCGCCATGCGAGCGCGCCGAACCAGGTCGCGTCGCAGCCGGAGTCCGATGGTCGAGGCATCCATTCGGCCGAGCTGCGCGCCCTGGAACGCTGCGATACGGCTCTTCTCACGCGCACGCTGCAATGCGAGCTGCTCATTGCGCTCGGCGACCGCACGGAGCCGTACCTGTTGGGAGTACATATACGCGAGCGAGATGCTCGATAGCCCCATGACGCAGACGAACGCGAGCGCCGCGAACACAGCGACGCGATG
Organism: Phycisphaerae bacterium; assembly: GCA_028279405.1. Lineage (GTDB taxonomy): Bacteria > Planctomycetota > Phycisphaerae > UBA1845 > Fen-1342 > JANQNU01. The sequence continues at coordinate 39,105 of JANQNU010000064.1, forward strand.
GCGTCGAACGAAGACGCGCGTCAGATACAGCGCGCTATCGCGCCGGGCTTCGATCGGCGTCCCGTCGAGGTAGCTTCGCAGGTCGCGCGCGAGGGCCCCGGCCGTTTCGTATCGTCGGGCGCGCGATTTGTTCAGGCAACGGAGCACGATGGTTTCAAGATCGTCGCTCAGGAAGGACACTATCCGTCCGGGGCGCGCCGGCTCCGTTTCGGCGATTCGCTTAGCGATGTCGAGCGGTCGTCCGGTGACGTCGTATGGGAACCCTCCGGTCAGGGCCTTGTAGAGCATCACACCGAGCGCGTACACGTCTGTTCTGAGGTCGACATCGCGGGCATCGCCGGTGACCTGCTCCGGGCTGGCGTACGAGAGGGTACCGACGAACTGTCCGGTTTCGGTAAGTATCGTAGCGGGCTCCGAACTGGGCCCGCGCTCGGTATCGAGTTTTGCTAGGCCGAAATCCAGGACGCGCGGAACGCCGACTTCGGTGACGAGCACGTTGCTCGGCTTGAGGTCGCGGTGGATCACGCCGCGCAGATGGGCCGCGTTGACCGCCTCACAGACCTGGGCGAACAGTGCGACCGTCTCGCGGATGTGCCGTTTGACGCTTGCGCGACGCTCGCGGTCTATCGATTCGCGGCGGCCTTCGACGAAGCGGTCCAGCGGCGTGCCGGCGACGTAGTCCATCACGTAATACGCGTGGTTGCCGGCGCGGCCGCTGTCGTGAATCGCGACGATGTGCGGATGCTCCATCTGGGCTAGGATTCGGACCTCGCGCTCGAAACGGGCGTGCTCGAGATCTGAGCCGAAGGCCCCGGATCTCGGGATCTTGATTGCGACCTCCCGCTGTGTGGAGAGCTGTAGTGCGCGGTAGACCACGCCTTGCCCGCCGCGATGAATCTCGGCACCGATTTTGTAGCCCGCGATCGCGTCCGCTGACAAGCCGGGGTGCGCGACGGTATCGGACGTCATGGGGCCCGTCGCGTGTGAGCCGCGGGTCGCTGCCTGCAAGCCGCGTTCGACTCGCCGCAATACTTGGAGGCGCTGTTCGATCTCCGGCATTAGCTGGGGATGGTCCGCAATGATCCGGGCTTCGTCGACATGTTCACCGCGGAGCCGACGTGCAGTGACCTCGGTCAACACCTGCGCGATCCTGTCCGTGCGATCGTGCCGAGCGGATGAAGCGGAATGGTCCTGATTCATGCCGACGTGCCTCGGTGCGGCGGAGTATCGGGGCGCCGCTCAATTATGATGGCGGTCTGCGCCCGGCGCGCTCGCGCGGCCCGGCCCTCTTGCTGTTTTTTCTAGGTGTCGCCGTCCCTTGCGTTGCGCTCCAGCGAATCGCGCAGCAGCTGCTTGGCCCGGTAGCACAGGCTGTGCACGGCGCGTTCGGTCCGACCCAGACGCCGGGCGCACTCGGCCACAGAGAGTCCCTCGAGATAAACCAGCCGCACGGCTTCACGGGTTGGCTCGGGCAGGGTCTGCAACGCATCGCGGAGCGCGTCGAGTGTTTCACCTCGGGCCACCTGCCGGCTGGGGGTCGAGTCCTCCGACTCCAGGAGGCGCAGCAGTGTTACCGACGACGCGTCCGGCGACGCGGCCCGTTGGACGTGCAACGCGCCGCCGCCACGTTTTTGGGTTCGCTTGCTCCGGATCTCGTGTCGCAGCCGGCGGAGGGCGATGGTACCCAGCCAGCGGCCGAACGACTCCGGGCCACGCAAGACGAAGCCACTGATGGACCGGAAAGCCTCGACGTAGACGTCCTGCATGAGGTCATCACTATCGATGATGCCGCGAAGGTCAGACGGAATCCGGCGACCAATCCGTCCATGGAGTTCGCTCGAAGCCTCCGTCAACAGAGCGGCGAGGGCCGGTTGATCGCCGGCGAGTGCTCGTTGAAGCAGCGCTGACTTGCCCTCGGTCCATTCCACCCGATTCTCCGCTGCAGCAAACCTCAAGACGGTCATTGTAGCAAGCCGTCAAGCGTCCGTTTCCACTGGCCACGAATTCTGTCGGTCGACACGCTCGTTTTTTTTGAGCGCGCCGCGCGCGGCCGGCCATTAACCCCCTCGTCTGGTCGTCGCGTCATGTGTATCGGGACGAAACCGCGGGTTCCCGCATGCGCCCTCGGTTCGACGCCGGACGATGAGTAGCGGGTTTTCGACAAAGGAGAGCGATAATGCTTAATGGACGGAATGTTTATTTTGGACGAATCGCGATGGTCGCGGTCTTTCTCGGGACGCTGGCCTTCGACGCTCGTGCGGAGATGTTCGATGCGGACACGCGACGCATCAGTTTTCAGGGCGTTTTGCGCGACGATCAGGGCGCCCTTGTTCAAGGGTCAGTCAACCTGGCCTGTACGCTATACGACGCTGATGACGGCGTCGTGGAGGGCCCGATTGCGCTCGCGGGCACACCCGTAAACGACGGTCTGATCAACGTACTCGTTCCCTTCGCGGCCGCCAGTTTCGACGGTACCGCGCGAACGCTCGGCATCGCGATCAACGGTGGCGCGGAGCTGACCCCCCGCTTTGAGCTTGGTGCGTCTGCGCATGCGTATCGTGTAAACCGCGTGAGCAGCGCGGAGCTCGATGACGTCATTCAACTCGGAGATCCGGGTAGCTCCGGCGCGCTCTCTATCTTTGGTGGGTTCGATTGGCCCACTTTCGCCTTCGAGCCCGGCTTCCAACGGTTGCGCATGTTCGACGACGCCGGTATCAACACGGTCGTCCTCAACGCGACCGGAAACATGGGTGGTGGCGCGCTCAACCTGCGGAACGAACTGGGCAACACGACGTTCATTGTCGATGGCGACCAAGCAGTCAACGAGCCGCGTATGGTCTTGCGCCGCGATAACGGCAACGACATCTTCGCGGTCAACGGTGAGGAGGGTTGGGTGTCGATGCGCGACGCGCTCGGTAACCTGCGGTTGCGGATGGATTCTTTCCCCGCTGAACTCGGCTTGTTTGCGGCTACCGGCGAGCAGGTGGCACGACTCTGGGGCGATACGAGCGGCGAGCGCGGGACGCTCGATCTCTCGAGCGCGGAGGACGGCCTCGCCGTGCGTTTGAACGCCAGCCCGTTCGAAGGTGGCCGGATCGAGACGTTCGCGCCGGATGGCGATCGGTCATTCCTGCTCCGGCACGGCGCCGGCGGAGGCGCATTGGCCTGGATGTATGACCGCAGCGGAAACGTCAGCCTCGTCATCGGTGCCGATGTCGGCAACGGCGGAAGTCGAATCGGGATGGACAACCGTAACGGCGAGCAGACCGTGAACATCGACGCCGACAACGAGAATGAAGCCGGGCTTATCCAGCTCTTCGATCGTAACGTGCGAACCGTCAACATCACCGCTAACGGCAGCGGCGGTGGTGGAGCGATCGGCGTGTTCAACCAGTTTGGTACGCAGACGATCGAGCTCGACGGCGACGAAGGCAACGGAGCCCAGATGCGACTGTTCAACGTCCTCGGTGATCGCACCATCGGGCTCGACGGTGACTGGGGGGCGTTTCGTCAGGGACGGATTTGCGCCGACGTGGTCGTGACGACCGGCTGCGATCTGGCCGAGTCATTCGACGTTCGGCACGACAGCCCCGCGCGCCCCGGTATGGTGCTGTCGATTGACCCGACCACGACGGGGCGGTTGATGCTGAGCGCGAAGCCCAACGACCGCCTGGTGGCCGGGATCGTGAGTGGGGCCGGCGATGTCCGACCCGGGTTCTATCTCGGGTGCCAGCCGGAAGCGTCGGACCCGAGTAAGGCTGCGATCGCGCTCTCCGGACGGGCCTGGTGCTGGGTCGACGCACGGACGGATGCGGTCGCTCCCGGTGATTTGCTGACGACGTCCCGCACTCCAGGCCACGCGATGAAAGCGACCGACCTCGATGCTGCGCGCGGGGCGATCATCGGCAAAGCGATGAGCAGCCTCGCGGAGGGGACTGGCCTGGTTCTGGTCCTGGTGCAACCGCAATGACGGGCGATTGGCCGACGGCGGATCACAGATGCTCGAGAGAACTGCATCGAAAGGAATGACATGAATAGGACGGTATGTTGTATCGCGATCGTGCTCACACTCCTGTGTGCCACCAGCAGCGCTTCGGCGCAGTTCGTGCTCGACTGGCACACGATCGATAGCGGCGGCGGAACGGCTGTCGGCGGCGGCTTCCAACTCTCCGGGACGGTCGGACAGCCGGACGCGCGTGGACCGCTGGTCGGCGCTGAATGGACACTGGCAGGTGGCTTCTGGCCCGGCGTGCCGGTGAACGGCCCCGATTTGCTCGGCGACATGAACTGCGACGGAAGCGTCACCGTGGGTGACATCAACCCCTTCGTGCTCGCGCTGACGGATCCAGCGGGCTATGCGGACATGTTCCCCGACTGCAATATCCTCAACGGCGATTGCAGCGATGACGGGAGCATCAGCGTCGGTGACATCAACTGCTTCGTCGCGCTTGTCACCGGCGGCTGACGATCTGATCGCCAGTCGCTACCAACGTTCGAAGATCGAAGGCCCACCGGCGCCGAGCGCGTCGGTGGGCTTTCATTTACGGGCGATCGCCGGCAGCCCGGCCGAGACAATCGGGACGCGGTTGGGGTATCCTGGCGCACTCGTCGGGCCGTCGGATTCAGGCGGCTCTCGGAAGCAAAATGACGCTATGGATGCCGCCGTGACTCGGTTCGTGATTTCTTTTTTGACACTCATTAGCGTGGCCGTTGCTGCCAAGCTGCTGTTCGGCGACGTTGTGCCGCTCGTGTTTCGGCGACTACGGCGACAACCGGCGGCCGACGGCGCGCCTGCCGGTCCGGGCGTGGCAGGCGACGCGTTGGCGGATTCGACGCCCGTGGCGCGCACGAAGTGGGCGGGGTTCGTCTGGGAGACGTTCGTTCTCGTACCGACGATCACGGTGTTGATCACGCTTGCGATCGTTCTGGTCATGCGCTGGACTGGGGTATTCGAGAGCTTCTACTTCCGTCCGTCGGTTCGCGACTACGGTCAGCAGACCAAGCTCGCGATCGACTACGAGGACGTTACGTTTCACAGTGCCGACGGGACGCGCTTGCACGGGTGGTGGATTCCCGCCAAAGGGGATCGGGTCGCGACGGTCGTTCATTTTCACGGCAGCGATCGCAACATCACCTACACTGTCCGCAACGTCCATTGGCTGACGGCGAGCGGTTTTGACGTGTTCGTGTTCGATTATCGCGGCTATGGGCGTTCCGCAGGACGACCGTCACACGCCGACCTGGTCGCCGACGGCGTGGCGGCGATTCAGTACGCACGGGAGCGGATCGGAGAGGCCGGCAGGCTTTGCCTGTGGGGCCAGAGCATGGGGGGGCAGTTGGCGATCGTCGCGACGGACCAGGCGGGTCGGCAGGGGGTGCGAGCAATCGTCGCTGAAGCCACCTATGCCCGCCATACGCTGCACATTGCCGACAAACTGAGCGCGATGGGGCCGCTGTGGATGCTGCAATGGGCAGCGTTCCTGGCCGCGAGCGACACGCATTCGGCGGAGCCGGTCGTGGGTCGGCTCGAGGATATCGCCTTGCTGTTCGTGCACGGAACGCAGGATCGGGGCGTGTTTCCCTATCATAGCGATCGGCTTTTCGGTGCCGCCGACGGAGCCAGGGAAATCTGGCGGATCGACGGCGGAAGACATTTGGACGCCTTCCGAGATGAGACGCAGCGCACGCGGCTCGTCGACTACCTGCGCCGTACACTCGACGTGGATGGGCACTGAGCGGCCCGTTTTGGCGCCGAATTGGTCTCGGGGCCCCTTTGGTGTAACGCGCTCACGTTACAATGAGTAGGGGCCGCCGTCCGGCGGTCGAATCGATACAACTCGAGGTTCGGACCGCGCGGAGTATGGTTGATCAGGCCTGTCCCACGTCCTCGGCGTTGCGCTGCTTTGCGGTCGGTGACCTGACCGAGGATGAATACGATCAGATCTCCCGGCATCTTTCGGACTGCGACCGGTGCCGAGACGCGCTGAGCGCGCAGGATGATCACGCTGACGTCCTGGTTAGGGATCTCGGTGGTTTGCCAGCCGAATGCGACGGTTCTGCGGATATTCCTCCAGCTTTGCTGCATGCCGCCCAGCGGGCGGTTCTCGATGATACGACCGTGGGCGACGGAGCGGCGCTGGTGGTCGATGCCGGCCGGAAGATCGCGCAATCGCTGGCGAGCGGTCCGGTGCGGCTCGACCGCTTCGAGCTGCTCGACGAGATCGGTGTCGGCTCTTTCGGGTACGTCTTTCGGGCGCGGGACACGAAGCTGGATCGGATCGTTGCGATCAAGGTGCAACGTGTGGGCGATCTCGACCCTGGGGAGGGGACGGACCGTTTCCTGCGCGAGGCGCGTAGCACGGCGCAATTCGCGCACCCGAACATCGTGTCGCTGTACGACACGGGGCGTACGGAAGACGGCGCGCTCTATCTGGTCAGCGAATTCGTAGAGGGCCGAACGTTGGAGCGTGAGATGCGCGACCGGCGTTTTGGCCCGCATACGGCGGCGGATCTGGTGGCGGAGATCGCGACGACGCTCCATTACGCTCACACGCACGGTGTGATCCACCGCGACATCAAGCCTTCGAACATCATGATTGACGCGGCGGGACGACCACATATCACCGATTTCGGGTTGGCCAAGCGTGACGCGAGCGAGGTTACGGTGACGGCGGATGGCGAGATCATGGGGACGCCGGCCTACATGTCGCCGGAACAAGCGAGCGGCAAGTCGCACCACGTCGATGCGCGGAGTGAGGTCTTCAGTCTCGGGATCATTCTCTACGAGTTGTTGACGCACGAACGCCCGTTTCAGGGTAATCGGCGGATGCTCGTGATGCAGGTGCTGGAGGAGGATCCGCGTCCGCCGCGCAAGCTGGACGACAAGATTCCGCGCGATCTGGAGACCATCTGCCTCAAGGCGATGGCCAAGACGCCGCAGCGACGGTACGACTCGGCCCAGGCGCTGGCGGACGATCTTCGGCGCTGGCAGCGTGGTGTGCCGATTCACGCGCGACCGGTCGGGCCGGTCGGGCGCCTCTGGCGCTGGTGCCGTCGGAATCCGGTTGCTGCGAGCTTGCTCGTCGCAGTGGTGCTCGGTGCGGTGGTGGGGTTGCGGCACCTCTCCGCGCTTTCGCACGAACTGGTGCGCATGGCGGCCGCGGACAGTTCGACGGAGATCGCGCGGATTCTCGAGATCGTGACCGCTCAGTACAGCGACAAAATCGTGCAGCGTGTCGGTCATCACGGAATCGCTGCGACGTTCGACTACGCGCATCGCGACGGTGCCATTCCGTTGCCGGCGACACTCCTGACCGAGCTGGCGTGCGAAGTGAGCGTCGGCAAGGAGGGTATGCAAGTCCGGCACTATAGCGACCATCCGTTCCGCATCGCGGGGCGCAGCGGTCCTCCGGATGCCTTTGCGGCGGCCGCGCTGGCCAAGTTGCGCGAACGGCCCGAGAAGCCCATCGTACACCTCGACGAAGATTCGGACGGCCACTCGGTCATGCGTTTCGTAAGCGCACGCATCATGCAGCAGAGTTGCGTCGAGTGTCACAACGCACATCCGGCGAGCACCAAACGCGATTGGAAGGTGGGTGACGTGCGGGGCGCACTGGAAATCACTCGGCCGCTCAAGCATTATCGTGCCCGGATCGATCACGGTTTGCGCGGGACGTTCTTGTTGGTGGGTGGCGTGCTGGCGGTAATGCTGGGTGTCACGGGTGTGATGTTGTTTCTTGGAAATCGGCGGCGCGGTGAGCGATTCGCGAGATAGACGGAACGACCGGCAAACCGCCTCGCTGGGAACGTCGCGCACGCTGCTGGCGCGCGCCCGGGCGCGCGACGGCGACGCGTGGCGGCAGCTGATCGACCTGTATGCGCCTCTGGTGCTGCACTGGTGTCGGCGGGCGCGCGTGCCGTCGGAAGAAATGCCCGATCTATTTCAGGAGGTGTTCGCGGCCGCGGCACGTGGGCTACCGTCGTTTCGGAAGACGAAGGCCCGGGACACGTTTCGGGGCTGGCTGCGGACGATTGCGCGGAACAAGATCAGCGATCATTTTCGTCGTCGCGTCCCGCGCGGCGTCGGTGGCAGCGAAGCGCTGCTCCGCATCTCACAACTCGCCGAACCGCCGGCGCTCGAGGTGGATTCTGCCGCCGACCGGCCCATCGAGATCGAGTTGCTACAGCGCGCCCTGGCGCGGACCCGTCCGCATTTCCAGGCGCAAACGTGGCAGGCGTTCTGGCGCACCGTCGTCGACGGGCAGTCCGCCGTGGATGTCGCCGTCGAGCTATCGCTTTCGCCGGGGGCGGTGCGGGTCGCGAAGTCACGCGTGTTGCATCGCTTGCGATCCGAACTGGCGGACCTGCCGGAATAAGCGGTGGCTCCGATAAACACCTGTAGCAACATGTGAGCGCTGATCGGGGCGCTCATCCTCCCGCCTTGTAACGCGCGCGCGATATATCCAGTGAACCCAGTTGGGCTGACGTCCGTTCCTCGTTGATCGCCCGGGAATCCCGGGTGGGAGGTCTCATGGTGCGCCGTGCGAGAGTCAGTGATCCTTCGGTGGGGGCATCCGTGGCTGCGCCGCAACCGGATGGCGGCCTATTCCATACGCGCTACGCGTCCTTGGCGCGCAACACCATCGACTACTGGATGCTGCCGGACGATCCGGAAATGACCGAACGGCGAGTGTGGTCCGCGATCGAACGTGCGCCGCGACTGGCAGACGCGTCGTTGCAGGTGTACGTGCATGTGCCGTTTTGCGCGCAACGCTGCCGGTTCTGCGCGTTCTCGGGCGGCAACACGCTGGATTTCAAGCAGGCCGAGCGGTACACGCGCCTGGTCGCGCTGCAGGTGCGCGACCTGCTCGAGCGGACGCAGATGAAAGGGCATCCGATTCGTTCGATCAACATCGGCGGCGGGAGTCCCGATCTGGTCGGCTCCCACATCGACTACCTGCTTCGCGCGCTCCGCGATCTGCCCGGATGTACGGACGATACGGAGGTTGCGGTCGAGTTCACGTTGAGCACCGTCTCGCGTGCGTTCATCGACGCTTTGGCGCGCTACCATGTCACCAAAGCCTCTTTCGGCGTTCAGACCCTCGACACGAAGGTTCGCGGCTACATGCGGCAGCCGCGGAGCTTGCGACACCTCGAGCGGGTACTCGATTGGATCGACGGACGAGTTCCGGTGGTGAATGCCGACCTGATCACGGGTTTGCCGGGACAGAACCTTCGCACGGCACAGCGCGATCTGCAAGAACTGATGGACGACCCGCGCATCAATTGCATTAGTTCCTATCTGCTGACACCGGCGGCGGCGCCGTCACTGCTCGCCGGTCTCGCCACTGGCGACTTACCGCCGACGGCGAGTGCACCCGAGCAGGCGCTCATGCGACTGCACACCTACGGCACGTTGCAGCGCAGTGGCTGGATCCGTCGTGGGACAAACACGTATGTTCGCACCGATGGTCTCGATCCGCGCATCCTGGCGCGGCTCGCCGGCAACGAGTGTATCGGGGCCAGTCATTACGAGGCGTTCCTGATCGCCGCCGGTCCGCAGGCGATCTCCTATCTGCCCGGGGCGCGCGTCGAGAATGCCGTCAACATCGATCGTTGGCTGACGGCAATGGAAGCGGGCGAACATCCCTTTCATCTGCCGAAATGCAGTGATCTCGCGCAGCGCGACACGGCACTTTGGGCATTTCCATTGCGATGGGAAGGGTTGTCGCAGGCGCGTTTCGATCGCATGCGGACCAGCAACGCCATCACCGGCACGCAGTTGGAGACGCTCGCGGGGCTGGAACGCGAGGGCCTCGTAGTACACAGCAGCAAGGGGTACGAATTGTCGCTCCTGGGTGAGGTGTTCATGGGACATCTCGTGCACGATCTCAAACAGGATGCCGGTCGGCAGGCTGTGGACGACTACGTGGAAGAGGGGCACGTGCTCGGCAAGGCGATCTCGGCCGGTAGCGTCGTTGATTCGAACCGGGCCAACGATCGTCAGGTGACCCTCTCGCTGCTGAATGCGGGGCGGCCGACCGATGGTTGAGAAGTTTCGGCGGTTGCCCAAAGCACTCTACTTTCTGTTTGCGGGGACAGCGATCACGCGCCTTGGCGCGTTCGTCTTCCCCTACCTGACCATATACCTCACGCAGGCGCGCGGCTACGGCGTCGACCAGGTCGGTCTGATTCTCTCTGTCGGAAGCGTCGGTCTGTTGCTCGGGAATCTGGCCGGCGGTTGGTTGACCGACCACTGGCGCCGCAAGACTACCCTCGTACTGGCGCTGCTGCTGAACGCGTGCGGATTCGCGGCCCTGGCCGGCCACTACGAGTCCGGCTGGGCGTACGCCGGCTTTCTGCTGCTGGGGTACTTTGGTTCCGGGATGTTCGCGCCCGCCGCCAACACCGTCGTTGCCGACCTGGCGCCGGTGGAGGTTCGGCCGTTCGCCTATACCGTAAACTATGTTTGCATCAATCTCGGTATGGGTCTGGGACCGCTGATCGGCGGTTTTCTGGCGACGTATTCATATCACTGGATTTTTGTCGGCGACGTCACAACATCGCTCGTCTGCGCCGGTTTGATCGCTGTCGGCGTGTCAACGTCCGTTCCACAGACGCGGAGCACGACGGCGCGCGAGTCGAGTCGGAGTCGCACGCTGATGGTGTGGCACCGCCACCCGCTCGTCTTTGCCTTCTGCCTTGCGTTCTTCTTCATGATCGCGCCGCTCATGGGGTTGGAGTACGCCGTTCCGCTCCTGGTGAAGACCGTCTTCCTGGAAAGTCTGACCTACGTGGGGGTCGTCTATACGATCAACGCGGCCTGTATCCTCTCGCTCAGCTTTCTCGTAGAGCGGCTGATTCGTGGCCGAAACGAGTTTCTGATGATGGCGACGGCGGGGCTTCTCTGGGCGACCGGACTGGTCATCCTGCTGACGGGTTTTTCGTTGATCGCGTTGTTGTGCTGCACGGTTGTCTGGACGATCGGCGAGATCATCGCTTCGATCACTGTGCCCTCGTTCATCGCGCGCCACGTGGCGCCGGAGGTCAAAGGGCGCTTCATGGCGTTGAATGATGTCGTACGAAGCCTGGCCGGAATTGTGGCACCGATCGGGCTCGGATTCCTGTGGGCGCGGCACGGTGCCGTTGTCGTGACCGCCGTGCTCGCTGCGCTGCCGGCGGCGGGCGTTGTTTGCTACCTCGTCATGCTGCTCGTCACCGCGCAACCGAGGCGTGCGTTCGTGGTCCGGTCGATCGGGGTCGAGTCGTGAGACGTGAGTCGAACCTCCAGCCGGTGGCGCCGGTCGAGCGAGTCGTCGCGCTCGACGCCATGCGTGGCGTAGCGTTGCTGGGAATCTTGCTGGTCAACACGAGTTGGTTCACCGGGTACGCGGTCCTGACCCCCGAGCAGCAAGCGGCGCTCGGAACACCCGGTATCGATGCCACCGTGAGTCGTTGGATACACGTGCTGGTAGACGGCAAGTTCTGGTCGCTCTTTGCACTGCTGTTCGGGGCGAGCGCGGCGCTGCAATTCGATCGTGCGCGGGCGCAAGGCGTCGAGCCGGAGGGTCTCTTCCTCCGGCGGGCTGCCGGGTTGGCACTGATCGGGGGCGTCCACGCCGTGTTTGTCTGGTTCGGGGACATCCTCAGCCTATATGCGTTGGTAGCCGTGGCGGTCCCGTTGTTCTGGCGCGCTTCCGGCCGGGTGCTGCTGGGCTGGTCGGTGATTTTTCTGGTGGCGCCGATCGTTCAAGGAGCACTCTGGCTGACGATCGATCGGCTCGTCCACGATCCGAGTGTGCCGCGCGTCGACCCGGGGTACGGTCCGTCGGAGTTGTTGGCGCACTTTGCAGAGGGCACCTACGCGCGAGCGTTCGCGGCGAATCAGGCGTTCCTGATTGAACGCTGGTATCTCGCGGTCTACGAAGGACGTTTGTTCAAGCTACTGGGTATGTTTCTATTGGGGCTCTGGGCCATCCGTTGCGGCCTCGTTCGAGGCGTCGGCGGGAATCTGCTCCGGCGGGTTTTCAGCTGGGGTCTGTTGGTCGGGCTCCCCTTGAACATGCTGGTCGTCCAGCAGGCGGTCGCGCTCCGCCCGCCGTCGGTGGCCGGCTGGGTGGTGAGCGTTCTCGGTGCGGTAGGCGTGCCGGCGTTGTGTCTCGCGTACGCTGCCGGATTGACGCTTTGGATCGACACGCCGTTCGGTCGGCGGTGCCTGACGGTGCTTGTGCCGGCCGGTCGCATGTCGTTGACGAACTATGTCGTCCACTCGGTTGTCGGCGTATCCGTCTGCTACGGGTGTGGCCTCGGGTGCTGGGGGCGGATCGGGTCCGCATGGTCCGTGGTGTTCGTCGGCTTGCTGTTCGGTCTGCAGGTCTGGGGGAGTATCTGGTGGCTGGGCACTTTTCGCCACGGACCGCTGGAGTGGGTCTGGCGCTGCTTGGCCTACGGTGGCCCCGTGCCGTTGAGGCGTGGTTCGTCGCGGGCCCCGGAGCGTGTGCTGCAACCCGTACGTTCGAGTGCCATGGACAAGTCCGAGCCTTGATGTGGTGTGGATCTGCGGATACGAGCTCGCTACCGTCCAGACATCACGAGAATCTGATATCGAGGTGAAGGCATGCGGGCCGTCGAGTGTTTCAACGGAAGGCCCATGAGACCGTCTTCGAGCGGGCCCTTTCGTCGGTCCGATAGTTGTTTCGATTTCGTGCTCTGCCATGAAATAAAGGTAACATCCCGCCACTGAATACCCGATCGTGCCTATGGCGGTCTGACTTCGGCAAGCACCCGGGGCTCTGCCATCGAAAACGTGTCCCCGCAGGGCCCTGGGATACGCTCGTTGCGAAAAGATCGTGACCATGTCGGGCGGGGCATGCTGTAAACCGTACGCTTGCTTTGGTTCCGCGCGAACAAGACGCGCTACCGCAAGGGGGGGCAAGTCGCCCGTACTGGTTCGAGCAAACAAGTCAGGAGATCCGAAATGAAGGGCGTTGTTTTCACCGAGTTCATCGAGATGGTCGAGAGTGCGTTCTCACCGGAAGTGGCTGACCGCATCATCGAGGAAACCAGTCTAGCCTCCGGCGGCGCCTATACGGCGGTTGGCACCTACGATCACGATGAGATCATTCAGTTGGTCCAGGCACTCAGCCAGGAATCCGGAGTTTCGGTCCCGGATCTGGTGCGGACTTTCGGACAACATCTCTTCGGTCGACTGGTCACCGCTTACCCGCAGTTTCTCGAGGGCGTCGAGTCAAATCTTGATTTCCTGGAACGGGTTGAAGATGTCATTCACGTCGAGGTGCGCAAGCTCTACCCTGATGCCGAGCTGCCGACGTTTGCATTCTCGAGAGTGAATCGTGATTGCCTCGAGCTGGACTACCGTTCTCCTCGGCCCTTCGCCGATTTGGCCGAAGGGCTCATTCTGGGTTGTGCCGAGCACTTCGCGGAAGAAATCGAGCTTCAACGAGAGCCCTTGACCAACGGACCGGAAACACATGTCCGCTTCACCATCACGTGCCGACACTAAGCCCGTGAACGACATTGAGGTGTTGACCCGGCGCCTGGAGCGTGAAAAGAAGGCACGCAAACAGGCCGAAACGCTTCTGGAGCAGAAGAGTCGCGAGCTCTATCTGTCGAATGTCGAAATCCGGGAGAGCGAAGAGAGAACCCGCGCCATCTTGAACACGGTCGCCAGTGGAATCATCACTGCCAACGATCAAGGGGTGATCGAATCCGTCAATCATGCAACCGAACAAGTATTCGGTTACCAGGCTGACGAAATGGTCGGCCAGCACCTCAGAATGCTCATGCCTGCGTCGTATGACGAGCATGGAGACGACTTCATCAAAACCTACGTCGGAACGGGGCAAGCAAGAGTCATCGGGACCGGGCATGAGGTGCTCGGACAACGCAAGGACGGCTCGACCTTTCCACTGGACCTTGCGGTCACCGAGTTGTGCTTGACCGACCGTGTCATTCGTATCGGCGTTCTACGAGATCTGACGCGCTACAACGAGTTGCAGCGGCAGTTGGTCCAGGCACAAAAACTAGAATCGATCGGCCAGTTGGCAGCCGGGGTCGCTCACGAAATCAATACGCCAATCCAGTTCGTTGGCGACAACGTGAGATTTGTTACGGACTCGATCCGAGACTTGCTTGAACTCATCGGTGGCTACCAGAGTTTCCTGAGAGAATGCGAACCGGGCGCTCGGACAGAAGATTCGATTTCCAAGGCAAAGGAGATCGAAGAAGGAACGGATCTCCCATTTCTTGAAGAGGAGCTTCCGCGAGCGCTTCAACAGTCCCTCGAGGGCGTTGACCGCGTTACTGAGATTGTCCGGGCGATGAAGGAGTTCGCACATCCGGGTGGCGAAGACAAGCAGCCGATCAACGTCAACGAAGCGATCCAAAGCACGATCACGGTGTCCAGGAGCGAATGGAAGTACGTCGCCGAAATCGCTACCGCGTTCGATTTAACGCTGCCTCTCGTGCCATGTCTTCCTGGCGAGTTCAATCAGGTGATCTTGAACATCATTGTCAATGCTGCGCACGCGATTGGCGACGTGCTTCAATACCAGCCCGGCAGCAAGGGGACGATTACGATTACGACACAGCGCGATGGAGGCTGGGCGGAGATTCGCGTTCGCGACACTGGAACGGGAATTCCGGAGGACGCGCGAGCGAAGATCTTCGATCCATTCTTCACCACCAAGGAGGTTGGCAAGGGTACTGGACAAGGCTTGGCGATCGCTCATTCGACGATCGCTGACAAGCATGGCGGCACGCTAACATTCGAGACGGAATCCGGAAAGGGAACAACGTTTGTCATACGCTTGCCGCTTGTCGGCGACAGCGAACGCCGACCCTAGCACTCGGCAATTCGGGTGCATTCGAGGCGCTGAGCGGCAAGTCGGACGAATCGTGCGAGCGCCGCGATCGGCGCGCAAGTGTTGCTTGTGACGAACGTAAGCAACACATGGCAAGAGGGGACATAATGAGAGGACGCTGGGACTCGAACCCAGGACCCACGGCTTAAAAGGCCAACTGTCGAGTTCCTTAGCTACTGCCAACAAAGCACTTACCGACGACCGGCCGAACGCTTACACCAATGCTTACACGGACTCCGGACAATCCACGGCATCGTCGGGCACGTCGCCGACTGCTGAGTCGGATCATGTCGGACAGATGCGCGCGTCGCTAATGGCGGCATCGAACCAAGCGCGCAACGTAAACGCCGAGTCGATCGTTGAAACGAATCAAGCAGCATCGACAGACGCCGAGCCGATCGCCGAGCCGGATCAAACGAGTCAGACCACGAGCCCGCCAACCGCTCCTCCTCTTTGTTCGCTTTGTTCGCGCGCGAACGAGCCTGGCAATGTCGCATTCAGTATCGCGCGCGAACCGGATTCCAATGACATCGCGAACGCCTTGACCATGCTCGCGCGTTTACCACTCGACGACAGCGAGCGCACCGAAGCCGTCCGCGCGCTGCTGGCGGCGCGGCACGCGATTTCGTAACCGGTTTCGGAGCTGGCGCCCGGTCGCGGAACGAAGATCGCGCGCTTCTGCGATCGTGGAAGCGCTTCGTTTGGCGAACCATATCCACCTCTCACAGGTACGCAATCATTTCATCAGAATCATCGAAACTGCGCGAAAATAGTGCTTGGCTAGCTCCGCGCTCGCGCATAAAAAGCAGATGTTGACTGAACGTCTCTCGCGACGTGGGGTGTCGGGTAGTGGTCGAGAGGACTTGGGTTTCAGCATGCCGACCGATTCGGGGGAACCTCGTCAGAGTATTTCTGTACGGAGTTCGAGCGCTAGCAGGATTGCGCTCCAGCGGCGCGATGCGACGCGCAATCCCGTCTTCGCGGTATGCCGACGCAGGTGGCCGGCTTCTTCCGATGCCGGATGCATGGATGGCTCGCAATGAGCCACGGGGAGAAGTTCTTGCGGGGAATCAGTGACTGATTCCGTGTGATACATGGATGTTTATGGGGGTGCGCTGTGGAGCGTACAAGCAAACCGCCCGCGGTTAGTCGGGCCAGAAAGGGGATTGGAATGGGAATGCAACGAAAACAAGGTCGAAGGCAGTTACTCGACCAGCAAGTCAGCGCGCTACTTGCGGCTACTGTGATCAATCTTGCGTTGACTCCCGTGCTTGCACAGAACCCGTTATACTCGTGCCCTGCTTCTGGGTGTGCAAACCCACCAGACCCAGCAATCACGCTGGCCGAGTGCGGAAACTGCGAGGCGAACGGGCAGCCGTTCGCATGCGATTCCAACTGCTTTGCATATTTGGCCGGCGACAGTCCGACGAACGTACTCACCGCCGCAGTCTGCAATCGGGTAGACCCACTAAGCAACTTGAAGGCGTACGTTGGCGATCCAATCTACATACGAATCAACGCATCGGACAGCGACTTTTGCCAATTCACGGGCGGGATTTGTGATGACCCCACCTCTGCAGATGGCGGCCGCATCATTTGGGATATCGGGACGTTGGAGCCCACGTGCCAAGAGTGTAAGATGTTTGTCACGTCGGACGGTCACCCCGAGACTGGAACGTCCAGTGGACGGCTCTGGTTGGTCGCCGACAAGCCGGGATCCTATACGGTTAGTGCGGACGTTGACAACTTGGCGTGCATTTTCCTGGAAGGTTCCGAGTACCTGGAAGAGACCTTTACCGTAGTCCTCTACGACTTGGATCTCAAACACCGAAGCGGCGATTTGCCACTATGCGCAGGTGGTGATGACGCGGCAGAGTTTTCGGTCAAGCATCGCAGGCCTGTGGTGTTCTCGCTCGAAGACAACGAAGAGGGGTACGAACTTGAATACCTTCCACGCGAGTCGGAAGCAACGACTCAATACCCGAATTGTCCTGCCCCACTGCTAGAAACGGGGACTTTGTCTTATACGGAGGCCACGTATCCAGTACGGATCAAGCCGGGGCCCAACACCTCAAATGCTGAGTCTAACGGTGTGGTGAGGCTAGTCGCGACCGATTGCCAGTACGAGGTGATCACTGGATCCATGGACATTCCGGTTGGTTGCGCATGCGCCGGCGGTCAGTGCACGGCCGGGTCGGAGAACGCGGCGGCGGGGAGTGTCTCGTTCTCGATCGACCTTGGGAAGCGGGATTCAGACGGGCACCCGGCTGGCAAGCTCGCGATCATTGGCGATGTGATCAACGACCGGATGGCGACGCCAGACGGGCTATCATTCATGAGCTATGACAGCACAGCCGTCAAGCGCATTCCGACTGACATCCTGAAACCGATCCAACAGGCCGAGGCGCCTGAAGTGATCGTCGATGTTCAGACTGTCTCTCCGACGGAATATCGAATCGATGTGTACCTCCGCAACGGCGAAGAGTCGTGGAACCCAAACATAGGAACGGTTGGATTGTGGGAGTTCGCCAACGTTCCGCTCATCATTCGCTACAACGTCAAGCTCGTCAGCGGTGAGCTGATCATTACCAAGTCGGTCGATACCGGCAGTGGTCTCGCCGAGGATCGCAAGTACACGTACTCGCACCCGCAGGTCGACCCGCTGGAGGAGACGCTGCTGGAGCTCACGGTCGACAGTACGGTCGTTCGTGAGGAATTGGTCGAGCACACGTACGACGTGGGCGGCGATCTGCTGACGCGCACGCGTTCGATTACCCAGGACGGCGGCGTCGTCTCGATCGTCAAGGAAGAATACACGACGTTTTCGTGGGGGCCGACCGTTACCAAGCGGATCATCGATCCGGCGGGGCTGAACCGCGCGATTGAGTACGATTACTACGACTATGCCGACTCGGGTGGCCCGGACTACGACGCCAATTTGGTTGAGTTCAGCTATCGCCCGAAGACGGTCGTCGATGCGGACGGCAACTGGACATGGTACATCTACCGGACGGTCGAGGATTCGCCGGGCGTGTTTCTCGACGTGGTCGACGAGATCCGACCCTGGCTCGACACGGCCAAGCCGGTGAGCGCGCCGGCGTTCGACGACACCGGTGTTAGGTCCACCTCGCATTTCTACGACAGCAGCGACCGCATCGAACGGATCGAAGAACATACGGATGGCGGCGCCACGGGGCGTACAGAGTATGAGTATCTGGTCGATGGCGGCCAGTTGAAGGTCACCGAACATCGTTGCCTCGACGCCGCCTGCAACGCGTCCTCGCGGTTGACGACCGTCACGTTGTACGTGGACGCGACTGACGAGAGAATCAGCCAGATCACGCACGCGGACGGTCGGATTACCAAATACGAATACCTCGGCAGCCAGTTTCTGAGTGGTGCTGACGCAAGCGGTGAGTTTTCGGGTCCGCCAAGTGGGGACGCCTGGAATACGGAATACTATGGTCAGATCGGCGGACCGTACACGGCGAGAATCGTGACCCATCTTCCGTCCGGCGGTGCTCCGATCGCGAATGAGACGACGCGTGACGTTACGATTACGGATTCGCTCGGACGTACGCGACTTACAATCAAGGAAGTCTCGGAGGGAGGTGCAACCTGGACACGGACGGCCTACAACGCCAACAATCGGGACGATCTGGGTCGTGTCTTTGAATCGCAGGACGCCCATCGCGAGTATCGCACGGTGGACTACTCGAACTTCGAGTGCTGCGGCAGTTACACCGAGCAAAGAAATGCATCTGTATTCGCAGTAGAGACCGACGTGTTTGGCCGGGTGACGAGCCGTCAACGCACAGGAGCGGACTCTCTGCCACATCCTACGAACGAGACCGTCTATTCCTTTGATGACATTAACAAACTGCTCGTGGAGACGACGCGGATCGATCCTGGCGGAGCCGGCACCATCTGGACTACTGGCGTTCGCAAAACCGACCGCGCCGGCCGCCTCGTCAGCGAAATCGATGCCAACGGCCTAACCTCGACCTACGCCTATGGCACGACCGTTGCCGGCGGTCGCAAGGTGACGGTGACGCGACCGGATGGCGGCACTGAGATCACGGAGTACTACCTTGACGGCCAGATCAAGAGCGAGACGGGGACCGGCGTCGTGGCGCAGTACTACGATTACGGCGTCAACGGCACGACGACCGAGACATGGCAGCGCGTCGAGACCGGCTCGGACGGATCGCCGCGCTATGTGGAGACACAGTCTGATTGGGCTGGTCGCACGAGTCGCACGATCAGACCGGCGTTCGATGGCGGGACGATCGTAACCGAGAACAGTTACCACGCTCCCAACGCGATGACGAACGCGGGGTTGCTCGAAAAGACAGAGACAAACCACGACGACGGTTTGGGACAGCCTGGCTCGGTGACGCAGCTCATCGCCCCGATGCTCTACGCCTACAACACTGCTGCCGAGGTCGTAAAGTCCGGACTCGACGTGAATGACAATGGTACATTGGACGCCAGTTCGAACGATCGGTTCACTGAGACCGAAGTGAGCTACATCGAAGACAACAATCGATGGTGGCGGCGAGTCGAAACCAAGCAATATCGCACGAATGGCTCCGATACCGATGTGGCGACCACCGTTGATGAGACCAGCATAACGGCAGTGACAACCGGGACACCCTTGAGCGAAACGCGATCTACGGACGTCAACAACGACGTAACGAGGGTGACTCGTTCGCGTACCGGTGTCTCTCAGGAAGTACACAAGACGCTCTATCCCGACGGCTCAAAGACCGAGGAGCACTACGCCTACGGCTACCTTGTCTACACCAAACCACGATCAACGATATCTTCGAGTGTGACGCAGTGGATTAGCTACGATTACGACGACTACGGCCGTCGAAGCTCGATCACGGACCCGCGTGTCGGCGTTGCGGCGACCACCAGCTACCACGACTCGCCGGCGGTGACTGGGCAAGTGAAGATCGAAACCGACGCGGACGGCAACCAAACCGAGTACGCGTACTACACCAGCGGTGCCGGTGCTGGACAGGTCAGATCGATCAAGAACGACCTTGGCAAGTACGTCTACTACGGCTATACGCAGCGCGGCGAACTCGATCGGGCCTGGGGCGATGTGCCGCAGCCAATGAAGGTGACGTTTGACACCTATGGCCAGCGCACCGAGTTGTACACCTGGCGCGATGAAGCACCGGTTTGGTCGGGTACCGCCTGGCCGAACCCAATTGGCGGCGATAAGACGACCTTGACTTACGACGCCGCGACCGGATTGCTAGCGAGCAAGAAGGACGCTGCTAACAAGTCAGTCGTTTACGACTACGAGCCGGGCGGTCGCTTGAAGAGCCGTACGTGGGCCCGGGGCGACGTCACGACATACTCCTATGACCCCGACACGGGCGATCTCACCGGCGTCGATTACGACGGTTCGTCTCCGGACGAAATCACATTCACATACACTCGACAGGGCCAGATCGATACGGTCGACGATAACGTAAGTGGGGTCGACTTCGACTACGACTACAGCGACCTCGGCGAGCTAACGGACGAAGCGACTACCGGCACGCTTTATTCGCGGGACATCGTTCGCACATTCGTCACGGACGCTCCTGGTCGGTTGGAGCAGATCAAGGTTATGGACGGCCTGACTAACCAGTATCAGGCCGACTACGGCTACGAGCTGATCTCTACGATCCCTACCGGTCGCCTGCAGCGTGTCCAGGGGCCTGGGCTGCCAACCACGGCGCCTGAAAATGGGGCCTGGTATGGCTATGTCAGCAAGAGCGATCTGATCGATACGGTTACAATCAAGGACGGCACGACTGTTCGAATGCGGACGACGAGGGCCTACGAGGCCAACCGTCCGTTGCTGACGAGCGTAACGAACGTCTGGGACCCGGATGGCACGAACGTGACCAAATCAGCCTACGGCTATGCGAACGACGACATCGGTCGCCGACAGCACGTGACCAACAGCGGCACAGCGTTCGCGCAGGCGGAGTACAGCCGTTGGCTCTACAACGACCGGCACGAGCTGACCGGCTCCCATCGCCACGTCGGTACAGATCCGGCCAGCTATCTGACGGACCCGATCGTAGATGCGCAGTACCACGTTTACAGCTATGATCCGATCGGCAATCGCAAGTCGGCCAGTGTGGGCAGTCTGTTGCCAGCCGTGGTGAACTACGCGCGAAACAACCTGAATCAGTACACACAGCTCGAGGCCGTCGGGGCGCTTCCCGAGTTCAACAACAGCTACGATGACGATGGGAATCTGACCGGTGTCGCGCTGGCGGGTGATTGCAACTGTGACGGCTCGGTGACGGTCGGCGACGTCTCTGCGCTGCAAATGGCGGTGGACGACCCTCCGTTGTATGAATCGACGTATCCGAACTGCGACATCGTTTCCGCCGATACCAACGGCGACGGCGTAGTTGACCCTGATGACCTCAGTCACTTCTTGCCACACCTGGGCGGCACGGGATCGAGTCGGAACTATTCCTGGGATGCTGAGAACCGCCTGACGAAGGTCGAGCCGGCGTCACCGGCCAACGGCGACGTCAAGGTTGAGTTCACGTACGACTACCTCGGTCGGCGCGTCCGCAAGGTTGTTACCGAGTGGGACGACACGCTCAACGGCGGCGCCGGCGATTGGAAGGCGACGGCAAACGCGGACATCCGTTTCGTCTGGGGCGGCTGGCTGCTGCTTATGGAACTGGATGGCCTGAATAGCAACGCCGTGCTACGCAAGTACACTTGGGGGCAGGACTTGTCGGGCGGCTATGATGATGCCGGTGGTATCCGTGGGCTGCTCGCGATGGAGGATCTCGATTCTTCGACCACACAGACCGGCGGTTTCGTCTACACCTATGATGCCAACGGCAACGTCGGCCAGGTTCTGGACGTCGACACCGGTTCGATCGAAGCGCACTACGAGTACGGTCCCTACGGCCAGCGCGTCAATACGGCTGCCAGTGGCGAGATCGAGCAGCCGATCCGCTTTAGTACGAAGTACTTCGACGGTGAAACGAGCCTCTACTATTACGGATACCGCTACTACAGCCCCGAATGGGGACGGTGGATCAAGCGGGACCCGCTTGGTGAAGACGGCGGGGCTAATCTGCAGGCTATGGTCGCGAACGCACCAACTTTTGAAGTTGACAGTCTTGGACTTTGCCCTCGTACGCTGGAGGTAAGCAGCGGTAGGGTGCCCGTTTATGCTGTCTACGTCACCGACCGTATATATGTCGTAAGAGCCCACGATGGGTATCCTGCGGTGACCCGCGTATTGACTCCCTGGAGGAGGGGGAGGTATCGAATCGCGGATCTCGCAGCCAGTCTTCGCATCAAAGGGCGTCGTACGCGGGGCCGATGCTGCGAGATTGTTGAACCCGCGGTATGGGACGATGGCTCATTTCGTCTCGATCCATTGTGGTGGTGGGGTACGGGCCTGGGCATTGCGACATCAATAGGGGAAGCCACTCAGTACGGTAACTGTAGCGAGTGCGTCACTGGCACAGCGCAGTACACTGTCCTCATTGGGGGCGATTTTCAGTACACGGCTGGCGCCTCGGCTGGTTTTGGCACCGGCGTTAGTGTTGGTCCGAACATTGGGGTTTCAGTGAGCGCTGATGATCCCTTTTTTGGTGCAATTGTCTTAATGGACTTCGAGATATGTACCAATGGGTTCAAGTCCGTGTCTGTCCAGATTAAGGACGAGTATTCCGGAGAGGTGGTGTTCACTAGCCTCACAGGTCCTACCACGACATGGAGGAGCCGTTTCGAGGCCGAGGTTGGCGAGTTCGAACGCAGTGTAGGTAGGCATCCGAGGCGGTAGTTCGCCAGGGAGAGACTTAGGCGGGCGCGAGGACGAACAACCCGTGACTGGATTCTTGATCGCTTTAGTCACATCGTCATTCGCGCTCGCCCTGCTCGCGATTTTCGGTTTTCGCGGACGCAGGGCAGCGGAACCGCGATGTACGAGCTGCAGTTATCTTCTTTTTGGTATAACTTCGGGCCGATGCCCAGAGTGCGGGACGGAAGTTCCCGTCGCCCCCCCCATGGTACGGGCGGGAAGGCCATTCCTCAGGCAGTTGCTCTGGGCGCTCGCCGTCCTCATGTTGATCCTTCCCGCGTTCACGTTGTTGACGAAACATGTAATCCCTGTGTCTGCTCAATACCGTCGCACCTTCGTGTTGATTCTCCATGAGAGCTATGAACGTTCTTTGAGCCTGACTGTTGCGGTCGTTGGTCGTTGTGTTCGGTTGGGTACAAGTGGACGGATATTGCAAGCGGAGCCTCCATCATCGGTGAGGTTATTCTGGGGCTCCTGTCAGGAGGCTTTTGAATGGCGTCCTGCGGAGAGCAACGATCCGCAGCTAGGCGCTTGGTTGCAAACTCACGTTGATCCGGACCACCAACGCTTGCTAGCCTATTCCGATGAGCTTCAGCGCTTCGTTTTGGAGGCTGGAGCCGGCAAGACCAAGCCTCCTTTGTCCCCGTTCGTCGTGATGCCAAACTTCTTTGTTTTCTCGGATCATCGCAGAGAATGGAATGACACAGCGTTTTTCGTAGGATTGATTGTGTGGTTCGTCGGGGCAAGGCATATCTGGCGATCATCCCGAAGACCGTTGATTCGTCGAACGAACGATTCGTAGAAAGTTGGCACTCCAGGAGCGGCTTGTGCGGCTCCTATGGTCACCGGGAGTGGCTCGCCGGCCTTCTCGAATACCCGGGCAGACGTGCCGCTCCTAATACGATCGGCGCCTCATCCGCGCTACGAACGTCTCAATCGCGTGTTATCTCCCCCGGATTTGTAATGGACGATCGGCGCCGCTATCATTTCGTTGGTGGGGTGTAGAGCTGTTGATCGGGCGCCCGTTATGGGCCCTCTTTGTAGTCTCGGCGTTCAGGAGCGGGGAATGAGAAGCAGAGTTGTTATCGGTCTCGGGATTGTCGTTGTCTTTGGCGTGTTGACACCGGTCGTTCATGCCGGCGCTAGCTTCCAGGGTGTTGGCGATTTGCCGGGTTCGCGGTTTGACAGCACCGTCTCAGGCGTATCGGCGGATGGCCGTTTCGTTATCGGGCGAAGTCTCGGCAGCGAAGGCCACGTCGCGTTCCGCTGGTCGGAAGCCACGGGCATGGTAAGCCTCGGCGACTTTCCTGGAGGGAGCGCGACCAGCTTTGCAAACGGCATTTCTGGGGATGGGAGTGTCGTGGTCGGCATTGGGCTACGCGCATCCAGCATCAATGAGGCGTTCCGCTGGACCGAGCAAACCGGCCTAGTGGGGCTCGGCGATTTGCCCGGTGGGACCATTCGCAGTGGGGCTGAGGCAGTTTCGGCCGACGGGCGAGTTGTCGTGGGACAGAGTGATGCATCAAACGCAAACAACGGCGAGACTTTTCGTTGGACGGCCGATTCCGGGATGGTAGGCCTGGGCCAGTTACCTGGTGGCGACGAGTTCAATACCGCGCTCGGAATCTCGGCGGACGGAGCCGTTGTTGTTGGTACAGCGCGGACAGCTCAGGGCCGGGTTGCTTATCGATGGACATCTGGTGCCGGCATGGAGAGCTTGGGGGATTTTCAGGGAGGGGCAACGGAGAGTCTCGCGTACGCCGCGTCGGCCGACGGATCGGTCATTGTGGGCGTGGGGCGCTCCGATCGTGGCCCAGAAGCTTTCCGTTGGACCGAAGACGGCGGCATGATCGGACTTGGTGACCTACCAGGTGAGCGTTTCGGCAGCCGAGCCAATGCGCTGACGCCGGACGGCTCGATCATTGTCGGTGAGGCAAACACCGGCGTGTTCCGCGAAGCGTTCATCTGGGACGAGGTCAACGGAATGCGCTCCCTTCGCGATCTGCTCATCAACGAATACGGTCTCAACCTTGACGGCTGGACCCTCTTCGACGCCACCGGCATCTCCGCTGACGGACTCACGATCGTCGGCAACGGCTCGTTCGACAACCGACTCGAAGGCTGGGTCGTTCGCCTGCCGGAACCGAGCGCAGCGCTGCTACTACTTACCGGCGCGTTAGCGATTCGACGGCGAGGTTAGCCCAAGTCCACGCGTCTTGTCCCCGTGGGCATGTTGCATCCAATGAACCGGAAACGGAAATCAGGTCGGCTCTGGCTAACTGCCGGGGCCGGCCTTGCGTTTGTTGGCGCCGTCTTGGTTTCTGCTGTTGTTGCGAACAACGGCTGGGTATCGTTTGTGCCCACGAGCACGCTACTGCGATCAGGGAACTATAGAGAGGTCTTAAATCGATACACGAGCGAGTGGTATAGCGATCGTAAGGCAGACATGGTAGCAGCCTTCTCGGCCAATCGATTTCTGAAGGGAGAGCGATCCACTTATTTAGCTGAGCTCGTCAGTCATTCTCTTCGGGATGGCCGGTTTGACATGTCGACCCGCGCCGACTTGTTCAAGGCCGCGTTTACAGTAGGGATGGAACTTAATCGCGATTCGTGTGTATGGGCTTGGGCGCGGGTTGCGATGGGAAATGGCTCCTATGCCTTCGACATGCGTCCCAAGGAGATTCGGTTCGTGGAACGAAGCATTCAGTGTACAAGTAGCGATTACCTTCATAGCCTTGTGTGCTACGGGACCAGTGGGGCTACATTCTGTTGCCCGGAGTTGGTCGGGCTTTCCAAGTCGAGTGTTTTTGTCGTCGAGATTGAGGTGATCGGGGATCCAAGTCTCCCCGCACCACCGGAGCCGTGGCTTGTGACGATTTCGGTTCCTGAAGGGGCCTTCGAAAGCGAGCCGTGAAGCCGAAAAGGCGAGGACTGGGCGTAGCTTCTCGGTCTCCGAAGAACATCAGAACCCTAATGGAGATCGGCAACTCGTCGGTGACGGAAACGTGACAGCGGAGCCTCAAGAGAACCGCTGCCGAATTCGAATTGGATCGGGGTACACCGTTCAGACATTCGTGATCAAATGAGGAAGTGTCCGGAGTGTGGATATCTCTGCCTGCATGACCGCTGCCCCGAATGTGGGAGGCGCCTTTCAGCGTCTGACTTGTACACTCTCCAACTTCCTCGGATACCAAGAGGCCTGGTGCGGGCCGCCTGGCTCGCACTGACCATCTCCCTTGCCGCGATCGTGTTCTGGTCAGGGATCTGGGTCTATTGTGTGCCTACTCAAGGACTGCTCGTAATCTTGGACGGTGTCGCGCTTACCCGGCCACGCCTCGCCATCGGAGGAGAATTGGTTCGTCGCCTATCTGCTGGGCACGCGACGGGCGCTGAGGCGGAGCGTGCTTTGTTTGCAGTCCTAGGACGCAGAACGGAGGTAGTTGCTGCCTCGATCCGGACTATTACGACTGGCGATCGCATCTTTCGCTTCACGTATGACGCACCCCTGCAACTTCATTCCCTGCCGGGACTAACGCTTGTGGAAACAGAGTCAGAGATCCGATTAGACGACCAAGTGCTCTGGGATACGATTATCGAGGACGGCGCGTCCCTGAGCATTGAATATGAATCGCTGTTGCGTGAGAGCATTGCGATAAGCGAGGCGCCTGTTGCCAGCTACCGGGCCTCGCATGAGCTTGTGAACGCCAAGGGGAAGGTAGTTCATCGTTGGCATACCGAGCTTGAGGTCCCGTGTACGTTCGTTGAGTAAGGGCGTTCGTACTGCTCGAACCAGTGGTCAGATACCGGGACAAGTGCCAGGGGGAGGGGGGTGAATATTTTCAGCACCCATTGAAATGTTGACCGTTACTGCAACGTGACGGGTTTTTTCGCGAAATTGGCGTTTTTGCGCGACCCGAGATAGAATCGGTAAATGTTAGGGTGTTCGAATCACAAGGCCATGGAGGGTCAATGTCATGCCTCGGGGACGAAAACCAAAACCGCGAAACCTGAAACTACACGACGGTAACCCCGGCAAGCGACCGATCGGAGAGGAACCGCAGACGGCGAATCTAACGGGCCCGCCGCCGCGATCGCTCGGTCCGGGAGGTCGTACGCTGTGGACGACTGCCGTTGACGCCTGGGGCGCGATCGGCGTCCTTCAGGAAACCGACCGTGTCGTGCTGCACACCGCGTGTGAGCTTCGAGACGAGGTCGACCAGTACACGACGATAATCAACGAGCCAGATTTCGAGCCCTACCAGCAAAGCCATCGGGGCGGTCTTATGCTGCATCCGGCTATCCGGCAGCGGGTTGCGACGAGGACGCTGTTGCTTCGTTTCCTGTCTGAGCTCGGAATGACCCCGACGTCACGTGTCCGGCTCGGCTCCCCGACTCCGGGCAACGCGGTGGACGAACTCGATGCATTCGCTCGCAGCCGATCGTCCACCTAACGAACGAGCGCAGTGCATCGATCGTACGACAAGCAAGAACGCCTCACGGCAGCATATGGCGAGAGTGGTATTCGAGCTGGGAGTTCCCTAAATGACCGGTCGCGATCCTCAAGAGAGCACAGCCAACAGCACCAATCCATCGGCGGCGCAGATCACCGTGGAGCCCGAAGCGGTGCAAAGACTACGGGAACAGGCGTCGGAGATCGCCGCAAGGTTGCCGTCGGATGTGGCGTCTGTTCTGCGATCGGTCTACGACCTTCACAGTGGGCGCCGAATGGTGCGATTCGTTCGTGATCGTGATGATGACGACGATGACGGCCGCATGCGTACGTATGAGGGTCGTCAGATCAAGCCGCGCCACGAGTGGTTTGGGTTCGAATGCCACTTCACTGACGAACTGGCGGCGAACGAAGAGCTGATCCGGTTTCACCGGTGGTTCATGCGTCGCATGTCGCGTCGGCTCGGCATCAAACAGCGCCGGATCCGATTCCGGACAGGGGTTCCCACGGCGATGCTGGTCGCCGAGTTTGGGGTCGAGGCGGAAGCAGCCGTTGAATCGCTTTGCAACAAGGGATTGCTGCGTTTCGAAGAGGGACCGCGACCTGGAGGCCTTATGAGTTGTGCCGTTGGTTGTCCGGACGGCAGCGAGTTGATCGTTCTTTCCCGGCAATACGAGGTCTACGAGATGCCATTTCACCTGCTCCGGATCTATCGGCGAAGGAATGGCACTGACGAGTTGTGCGTGCGCGACTCGGATGGAATCCCTCCGGACTGTGCGTACGACGATGACGAACCCGCCCAACGTGGTTTTCGGCGTGTTCTCATGACGCCGCTCGGGCAAGAGGTCGCCGAGCTTCTGGAGTTCGCTCCATATCCGCGAGCCCGCTTGGTGGGCCAGGCTGACAACGTAGCGACCAAACCTCCTAGCGACGCTGGGGTTCCGGAGCGGAAAGAGCCAGTGGCCAAGGACCGTTCTGGTGTTGCGGGCAATTCCGGTCGTACGAGGATCAGCCGAGAGGCGCGCAAAGACGCGATCCGAGCCTTCCTGGCACATCGACCCGATGCCACACAGCGCGAAATCGCTGCGGCCCTGGGGATCTCGGTTGGCTACGTGAACGAGCTGATTAGCGGGGATGAAAGCCTGACGGGCTGGAAGGGCGAGCGGCGTCGCCAGCGGAAGAAAGCGGGCAGAAGCCCGGCGGAGTATCAGCCGGAGATGGTCGATCGGAGGCGCGATCGCGAGTACGACGACATCAGCGTAACAGACAACGAATCCGAGCGCCTCGAGACGATCGAAGAACTCAAGCGCCAGCAACAGGCGGATGACGCCTCGTCTTGTGTTCGGTAGAGAGTTGCACCTTGTTCGGTGAACAAACGGGCTTGTTCAGTGAACACGAAATTCTCCGAACTGCCCGGAAAAAATAGAGCAACTCTCGTTGTTCAGTGAATTTCTTCTGATGGGTGAGCAGTGCTCGCAACGGGCGAGCGCGTCGAGGCTGACCCTGAAACCAAGGAATTCACGATGGGGCAACGCAGCCTTTCCAAGCCTCCCCGGGAAGTACGGACCGTCGGCGTCATTGCCCGACTTCTCGGGGTCCCTGTTCATCGCGTCCAATATGTGCTGAGAACGTGCCCGGATATCTCGCCGGCGGCGCGCGCCGGCCGTTTGCGGCTGTTCGATGCGGCTGGCGTGTCGAGGATTCGGCACGAGCTGAATCGGATCGACGCTCGCCGAGAAAGTCGGGGTGGGCGGTGACCAACTCGATAGAACCACTTGTACCGGAGCCCGTCGAGGCGATCGCCCCTCCCGAGTCGGCGCTACTCACCGTCCGAGAGGTGGCGCGGTTGCTGAACGTCGGCGAGCGCTCCGTCTGGCGCTGGTCGGACGTGGGGCTGATGCCGCCGCCGATCGCGATTGGCCGCTCGCGGCGTTGGCGTTGGACCGAAGATCTGCAACCCTGGATCCACGCCGGCTGTCCACGGATCCGAGAACAAAAGGCGCACGCCGATGGCTAGGCAGATTTCGGGCGACGCGACGACAACACCGTTCGAGCGGTTCGAGGCGGCGATGCGCGGTCTGGGGCGGCCATTGCAACAGGTTAGTCGCGGCAACTACATTGCACGTTGCCCGGCACACGATGATGAGCGACCATCGCTCTCTGTGGCGGTCAATGACAACAGCACGTTGCTGCTAACGTGTTTCGCCGGCTGTCCGTTTGACCGAATCATGCTCAGCGTCGGGCTGCCGATTCAGTCGGCGTTCCCAGACTATCACGAGAGACCCGCGAACAACGGCCGCACCGACGGTGCTTCAGTGGTGTCGTCGCCCGAGACGCCGAACGTCGGCAGTGATACCGCGCCCGTTCCGGCTCCGAAGCGTGTCGTGGACGAGCCTGGGAACACGCGCCGACGTCCGACGCAATACCCCAGCCTGGAGGCGGGGGCTCGGGCGGCATCGCGTCTCGTGCAGCGCGCAAACAAGCTGTCGGAGCCGGTGACGCCGACTGTGTTCGAGTACGCGCTCGCGGGCGAGATCATCGCCGCTTCGCTGCGGTTCGACCTACCGGCGGATTGCGCGCGGTCCAAAGATGTTCGGCCGCTCTCATGTGCCGAAGATGGCTGGATGATCGCGGCACCGCCTGCACCGCGGCCCCTGTACCGTGTGGATGAGCTTGTCGATGATGAGCCGATCTACGTGGCTGAAGGTGAACCGTGCGCGGATGCTCTTCGACGGCTAGGACTGCTCGGGACCACTTCGTTCGGCGGCTCAAAGGCACCGCATCAATCCGATTGGTCGCCGACTGCGGGACGAGTGGTAATCATCATCGTGGACCGTGACTCGGCCGGCGAGGCGTATGGAGCGAAGGTGGCCCAACTCGCGCTCGAGGCCGGCGCGCGGCGAGCGTTCATCATCCGTCCGTGGGAACATCCAGCTTGGACCGATCTGGCCGAGAGTGGCGACATCGCCGACCTCTTGGAGCGACAAAACGAGACGATTGAAACGACGCAAGCGAAGTTGGCCGAACTTGTCGCACGAGCGAGGCCTGTCGAACAGGGGGCCGTCGAGGGCGACGATAGCGATGGAAAGAAGAAGCCGCCCACGACCGCGCAACAACTCGTGAAGCTTGCCAGTTCGCTGTACACGTTCGGGAACTGTCGAGGCGAAGTGTTCGCGATCGTGCGCGGGGGGCCGAATGTCGCGATCGGGTTCAAGGGATCACAGAGCGAACTGCGGTCAGCACTGAGCTACGAGTATCTCAAGGCGACCGACAAGGTGCCCAACAGTTCGGCACTCGGTGATGCGCTCTCCGCATTGGCCGGCGCGGCACAGTGTGTTGAACCGACGGAGATCCACACTCGTGTTGCCTGGCACGACGGCCGGATCGTGGTCGATCTGGGTGACAAGACGGGACGGGCGGTCATCGTCGGTTCTGGCGGTTGGTCGATCGTGGATCGGAGCCCGGTGACCTTCAAGCGGACCGCGCTGACGAAGGCGCTGCCGGTGCCAACCGTGGGAGGCAACGTGAATCAACTGCGTGAGCTGCTGAATGTGAACGATACGACTTGGCGGCTCATCGTCGGGTGGATGGTGGCGGCGCTCGTTCCGGATATCGCGCATCCGGTCTTGATGCTCGGCGGCGAGCAGGGCACAGGCAAAACGACCGCGGCGACGTTGATCGCCGGTCTGATCGATCCGAGCAACGCGACCCATCCGCAGCCAAAAGACCCCGAGTCATGGGCCATAGCGGCCGCGGGCTCGTGGATCATCGTTGTTGACAACATCTCGTCCATCCCGGCTTGGTGGAGCGACGCTGTGTGCAAGACCGTCACCGGCGACGGTTGGATTCGCCGAACGTTGTATACCAACAGCGAGTTGACCGTCTTGAGTTTTCGCCGATGCGTTGTTCTGACATCGATCGACGCCGGCTCGTTTCGTGGCGATCTGGCCGACCGAATGCTGCTTGTCGACCTGGAGACAATCGGCGACGAACGCCGACGAGGGGAACGTGAGCTGCGCGAGCGCTACGCGGAACTCGCGCCTGCGCTGTTTGGCGCGCTGCTCGATCTGCTGGCACGTATGCTGACGAAGTACCATGATGTTACGCTGGAACACGCGCCCCGAATGGCGGACTTCGCGCGCGTGCTGGCGGCACTGGACGCGGTATCGCCGAACGAACCGTCGGCGCTGGAGGCCTACCTTCAGCAGCGAGACCGGATCGCGGGCGATGTCGTGGCGGGCGATCTCGTCGCGACGGCAATCGCCGATCTCGTCGAACGAGAGGGTGGTTTCGACGGGTCGGCGACTGAACTGCTCGAGCGCGTTCGACCGCGAGCCGAGCAATCGCAACGACGGTTCCCGCAATCGGCGAGCACGCTCGGAAGCGCGATCAAACGCGTCGCGCCGGCACTCAAACGGCTGGGCATCCTCGTCGAACACGTCCGCACGGCCGGCGGCAATCGCGCTCGTCGGATCGTCATTCGGAAAGCGCTCGGAGATAGCCGTCCCCCCAGTCCCACCGTCCCCGATCAGCCGGCGCTGGACATTAGTGAGGTTGATCGCGGGACGGCGCCGGGACAGCCAGGGTATTCGGCCGGCAGACCCTGTCCCGCGGGCGAGTCCGCTGGTGCCGACGAATCGCTGCTTCGGGACGGGCGGGACAGCCGGGACACCGATTCGCTGCCGCTTTCTGACGGCTGTTCGAACACCGCTGATCGGCGAACGTCGCGGCGCGGGACGTAACGAGGTATCAACTGGCAACAATTGAACGTGGTACATGCGCGGTGCACGAGGTATCCTCGGCCCGGACTGAGGCAAGTTGATCGCGGCAGCGGTCATCGAACCGCATCGATGAGAGGTGGGACATGAGCTTGGTTCGGCAGCAATACACCAAACCGTTACCGAAGGACGCGGAGCTTTTCACGCAGGATGGCCAGCAATACGCACGCTGGAGGGGGCGCGACGGGAAACGAAAGACTGCCCGAGTCACGACCGGGCGCGACGGTCAGCCGCGGATTGTTCTGAGGTCCAACAAGCTCAGCGCGCAATACCGCAACGGCGCCGGCCGGGTCGAACGGGTTGCGACGGGCTGTCGGACCAAGGAGGCGGCCCAGACGCTGCTTCACGAGTTGAACGTCCGGGCCGACAAGGTCCGCGCGGGTGCGTGGACCGCTGCCGAAGACTCGGTATTGGATCATCAGGCAACGCCGATCGGCGAACACGTCGATGCGTATCTCGATGCGCTCAAGAACAAACGCGGCAAGGGCGGAAAACGGGCAGTCAATCGTCAGCACTACGGCAATGTTGCAACGCGTCTTCGACGGATCGTGGCAGAATGCAAATTCACGGCGCTTCGCGACCTCAGCCGCCCGGCGATGGAACGTTGGGCGGACCTGCGAGAAGCCGAGGGGATGGGCGCGCGAACATTGAACGGCCACCTCGCAGCGTTGTGCGCGTTCGGCAACTGGTGTGTCTCGGCGAACCGCCTGGTTTCGAACCCGTTTGCACGGCCTCCGAAACGCGATGAGCGGACTGACCCGCGCCGGAAACGCCGGGCGCTGACTGAAGATGAGCTGCGACGCTTACTGCGAGCCGCCAAACTGCGGCCGATTGCCGAGCAGGGCCGCGCAAAGGTCGTCATGGCCGACAAACCTCGCGATCCGAAGAGCCGGCGGACATGGAAGCGCGAGACGCTAACCGCAGACAACCTGGAGTCAGCCTACCGCCGAGGCTTGGAAGCGCTTCAAACACGCCCCGATGAACTGGCCAAACTTGAGCGCGCCGGCGCCGAGCGAGCACTGATCTACAAAACGCTCGTGTTAACCGGGCTTCGCAAGAGCGAACTGGCAGCGCTTACGATTGGCTGTGTCGAGCTGGAAGGGCAAGTCCCGATCGTTCGGCTCGATGCAAATGCGGCAAAGTCGGGGCAGGCGGCGGAGATTCCGCTACGGGCCGACCTCGTGGAAGACCTGCGGTCACATTTGCGCGTCCGACTGCAACGCGCACAAGATGCGGCACGCAATGCGGGCGAGCCGTTGCCGGTACACCTATCGAGTCGCGATCGGCTGTTTGTCGTGCCTGACGGGCTCGTGAAGATCATGGATCGCGATTTGCTGGCGGCGGGGATCGCGAGAATCGTTGTCGGGGAGGACGGCGCCGAACGGATCGACAAGCGCGACGAGCGCGGGCGAACAGTCGATGTTCACGCGCTACGGCACACATTCGGCACGCACTTGAGCAAGAACGGCGTGGCCCCACGAACAGCCCAGGCGGCAATGCGACATAGCTCGATCGAGCTGACGATGAATACGTATACCGACCCGCGACTGCTCGATCTTTCCGGTGCGCTGGAGCAACTACCGGCTTTGCCGCTCGACGATGGCAATGGCGGTGACCGAGCGTTGGCGACGGGCACGGACGATGCGCCGTCGAATTACTTGGCTGACCGGATCGATCGCGCGGGCGAGCGCAACGACGCCCATGCGTCAGCAGCGCGAACGCTTACACCAATGCTTACACGAACGCCCGGCAATTCGGGTGCATTCGAGGCGCTGAGCGGCAAGTCGGACGAATTGCTCGATCGCCGCGATCGGCGCGCAAGTGTTGCTTGTGACGAACGTAAGCAACACGTGGCAAGAGGGGACAAAATGAGGACGCTGGGACTCGAACCCAGGACCCACGGCTTAAAAGGCCGCTGCTCTACCGACTGAGCTACGTCCTCTAGGCTGCTCAGCATCGCGCCGCTACGGTCCGTCGCGGCGCAAGACTGGAAATTATACGCGGACGATAGAGCAAAGCCAGCCGCACCCGCGAGGCCTGTCGGCTAGCAGGATGGCGCGATGACCCGTCAGCGTCAAACGCCTTCCTCAGGGACGATTCGGTCAAACGTTGCAGCATAACCCGGGCGGTCAGGTGCGTTCGACGAACACCTTCTGAGCGGCGGCCACGCCAGCGCCGACATCAAACCCATGTCCGAGCGAGAACAGCGTATGCTCCAGGGCACCGATACACCCGAGCATATCGACGCTGTCGATGAAGCCCATGTGCGAGAAACGCACGATCTTCCCGCTAAGATGGTCCTGGCCGCCCGCTGTGTGAATCCCGTACTTATCGCGCAGCGCCTTGCGAAGCTTCGATTCGTCCACGCCCGCCGGGACGTTGAGAGCCGTCACGGAATCCGAGGGAGACTTGGAGAAGACCTCAACGTTCATCGCTTGGGCCGCCGATCGCGTGGCGTTTGCCATCGCAGCCACGCGCTTCCACGCGTTCTCCAATCCCTCGTCGAGCAGCATGCGCAGTGCGACACGCAGGCCACGGACGAGCAGATGCGCGGGCGTATAGGGAGTGTCGTTCTTCTCCGCCGCCTTGCGGGCCTGGTTATAGTTCAGATAGAAGCTCGATTGCTGCGGATTCTGCTCGATGACCTTCCAAGCGCGTTCGCTGACACTGGCGAAGCCCAGGCCCGGTGGCAACAAAAGCGCCTTCTGCGAGCCGGTGATCGCGACATCCACACCCCAGTCATCGATCCTTAGCGGCAGCGCACCGGCGGATGTAATGCAATCAGCCAGCAACAGCCTGTCATGCGCACGGCAGACACGACCGATGGCCTCCAGATCGCAAGCGGTGGCCGTCGACGTCTCGCTGTGAACGACCATAACGGAGGTGATAGCCGGGTCTTTCTTGAGGTAGTCTTCGATCACGCCGGGCTCGACCGCGTGACCCCATTCGACCTTGTGGCGCACGGCGGGAATCCCGAACTGGTCGGCAATCTTGCCCCAACGCTCACCAAACTTGCCGCCTTCGATCGTGAGGATCTTCGAACCCGTTGGATTGCACCCGACGATTGCGCCTTCTGCGGTTGCTGTTCCCGAGCCGGTGAAGATCAGGACATCGTTGGCTGTCAGGAAGATCTGTTTCAGTTGAGTGGTGCATTCCGCGAAGAGTTCCTTGAACCACGCCGTGCGGTGATGTTCGAACGGACGTGCCATCTCGATCAATACTTCTTCCGGCACAGTGCAGGGACCGGGGGTAAACAAACGGATCTTCTTCATGACTGCTCTCATCCTTTCTGGGTCGGAGTCGCCCCTCACGCGCCGACGGCGGACCGAACGCCGCGACCGTGCATGCACCAAGTCAACCGCTGTCTATTGTAGAGCCAGCGGCGCCGTCACGCGAACTCCAGAGCGTGTCTGTCAGGGGGTGTGCGCCACGGCCCGTCGCCGGCGTCCAGCGTCGGGCCGCGCTCGGGATCGTCACGATGATGGCCGGGCGCGGCTACCCGGCCATAGATTCGCAGCAGGCTGCAGGCTGCTGTCGTCGCTTGCTACCCGCTACGGGCAGCTTCCGCTGGTGACGGCCGTGACGAAGTTGTTGATGTCGCCAACGGAGACGGTCCCGTCGTCGTTCGTGTCGTTGGCGTCGATGAAGCTGCAGTCGGTGCCGGCCAGCGCATCCCAGGCCGCTTCGCCGCCGGTGATGGCAGTGACGAAGTAGTTGATGTCGCCGACCGAAACGGCGCCGTCACAGTTGGAGTCACCGCACAGGGTGTTTTCGCACTCGTCGGGAATCTCGTTTGCGTTGAGGTCGAGGCTGGTCGGCGCGCCGATGTACTCGACTTCAATCCGCAGGTAGGACGGCTCGTTGCAGATGTCGCCGACTTCATCGCTGGGCGCGACGGTGACCGTCATGGCGCCGTCGACGATGTTCGCGTTCCAGGTCGCTGCGGGAACGACCAGCGAGTCGAGCGACGCCGTCGCGCAGTCACCAAATCCGGAAACGTAGATCGTGCCGACACTGTTGCCGTTCAGCAGTACGTTCATGAATTCGGTCGTGAAGTTGATATCCGAGCGCGCCGCGAAATCCAGTGTGACGTCGGACGTTGCGGTACGCGCCGGGTCGATCACGAGTGACTGCGGCGTCTCGAACGCGATCGGCGTCATGTCCTGCGACGCAATGTTGATTTCAGTCTGGAAGTCACAGGCATCCGGGACGCCGTTCATGTTGCAGTCGTCGACCGTCCCGTCCAAGATCTCTTGCGCGTCGGCGATGTTGTTCCCGTTGCAGTCCGACATGGTCGTGAAGCTGACCACTCCCGGCGAGGCCTGCGTGCTTCCATTGTCGTTGTGCGCCGTCACCCGCCAGTAGTACGTGCGCCCCGGGACCAACGCCGAGAGTGAGACATACTGATTGAGACCGGTCGTCTCGTTGATCTCCGGATTGACGAAGTTGTCGTCGTCGTCCACGACGATTGTGTAGGTCAGCGCATCGGGCGCAATCTCCCACTGGAAGAACGGCGTAAGGAAGGCGTCCGTTGCCTCGTTCGCCGGGAAGGTTGTCGAGAATGCACCCGGAACCGGCGGCGGGTTGAAGTAATAATCAATCGCATCCCGGGCCTGCACGATGCCGTAACCGTAGAATTGATCGAACCCACTGGTTCCCCGGTCTTTCGCGCTCTGCTGGAGAATCGTGCGCACCTCGTCCGACGTGAGCGTGTCGTCGACCGACAGCAACAGGGCAGCGACACCTGCCGCGAGAGGGCTGGCGAACGACGTGCCCTGGATGACGGTCCAGTTACCGTTGGAGTAACCGGCGGTACCGGTCCGATCGGTCGTCCAGATGGAGACGCCGGGAGCCATGAGTTCGAGCCCGGCGCCGAACGTGCTGAAGCTTGCGCGCCCACCGGTGTGGGTGACCGCGCCGACCGCGATCACCGTGGGGAAGCCTGCCGGGAACCCGACGTCGCCTTGCCCCGAGTTGCCGCTACCGGCGAAGTGAACCATCCCCGATTCGAAGTACGTTTGCGCGTACTTGGCCCGTAGCGACGACGAATCGCCGATCGACAAGCTAGCATTCGTTACCCGTGCTCCAATTGACTCGCCCCAGGTGAGTGCAGCAATCATGGAGCCCGGGTTGATTGTGATCATGTCAGAACATGGAATCTGCGAGATTGCCACGTAGGCACCGGCCGACTTGCAGGCCGGGGCGATTCCGGTGACGCCGGTCCCGTTGTTGATGACTGCCGTCGCGCATCCCGCGACCGCGGTCCCGTGGTTGTCGCATTGGTTAAACGGGTTACCGTTGGTACTGCTGCCGGCAAACGAGTTTCCCGGAACCTGGTTGATATCGGTGTGGTTCTGTTGAACGCCGGAGTCCATGATGAGCACGATAATGTCCGCGTCACCCGTGGTCGTATCCCACGCTTCAGGTGCATCCAGGTCCATGTCGGCCGTTCCGCCAGTCTGGCCGATGTTGTGCAGACCCCATTGTTGCGGATACAACGAATCGTTCGGCGTCAGCGTCGAGCGGCCGGTGAAGATCGCATCGGACTCGGCGTACAGCACCTCCGGTCGGCCGGCTAGTGCGTTAACTTGGGCCAGGACGTCAAAACCATTCTGGCTGGGGCTTCGAAGGTAATAGACGTCGGGCATGTCGCCGAAATCTTCGGTGACGATCGTTCCGCTGATGTACTCGTCCAGCAATGCCTGTCGTTGGGCCAGCGGTACGTCGGCGCGAAACGCCACGATTACGTTCGGTGTGATCCATAACGGCAGGCCGTTGGGTTGCAGGAAAACCGGCGAAACGAAGTCCACGGGCATCGTGTCGGCCAGCCGCGAGACCATTGTTTCGGTCGTCTCGGCTGACAAGTCGACGCCGGCGGTTCGCGCGACAGCCCAGCCCGGCCGAATGTTCGTCGACACGTCCGAAAGACCGACAGCACCGGCCATCACCGACGCCACCGAAGGATCGGTCGTGTCGACCGTCGCTTCCTCGAGGATCGCGACCCGCTTCGAATCCAGCGTGAGCGGGACACGGTTTTTGCCCACAGAGTAGTAGTACTGCTTGGTCGGCTGCCCGCCGACAGCAACCGTCGCCAGGGCGACAGTTGTAACCAAGCATATCGACATCGAGACGAGCGAAGCCGGTCCGGACTTCATCAGCAAGGCCTCCTGCAGCGGTTTACGCTACACCGTCCAAAAGAATTCAATGTCGGAATCCGAAGCGGCGGGTGCGCGGAAATGTCGTCATAGACCACGTCGAACGACGTTACACCCGGCCAACCGTCAATCCCAGCCTCGAGCGGACCCGCGCGCCAATCTCCCGGTCTTGCGGCAGGTTACATTTTTGCATGAGACCGCTCTCGAATCGGCTCTGGCTGCGCCATGCGGACCCTCCGAGCTTCGTCAACCACCCGTCGAATCCGACACCGACGCCGACCACCCAAATTATAGCACGACGGACCGGCGGATCGAAAAATGAGTTCACAACACCCGCCAAATCCGCCTTCTCGGACGAAAAAGCGGGCTCCACTGCCTCGCATGCGCATCGCTGTGTCCGATAACCAAAGCGTGAGCGCTGACAAGGATGCGGGCGTATCGTTGGTTCATTCGGGTGGTCAGCGTTACTGCTGGCCGGTGGGGGGTGTGCCCCAGACCCGTTCGTTGTACGCGTCGGACCCCCCGCGCGGGATGGAGAGCGTCGTCCATTGCTGGTCGGCGAGGATCCGCGCGACTTGGACGATCTGGCCGACGTGGTAGCCATAGTGATCGATCTGGCGGAGTGTCGCGTCGAGGAGCGTGTGCGGCTCGCCGCGGATGGTGAGCGGGCGACGAAGGTCAGTGTCCGACAACGGCGCCAGCGCCGCGAAGAGGACGGCCCAACCGCGCTCCCAGCAGTCGACGATCTCGGCCCGTGTCTGGAATTCATCGACAAACTCCTCGTCCCGCCGTCGATTTGGCTTTTCGCCGTCGGTCGTGAAGATGTCGGTCCATCGGCTGCGCATATTGCCTGCCATGTGCTTCATGATGACCGCAACCGAGTTGGTCTCGGGATGCAGTGCCGTGCGCAGTTGGGAATCATCGAGTTGGGTGATGGCGCGCTCGGCCAGCGCCTTCTGTTTCGCGAAGATCGCTTCGAACGCGGCTATGGTCGTGCGGTCGGACTCGCTCACGGTATCGTCTCCTGCCAGCGGGTCGGATGGCGCCGTCGGCGCGGTTCCGGGGACGTTCCGGTGGTGTTGCACAAAGATCATAGCGGGCTGTGCGTTCGGGCAAGCGGGGAAGGGTCGTCAGGACTCGGGCGTCACATCCTCGACACGCTGCTCCCAGAGCGCGCTCAGTTCGGCGAGCTCGGCCTTCGCGGCATCGAATGCCGCCTTCTTTCGGGCAAGCGCTTCGGGATCGCGGGCCAGATCCGGGTTCGCGAAGTCGCGCTCGATCTCGCCGAGCTGCTCTTCGCGCTGCATGATCTCCGCTTCGAGCTGTTCGAACGAGAGCTTCGCGAATGGGGAAGCGGGCGCCCGGGCCGGCGACGGCTTTTTCTTGTCGAGGCGTCGTGGCTTGGTGGCACGTTGCTTGTCGTTCTCGGATCGGCGGGCCTCGAGCCGGTCGATGTACGTCGAGTAGTTGCCGACCACCCATTCGTGGGCATCAGGACGGATGACGAGCAGTCGCTGGGCCAGTCGATCCAGGAAGTAGCGGTCATGACTGACCATCAGGATCGAACCGGGGTAGGCGAGCAGGGCTTCCTCCAATGCCTCGCGCGACGGAATGTCGAGATGGTTGGTCGGTTCATCGAGGACGAGGACGTTGGGTTGTTGCAGGATCAGCTTGATCAGCCGGATGCGGGACTGTTCGCCGCCGGACAGGCGACCGATCTGTTTGTGAACATCGTCGCCACTGAAGAGGAACCGGCCGAGCATCCCGCGGATCTGCGTTTCCGACATGGCAGGGGCAGCGGCGGCGACCTCGGTCAGAATCGACTGCTCGAGGTCGAGCGCGCTAGCGTCCTGAGCAAAGTAGCCGACGTCGGTCTTGGGGGCGAGCTCGACCTCGCCTCGGTCCTGCTCGACGGTGTTCAACAGAATCTTGAGCAGTGTGGATTTACCGGTTCCATTCGGACCGGTAATGCCGACCCGCTCGCCGGCCCGAACTTCGACATCGAGTTCACTGAACAGTGGCTTGTCGCCGTAGGACTTGCTCAGTTCCCGGCCGACCATCAGGTCGCCCTTGCCGAGCGTGCCGGCGTCGAATTGCAGGCCGATCGACTGGCGGTCGCGCGGCCGCTCGGTCGTGAACTCCCCGGATTCCAGTCGGCGCTCGAGGCGCTTGCGACGTCCTTTGGCCTCGGCTGTGCGCTGGCCGGCGAGGTGCTTGTTGATAAACGCGCGCTCCTTTGCCAGGAACGCCATATCCTGCTCGAACTGACGTTCCTCGGTCAGTCGACGGACATCGCGGGCCTTGACATAGTTGCTGTAGTTGCCGGGATAGGACCGCACGCGGCCTCCCTCGAGCTCCACGATCCGCGTTGCGAGACGATCGAGCAGGTAGCGGTCGTGTGAGACGATCATCGCCCCGCCGCGATGGCCGGCGAGATAACGCTCCAACCAACGAACGGCGTCGATGTCGAGATGGTTCGTCGGCTCGTCGAGCAGCAGAAACGTGTTCTCTTCGAGCAGGAGCCGTGCCAGCGCGGCGCGGCAGCGCTGCCCGC
Source organism: Phycisphaerae bacterium (assembly GCA_028279405.1). GTDB lineage: Bacteria > Planctomycetota > Phycisphaerae > UBA1845 > Fen-1342 > JANQNU01. Next base: position 79,773 of record JANQNU010000064.1, read on the forward strand.
CGGAGAGCGCGGTCATCGGGAGCTTCAGGTCGGCCGGACGAAACCCGACCCCCGCGACGATCTCGTTGAGCCGTTGCTCGATCGTGTAGCCACCCGCGGCGACGAACCGGGCGTTGATCTTGTCGTACTCGGCCATGAGCTCGGCGAGTCGGCCGTCGTCGGTGCAGCGACTCATCTCTTCAGAGACATCGTGCATCCGCTTCTCGATCGCGAACAACTGGTCGAACGTCGAGAGGACCTCGTCGTGGAGGGTGTTGGCCGGATCGAAACGGGGCTCCTGCTCGAGTTGGCCGATCCGGAGTGAACGCGCACTGGTTGCCGTGCCGCTGTCAGGCTTGAGCTGGCCGCTGATGATACGGAACAGCGTGGTTTTCCCTGCACCGTTGGCACCGATCAGACCAACGGTCTCATTCGGGTGCAGGTCGAGCGTGAGCCGATCGAGGACCAATCGACTACCACGCTGAATGCTGATGTCCTGAAGTCGTATCGCAGCCATTGTTCTTTCATCGTGCCCCGCGAGTCCGTCAGCGCTAGCGCAGCCCCGGTTCGCGCAGCCGGATCTTGAGCGTCAGCTCTTCGTCTCCGCGACGTACCAGCACGTCAACCGTCCGGTCGGCTTCGAGGGCGCTCATGCATTTCATATAGTCGCGTATGCCGTCGATCGTGTGTTCCTCGATCTTGACGATGCGATCTCCGTTCTTCATCCCACCCTTGGCGGCGGCACCACCACGTACGACGCGCTCGATCAGCAACCCGGCCTGGTCGTCGTTGTACTGCGGCATGATGTCGAGACGGATACGCGACCGTCGTCGCGGCGGCGGCCGGCGGTCGCTATCGGAAGCAAGTGAACTCGACGACGACTCCTCGCGCTCCTGCACGACGGGAGTCGGTCCATCGGTTGAATCAGCGATCAACGTGACCAGCTTTCTTCCGAACTTCAGGATCTTGATGGCGCCGGCGGGGTTGATCTCCTCCCAGTCATCCGTGGGCCGATGGTAGTCCTTGTGCATCCCCGTAAACACGAAGATTACCGGAATGTTCTTGCGGTGAAACGGCGCGTGGTCGCTGTCGGCCCGAATGCGGGTGGGGGCGCTGTACGCCAGCTCCGCCGACGCGGCGGCGGTTTCGACCAGTGTCTCGAACTCTTCCGCGGTCGGTACGCCGGTGACTTCGAGCAGGTCCGGTCGCAGACGGCCAATCATGTCGAAGTTCACCATCGCCTTAACGGCTTCCAGCGGGACCGTCGGTTCTCGGACGTAGTGTCGGCTGCCGAACAAGCCGAGCTCTTCACCGCTGAACGCGATGAAGAGGATGCTCCGCGCTGGGCGCGGTCCTCCGGCCAGAGCGCGCGCCAGCTCGATTAGGCCCGCCGTGCCGGATGCGTTGTCGTCAGCGCCGTTGTGGATCTGCGCCGGCCCGCTTCGATCGCGAAACGTAGGCTCATTGCCAAGATGATCGTAATGGGCACCGACAACCACATATTCATCCGGCCGGGACGCACCGGGCAGCAACCCGATCACATTGCGCCCGGTGACGTATGCCAGTCCGGGATCGATCGTCGCGTTCAGTTCCATATCCTGCGAGAGGGGTTGCCGCTCCGACTCGAGGCGACGCTGGAGCTTCTCCAGCGACGGCATTTTGGCGGCCTTGAGCAGCCGGTCAGCAAAGTGTCGCGTGACGTGGATGACGGGCAGATCGTAGGTCGCACGTGTGTTCCAGGGTCGAAAGGGGTAGAGCTCGTCGTTCGCCGAGTCCACGTCCCGGTGGTTTGGCGGGTCAACGATGATCAGGGCTTTGGCACCCTCCTTGACGGCGGTTTCGGCCTTTCGGCGAAACAGCGCATAGCGCGATTCTACGGTGCCGCCGAAGGCGGCGTCGGGATCGTCGGCACCCGGTTCGTAGCGGAAGATCAGAAGGATCTTCCCTTCAACCGAGAAGTCGCGGTAATCGTTGTACTCGTACGGCTCGGCTTTGATTCCATACCCAACGAATGCCAGTGGCCCCTCTACGCGTTCCATGCCGCTGAACGGGAAGGGCGACCAGTCCCGATGGATGGTTGCCGCCGGCGCGCCATCGACCTCGAGCTTGGCCTTGGTATCGTCGAGCACTTTCCGTGCCGTGACCTCGAACGGCTGGTACCAGCCGCCGTCGACGCCGCCCGGTTTCAACCCGCAGGCCTTGAAGCGATCGACGACGTAAGTCGCGGCCTGGTCGTTGCCGGGTGTGCCCGTGGCGCGGCCTTCGAGCGCATCGCTGGCGAGGAACTTGACGTGCTTGAGATACGCGTCGGCCGAGAAGGTGGTATCTCGCGCCGAGCTGTTTCCCGCGACGCCCAACAGCATCATGACGATGGTGAGAGCTCGACTATGGTTCATGATCGATCCTATTGTTGTGCGGATGGCGTGGCCGCGGGCCCGCAAACGGCCACAATCCAGTCTATCCTAATTGTGTCGGTTTCGCCGGACAAGCGGGTCGTGGCGAGTCCGAGCCGCGGATGGTATAGTTCGCTTTTCGAAGTACGTGACAGGAATGACCGCATGCAGCTAACCGAAATACTGCCGCTCAGCCGGATCCGCGTTCCGATCGACGCGGGTGACAAGACCGAGGTCATCACGCAGCTCGTGGACCTGCTGGCGGAGACCGGTGGGATCACGGACCGTAATGCGGCATTGGAGGCGGTGCTCAAACGTGAGTCGGAGCGGACGACCGGGATCGGCTACGGATTGGCAATTCCGCACGGCAAGAGCAATGTCTGCAAGTCGTTGGTGATGGCGGCCGGGAAGCCGGCCGAACCGATCGACTTCCAGAGCATCGACGGACGGCCCGTCACCTTCGTCGTTCTATTGATCAGTCCTCCGGACCAGACCGGTCAGCATATTCAAGCGCTGGCGAAGATCAGTCGGCTAATGAACTTCGAGGATTTTCGGTCGGCAGTTGGCGCGGCGTCCACCCCGGAGGCCCTGTACGATGCGATACGGCAGCACGAGGCACCATGAGTGTGCGGCCCGATTGAGCGTCGCAGCCGCGGCTTGCTTCCCGGCCTGCAAACGATAGGATAGCCCGAATCGAGGGCGTTTAGCTCAGTTGGCTAGAGCGCATCCTTCACACGGATGAGGTCACTGGTTCGAGTCCAGTAACGCCCATCATGCCCCTCCGCGACCTCAATTGCCTCACGCCGATTACCGTCGACGCCACAACGAGTTGCGCTCATCTCATCCTCCGTTCGTGTTTTTGACCGATTGTCACCAAATGACTCGTTTGCACACCCGTTTCCAGAATTTGGTCCAAGCACTGGTACAAGCGCCGAAGCGAGATTGCGCGCGATCTCTTGCGCGACCGCATCCGACGCGTAGGTCCCCGTCGCGCTCTCGCGCTCAATCTCGCCATCGCCGTCGAGCGGCCAGTTCGGCAGCTTCTCGAGCGCGCCCGATACGTTGATCAGCTTTGGATCGGTGTACACGTTGGCCGTCAACGACGGGTCGGAATGCCGCATGGCGGCTTGCGCCGTCCGCAGCGGCACGCCCGCTTGACTCAACATCGAGCAGAATGTCGTGCGCAGCGCGTGTACGTCGAGCGTTCGTCCTCGATCGTCGCGTTTCGGAATGCCCGCTGCTGACAAATCGCGGTCAAAGATCTTGACCAGCCCGGTCGGAACATGAATCAGCCGCTCGGTGGGTGCGAGTCGCACCGGGACCGGGCGCCCCGCCTGTCTCGCGGCGGTTTGCAGGGCGTGCAGGCGCTCGGTCAGGTGCCGGGACAGGTCGGCGGCGACGTCTTGCCGTAGCGGGACGGTGTTGCCCTCGCGGTTCTTCTCGTCAACAGCGTTCAGGTTGATATGTGGCGTCGGGCCATCGAGCTCACATTGCGCCAGCGTGACGCGTCCGAGCTCCTTCCTGCGAAGCCCGGTGAGCACGAGCAGCTTGTAAACCAACTGCCGCGCTCGACCGTCCTGCTCCAGCTTCGCGACGCGATCCGGCGAATTCTTCAACGCGACGAGTCCGCGGGCATGTGCTTCTTCCAGATCGGCGTATTCGAGATCGAGCTTCTTCCAGGTTTGGCGGCTTCTGGCGTTCGTTGGCTTTTCATCGCGCTTCAGCGTCTTTCGCCCCGACTCCGCGACCGGCCGTAGCCGGGCAGCTTTCAGCAGCCGACCGAACTCCTCCGCAGTCATCGCTCGGCGTTTCCGACGCGGGTCAGCCTTTTCGTTCGCGCGGGGAACTTCAGTGAACGGGTTGAGCGTCAGCCGAGCGACCGTCCGCCGCTTGGCCCAATTGCCGAACCCCACCCAGGCGGATCGGTGCGCGTTCCAATTCGCCGCGGACATGTCGTCCACCTCGCGTCGCTCCGAGAGCCACGCCTCTAGCACCGGACCGCTCACATCGCCGAGCGTCTTCCAGTTGCAGTCGGTTGCCGATTTCTCAAGCCGAGTCCGGGTCTGTTTGATCCGCGCCGGCGTGACATCCTTGGCCTTCAGGTGCGCAAGGTAGTCGTTGATGCTGGCCGATAGCGGTGCCGCCCGATGGTCGGCGGCCTGGAGCTGCTCGTCCGTCAGTACGCCCGCCTTGACTTGCTCGACTTCTCGCAAGAGCTCGTTGAGCCGTTGCTGCGCCGCCTCCTTCGTTCGGCATCCCGTGGATGCCTTGACCAGCCTGCCGACAGCGTCGCGGTACTTGGCGACGTAGCTTGCGGATTGCCGGAGTTGTTTCGGCGTGCCGTCGTTTCCGGTAGTGATGCGCGCCGTCTGCTTCTTGCCATGACGATCGATCCAGCGCGCGTACTGCGTGCCATCTCTGTCGATGATCTCAGCACCCTCGGGAAACGGCTTGGTGTAGACGGGTCGGTAAACGCTTGCCATGGCAGCTACTCCCTCTTGGAGTGTGAAGATATCTCAGTCCGGGGCACTTGCCTACTCATCTGTTGCCTCTCGTTGTCAGGCGACGTCCAGCACTGCACCTGGTGGACGGCCCATGTCACTCCGCGGTCTCGTGGGTTCGGTCGGTCTGGGCAAGGTTGCCAAGATTGCCAACTTCTGGATCGTGGCCGACTTGGCAATCTTGATCGTCTTGGCCAGCCTGCGGCGGTTTGGTTTCAGATGCTGTTGAGTCAGAGTCGGAGAACGGTGGTACCCATGACCAGCTCCCAGCGGTGCGCTTCGAGCGTACTCCGAGATCTTCTTTTGCTCGTAGTACGGTCCGCCACGCGATTCCGTCCGTCCGGCGCGCACTTCGATCTCCTTTGAGGCGACCGGTCCGTCCGAGAGTACGTCAATCAACCACTCGCACGCGTCGTTCCGTGCTGTTCGATCACGCCGCGCATCGTCGCCTCCGGTGTAGTCGTCGGCGCGCGCCTCGATTGGCGCTGGCTCCCATTCGATGTGTGGAGCACCATGCGGGGCGACGATGCGATAGGCGAGCCCGCGCCCGAGCTGTGCGAGGTTGTTCTTCACGGGCAGGAAGAGTCGACGTTCGGGTTCGTCACGGTCTGTAGCAACCAGCCAGACCACGCGCGCGACACCGACGTAACCGATCGAGCCCAGCACGCTGTGAATCGCCTTACCGGCCGATTTCCGCAGATGGCAGATGGCGAGAATCGCAACGCCCGTGCGCTCTGCCAGTTGAGCGAGCGGCATAAGGAGCGAGCGGATATCGACGTCTTTGTGGGCATCGACTCCAGCCATGTAGGCATTGATCGGGTCGACCACGATCAATCGTGGATTGTCAATCTTGGCCAGCTCTTCTTCGAGCAGTTGAAGGTCTGCGTCAAGACGGACTGGCTGATCGATGATCGCTCCGCTATCTGTTCGTCTGCGATTGGCGCCGATATGGTGAATCCGTAATGCCTTGGCGCTCGCTGCATCGAGCCTTGGACGGATCGTGTCGGCAAGTCCGTCTTCGTCGTTCAACAGTAGTACGTCGCCGACAATGCCTGGCTCGGTGGGCGCGTCGGGCCAAGCTGCCCCGTTCGAAATCCGCGCAGCAACATCCACAACGAGCATCGACTTGCCGGCGGACGGGTCGCCCACGATCATCGACAGCTTGCCGGCCGGGATGCGACCGGGCCAGATCCACTCGACCACTTGCGACTCCACCTGATCCATCCGTGTCACCACAAGTCGCTCCGTGGGACCCATCGGCTCGGCTTGCCCACAAAGCTCCTCGATCTCAGCACAGATCTCGTCATCGGTTCGGCCGGCTTTGCGTCGTGTGGGAACAAAGTCAGCTGCATCGCCCTTTTCAGGTAGGTTGGGCAGGCGGACGATTCCAACCTCCGGACGCGGCTTCAACTTCTCCAAACGCAACGCCAGCGTTTGCGCGTACCGCTCGCCGGGCGTGTCGTTGTCCGGGAGGATCGAAACCGTCGCACCGGCTAGCGGCGCTACATCCGTGTTCGATACACCGTTGGACCCACCAGGGCAGGTGGTCGCTTTGATGCCGATGGCACGGAGCGCGTCCGCAGCCTCTTCACCCTCGACGACAAGGATGTGTTTGGCACTTTGCAGCTTGGGCAACCGGTACAGCGGCCGCGGGGCCTCCATCGCGCCGATGAACCAGTGGCCACCGTGCCGGCTGATCGGCCGAAACGTCTTGTCCTTGCCCGGCGGATCAAACCGCAAGACGTATCCAACCACGTCGCCATTCTTGTCGTGGTATTGCCAGCGACCGCTTGGTTCAGCGTTGAGACGTTCTTTGACAGCGGCGATTGCCTGACCCGCATCCGTGAAAGCCTCGGCGGTTTTGTGTGGACGGTCTACCTTTCTGGGGTGACCGCCAATCTCGTCCGGTGGTCGCGCCATGGTACCAGTCTCCTGGGGGCGGGGGTGTTGCTTGTACGTTCCAGATGTTGTGGGTGAGTGCGACATCGATCGATACGGTTGCAGGTCTCTCGGATTCAATCCGAGCGCTGCAAGCACGTCCGGGGCGGGCGCAGCGCAGGCACTTGACCCACACACTGCCGTCGGGCCGTTCACCGATCGCAAAGCTCGGATCGGCGTCCGTATGGTCCACGACTGGGCAGCGACCGGTGTACTTCCGTCCGGTTTGACGGAGCGCGTATTCCGGGCATGTGCGCGCGTACGCTGAGAGGACACGCGATGTGGCTTCTTTGCGACATCTTCCGGGAGCGGTTTCGGCGGGCGCGGTTTTCGTTTGACCACACGCGATTGGTGATCAGCGCAAGTCGCTACCTGCATTCGGAATCGGGAAAACGACACGACGAAGGGCTATACGGTGGTCGTAGGAGGCCGCAGCGCGTCGATGAGTTTTCTCTTGCTATCTGAAGTTCAGATGTTATCGTTGGCCCCGTCGAGAAAGACGGAGTTACTCGATAGGGGTTTCAAGGTGGGGCCTCAAAGGCTGACAATCAGTTTGGAGGGCGCAATGTCGCGACGAAGGGGATTGCTGCGCGCGGGTCTTGTTCTCACGGCAACCTTGGGGAGCGCTGGCTTCACGTCGGCGATTGGCGCCTGTCCGCCAATTGAGATTGGAGATGCATCGGGGGACGATGTTCTTATTCAGGCAGATGCGGGGTCGCTGTTCGAATCAACAGCAACTGCAACGCCGGCGACGGGCGGTGGATGGTCGGCGTTCGACGCGGACGGTTCGGACGTTTCGACGAGTGGGTACACCGTCTTTTCAACGGACGGTCGAATCTACGCCACGTTATGGCACACGCTTCAAGCCGATGGCGGTAAGACCGTCAAGGCTGACGGTTCGATCATCCTGCCGATTGACATCGTGCTGGATGAAAACCAAGGTGCGACGGTCAAGATCGACGTCAATCGAACCGTCATTCCGCCCAGCGGCGCTACAGGAACGATCGTCTTCAGCGGTTTCAGCGGGACAACTGTCAACTCCAGCGCTGGCGTTTACACCCAGAGCGTTACACAGACAGTTTTCGTTCCTGGGCCGGTTGGGCCAGGACCGCACACGATCGAGGTCGGCGACTTCTCGTTCGGCGCGGACATTGATGAAGGAGCGGATCTCGGCGGCGATGAGCTAGCCGTTTACACCGAGATTGAGGTCTACGTCGAGTCGGCGGACAACTGCTCGCCACCGTCGCCGGAAACCCCCGACGCGGATGATGACCCGGTGGTCCCGTGTGGTGGAAACGGCGCCGTTGGTGGCGGATTCCAGCCGACGACCGGATCCGAACCCTGCGACGACGAAGACGATAGCGAAGATGATGGCGAAGGCTGCGAGGCTGGGGGCGAGGGCCAGGAGGGTGACGGTCTTTTCATGGAATTGGCGCGCGGCAACGTCTGGACGCAGATCCCGGTGTTTCGCGCGTTCGCAGCCGGTAAGACTGAGCTGAATTTCTTTCTCCGGTACGAGTCGCTGCGCGGCCACGAGAACGGACCGCTCGGCTATGGCTGGACGCACTCGTACAATCGCCGCGTCGAACAGGTGACCGGCAAAGCGATCTACTATGACGCGAATGGTCGCCGGCACGCATTCCCGACGCCAAGCTATACGACGCCGATTGGCCGTCGGATGAAATTGCAATGGGTGATCAATCACTTTGAGATCACCTGGGAGGATGGGCGCGAAGAAGTGTTCGACACGTCCGGGCGTATCGAATCGATGAAGGACCGCCGCGGTCGAACGACGCGATTCAAGTACGGTGCGAACGGCGAACTGAGCCATATCGTCAGCCCGCACGGCCGGATCGTAACGCTGGAATACGATGGCAACGATCGGCTTTGGAAGATTACGGACCCTGCCGGCGAGCTTACCGAGCTCACGTACAACGGTAGCGGCGAACTGACGACGATCGAGGATCCGCTTAACAAGCAAGTGCTGTTCGAGTACGAAACGCACACATCCGGCTCGGACACGATCCATCGGGTCACCAAGGAAACGCACAAAAACGGTAGCGTCTACACTGCGGATTACATTGATACGGCGCCAATGCGCCGCACGATCTACGCGCTTGATGGCTCGACGCCGCATCGCGTGGTTGAGGTATCTGCGGTCGGCGGATTGCCTCACACCCGCAAGGATTCGATCAGCGCGGGACTGGTTGCGATGGTCGACGGTCGCGGCAAGCGCTGGAGCATCCGCCGTGACAACCTCGGTCGGATGACATCGCGCGTCAACTCAGAGACCGGCAAGCACGTTGACTACACCTATGGCCTGACGGGTAACGGCCGGAATCGCATCACCAAGGTCACGGACCGCAACGGTCACTCGCGAACCATTACGTATGACCCCAAGGGATATGTCAGCAAACGGACCGACGCAGAGTTGCATGACTTCGAGTTTGCGCGCGCAGACTCCAACTTCTACGCGTTCGTCACGAAGTACACCGAGCCGGACGGCGACGAGTGGACCTACACGTACAACACGGACGGCGACATCACCGCGATTACGGACCCGCTGGTTGAGGTGCCGACCGACAAGAAGAGGACGTTCCAGTATGACACACGGTCGGCATTGAATTCGGTGCCGTCGGAGGTCACGACGATCGATGCCGCCTGGACGACACTGCCCGGGCGCATCGAGGAGATTCGCGCGTTCGATCGTGAGGGCCACCAGGTCAAGCTGGAGTACGACGGGAAAGGCAATCTGACCAAGGTGACGCGCGGCGTCGGCGTGCTCGATATGGTGACCGAGTACGAGTATGACGACATGGGCCGTCGGAAGAAGCGAACCGTGCATCGCGATGTCAGCACAGATATCGTTACCGAGTGGCAGTACGACGCCATGGGACGCGTCAACAAGATCATCGAGGACCCGGGGGTCGGCAACCTCGCCCTGACGACCGACCTGGACTACGACGGAAAGGGCCTGCTCGACAAGCTCACCGATCCGCGCGGGACGATCATCGACCTTGATTACGACTACCGTAACCGACTGATCCGTCGCGTGGTCGATTCCGGTGTTGGGGGATTGGCGCTCAAGACCGAATGGGAGGTGGATGGCAACGGGAACGTCATCAGGCGGCGCTACCCGAACCATTTCAAAGCCGGCGGTCCGGCGCATGAGGCAACGCTCGAATACAACGCGCTGAACTACTTGACGAAGGTGACTGACGACGAAGGCTACGTGACCGAAGTTGATCGCGACGGCGTCGGCAACGCCACGGAGGTTCGCCGCGAGACCGAGACCGTAGGCGGTAGCCCGGATTGGTACACCGTCAAGCTGACGTATGACGACATCAATCGTGTTGTTACTCGTGAGATCAATCCGTTAGGCCTCGATCTTACGACAACGATCGAATACACGGCAGCCAGTGGCTGCTCTTGCGGGGGATCGACGCCAGGGACCAGCACGCCCTACAAGATTGTTGACGGCGAGGGCAAAACGACCTTCTTGCATTTCGACGAGCTCGATCGTCTGACGCGTGTCATTCGCAAGGTCGGCACGCAGACCGGTGAGACCGCCGATACCGATGACGCTGAGACGGTGTTTGACTACGATGCGAACGGGAATCTGATCAGAATCGACGGGCCGGAGAACGAGGTCGTCGTAATGGAGTACGACGAGGCCAATCGGCGCGACAAGCTGATCGGCGATCCTACGCCCGGCGACAACCTGACAACGACTTTGAAGTATGACGATGCTGACAACATCATCGAGATCGCGATGCCCAACGGCAACGTCGTCGACTTGGTCTACGATGAGGTCGACAGGCTCGTCAGCACAACGGACGATCTCGGTCAGCTTTTTTCACTGACCTATGATGAAAATGGCAATGTAAAATCAAGCTCGACTGCAACAACAAATCAGACGTGGCAGTTCATCTATGATCGCGCGAACCGCGTAACGGAGGTTCGAGACCCAATCGTTGAGACGCCGACGGACAAGGTCTCAACCTACGACTACGATCCAAATGGTAATCGCATTTCTCGTGTTGATCGCCTGGGCGTTGAGACGGCGTACAAATACGACAAACTCAACCGCCTGATCGAAATGATCGAGGACTTCCAGGATCCGCCGCCGAGCCCGGCAACGAGTACATCGAACACGAGCACGTTCTTTGGATATAACGGTGTTCGTCAGACATCGATTAAGGACCACGACGACAACGAGACGAGCTACGAGTATGACGCCGCCTTGCGGCTGATCAAGGCAACCTTCCCGGATGCCGACGGAATCCGCAAGATCGTCGACTTTACCTACGACGATGTCGGCAATCTGAAGACCCGCAAGGATCAAAACAGCATCACGACGACCTACACGTACAACGATTTGCACCAGTTGACCCGTCGCGCGTACGACACGACTAGCCGGCAGGAGGATTACACCTGGGATCGTTCGGGTCGCCTGAAAACCGCCGACAACGACACGGCCGACCTCGACTTCACGTACGGCAATCTGGGGCGGTTGAAGTCAACCATTCAGGCCTATGCCGATCTAACGGCGTACACGACCGACTTGGACTACGAGCTTGCAAACAATGATGTTCGTCGGATCATCACCTACCCGAATCTACGCGAGGTGACCGAGACGCGGGACCAGCGGTTCCGGCTGGAAAGCGTGCTGAACGGCACGACGATCGGGGCGAACTGGACCTACGATCTCGGTGATCGGCGGACGGAGGCCGCGCTGGGGAACCTGATCGAGGGCGCGTTCCAGTTCGATGTCAACAATCGGATCACCAAGGTGAACCATGCGACGGACGTGACCGATGTGCTGACGAGCGTATTCCACGTGAACTACGGCTACGACGCGGTCGGCAACCGCATCTATGCGGACCATGTCTCGCAGGGTGTGAGCTGGACCGGGTTCGATGAGGTGTACGAACACGACAACCGTCACCGGCTGATCAACTTCGACCGCGGGACAATCGACCCGCTTTCGCTGCCGAACAACCCATCGCTCTCGTCCTCGTTGAACGATACGGAGATCCCGTCGCAGCAGTCTTGGGATACGACAAACGGGACGCTCGACGCGCGAGGCAACTGGACCGCGTTCGATGAGACGATTAACGGCACAACGCACGAGGTTGAACGGGAGCACACGCCGACGAATGAGGCAACCCGCAACGGCGGCCCGATCCCGGGGACGTCAATTTACGGTGGGAACCGCTACGTCTACGACGACGCTGGCAACCTCATCGAAGTACAGCTGCTGGGCGACATGAACTGTGACGGAACGCTATCGGTTGGTGACAACAACGCGTTTACGTTGGCGCTGACGGATCCGGCGCAGTATGCGCTGGACTATCCGGATTGTCCGATCGAGATCGGGGATTTCAACGGCGACGGTAGCGTGACGGTTGCGGATATCAACTCCTTCACGGACGCGATCACGAACCGCAACGGCGAAACTGGCACTCTCTACGACTACGACGAAGAAAACCGACTGGTGTCGGTGACCGAAGCCGCCGCCGGCCCGACGCTGCTGGAGATCGAATACGATGCGCTTGGTCGCCGGGTACTGACCCGCGACCATCAGGCGGTGCTCGACCCGTGCGACCCGTCGGCGTCGACCGATTCATTCGAGACGCGGCACGTCCTGCTCGGCTTCCAGGTGATCGAGGAATACACCCGCGGGCTCTGCGACGACGAGAGCACGACGTCGTGGACGCTGGCGCGTGAGTTCCTGTGGGGCGAGCGGTTCCCCGAGCCGATTGCGATGGTCGACCACACCGCGTGGGGCGACGTCGCAGCGGGCACCGCGGAAGTGCTGCACTACATCCGCGACACGCTTGGCAACGTTGTCGGCCTGACCGACGCCGGCGACCCGAATGTGAACCCGGCTGTCGAGCCGGAGTTGGTCGAGCGGTACATCTACGATCCGTACGGCAAGACGTACATCGAGACCTGGAACGGCAGTGCGTGGGTCCGCGGTACCACGTCCGATTACGGCAACCCGTTCCTCTGGACGGGCCAGCGCTACGATGCCGGCGTGGAACTTTATCACTTTGTCTTCCGGAGCTACATCCCCAAGCTAGGCCGTTGGATGCAACGCGATCCGCTTGGGTATGTGGATGGCGTTAGCTTGTACGGATACGGTGGCGCCCGTCCATATTCTTCAAGAGACGTGCTTGGTTTGTCATTCTGGGGCGGTGTGTGGGACGGCGTAAGTGCAGGCGCATCATGGACTTGGAACAGAGCTGTAGACGCTAGCGTCGCCACAGGTGGCTTCATCTACGGAGGCGCAAGGGGCGTAGCGAACGTCGGCGTCGGAGCCTTCCAGGCGCTTACCAGCCCAATGGATACCGCGTCCGCTGTCGTGAGCGTCGCAGGTGATACGTACAGGAACTTTCGAGACGATGGCAGCTCGCCCGTAGTAGCGGCAGCGGCCACAATGCTGTCTGGGACCGTTGCTACTGCGGGCGGAAGCAACTATCTTGACGCTATTGAAGGTCACAACGCGCAGGGAAACCAGCTAACGGGCTTTCAACGAGCGGCGGCAGCTGGCGAAGGTGCCGTGGACACTGTACTAACGGCGGTTGGAGTCGCGGGGCTGCGCGCGGCGAATAAGGCGAGAGTTGCTCGAGCGGCGCGCGCCGCAAAAGCTGCCGACGCGGCAGGTGACGCGGCAGATATTGCGAAGCTGCTCGACGATGCGCCAAAAACCCCACCCAGCCCGCTGCCGCCGGCTTCATTGACCAACGAGGGGGCGCGAATCTGGTATCACGCGCAGCTACGCGCGTTGAGACAGTGGGGTCGAGTTGCTCTTGAAAATGGGATGCGCAAGTTAGACGTGGCATTCACTGTCTTTTCACGGCGGAACGACTTTAAGATGGAAGCAAGAAGGCTCATGAAAGATCAGGAAGCCGCGAAAGCGTTGCCCCCTCCGCAGACATGGAATGATGTTATGAAGAAATATGACGGCGATCTGGATGCGATCATCGAGGCTTCGACGAGAACCAACGAAAAAGTGGATAAGAAGTTAGGACTTTGCCCAGATGGAAAAAAGAATGGCGAATAGAGCTCTTAGCCTATCGCTGCAGTGGCAGCGACTAAGCGTATTCCCGTATTGCTATGTGCCTTCTGGCGATACTGGTTTGCAGGCTTTTCTTACAATGAACGATTTTCCGGATGAGAACCTTGCTACTCTGTTTGTAGGCAATGAAGTGGTTGAGCTAGAAGAGCTTCCGGACAGCTGGAACCTATTACCTCCGCACTTCGACGCGCGGCGCGCTTTGCAGATCGGAGGCACAGCGGTTTCCCTGGCCGGTGATCGGCTCATTACTTCCCGGGATGGCAACGTCGTGAACGAGTACGCACGAGCTCCCTATTCGGCAATCGCCTTGATGGCAGAAACGGCGGCGAAGTGTTATGAGTCCTAGCGTTGCGTTTGCAGGCGTACTTTCCGGGGGGCAGTGCGCGTTCCTGGCGGACAGCATTGCGGACTGTTGTACAGTGCAAAGAGTAGCTGATTTTCGAGGTCTGGTTCGGCGGCTTTTTCTCCATGCCGTGGACGAGCTTGGTGCGGGTGACCAGAATCCTCAACCAGGGCAGCCGATCGCTTTGCTTGTTTCCGAACTGGACCTCATCAAAGAGTCTATGAAGCTTGTCGCGGATATCGTACGTGTCGACTCGCGCCAGCTTGGGCGAACACCGCATTCGGTGGAGCAATTACACGCCGAGCTCCACGAGAAGCTCGAGCCACAACAATGGAAGCAGCATGGCAAAGTAGGGCTGGCCCTTTGCCGCAGTAGCTCGTTGGCGGCTCTTTCATTGGCCAGGATTGACCAGTTGGCCCTGGCCTCCCTGGTTCGGCGACAAATCCTCCTTACGGTGACTGGAGATAGAGATCGCCGATCATTGATTCGAGTCTTCCGTTGCCTCCAAAACTCGATTGCGGCTGGTCAGTGGTCCGAACCCGACACCGTCGCACCGCCTATGGCGTTTTATCGAGAAGACCTCGGTGTGCTCGGAGCTAGCGGAGCTCTTGTGTGCGAAACGCATGTTGTCGACGAGCTGAAAGCTACGCTACATGGCACGATCGCAGCTAACGTGGACTTTAGTGCACTCGATCGTATGTTGATTGAGATCCGGGGTGCGCTATCGGGACAAGAGGCACCTGGTTAACAGGCACCTGTATGGGCGATCAGCGGTCCGCACGCTGACCTGCCCCCTCGTAGTCGGACCGGTTCCGGAGTTGGCGCCGTCACCTAGCGATCATGTGCCGCGTCCGATGGCAAGGTCGCGTCGGCAGCAGCATTGCCTTCGCGGGCCCGAAGACGATCGAGTCGTTCGAGCTGTGCCCGGGCAAGGTCGTCCTCGACGACGTTCCGTCGGTTCATTGCGACGCATTTGGCGAACGCCGCTCGTGCCGCATCGCGCCGGCCTTCGAAAACAGCCATCACGCCTGTGTAATAGTGCGCTTCGCAACGTTCGTTGTCGGTGGTGGCAGCCGCGTGTAGCGCTTCGCCTGAGAGCCGGCCCGCGAAGAAGTCAAACAGGTGGTCCGTCCAGGTGCCTTCGGCCTTGGCGGATGCCTGGGCGGTCAGTACTTCGGCCGCTGCCGCCGTTTTCCCGGTTCGCCGCAGCAGGAGATACTTCCAAAGCGTCGCGTATTGCCCTGCCAAGTCCCCCAAGGCCGCGACGAATTCGTAGTCTCGCAAGGCCCTATCGTAAGCGTGCATCGCTTCGAGCGACGTTCCTCGTCGAAGACGAGCATCGACGTTCATTGGTTCTGTTTTGATGATGTGCGCCAAGTCATCAACCGCTTCTTCGAATCGCTGCGCCTCGATGTAGAGCAGCGCTCGGAAGAAGTAGTTGTTCGGTATCGGTTGCATTTCGATCACTTTCGATCGATCACGTATTGCGAGGTCGTAATGTTGCTTGGCGGCATAGGCGGCTGCACGGTTGTGGTAGCCGCGAACGTCATCCGGCGCCAGTTCGATGGCGCGGGTGGCGTCGCGAATCGCATCATCGGGGCGATCCGCATACAGGATCGCGGGACGGTAGATATAGATTTGCGCCTCGGATGGGTCCAGCGCAAGCGCTTTGTCGAGGTCGGCTTCGGAACCCTCGATGTCGCCCTGGCCGAATTTTGCAACCGCCCTCAGGACGTAGGGCTGGGCGCGCTCGGGGGCCAGTGCGATTGCCTGGTTCGCATCGGTTGCGGCTTCCGCATATCGCTGGAGCAGGTTCTTCGCGATCGCGCGATTCGCCCAGTCGTCGTATATCCGGGGGTTCAGTTTGATGGCTTGGTCGAGATCGAGAATCATCTCCTCGATTCGATTCAGTCCTCCGAGGGCCCGCGCACGATAGGAATACCCAGCGTGCCAATTAGGACGCATGGCAACAGCTTGGTCGGCGTCGCGGTGCATGAGGTCGTATCGCCGCAGTTCCTGGTATCGGATGCACCGCTCGAGCACCGGCGCGGGATCGGACGGGTCGAGTTGAACCGCGGCATCAAGTAGCTCGATCGCGCGCCGAGGATCGGGCTCCAATAGTGATCGGGCATAGTAGCCGCCCACGCTCTCCCCTGCGGGCAGTAGCCGGCGCGCCTGCTGCCGGTGGTAGGCCGCCTGCTCCGGGTCGCTTCGAACGAGACTGTATCCTTCTGCGAGCAGGACCTGGGTTCGCCAATTGTTCGGATGTGTCTCGAGGATGCGTTCCAGATAGCTGATCGCTTCATCGTGTCGCCCGAGTTCCTTTAGTACGACGGCTCTGGCATTGATCAGTCCCAGGTGATCGGGATGCTCGGCGAGCACCGCGTCGATTCTTTCGAGCGCGGTCGCGTGGTCACCACTCTCGTACGCCGATTGCGCCTCGCGCGCAAGCAACTCGAGGCGGTGACGCTTGGCCAGCGATTGCGCGGACACGGCCGTTTGACGCCAGCTTGCATAGCCCGTGTAGAAGAACCCCGTAGCCACCAACAAGCAAAGCATCATGATGCCCAACGCGACCGGCAGCTTTCGCCGACGAACGAACTTGATCGCACGTGCTTGCAGCGAAGGGCGTCTGGCCTGGATCGGAAGACCGAGCATCCACCGCTCCAGATCATCCCGAAAGGCCTTGGCCGATGCGTAGCGTTTGTCCGCCGCCTTCGCCACTGCTTTCAGGCAAATCGTCTCGAGGTCGCGCGGCGTTTGCTGGATGATCCGCCGTGGTGGCACCGGTTCCTTGTTCAGGACCTGGTAGAGCACCTCGCGATCGTCCGTGCCGATGAACATCGGTCGAAATGTGAGCAGTTCGTACAGCGTTGCACCAAGACCATACACGTCGACGCGACCGTCGATCCGATCGATCCGCTCGTCGATCTGCTCGGGACTCATGTACTGACACGTGCCGAGCAGGGTCCGGCTTACGGTCAGCGACGTGGCGCCCGACGAGCGCGCCAGGCCAAAATCGGAGATCATCATCCGCCCGTTCGATGCGAGCAAAAGGTTGGATGGCTTGATGTCCCGGTGAATGACGTCCTCGCTGTGGGCATACTGCAAGGCATCCGCTACCGCAGCCGTCCACTCGGCGACGCGTCGATAGTATTGCCGATCGGTCTGTAGCGACGACCCGATCCGCGTTACGCCCCCGGGCGGTGCCAGGGTGGTCGCCGAGGCCTGTGGAGCGTCGGGGCTTCCTCCATCGGATGCGTGCGCTGCTCCTAACACGACGTCGATCGCACCGGTTGCATCGATTTCACCGAGGATGTCGCGCAGGGAGCGCCCTTCGATCAACTCCATCGCGTAGTAGAGGGTCCCGTCAAGCTCGCCGAAGTCATACACGCCGATGATGTTGGTGTGCCTGAGCCGCGCTGCAAGTTCGGCCTCTCGACGGAAACGGGAGATCATGTCCGGCCGCACGGCCCCCAACAAAGCCGGCAGCACTTTCAGGGCGACGGTCCGATTGAGCTTGAGCTGTCGGGCACGGTAGACGATGCCCATGCCGCCGCGCCCGATCTCCTCGATCACGTCGTAGTCCGCCAGCAACTCGTTTAGCTTCGCGAGCGGTACACTGACGTCGACGGGCGTGTCCATCCGCTCGCGGCCCGCCCAGCGGATGTCGTCGGCCCAAACGGCATGGTCCGACGAGCACTCAACCCGTTGCCGACAGACGCCGCAGACATCCAGATGCGCTGCGAGCGCCTCGGCATCCGCCTCCCCCAGCCCATGCGACAGAAACCGCTCCAATCGCTCGGCGGAGGGGCAGGATGGCATTTGTTCCGCTTCTTCAGGTGGTCGCGCGCGACTCGCCATGACAACTAGCGCTCCGTGTCTTGCTCGAGGCAGGCCATGCGCTCTCGGATGCGATTGATGATCTGCGTCCGCGTGACGTAGACATGCCCGACGGTCATTCCCAGTCGTTCCGCCACCTCGGCCGCCGATATGTCCTCCATCACGTAGAGCCGAAAGGCCTCCACCCGTCGCGGCGCAAAGTCCGCCGCTACCTCGTCCAGACAGAAGAGAATGTCCTGCAAACGCCACTGCGCGTCCCACAGGGATTCCACATCGACCTGTTCGCCGGGGAGATCGTCGCGCAGCGCGGCCGTCACTTTCGAACGACGACGGCGATAATCGTTGATCTTGTTTTCCGCGATCCGCCGAACCCACTGGCGGAACTGCCCACGGTCGCGGTCATAGTTGAACCCGTCGATATGTCGCGTGATCGACAGCATCACCTGTTGAACGATGTCGTCCGCATCATGCTTGTCCAGCGCCCTCATCCGCGCAACACGATAGACTGCAGGGGCGTAGTACTCGAAGAACTCACGCCACCCCGGTGCGCCCGGTCCGTCGCGCAGCGCGGCCAGCAGCGATGCGCGGGTCGCAGGAAAGTCCCTGGGCGTAAGCATGGCGGGCCGCCTTCCGACGAGCGGAAACGATCGACGAAACGGTTGACGGTCGCCCGATTCTACCACCGCAGACCTCACAAAAAAAAGCGCTCGTGACGATTCGCCAACCCGAAACGGGCCGCCAATTCGTCGAACGGAATCCTGCCACGTGAACCCTTACGCAGAAATCGGACAGGTCTTAACCGGAAACAGGAATACAGCCCTCGCGATCGTCTTTTTCTCAGCCCCGACCTTGCTACTTCACGTCCGAAAACCACCTGGCAGTCAGTTGCACGGCAACCCGGCCTCACCCTGCGCCTCCAACGATCGATGAGGTTGGTGTGCGTGATTCGTGGGTTTTTGATGTAACCTCGTTAAGGAACGCGTTGTTTCGGCGTAAGGGTCCTGTGGTCCTATTGGATGTTCGTTTTCACTTTGAAGGTGGAGGAGAAAGTTATGTCGAGAAACATGCATGGTGATCGCCCGGGCTCGCTCGCATTCGTCGTAGCCGTCATCGGCGGCGTACTCGCTGCACCGGTCTCCGCTGACGTCGTGCCGATCGATGTCGGCGCGTTCGGCCCGGGCGCGACCATCGAGACCTTCGAGGGCATCGTCGGTGTCGAAATCCCGGCGGATCCATTCTTTACGATCTTCGGAGACTTGCCGGTTCCATTCGACTTCGGGAACGGCGTTGTCCTCACCGGGTCGAACGTCCCCCCGGACGGCAACGCATCGATCGCGGACTTCTCCGTCGACCCGGGTTCAGGAGTGGGCTGGGGACTCAGTCTTCAGGGTGGTTCGATTGAGGAAGACACCGTGATACCCTCCGGGACTTCGTTCCTTACACATGGGAACATCGGACCGAGCGGGGAACTTGTCCCGCTCGAGCTCACTTTTGACGCGCCTGTTTCGCGGGTTGGCGCCTTCCTCGAGGCTTCCATTCTCGACGGCGTTCTGGATGGCTTTTTATCCTTGGAAGCGTTCGACGGTCTCGGTAACTCGCTCGGCCTCGTAACTGGATTCGCCGATGGCGCCGGACGGCTTGTCGACGATCCCTCAATCGACCTGGGTCCTCTCGATACCTGGTTGGGCCTGGAAACGGCCGACAGCCAACCGCTGATCAAGCGCGTCGAGATCATCGGAGATTTCATGGTGATGGACGACCTGCACTTCGAGGTCGTACCCGAACCTGCGACGCTCACGCTTCTCGCCATCAGCAGCCTACTCTGCCGGCGGCGGCGCTAGAAGCCGATCTCGGTCCCTGGGGTGGGAAGAACTGGGACGGCCCGCTCCCCGACGAAGCGGGCGCCCAGTGTATCCGCCAACCCACGAGGCGGATCGGAGGGAAAGAAGCGAAGTGATCGGTCAAGTAGTGACCTAGCAAGACGCCGATGCAATGACCATGAGCGATGCGGTCAATCCGCAGGCAATCGGGACTCGGTAGCGGCTCCACATCACCCTGACTCCTTTCGGCGGCTTGTTTGGCCGTAGCGGTTTGCGGCGTGACTTTCCAGACCGCGCGACGGCCACTGGCAGGCGCGGCGGCTAGCTACTGGCGAATGCCAGGTAGTGGCTGTACCAGATGGCGAAGTCCGTCATGCCGATGAAGTTGTCACCGTCGAAGTCGGCGCTGGGATTGTAGTTCGGATCGCCAACGCCGCTGCCGTAGGCGGCGAGGAACGCGTTGTAGTCGTCGAGGCCGATGTCACCGTTCCCATCAAGATCGCCGGGCATCGGCGGGCCGACGAACTGCGGGCCAGGCCAGAAGCCAACTTGGACCTCGAAGCCGCTGCCCGTCATCACACCCGTGTCCGGCTGGCCGATCGTGCCGGTGACGGTGAACCCGCTGCCGGCGCTCGTTCCTCCGCCGCCATCGATTGTGTACCAGGAGAAATCGAAGCTCTGTGCCAGCGTCGCGGGGACCCAGGACATCAGCGCCAGGGCAACGATGATGCGATAAAGTCGTTTTTGATTCACGTTGAGCGTCCTTTCGCGAAATAGGCAGCCTATTCTCAGGCGCCCGAGTTACGGTCGTCGTCTAGCGCTCCGTCAGTCGTTCAATCGACGCATCGAGCCTTTCGAGCCAGGCCCGGCGCGTGCCGATTTCAGCGTCGTTCTTCGCAAGTTGCCGGTTTACATCCAACCGCAGGCTGTTCAACCAACATACAATTGACGGGACCGACCCGTGGACCCGCGGCGGACGTGCCACCGCGGGCCCGGTCGGTTGCTCAGTCGGCCAGGTCGAATGCACCGCTCATGACGACGGTGTTGAATCCGCCGAGCGGAAACTGCCCGGTCTCACCGGTGGGCCATGGCGTCGGAACGCCGGCGTCGTCCACAGCGATGTCAACGGTAGCACTGGCATCGATCACCGGCCCCACTTGGATGTCCTGCGGTTCACAGAATTCGCAGTCTTCGACATAAGCGTAAACGTCGAAGTCTCCGCCCGTGAACCGCTTGGTCAGCGTGCCGTAGAAGTCGCTGGTATTGGAGAACGTCTGGTCGATGTTGACTCGTACGTCGAACTCGACGAATCCGTCTCCGTTCACGTCGGCCCCTAGAGGCAGCGTGATGCTGTTGTTGGCGTCCGACGTGAGCGCAATCCGTGTGCCGTCTTCGAGCACGAGGACCGTGTCGAAGCCGTGGATGTCGAGCGTCAGATCCTGGGCGACGTTGACCGTGCCGGTGATCAGAATGCCCCATATCACGTAGTCCATCGAAAAGATCACGCCCGCGAAGTTCGACGGACCGGCTGAGCCTTCATTGCTCGGCAAGCCCGTCAACGACAGGAACTGCAGGATGTAGGCGTCCCAGTCGATGTCGTTGGCCGCGAGCAGCTCCTTCTCAAGGCCACTAACGAACAGCTGCGTGTTCGTCGCGTTGCGCCCCGCGAACCACGGCTCGCTGGTCGATGACGCTACGAGACCCTCTTCGGTGTTGGTGGCGGTCCACGGACCAAAGTTGCGGAGGCTGGTCTCGGCGGCAAAGCCGTCCATTTCGACCACGACGTCCACATCGGCCGCCGGCGTGTTACCGTTCATCCAGGGCAACTCGGCAGGTTGTTCGAAGAACAGACCGAGGTCGAACGGCTGACCCAGCGACACCTCGTCCGGAATCTGGAGTGATGACTTCATCGGTACGCCGGCACTGACGCTGCCCGCATCCATGGCGATCGTCGATTCGATGTCGATCGTGCCGTCCAACGTCGCGGAGAATCCTTGGCCGAGCAGCGACACGTTGCGCGAAGGTCGGTGCGTCATGTCGATGAACTTCTCGAAGCTCATCGGCTGTAGACCGATGGCATCGTCCGTGCCCCACATACTGGTATCCGTCGTCTCGAACGTGCCAGCTATCGGATAGGTCCAGCTCGTCACGTCCGTGAGCGTGATCGTCAGATGCACGCCGACAGAACGCAGTTGTTCGGAATCCACCGCGTAGACCAGGAAGTCGACCGTGCCGAGCGATTCGTGGTCGAGGCCGGCGCTGTCGGCGACGATCAGCACACCGTCGTTGTCGATTGCAAAGGAACCTGCCGGCGCCGGTGACACCAGGCTCGGGTCATCGAAGTCGAGTTCGAACCCGACCATGTCGCCCGCGTCGGCATCGGTGGCGCTGAAGGACCCGATGAGCGTTCCCGCCGGGGCGTGCTCCTCAATCGTGGTCGTCAGGTCGTTGGCTACCAGCGTCGGCGCCTCATTGACCGGCAGCAGATCGATCCGAATGGTCTTGGACCCCTGATCGGACTCGCTGTCGGTCGCGACGATCTCGAGCGTGTAGGACGGCTCGGTTTCATAGTCGAGTGCCTCGGCCACAAAGATCTCATCCGTGGCGTTATCGATCGCGAAGAGGCCCGCACCGCTGCCGCCGACGATCTCAACGCTGTTGATCGTATCGCCGTCAGGATCGGTCACGACAAGCTCCAGAATTCGGGTTCCAACAGCGGTGTCTTCAGCGATCGTCACGTTGCTCGCGGTGATGACCGGCGACATCCGTAGTTGGGCGTTCTGCGACACCCAGAGCTGTGCGTGCCCGTCCTGGAAGCGACGGACGGACGGGAAAATGTTCCCCGCATCGACCCATTCCTCGCCCAGTGAGATCAACGTGTCCTCAGCGTTGGCTTCGACCCACAGCACGTTGGTCGTCGGGCTCATGTTGAGCACGTCGATGCGCTGCACGTTGAGCAGGTCGGCGCCGCCGGCTTGCATGTCGATCTTCTCGATCTCGCCGATTCGGCCCCGGACGGCACGTGTGTCGAGGGCGCCGATGCCGCCGATCTTGAGTGTGTCGAACCCGGTGCCGCCCCGTACCCGCCGGAAATCGTTATCTCCGACGATGATCGTGTCGTCGCCGGCGCCACCGTAGAAGGTGTCTTCGCCGCCATAGCCGATTAGCGTGTCGAAGCCGCGTCCGCCGACCATTGCGTCGTTGTCAGGGCTGCCACTCAGCGAGTTGTTGTTCTCGTCGCCAAAGTGGGTGATGGCACTCGTAAAGTCGGCACCGTAGATCAGATAGGAGGTACCGGTGTTGTTGGCACCCACATCGTCGCGCGGAGCGCCGATCGCCAGGTCGTGCAGACCGTCACCGTTCACGTCGCCCTCGGTACTGATGGCGACACCCGGGTCCGACCTGATCGTGGGGTCATAAATCACCAGTCCGTCGACGCCGAGATTCATGTTGTCGAGGTCGATCGACCGACTCTCGGCACCGCCGAAGATCACGTACGTCCGCAGCCCGCCCGGGCCGGCAGCGCTGAAGACCAGATCGTCAAAGCCATCACCGTTGAGGTCGTGACTCAGGTCGATCTTGGCGTCTAGTCCCTGGGCGCCGAACGTCTGGGAATGGATCCGGACACCACCGAGCGGCGTATCGAAGGGAGCGTCCACGGGACCGAAGATGTCGTCGCCGTTGTTCAGTGCGTCCGGATCAGGAGCACTGAAGAACACCAGCACCTCGTCGAACCCCAGATCGAATCCTTCGCATGCCACGACGTAGTCGGCGCGCCCGTCGCCGTTGAAGTCACCGCCGCCACCCACCGGGTGGAAGAGGGACCAACGTCCGTCGCAGGTAGTGCCGTCACACGTGAGATTGCTGGGGATAATCCGCGTGTGACTGTCCGGGTTCGGCTGGTTGAATGCCAACGCCGCCGTTCCACCACTCTGCCCGAAGACGGCGTACATGGTTGCGGCGAATACCCGATTGAGGATGGCAGCTTCGGACTTTCCGTCACCATTCAGGTCACCAATCAGGCCGCCTGACCAGCCGGCTTCACCACTGTCCTGCGAATCCAGGACCAGGCCGCGATTGTTGAGATTGCGCAAATCGACCGGCCCCGGGTCCTGCTTGCCGAACACGACATAGCCGCGGCCCTTGTTTTCGTCACCATGGTTTGGTGCCGTGATGAATACGTCCGCCAGCCCATCGCCGTTGAAGTCCTCGTGGCCCGCGACGGCGTAGCCGGAAAGATCGCCGTCCCGGGCACCGAAGGGGTTGTTGGGGCACGTCGGGCAGATCCCGCGATCGCCGACGATGATCATGCCTTCGCTGTTGAGCATGATCGCCCGGAGGCTGTACGGCGAGGTCGTGCCGTCTTGCGCACCGCCGTAGAGGACGTAGGTACGGCCGCCCCAGATCTCTCCGTTTGCCGGCGCGTAGGGAGCTGACATGAGCATGTCTTCGATGCCGTCCCCGTTCACGTCGCCGCCGGACATGACGTTGAAGCCGAAGGCCTCACCTTGCGGGCCACCTTGGTAACTGGCATCGAAGCCAGGATCTGCGTCGAGGCTGGCGATCTCGCGATGCGGGTAGGGGTGGCCATAGTTGCCGAACCAACCATCGATCGCGTACCCGCCGATTCCGGCCGCGACGTCAGACAGATCCAGATTGTCGAGATCGGTCGATCCCCAGATGACGTACGCGCGCCCGCGTTGTTCGTTGTCGCCGGTTCCGGCAGACGGAGCGCCGACCAGGATTTCGCCCAGGCCGTCGTCGTTCAAGTCGCCGATCAGCCCAACACCCCAGCCCGACAGATCCTGCTGGACTTCACCAAAGAGCGCGATTCCCTTCCGGCTCGCACCGAGTTTGATGTTGGACAGAATGATCTCGCCGGGGCCCTCAACGCGGATGTCCGCGCCCGTGAAGGCCGCCTGGAAGTCGGCATAGTCGTGCATCGTGATCGAACCGTCGGCGTCGTAGTCAAAACAGTTGCAGCCGATTCCGAGCGTTGACCCCGGTCCTTGAAGGCAGATGGGCAGCAGCCCGTAGTCGTCGAGATCGATGTCCAGATCGCCGTCGGCATCGAACGTCGGCGTATCGCACGACTGACAGGCATCCGGCAGACCGTCGCCGTTCATGTCCGGTCCGTCATCATCGAATCCCGGGCAGATGTCGCAGGCATCGCCGTAACCGTCACCGTCGCTGTCGGTCTGAGTGGCGTTGGGCGTATCCGGGCAGTTGTCGCAACCGTCGGGGACGCTATCGCCGTCGCTGTCGAGGTCACATTCGTCGGGAACCCCGTTGCCGTCGCAATCGATGCCGGGCATCAGGTTGGTGCTGGGGATCACGACATCCTCGCCACCCGGCGGCGTCCAGCGTAGTTGCGCCACCGCACCGCCGCGGTTTTCGTAGTATTCGAACTTGATCGGGTAAAGGCGACCGGCTTCGAGTTCGATGGTGCCCGTGATGTCGCGGGCTCCGCCGTCTTGCCATGAGTCGATGATGTGCGTCCCATTCACCCAAAGGCGCCCGCCGTCGTCGACGCGCGTCGTAAACGTGTACGTGCCGGCGGCCTCCGAGAGGACGGCTCCGGTCCAGCGCACGGTGATGCGATTCGGTCGAAAGTCGGGGAACATCGGGCCGTCGCCCCAGTTGAAATCGACGGTTGGATCGATGCGATACCGTGGTTCATTCTGGAAGTCCAACGAGAGGTAGTATGCGCCGAGCAAGCCGACGCCGAACAACTCGTCGCAGTCGGAGACGCCGTTGTTCTGGCAGTCCTGGCGATTGTCGAACCCGTCGCACGAATCGCAGGCGTCGGGCACGGTGTCGCCGTCCGCGTCCTGCGTGTCATCGAACCCCGGGCACGCATCGACGGCGTCGCACACACCGTCGTCATCCGAGTCATCCGGGTTGTCGAGCGGGCATGGATCCAGATCGTCGCAGACGCCGTCGCCGTCCGTATCGCCAGTAGCGTTGTCTCCCCGACACAGGTCGCACGGGTCACCGATTCCGTCGCCGTCGATATCGGCCTGATTCGGATTGGCTATGTCGACACAGTTGTCTGCCGGGTCATAGACGCCGTCGCCGTCCGTGTCCGAAGCAGGGTTGATCCCCACCAGCGTGACGGTGCCAGCCCAAGTTGCACGGTGGTTGCCGCTGAGTCCATTTCGCAGGTACAGGCGGTACTCGCCGAGACCGCTCAGTCCGAAGGAACGAAGGTCCACCGGCCCGTGGGTGTAGTTGCCCGGATCCTCATCCCAGCTGCCCGGAAAATCCCCGGCGGACGGAAACCCAAGTGACTCTGAAGCGTGGGCGCCGCCAAACTCGACGGTTGCTCCGTTGGGTGCCTCGATGCCGATCAGCAGGTCGCCGGCCCAGTTCTGGGCACGTCGGCTGAAGTTGACGTTGATCGAAAAGGACGAGATCGACCCCTGACCGCCGAAAGGAATGATGACCGGCGGACCTGTCTGGAGAGCTTCGTTAAACGAAACGGGAACGTCGGCCATCGCTACCGCGCCAAACGCCGACACAACCGCCACCAGCAACGTCGGGAAACACGCGAATTGCGCGCATGATCGACGCTTCACCTCGGCCTCCTTCCGTCGCTCGGGTTGCACTCCCTTGCCCGGCGCTTGCACCGCGCCGCCAGCGGTTTCACGTATCACATCACAGTGTTTCATTGCCGGTCTCCATCTGATGGGCCCAATCCGGTTGTTGGCCGGGACCCATTTGGTTCATGTCGTTCGGACGTGCGCCGATGGCGCAAGTCAGGATTAGGGTGTTTCAAGGGTTGCCGGCTGTCCTCGGCGCACTGTGGCCGGGCCGAGGGACGCCGGGTTATCGCGCAACGGCAAGGCGGTTGATCACTGGCATCCCCCGTCCGTGACCGCTTGGGCAAACGGCGTAATATCAGCGACGCTAACGGCGTCATTCCCGTTGACGTCGTTCGCCGTGATAAAGTCGCACGGGGCCGAGCCTCCCGGGAAGAGTGCATTCCAGCCGGCTTCACCGCTCGTGACCGCTGTTACGAAGAAGTTGATGTCGGAGACGGTCACGTTGCCGTCGCAATTGCTGTCAGCACAGATCGTTCCGACTCCGACGGTGAAGGAGATCTCGGCGCCGCTGACATCTGCGGTCGCCGTAAGCACCGGCGAAAAAGCCGGAGCCGGATTGACGGCCTCGAGCACGTTGGCGCGCGCGTTCTGGAGTCGAAAGACATAAGTACCCGACGTTGCAGGAGCCGTGAACGAGCCCTGTGCCAGCACCTCCGGGCCATTTTTCCCGATCGCGCCAACCACATTCACATCCTGCGCGATGTCTGTTGTGTTCGGCGGTATCTGACCGAACGTATTCTGTCCGCCACCGATTTGAATGAGGTTCTGCTCGCCCGCCGCTCCGTGTCGCGAGCCGAGGTACCCGGTCGAGTTCGCGCCGTCGCCCGGGTTGCTGACACCTTCGGGTCGGCTGAAGTTCGCGAGTGCTGTCGGCACCCCGTCGGCGTAAGGCAGGTCGAACCGTTCGGGATTCGTTTCGTCCTGCACCAGGTCGGTTACCAGGAGCGCGAGGCCCGCGTTGTCGCCGTTGGAGACCTCGAAGGTGATCGACCAGTCGATCGGTGTCCCAGGTGACACCGTCGTCCCGCTCTGCGGCGACGTCAACGAAACCGTGACGTCATGTGCTGTAGCAACGGCTACGGCTCCAACGGTCAAAAACGCAGTGAGTAGGTGTTTGCGCATCAGAAGTCCTCCATGGCGGTCTTCACCGCAAGTAGCAGTCAGAAGTACGTGACGCTCGTTGCCCGGCGATGGCGTGGGTCGACCGTTACCGTTTCCGGCCCAGATCACGTCTTCACGCTCGACAGGCCCGTTTTCGTCCTTTTTTTGTGACCTGATCTCGTCTTCAAACCGGACACGAGCCGCGCATGAGCAGCCGGTCATTTTTCTGGGGAATTTTGACGAAACGCGGCTGGAAGCGGTGTCGCACGTTTCTTGCGCACGGACCGTGTGTTTCCTCCGCGCTTGGTGGTCGGGCAAACTGCTCGTTGGCTCAAGTTGTCGCACCGCTAGGCTGCTTCGACTGACTGGGCCGAGGACGTCAGGCTAGAGAGATGCGACGGCGGACATGCCTGAGCGGGTCATTCGTTCGGGTCGGCGACGGGCGCACCCTTTGCCTGCCGGGCCATGTCGTGGAAGATCCGCTTCATCATTCCTGATGGCCACAGCTGGTCATGCGGGTCGAAGAGCGTGAAGTGATCGCGTTGCGGCACCAGCAGTATGTCTGGACGCGCGGCGGGGTTCGGCTCCATTGCCGCGAAGTCCGCTTGCAGCAACCGGATCGCGCCGGCGAGCCCGAAGGTGTCCCACTCGCCGCACCATATGTGGAGCTTGCCCGCCAGCTCTGGCCCGAGCACCGTCCAGCTCTTTCGCAGGATCAGGCCGATGTCGTAGCGCTCCCATGCCTTGGCAACGGCCGGGTCGATCGCGCCGGTGACGCGGTCAAAAAGCGGCGCGGGCAGCCCGTTCCAGCCGCGTGGTGAAAACACTGCATCGAAGCTGAACATCTGCCCGCCGATGCCCTGCACATGCGCGCGGGCAGCGAGCTCTTCGTTCGTGTACGCCTCGAAGGTCTGCGATGGCCGGCCGTTGTGAAGTACGAGGTACCGCTCCTGTCCTGCTTCGTCGCGATAGAGATTGGATGCAGAATAGAGGTCAACTCCCGAGAAGTCGCGGAAGTCCACAGGATCCGGTGCTGTGGCCCAGCACCCGCCGAACATTGCGGGATGATGGATCATGATCCACAGCACGCTCCAGCCCCCGCTCGAGTGGCCGGTGAGAAAACGCTGCCGTGCGTCTCGTCGGCCACCAAACCGAGCTTCGATCGCCGGTATGAACTCCTCAACGAGGGCTTTGCACCATGGGCCGTTGTTGGGCGAGTCAGCGAACTCGTGATGCCCGAAAGGACAGTTGGCGTCCAAATACACATATACCATCCGCGGCGTGGACGTGTCGGCACGCATCGCCGACAGTATCTTTGCCCCATCGAACCATGCATCGAAGTGATCCCCTCCGAAGCCATGAACAATGTAGCAAACAGGCAGGCTGGGATCGGTTGCAGCGTTTGGCGGTGCGACGATCCCCGCGCGCAACTCGATTTCACGTCCGAAGAACGCGCTCAGATGCGACGAAGGCATCTGCACCAGATGGATGTTTGGATCTTGGGCTTTGTCCAGCGGCACGCGGGCAAGTATTTCAGGCCACGTTCCTGGGGGATCGTGAATGAAATCACCGATGACCTCGAAGGTGGCCTCGTCGAGCCACGCCGGGCCTGCAGTCGCCAGCGTCATACCGAAGACGATCGATTTGGCATCGGGTGCCACCGCACCGATGATCTCGCGCGTTTCCCAGACGCCGGGCGTCAGGGGCTGGTGATCAGTCCGACCAAAACACGCCGCGCTCCCGCTTTCGCCAGCCGAAATCGTCACCCGTGGCCGGTCGACACGGAACCATAGGCAAGCGTCATCGCCAGTCAGCCCCGATCCGTCGGGGCCCGAGGGAACCCCCGCCGGGTCGACAAACATCGATGCGCGCACGCGTACGACCTTGCCGCGATAGGGTTCAGCGTCGACAAACCGCATGAGATTTCCGAACGGTCCGAGCTTGTCTTTCTCAACACCAACGGGCGGATCGGGCAGCTCGAGCCGCGCGGCCTGTCGGCTTCGTGCGCCGGGCCGACCCACCGCAGGCGCTGCCCGCGCGTCATCAACGATCGCACGCCATCCGGTCTTCGCGACGCGCCAGCCGGGCGGGGTTTCGCCCAACGGAACTCCCTCGAAATCCATCGTCGCGACCGGCTCAGCCGTGGAACTCGAGCCGACAGGCCGTGCAGCCGGGACCGGACGAAACGGGCCGCTGTCGGTAGCCACCTCACCGTTCGACGGGACGGGGCGCTGATGATCGCCTGGACGTTCAGAGCGGTTCTTCGAAGCACAGCCATGAGTAAACGCCAGCAACGCAGTGAAGCCGAGTATGACGTACTTCGGGCGCCGGCCGGTATGGAGCGGGCGTGGCCCCGTTCTCATGCGGTCGGCTCGCGTCGGAGCAACGGGTGCGATGCTGTGCCAGTTGCGCCAAGCTGTCCAGCCGTCGGCGTAGTACCGCGTGTGGGCTGCCACCGCGGGCCCGGCGCGAAAGGCTTCCACGGGGTTTGCATCATGAGCCTGACCATTCACAGTGGCCGCCCCCTGCTCTCGATAGGCGGCTGGAGGCGGCCCGCCGGAAATAGTGGCGAGCGACCTGCTTGGCCAGACGGGACCAGAGCAGCTTCGCGTCCGTCCCTGAAAAAGCAGCGTTCTTGAATTCGTCCACGGTCCGCTGGCGGTACCCGAGGCCGGCCGTTTCGGCGACCCAAGACTCGTAGTCGCCGATGAAACGTAACAAGTCCGAGGATAGTGTTCCAGCTAGCGTCAACTCGCGCGTCGACAACGGCCGGCGGAGCGGCGGCAGTTCAGACGGTGCCCAGCACGTGCCGGTATCGCCCGGAGCCGCACAGATTTGAGGCTCGAACTGATATCGACCCAAGTACATTGCGCTGCCGCGGTTCGCAATGAGCGTTCCAAAACCCCACAGAGAGACCTCGTGTCCTGAAGGTAGCGCGATGCGGTAGCAGCTTGAACCGCTGACGTCGGCGGGGGGGCGCAGCCGCTTGAACCCGAACGCCAGCAAGAGGTTGCCCTGCGGGCGACGAATATCGCATCCCCAGCACCAGCATTGCTGATTCATCAGCTTAGCGCCGATCCGAGTGAACCGCGGGTCGTCGTGGCTTCGCGTCATTCGCGGCGGAGGCATTTGCAGCAGATCACGCATGCCCATCAGTGTGCCCCGGGTCCAGTCCGCTCGTGATCGTCGCCGATGCCCGACGCGCCCGTTTTCCCATCCTCGTTCTCATCATGCGAGTGGTCGAGTGGAGCCTCCCAGGATGGAAACGGGTCGGGCAAGCGACACCAGCACTCCGGTCCATCGGCCATCTCGGCGTGGGTCAAAAGACATGCATCCAGCGCTTTCGAGATCGCCGTCTGGTCCAGATCCTGGCCAATGATCACAAGCTCCTGGCGCCGATCACCCCATGGATTGCTCCAGACCTCCTGTACCCATTCCAAAGTCTCTGCGTCGTCGGGCCATTGATCGCGAGGCAAGGCGTCAAACCAATACCCCGCTCGGTCGATGGTGAGCGAACACCCTGCCTGCGACCAGCCGCCGCAGAAATCCATTCGCGTCGCGAGCCAGATGAAGCCCTTGGAGCGGACCAGTCCCTCCACTCCCTGCTCAACGAGATCCCAGAGCCGCTGCGGATGAAACGGCCGACGAGCGCGATAGACGAAACTGCTGATGCCGTACTCTTCGGTCTCCGGCGTATGCTCGCCGCGCAGTTCGCGGGCCCAGCCGGTCGAAGCGGCGGCTTTCTCGATATCAAAAAGTCCCGTCTCGAGTATGTTCTGCGGCGCGACGCGCCCGCGGACCGTGCGGATCAGCCGCGCTTCGGGGTTAAGCTGTCGGATGATGGCTTCGATACGGGCAACTTCCGTCGGCGGTGCCACGTCCGTCTTGTTGAGCAGAATGACATTCGCAAACTCGACCTGGTCAACAAGCAGATCGACGATCATCCGCTCATCGTCGTCGCTCGCGCCGATGCCGCGCTCCGTAAGGTCGCGCTGTTCGTCGAAGTCCTTCAGAAAGTTCAAGCAGTCCACGACCGTGACCATCGTGTCGAGCCGCGCGACTTCCTCCAATCGATCACCGCCGGGCAGCTCAAAGTGGAACGTTGCGGCAACGGGCAACGGCTCGCCGATACCGGTCGATTCGATCAGCAGGTAGTCGAAACGGCCATCGGAAGCGAGCCGCGCGACTTCCTTGAGCAGGTCGTCGCGTAACGTGCAGCAGATGCAGCCGTTCGTCATTTCGACGAGTGTTTCTTCCGTCCGGCTCAGCTCGGCGCCACCGTCGCGCACCAGTCGGCTGTCGATGTTGATCTCGCTCATGTCATTCACGATAACAGCGACGCGCAAGCCTTCGCGATTGGCGAGAATGTGATTGAGTAGCGTAGTCTTGCCGGCACCGAGAAAGCCGGAAAGCACGGTGACCGGTAGACGCGAATCCGATTTGGAGAATGCCACTGTCGTACTCCGAAAAATGTGCCGGCCTCGACGCGATGGACATTGTCGCGATCGCCGGCCAGGGCTAAGCGCTCACGCAGCGCGGGTCGTTCCGCCAGGGCATCGCTCAGGTGGGCGAGGTCCAGTTCCTTCGTCTAAGCACCGCCAATCCGGCAAACGCGAGCGGCGCGAGTGATGTCGGCTCGGGTACCACGGAGAAGTGAACCGAGGTCTGCACGTAAACGTCCGACAGAACCGAGGCCGAGCCAAACGCCGGGCCCGTCGTTTCGGTCGCGTTGCTGAAAATCAGCTGGAGCGCATAATCACGACCCGGCTCGAGCAGACTCGCCGATATCATGTAGTCTGTCGTGGTCGCGGGCATCGCCTGTTCTTCGATGAGGAAGTTGAAGTCCGTCAAGTCGATCAGGAACAATCGCACGCGAGGGTCTTCGGCGATCGCAGCAGGGACAAACGCGTTCCAACTGACTGCGATGTCTTGGCTGGCTTCCGCCGACTGCAATGCGTCGAACGAGTCGGGGGTGAACGTCGGAATCTGCTCCGGCCAAGGGTTGACTAACGGGATGCTGCCGCTCTGACCATCGAGCAATCCGCCGTTGAGCGTGAACGTGTAGTCGCCGTTCGGAGCCGCGGCGTCGAGTGCCGCGCGGCTAGGGAAGGCATCGACGTAGTGCTCGCTCGTCGCAAAGTCGCTGCCAGCGAAGAACGTCGTAGGCAGCGAACCTGATGGGCCAACCAGCGTGGCCGGCGCAGTGAAATCACCGACATCCGCGCGCACATACGGATAGAAAGCGTTGTAAACCGACTTGGTCGGCGCGGCGTGCGATACCTGCTCGAACTCTTCCCACTTGAAAAGCCACGCCAAATCGACGTCCGCGCGTGCAGGTGCCGTCGCAAGTACTAGGCAGGCGGGTGCAAGGAAGATAGAAGTGAGACGTGAGTGCATCTTGTCACCTTTCAAGTCAATCACGACGAGTGATTCGTCGAACGTCGACAAACCAAGACCCGCACCGCGAAGGCTTCGAAACGACGGGCGAAAGGCGGAGTCACCTTCTTCGACGCAGTGCAAGCAGTCCCGCACCGCTAAACAGTACGAGCGACGTCGGCTCGGGGATCACGGCGCTGAAGCCGCCGAAGCTGCCGTCTGGATTCTGGTAATAGCCCAGCACGGTGCCGTCGTTGCGCAAGTCGTAGCCGTAGGTTTCGAGCGCGCCCGGGACATTCAGTTGGGTGAGTGTTCCTTCAGATGCGTCGAAAACGAAGCTGCTGACGTCGACATAGTTTTGAGCGGCGCTGGCCAAACCGAAGACGATCGCGTCGCCGGATTCGTTGACGCTGCTGACAATGTAGTTGTCGTCCACGGTTGGCTTGGGTAGAGGCGTAAACGTCTCGGTCGTGATGTCATAAAGGAACGGTGCAACGGCGCCGGCCGAGTCGTAGTATCCGCCTCCGACGAGTCCAAGGTCATTGAGTGCAAAGAGCTGCGTCTCGGTCGCGCCGGGATACTCGACCGTCCGCGAAAACGCGCCCGTCAGGCTGCGGACGAAACCCTTGCGGCCCGACGGCGTGATGTAGAAACCGCTGAGCACATCGTCGTTGTTGATGCCGAAAGGGACCGTACCTAGGGCATCGGGGAAATTGTACGGCGTTTCGACGCCCGCCGAAGAACGAATGAACCCCTGGGGAAGCGCAGCGGGAACGGGGATGTTCACGCCTACGATGGTTCCGGCGTTGTTAATCGATGTCGGATATGCAAGGAATCCGGGCGTCGACCAGAACGAGGTCGCTCCGTTGGCGGATCGCCTGAATCCGTCGAGGCCACCGTCTGGAACGCTGGGCACGCTGCCGACCATGTCGCCTTGGTCATTCGAGTCGAGCAGATACCGAATCGGCCGCCCGTCGGCGGTGAGCAACTGGTATTGGTGCTGCGCCGATGCGGAAGTTGCCGCCAACGTCAGACAAGCGAACGCGAGCAAAACAGCCGGACGCGAGGGCATGCTATCTCCTTGTGGATTCTTCAAGACGAACAACTCGTCGACCAGCGACGAGCCGAAACCCGCCCCCCCAAGGGCTTCGGCACCGACGCGCGGAGCCGGGCTTCAATCTCTTCGGCGCAGTGCGAGCAGGCCCGCTATTGCGAGCAACGAAAATGCAGCGGGCTCGGGAACAGGCGACGAACCAAATCCGAAGAAGATGACGCCAGGGTTCGTTCCGACAAGCGACCATGTGCCGTCGGTCAAGTCGTAGCGGGCGACGCCGCCGAGACGCTGCACGGCGGTGTCCGGGTCCCCGTCATCGTCGAAAAAGTTCACGGCGCCGAACAGCGCATCGAACGTGCCATCGGCATCCTCATCCACGCCCGTGAGCGCGGCAAAGCCGGAATAGGCCCCGCCGCCCACGGCACCCACGGCGCCAATTACCGATGCAGCACCCGTGTCCGAATCGAGCGCGATCAACGAATCGGTATCGAGGTCGATGCCATACAGCGTCGTGCCCACGGCGCCGAGGCTGATGATGAAAGGGTCAGCAGTGCCAAGCGGGTTACCCGCAGCGTTGTCAATCGCGTCGCCGATCTCGGTGGCGCTGGCGCTGATCGGTGAAGCAGTGCCCGTCGCAATGTCGATCCCGAACAGTTGCTGCGTGCTGAAGCCGCCGTCAAAGGGCGTCAGGAAACCGCGGTTGTCCGGGAGTACTTCGAAACCGGTCGCGCTCAGGCCGTTGTTCGCCCCGATCGGGGACTGGTTCGCCGTGGACGGGTCCACTTGGGTGAGTTGTCCGCCACTGAAGCCGAGCAGTCGCTGATCGAGCGTGCCCGCGAGCGCAGCTGGGAGCCCGCTGGTAACGGGGGACATCGGCGTGGCTGTGCCAGTAAGGGTGTCGATTTGGTAAACGTAGTTTTCGCGCGTGTCGTCGTGCCCCGGCTCCCCGGGCGGAATGCCTGGATCGCCAGGAATCAGTAGCTGGCCGGAAGCGTAGATCGTACCGGCGTTTACGGGTATGGAAATGGCAACGAGGAGGCAGAAAGCAGTCAATCTAGATCGCATGGAAATCCTCCCGAGAGTCCGACGGGTGGGTCGGGTCATTGTTGTTCTGGTCGGTGGCGAATGTAACGATGTCGGAAGCAGGGACCACGGCGGCAACCGGCACGCCGAACGTTCGTGCAATGAGCCTGAACGCTTTCACATCAACTCCCTCCGACTGTCCGATCGCAAAGGCCGGCGCTCCTACGCCGATTGATTACTTGCGGCTTCTACTGAGCATTAACGCCGACGAAGCGCGAGCGCGCCGACCGCAAGCAGCGCGAGCGAGACCGGCTCCGGAACGAGCACGAACGCCCGTGTCGCGCCGTTGAATGTGCCGAAGCCCGTAATCCAACCCTGTTCGTTGATGCCCTCCGCCGATCGGAGCACCCAGCCCGAGTTTGCGGGCAGCAGATCATTCAGGTCGGTCATCACGCCGTTCTCCCAGAGGAACGCACGGTCCGACAGGCCGCTGATGTTGGTCACGAAGCCGACGATCTGGCCGGCGTCGTTCACGTCCTTCGCCTCGGCAAACGTGCGGCCGAGCGATCCCAGATCGGTGATGGTCGGCGTCGGGCCGCTCAGGTCCCAGCGCACCGCCCGGCGAATCGGCGTGCCGCTGCGCGTCGTTCCCGAGACCGCGGCGCCGACAGCTACGTCGATATCACTGATCGCAAACGCCTCACTGAACGAATCAGGTTGAAGCGAGCCAAGGTTGACGACCGAACTGTCGCGCCACAGCGTCGCCTGCGCGATGCTGCTCGGGGTGCTCTGTCGTCGCGAGAAGCCGACGGCATCGCCGGCGTCGTTGATGCCCCAGGCGCGGCCGAAGGTATTGGCCTGGCCATCGATTGAACCG
This sequence comes from Phycisphaerae bacterium, assembly GCA_028279405.1. Classification (GTDB taxonomy): domain Bacteria; phylum Planctomycetota; class Phycisphaerae; order UBA1845; family Fen-1342; genus JANQNU01. The sequence goes on from JANQNU010000064.1 coordinate 115,710, forward strand.
AGATCGGACGCGACGCCGTTCGTCCAGCGTGTGGGCCGACTGGCTTGACCGTTGCTCGAGATGCCAACGATCACCCCGGCGTTGTTGATGTCATGCGCTACGCCGCCGCTCGTGCCGGCGATGCTCAGCAGTTCCGTCATGCCGTTGACGGCGTCCCAGCGGAAGGCGCGCGAGTTGTTGTTGTCGCTCTCGCCAACAATCACGCCGGCGTTATTGATCGCGTAGCCGCGGCTGAAGCTGTTGCTGCCGGGCAGCACCCCAATGTTCTGCGCCGGTCCGGGGCCACCCCAGGAGTAGGCGTTTAACGGAAGCGAAGACGCCGTCGTGCGCGAGTTGCCCGTGACGGCGCCGCTCGCGTTGATGTCGAGGGCGAAGTTCCCCGTACCGCCGGCAATCGTGTCGACGGCGATCACCTGAAAGCCGGCCACGGCCGTTTGAACCGACACGGCAGTCAAAAAACACAGCATCGTCAATCTGAAACGCATGAAGTCCTCCGTATCCGATAGAGCGCTGGCACATCGATGCATTTGCACATGCATTCGCATCTGCGCTTCCGGGAAGCGTAGCACACGCAAATGCATTTGCAAGTGCGCCCGCTCATGATTTCCGAGCGGCGCGTTGGGTGTCGATACACCGCCGGTAGCGCGCATCCGTCCGACCAGACCCACGCGTTTCCGACGCTCGGTAGCCGGAAACGCGCCAACGCGACGTCGACATCATCGTCCTATAAATTGTTGTCGCTGGGTGCTGATTCTGACGGCCAGTGTCGAGGGCACCGGCCGCGCGCTCCACAATTGACGTCTTTGGTTATTTGGCCAGGCGTTTGAGGCGGTCGGCCAGCTCGAGCGCCGCGTCTGGGAGGCCCGTGGCCGAGGCTTCCATCTGTAGCCGGAAGTGCCGCACGGCGTCGATTGCGCCGGGACTATTCCCGGTGCTCGGAATGCCACGAAGGACGCACGCGGCTACGTAACGGGACAGGTCCGATTCGATGCGGTCGAGCGCATTCAGTGCCCGCCTTCTGGCCGCGGTACGTTGTGCTTCATCCGGTGCTCCGCTCTCCACGGTGCACACGGCTTCGAAGAGGTTCCCGCTATGCCGATCGATCCGATCGTTCAGCTCCGCCGGCGGCGGAAAGTAGCTGTATGCGGAGGCTACAACGCAAATGAGCAGCCCACCCGCCATCGCAAGCCGGATGCCGATCGGGTTCACGGGACGTGCCTCCGGCTGGACCGCACCGCCTGACCGTCCGCTACCTCTCCGATGCCCGATGCGAAGCAATAGCCCAGTAACAGACAATGCACCGAGGATGAGTAGTGCGATGCCGTTACCTGCCGGCGTGCGCCCGAGTTGCTGAGCAACACCGCTACCGGGCGATTCACCGCCAAAGTGGTACGGTTTCGTCAGCATATCGAACGCGTGGGCGTCCGCTTCGCCTGGACGCGGTGCCTCGAGTAGAAAATTCCCGACGACGGCCAACGCCAGCGCCAACGCAATCCAGGTGGATGTTGCCAGTACGCCGACGCGCCCGAAACGATGGATCATCCATGTCATTGTTCCCGGGTTCCAAGCGGCCCCCAGCATGAACGCGATAAGCGTCGCGCCCACCAACGCGCCAATCCGCCAGAACTCGCCCGCAAACACCACCGCCAGCTCGGGCTGAACGTGCGCGAATGACAACGGCACCGCCAACTCGAACATCGTCGTTACGGCTGACTCTCCGAGGTGGGCTTCGATCGCTCCTGGTTCGAGAAAGGCCGCGAAAGACGCCGACGCTCCCAGGCCCACGCCAGCGTAGATTGCAAGCGGACCGGCGCAGTGGCGTGCTGAAGCCCGCAGCGCGACCAGTAACTGCGAACCGCTACCATCGTCCGGCGTCATGACGTCGTTGTTCGGGCCCGTTCGCGCTCCCTGCACAGCAATGCTCACCGAGAATGCGAGGAGGATCGTGCTGACGAGCGCTACGGCAGTCGGCACAAGCCCCATCAGGTCGGCGGCGTAGCCAAGCGACCACGGCGTAAAAGCTGGCGCCATTACGACGAGAAGCAAAACGATTGCAGGCCGAACATTCGCGCGGAGCAACGCGGTTGCCACGGGCAGCGTCCCCAGCGCCCCGACGGGCGCGAGCAATCCCAGCAGCATGGCGCGCGGTGCGCATTGCAGCAGCGGCCCGGCAAGAGCGGCCGTGATCCACCGACGCCCGCCGCGCGTTTCGAGGATTCCTGCAAGCAATACGCCCACCAACAGACCGGGCGCCGCATCCAGCAACGATTGCCCAAATCGCAGTACGAATGTCCAGAGCGAAAACGGGCCGAAGATGACCCCGTCCCCATGCGCCAGCATCATATCCAGCATGCGCTCACTCCGCGTCAGATACGCTCGTCCCGCGACGGAAGGTCGGTCGGCACGGCCACCTTTGAAAGCACGTCTTGCACGAGCTCGGCCTCACCGCCCCGGTGAATGGCGACCCGCACATTCAACAGCGGACCCGCGACCGCCTGAACATCATCCGGCGTGACGAACGCGCGCTGTTCAAGGAATGCCCGGGCCTGCGCCAGTCGCTGCCACATGAGTAGTGCACGTGGACTCAGCCCGTGCGCGAAACGCGCCGCCGACCGTGTCACGGTGGCCAACTCGACCAGATAACGTTGCAGTGCGGGCGCGACCGCCAGTCCTGCCACGATCGCTTGCATCTCCTGCAACTCTCCGGCTTGCAGCGCCGGGACCTTTCTCTCGGTCGGGAATGTGCCCTCCCGGACGGCCGCTGCCAACAGGCGCTGCTCATCCTCCGGAGCCGGATAGCCGACGCTGAGCCGGATCGCAAAACGATCGAGCTGCGCCTCCGGCAACGGATGTGTTCCGTGGTGCTCGATCGGGTTTTGCGTGGCAATCACGAAGAAGCCGGCGCTTAACGGATGACGTTCGTTGTCGACCGTCACCTGGCGTTCCGCCATCGCCTCCAGCAACGCACTCTGCGCCCGCGGCGTCGCGCGATTGATCTCGTCCGCCAACAGCACATCCGCAAACACCGGACCGGGCATGAACTCGAACTCGCGCAGCTTCTGATTGAACACGTTGAAGCCGGTGATGTCGTTCGGCAGCAGGTCGGGGGTGCACTGGAGCCGGGCGAAACGGCCGCCGATGGCGCTGGCCAGCGCGCGCGCCAACGTCGTCTTGCCCAGTCCGGGAAGGTCTTCAAGCAGAATGTGTCCCTGTGCAAGCAGCGCGGTGAGCACATGTTCGACCACCGCTCCCTTGCCCTGAAGCGCAGCGTTGAGCCGGGTGCGCAGGCCGGCGATGCGCTGACCAAAGTGCTCTTGCGCCACGGAGTCCGAAGCCGCACCATCCTGATCTACGCGCGTCCCCATCATGATGCCCCCAGTCGATCGCGCAACCGACGGACGGACAGCTCGCGGATGAACTGTCGACAGACGCGCTCGGTGGCTCGTTCATCATCCGGCGTCCGGCAGCGCACGGTGCCATAGAGTACTTCGTACAACGTTGACAGAAACGTCTCATTCGCCGAGTCGCCACGCCAGCGATACCACGCTCGCGGTGTGACCGTCGATGGCCGACTCCGTCCGCTGAGCATGCTCCGCAGGTCGGCGAGCCGCAGGGTGCACAGTACGCGCTGCTCGGCCGACCAGAACGGCCACCACATGAGCCACCCGGTCAGCAGCCGTTCATGGATCGAGCGCCTTCGCCACCACAGCACCACGCTGAACGCTGCCCCCACAAGTGACTGCAACGGGTGAGCGTAACACCAGCTCCACAAACCACGAAATGTCGAGGCAAACCGCGTCATCAACGTCTCGCGATACCATGGCACCTCGTACCCCGGCGTGGCGTCGACGGTCAGCCACATTCCCGGTGCACAGCGCACCTCGACCCAGAAATGAGCGTGATCGGCACGCACCGCCGTATGGCCAGACCGAGCCACGTACGCGTCCGGATCGGCATAGAACCCGGACACCACGCGCGTTGGATAGCCGAGACTTCGCAGGGCCAGCGCCGCCGCGGTCGCGAACTGGTACGCGGGGCCGCCACGGGCCTGATGCAGGAAGTGGTGAATAGGGTCCTGACAGTCCGGCGGTACCGTCGCGTCACGATCATGCACGCAATGCGTGCGGAGGTGGTCGGCGAGCGACTCGATCTGCAACCAACCACGCGGCAAGTGCTCGAACCGTCGCGCCAGCGCGGCCGCACTGTCCTGCAAGTGTAACGGGACCGAAAGACAGGCGTCGTCACTTTCGACCGCCGGAAACAGGTCGTCCCGCGACGCCAGCTGCGTGCGGTCAACCGTAGACGAGGTGACGTCCAGGAGCGTGCCTGACGGCATACACTTATCGGTGCGCAGAATCCCCTCATGCACCCATTTGATCGTGTTGCGCGCCCAACGGTCCGCGTAGCGCCCGCTGTGCTTTCCGAACCGGAAACATGCCGCGTGCGCGGGCAGCGGCAAGTGGTCCGTAGAGAATCGACCAATGCGTAGCTGATGCCGCTGATCCCCACGGAAGAGCGGATCGGAGCGGTTCGTGGGAAGCCATAACCAGGACTTGTCGGACGCACGCGTCTGTAGTTCGCACGCATCGTTTCGTTCGGGAGACTTGCACCATGCGACGCCGTCGAACCGGTCATAAACGGTTAGCGGCAAATGCAGCGGCACGCGGCCTTCGACGTAGAGCAACGCCGTCGCCTCCGGCCCGGACCGGCTCTTCTGCGGGCGCCCTTTCCGATAGAGCGAGAACCGGCGACCGGGTTCGCCCGCGTCCCTTGCAGCGTGGTCTGGAGTGCGAATCAGGTACTCCATTGCGACGAAGATCGTTCGCGCCGTCTGAGGGCGCGGCCGCGCTTCTCCATACGACTCGGTCATGGCGTCATATAGGGTCGGTAAGTTGGATTCGAGGACGTATTCCGTGTCCACCGATCCGGTGCTGCGCGCGTTCGGACCGCCGATCGCCCAGTCGCCGTCGCCGATACCCAGCAGCGCCAGCGGGTTCCCGCCGCCGCTACCGCCTGATGAGGGTGCCCATTCCCCCCAGACGTCGGGCAGCCCCTGTGCCACGCGCGTTGACATCGCGGTCACGCCGCCGAGCAGCAGAACCAGGCAGACAACCGGGAAGAACGGAACGCGCGCCGTCTCCCGCGAACTCGATGCCACGACGATACGCTGCCAGTGCCGATGCACCAGCCAGGCCACGCCCAAGCCTGCAAAGCTCGCCGCCAACGGCGCGATCGCTGGATGCTCGCCGAGCGCAACTGCCGCAATCACCAGGAAGAGCGAAACGCCCAGCGCGAGTACGCCGGCTCGTGGCAGCCGCGGCAGCGCGGCAGCGAAGAACGCCAGATTCGTCAATGCGATGATCGTGACTTGTTCCAGCGGACGACAGTAGGTCTCAGCCCAGATACGACCGAAACCCTCGACGAACGGTGCGACCAGCAGTAGTACCGCGATCACGAGCCCAGCCCGCGTCAACTGGGTATCGGGGGCACCGCAACTGAAGAGATGCCGTCGCAGATCAAGCCAGCGCAGCACGATGGCGCCCGCGGCGAAAGCGAGGATGACTGCCGGCGGCCAGAACCACGCGGTCCCCGGCTCGGTGCAGGCCAGGCGCGCCGCCAACGCTGCTACGGTGACGGTAATCAGCGCCAGCTCGTTTCCCCAGGGCAGTGACCGTGTGTTAGGCCACATCTGCACACGCCCCCCAAGTACGACAAAGCGCCGCCGGAACGTCGGACGGGCCTCCGATCCGGACAACCTCGGCGGATAGCGCCGGACACCCCTCGGTCCGGTGTCCGCCAAAACCGGCCGCATGCAAGAGGAATCCGCGCAGGGGGCCGGCGGTTACGCCCGTGCGCCTCGTCCAACCAAGGTCGGTGCCGATGAAGATCGTTGTTGGTGTCGGGTTCGTTTCAGCGCCGACGCCGTCGGTGCTCAAACGCACACGCGACAATGCATCCAGAATGAACTTGCGCTGCCGGTGTCCGCCTGCCATTCGGATTCGTGTGGGGCCCGCGCGGAGTGCGACCTCGGAGCCGCAGTCCAGCCAACCGATCGCCAGGCTGGCCGCGATCCGCACTGCCCATTCAAATGAGCCCTCATGTTCGTCGCCCACGTGCGTCCGCGGATCGCAATCCAGCACGATCTCCCAGCGCGAACTGCCGACTGCCTGAAACTCTCGAACCATGAAACGGTCCTGCCGAGCCGTCTGCGGCCAGTGAATCCACCGCATCGGATCGCCTCGTCGGTACGCACGCACCCCCGTCGTATCACCCTCTACGCCAGCGCGACGCGTCTCGACGCGTCCGGTCGGGCTGCCGGTCCCCGCACCCACAGGTGGAGCCGCGACCGGAAACACCCGCGGCCACACGAGCAATGCACTATCTACCCGCACCCGTCGCGACGCCGTCAGAAACCCAAACGGAAAACCCGTCTGCAACCGGATCGGTCCGTGCGGAAATACGCCGCGCTGCCGAGGCCGAAACGCCATCGGCAATTCAACGGATGACAGTGGTCGCAGTGCCGGCAATGCCTGAACATCGTTGTCACTCGCATCCAACAGCATGCCCCAAGCCGGCAAAAGGCCCCGGTTTCGCAGGGTCAGCCGGCAGTCGACGCGTTCGCCTTCATGAACGCGGTCCGCCGTCACGAATAGCGTTCCGCGCCCGCCGAGAATCACGATCCAAGGCCACACCGACCCGAGAACCAATGCTGCGATCAGTGCGGGCACCAACAGGAGCAGCCGAGGGTGCAGCGTTAGGCCGATCGCCGCGACGACCAGCGTACAGAGCGCCAGGATCGCGAGCGTACCGCTACCGCACACAAGTCGGCCCAGGAAACGCCAAGTACTGGTGATGCGCGAGTACGAGCGTCTTTTCTCGCCGATGATGGTCGGCGTCATGAGGTGCAGCACCGGCACGTACCGTAGAGGACGATTTCGTGATCCGTCATGCGAAATCCGCTCGGCACGAGCTTCTTGAGGCCCGCGACGCAACCCTTTAGGTCGTACACGGAATCGCACTCACAACATCGAAAGTGATGATGGTGCCGTTCGGCGGCGGCCCGCAGTTCATAGCGCGGCGCTTCGCCTGGCAACTCAACCGGGTGAATCGCGTGCTCTTCCTGCATCCGCTTGAGCGTGCGATAAACGGTCGCCAGATTGAGCGAAGGCACTCGTTCTCTGGCGGCGTCCAGTACCTCTAGCGGCCCAAGCGGTCGTCCCGCCGCGCCGAAAACAGCCTCTATCGCAACCCGTTGCGCCGTCTGTCGTTGCATCCTGCAAATCTCCTCTACTGCGTCCGCGCAGCGTATCGCAGCTCGACCAATACCATAATAAACTTCCCCAGAACTACTTGCAAATGCATTCGCACGTGCTACTATGTGGATAATGCGAATGCGTTATCACTGCTCTGTGGAGTTGGAGGAGGGCGGGTTCCTGGCGGCCGGGGGCACGATGAGAGGCGCGAGCGGTAAGGCTACTGGATTGATGCCGCCACGGAGCTCGCAACGAATGTGTCGCCAGCGACAGCGGGGCAACCCGCTGCGCTGGCCGACACGTATGACGGAGGGCTCCGGTATTCGGGCAGTTTCAGGAACTCGATCCGGTGCCCGGTCGGGGATAGATTCACTTGGCCGTACACAGGCAACGTGGACGCGAGAAACAAATGAGTAGTGCGAGTGACGGTGCAACCCGCATCTCCGATTTCGTTCGTCCGAACGTCCAGTTGGGAACCGACTCTCCGAATGTACCGGAGGCCTCGCGGCTCCCGTTGGGCGAGGATCGACGTAATGTGCCGGCCTGGCGCGACTGGCTGGGTGTGGCCGCCTCGGTTGCGTGTGCCATTCATTGTGCCGCGATGCCGCTGGTAGTCAGCTTCTTGCCGTTGCTCGGCCTGGATTTCCTCGCCGAGCCGGCATTTCACCAATGGATGGTCGCGGTCTGCGTTGCGATTGCGATCGTTGCCTTCATTCCTGGCTGGGGAAGGCATCGGCGTTGCGCGCCGGGGGCGATCGCCGTCGTCGGCTTGGCGCTCATATCGGCCGGAGCGTTCTCAGAGCACCCGGACTGCTGCCCGGCAGGGAGTGCAGCTGCACTCGGCGTTCCATCGACTGTCTCGGCGGCGCCGCACGAGTCAAGTTCGGCAGGATCGGTCAACGCAGACTGCGAACTTTCGGCACCAACCGGTTGCACATCTGCTTGCGTTCTCGCTTGTTCCGACAGCAGCGAGCCGGAGTCGGCCGATCAAGCGGGTACAGATGAGCCGGGCGTATCCGCGGCACGTTCGGTGGCTGTCCCAATCCCAACACAATGGTTCATGCCGGTCGGGGGCCTGCTGCTCATTGCGGGCCACTTGCTGAACCACCGTTGCAATTGCCGCTGCGCTTGCACAGCCACGAGCGATGCCAGAACACGTCGCGCGTTCGACGGGGACGATCAGCTGCAGCAATAGCGGAAGATCCCGTAGGTAGGCCAAGGCTTACGCCGATATTCGTGCGCCGAACCACGTAGTACCCGCGCCGTATACCGGGGTTCGTATGCCAACGAGCGCGGCCCCTGGGCGATCACACCTCTTCGGATCACCGCGGGATTCTCGTCTCGCCATGCTAGAGGGATTCGCAGTGTTAGAACCCTCGTGGAAACCAAATGCTGCGCACGGTGACGTCGCCAATGTTCGGGATCACATGGCCTTCATCAAGTGTAGAGAGATCGACGTTCTCGATCATCTCCACTATTTCAGGGAGACCGTTCCCTCCGAAGACCTTGGCATTGACGATTAGGAGCGCGTCATCGCGGCCATAGGCGGTAACGCCACAACCATCGCCCACACCTAGTGGCAGAACGCTCGCCCCAACCTCGAATGTGATCCAATAGCGGACGAACTTCATCAGGTCTGCCTCGGGGCTTTGTTTCTTGCGCGAGCTCGTGCAGCGCCCGCCACCGTGTAGGCAAATGATCTCGGAAACGGGTCACCAACAGCGTCGCAGGACGGGTAGTCCCCCGGTCGGTGAACGCGGAGGAGTATGCTATCACTGCGCTCGTGTGCGAGGCAACGTTGTTTCGGAGCATGCGCCGACGGGACGTGCGCGGTTTGTTCAGTTGATTTTGTCTGCGGTTCGAGCATCACGTGGTGCCGCCGGCGCAATCGCGCCGTCATCGTGGAGGTCGACCAGCAGCGCGACTCGTTGTCGATCGATGGATGATTCGTGCAATGTCGTGCGGCGCCTGAGAATATTCTCTCCCCGTCGACGAATGATCATGTATGCGAATAAGGGGAACTGCGCGTTCGGTACTGGCGCGGAGTTCTTGATGTTCCAATCGGCGCTTTTTGCATGATTTGCGAGACGGATGCCGATCGCGATCAGTCCTGTCTGGTGTGCTTGCGTGAGCAAGCTTACATGTCCTGGCGGAGGGCAGGAAATGAGCCGAGTGGAATCGATTCGCCTCGAGCCAAGTACCGCGCGTGCGTTGAGTTGCTCGTCCGGCGGCGAACTTACCGTCATCGATCCATTTGGGAGACAGGTGGCCGACCTCGTCGCTTTTTCAATGCACGACACGAATGAGTGGCTGAGTTCTGGCCGAACCTTCGATTATTCGGGGACGCTTAGACTGACCGAAGGGCACACGCTCTACTCGAATCGCAGCAATGGCATGCTCGACATTGTGAGTGACAGTGTCGGACGACATGATTTTCTGTTCGCGCCTTGTAGCCGCGAGATGTTTCGTCTGCAGTACGGGGATTCCGATCATCCGAACTGCCTCAACGAACTTGCGTCGGCGCTGGGCGCGTATGGCATTACCGCTGACCGGATTCCGACGCCGTTCAACATCTTCATGAATGTTCACATCGAGCCGGGAACCGGGAGCCTGGAGGTTCAAGAGCCTCTGTCCATCCCGGGCTCACGGATCGTCTTTCGTGCGAGGATGGATCTCGTCTTGGCCGTTTCGGCATGCTCCGCCGAGAGAACGAACGCGGGCGAACTCGGCCCGATCGACCTCACATTGGCGGACGATAGGGAGAGCACCCAATGCAAGTAACGCAAGAAGCGGGACGCCACGATCACAAGTGCGGGCGTGTGGCGATGGTGGCCGTTGCTGTCGAGTGTGGGGCGGCCCTATTGCTTACGTTCGGGTTGCCGCCGACGACTGAGGCCGGGCCGGCTGATCCATCGTTCGAGACACGAACTGCGCGATTCGAGGGCATCGTCCAGCGCTTGATGCGCGATCTGAAGACACCGGGCCTTTCGGCGATCATCCTCAAGGACCAGCAGGTGGTCTGGGAAAAAGCATGGGGTTATGCAGACGTCGAAAACAGAATCAAAACAACACCCGATACCCCCTTCGGTCTTGCGTCCGTGACCAAGGCGTTCGCTTCGGTCGTCTTCTTCCGCAACGTGGAAAGAGGTGCGATCAGTCTTGAGGATCGCGCGCGCCGCTACGATGCGTTCGCGTTTCGGCACGATTATCCGAATGCGGACGACATCAAGCTCAAACATATCATGTCACATACGACGCTCGACCCGGTCGGCACCGTCTGGCACTACGACGGTGATCGTTACGGCGCCTCAGGGAAGGCGATCAAACGCGCTTCCGGCCGCTCGTTTCGCGAACAGTTCATGACCGATATTGCGGGCCCGCTTGGAATGACCCGAACGGCGCCAAATCCGCTGGATCCCGAACTCCAGGACCGGTTCCGCGCGTACTTGGCGTCGCGCGGCAAGAAGCTCAGGATCCGTGATCAGAACGGTCGACCTCGGCGGGTGATTGACGGCTACGACTTCAAAAACCGCTTCTGGGGTAACACTTACAACACGTTCGTTGCGATGGTTGCTCGGTCGCTTGAAACGACTGATTACGGTCGTGGACTGTATGTGAAGCAGTCAGAGCTGGTCGTCGATGATGCGTCGCAAGCTGACTTCAATCGATTCTGGCTCAATGAGCCGGAACATGCGGTCTATCGACAACTCGCTCGCGCCTATCACTACAACGACCAGCGCGAATTATCGCGATCGGACTATCCAGTCTATTTCGGAACCGGTGCGGGATTTAACTCAACCGTCCGCGACCTGGCAAGGTTCGATATCGCACTCGATCAAGGTCGTCTCATTGCAAGCAAAACGAAGGCGATCGCATGGGAACCGGTCCGATCGCCGACCGGCGAAGTATTTCCTTATGGCTACGGTTGGTTCTCCGCCGAGCACGCCGGACGCACGATCATTTGGCATGGTGGTGCCTGGCGCGGCATGTCCTGCATGTACCTGAAGGTGCCGGAGGAGAACTATACGTTCATATTTCTCTCCAACTCGAAGACCCAGAGCGACGCGTTCGACATGGCGCGCGGTGATGCGCTGAATTCCGGGTTCGGCCTCGCTTTCCTGCGATTGTTCGTCTACGAGCCGATGTTCGACGAAGTCGGCCCCGATATCGATTGGACCGCGTCGACCGAACGGATCATCGGGCAGATTGGTCGTGTACGGGATGCACGTCTCAAGTATCTCTACAAGCGCGAAGCACAGCTGATGCAGAACATGTACACGTTCATGCGACGCAACCAGGTGTGCGCGCGCCTCCTGAATGATGTGTACCCGTGTTTCACGAAACCGTTCGTGGACGCCTATTCCAGGTTACCGGTGATCGCTCGTTTGACCGAGGTCGGCGACGAGCAGCACCAGTCCGTCGATTTCTCGCTGAAAAAGACAATGAACGTCCGTGTTTATGCAATCGGGGAAGGTGCGGGCGGCAGCGTATTCGACTACGGCTGGATCGCGGACGCGACGGGCCGGAAGGTCTGGTCCATGCACGCGAGGGAGTCGGCGCACGCGGGCGGTGCGGACAAGAATCTGCTGGCCAACCAGGTCGTCAAACTGCCGGCAGGTAAGTATACGCTTCACTATGTGACCGATGATTCGCATGCCTACAGGGCCTGGAACGCGGCGCCACCAGACCATCTCTTTTGGGGGATCCGAATCCTCGAGGAGGAACCGTGATGAGTAGCAAGACAGGCATTTGCAACATACGCGACGTACTGGCCGTGATCGTATTGACTTTCGTATTGGCGGGTGTTGATGCTGCGGTCGCGGGTGACCGCGTGCCGGGCGAGCGCTGGATGCGATTCGCTACGCCGGAAGAGGCGGGTTTCGATGCCGCGAAGCTGGAGCGCGCCAGGCGATTTGCCGAACGGATCGGATCCGCCGCGGTCATGGTCGTCTACGACGGCGCGATCCTGGTCGACTGGGGCGACACGGACCGCCGCTACCGAAGCCACAGCGCTCGCAAGAGTCTCATGAGCGGGCTGTACGGCGTTCACATCGGGCTGGGCACGATCGATCCGAACAAGACGCTTGCCGAACTCGGCATCGACGAACGCCGGAATCCGTTGACCGAGATCGAGAAGACCGCCACCACCTACGACCTGCTTGCGGGACGCTCCGGCATCTACCTGCCCGCAGCATACGAACCGGCCACGAATCCTAAGCCGGAGCGCGGCGCATACAAGCCCGGCGAGCACTTCTGTTACAACAACTGGGACTTCAATGCGCTGGCCACGATCTTCGAACAGGAAACCGGAGCGAAGATCTTCGAGGAGTTTCAGACGCGGATCGCAGCGCCGATCGGGATGCAGGACTACCACCCATCGCACGGTTACTATCACTTCGATTCTGAAAAGTCGATACACCCGGCGTATCCATTCCGCATGTCGGCGCGGGACTATGCGCGCTTCGGGCTCCTGTACCTGAACGATGGCCGTTGGGGCGATCGGCAGGTTCTGTCAGCGGCGTACGTCAGGAAGAGTCGATCGCGTATCTCCGATGCAGCGTGGAACGGCGGGTACGGGCTGATGTGGTGGCTCCACGATGAGGAGCCGTTCAAATCGCTGGGAATGTTCTCTGCGTACGGCAACTACTGCCAGTCGATCGACGTGATTCCCGGGGCGGACATGGTGTTCGTGAATCGTGTCGACAGCTATACGGATGACCTGATTACGATCACCTGGCAGCAGCACAAAGAGCTGATTCGGATGATCCTGGATGCGCGAACCGGGGATCCAAAAACCAATCCAGAGCTGGTACCGGTGCCCGAGCCCCATTCTCCCTATGTGGCGGCACCGATCTCTCCAGCGAAACGGCAGCGGTACGTGGGCGAGTATCCGGCCATCTACGAAACGCCGGTGCGGGTCTTTGTCGAAGACGATCAGCTGATGATCAGTTTCGGCGAGGGCGACGTACCGCTCGACTACCTGGGCGAGAATCACTTCATCGTTCGCGACTTCCACGAACACATGTACTTTGCGCGACGGGCCGATGGGCAATCGTTCGAGATGGTTTCGATGTGGGGGTTGATCGTTGCGGCGCAGAAAGCGATGGACCGGCACGATGCCGATGAGGCCAATGTGATTCTTGAGAAACTGAAGACCTACTTCCCCAATTGCGAAACCGGGCACCGGCTTCGGAGCAAGCTGCGTATGTGGGAGGCAGGCGTCAAGCTGCGCGCGGCGATCGATGAATTCAGGGCTATTGCAGAACGTCGACCGCAAGTCACGCTCGAGATCAGCCCTATCGCTTGGGGCGTGGCGACCCAATGGGCCAGACTCAACCCGATTCGTCTGCCGGAGTTCGTCCAGCGACGCTATGTAGGCACGTACGGCACGCATCACATCACACTCAAGGACGGGTCGCTTTATCACGCGCGCAGTGGTGAGCCGCCGGCACGCTTGCAGGCCATGGCCTGGAACCTCTTCCGTTACGAGCGAGCGGGCGGCCTCCGTCTGAAGTTCGAGTGCGACGAGACTGGAAACGTGACGGAGATGAAGATCATCAAGAAGGACCGCGTCCACGACTCTGCACCTCGAAGCGCCGGCACGAATGCTGACGAGACGCCGGCCAAGACAGGCTAGCCGTCGACGCGACGCAACGTCTACTTGCGACACCGACGACAGTCGGGTTGCTCTCGGCCGGCATGCGCGCCGGAAGGGGGACGGAAGGGGGGTTATCACGGCGGCAGTTCTGGTACGACCATCCGGTGCTGCGCCGTTCTCGTCGCGGCGAAGCGAGAGAACGTGCCGCCGGCCAGGTCCGCAAGATTTCTTGACACAGTGATGCGCGGCCGGCGGTCCATGTTCATGGAGACGCTTGCGACACGCAGGCGCAACACATCGAGATGCTCGCGGAACAAGAAGCAGGTGCCAGTTAAGGAGCGCGGCGATGAAAGTGGCGTTCGGCGCTATCGGTTTAGCTCTCATTCTGGAAGCGAACTGTCCGTTTGCTCAGGCAGCGACGAGCGACGTCATCAAGACGCTATCCGCGAAGGTCGAGACGATGTACGTCGACCCCGTTCTTGCGACCGAGGCTGCCGCACATGTCCGCAGTGAATTCGAGCGCGGCGCTTACCGTGATTGCGGGGCCGCCGAACTCGCAACTACGTTGACCAACGACCTTCGCAGGATCACCGGCGACGGCCATTTCCAGGTTCGCTACAGCGCCGAGCAATACGAGTCGCTCACCGGGCCGGCCGGGAGCATATTGCCGCGCACGGCGCTGCTCCGCGAAGCCCGCGAGCGCAACTTCGGCTTCACCGCGTTCCGACTGCTCGAAGGGAACATCGCGTATCTGAAACTTGACACGTTCAGTTGGGAGCAAGGGGCGGAAGAGAAGGCCCACGCGGTGATGTCAGCGATTGCGGACGCGTATGCGATCATTATCGACTTGCGCGACAACCGTGGCGGTAACTCGGCGATGACGCAACTTCTCATGGCGTATCTGTTTGAAGGGGATTTGGACCAGCCGCTGCAGACATTCGAGAAGCGCTACTCGGACTGGACCTATGAGATGATGCCATTGGCATCCGTTCCCGGTCGGCGCTTGACGACGCTGCCGATCTTCATCCTGGTCTCCTCCCGTACCTGGTCGGCCGGCGAAGAGCTGGCGTACCTGCTGCAGGTGCGGAAACGCGCGACGATCGTCGGCGAGAAAACGGTCGGCGGCGCGAACGGAATCGAGTTCGTTCCGCTGGTCGATAACTTCGTGCTGAAGATTCCGAGCATCCGTTCGGTCGATACGGTCACGAACACCAACTGGCAAGGTACCGGTATCAAGCCGGATCGACCCTGCCCAGGAACCGAAGCGCTCGAACATGCCCATTTGCTTGCGATCGAAGCATTAATCAAGCGTACTGACGGAACTCGAAAACGCCAGCTTGGACTGCTTCGCGAGAAGATCGCAGCGCGCGGACGTTCGTCCGAGCCGCTTGGATCGCAGCTCCGCCAGTTTGCGGGATCCTACGGCGGACATCGACTGAAGTACGAACAGGGGGCGCTCTGGTTCCGACCACGAGGGGGTGCGGAGGCCGATTGGCGGCAATTGACGCCCCTCGGCGACGACGCATTCATGATCGATGGGATCAACGACTGGAAGCTGTCGCTTGCGAAGAGAGATGGAAAGGTCTGCGCCATCGTGACGTTCGCAGACGGTCGCGAGAAAGTCGTGCCGCGCGACGATTGAGCGATTGCCGGCGTCGGTGCGTCCGTCGCGACAGAGTCGGTGAGCCCGTGAGTTGCGGGACGCTCGAAAAATGAACCAAGAAGGGTGAACCAATGAGCCGTTCATCACTAGGACCGTTGTGGTATGGACTGGCGGGGGTTGCTGCTTCGTTGGCGATCGGGCTCGCGCACGCTCAGCAACCGCAACCCAGCTCTCAACGTACCGTTGAGGTTTCCGAGCAAGACTTCGTCTCGTGGGCCAAGTCGACGTCGATTCCCATCAAACGCTGGAAATCGAATCCGGAACTCGAAGCATACCTCGACGATGTGCTGGCCGGGCGCCGCTTCGTCTTTCTCGGCGAGCCCGGTCACTTCTTTCAGGAGAAGTACGACATTCAACTCCTGTTGATCGAGTGCCTCGCGCGGCGCGGCTACCGGCACCTCTTCATCGAAGGACTGGGTGCTACGGCATCCGAGGTCGTAAACGACTTTGTCTGTTCCACATCGCGTAGCGTCGAGAGCAAACCAGCGACACCCGAACTGCGGTATCGAGCGCGAATCCTGGGGCAGGCGGCGGCGGCCGAGGGGTCGTTCTTTCAACGCCGACTTGCCGGCGGTCAACGGCGTTTTTTCGAGGCGCTTCGCGATCTGAACAGACGCCGGACTGCGGGCTCCGAGTCGTTGAGGGTACATCCGCTGGACATCGACATGCCTGCCGGCGGTTGTCGATTTACGATCGACACGCTCCTTGCGCGCTACGATACCCTGGCGAACGCCGCGGCGCTTCGGCAACGTTGCGATCGCAAACCGGATGAGCCCGTCGCGGAGTGGTTCGCGCGCGTTCAACGGGTCCGTGAGACGATTGACGCAGATCCGGATGCTTCCCTTGATGGCATTTCCGGCACCGATCGCCACCGTTTTCGACAGTGCGTTGACTGTCTGGTCGAGTCACTGGCTTTTGTGCAAACACGTCGAGCGGATGGCACCATGGAGCGCGCCCTTGTTCGCCGGGAGCCCGCCATGTTTCGACAGGTACAGGCGGCGCTCGAGCGCCTTCCTCGCGATGCAAAGGTGATCATGATGGGCCACTGCAACCATCTGTCGCGCGTCGGTGCCGACACGCTAAGAGCTCGGCGACCTTCGTTGGGAGAGATGATCGGAAGCAAGCATCCCGGTGAGATATTCTCGATATGGATGCTGCACGATCGTGGCTCGCTACTGAGTCCGATGTCACCCGCGTCAGCCGTACCGCTTCGATCCGATCCCGAGCGAATCGAGAGTCTTCTCGTTCGTGCCGGCTCGAACTTCGTTCTACCGCTTCAAACGAGTGCACGTGGCGAGCGATACCTGGACCGGAAGCGCCGATTGAGCTACTTCTCGTGGTACGAAGTCGCGACGCTGACAGCCCAGACGGACGCGCTCTTCTTCGTGGATGAAGTCACCCCGATCAGAGAGTAAGCCAGCACCTTCGATGTGCCGGAAACGCGTGGCTGCCACGTGGTCGCTGCGGAAAGGGGGGGCACCGACCCAAAAAACCGTTCACCTTCGCTGATTGCGCTGCGTTTAGGGAGAAAGAGAGGCGAACGGCGCCCGGGGCGCCGCCCACGATCTGTCACTGATTAGCGCAAAGGACCTGAGATGAGCGGTAATGGATACTTCGCACGACCCGTGACGTCATTATTGTTGATCCTGGCCGTGGGAGGGGCCATTGCCGCTGCCCAGACGCCCTTTGGGAGCAGCTTCACCTACCAGGGCCGCCTCGACGCCGACGGAAGCCCGGTCAACGACGATGTCGACCTGCGGTTCACCCTCTGGGACGCCGAGGTCGGAGGTTCCCAGGTCGGGCCGGGCGTAGCGATTGACGCCGTCGCGGTAGTTGATGGCGTGTTCACTGTCGAGCTCGATTTCACCCCACTGGCCTTCACGGGCGACGCCCGTTGGCTCGAGATCACCGTCGCGAGCCCCACCGGCGGCCCGTTTGTCACGCTTACGCCGCGTCAGCCGCTGATCGCCGCCCCTTACGCCCAGACCGCGACGACGGCGTTGAACGCCTGGGCGCTCGCCGGCAACGCCGACACCGATCCGGACACCCAGTACCTCGGCACGAGCGACGCAGCGCCGTTGCATTTCGGCGTCGACGGCCTGCGCGTCCTTCGCCTGGAGCCGGGCGGGTCGTTCGCCGGTGGACAGGCCGTCGTGGGCGGGAATGTGATTGCCGGCTGGTCCGGCAACGCCGCGGCCGCCGGCGTCCTGGGCGCAACGATCGGCGGAGGCGGTGGCGAGAACCTCGTCAGTGCAAATCTCGTGTTTGACCACCTCACGGTCGTCGGCGGTGGTGATGGCAACGTCGCGGGCACGGACGACGGCGATCCCCTCTCCGCCATTGGTGCAGCCGTGGCGGGCGGTGGCGGCAATACGGCCAGCGGCCGGTGGGCGGCCATTCTCGGCGGGTCCAGCAACATGGCATCCGCGGCGGAGTCCGTTGTCGGCGGCGGACGAAACAACCGCGCGACGGGACCGACCTCGGCGGTCGGCGGTGGGGGCGGCAACGAAGCGAGCGGCGAGCATGCTGCGATCCCGGGCGGCGACCGCAACATCGCCAGCGGCACGACGAGCTTCGCGGCCGGGAGGCGGGCGAATGCCGTGCACGATGGCACCTACGTCTGGGCCGACCAGAGTTCCCCGGAGTCGTTCGTTTCGACGGCGGATAACCAATACCTGATCCGGGCCACGGGTGGCGTCGGCATCGGCACCGCCGATCCGACGACCGAGCTCGACGTTGAGGGCACGGTGACCGCAACGTCGTTCGTCGGCGCCGTCGTCGCCAACGAGGCGAGCGAGATCCGATTCGACGACGGTGTTCTGCTCGGCGCTCCCGGTCTCGTGACGGATCAGGTCTGGGATCCAGGTGCCTTGAGCGGGGGCTCAAGAACAAATGACTGGCAGAGTTTCACTCCGAGAGTTTCCGGCCAGCTCGGAGCAGTCGAGCTCTTTCGCACCACCTCTGGCGCGGGTACGGTGACCATTTACGAGGGCGAGGGGACTGACGGCGCCGCGCTCGTATCGGCGAGTATCTCGCCTCGGTCCGATCACGGATGGGACCGAGTCGTGTTTGCCACCGGTACTCCCTTGACCCGAGGGCAGACCTATACCATTGGGCTTCATACCCCAGATGAGCATGTTTGGTTTCAAAACAGGGGATACCCCCGTGGACGATCGGGAAACAGCCCAACCGACGACCATCGGTTCCGCACGCTGATGGTCGAAACGGTAACGACAATGGCCGTGCGAGAGGGCGGCGTCGGCATCGGCACGGAAGACCCGACGTTCACCCTCGAAGTCAACGGCACGGCCGGTAAGCCCGGCGGCGGAAGCTGGTCCGTTGCGTCGGACGCGCGCCTCAAGAGAAACGTCCAAGACCTCGACGGCGCGCTCGCAACGTTGCTGGCCCTTCGCGGCGTCACGTTCGAATACAAGGACGCCGCGGCCATTCGCGAGCTGCCGGGAACACGAGTGGGCTTCATCGCCCAGGAGGTCGAGCGGGTCATTCCGGACTGGGTGGAAGAACGCAGCAACGGATACAAGGCTTTGAGCATTCGCGGCTTCGAGGCGTTCGCAGTCGAGGCGATGCGCGAACTGCGCGCCGAGAAAGACGCCGAGATCGCCGAGTTGCAGCGCCGGCTCGCGCGCCTCGAAGCGCTGTTGGACAGCCACACCAGTAGTAACCGTTGACGAATACCAAATCCGTTTTCTCTGACGACGAGACGACAACCTGCTTGAGCGAGGAGTAGTGGAAGTGAGACTTCGTGCATGTACGTTTGTTGGTGCGGTTTTTGCTGGCGACGACGACGAAGCGTCCCTGGCACGCATCGGCAAACAGTAGCCCTCGGGACTCACCGGCCGTGGTCCCCGAGAGGAGCGCCATGGGGCGGACGAGCCACTTTCCGCGCGACCACTACCACGGACGGTTCTTTGAACAGAATCGCGACCGACCCCGATGATCGGCGTGTGCGTGAGCCCGATCGGGCGGCGGACGATGGTGCTTTCGCCCCGGCCCGAGTGAGCGTGCCAACGCGTCCGCATCGGCTGCCAGCGCGTGACGGCCCTGCGCCCGATAAGCTCGGCTGAGTTCGCGGTAGCAGCGGCTCGCGAGGTCGCGGACGTCGCGTCGATGCTTTCGCCGACCCAACGAGGCAATTCGTTGCAGCGCACTCTGCAGAATCGCGGTCGCGTCGTCGACCGCGCCGTGTTGAACGAGGAGACGCCCGTATTCCCATTCGTAGAACGCGGCGGCAATCGTGTACGACGTTACTTTCGGGAAGCGCTCCGATAGTTGTTGCAACGCGTGCGTAGCGGCCGAGATGGCAATGCGCGCGACCTCCACCTCTCCCTGACGTCGGGCCGCCTGCCCGCGGCGCAGCTGGACCCGCGCCAGAGAAAACCGGTACGCGGGAACATTGGGCCGTTCGGTTACAAGTTGGTCGAGGATGGCTTCGGCACGCTCCACACGCTCGAGTGTGTCGGGGCCATCCGGCCATCGAGCCAGTACGTCGGCCAGATCAACGCGATACTGCGGGATTCGCGGATATCGTTTCGCGAGATCTTCGAGAATCGCCGTCGCACGACGAACATCTCGTGATCGGGCGAATCCGGTACGGAAACCGTGGTGGGGTCTCTTGGCCGCCAGGCAGCGCGCCAGGAGATGTGCCGCACGGGGATCTTTCTTTTTGTTCGGAACCAGCCGTTCCAATATCTCGACGGCGCTGTTCAGCGCTGCTGCCGGGTGAGGCTTCCCCGGATCGGCCCCGTGCCGAATGAGACCAAACAGATGGTCTGGCGGGGGTCGGCGCCCCGGGCCTCGCGGCCGCGCGCCAGGCATTGGATCGGGACGCTGGGCCATGAGGAAGTACGTTCGCGCGCGTTCGAGGTCATGCTCGACCGACGGCGTTTCGTCCGACTTTAGCGTCAGCAATGCCAGTGCCGTCTCGAAGCTGGCGGCGGCACGCGTCGGTGAGTCCTCGATTTGGTGCAGCCGACCGATCTGATTATGGAGCTGAGCGCGCGCGAGACGGTAGGTCGACGCGTGCTGTACATTCGCCGAGAGCGCACGGTAGCGGGACTGCGCTTCCACGTACGCAATCCGAGCGGCTTCTACGTTTCCAAGCCGTTCGTTGATCTCGCCGACACGCGCCCACGCCGCCGCGATCTTGCGTTGCACGTTTGGCAGATCGGCCTCTTGCGCCGCCAACCGTTGATAAAACGCGAGCATCGATGTGAGCAGGTCCGCATTCTCCGGCGAGACGATTGGCGGTCTCGCAACGGTCAGCGTGATCTCGTCTGTGTCATCCGTCAGCTCACCCGCGACCAGCACCTCGGTCGGCGCGAAGGGCTCGAATATTGCGTCGAGCGTGTCGAGCGCGAGTTGCGCAGTGCGCGCTGCGCGCTCGCGTTGCGCTTGCGTGTCCCGTAGTGCATTCGATGTGATGGCGTTCGCGGCGCTAACTTGAAAGTACGCGATCGTCGAGACCACGGCGATTGCGAGGGTCAACGTGGCCGTCACGGCCAGTGCCGCAGCCAACTGGCGGTGCCGACGTACCCAGCGCAGCGTCCGTTCGGTTGTCGTGAGTCGACGCGCTCGAATCGGGCGGTCCGCAATGAAGTCTTCGAGGTCGGCCTGGAGTGCACGCAGACGTACGTAGCGACGGTCAGGATCCGCAGCCGTCGCCTTTAGGATGATCGTCTCGAGGTCACGCGGCAGGTCCGGTACGATCGATCGTGGGGCTGGCAGCGCTGCCGACATGATCGCACTGATGAGCGCACTACGTTCACTGTTTCCGAACGCCGGTCGCAAGGTCGCAAGCTCGTAGAGCGTGATGCCCAGGCTGTACTGATCGCTCCGCTCGTCGATCGTTCCCGCGAACTGCTCGGGCGCCATGTAGCGCAACGTGCCGAGCACGTCGCCGGCAGCCGTCAGGTTGTCATGGTCGACCGCCTTGGCAAGCCCGAAGTCTGATATCCAGAGCACGCCTTCCTCGTCCAGCAACAGATTGCCCGGCTTGATGTCGCGGTGCAAGACACCTTGTTCGTGCGCATAGTCCAAGGCGCCCGCGGCTTGGGCCATCAGTCGCGCGATCGCGGTCCAGTACGAGTCGCGAGGAACGTTGGCATTCGTGAGGGTGGCAACAGTGTTCTGATGGCCTGTCAGCATTTGACCGACCAGTGCGATCAGCTCCGTGAGATTGGTAGGCGGTGGGGCGTTCCTGTCCTTCCGACTCAGGGTTGCGACGAAAGCGGCCAGGCTGACGCCGCGAATCCGCTGCATCACGAAGTAGTCGTATCCGTCATGTGCGCCGACCCCGAAGACGGGAACGATGTTGGAATGGTGCAGTTGGGCGGCCGTTCGCGCCTCGCGTTGGAATCGCGCACGTCGGTCTTCGTGCACCGTCAGTCGTCGGGGAAGCAGCTTGATGGCAACGAGCCGCTTGAGCGACTCTTGTTCGGCTTCGTAGACAACGCCCATGCCGCCGCGCCCGATCTCACGAATGATGCGATAATCACCCAGTCGCACCGGCGTATCATCGGGAAGTACGGTCTCACAGGCTTCCTCGGTCCTCTGCGCCTGCTTGGCATGCTCCATCGCGAGCATTGTCGGAAACAACGCACGGATGTCGTCCGCCAGCGCCGGATAGCGCTTGGCCAAAAGAGTGACCGACGGGCGCTCCCCACGTCGATAACGGCGCAGAAAATCGTCGGCAAGCGCCTCCAAGGGGTCCCGTTGTTGGTTTGGGTTGCCATTCATGCGCGCTCTCGCGGGCAGCGTCCGGACGTCGCGGCTGCATTGTCGGACGCAGGATCGGCGATGAGGTCTTTGAGTCGCCGTAGCGCACGGATGTAGCGGATACTGGCGGTCTTGGGCGTGATGTTGAGTGTCGCCGCCACCTCGTGATTGGCGAGCTCCTCGAAGTGCCGAAGCGCAAGCACCTCTCGGTCCAACGCGTTCATTCCGGACAGCGCCGAGCGCAGCCGGGCTGCGGACTCGACGCGTGCCAGCGCGAATGACGGTGAGGTACGGCCGCCCGCCAGTTCTCGCAGCAACGAAACAGACGTTCCATCGATTCCCTGCACGCGGCCGTTGGCTTCGCGCCGGGCGTCACGCTTCTGCGCTTGCAGATGGTGGCGCTGCGCGTCTGTCAGCGTCTGTAGCACGACCAGCCGTAGCCAGACGAACAAGCTGGTCTGATCATTCCCGCGCACGTGGGTGTGTCGAGTTCCCGCGGAGAGGAACGCGTCCTGGAGAATGTCGTCAGGGTCCAGGCGTCCCCGTAGCTGTTCCGACATGCGGAACTCGACGGTCCGTCGCAATCGCGCTCGATGACGATCGAATGCCGCTGCGAGAGCGCCGGAGTCTCCGGCACGCACGCGCTCGACGGCCGTATCGGACGTCGCCATGTACTACTCCTTACGCCACGGCATTATACCCTTGCGATCTTCCATGGATGCTGAAGTCGCTCCAGATCGTCGGAGGCGATCGATGCGTCTTGGACGCGCGTGGCCCGGATTGCCGTTCGAGATCGCGGGGCGGTCGATTCTGCGATCCGAAGGAACCTCGCCAAAAAAAAGAGAAGTACGCGTAGATTCGGCTGCGGTCCGCACGTTTCTGACAAAGGCGACCGCCGGTGGTCGCAGATGGAAGCCTCTCGAAAGGAGTGATCGAATGTGCTCGAGGCCGTCGGCGGGCACCGGACGGGCGCGCGGAATCGGACGCGGCGCGGCGCGCAGCAACGCCCGCGCCGCTTCCCGGAGCCCGCCTCGACGGCGCTCGAAACGCTGACCGCTGGACGAACTCAGCGGGCGTCGTGGGGGCCGGGTGGTTGATATGCAAACTCCCATATGCACACCGAACTCACAAACACCAAGCGACTCGTACAAGTAGTTTTGATTGTCTGTTTGGAGGTCACCAATGAACGAGCCACGTCCTCTTCCGCAATCCACTTCCGTGCTCCGCATTCTGTCGATATGCGGGGCGGCGACCCTCATCCTCGTGCTGGCGTTGTATGCCGGCTGCAACGTTCCAAGTGATCTGGATGAGATCTTCGATGAAACTGCCGAAACAACCGCGCTCGCGGCGGCGAACGGCCCGGAGTCGGCACTGGACTCGGGCGAGGCGGACGATTCTACCACGGTGAGGGAGCGACGTAGCTCGTTGGTGCAGCGCGACCGGTCGCGTCGTGACCGAACGCCGCGACCGCGGCGAAGGCCTGATCCAGACAGGCGTGCGGCGCGGTTTCCGGAAGAGTTCCGAACGATCGACGGGAGCGGTAACAACCTGACCAATCCTGACTGGGGTTCGGCGGGCACCACGTTCCTGCGGCTGGCGCCGGCTGCGTATGCGGATAGAAGCGAAACACCGGCAGGCGCGGATCGTCCCAGTGCACGCGCCATCTCCATCATCGTCGCAGCGCAATCCGAGAGTCGCGTCAACGATGTGGGGGCGTCCGACTACGTCTGGCAATGGGGCCAATTCCTTGACCACGATATCGACGAAACTCCGGTCGCCGATCCACGCGAAGAGTTCGACATTCAGGTGCCGGCTGACGATGCACTCTTCGACCCGACTGGCAGTGGAACAGTCGTCATCCCGCTCGACCGCTCGGCGTACACCGTGGTTGCGGGCGTGCGCGAACAGGTCAACGAGATCACCGCCTTCATCGATGCGTCCAATGTCTACGGTTCTGACGCGGAGCGGGCTTCGGCGTTGCGGTCGCTCGACGGAACGGGCAGGCTCCGCACGAGCGCTGGCGATCTGCTCCCATTCAACGATGTCGGGTTGGAGAACGCGCCGAGCGACGATGCCGCCTTCTTTCTCGCCGGCGACATTCGGGCCAACGAGCAGGTGGGACTGACGGCCATGCATACACTCTTCGTTCGCGAGCACAACCACTGGGCGGACGAGATCGCCACCGCCTTTCCCGATCTCGGCGGCGACGAGATCTACGAGCACGCCCGGGCGATCGTCGCGGCAGAGATGCAGGCGATCACCTACCGCGAGTTTCTGCCCGTGCTGCTCGGGCCCGCAGCGCTGCCTGCGTACCGGGGCTACCGACCGGATGTGGATCCCGGGATCTCGAACGAGTTCGCGACCGCGGCATACCGACTGGGTCACAGTATGCTCTCGCCGACGCTGCTGCGACGCGACGAGAACGGAGACCCGATTGCAGCCGGGGACCTCTCGCTCGCGGACGCGTTCTTCAACCCGCAGGAGACGGTCGAATACGGAATCGATGCCGTTCTCCGCGGCCTTGCAGCGCAAGCCGCGCAACGCGTCGATCACCTCGTCATCGACGAGGTCCGCAACTTTCTGTTCGGGCCGCCGGGCGCCGGCGGGTTTGATCTGCCGGCGCTGAACATCCAGCGCGGACGCGATCACGGGCTGCCGTCGCTGAACCCACTGCGGGCAGCGCTGGGTCTTTCGCCGTACTCAATGTTTGCCGAGATCAATGATAGTGCCGAGGTACGAGATCGCCTCGCGAGCGCCTACCCGTCAGTCGCTGACATCGACCCGTGGGTCGGTGGACTCGCCGAACCGCCGGCGAGCGGCGGGCTCGTCGGCGAAACGTGGCGCGTCGTCCTGCGCGATCAGTTCGTTCGCTTGCGCGACGGCGATCGGTTCTGGTATCAAGCTTACCTGCCGTCGGAGATGGTCCAGCTGATCGAAAGGCAAACGCTCGCACGGATCATTCGCCGAAACACGGCAATCGGTGATGAATTGCCGGATAACGTGTTCCTTGTGCCGTGATCGCGACAGCGCGATCCGACGCGCCACCAGATCGACCGGAGTGCTGCCGGCCATCCGTGCCGGTGGTCTCCGGTATCAGGGGCGCGCGGTGGTTGGTGCGACGGGGGCCCAGCGGGCGGCGTCAGTGGGCCGGCCCCAGGCTTCGTAAAGCGCGACAATCCGTGCTCGTGCGTCCCGCAGACACTTGTCACGGATTACGGGCGGCAGTGATTCCTGTTGCGATTCCAGTGACGCATAGCTCTCCAGCAGCAGCGAAGCGGCGTCTTCGAACTCCCCGAGGGCTACCATTGCCGCACCGAGTTCGCTCCGAGCGCGGTGCGTCGCCCAGTGATCCGTCGCAACCGACTCCCGCAGTTCAACGCATTCACGCCAGGTATCGCGGGCTTCTCCGTAGCGCTGTTGGTGAAAGAACACGTGACCCAACTGCTCCAGCGTCTGTGCGACGCGCGTCGGACGCGGTGGCCGAAGGCCGCGCCGTACTGCAAGCAGTTCGTCGCACAGCGGGCGCGCCTCATCGTAGCGCTCGAGGGCAAGCAGGGCGTCGATCCGGTTGCTGATCGATTTCTGACGAACCTCATGGACGGGGTTGAGCGCCGCGCGGGCCTGCCCACACGCGATGCGGAACTCTTCTTCCGCTTCTGCATTCTTGTCGACATTGAGCAAGACCACGCCGAGGTTGTTCCGCGCCATGATCGTGTTGGGGTGGTCGTCGCCGTGTATTCGCTGGTTCGAGAGCAGCACGTCGTGCGCGATGGGTTCCGCTTCGTCGAATCGCGCCACCTTGAAAAGGGACGCCATCAGGTTGTTTCGTACGAGGACCGTATGTCGATGATCAGCACCGCCGACGCGCTCCTGGGTCTCCAGCAATTCTTGGAAACAACTCAACGCTTCGTCGAGCCGTCCCTGCTCGAGCAGGATCGCGCAGAACGTATTCTTCCGTTTCAACGTCCGTCGGTGCTCAGCGCCAAGGGTCGATTCGAAGCCCGCAAGGGCTTGTCGCGACCAGTGCGCCGCCTCTCCCAGCGCACCCTGTGATCGAAACAAACCGGCCAGGTTGGCCATGATCGAAAGCGTCTCGAGATGATCCTCACCCAGCATTTGCCGCCCGCGATCCAACGCTTCGCGATACAACGCTTCGGCTTCGGCCAAGCGCCCCATCTCCCGGTAGACCAGCGCAACGGCGTTCATCGATTGGAGCGTCTCGATGTGGGATGGTCCGAGATGCTCGGTCCTGATTTCGAGCGCCTTCTGGCGCTGCTCCAGTGCCGCCGGCAACATGCCCAAGCCCCGGTACACCTTCGCGATCGCGAGCCGGAGCTGTGCTGCAGTAACCGGGTCGTCGGCGAACTCCGATTCGATCCGTTTTACGGCCCGATCTGCCAGCGATCCGCTCAGCACCGATCGCGCGACATTGGTCATGTTGGCGCGTCTGAGTGCGCCCTTGACAGCCGAGTAGTCCGCCTTGGCCCGCTCGTCGTCCGCGTCGGCGCGCAGCTCCTTCAAAAGACTGCGTTTGAGCTTTTTGCCGAACGTCTGTGCGCGCAAGCTCGCGAGCAAGTCCGCCTGAAAATCAGCGATTTCAGCGGTCCGTTCGCGCTCGCGATCCGCTTCATGCCGGGCAAGCATCGCGTCATCGCGCTGATGCACGGCCTCGATGAGGAAGTAGCCTGTGCCGATCAACCCGATGAGCAGGGCCATGAGCGTTCCTGCGAACCCGCCGACCAGCACGCGATGACGCCGCGTGAACTTCCGGATCCGATAGAAGGCGCTCGGCGGACGCACCGTGATTGGCTCACTCGCCAGGAAACGACGCAAGTCCGCGGCCATCGCCGCTGCGGAGGGGTAACGTCGCGCGGGCTCCTTCTCGAGTGCCGTGGCGACGATCGTCTCCACGTCACCACGGAACAACCGATTGATCGACCCCAATCGCGTCGGGTCCTGTTCCTGAATCATCCGAACCGCTCCGGGGACCGGCTGACTCCGGACGTCGTACGGCAAGCGACTGCCGAGCAGTTCGAACAGTACGACCCCCATCGAATACACGTCGCTGCGCGCGTCGATGGCGGACGGGTCGCCTTGCACCTGCTCAGGGCTCATATAGGGAACCGTCCCCATCAGCTGCCCGACGTTCGTTTGAAGGGTAACAGTGTGAATGTCGGCGTCGGTGGTCCGTGATACACCGAAGTCGAGCACCTTCGGTTGGCCGTCACGTTCGACGAGAATGTTGGCCGGCTTGAGGTCGCGATGGACGACGCCACGCTCGTGGGCATGATGGACGGCGTCACAAACCTTCGCGAACAATGCGAGTCGACCACGCAGGTCCAGGTTGTTGTGACGGACAAAGAGGTCGATGGGCTGGCCGTCGATCAGCTCCATCGCGATGTACGCCTGACGAACCGAAGCGCGGGCGCCGCCCATGTCGGCAACGCCGGCTTCGAAGATCTGGGCGATCCCCGGATGTCGCAGGCGCCCAAGCAGTTCGGCCTCGCGCTGGAACCGCCGAACGAGCTCGTTCTGCGTGGTGCCGGAGGAGAGCACTTTCAGCGCGACCGTGCGACTCGGGCTGTCTTGACGGGCCTCGTACACCACGCCCGCGCCCCCACGTCCGATCTCGCGCACGAT
Source organism: Phycisphaerae bacterium (assembly GCA_028279405.1). Classification (GTDB taxonomy): domain Bacteria; phylum Planctomycetota; class Phycisphaerae; order UBA1845; family Fen-1342; genus JANQNU01. The sequence continues at coordinate 143,599 of JANQNU010000064.1, forward strand.
ACGGTAACTACCAATCTGCTCCGGTAGGGTCAGCGTCGCGCTGGCACTCGCGAGGTCATCCCAAAGCACCTGTGCGGCGCCCGACAAATCGGTGGCGACCATCGCATCGTCGCCGTCGTGCGCGAGCAGCGACTGGACTTCGTCACGCAGGGCGGTATCCGTTCCGCATTCCCGGGCAATGAGAGAGTCCCGTTGGCCTGTCGGCAAGTCGACCGCCTTCAGGAAGATCTCCATCGCACGCTCGAAACGTTCGGCTGGATTCACCCCGTCGCTCCGCCGCTGCTCAGCTCGCGACTCAGCCAGGCCCGCACGCCGCGCCAGTCTTTTTTGACGGTGCGTGACGTAACCCCCTGAAGCTCGGCGATCTCGTCGATGGTCAACCCGCCCAGAAATCGCAGTTCGACCAAGCGTGCGTAGCGTTCGTTCAGGTTGGTGAGTTTTGTCAACGCGTCGTCCAACGCCACCAGATCCAGGATCGAGGCCCCCGACGAATCTTCCAGTCCTGTCACACTCAAGTCGACGAGCTTGGCTCGGCGCTTGATCGCACGCTTCGCCCGAGCGTGGTCGATCAGGATCTGCCGCATCGCAGTCGCCGCGACGGCACAAAAATGGGCGCGGTTCTGCCAATCGCCTCGCCCGCCGAGCAGCTTGAGGTACGCCTCGTGCACCAGTGCCGTCGGCTGCAACGTGTGGTTGGCAGGCTCGTTACGCAGCTTGCCGGCCGCAATGACGCGGAGTTGATCGTAGATGAGCGGCAAGAGCTCGGTCGTGGCGCTCGAATCGCCTTCGCCAGCCCGTTGCAGGAGCAGCGTTACCTGCCCCAAGTCGTTATCAGCAGCGATGTTCTGGCGGTCTCCCTCGATCATGATACCAATTATACCCGACCGACCTCCCGCAAACCGAATCTGGGGCCACTTCAGGCCCGTTCTTCTTTGGAGAAAACTGGAGAAAAAAACGTTCACCCGTCCGGGTCGGGTTTCGTTCTGGAGGCAAGGACCGGCCGTGTGGTCCGTCCGGAAATCCAGCAATCAACGACAACGAGCGAGGAATCGACCGATGCTGACGCGAATGCTGCACAGGAGCCTCATTACGACGGTTTTGGCCCTGACACTGTCTGCTCAGGCAGCTGATCTGGGGTCGTCGATCACGTATCAGGGCCGCCTGGATATGGACGGAAGTCCGCTCACCGGCGAAGCGGACCTGGGCTTCTCCTTGTGGGATGCAGACGTCGGCGGCAACCAGATCGGGTTTGGCATCGCAGCCGCGGCTGTTCCGATCGTGGATGGCGTGTTTACGATCGAGCTCGATTTCGGCGCGATGGCTTTCGTCGGCGATGCGCGCTGGCTGGAAATCAAGGTTGCCAGCCCTCCCGCTGGCCCGTTCGTCACGCTGACGCCGCGTCAGCCGCTGACCGCGGCACCGTTCGCGCTGCACACCCGCGGAATCCAGGTCGACGACGCCGGCCGGGTCGGCATCGGAACCAGCACGCCAACCACCGAACTGGAAGTCAGCGGCAGCATTACCGCGACGGCGTTCGTCGGCGACGGCTCCGCACTTACCAATCTCCCGACAACTCCGAGCACCTGGTCCGAAAACGGTTCCGCCATCTACTACGAAGCCGGCCAGGTCGGCGTCGGGACCAGCGATCTCGACATTGGCGACCAACTCACCGTCCACGGCGGTGACCTCGCGATCCGAAACGACCAGACGATCCGCTTCAAGCGCGCCGACGGGAGCACCGCGGGGCTGATCGACCCGGCCGGCGAGGGCATGACATTGCTTGAGACCCGCGGCGGAGACGTCACCAGCCTCACCATCGGCGGCAGCGACATCACTTTCACGACAGACGATACCGAGCGCATGCGCATCACCAGCGCCGGCTCCGTCGGAATCGGAACGGACGTACCGTCTTCCCATCTGGATGTCAGCGACGGCGACATCAATAGCGCCCTCCGAATCCAGCCGACGGGTCTTGGTCCGGACCTGATCTACAAGGCCCACCAGGGCGGCACCAAAGACCTGCACGTCGTGTTCGAAAACGCCGCCGGCGCACAAACCGAGGTCATGACGTTCAAGGGCAACGGCAACACGGGCCGTGTCGGCATCGGCACCACGAGCCCGGTGTCGGAGCTGGACGTGAACGGAATCGTCACCGCGGACGCCTTTGTCGGCGACGGCACGGGCCTCACGGGCGTCGCGGCTTCGGGGCTGGAAGCACGCACGGCACTGGTCGCATGGGGCAACGACGATGATGGCCAGGTGAGCGATGCACCAACGACGGGTCGATACGTCGCCATCGATGCCGGCAATGCTCACAGTGTTGCGATCGCGGAAGACGGCTCGCTTGTCAGTTGGGGCGAGGACCTATTGGGCCAGGTGAGTGAAACGCCTACCTCCGGCAGCTACGTCTCCGTCGCGGCCGGCGGTCGTCATAGCGTCGCGATCGCCGCCAACGGCTCGCTTGTCAGTTGGGGGTCCGATGACGAGGGTCAGGTAACGGATACGCCAGCCGGTAGCGGATACACCGCGGTGGCAGCCGGTAGCGAGCACAGTGTCGCGATCACGCCTGCCCGATCGCTGGTCAGTTGGGGACTGGATCGCGAGGGTCAAGTCAGCAATACGCCGACCAGCGGGAACTATACCGCCGTCGCCGCGGGTGGATTTCACAGCGTTGCGCTCCGCGCCAACGGCACGCTCGTGAGTTGGGGCTTGGACAACCACGGCCAGGTCAGCAATACCCCCGGCGGTTCGAACTTTGTCGCTGTCGCCGCCGGCTACCTTCACAGCGTCGCGATCCGCGCCGACGGTTCACTCGTCAGTTGGGGGTACAATTTCTATGGTCAGGTAATCCAAACCCCGTCGTCCGGGACATATGTTGCCGTTGCGGCGGGCCTCCGGCACAGCGCTGCCATCCGATCCGATGGGACGGTGGTCAGTTGGGGCGGCAACAACAACGGCCAGGTGGGCCAGACGCCCACCAACGGAACGTATACCGCAATCGCCGCGAATCACTTTGGCACACTGGCCCTGCGACCGCTCGTATCGCTCGAAGGTGATATCCTCACCGAAGGCGGTCTCACAGCCACCAGCAGCGTCGACATCGGCGGCGACCTCATGGTCGCCGGCCAGGTCGGCATCGGCACCGACGACGTTGCCTATCAGTTCACGGTCGAGGGAATCGCTAACTTCAACGGAGGGGTCGCCATCGGACTGCGCAACCCGGTCCGCGGGCTCGTCGATATCGAGGGCTCCCGCAATCACGACGTCGGCGGCTACGGGTGGCTGAACGGGGATGGCAACATCGGCACTGCGAGCGGAACAGCGGCGTACTCGCTCTATGCGTCGCGGCGCATTGCCGCGTCTGAGTTTAACGCGCACTCCGACGCGCGCATCAAGATCGTCGGGGGGCTGTCCGACGTCGACGCCGACCTGGATACGCTGCTGGCGATCGAGGTCACCGACTACACGATGGTCGACAAGGTCGCCAACGGTTCCGAGCCGTACAAGAAGGTGATCGGTCAGCAGGTGCGTTCCGTTTTCCCGCAAGCGGTCACGATCTCGGCCGACGTCGTGCCGGACATCTACCAGATGGCCTCGGTCGAGGACGGCTGGATCGTGCTTGCGACCGACCTTGAAGTCGGCGACCGCGTGCGGCTGATCGCGGCAAATGGCGGCGATGTGCACGACGTTCTCGAAGTTGGTAGTGATCGCTTCCGCGTCGCGGACTCGCCGGCCGGAAAAGTCTTCGTCTACGGTCGCGAAGTCGACGACTTCCACAACGTCGACTACGAGGCCATTGCAATGCTCAACGTTTCCGCGACGCAGGCACTCTACCAACGAATCGCTGATCAGCAGGAGCAGTTGAAGCTGCTGCAAGCGGACAGGGACGCCGCGCTCGAAGCGCTCCACACCGCCAATGCTCGCCTCACCGCGACCAACGCGGAACTAGCGGACCGTTTGGCGCGGGTCGAGGCGCTGCTGGAGCAGTCGCTGCGCTAGGAAGATCACCCCTCTCTTGCATGTCTTCTCCGGGCCGTCCATTGCTGGGCGGCCCGTTTTTTGGTGGTGGGGCCGAAAAGGGGGGCACAACAAAAAAAAACGTTCACCCACCGCGCCCTTCCTCCGCTTGGGAGGTCGAGGGACGCGTCGCTCGTTCGACGCCAGCGCACTACAGAGGAAGGACAGTCCGAACAGGAGAACCCACAATGTTGCAGTTTACGTCCGTATCACACACATCCAGACGACGAGACCCGCGCCGGTCTCGCTTACGCTCCCTGGCCATCTCGGCGTCGATCCTTGGAACGCTCGCCCTCGGCGGCTGTCCGACCGACCCGCAGCTCGCGGAAGACGTCGCGCCCGTCGTGAGTGCTCCCAGTGCGATTGAAGACACGCTCCGTGCAAAGGACGGCCCGTTGCAGGTTCAGCAGATCACGCCAACGATCGGTACTACCGAGGGTGAGACGATCGCCCTGATCCGCGGTGCGGGGTTCACGCCGGGCATGACCGTTCACTTCGGCGACGCCGAGGCCAAGGACGTCACCTTCATCAACGACCGGATGATTACGGCGCTGGTGCCGCCGCACACTGCGGGTTCGGTCGATCTCGAGATTACACGCGAGAGCGCCGACCAGGATTTCACTGCTGGGATTGTCGACGCCTTCCGGTTCATGGCGACGCCGCCGGACGACGGCACGGATACGGATGGTGACGGGCTCACCGACGTCCAGGAGCAGGTCCTGGGTTATCGGCTCAAGGTCGACTTCTACGGTCTCGGCCTGAATCCGGAGCACCTCATCGCATTCAACACCAATAGCGACCCGTTGGATCCGGATACGGACGATGACGGTTTGAACGACAACGAGGAGTTCCTGGCGAAGACCAACCCGCGTGCCAAGGACACCGACGGCGACGGTCTCTGGGACTCTGAAGAGGCCAAGCGTTGGCTCACGAGCCCGATCAGCATCGACTCCGACGGCGACGCCCGGCAGTCTGACCCGTCGACCGACTTCAGCACGATCCCGCCGATCTTCGACCTGTTCGACGGTCTGGAGTTGTACACGCCGGAACAGCTCGCGATGCATCCCGACGTTCGCGGCCCGATCAAGGCGAATGCGACCTCGCCGACGCTCGCCGACACAGACGGCGACGGTGTCAGCGACTTCGACGAAATCGACACCCCGGTGCGTACGCCATTGTTGGCGGACATGCCGCAGCTCCTGTTCGAGATCGTCGACGACGTCGACGTACGCCTGGACGTCGAGTACGCCGAGGAGGTCGGTACGACGACCGCTTTCGAAACGTCGCTCGCAACGGCGCAGTCCGACTCCACCTCCCGGTCGCGCTCCAACACGGTCTCGGCCAGCGTAACGGTCGGCGGCGGATTCAGCCTCAACCCATTCAAGCTCGTGAGCGGTTCGGTGGAAGTCACCGGCGGCTACGAGCATAGCTGGGGCACGACCGTCGAATCGACCGTCAGTTCCGAGCAGACGTTCTCGCAATTGGAGGAGAAGTCGCGCACGAACACCGAGACCGCCGCGAGCGGCTCGCTGGCGGCCGGTGTGAAGATCACCAACGCCGGCAACATCACCGTACAGGTGATCGACCTGGTCCACACAATTCGACAGTGGATCCCGAACGCCAGCGCCGACCTGGACGACACGACGCCAGGCGAATACGCCACCCTCGCAGCGCTCGCACCCGACCTGGGTCCAGGCCTGACGCTCGCTCCGGGTGCCAGTTCCGGCGTGTTGCTCGCGTCGGCGGAAGACATCAACACGGACCGGATCAAGGACCTGCTGGCGCGGCCCGATTCGCTCCAGATCGAGCCGGCGGCATTCGAACTCATCAATGAAGCCGGCATCAACTTCGCGTTCATCGACGAAGTCACCCAGGCCCGCACGGCGCGGCTCAGCATCGACTTCGGCGACGGTCGCTTCGAGGAGTATCGCATTGCCACCAACGTCGATCGTAACGAAGACAGTTCGCTGGCAGGCATCACGCTGGCCAAGGCGCTCGACGTCACGCTCGGCGCGGAAAACTGGGAAGTAGAGACCGTGCTCGACCCGTGCGGCGTCGAACCGCCGAACCTGATCCAGAACGGCAGCTTCGAGTCGCCGGACCAGGACATGCAAGGCTCGGGCGTCCCCACCGGCTGGAACGACCGCCGGTACGGCACCTTGAACAACGACACGATGGTCCTGGCGGCGGAGTTTAGCGACTTGCCCGCGACAGACGGCGACCAGTGGGTATTCATGCGTTTTGATGCGTTCTCAACGGACGAGGAAGGTGGCGGCATTGCACTCAACCAGCAGATCGGAACCGTAGCGACGACCACCGCCAGCTACGACTACACGTTCGATTTCATCGCCTATCCCCGCTTCGCCGAGTATGAGGGCGGCACATTCTCGATCGTCCTGTGGCAGGGTGTCCCGGGGGCGCCGGGATCCGTTATGCTCGACCAGGATCCCTATCAGTTCGATCCGGTCAACGGAAACGACATCCGAACCGAGACGGGCGTCTTTACAGTGAATGCAGGCACCGCCACACCCGGTGCGGATCTGTACATCGAGATACAGGTCGATTCGCTGTTCGTTCCGGGATCGCAAGAATTGTTCCTGGCCCTCGACGATTTTCAGCTGCGATCCGACCTCAACCCCGACATCGAGACCATCGATACGATCGTGCGCATCCGCGACACGAGCAACGACCTGGATACGCCGCAGTTCTGGTCGGTGTTCCTCTCGGGTGGCGAGATCTCGGCCGAAGGCGGCCTGGCGAACGTCGTCTTGCAAGCCAACGATACCGTGTTGATCGCGCTCACACGCGATGCCGACGGCGACGGTCTGTACGCCGCCCAGGAGCAGCAGTACGGCTCCTCCGACGAGGTGGTAGACACCGACGGCGATGGTCTCACTGATGGTGCCGAAGCGGCCCGTCGCTACCTGAACGGACTGTGCGACTCCGTTAGTGGTGGTTGGATCGTCAATGCCAGCTATCGCGACGGTTCGAGTGCGAGCTATCGCGTCTACTCCGATCCGCGGCAGGTCGACTCCGACCTTGACGGCCTGACGGACGCCGAGGAGATGACGGCGGGAACCGACCCCAACAGCGCCGACACCGACCGCGACAGCTTGACCGACGACATCGACCCGGCCCCGACGGTCGCCGCCCGTACCTTCCACGTGAAGACCGACGGCGCCGGCGGGAACGGCCTCACCTGGGGCACCGCCTACAGCGATCTCGGGGCGGCGCTGTCTGACGCAACCTCGTTGAATTCCGACGGCAACGCCAACAACGACGTGTCCGAGATCTGGGTCGCGCAGGGGATCTACACGGTGAGTGACCAGTCGTTCCCGCACAGCGTGATCATCTCCGGCGGATTCGCCGGGACCGAGGCGCTTCGCGGGCAGCGCAACGTATCCGCGCTGACCAACGACACATTCCTCGATTCCGCGGACGGTTCGCCGGTCTTCGCGCATAGGACCCACGGCATCACGACGTTCATCGACGGTTTCACTTTCCAGGGATCGAATAACCGGGCGATCGACATCCGCTGCAATGACGCCGTACTGGTGGTGACGAACTGCCTCTTCATCGACAACCAGGTGCAGATCACCAACAACGAACTGGAAGGTGGGGCTGGCGGAGCCCTCATTGCCCGTGGCGAGATGGCCTTGATCGTTGAAGACTGTGTATTCACCGATAATCAGGTCCGGACCAGAAATACACTGCCGACGCGCGGCCTGGGCGGTGCGATGTTCCTCAGTAATGACGAACTGACGATACGACGGTGTACGTTCGTGAACAACCGTGTCGTCAGACGCGCTCCGTTCTCCGCTTGGGGCGGTGCAATCATGGTCGCATCCCCCAATGGGGGTGGCACGATCGAAGATTGCATCTTCCGTTCGAACATGATCGTGAACCCGAGCCTCGAGATCGACGATGACTCCTCGATCCGGGGCGGTGCCGTAGCCGTGCTGACGAGCGCCACAGTCAAATTCAACAACTGCACGTTCGACAGCAACGAAGTTGACGATGGTGGCGTGTCGTCCTCGCTTCCGTGGTCCTCAAACCGTGCCGGCGGTGCGGTTGCCCTCGTCGGCGGAGCCGAGGCGAATTTCCTGAACTGTTTCTTCCAGCGGAATCGTGCCAGCATGTTTGGCGGCGCGATCTTCACGGATGAGAACGGGGTGGCCCGGATCGTCAATTGCAGCTTCCATGAGAACGCGGCCGACCCTGTCGGCGATCCAACTGACGCGAGTATCCCGGTTGAAGGAAGCGCGTTGCAGTATTCACCGATCGCTATTGGCGGTGCTGTCGGTTCCCTTGGGAGCACCACATTGATCAACAGCGCTTTGTGGAACAATACCGGCGCGGAGGAACTGAAATGGTCGCTTGATTCGTTGGACGACTCTCTACCGTTCCTCACTTGGCGATCGGAGCTGCAAGTTGCCGTCGGGCCGGAGCTCAACAACCTCAACTTGGGGGTCCTGGACCCGGTGCGCTTGCGGCAGGGATCCATCTTTGTCGACAATTGCGCGTTGAACACGCTGGCAACGCGCGAGGCCGCCCCACGACTGCCGGGCCTCGGATTCCAGCCCGACCCTGCAAACGCGGCGGCCTCCTTCGGGATCGGCAACATCGCCCCGGCCGACCCCGGCTTCGTCAATCTGGACGGCGGCAACTTGCGGCTCGCCGAGGGTTCGCCGCTGATCGACGCCGGCGAAACCGCCGTCGACGCGGACCTGACCCAGTTCGGTTTCCAGTTGTTGCCGGACTTCGACCTGGGTGACCTGTTCCGCATCGTCGATGGTGATGGCGACGGCGAAGCTCGCGTCGACATCGGTGCCTACGAGTTCCAGTCTGAGTAGTGACAACACCCGACGCCGCTTTGTCACACGGCGGCAACCAGGGAGTACGGAACGGGGCCTGTGCCGAAAGGTGCGGGCCCCGCCGCATTGTGCAACCCTCTAGGGTATTGGTCGGCTCTTCTGGAGACGATGGGCGCGCATCTCGGTCTGGCGGACCAGTAGACTCGCCGCCGCCGCCAGCCCGAACGCGACGGCACTCGCGGAAACCGGGATCAGGAATTGCATCCCTGCGAGTAGCGCCGCTGCTGTCAAGACGAGAATCCCGACGCAGACCACCAAGCGCGCGATCAGCACGCGCACGACACGTCGAGACCGAGTGCCCGGAGCGATAGCTGCACCCAGGAGTGCCGCGGCAAAAAGTGCCGCTGCCTCGATGAACAGGCTGGCGCGCGCGAATGTACGCTGTCCGAGCAGGTTGCAGAATGCTTGCGCATGAGCGTAGATGTCTGCGGCGCGGCGCGGTTCCGTGCGAGAGGCGATCCGACACTCGTTGTCAGCGTTCGGCACCGTTTGTTTGCGGGCGTCGCCGATGAAAACCGCCTTGTCGGCGAATCGGTCAGCCAACTGCGCGCGACTCATTGCGAACACATCATGCATCGGCACTGTGTACCGGTCCGTTTCGCGTTCCGGGGGCAGCGCGAGACGGATGTATGGAATGTGGCGAAAAGTGACGTCGAATCCAGCTGGAAATCCCTCGGCCGCGCCTGACATCACACTGGGAAAGGGGATCAGGCACGTCCGTGGATCATGCTTCGGTTGCAGGTCGATGACGGTCTCCGTCTCGTTCCAACGGACGCGCACGCGATCGTCCGGCCATCGATATTGAATGTAAGCCGCCAGTGCCAATCCGGGTTGCTGCCCGAGTTGCGGGTGTGTATCGAGCAGCCATACGCCAGTCGTGAGACTACCGTCCGCCCGCTGCGACAGGCCCGCCCATCCCCAGGAGTCGCTCAACTCCACCAGCCGCGGGTGGAGACGCGGGGCGTAGTCCGATGTAACCGCGCGCGTGGCCAGAATGGTCTTCACACCCGCCGAAGCAGCGCGCTCGAAGCCGGCCAGCAACTCTGAATCGTGCCCGGTGTCCGTCGCCTCGAAGAATATGTTCCAGGCGATGACCCGCGCCCCTGCATCGACCAGCTTGTGGACCAGCCGACCATGCAACGGACGCATGCCGGTCGCCACGCTCGGATCGACATTGGCCAACTGCTCACGCGCCGCAATGGCCGTCGCGCGGATATGGGTTTCGTCGGTCAAGGTGACGACAACAACTTCCGGCTGCCACACCGTTCGGCCGATCGTGATCCACTGTTCGAGTTGTCGATCGAGCGGAGCAAGCGGACCGCGCATGATCATGAGATACGCGATGCCGAAAGCCCCGAGTATCCCGATCGCTCGTGCAAGAGTCGCGTTGATTCCGATCCAACGCCGCGTTCTTGCAAGGAGCACTCCATGCCAGCGATCTGCCCGTGCTGCGATCGAGTGTCCCTTCAGATAGCGCCGCAGGTCGGCGCCCAGCGCGCCGGCATCGACGTAGCGCTGCGCCGAATCCTTGCGAAGACAGGTGAGGATGATGGCCTGAAGTTCGCGGTCGAGGTCCGGGCGATGCCTCCGCGGCGGCACTGGGTCCGCGTGCAGGATACTGTCCGCCGCGATCCAGGGACTCGATTCGACATCGTACGGGAAGCGGTCCGTCAGCGCGTGATAAAGCGTTAGCCCTAGCGCATAGACGTCGGTCCGGGGCGACACGACAGCCTTGGAGCCATCGATCTGCTCGGGGCTGGCCCAAGCCCGAGTGCCGTAGAACTGGCCCGGTCCAGTTGCCGATCGTGTCAGGTCGGCGGTCGGGTCATTCAACATCTTCGCCAGACCGAAGTCGAGCACACGCACCTGACCGTTCGGCTCGACCATTAGGTTGCCGGGCTTGAGGTCGCGGTGCACGATACCGAGGGAATGCGCGGCGTCTACGGCTTCGCAGGCGTCGATCATCAATTCGATAATCTCAATTGTCGAGCACTTGCGCGTGCGGACGTAGTCGGAAAGGTGCTTACCCGCAACGAGTTCCATCGCGATGAAAAGGTGTGTGCCGGTCTCGCCGGCGTCGTGGATCCGCACGACCGCGCGGTGGCGCAGGCTGCCCAATGCCTGGATCTCGCGCCGGAAGCGATCGGTTCGCGGTACGTCGGAGATCGCTGCGGGCAGCACCTTAAGTGCTACGGGCTGACCGGTCGATTCCTGTAACGCGCGGTATACGATCGCTTGTCCGCCGCGTCCGATCTCCTGTTCCAACCGGTAACCCGGAATCTCCGGGAACGACTGCTTCGTTGCCGGTTGGGGCGCGGCCTTCTCGGACGCAGCGGCGTTGATCGCTCTCCATTCCGCGAGCGCCGCTCGCACCAGCTGCCGGTCCCGGTTGTCACGGCGTCGTTTTCGCATCAGTCTCGGAATCGGGCCACACGCCGGGTATCACCTAGCCCAACTCGGAACGCAGCAGATCTCGCAGCCGCGCGCACCCGCGCGTCCGGATCATGTGGATCGCTCCTGTTGTTCGCGAAAGGTCGCGGGCGATTTGCAGAACCGACTGCCCCGCAAGCAGGCGGTTCATTACCGCCGCATAGGAAGCTGGAAGTTTCTCAATCGCCGTGCGTACCGCCGTAAGCGCTTCTTCGTTCCGGATTCCTCGGCTTGGGGTCGTCGTTGAAAGCCGTAGTTGCTCGATGAACGTCGCGTCACGTACCGCGAGGTCCGTGTCTTCGGCTACCAGTCGCGTCCGCGAGTCCGGTCTCTTGGCGCTTTCGAGTCCGCGAATCGCGTCGTGCAGGTTGTTTTGCGCCATGGTACGTAGCCATGCCAGCAATCCATCCTGCGTCCGTGTGCTGATCTGTCGGATCTGTTGGAATGCTTCCAGAAAGGTGATTTGCAGGATGTCGTCGGGTTCCAGCTGGGCACGGAATCGCCGTCCGATCTGGACCGTTCGACGCAAGGCGGGAGTCAGCGACTCGAGTGCTTCCGCCAAGCCTTCCTCCGTCCAACCCCCGGACTCCATCACAAAACTCCTTCCGGCAAGCTCCCCAGAACGCATCGCGAAACACCTAATCTCATATCCTACGCGCCGGCGTCCGGCCATCACCACGGGCGGACCGACGCTCGCAGGCACCACTCGCTTGGGTCTCTCGTGAGATGCTCTGGTTTCGCAAATCCCGGATTTCTGTTGCGCTCCGTGTTGGTTTTCGCCTCAGTAAGTAGCGGGTGGGGACGCGCAGTCGGGGGAATCGGGTCGACGGCGTGGCGGCCAGCGGTCGCGCGCCGCCGGCTCGCGCGTTGTGAGAGATGAACCCGGTGTCCGCGTCCCCGGCCTGAGTAGCGGATGACTGCAATCCGGGCACCTGTCGTAAGCCCACAGCGCTTCGGTCGCACGCCGACTACTGAGTCCTTGCCGGAGTAGGGGATGCGCACTGGCAGGTCCGCTACCGGTGCATGCTTCGGCGGCGCGTTCGTCCCGGAGCAACTCGGCAAGCACCTGCACCATCGGATGCTCACCGTCCAGCGCAAGCCAGTGAGAACTGCTCAAAACGAGACCTGCGAGCGCAAAAAAAACATCGGTGCCGTAACAACGCTCCGCTCCAGTCGCCCGGAGACCGTTCCGAAGCCCAGAACGAGCAGCGCCACCACCAGAATGGCGTGTACATCCGTAACCCATCCACCGATTCAAGCGGTCTTGGTCATCGCCGACATCATGTTGGCAAACGGTCGGGGCCGGGGGCCCGCTCGATGACGATTTCCGATGTCAGTGCCCGGTGTACCGGACAGCGATCGCCGATCTCGAGGAGCCGCTCGTGCTGGGCCGCGTCCAACGGACCGCTCAGTGTTACTCGTTTGGTGATGCGCGGAATGTAACCGGTTTCCGTTTCGCACGCCTCGCAATCGCGTGCGTGAACGCGATCATGACCCAGTTCGATCGTCGCCCCTTCCAGCGGCCAACCCTTCCGATCGGCGTACATGCGCAGCGTCATTGCCGTGCATGACCCTAGGGCTGCGAGCAGGAGGTCATACGGCGTCGGCCCCGTGTCTGTACCACCGACGTCCTTGGGCTCGTCGGCGCGCAAGGAGTGCCTGCCGGCCGTGACCTCGCTCGTGAAACCGGTCTTGCCGATCTGAACGCGGATCCGGAACAGTTCGTCGTCGATCATCGTCAGTTCCTGTTTGTCGATAAACGGTCAGTCAATCCGAAGTGCAGTACGTACCATCTGCATCATAGTAACGGAAGTCGTGCGCCGGCGCGGGTGCGACTTTCCCTGCGTTGGCAAACAGGGGGGCGCGTCACCAAGCGATTTCAGCGCTCGTGCGGCTCGCCTCGACGTACCATAGCACACCCGGCCCGCTCGCCCCGACGCGCCGACACGGCACCCGTCAATCGCGCACCGACGCTCGACATTGTTGAGCACGCCTCGATGGACGCCCCCCGAACCTGACGCAGCGCGCCAGTAGCGGCGGACGCATCCGGCGGTCGACGATCACTCCACACAGACTACTGGAGTCGGCACGGGGCACCTACGCCATCAAACGACACCCATCGAACCGCCGCCTACCGGGACCATCGCGCCGATAGAAAACTTGAACGACGCCAATCGCCGTCGGCCGGCAATAGCCGATGAACTGGCTTTTTTGAACCGGCGCGCATTCGACCGACACCAGACCGTCGAGCGGACCGCCCAGCAGCATCACCCGCACAGTACCGCCAACCGGCTTGCGCCGCTGGCAGTCCACGAACGCAGCGCGCATTGCCGCCCGGTCGTCCGCGCGCAACTCGATTGTCTCGTGATCCATGAGCTCGCTCGACGGCGCCGAACGCTGCGTCCGGTCGCCTCACACAGATCAACTGTTCCCAACCGCCCCCGAGAGTATGCGTGTTAGCATAATGTTTGGTATCGACGAGTCAAGCCAATATTGGCTCGTTACGTTGCTTCGGCGGGATGCGAACGGAACCTGCGGCAGCGCCGCATCTGGGTCGGGTAGATCGTGACGACCATCAGCTCGATCGAGCCCACCAGCCTGCTGTTCGTTACAGCTGTCCGAACTCAATCCACCAACGACAGTCGCCTGTCAACGGATCGGCGCAACCGCGTGAACGTCGTAGTCGTCGGCGGCTGGGAGCGGGCTCTCCTTTTCCGACGATCGACATCACACGCTCCTCCATTCCGAGCCACGCACGAACGATCGGGTTCCCGGGCGTGACGTTTCCGAGCCAGCTTGCGGCGCGATCATGTGCGAACGCGTGACGGGTTCCGTCGCGATGAGACCGCAGCGAATTTCCTTCGAAGAATCGGGCGACGTTCCGGGCGACTGCAGTTTTCAAGGTTGCCGCTTGTCGACGGATTGGAATGCCTAGGATCAAATGAGAGCGCTGGTTGTCGGGCGCGCGGGGGAGTCAGCGAACAAAAAATTTGGTGTCTTCAGAACAAATCGGTAGTCGCGCGCGCGCCGATGGTTCCATCTATTTCATCGGACCCGTCGGTCGAAGCCGTGCCGAGAGACACGTGGCCTGCGGTAACCGTCGCGGTTGTCGGCGGTTGGTTTATGGATCCAGGCGAGTTGTTTCGAGTGGGCATGTCGTGCGTCCGAGTCGCCGGGGATGCCCACAGGCCAATGCTCGCGGAAGAACAGGAGCGATTGTGATGTTACGTACAATGATGACGTTGTCGATTGTGGCTCTTGGGCCGGGCACACTGTTGCTCGCCCAGGACCTGCCCCCCAATGTCGTGGCCAAGTACGTCATCTATGAAGATCCGAACGATGTCGACAGCGACATTCTGATGGACGTGCAGTACCACCTCGCGCCCTATGACCGGGACGGCGACGACGTAACTTGGGAATTCGTGGGCGTGACCGTGCGCGAGTATATCGGCGGAGTCTTGGTCAAGTCCTGGTCAGATGATCTGCCCGACGTCGACACGGTAGACGGCTACTGGACGGTGACGCACGACAATCCCGAGAAACCTAGCAACGATGATTTCGTCGTGCCGCCGTTGGTCGAGGGTACCGGCTCAGCCGATTTCGGGACGACCACCAGTCTTGACTATTCGGTGTTGGGGGCGCTCTATTCGCCGCCCGTCGGCGGGCCACACTTCTCGAACGCCACCGGGCGTCTGGACTATATCTTCGGCCACGTTCCCCAACCGTTGCTGGACGACGACGGACCGGTGTGGATCGAGCCGATTCCCGTCGATCCGGTTTGGTAGCACTACTGGTTGCCGGCGCGCTTCCATACCGACTCGATCGCGCGCTGATTTCGGGCGAGACCGTCTTGGCAGAGGCTGCGCTGTGCTCGCATGTTGTCGGAGTCGATCGTACTCGGTGTTCGATTAAGAAGTCGCGTCGCCTGATTCAACGTGCCGCGCGCGAGATCGAGGTAGGCCATGCTCCGTGTGACGTGGATGTAGACGAATTCCGGAGGCCCCGCAGTAACCTGTTTGGCATGATTCTCGGCGGCGATCGTCTGGATCGCGCAGAGGTTGCCCAAAGCGGCTACCAGCCCCAAAGATCGCAACGTTGAATCCGGTTCGCGCTCGTGCGCACGCCGGGCTGGCTCGACAGCGTCGGCGGCCGCGGTGACGGCTCCGTCAACGTCGCCGATCTTGACGCGCGAACGAGCGAGCCATTGACAAGCGTTGGATAGCTGCTGCCGGGTTCGATTGTCCTCTGGATCGTTGGCGACGATCTGAGTGATCGTCTCTATACTGCTTTCGAAGGCACGGACCGCATCCAAGTGCTGTTTCTGCTTTGCGAGCGATTCGGCTCGTGCGACTTCTGCGCCGGCAAACAACCGCAACATCTGCATGTCGCTGCCGAATCGGTGTTGGATTCTCTGATAGATTTCCCTGGCGCGATCCGATTCATCCTCCGCCGAGGCGAAATCCTCCTCCGCGACGTGCAGGCGCATCAACCGCGTACGTGCCGTCAGTAGGAGTGTCGCCCATTCCTTCACGCTTGGCTCAATCTCGTGCAAGAGTGCTGCGTGTCGGATCGCCTCTTGGAGCAGCTCCATTGCACCGGGCCGATCAGTCTGATAGAGATGATGCGAAGCGATGTGCGTCAAACCGATCACCTGATCGCGTCTGGTGCGGGCGTCGGCGGAATTCTCTTCAAGGTATGTCTGGCGGATCTTTCGGGCGTGCATCAAGTCACTGAACGCTTCGTTGCTGTTGCCCTCCTCATCCAGTATCTCACCGCGAAGACTCAGGACAGTAGCGGCGAGTCGTGGCCACTCGGATTCGCCCGCGGATTGCTCGGCCCGCGTGCCGGTGCGGTCAAGTTGTTCGCGCGCCAGCCCGGCAGCATTGTTGAGATGCTCGAGCGCAAGTGCGTTCGTGCCGCGCTTGTGGAGGTATTCACCGAACCACCCTTCGAGCGCGCACCGCTCAAACGACACCGGCTGTTCGTCGGAAAACCGTGCGCCCGCATCTTGTAGGAAAGTCTGCGCGCCTTCGTAGTAGGAACGCGGGTCTTCGCCAAGCTCGGCCGCGACCTTCGCCCGCTTACCAAACGCGCGAAATACGCTGGCCGCGAGCACAGCGGTTTCCGGGTCGTCGTGCCAGAGTTCGAGCGTACCGTCTAGGAAACGGTTGTAGTGCACGCTCGCTTTGGCAACTTCTCCAAGCGCGAGCGAGACGTCCCCCTGTAGCTCCTCTAAACGTACACCGATCTCGCGGAACTCCGAGTCCGCCGCGATTCGTTCGGCGAGAGCCGGAAGTGCCTGCGCCATTTCACGAAGAACCGCGTCGCTTAGACGTGCACCGCCCAGCATATGTGTCACGCTGTCAACTATCTGGAACACTCGATCGACTTCGGCGACGGCTCCCTTGGTTGCCTCGCGCGCGTTGCCGAGAGAATAGCGAGAGACCGCCGCTGAAGTTGCCAGCGCCACAACGACGATCGCAACTCCGGAAAGCGGCATCCAATTGCGCCGCAGCGTCTTGCGCAGCATGTACCCGCGATTCTTCGCCCGCGCACTGACGGCTTCGCCGGTCAGGAAGCGCTCCAGATCGTCACCCAGTTCGGCCGCGCTGCGGTAGCGGGCGCTCTTGTCCTTGGCCAACGCGCGCTGCACGATCGCCTCGAGGTCACGGTTGGCGTCGCGCAGGGTCGCGCGCCTTTCCGGATCCGCCGTCCGAAATGCCTGTAGCAGGGGAGTCGGCTCGCGGTTGACGATCTGTTCACGAACGAAGCCGAACTCGCCGGTGACGTCGTACGGGAACGTTTCAGTCAACAGTTGATAGAGGATCACACCCAGCCCGTAGACATCCGAGAACACGTCGGTCTGGGCATCGCCGGCACCGACGTGCTCCGGACTCATGTACTTGAGTACACCCATCACCAGGTGCGGCTGTGAGACGCGCGAGTCCGGCGGTTCGGCGGCGTCCTTCGCGAGACCGAAATCGAGCAGATGCGGCTCGCCGTCTTCGTCCACGATGATATTCGCAGGATGCAGGTCGCGATGGATGATACCGTGCTGGTGTGCCGCATTGACCGCCCGGCAGATCTTGACGAACAGCTCGACGATCTCGCGCACATTGAGGTCATACATCAGGACGTGATCTTCGACATTCACGCCATCGACGTACTCCATCGCATAGTACAGCCGACTGGCTGCGACGCCGGCCTCGTACAAGGTGACGATGTTGGGGTGGTTGAGCCGGGAGATCAGTTGCGATTCGCGCTCGAAGCGCACCCGCTCCTGCGGCGTGGCGTGCATGTTGCCGAGAAAGATCTTCAGCGCGACCTCGCGTTCCGTTGCGAGTTGAATCGCGCGATACACCACGCCCTGACCGCCGTAGTGAATCTGCTCATGAATGTCGTATGCGCCAAGCGCCTCGCGCAAACCAGGGAAGCCGTCCACCGGAATCAGGTCCGGGTGCTCGGTCGGCATGGCCCGCGCTTTCTGTTCCGCTTCGAAGATCCACATCGTGCGATCGAGCGCCTCACCCAACTCCGGCATCAGTTCGGCGTGCTTCTTCTTGAGCCCGTCGACGTCGGGCATCTCGAATGTGTGGCTCCAGTGCAGAATGATCTCGTCAACCAGGGTGGCGACCTGGGAGGAACGTTCATTCGCCGACAAGTGCGCACCATTCCCCTTCAAGGCCGGTCTCCTCGCGCCGCGGTCCGCGTCCAGCCGCCGTCGGGCCCGACATACGGCTACCGGCGCTGACGTGCGCCCACGACATCGGGGCGTGACGCAACCGAGCGACGTCGCTCATGTCACACCCCGCGATTCAAGCGGAAGCCGGAATCGGCTCCACACCACTATACCCTAAAACACCCCTCTGGATCGCTGCCGAACTCGGGTCACGCGTTGTGCGTGGCCGTGTCCGTCAGCCGAGATCGCGCGCCTATTGTGGCGACGGATCTTCAGCAGTGTTGAACACGCCGATCGTGCTGATCGAGATCGTCATGTTTTGCAGCCGGTCTCGCAAGGCGACCATTCCCTTGCGAAGCAGCTTGCCAACCATCGCTTCCGACTTGCCCAGCCGCGCAGCGATCTTCGCATGCGACAGCCCCTCGAACCGCGAAAGCTCGAGCACCTCGCGCAGATCGCCCGGCAACGCCGCAATCGCAACCCGCAGGGCATCCACCGATTCCCGCGCGCGGATGATCCGACTCGGCGTATGACGGTCTTGCTGCTTCTCTTGAAGCATCTCGAGACAATCGGTGTCCGGCTCGACCGAGCGACCACGCTTCAACCGACGCTCAGCGCGAACGACGTTCAACAGAATCGAGCGCGCTGCCTTCGTCAGCCAGCGCTCCCAATCCTTGACCGAGTTCGCCGGCGTCTTGTACGCGTCCAGCGCGACTTCCTGCAGGATATCTGCGGCGGAGGTCGTGGTCTGCGAGCGCGAGGGCAAGCCTCGTTCGATGAACCGCGTGAGCCGCGCCTGGTTGCGATGCAGCGCTTCAGCAACCTCCGCAGTCCACGCGCTGGATGAAAGACCCTGCACGTCCATGGCTCCGACTCCCCCCCTCTCTCAAGTACAACGCAAGCGATTATAGCGAGACTTCGTGATTTTTGGATGAGGGATTCGAAAGATGCCGATGTGGATTGCGCGCACAAACCAAGCAGCGACAGCCGCGACACCGACCCAGAGACACTCGTCGTCGGCCGATCACCCGCTGAACAACAACAGATTGGTGCTTGAAGTTGCCAATCTTCTCGTATGGTTGGCAATCTAGTGATTTTGCGTGACGGCGCCTAGCATGCAACCACGAAGTTTGTCGAGTTTTTTCTGCCGTTTTTCGATTTTGTGGTTCGGGTCGGCGCGCCGACGGTGCCTGAATAGATAGAGGGCCGGGCTTGCCGGTTCGCCTGCCAACCCTTGCAACGCAGGCGACCATCGGCTGGACGGATCCTCCCAGGCGGTTCAGGTGTGGCTTGCCGCGTTGCCGCTCGTGTTATTTGGAGTGGAGTGGTGAGATGATCCAGACGCGACGAGCTTCCGTCCTTAGCGACGCGCCTGCGTCGGCTGGAGGCCGTTGCCGTTTCTGGTCAAGTAGATGTACACCCCCCGACAGTGTACGGCCAGTGTGGCATTGACCGGACGGCACGGCCACCTTTGTTGACGAATCACGACGCCACGTGCTCGACAACGCCGGCGTCGAAAAAAAGCTGGACCACGTCGATCGTGGGCGCTCTCTGCGCCCGCACGGCGAACCAGATAGACGGCAGCTTCTTCGGCTACCGATTATCGGGCCCACTCTTGGAAGCACGCACGGGTGCAGGCCCGTTTTCGGTAGTCGGTGCCAATGGTTTGGTGCCACTAGGTGCTGTGGCTGTGGCGCTGACACCCGGCGCTGCAAAGCCTCAAAGGCCGCTGCCGCCGCCCGATAGCGGATGTCCTTCGCGCACTCGCTCGCGCGCTGGGCATGCCCGGGAATACCGGCGGCGCGGCCGTCTTTTTGACTCGAACCCGTCGCAGGACCGCGATGGGAAGACGCTGGGACGGACTCCACGCCATTGCGCGCGGAGCACCTTGGGAACGCTGGCAACCTGCGGGATCCGTAGGTCGCCGAGATTCGAGCCCTGACGCGATGCGGTTCCGTCCGTCGACCAACCCTGGCGGCGGAATCGCGCGAGGCCGTCGCCGTCGCCGGCAGGATTACTGTCGTTGTTGTTGAGCGCCGACGACAGCCCTGTCGGGCCACCGGCGGCACGGCCATCGGGACTAACCCTGCTCGAAGCCTCAGGACTGAGAGCAGGTGACCATAACGCCCGGCCACCGAGCGGTCGGACTCGGTGGGCCGGGAGGAACATCGGCGCACCACGCGGGGGCGCCGTCTCAAGACATGATGTGAATCGTTCTGGAACACCCGGGGCCACGTGATCTCTCGCGTTCGACGCCGGGCCACCTCGCGCGACCCGGTGTGAGCGGTTTGAGCGATTTTGTCATAGGAGGAGTGGTCAATCACGCCGAACAGACGAGCGATGAGCACGGCGCGCCGGCTGGCGCCGAGCTGGCGCGCGAACAAACTTACCTTCCTGCGTCGTCCTCGACCGACGTCCGGCAGGCGGCAGCCTTGGGACAACCAGCCGCTGCACGGCAACGTGGTTCGTTGTGCGGGCAGGAGTGAGCGAAGGGACCAAACCCACGTCGTAGGCCTCTCGGCGTACCGGGCTGTGGCCGGGAACCGCGGCGTGGGTGAGGCCCTTCAACCATATCCCATTTTTGTCGCGCGGGTTATGGTGCCCGCGCGCTCTTGCGCAGGGTTCCCTGGGGCGGCTACCGGTCTGGACGTCACGACGATCTGCGAGCGGCGCGTCGGTCGATGATCCATGCGGGTGGTTCCACGGTTGATCTCGGTCGTTGGTCGGCGCCGGTCGGCGAGTGGAGCGGAACGCGCCACCGGCACTTGACTTGCGGTCCGATATCGCCTGGACCTTAGGGGACCCGGTCGGGCGCTTGAGAACGCCGACGGTCCGAGGAACACGCGCCTCGGTCGTCGGCTTCTTTCTTGCGCCCCCCAGATTTCGCCGGCACTTCGATGATCATCGGCCGACGACAACCCGCCCTTAGTTGGGATCCGTCGGATCGTCGACGATGATGATACCCGGCGCAACTGAGACATGGTCGGCGAGCAGGTCACCCGGGTTGGAGTCGATGTACGCAAACAGGAAGTAGGTGCCGGGCGCCAGCGAGTTCGTCACCTGAAACGCGAACGAGTCCTGAACGCCGTCCGCGCTGGCGTCACGGTCTGCCAGAATCTCGATCTCGGCGTTGTCCGTCTCCGTGCCTTCCGCGGGCATGTTGTCATCGTCGAGCGTCAGTCGAATCAATGCGTCTTCGCCCGGATCATCATCTCGCCACTGGATGTTGATGAAAGCGCCCGACATGACGGTCGTCGTTGTGGCAGGCATCTGCAGCGCGATCAGCGGCTGATTCGCCGAGCTTCGCCGGAACAGCAAACCCGCGGCCTCGACAGTCTCAGGGGTCCCCGTACCGTCAAACGATACCAGGAACACGCGGTAGATCCCGTCGTCCACCGCCGTGCCGCCCGAATCGTCGCCGTCCCAATCGAACGTATCCGACTCCGTGCCCGCTTCGATCAACCGTTGCGACAAAATGGTCATCTCGTTGCCGTTCGCGTGGTTGTCATCGGTATCGATCTTGAGATCGACCAGTACGTCGTCTGCCTGATCGATATCGAACGCGATCTCGAACGGATCGTCCGTTGTCAGGAACGACGCGTCTTCCGCCGGCTCGGTGACGGCGAGCATGCCGGTCGGCGTCTCGTCCTCCGGCTCGGGGACGGTGATGCGGCCGTCCGCCACGAACGTCTGCTCCGCGTTCACGCCGTCGTTGACCCGCGCCACCACCCGGTACGTGCCCGCATCAACAGCGTTGCCGTCCTGCCCGGTGCCGTCCCATGCAAGTTGATCGTCCGCACTGGTTTCCCCCAACGATCGTTCGGCAATCACCACTTCATTGTTGTTGTCGTTGTCATCGTCCGGATCCACGAGAATGACGACGCGCCCGTTGCCCTCGGCGTCCGCTCCGGACCACATGACGTCAACCGTTCCATCCTGCATCAGTTCCGTGTCTTCGCTCGGCGCCGCGAAGGTAAACGTCGGCGTCGCGTCGATCGTAACCCGGCCGGTGCCGGTGTCTTCGCGAAAGCTCTCGCCTGCCTCGATCCGTGCCCGTATCGAATACACGCCGGCGCCGAATCCCGTGGTGTCCCAGGTGACTGTGCGCGTAGAGAGCACACCGTCGACGGCGACACCGGCCGCGATCGTCGTTGTTGTCAGGTCGTCCAGTGATTCCACAAAGACCGTTGCCGACCCGGCCATCCCGGTCTCGTTGACCGCGCTCCACCGCACGGTAACGGCCGTTCCCGCCGCAATCGACGTGTTTGTCGTCGGCTGCTCGACAGTGACCGCGAGCGTCGTGCGCCCGGAAACCCCGTCCCCGTTGTTGTTGCCGCCCATCTGCGGGCAGCCCGCGAGAATCAACCCGATCAACAGCGCGACGCTAGCCAAACCGATACGCATGACAGTTCCTTGTCTCGAATAGCAACGGCTGTTCCAGCCGCGTCGAATCGGACTCCATTGACGGAGCCCCGATAACCTATCGGCGGCCGCGGGCCCGCCGCTACAATGGTACCTCAGCCAATTATTTGGCCCGCCGATTGACCGTCAAGCGGGCGGAAGGAGCGTTGCATGTCCAAGTGCCCGGATTGCGGTGGTGAATACTTCGAAGACGGCGAAGTGCACGTCCCCGGTCTCGGCCGGGTCATGATCGTGCCGCGCTATCTGGGGTGGTTTCGCAAGGCCATGGGGGTTGGTGCGCCGGTGCGCGCCCGGGCTTGTCGACAGTGCGGACGCCTCGAACAGTACGTCGACCCCCAGAAACTCAAGAAAATCGCCGACGACGGCGAGACCCGCTGCCGCAAATGTCGCCAAATCCTCCGCGGCATCACCACCCCCGTCTGCCCAGAGTGCGGCGAGGCGATCTGAGCGCCTGCCGACTCCGTTGGGCACACGTGGCGCGATCTGCGTGCCAAAACCAGTGGCTAACGCGAGGACGGGATTGCGTCCGGTGGGTGAGTCGATACACTCCGTGCGGTTTGGCGCTTCTCGCGAGGGCGCAGCGGTACGGGGGCGACCCTGATCAGGGTCGGCGGATGTTCGTCCTCATTAATCGTGGGTATGGCGCGGGGACCGATGTCCACGCGAAAACGGTCTGATTGATAGGAAGAGGAAGTCATGAAAACAACAATTTTCACTCTGTCGGGACTCCTGGGGGCCCTGGTGCTCTCCAGCGGGTGCAGCGTCGGCGGCGCTGCGTCCACCGGCTTCAGCATCTTCAAGAACACGAA
Source organism: Phycisphaerae bacterium (assembly GCA_028279405.1). Classification (GTDB taxonomy): domain Bacteria; phylum Planctomycetota; class Phycisphaerae; order UBA1845; family Fen-1342; genus JANQNU01. The sequence goes on from JANQNU010000064.1 coordinate 166,830, forward strand.
GGCCAACCAGCTCGGCGTGCGCATCTGGGTCGACGGCCAGGAAGCCAAACGCAACGAGCTCAAGCAGGCCGCCACCGGCTACTCCCGCTGGAAGATCAAGAACGCCGTATCGACCGGTCCGACCCTCAAGTTCGACTTCAAGAAACCCGATGCCCTCGGCCGGATCAGCAACATTACGCTCTCGATCTACCAGAAGCACGAGGCCGAATACTCGGATCACGCCGAGTTCACCGTCTTTGCGCGCGATATGACGCCCGGCGGACAGATGAAACCCAACGTGGACTACAACCTCAGCAGTCCCGGGTCCGGGTTCAAGGTCATCGACTGGCAAGGCGGCGAGGTCGGCGGCGTCACGCTCAAGCCCGGGTGGAAGTACATGATGGTCTTCACCGTCAAGGCCGACGACAGCGAGAGCGCCCAGATCTTCTTCGAGACCTAATCAGCATCAACTACACCGCGTGCCGATGCCCCACCCCAGCTTGGGGTGGGGACCCATACTTTCAACACAAACGAGCCCCTCGCGCAAGCAAGGGGGATCAAGCTCCTTTTGTGAGGCCTGTGTCTACGCCATAGGCCCCGGCGCGAAACAGACCCTCCACGCAACGAGCCCCGAGCGCAAGCGAGGGGGGAGCAAGCTCCCTTTGCGAGGCAAGCGTCTACGCCGCTTGCCCCGGCGCGAATCGTCACCTCACAACACGAGCCCCGAGCGCAAGCGAGGGGATCTGACACGCCCGGTCGGGTGGCACTGGCGGCTTGCCCGCCTGTGTTCAGAACGCGGGTTTCATAGGTGCCCCACCCTTCCAGGGTGGGGACTGATGGACTTGCGAGAGTGTGCGGTCGGGTGGCACCGGCGGCTTGCCCGCCAGTGTTTGGAGCGTAGTTGCGACTACGCGCAGGGTGGGGCGGGCGTCTCGCCCGCCATCGACCCGTCGCTTGCTTGCCGTTCCGCTATCGCGATGCGATCCCGCGAACTTGCTTTCGTCGGTGCGATACGAGGTCGGACGGGTCGGCGGTCGACTTTCCAGCCTTCTTCACCGCCTCGAGCACGATCGATTGCGTGAGTGTTTCCGGCAGGATGATCTTGTCTTCCGGACGTCCGGCGGGGTAGACGATGTTGAGCGGCACACCGGAGCGGCCGTTCGCGTTCAGCTCTTCCTGAATCGCGGCATCTCGCTTCGTGAAGTCTGCCTTGATCGCGACCACGCCCAATTCGTCAAACGTTCGGACGACGTCGGCGCGGTTCAACGCGATCGCTTTGTTGGCGTTACAGGTGATGCACCATTTCGCAGTGTAGTCAATGTACACCGTATAGCCTTCTTCGGATAGTGCCACCGGGTCGTACTCTTTCCAGGAATGCCATTCCGCGGCGTGCGACGGCTTGGCGTACAGCCAGTGGCTGCCATACCAGCCGACGATCAACACGACGATACCGGTCGCCCACGTACTATAAAAGCGCGCCGTCGACGCGGACAGCTTGATCCGTCCGACGAGCCAGCAAACCCAGCCGACGACGACCAGGAAGATCAGCGTGGCGCTGAACGCGCTTGCCTGCTCGACGATATCTTTCAGGAACGTCAGCAACCATGCCACGACCAGGAGCATGACGAAGCCAACGCTCTGCTTGAACGTCACCATCCACGGACCGGGCTTCGGCATGGCCTTCAGCCATTTCGGAAACGCGGTCAGTAACAAGTACGGGAACGCGAGGCCGGCACCGACGGTCATGATCCCAATGAAACCCACCCATGCCGGAACGGCCAGCAAGGCACCGATCGCGCCGCCCAGCAAAGGCGCCAGGCAGGGTGTCGCGAGTAGTGTCGCGAACACACCGTTGAGCAGCGCACCGCCGAACCCTTCCTTTGTACTGGCCTCAGCGGCCGTGTTCATCGCGGCCCCGGGCGCATGAATCTCGAACACACCCAGCATGCTCAGGCCAAACGCCAGCAGTACGGCGCACATTGCGATGACGAACGCAGGCGATTGCATCATGCCGCCCCAGGCGCCGCCGAAGAATGCGACCGCGACCGCGATCGGCACGAAGCTGAGCATGACGCCCAGGGAGTAGACCAGCCCGAGTTGGAAGACGCGCGCGGGGTGCTCGCCGGCTTGGTTGACGAAACCCAGAATCTTGAGCGAGATCACCGGCAGCACGCACGGCATCACATTGAGGATGATCCCGCCGGCAAACAGCGCCAGGAAGAGCAACAGCCAGCCGACCAGACCCTCAGGCGCTTTGCCGCCGCCGGAAGCGCCCGTGCCGCTCGATTCTGCCATTGCCGGAAACGTCCCGGCGGCAACTGCGGATTGATTCGCCGGAACGATCTCGAACGCCGCTGTACCGGCCGCCATCATCGGCGAAAAACAAGTGCCGTCATCCGTGCACGACTGGTACTCGACCAGGACCCGGAACGTCGCCGAGCCCGGGTCGGCATCCTCCACTACGCTAAACGGCACGTGAATGACGACCTCGCCGGACTGCTCGCGCACTTTGCCGACGTACTCCATCTCGCGTACATGGGCCCGCGGCCACTGTTGCGTTCCGAGCTCGACGCCATCCGGTGCGCTGATCCACAGTTGGGTTGCCACCAGGTCGTCGTTGCCCGGGTCGCGATCCTGGATGTGTTTGCCTTCTTCGACCTGAATGACGGCGGCGAACGTACCAGTGCCCCCGACCGGGACGCGTGTGTGAGAGACCGCGAGTCGGCTGCCGACGATATGCTCGGCGTCCGCCAACCGCGCGACCGCGTTCTCCGTGGCATTCTCGACGACGTCCGCGTTGGCCGCCTGCGCATCGTCTGCGATCGGCAACTCGAGTGCCGCCGTCGCCTCGACGGGCACACACGCTTCCTTGCACGCGAGCCCGCTGATCGTCGCGGACAGCGTGACGGAGCCGCGCGCCGCTGCAGATTTCGGCACCGTAACCGAGCCGAGCACGAGGAACGTCTCCTCGTGGCCCAGGTATTCGATGCCGGCGCTCTCTTCCAGCGTCGGAGGCGGAAACCGCCATTCGCCGACCGCGACTTCGGTGCCTTCGGCCTCGACCGTGATGGTCGTTGGCAGGCCCGGACCGATCAACACTGGATCATAGACATGCCAACCGTCCGCGACTGTTATTCGGACTACGATCGGCGTCGAAATTCCGGGCTGCAGGGCGGACCGTCCCGCAAGCAGCTCGGCCTCGAA
>JANQNU010000071.1 GCA_028279405.1 Phycisphaerae bacterium
ATCGTCCTCGATCCGCGTTTCCACACTCCAGCGCGCGTCCCAGTCCGGGTTGAACTCGGAGCCGTCGATGACTTCCATGTCACGCTGGCTGCCGTGCGGCGTCGTCTGGAACACCACAGCGTTGCGCTGATCGAGGAAACCGTCGATCGCGATGCCGAACAGATCGTTATCGTCGTACGAAAAGTCCCGCTGCAGATTCTGGACGCGCGTGAAATCTCGCGGCTGGTAGCAAATCGCGGACACGTAGAGCGCGGTATCGTCGTACGCCACCCGTACGACGGTCTCGTAGGAGATCGGCGCTCCCTGATTCGGGTCCTTCTGGACGAACTCGGTGATCGCCTCGGCTCGTTGCCACACCGGCTCGTCCAGCCGCGCATCGACCGTGACCGGTTCCTGCGCAACGACCGCCGGGTAGCGCGTCGGAACGTCCGGCGGCGGAAACAGTTCCTGACCGGTAGCGGTCTGAACGCAGAGGGAAACCGCGACGGTAGTTACACCGGCTCTGACTAACCATCGACCGCTATTCATTGAGCCTCACCCGGCTCAGCCGACGCTGCGCGAGCGCGCCGCACGCGACACTGAGCAGCAACAGGAAAAGAAGTGGCCCGGCAGCCGCTGCCGCAATCGCCTTGGGGGGTTGATCTCTGAAAGAGAACGGAGAGAGGCGATCGAAGTCGGCTACGGAAACGCGATTCCGCGATACGACTGCCGGGCCGACGATGTCTCCAAGGTTATCGAGCGCTGCACGGGCTTGTGCCTGGAACGCATGCTGCCGTTCCAGATCGGCGCCAGCCGAGAGATACAGCAAACGTTGTGCGACGACAGACGGCGACAAGTATTGCGCCCACCCGATGATGCTGGAGCGGCCTTCGCGAGCCGCTTCGTACTCTTCGACGATGGGCCGTGTGTGTTCGCGCGCGGCAAGGCTCGACAGAAACGCGGCGCGGAAGTAGGACGGCAAGCCTTCATCCCCGACGCTCAGGTCCGGGTGGTCGAGCAGGAACCCGGACGTCACGTCGCTCAGCTCCCGGTTTGTGTCGGCCTGCGCTTCGCGGATCTCGGACAGGTAGGCGAGCCGGGACGGCGTGGGATAAGCAGCTTCCGCCAGCGTGGCGACCCCCGCCGGAACGGCCAGAGCAAAGACCATCCACGCAGCGACTAGCGCGCCCGCGGCACGCATCGTACTCCGGAAAAACGCCACACACAGGGCAATAGCGGTCAACCAGAAGACGCCATAAACAACACTCACGATCGACCACAGACCGAACCGTGCAAGCCGATCGGCCCCGTCGCCGTTGGAGAGCGCGAGCGCCAGCATGACGAGAATCGCCGCCAGCCACAGCAGTCCATTTCTGAAAACGAGGCGCGTCCATACCAGGGTTTGCAAGCGCACCGGGAACGACATGATCATCGCGAGTGCGCCGCGATCGCGCTCGCCGGCGAGCACATCGAAAGAAACAGCGATCATGAGTATCGGCATCAGCAGTACAACGACCAGTGCCATGTCGAAGCGACTGGTTGCGAGGGTCGTCGGGTTGTCGAACTGATACCGTCCGAACATGCTTGACAGGTTGCGCCACGGCGAGATTTCCGCGGTCGCGGGATGCAGGTCCGCATGGCCGACCGCGAAATCACCGAGAGACGACGCAGGCAGGACCGCCGGGAAGGTGATGCTCATCGGATTCGCGTCGTACAGCGAGGGCACGCGTTCCCCGCTTTCGATCGCCGCAAGGTCCGCACGCCAGGTTGCGAGCGATTCCATACGCTGCGTCTCGAACTCTGCCAGGCTGGCGGTGCGCGCATCGCGCCACGCCGCTCCGCTCATTCCCGCGTAGATCAGTGCTGCCGCGATCACCAGGAAAACCATTAACGCCGGGCCGCGACGCACGAAATTGAGGCGCTCGTGGTAAAGGATCGCGCTGATCATGCGGTGGGTACCTCACTGCGGACGGCGCGACCTACCAGAACCTGCGCGACAAACAGCGCAGCAGCGGCCCACAGGAGTAGCGCAACGAAATCGCCGAGGTATCGCCCCGCGACGGCGGCGATAGCCCGAGGCTCGAAAGCGAAATCCTCGAACAGCGCCCATAGCTCGGCGTTCGCCGTATAGACGGGCCCCGCCTGGCCGTTGAGCATGTAGTCTTCATTGAGCATCTTGATCATGTCGCGCCTGTGCAACTCGGCCGCGACGGTAAAGTCTCTCTGGTGCTCACGGTCGGTGCCCGCGAACGCGCGCGACAAGCCTGCAGCAGGAATCGTGGGCGACAAGACAGAGAACAGGCGGACCACGCTTTCCTGAAGCCGGTAGGTGCTATCCAGGCCGCCGTACACACGGTCGAACTCCGGATTGGACAGTTCCTCGCTGACCTGCAGTGCGTAGGCACCGTAGTTGATCGGCAGGCTGTCAATGTCGACCGCCCCGTACTCGTCCAGCACAGACTGTTGAATACGTTCCTGCCGGTCCTTGTCCGCATACCAGATGTCAGACGCAGCGCGCAGGTCGTTCGATACAACGCGCGCATCCGGCTGCGGCGCGACCGCGGTCGCGACATCCGATGCGAGCCGCGGAGCCATGACCGCGATCACGACCCACGTAGCGGCCAGCGCCAGAAATGCCGCCTGCCGCGTGCGGTACATCGCCGACACCGCGATCGCGATCGCGACACAAATGGCCAGATAGATCGCGAACGTCAGATACATGGCGCCCGCGCGGATCGCGCCATCCGCAGTGACGCCACCTGGCGTCGCAAAAAGAGAGAACAACGCAAGCACGAAAAAAGCGGGCGTGTAGACCCGCATCGTCATGCCGAGTCCGGAACGAAGTTTGCCCTGGAAGAACTGCCCCGCCCCGACACCGGTGGCGAGCAGCTGGCGCATCGTCCCATCTTCTCTCTCTCCTGCGATGGCGCCATGCATCGTAAGAAAAATCAGCAACGGTCCGCCGACCAGGAGGAGAAACGCCGGCGTGAGCAGGGTGAAGCGACCAAGCTCGCTCGCGTCTTCAGCGCGACGGAAGACTGCCGGGTCCTGGTAATGGGCCTCCATCCACACCGCCTGGCCGGCGAAGTCGTTGGTACCGGGGTCGATCAGCGACAGCGATGCCGCCGGACGGAATGCGTAGCGCGAGAAGTGCGCAGCCGAGTGCGGGTTGCGATCTCCCTGATTCATCCAGACTTCCTTGTCCGCAATGCTCGCTGCAGCCCGCTCTTTGTCGAAGACATTCTCGCGCTGCAGCCCGGCGAGCACGCTGGCGGCCAGCAGTACCACCGTTGCAATGAGCAGCGGTTTCACCAGCGACTCGCGCCTCAGCAACAGCTGGTCTTTGTTCGCGATCGCTTTGCTCATGCTACCCGCGCCTCCTCCCGCTGCTCAGTGGGGCCGTGCAGATGCTCGAGATAGATGTGCTCTATCTCCTTCGCGTCCAGCGCGTTGGCATCGAGCACCTGAACCAGACGGCCGGCCATCATGATGCCGATCCGGTTGCCTATCTCTTTCGCTCGGAAGATGTCATGCGTTGCCATCAGTACGCTGCAACCCTGATCGCGCAACCGGCAGATCGACTGGCCGAGATCGTTCGCCGCCGACGGGTCGAGCCCGGACAAGGGCTCGTCCAGCAACAGTACCCGCGAGTTCCGCGCCATCGCGATGGCAATGCCCACCTTCTGCCGCATGCCCTTCGAATAGGTCGAGGTTCGGCGACCGTGGGCCGACTCCGGCAAGCCCGCATCACGCAGCAATACAGCGAGTTCGGTTTCGGAGCGTTCAGCGCCGGTCAACTTGTCGAAGAACGCGATGTTCTCGATGCCGGTCAGCTTCGGATAGAGCGCGACGGACTCCGGGAGATACGCGATGTGCTTGCGCGCTTCCACCGGTTCTTTGACGACATCGATGTTCGTGACAAAAGCAGAACCGCGATCGGGCTTCAGGAAACCGAGGAAAAGATTGATCGTGGTCGTTTTGCCGGCACCGTTCGCACCGAGCAGGCAGACCACCTCTCCTTGTTCCACGGTGAGGTTCAGGTCGACGAGCGCTTCATTGTCGCCGAACGTCTTGCAAAGCCCACGGGCTTCCAGCATGTGCTTTGTTGTCATTGTTGCCTCCTTCGAATGGCGGCCTCTAGAACCGCCACCTGAGCGTCGCTCGCGCCAGTCGCGGAACGCCGGGACTCACGTTCGTCACCATGGTTCTGGAGCCCGCGAAATAGAAGAAATAGTCCTCATCGAGAAGGTTCGTCACGGACACGTCGAGCGACAGTGAATCTGCGCCCGGGAACCGCATCGACGCCGAGACGCCGACGAGGTCATAGCCGCCGGTTGAGACATTGTTCGCGAGGTCGACGTAGTAGTCGTCGTACCACTCGTACGTCAGCCGGGCGGTAAACCAGTCCGAAAACTCACGTGCGACCTCGGCGTACAGGATATTCTCGGGTACGCCCTGTGGCGTTACGCCTGAAAAATCCTGATCGGGCGCACCGAAGGAACCCGCGATGATCAGCTCGTCCCATTCGGGATCGAGATACGTGTAGTTGACGATGGCGCTCGTGCGCTCGAACGGGGTGAACCGCAATGATCCTTCGAAACCGCGACTCGAGTACTTCTGACCGGTCGTCGCCAGTGTCGGCGGACCGCCCGGGTCCGGATTGGTTACGAAGATGCGGCGATCGTCCTGTTCGAGATAAAAGACCGCCGTTTCCCATTCGAGCTTGCCGTCCGCCGCGCGCCCCTTCCAGCCGATCTCGTAGCTGTCGATCGTCGTTGGCTGCTCGTCACGCGCGTACCTGTCGGGTTCCCACTGAAACACCGGCCCGAAGTTGGAGTTGAACCCGCGGCCGTAGGTGGAATAGACGATGCCGTCTCCGTAGTTGTAAGACAGGGATACCTTCGGGGACACCGAATCGGCGTCACCGGTAGCGCGTTGGTCGACCGGCTGCGTGCCGACGACCGAGAAGTCGACTTCGCGATCGAATTCGTCATAGCGCAGGCCCACCGTCAGCTCCAGATTGTCGGTGAGCTGGATCTCGTCCTGGATGAACGCACCCCAGAACGTGTTCGTGGTGTCGGCAACCGTGCGCAGCTCGTCGCGAACGAAACAGGTGTTACCTGGCGTGTCGTTGATGACCTCTCCGGTGGAATAGTCGATGAGTACGGCGTAGAAACGAAAACCGCACGCGCCCGTGAAAAACGGATCGATCTCTCCGGACCAGCGATCAGACTCGTCCAACGTTGCCCGCTCGGCGCTGATACCGGCGACGATCGAGTGGCGCGACAGCGTCCAGTTCGCTACGGCTTCCCCGAAATAGACGTCCGTCTCATTCTCGGAAGCGAAACCGTTGATGCCCATCGTGGTATTCGCCGGATCAAACTCGAAGAAGTCGTAGAAGTTCAGGCGGATATCGGATTCGAAAGAACGCGCCTGGCCGGTCACGACGAGTTCGAGCGACTCGCTCGGATTGACTGCGTAACGAGCGGCTGCGATCAGCCCTTCACTCTGATTTCCGGTCGGCAGGTATCCCAGGAACGACTCGTTCCCGCCGACAACCGGTACGACCGTGCCATCGCCCAGCGCCGGGATTACGCTGGGGACTTCGGCATCCCTGTCGAAATAGGTGACCCAGCCAGTCAGGCTCGATGCTTCCCCGACCGGTAACGTTCCTTTCGCAAAAACACTCGTCAGCTCGCGCCGGCTATTGTCGCGCCACCCGTCGAACTCCTCATAGGCTGCGCTCAGCAACAATCCGGCGCCGCTATCGGACGCGCGTTCCAGCGAACCCTGGACGCGGAACAGGTCGTCACTACCAACGCTCGCGGCGAGCTCCGAAGTGTCTTGCGACGGATCGCGCGTGCGGTAGTTGACGGCACCCGCGATTGCACCTCGCCCGTACAGGGCTGACACCGGCCCGCGCACGATCTCGATATTGTCGACAACCGGGTATGGCACCTGGTACAGCAGCACTTCCTCATCGGCGCCCACGAACGGGATACCGTCGATCAGTGCGAGAAACGTGTCGTTGCCATGGTTGCCCGTCACTCCGCGGATGGACAGGAACGGAAACTCCTCTCCGTCGCCCTCACCGCGCCGGAAGAACACGCCGGGCACGCCACGGAACTCATCGGTGCCGTAGTTGAATCCTTTGATCTGCAACTCGGCGACGTTCTGTACAGTTACCGATGCCGGCACCTCCAGCGAGGGTTTCCCCCTGCGGGTCGCGGTGACGACAATCTCGTCGAGTGTTGTTGCGGTATCAGTAGTTGATTGCGCTAACGCCGTGGCGCCAACGACAAAGCAGCCGGACACGGTCGCCATCAGCAAACCGGCCGCGCTGGTAACGCGTGTGGTCATCTCCTTGAATCCTCGAAATGCAGCAGGGGTGACACACAGGTGCCACCGGGAACGGCGAACAAAGCGCCGTCACTCAGGCATTTCGGGTTCTAGGGAGAGGCGCGGGAAGCGTAGTGGCGGAAACGCTCGACACGAATCGCGAGCGGCGATTCGTCTACGGCGAGAAAGGTGGTCTCTGGCTGCAGCGATACATCGGTCGAAACAGTCAGTGCGTCATCGTTGCGTTCGAAATGCAGGCAGACCGCGCAGGATTCGCCGGCCTCGTCCATGTGCGAATGCTCGAACTGGTGTGCGGCGTACGAAACCTGCGCATATCCCAGCAACACGAGCAACAGCCACGATAGCGGGCTCGCGTGGGATCGATGTGTGCGGCGGTCTCTCAACATGCTTGCAACGGATTGATGAACGATAACGCGTCACCGGGCCGACAAGAAATAGCACTTCCGCCCGCGCGTCGCAATAACTTTTGGTTTCCGACGCGGCTGACTGTTGCGCAGACGAAACGCTACAGATGGCGCCTTACATCGTCCGCCCGCCAGTGCGGTTGGCGATGATCTTCGGCACGGACGCGCCGGATGTGCGAGAGCTGTTCGTCCGCCCCAAGCCGGCGGCGGCTCGATTCAGTAAACGTAGTCCTCGATGACCTCTCCGGTCATCGTGTATCCGGCGTCCGCCATGACCGAGTGCCGGGACTCGCCGCGAATCTCTCCCGTCACCCATACGGCCGCCCACATCGACTCGATCTCGATCGC
>JANQNU010000027.1 GCA_028279405.1 Phycisphaerae bacterium
GCGTCGAGCAGATCGTCGCTGACGGCGATCGGAACCCCTGCTTCCGACTCCGGCAGGATGGTCCGTGGATTCGTGAGCCGCGGGCGAGTGACCGGCTCCGAAACAGCCGCCGTTGCTGCGGTCGTGCGATAGGACCACCAATTGTAGACGTTGTCCACCGCCGGGTCGGCTTGCGCGCCGGCCCCCTGCCCGTGAATGAAATCGTTCCACATCGTCGCGTTTTCCGCCAAGGCGACGGCGACGTAATTGGCACCATGCGTGAGTTCAGCGACGTCCATCCATGACTGGGCGACCGTGACCGGGCTGTCGAAGATGCCCGAGTCAACGAGGTAGCGGCCGAACGGCCGACCGAACCGCACATCGCTCATTACCGTCTGAAACCCTAGCATCTGATGCAATCCGTTCCATGAGCTGACCCAGGCATTGCGGTTGGTGCGATCCCGGAACATTCGACACGCGGAGAAACAAACCCATTCCGCCTCCGAATCGCCGAATCCGGCCCGGACTTCGCTGGGAACGAGGCAGCAGTCGTTTCGCGCCTGGTTGCCGAACAGTAGCGCCGTGCGTCTGGCACCCGCTACGGGATCATTGGCACGGGTTCCGTGACCGGCGAAGTAGACGAGATCGGCGCTATCCGCATAGCGATTGTTTCGTCCACCCTGGGCTTCGAGTTTCCAGTCCGTCTCCCAGGCGTCGGCGTCGCCGTAGCCTTCCTTGTTCCAGGTACCCGGCAACTGATCGCGCAGGCCCCGGGCATCGGGACGGGTGTTCGGCAAGTCTCTCGTGCGACCCGGATAGTTGCCGACCCACTCGTAGAAGAACTGGAACGTGGTTGCACCGTTCTCGATGCCGCGTTCGAAATCGCCGGGCTGGTCGAAGAACGCGGCGACCTCGAACAGCGCAAGCTCATCGCCGACCAATCCGCTGTGGATGCGGAGTCCGGTCGCGCGTGTTGCGGATCCGGTCGCGACCCCGTCAGTCTCGAAGACGCCGTCCCATTCCGCGAACGTCCGCCACTCACCGTCCCCGTGGAGCAGTTCGACCGCAGCCGAGCTGCCCGCGAACGCGACGTTCACGCGGTTGATCCAGCGCGGTGCACCGATGAAGTGCAATTCCAGGGTCTCGTTTCCCTGCAGGATCGTGGCCGACGCCAGATCGTCGTCGAGGGCTGCGACGTCCGACATGGCCGTCGGACGGGCCGCCGGACCGTTCACGATGTATGCACGGACCGCGTGACAGCGATTCGCGACGTTCGGCAGCGCTTCGGTGTACGACTTGATTCGGTTTTCCCACTCGGCCGTGGGCGGCGTCTGTGCCCAGGACGCGGGTGGACACGTCAGTGCGAGCAGCGCCAGCCACGTGACGACGACAACGCCACGGGGTGACGGCGAGTCGCTCGTGAGTCGACGGGTGGTGGATTTGAGCGGTTCTTGCGGCCGTGGCGTGCGGCGGGCGGAGCATTCGAACAAGCTTTGAGCGGTACGTAGGATCTTCATCGCCGTTCCTCCTTTGCCCAACAGGGCGATCGCGAAGTGGGAGCCGGAGCCGGCAATAGAGAAGGGGCGCTAATGATCCGTATGGGGCTCGGGACCTGCCCGCAGGCGCCCCGCCGCCAGCTCGTCCACATCACGGAAAGACGAGTCGGCGTCCATCATGAAATGCGAGAAATTCCGTCGCGCTACTCAGCGGAGTTTCTCGAGAACCGCGATCACATCGTCCGGGTTCGCCCGGCGCTGATAGTCCCAATCGGCAAAGGCGTAGCGAATGATGCCGTCGCGATCGATCACGAATGTCGCGGGGGCAGGAAGCTCCCACGTACTCGATGCATTTGCCCGTCCGACGTCGATTCCATACTCGCGATAGAGCTTTCGTGTCGCGTCGTCCATGACAAAATGCAAGTTGAACGCCTTAGCGGCTTCGTGGCGGGCGTCGGACAGCACTGTGTATGCCATTTGGCCCTTCGCGATCGTTCGCGCCGCTTCGTCTGGGCGCTCGGGTGTCAGCGCGATGAACGTGCCTCCCGCCTTGCGGACGTCCGCCAACCGTTTCTGCCAACCAGCCAAGGCGCGCGTACAGATCGGGCACCAGCCGCCGCGATAGAAGGTGAGCACGATCGGACCGTCCTTGTAAAGGGTGGCCAGCTCGACCGGCTTGCCCTCGATGTCGACCAGCGCTGCCCCGGGCGCCTTGCTGCCGACCGGGAGCCCCGGCGCAATGTCGAGTGCACCGCGGACCACCCGCGTCTGCGGGAAGAACGCCGACCACGAATAGTAGAACGTCTGTGCCGTCTGCAAACCCAGGGGCGCTCGATCGACCGCGACGCCGGCGTCGCTCCGGCGGACGTGCAGCGCCCCGGCCGGTGTCTGGAGCGTGAGTCCGTCACCAATCGCATCGGCGGGTAAGAACCATGCCCGCTCGCCGACCGCGAAACCCAACCCGAGGGTCTTGCGCGGCAGTGCGTCGCCCATCTGTGCAACCGGGACCATGAGCCGATCACTGGCAAAGTAGCGCTTGTAGGGGGAGCGCCCGTAGTCGCGCTCGTGCCCGGTGTCGCGGCTGACGATCGACGCATCCGGATGTGCCTCGCGAAACTGGCTCACGGGCTGGAGACGCACGGGCAACATCTTCAGCGCGACCCCCGCCAACGGTCCCGACACCGCCCGCATGCCGAGCTGACTCCATAGCGCCTTGTCGCGCCGGTCGTACATCAGCACATTCGAGTTGAACAACGCGCCCGAGACGCCGAACTCCAACACCGCCTCCTCTCCCCCGCCGGGAGGCCGAACCCTTCGCGAAAAGACGGTGGCGGAATCGCACAACGGACAGTAAGTCACAGCGACCGGCTCTCCGCCGAGGGTTGTGTTGACGACTTCATGCCAGTCGAGCACGCGGAGCGGCACACCCAGCGTCTGGTCCCCCACCGTGACAGCAACGATCCGCGCATCGTCCGGCAACCACTTTGCCTCTGCCACGCGCTCGCGCTTCGGATCCGTGAGGGCGGGAATGGCGTCGCGCGGCAGCAACGTATGAATCTGATCCTTGGGAATCCGCAGATTCGCGAGGTCGTACTCCTTGTCGAGATCCACCGAGCCGGGTCGGCGAACCTGCTTGAACGCAGGCTTGGCCGGCTTGGGATCATCCTCGGCGACGACCGGCAATACCGACACCAGCGCGATCAATTGCATCGTTATGAACAGTCGGGGAAATCTCATCGAGCACTCTCCTCGTTGATCCAGTCGGTTGTTGCTCTATCTCGGCTCGCAACTCCCATTCCGCCTCCTCGTCAGCAGCACGCGTCGCCGGCGGCCGCTTGCGGGTGATCGACCGCGGGCGCGCCGCAAGGGAACAGGCCATAGTGGCGCGATCGTTCGCCGCTGATGCGAAAGTGCGCTGCGAGTCGCGTCTCGGACAGCATCGCCGCCGTGTTCCCGCACACCGCGAGTGGCTTGTGGGTCACGAACTCGTGATGGTCATCCAGCATGAACGCGTGTCGGGCATGTGGAACCGAGCCGAGATACGTCGCGATCTGTCCATAGTCCTCGCAGCGATCCTCGAGGCTGCCGAGCTTGAACGCCCGCACCGTCACGGACGCGAAACGCGTCACGCCGACCCGATCCGCAAGCTCCGCGTTGTCGATCTTTACGGCGCGACGCGCCGTCACGCGAAGATCGGGCACCCCGAGATCGGCCATCAAACGCCGATAGTCCTCCCAGTAGAGCGCGCCCGCCAGGCACTCGCCCAGCAAGACCTGATCGGACCGCCATTCGGTCGGCGTCCGGCGATCGGCGAAGATGTCGGAGAAGTACAGCTCGCCGCCCGGCTTGAGGATACGCAGAATCTCTTCGAAGACACGCCGCTTGTCCGGTGCGAGGTTGATGACGCAATTCGAAACCACGACGTCGACCGACTCGTCCTCGATCCCCGCTGTAGCGAGGTCCTCCAGGTAGCCGTGAACGAAGTGCGTGTTCGGGGAAGCGAAGCCGAAAGTCGCCGCCTGCGCTCGTTCGTGCGCGCGCGCCACATCAAGCTGTCCGCGGGTCATGTCGAGCCCGATCACCCGGCCGCGCGGTCCGACGAGCCGGGCACAGACGAACGCGTCGCGGCCGGTTCCGCAACCCAGATCCAAGACCGTGCACCCCTCGAGCGCCAATGGGATCGGGGCGCCACATCCATAGAAACGTTCTGTGATCTCCGGGGCCAATTGGGCCACGATCTCCTTGAGATGCTGCGGCAGACTCTCGGGCGCGCAGCACGCGTCCGTCTTCAACTGCGACGAATGCTGCAGCACGCGTCCGTAGTATTCCTGTACCGATTCATGGGTTGCCGTTGCCATGCTCACCAGTTCATGCTCCTATCGACGCTGTCTGCCCGGGCAGTAGCGGGTGGGTAATCGGCGGGGACGATACAACCGAAGCGCGGTATCTCTGCGTGCGCGGCAGCCAACGGCGCCTGCGGCTAGCTGGTTGGCAATCTCGACAGGGATGGTTGCGCTGCGTCTGTTCTCTCATCCGTAGGATGTACCGGGACCGATCGAGTCCCGGTCCGTTACGGGTTCGCCGAGGCTTATTCTATCGGGGGGTTTGGGCGGCGTCGACTACGGCGTCGAAGCCGCCCGATGGCACGGAACGGAGAATCGATGAGGACCGTTCAATCGGCCGTCAACAGCGCCACGAACGCACCGATATCCCCGACACTGGCGATGCCGTCGCCGTTAACGTCGGCACTCGCCGGGTCACAGTCTGGGAACATCGCTTTGTATGCGACCGGATCCGTGAGCACGAGGACGAACGGGTTGATGTCAGCGACGCTGATCACGCCGTCGCAGTTCGTGTCGGCGGGGAGCGGTCCCAGGGCCCAGACGCCGCGTCCGGAAGTTGCCATGAAGAGGCCGTCGACGTTGCGCGCGAAGCGGCCGGCCGGCTGTCCCTGCAGGCCAGGCTCGAGGGGGTTCCAGGTAGCCCCGTCACTCGACACGAACAGGACTTCGTCGTTTGGCGCCGCCGGCGCGACGCTAACAATCAGCCGCTCGTCGAGCAGGACGATATCCCGCGCGGGTCGGCCGGTGGGCAAGCCCGCGGCGCTCGGCTGCCAACGGTTTGCAGCGGTATCGAAGCGGTAGACCGTCGGCGTCGGCTGCGACGGTGAGGATGATCCGTTGGCGGCAAACAGCTCACCGTCGAGCATCGCGAAACCCGACATGCTCACGCGCGGCAGTCCGACGTTCACTACGGTCCATGACACGCCCAGATCCGCAGAGCGCAGTACGCCGCGAGATTGCATGGACGCGTAGAACACACCGTCGAAGGCATCGATCGTGACGATAGGTTCGAACACGGGAGTCCCGATTTGTGACGTCGCTACGACCGGGATACCGCTCGTGACGCGCTGCCAGGTTTCGCCGGCGTTGACCGAACGGAAGACCCCGTCGGCGGCCGTACCGAAACCTCCGTTGCCGTGCTCACCACCAAGCGAGATGATTCCGCCGCCGGAGACACCGACCACAACGTTGCCCATTGCGGCAAAGTCGTTGACCTGGTGGAACTGCAGGCCGGCGGACCCGTTGAAGGTGGTGATCCCGCTGTTGACGGGATCCCAGGTGAGGCCATCATCGAGCGATCGGAAGACACCGCTCGAACGCGTCCCGGCAAAAAGAGCCCCCTCCGTTGCAAGCAGGCCGACGACACCCGCGGGGCCGGCGGGCAACCCCTCGTCGACGATGTCCCATGTGGCGCCTCGGTCATGCGAGATCCAGGCGCCGACCCGTGCTGTCGCGGCAACGATCGAGTCTGCGATGGCCGAGATGGCAAGGACTTGGGTGCCGATCAACCCGTCGTTGGAGTCGTTCCAAGTGAAGCCGGCATCCGGCGAACGGGATACGCCGCGTGCCGTAGCCGCAAGAACACTGCCGTCGGAACCGACCGAAATCGCGCGACGTTCATTCGAGCTGCCGCCGGGCAGGATGTCGTCGGACTGCTCCCAGGTTACACCGGCGTTGTCGGTGAAAAAGACGGCGACACCAGTCGGTGTACCGATTGTCGCGAAGCTGCGCGTCGGACTACCACCGAAAGCAATGAGGGTATTGGGGGCCGTCGGCGGTGTGACGTCGACCCAATCGACGCCGCCGTTGTCGCTGCGAAACAACCCGTCGAGCGCGGTAAGGGCGTACAAAGACAGTCCGTCCGAGGCAAGCTGCATGACCGAAGCGAACAACGGCAATCCTGCGGCCTGCGGAATCCAGGTCGCGCCATCATCCGCGCTCCGATACACCGCGAGAAACCCTGCGCCGAACAACGTTCCGTCGAGGGCGTGGATGGACGTAAACGACTCCGGGGTCTCGATCGGGGTCCATGAAACGCCCGCATCGGCGCTGCGAAACAGGTCGTTGGTACCGCCGAGTCCGCTGAGCACAAACACCTCTCCGTCGACAACGATTACCTCGGTGACGTTTGGAACGGGCAGGTTGCCCGTCGCATCCTGCCAGGTCTGCCCCGCATCCGCGGAGCGCCAAAGGCCTTGATTGCGCGTCGCGGCGTACAGTTCGGTCGCACCGGCCGTAAGCGACCGAACGTTGGGGTTCGGCGGCAAGCCTTCGGAGGCAAGGTGCCAGTGAACGCCGCCGTCGTTCGAGCGCCAGACGCCCGCGCGCCCGCCGACGAAGACATCGCTGCCCAACCGGCCGAAGACCGCAGCGTCGAGGCCCGCCGGGCCGTTTGTCTGTCGCCATTGACCAGCTAGCGCTCCGGAACAAACAACTGGCCATAGTACGACCGTAGCAACGAAGCCACGTGCAAATCGACTCGCACGTTCCATGATGACCTCCTCCAGCTCGAACTCGTGCTTGCTCAACGATACACGTCGTCAGCCTGCGTTCCCGTACCTGCACGGCAGTGGCGGACAGGTCCGGGTCGCTCATTCAAATGGGTGGGCAAGATGCGTGCGAGCCAGAGACTTCCCGGCTGTTTGCCGGGCAATGCCCTGCACTCTTCCACAGTATGAATCGTTCAGACGTTGCCGCCCGCAAGATGCTGAGGCGGAGCCTAGCAAGCTGGCGGCGCAGCCACGAGTAGCTGTGGGGCTTGCTGTGTCGAGCGGAGCGGACGACCAAGGTGTCGATTGCCCGCAACATCGACGCCCGCGTACAATCGGCACGACCCGATGTCGATTGCGAGGGACTCCGAATGTGCCAAACCGTAAAAACGATCGGTTGGTTGCTGGCCTTGGTCAGTGTACGACCGGCATTCTCGCAACCCGCCAGAGAGCCAACCGGAACGTGGGAGCAGGAATGGCTGGTGCTCGAACGGACGGGGCGACATGGTCGCACGCCGATCCCGACTGATTCGGTGACGTTCGAACTGGCGCGCGGCACGCTCCGGCAACCAGCGGAAGGGGTCATGGTGACGTCGGCTGATGGGGCCGAACGGAGCTGGAAGGCTGTCCGAACCACGGAAGACAGTGGTTGGCTACGACACACGGCCTTGCGCGGTGGATACGCTGCGCTGACGCTGGCGCTGGATTCGCCGCGAACCGTGTTGCTCGATGCCGCGGGGCACAGCGTTGTGTACTGCAACGGAGTTCCGCGCTGCGGGGATCCGTATGCTACAGGCTTCGTCCGTTTGCCGCTTCAACTGCGGGCCGGCCGAAATCTCCTGCTCTTCCGGGTCGCGCGCGGACGACTGCGGGCCCGCCTGCTGCCCGCGCCCCGAACGGCGATTCTGAACGGGCGCGACGTCACGCTACCTGACGCGCTCATCGGTGTTGATGACGCGCTGCTCGGCGCAATCGTCGTCGTCAACCCGACATCCAAACCACTCGGCACAATGACCATCGAGGCGCAACTGGACGGTGGCCCGTCCGTTCGCACGTCAGTCCCGACCCTTCAGCGTTTGACCGTGCGCAAGGTTCCATTTCGGATCGCGAGCGCACCGGAGCTTCCAAAGGGCGAAACGCGGCTGCACGTTCGCCTGCTCGATAGCGACACGCCCGACGCCCAAACGCTCGACAACGTCGAACTGCCCTTCCGCGTACGGTCGCCGAGCGCGGTCTGCAAGCGCACGTTCACGAGCACGATCGATGGCAGCACGCAATACTACGCCATTCGAGAATCGAGTACGCCCGGACCGGGCCAGGCGCTGTTTCTGTCGCTGCACGGGGCAGCGGTCCGCGCCGAAGGCCAGGCGGCGGCGTATGCGCCCAAGGACTGGGGACATCTCGTCGCGCCGACCAACCGCCGTCCGTACGGGTTCGACTGGGAGGACTGGGGTCGGTGGGACGCGCTCGAGGTGCTCGAACATGCCCGCGCCAAACTCGAACCCGATTCGCAACGAATCTACCTGACGGGTCACTCGATGGGCGGCCATGGAACATGGCACCTTGGCGTAACCTACCCGGATCGCTTTGCGGCGATCGGTCCCAGCGCCGGCTGGATCAGTTTTTGGTCGTATGCCGGCGCGGCCCGACCGCGCCCGAACGATGAACGAGCGGCGATGTTTCAGCGCGCTGCGCACGCCAGCGACACGCTCCAACTCGTCGAGAACCTGCACGGTCTCGGCGTCTACGTCCTGCACGGGTCGGCGGACGACAATGTCCCCGTGACACAGGCGCGACGAATGCGCGACGTGCTGGGCGGATTTCATCCTGATTTCTCGTATCGCGAAGAGCCGGGTGGCGGACACTGGTGGGGCAACGCGTGTGTCGATTGGCCGGAGATGTTCGCGTTCTTTCAGCAGCGGCGCCGACCGGCCCTAGACGAGATCCGAACGGTGCGCTTTCGCACGGCAAGTCCGGGCGTATCCGCACGGATGGACTGGATCACCGTCGAAATGCAGCAGAATCCGCTCGAAACGAGCTTTGTCGAGATTTCGGCCGACCCGTCGAAGCGACGACTCACAGGGCGAACCGAGAACATTTCGCGATTGACCGTCCATCTGGAACAACTCGGCGACGTTCGGACGGGCGGCGATGACGAGCCGTCGGGGCCCGGTGCAGCGCTCACGATCGCACTGGACGGGCAGACGTTGACCGATGTTGTCTGGCCGCCTAACGGGCAGCTGCGGTTGCGCAGGGAGGCCGGCAACTGGTCGGTCGCAAGCGCGATCCCGCCTGGGTGGAAAGGGCCGCAACGCTACGGCCCGTTCAAGCAGGTGTTCCGTAACAATGTCATTGCGGTCTACGGGACCATCGGAAACGCCGAGGAGAATGCCTGGGCGTACGCCAAAGCGCGGTTCGACGCAGAAACCTTCTGGTACCGCGGGAATGGGTCAATCGAACTCATGCCGGACGTCGCGTACGACCCCGAGCGGTTCCGCGATCGCAACGTCGTGCTCTACGGAAACGCGGACACCAACGCGGCCTGGCCAGCCCTGCTGGCCGCGAGCCCGGTGCGCGTGTCGCGCGAGGGCGTCCGTGTCGGTACCCGGTCCTGGACGGGAGAAGACCTGGCGGCGTTGTTCATTCAGCCGCGGGAGGGGCACGCGCATGCACTCACGGGCGTCGTCGCCGGCACGGGCCGCGCGGGAATGCGAACGACGGACACGCTGCCCTACTTCGTTTCGGGCGTCGCGTACCCGGATTGCACGGTTCTCCGAGCGCAGGCGCTGCTGGAAGGAATCGATGGTGTTGTGCTCACGGGGTTCTTCGACGAAGCGTGGGGCGTCGTCGCCGACCAGCTCGCCGAACGTCCGGGTAGCGAATAAGCGGAAAAATCCGGGTTTCCGTTAGCAGCAAGCGGAAATGACGCTCTTGTCCTCATGTGATTGTGCCGCGCGCGACACCCGCGCGGCTGAGCGACAAGCGACAGGAGAACGCCGTCATGCGGGATTGCTCGGGAAAGTGGATTAAATCGCGTCAATGCGGGCAGCTGGTAACACTGGTCGGCGGATTCGCCACGCTACTGTTGCTTGCTGCGCCGACGCTCGGCGGTGTGTACATCGACCAGAATCGGCTCTGGCCCGGCGGGGTCGTCCCATACGTGTACGCGGACGATTTCATTGCCGAGAATGTGGTCCCGGTCGAAGCGGCGATGGCCGTCTGGGAGGCGTCGGCGAACGTCCAGTTCGTCCCGCGCACCAGTGAAACCGACTACATCATCATCGAGAACGCCGGCGAAGGAAACGGTAGTCGCTCGCCCTTCATCGGACGCGAGGGTGGCGAGCAGCCGCTCTATATCCGCGACGCCATCTGGACCTGGAGCGTCACAGCGTACACGTACGGCCTGGCGCACGAGTGGGGCCACGTGCTCGGCCTATACCACACACACCAGCGCACCGATCGGAACACCTTCGTCACCTATTACGAAGACCGGGCCAATCCGGCCTTCACCGGTAACTTCAACGTCGCCGGCAGTTCACTGGCCTATCCCCGCAATCTGATGGACTACGACTCGGTGATGTCGTACGGCCAGTGCATCTTCTCGACCTGCGACGACTGCGGCGGCAACCTTAACACGTGTCGCGTGCTCGAAATCAACGACGCCGACGATTTCGCAACATGGCAAAACGCGATGGGACAGCGCAACCACCTGAGCGACGTCGACGACCTGACAGTCTCGTTCATGTATCCGGCGGCCGGCTGGCGTTTCCTCGAAGCGAACTACCCTGGTAGCACCGAAACCGGTACGTTCCACAATCCGTTCCTCACGATCGCAACAGCGATGGTCACGACCCCCGACGGCGGGACGCTCTGGATTCAGCCGGGGACGTACGATGCCAACGGCGTCCATGACGAGCCGATACTGCTCCGCGCCCCTCTCGGCGGCGTATTGCTCAACTGAATCAACCGAGCCTATCGGCGCGGGCGCGGCCATTCGCGGGCCCGGACAAACCAAGGAGCGGCCCATACCATACGGCGTATGCGCCACGAAACGAACAGACCGGAGCGCCGCCGCCTGCAGGTGCGTTGTGCCAGCTGACGTGCCTGACGAAGCGCCCCTCCGAACGCCGGCTACAGTATCGATCGCGCCAGTGCTGCTCGTGAACTTCATTGGCTCACTGGGCTTCAGCATCGTGATCCCGTTCCTGGTCTTCCTCGTACAGCGCTGGGGCGGCAATGCGCTGATGTACGGCCTGGTGGCCTGCACCTACCCGGCGTTGCAGCTGGTCGGCGCCCCGATACTTGGCCGCTGGTCCGATAGCGCCGGACGACGCCGCGTGCTGTTGATCAGCCAATTGGGCACGCTCTGCTCATGGCTCGTGTTCGCGGTTGCGTTCATGATGCCCGAGCGAATCCTGTTCGAATCGGACGCGCTGACGCTGACGATTCCGCTGGTGGTGGTCTTCCTTGCGCGCGCACTCGACGGACTCACCGGCGGCAACGTCTCGGTTGCGAACGCATACCTCGCGGACATTTCGACCGATGAGAATCGCAGCCGACACTTCGGATGGATGGCCGCTACCGCGAACACGGGCTTTATCATCGGTCCGGCTCTGGCGGGCCTGCTCGGATCCACCAAGTACGGCGAGCTGCTGCCGGTGTTACTGGCGGCGGCAATATCGGCGATCGCCGCGCTGATCATCGCATTTCGCTTGCCCGAATCGAATCCCTGCGCGGCGCGGGACGGCCGTGCGGGCCAGACGCTTCGCTGGACGCTGGGCCAGGAGCCGAGAGACTGCATGGAAGCACGAACCGGCCACCAGTGGATTGAGATCGTCTCACAGCCCGACGTCCCGATGATGCTCGTGCTGTACGGTTTGATCTTCCTGGCG
This sequence comes from Phycisphaerae bacterium, assembly GCA_028279405.1. Classification (GTDB taxonomy): domain Bacteria; phylum Planctomycetota; class Phycisphaerae; order UBA1845; family Fen-1342; genus JANQNU01. Next base: position 11,700 of record JANQNU010000027.1, read on the forward strand.
TTCAATCTGTTCTACGCGGCGTTTCCCAACCACGCGGCAGATGGCCTCGGTTGGAACGTCGCTCAGACCGGCATTTTCTTCACACTACTGAGCGCAGGGATGGTGATCGTGCAGGGTCCCGTTCTCGCCTGGCTGACGCCGCGCGTCCGTGCGTCGACGCGCGTCATTGCCGGCGGACTGGTCATGGGTCTCTGCTTCGCGACGCTGGTTGTGCGGTACGATCTGGCGGTCTTCGGCGCTGCGCTTCTGTTCGCGGTCGGCAACGGCATCATGTGGCCGTCGTACATGGCGCTGCTCGCCCGAATAGGCACGCCGACCGTACAAGGCAGCATCCAGGGAATCGCCGGCAGCGTGGGCGGGCTTGCCAGCATCGTCGGGCTGGTCGGCGGTGGCCTGCTCTATTCCGCGATCGGCGAACAGACCTTCGTCGTAGCCGGGGCGATCATCGTCGTTGCCGCAATCGTTGCCCGTCGCCTGCGACGGATTGCGTGAGCCGATCAATCAGTTGCGCGCGGAAATGCCGCGCGGCCGACCGCATCACTCGCGGCCGACCGCGCCGTCGGCGTTAGACTCCCTTGTAACACAACACCGGGCGTACGCGACGCACGATGCGGACGAGCTGACGCTGGGCCCGCATGACCTGATCGATGTCCTTGTATGCCGCCGGCGCCTCATCAACGAGCCGCGCACGGAGATGGGGATCGACGAACACACCTCCCAGTTGCCGCTCGAGGTGGCGTCGGCGAATCCGAGACCGCGCGACACCGCGCGGAAGTCGGCGACCGGCGCCATGCGAGCTGGACCGCAACGCCTCTGGCGCTCCGCGGCCGATTACATGGAGTGTTTGCGTCGCCATTGACCCCGGGATGACGTTCGGCACGCCGTCGGCCGCGATGTTGGCACCCTTTCGATGAACCCACAGCATGCGGTCGCCGTGTTCTTCACGCTGCACGTGGTTGTGGTCGGTGTCGAGCAACGTGGACCAGTCGGGCGTAGCGCCGAGAACCTCGGTCAGGACGTCCGCGGCCGCAGTGAGCATCTTCTGCCGACTTGTACGGGCATAGGCGCGCGCCCAGGCAAGGTCGTGCAAGTATGCACGGCCCTTCGATGTCTCTGCATCCAACCATGCCAGACCGCCGCCAGCTGCGGTAGACCGCTGTCGATGAAACGCCGTAATCTGCTGGCCTAGCGCGCGCGATCCGCTGTGGACCATCAGCCACATGCGCCCCTTCTCGTCCTGCTGGAGTTCGAGGAAGTGGTTGCCCCGACCGAGCGTACCCAGTTCGAGCGGTCCTTCGCGTGCGGCGTTGGCAATCAGCGGCGTCGCGCTCAGTCGCTCGGGCGCCACCGTGTCATCCAACACCGGCAAGCCGTCACGGCGCCGATGGCGTATGACGGGTACGGCGTGCCCCAACTTGTGCAGGACGCGCTCCGCGGTTCGAACGCGCAACGCAGTACAGCGCCCATCGAACGCTACGGTGGCAAAGCCGCAGCCAATATCGCCGCCGACGGCCGCCGGATAGATCAAGCGCTCGGTCGCGACCACCACGCCGTTGCTGACCCCGGACGCCAGGTGCACGTCCGGCATCACGGCAATCTGCTGCACACCTGGCGCTCGAGCGAGTCGCTCGAGCGATTGACGGACTCGTGCTTCGAGCGGCGCGTGTATCCACATCTGCGGTACAACGTCAGCCACGATGTCCCCCCTCCACGACGACCTCGAACACGAGTTCGGGTGCTCGACGGCGCGTGATCGCCGCCGCCAATTCTGCGCGCAACCGGCCGGCATGCCGCCCGACGACCGCTGCCACCTCCTCTCGCCGCTCGGGGTCCGGCACGGTGAGAACGCAACGTAATCGGCCTGCATGCGGCGCAGGATACACCGTGCTAATGGCAACCTCGGCCAGTCGATCGGCGTCCGGTAGCGCGCCGAGGGCGAGGTGTAGTGTGCGCGCCGCCTGCTTGCACAATTGCTGCAGCTTACGATCCGCTCCGCGATGCTCGGCGACGCCACGGCGGCGCTTGTCGTCGCGTGGATTCAGGCCGTCATCCGGGTATGGCTGCGCGCACAGCGCGCGCAGATCGGGCTTGTTTCGCTTTCGCGATTGCATGAATGCTCCTCAATGCGGGATGCCGCGCGCAGCGACAGCCGCGGTGATCGATTGAACTCAACCAACAACGAGAGGAGCCCGGCTGCGCCCAGCCGGCAATCAAGGCAGGAATCAGCAGCGGCGGTCCGCGCAGAAAGGCCCCACGAGGATTGCAGATCCAACGAAACGCACGTGAGCCTCCTTTCCGACAAACCCCCTAAACACGATCCAAGATGTCCAGTGTACTCTTGAGAGACCGGATTTCAAGCACGAATTACAGTACCGGCGAACCATGCAAGAAAACAAGATGCGCTCCTTGAAAGGAACGCACCCTCGATTCTCCTGTGACTACGACTTCAACGGGGTCGTTACTTGAAGAGCTGCGCGCGCCAACGCATGCGTGGCAGGTCGTGAGTCGTACCGGAAACATTGTGGACGCAGAAGCGAACGAACGAATCCTCCGCGCGCGCCCAGGTGATGATCACGCCGAGGGGCAAGTCCAGGTCGAGTGGATTGACGAAGCCCGCGTCACCGAGTTCCGCCCCGGGGACAACGACCTGCCCAACGGCGCCGGCGCCCGGACCCAACGGAGGAAAGTCGACAAACGCGGTCGCGGTTCGGGGTGCGCTGGTGAGCCTGGAGTTGTCGGGGAAGCGCACGGTGTCCGTCCGAACCGCGCCTTCCACATGAAGTTGTTCGATCGGCGTCGTTGTCCCGATGCCGACGAATCCGGTTCCATGCCGGATCGTCAGATGACGTCCAACCCCGACCGCATCCACGTAGAAGTCGTTGCCCGGATCTTTACCCATTCCCCAAAACGGCGTCCCACGGTCCGCGAAGTCGATGGCGGAGAAATGTGGGGCACTCGCGCCCGAATCGATCACGATGACCGCGGGATTGTCGGATTCCTCGGCGATGTGCAGCTCGCCCGCCGGCTCCGCCGTGCCGATGCCGACGTTGCCGTTCTGGTCGACGTCGATCCCGCGTGTGCGAACCGCGTAGGGAGTCGGCGTCAGCGGCTGCCGCGGGCTGAGCGTGGTGAAGTCGCCGCCGCCAGCCGGGCTGCGAACCCAGATCTCCAACCAGCGGGCGTCACCGTCGAAGGCCGCGACGCCGAAGTCGAGTTCCACCGTGAACAAACCGTCGACGACGGGCAGTGCATCGACCTGCTGAAACGCGCCAATCTGACTGCCGCCCGTCTCCGCATCGCGGAGCGTGAAAAGGAAGTCCGCCTCCGCGTTCAACGGACGGTCGTCCATTCGCAACTGGCCTTGATAGGTGAAGGCCGTGCTGACGGGCGTTTGGGCTTGTGCGAAGCCCGAAGCGAAGAGCGTGATGATGGTGATGATCGCGTAGCCGAGCTGCTGAATGTTAGACTTGTGCATTGTGAAACTCCTTGTCGCAGGGATGCGTTGCTGCGCTCCTGTCGTCTCCGTCGTTTGTCCGGTTGTTCTCAAGATCCGCGATTCGGGCGCCTCGCGGCTACGGTTGATCTCGGTGATATGAACGGCAAACGCCGACGGGCCGAAACCCAGCTCGACCGAATGCCGGCCGGCGAGATGAGCATCGTTCCCAACGACTTGTCCATTACCACGCTCCTTTGAATCCACCGTGCTCGGAGTAACCCGGACCGGCGCGAGCCGCCCGCGTCGCGCGGTTACTTCCAGCCTCATTCGATACAGCACGAACGACGCACGACATGTTCGGTTTTTTTTTGAATTCCCGGAGTAGTGGGCTGGGATCTAGTCGACGGCTGGTGGGCGATCGTGCGGGGCTCAGAATTGCGCTAGCGGATTGAACAACCCGGGCCCGCTGCGGCTCGGCGTGTTCGGGCAATCAACCGCCGGCAGTTGCCGGAATCAGGCGTTACGCACGGCGATTGCAACACGATCCCACGCGGTCGCTACCAAACCCGCACGTCTCAGATAGCACGGAGTCCAGCGGCGGCCGACCATCCGACAGGCATCATCTTGCCAACGCCCGAGCTCCTTGCTATCGTTCTATGGAAAGATGGTTTTTTCAGCCGCAGTAGAGTTCGAATGCCATTCGTCGTGAAGAACGAGTTGCGGACTCGCAAGCCGCTGGCTTTTAGCGACTCCAGGATGCGGGCGTAATTCAGTGGTAGAATGCCAGCTTCCCAAGCTGGACGTCGTGGGTTCGAATCCCATCGCCCGCTATCAAACCTAACACTCTGTAACGCACGGACTTACGGGTTCGTGCGTTTCTCGTTGAGAACGGCCTCTGTCCAATAAAAACGCCGTTCTCAGAGGAGTGGGTCAAAAGTGGGTCAGTGAGGATCACGCCGAACATTCGAGCAACTCCTCCACCGCACGTCGGGCTGCATCAACCAACTCCGGCTGCACCTGCAAGTAGTGCCGCTGGGTCGTGCGAATATCCGCATGCCCCGCCAGCTGCTGCACAACATGCAACGGAGTCTTCCGAGCGATATTGGTGCAGTAGCTCTTCCGCAGATCATGCAACTTGCACTTGGGCACTCCCGCTCGCTGGCGAATCGCGTGAAAGTCCCGGCTGATGTTCTGCCGCTTGATACGCTTGCCCGCGTTCGGACCCTTTCCGTTCACGACAACATAGGATTGCCCGGCGTCCGCTGCGAGCCAGGTCTGTTAGGGGCATCTCAAAACACTTGTTCTCGGCTTCGTCAACGACTACGACAACCATCTCGCCCGTGCGCTGCTCGTCAGCCATACGCATCAGCAGTCGCTCGCCATGCTCGATTTCCACAACGCATTCCTCAAATTGAGGCGGAGAGACAAGAGTGACGGAGCAATCGCTATACTTGATAGTCATTTTCCAACCTTAATTAAGGAACGCGTAAAATGTGCCATCGGGGCTAAATCTGATCCCGCGACCATCCGGGTGCATGTAATCGATCCTTCCATGTCTGGCCGGTCGGACCGTTGTTCCAGGATTTGTCAGCAGCTCCATTACTTGCTCAGCCGAGATTGCATTGTATCCAGTCGCCGTCGATTCAGTGGTTCGCCATAAGCTACCCGGCAGACTGCTATGCTTCTGAAGAGCTCGGCCAGATTTCGTAAAGCGTAGCGTCTTTGATGGTGATCGATGCGACCGGATCACTATTTCTCTGCCGTTTCAGTCGCTTTCATTACCGCATCGTAGAGCCCCAAGCCAAACCAACCTGGACATCGCAATCGCGCCCAAGGCCCGATCTCGGCTAATGTAAACGGGATAATACTGGACCGGTCCTCGTACTTGGCTCTCTGAAGCAGGTCCATTGAAATGCCAAGGTTACCAGCGAGACTGTCCCACGGAAAGGTGTCAGTGGCGCCGTCGAATTCAATCTGTAGTCCACTGTCGTCACATATCCCTGTCCATGCAATTTCGTAGTAGCGCACAGTGACTCGCTCTATCGACCCATCGGTGCGTTTACTGACATCTGCAGTAAAAGGCATCGGCACTTTCTTGCGCCCTCTTCCTGGCGGCGCGAGCGATGCCTGAAGAAAACGAGCTAATTCGCCTAGCAACAACTGTATGTTCATAGCTCACCTAATAAAGATCGATGACTCTGTCGATTATGGTTCCCGGACTAGCTCCTGTACGGCGAACCGCAAATATGTGTATTTGCCTAAAACCTTCTTTTCGCGCAACATCCTTGACCTGCTCAAGGACTCCGAGGAATGCAGCAATTCCAGATTCTCCCTTAACGCCAACGTTGTTCAACTGCAATACGCTTCCATCCCGAACGTAATCCGCCTTAAAAAGGGTACCATCGATTACGCCTCGCCACTCTCCCCGTGAACCACGCGGAAGAGGCGGTAAGCAATTGTGAACCCAGACGCCTTCCGCGAAGTAGGTATGAGTCCCCTCGACCTCGTAGTTGTACACGAGATGAGGACTGTTGTCATAGCGTATTAAGATGATTGCCAAACGTTGAGCTGAGACGTCAAGCAATTCATCGCCGACGGCACACTCCTGAATCGGCATCCAGCGATCGATAGTAGCATTCCATACTGGATGCTCGGGAGTAAGACCAAGTTCCTGGCCGTTCTCAAGCGTCACATACGCAACGATCGGCGCCAGTCGCGAGAAGACCGCCGACACCGCACGATGACATGTGGCCTCACTCGCGTTATGTTCCCATTTTGTTACAAGCTTGTCACCAACATTGATTGACTCAATTGGCACCATGCCCGTTTCTGATGCAACCAATGTGCCCACAACAAAGCTACTGCGTCTCAAGCATTGTGCCACGACCCCGCCGACGCCATCTGCGCGTTGGAAGCGGCTCGCCACACGTCTAACAAAATCACCACCAAACTTGACTAGCTTTGCACCGACCTTCTTGAAGTATGGCCAGAGCATCTTGGAAAGAGTGCCGATCGCTTTACCGGCGATCTTTCCGATGACCCCACCGCCGGGAATCAAGCTGAAGGCCGCACTTGCCACATCATCCATCGTGACCGGTTCGCCCGACGCCAGCAGATACATGAGTTTGACTGCGTCGCCCCCGGGAACGAGAGAAAGCAACGTGCTGCCGACTCGGACAGCCGTATTGACGACCTGCCCGACACGTGCAGCAATTGCGGAAGCCGCGGCGGCGCGCTCACCGGCGATGGCGCCAATCAATGCGTCGATATCGTCGTCAACAGCGTTGAGCCCGAGTGGGTCGCGCATGTTCACCGGGTCACTACGGCCGAACTCGTAGAGGTTCATGCCGTCGCCGTAGTGCGCGTTCGGATTGAACGCCCCCAGTGCGAGCGCCACCGCCTCGCCGTTCATGAGCAAGGCGCTCACGACCGGCATGGCCGCTTCGTTCGGGTCACGGGAGAGGAACCGCCCCAGTTCAGGCGAGTACGCACGATTCCGCGTCAGGTAAATGACCGTCGCGCCCGGCTCCAGCGGCGACTCCAACGCCGTCTCGCCTGGAGCGGGCGTTGTCGCCAACGCGTGCCGGTCCGCGAACAGACCCTGGAAGCCCAGCGACTCCTTCGGCAAGTCGGTCGGCGGAGCCACGAGGACGTCGCGGATCGCGACGTTGCTCATAGGGCTCGTATCGCACAGCGCGTCTTCCGCATCGCCCTCCCAGCGCGTCAACAGCTGATCCGAGATAGAGCCAATTCAGCAGGCACGCCTACCTGCCCTAACGGTCTCCAGTTGGTGGACCTGTCTAGACTGAACAAGCCTCGACTAAATTGGAGCTAATCAAAGGAACTAACCCACTTCTTCACCATCGAGTGCGTATACAGTTCAGGAAGAAGACGAGAAAGAAGGGCAACAAAAGTGTCACGAACAGACTCCAGCATGTTCAATAGCTCATCATACGCGATGGTTTCGCATTCAGGATTTGGCTTCCAGCCATCCAGATATGAAATACACCGAACATTTACATTGCTGCTGTCAGGACTATAATAAAATTCAAATTCAGACTCTGTTCCTTGAGCCATAATTCCGATCTTAAACTCTTCTCGCTTCCTAAGACAAGCTATCGCATCCGGGAGCTCTTCGAGAACCATTAAGCCTTCATATCCGAATGCCGGAGACCAGTTGGCTCTTCCAAATCCGTGAATAACCAACTCTGCGGCGTCGCTGTCCTCAATTAGCTGACATGCCCTTGACAGGTACGCTTCCGGAGAATCAAGCACAAGGTCCTCTTCTTTGCCTTTTGTCGAGATCGGAGACTGCAATGCAGTTCGGTCGATTATTTTTAGCGCAAACATATGATTCGCCCTCATTTCTTCAAGGCATCGGGAACGCCGTGATATAGCCACCTGTTCTCGTATTCGGGACCAGCCGGACCATCGTCGCTTGAACGATGGACCCATTCGGCATTATCACGCGTGCCGACACACCCGGCGGTATAGGGAACTCAACGACTTCATCTATTGCCGGCCGTACATCCCTCAGGAACTTAGCAGCTTCATCATCATCAAGCCACTGGCCTTGCGGCGTATTTTTTGCTCTCGCCCTATCGATCAATGACTGCAGTTTCTTCTTTTGTCCATGCTGCGTGAACGTGTGCTGGAACGTAGGCCTACTCTTGGCGCTCCAGTTCAAGTTCGGACAATTGTGGACCCACGTTCCTTCGGCGAAGTAGGTATGGGTCGCATCGACCTCCAGATTGTATACGAGTGTCGGGGTGGCCTCGAACCGAATCGCGATCACTCTACGCGTTGAGCCGTCAATGTTGATCAATGTATCGCCGACCGCACAGTCGTGGAGCCTAGTCCATCGCTTCAGCGTTGCATTCCAGAACAGGTGTTCTGGGGTCACCCCGATCTCGCTGCCGTCATCTAAGGTGACATAGGCTACACCGGGCGCAAGTCGAGCGCTCACCTCCGTCACAGGCCGATAGCAAAGTGCGTCGTCAGCGTTTGCCTCCCAACGCGTCAGTACTTCCGTACCAATCGAAATAGCTTCGATCGGGACTACGCCGGACGACGTCGCCACTAGCGTTCCGATTGCGAAGCTGGAGCACTTGCCTAACCTGCGGGAAACACCCTGAACAAAATCATCGCCATACTTGGCGAGTTTTCCGCCGATCTTCTTGAAATACGGCCACAGCATTTTCGTCAGCGTTCCGATTGCTTTACCGGCGATCTTCCCAAGTACCCCACCTGGTACGATGCTGAGCGCTGCACTAGTGACATCGTCCATGGTTACCGGTTCGCCCGAGGCGAGTAGGTACATGAGTTTGACTGCGTCGCCCCCGGGAACGAGAGAAAGCAACGTGCTGCCAATGCGGACGGCTGTATTGACGACCTGCCCAACGCGTGCAGCAATTGCGGAAGCCGCGGCTGCCCGCTCCCCGGAGATAGCACCAATGACAGCATCAATGTCATCCTCGAGGGCGCTTAAACCCAATGGGTCGCGCATGTTCACCGGGTCACTACGGCCGAACTCGTAGAGGTTCATACCATCGCCGTAATGCGCGTTCGGATTGAACGCCCCCAGTGCGAGCGCCACCGCCTCGCCGTTCATGAGCAATGCGCTCACGACCGGCATGACCGCTTCGTTCGGGTCACGGGAGAGGAACCGCCCTAATTCAGGGGAATACGCCCGATTCCGCGTCAGGTAGAGCACCGTCGCGCCCGGCTCCAGCGGCGAATCCAACGCCGTCTCGCCTGGAGCAGGCGTCGTCGCCAACGCATGCCGGTCCGCGAACAGCCCCTGGAAGCCAAGCGACTCCTTCGGCAAGTCCGTCGGCGGAGCCACGAGGACGTCGCGGATCGCGACGTTGCCATACGGCTCATACTGGTACTGCACCAGCACCGCACCCGCAGCATCCGTGATCCCGACAACGTTGTTGTTGCCGTCCTGCAAGTAGTAGTAGCTCTCGAACGTCGCGTCGTCGTCCACGTCCGCGAACTGGCAGATCGCTTCGTCGACGTCCCCCTCACCCCAAGCGTACTCCCGTACCTGAACGACCACCGACGCGTGCGGCGCGTTCGCCGACCAGAGGAAGTCCGCCGTGTCCGTCGGATAGGTCGTTAGGCGACCATCCATAGACCATATGCGAATTCACGAGAGCTACTATGTAGAAGCGTCAATCCATACGTGTCACGCTCGCCAGAAATTCGTCAAAACCTGCAGCGATAGGGTAGATATTTGGGTAGTTCGTATCGACGTTGTGCTCTTCTCTGTAGTAGTCCCAATAAAAGATCGATCCAATATCGTGTCCGTCCAGGGAAATACAGAATTCGCTACCTCCGTCGTCATAGGCAACCGGTAGCAGTTGCGGAGGACAATCTGTTATCCAAAGCCGGTACCTAGACATCAAGTCGTTGTAGTCTGCGGCGGCGTCGATACTGTAAAATGCGCCAATTGTCGTATCCGAGCTTCCTGGGAAAGATGGTGTCGCGACATCAGACGGCGTTGGGTATCCGCCGTTAGATGTCCGAAGAAATGCGGCGTACTCCACGGGTAACTTAAAGCCCAGAGCCCTCTCCGTCTCGGCAAGCATAGCTGCTGTTACAGTAGGACCGCACTTCTCGAATACGATTTCTGCCATTACTTAGCCAGCCATCGTCACGCGCCAGAGTCATGCCGCGAGTCGTCGTCAGGCTCTAGTCTCTCTAGAATTGACGCATAGCTCTTGGTCTCAACCAAGTGTCGCACGATAGTGTTGAGTACATCCTCGCTGATTATCTTCACGATCATCATCCCGTTACCGCCCAAAAACATCCCGGAGAGGTTCTCGCCTGATCGCTGATGGCGATCCATGATTGCCACGATATTCTCGACGGTAAACACTGTGAACGTGTACTCGTCGCCGTCGACGTCTACAAACACGTCTATGTTGCCGTCCTCGACTTGGTCGGTCGGGATCGCATGATGTGACCAGATCCGGTACGCATCACCCACAATTTCAATCATCTGCCGTATAACCTCCGTAGCTCTCGGATTACTTTTTTCTGGTTCGCCTTTGATGACTTTCCGAGAATCTCAACATGCGTTTCCCCGTCTCTCACAAAGGACCTAAAGTACACGCGTGCGCCACCGGTCGTCCGCGCTTCGTGAACGGTGCCGAAGACGGGTTTTGTACCGGACCCAGGAGTTAGGTTGCCTCGGCTAAGCTGGAGCGTCAACGCGTCGCGGCAATCTTGCCAAGTACCCCACCTGGTACGATGCTGATCGCTGCACTAGTGACATCGTCCATGGTTACCGGTTCGCCCGAGGCAAGTAGATACATGAGTTTGCCGGCGTCGCCGCCGGGAACGAGCGATAGCAGCGTGCTGCCGATTCGGACGGCCGTATTCACCACTTGTCCAATCCGCGCAGCAACTGCAGCGGCAGCAGCGGCGCGCTCGCCAGCGATGGCACCGATCAGCGAGTCGATGTCTTCGTCGACTGCGCTAAGTCCGAGCGGGTCGCGCATGTTCACCGGATCACTACGGCCGAACTCGTAGAGGTTCATGCCGTCGCCGTAGTGGCCGCTCGGGCTGAACGCGCCCAGCGCGAGCGATGCCGCCTCGCCGTTCACGAGCAAGGCGCTCACGACCGGCATGGCCGCTTCGTTCGGCTCGCGGGAGAGGAACCGCCCCAGCCCAGGCGAGTAGGCGCAGTTCCTCATGAGCACTTAGCCCACCTATCGTTCCATCGCCTCGCCGCCCTCCTCTTCAGACTCTATAAGCTCCATAGCTGTTTTATACTCCCCAGTTTCGATCATGTCTCGAACAATCATGTCAAGCGAATGTTCGCTGATTTCTCTTGTAACTACCATTCCCTTGGCCCAGAAATAGCTACCGGACAAGCATTCTCCTGATTTCTTGTACCGCTCCATGATAGCTTCGATATTGGCGAGTGTAAAAATCGTGAAGACATATTCACTATCGCCAATGGCGACGAACACGTCAATGTTGCCGTGCTCGACCTGATCATGTGGCAGCTTATGGTGCGACCATATTCTATATCCATCGCCGACGATATTTATCATTCGTACAACCTTCTCAATTCGTTGATAACTTTCGTTTGATTGCCTTTGTCCGATTTAGCCAGAATCTCGACAAATGTCTCGCCATCGCGCTGAAAGGACCTGAAGTAGACACGCGCGCCCCCTCTTGCCCGAGCTTCCCTTACGGTACCAAAAACGGTCGTCGTGCCGGTTCCCGGGTCGAAGTTGCCTTGGCTAAGCTGGAGCGTAAGAGCATCAATGTCTGCTTGATGAGACCGGCCTGTTCTTTTTGCCTCTCGGACGAGCAGTGACGAATCTTTGATACGGCTGCTCATCCGGATGCAGTTGTGGACCCAGATCCCGTTTGCGTAGTACGAATGAGTCGGCGCAACTTCGAAGTTAAACACCAACGTGCCAGATGTGTCGCACGTAACCTGCTTGACCGTCTTCGTCTCGCCGCTCAAGTTGCCGACAGCATCACCTGGAGCAAGATCACCAGCCGACAGCCAGGCACCTTGACTCCTGCACCAGATGGGATGCTCGGGCGTCACTTCGAGACGTTCACCATCGTCCAGAACAAGCGTTACAACCACCGGTGCGAAACGGACGAAGATTGAGTCAACCTCTCGGAAACAATCTCCGCTTTCTGGAGCAGCGGAGTGTCGTGTCAGCACGCGATCTCCGACTCGGATCGATTCGATCGGTACGGCTCCTGCGTCTGTGGCGATCAATGTGCCCGCTGGGAAACATGCCTTTCTGCACGCAGTTGCAATAGCCTGTACACCTTCGTCCCCGAACTTCAGAAGCTTGCCGATGATTCGTTTCCCGAAGTGCCCGATGATGCCGCTAAATGCCCCAAGGGACTTGGCCACCGCTGCACCAGGAATCAACCCGCCGGCTGCAAGCAACACTTCGCCCATCGTGATTTCTTCGCCCTTGGCAAGCTTCACCGCAAGCACCACGGCATCATAGCCGGGTACCAGAGTTAGTAGAACACTGCCGACTTGTTGCGCAGTCGACACAACCCGTCCTACGGCAGCACCAATTACGGCTGCATTCGCGGCGCGTTCACCAGAGATTTGTCCGATCAGTGCATCAACGTCGTCCTCCAGAGCCATGAGCCCGAGGGGATCACGAAGATTGACGGGATTGCCACTCGCAAACAAGTAGAGGTTGAGCCCATCCTCGTGCTGGCCAGTCGGGTTGTACATTCCCAGGGCGATGAAGAGCGCCTCGCCGTTCATGAGCAAGGCGCTCACGACCGGCATGGCCGCTTCGTTCGGGTCGCGGGAGAGGAACCGCCCCAGCTCAGGCGAGTACGCACGATTCCGCGTCAGGTAGATGACCGTCGCGCCCGGCTCCAGCGGCGAATCCAACGCCGTCTCGCCTGGAGCAGGCGTTGTCGCCAACGCGTGCCGGTCCGCGAACAGCCCCTGGAAGCCCAGCGACTCCTTCGGCAAGTCTGTCGGCGGAGCCACGAGGACGTCGCGGATCGCGACGTTGCCATAGGGCTCATACTGGTACTGAACCAGCACCGCACCCGCAGCGTCCGTGATCCCGACCACGTTGTTGTTGCCGTCCTGCAGGTAGTAGTAGCTCTCGAACGTCGCGTCGTCGTCAACATCCGCGAACTGGCAGATCGCTTCGTCGACGTCCCCCTCACCCCAAGCGTACTCCCGTACCTGAACGACCGCCGACGCGTGCGGCGCGTTCGCCGACCAGAGGAAGTCCGCCGTGTCCGTCGGATAGGTCGTCAGCTCCTGAATCCGACGAACGCCGTCGTAATAGTACTCTTCTTCGTAAGAGTACGTGTCGCTGACGTCTTCGCCGGCGCGTGCCTGCTTGTAGATCAGCCGACCGGCGCCCTCGTACACATATTCCGCGACCCGCTCGCCGACCGTCGCGGAGCCCTTGATCCGACCGTCCGACTCAAAGTCCGCCAAGGCCAGCCCGTCGCCGCGATAGACCGCTACCAGACGATTGAACGCGTCGTAGCAGTGGACCAGTTCGCCGTCGAAGACCAGATTGCCGGCGGTGTCGTGCACGTAGTCGGTCGTGACCGCTCCACCACCGTCGTCGTATGTCACCGTCGTGACCTGGTTCGCGACGTCGGTCGCGTGCGTCACGTCCTCGCTCGACGTCGGCGTCGGCGAGCCGCTCAGCACCCAGTCGTCACGGGTCAGGCCCGGGTTCGCGGTCGTGCCGCCGTTCCAGTTGCCGACCGTGTCGAGGTTCCACTCCAGTCGGCGACGCAGAATGACATTCGGATCGGGAACGATCGTGTCGTTGTTCGCGCCAAGCTGGCCCATCTCCGCGAACACCAGACGCTGCAACCCGTCATACGCGTACAGGTACGACCGCTTGTTGTCGAAGCCGACCTGCTCGACCCGCGCGTGCGTCCGGTTGCCGTTCGCATCGTAGCCATATTCGTAACGCTGGCGCGTCGCACCGCCGCCGCTGAGGGCGTAGTGCAGGTCGACCAGTCGACCGAAGGCGTCCAGTCCGTTGTAGGTGCCGCCGCTGCCGACCGACTGCTCGATCGTGCCAGCATTCGTCAACGTGCGGTCGACACGCCGACCGCCGCCGACGTAGCCGTAGGTGGCCAAAACACCCGTGCCGCCGGTATCGACGACGTCGGTGATCCGGCTGTGCCCGGAGTCAATGTCGTCGGGATTGTCACCGTAGTGATAGGTGACCACGCGCTGCCCGCCGACCGGTTTGGTCGGATAGGTGATGCTCACCAGCCGATCGAAGTTGTAGCCGGGTGTACTCCCACCGCCGGGCAGGACGACCGGGCTGTACTCCCAGGCGTAATCGACGGTCTTGGCCGCCGCACCGGCCCAGACGTTCTCCTGCGTTTCACTCTCGAGCCGTCGGCGACCGTTGTAGGTGTAGTCCAGCCGAGAAACAACGGTGCCGGCGGAGTTCGTCGCGTAGCTGTACGCATCCGCGGCGGACAAGAGCCCGTCGGCCGTGTAGTCATACTCCAGCAAATGGACGCGGCCTGCGGGGTTGATTGGCGCGTTCGCGTAGTACGCCGTATCGTCGATGTACGTCGTTACGCGGCGGCCGCGATCGTCATAGACGTGGTAGAACTCGTTACCGCGAAGATCCTTGCGATACGCGACCGAGCCGTCCAGGTAGTACTTGAAGTCGACCGTGTCACCGTCCGGGTACTTGACCTGGCTGATCCAGGCGTTGTTCTGACTCTGAACGGTGAAGCTCGCAGCCGGCCAACCGTTGGCCGCAGACCAGGAACCCATCGACCAGGCATCGCTAACGACGTCCGCATCATAGATGAACTCGGTGATCTGGATCGTCGCATTCGACGTGGTCCAGTCAACGTCGGCGAACTCGTCGACGTTTCCGCCGTTGTGTCCCGGCAGGACGGCGGCCATCTTCACCAATCGCCCACCGTTCGGGCATTGGGGGTCGACGCTGTCGGCACACTCGTAGAGGTACGCCGTGATCTGCCGCTCGCCTTCGCTGACCGCGTCAGCGTTCTCGATGGTCATCACGAGCCGGTTCAAGCCGTCGTACTCGCTGCGGGTGACGGTCCCGTCAGGATGATGCAGCGCAATCTGGTTGCCGGCGTCGTCGTACTCGTAACGCGTCACCAGCGCGTCCGGGAACCCAGCCAGCACGTGCGTAGAGGGCGCTGTCGCAGGTCGCGTCGGCGCAGCGCCGCCGCTATCGGTGAAGCCGGTGTTATTCGTCCCCAGGTCGGCGGTCGCAACCACGCGACCTGAATCGTCATACCATGTGAATCCGTAGCTTCGGATCCCGGCGCCGGTGTCGATATCGCCACTGCTGTTGTTCCAACGCTCGTAGCGGGTCGACGTGATCGCCTGATCGGCGTCATTGAAGCCGGTCTCGACGCGCGTGGCTTCGAGCCCGCCCGCTTCTGTCGAGCTGCGGAACTGGCGGCCCTTGGCGTCATAGGCGTAGGTGACCGCCGGCGAACCGGGTGTGCGCACTTCGACGGGCCGATCCTTGAAGTCGAAGAACCGGTAGGACGACGAGTAGGTCAGGTCGGTCGTAACGGTGTCGTAGTAGTACTGGCGGGTTTCCTTGGCGGCGCCGCGGGCGTTGTAGATCGTTTCGGTCAGCGTGCGCGGTACGTCAATGCCGGCGTAGAACGCCGCTGCTGCCGGAACGGCCGTGTTGTAGTCCGCGGATCGTGGATCCGCCGCGGTCGGCGGCAGATCATCATCGTCATACGTCGCCACGAAACGCACGCGATCGAGATTGTCGTACCAGGTGAACGTGCTGCCGAGGATCACGCCGGCTTCGTCACGTTGCTCGACGCACACCTCGCGCATTCGCCAGTCGTACTGGATGTAGGTGGGCCGCCCGGAGGTGTCCTCGTTCGTGTAATTGTACTGATCCGCGAGCAGGTTCGGATACGTCCTGACCTGCACGAGCATACCGGAGTCGTTGACACCGGCCCCCGGCGGCGGACTCGGATCGGTGTATTCCGCGTCGCGGTAGTACCGCTTCTCGACGAGGGTCATGTTGTCAGCGGCATGATTGTCCGTCGTCCCGGTCGTCCAGTACCCGTCACTGTCGTCAGTTCCTCGGAACGTGCGGACTTGCTGGCCACGGAAGTTGAATTCACTACGCGTGATCGTTCCGTCCGGCTCTACTTGGCGCACGATATTGCCGCCCGCACCGTAGAGCACTGAGGTCGTCAACGACGGTCCTCCAGTGCCGCCGGTTTGGGTCGTCCCTGTCACGCGGCCGGTCTCGTCACGCGTCGGCTCGACCGACGAATGAACCTCACCGACCGTGTCTGTCGGATCGGGCACCGCGGCCGCGGCGACCATCGTCACCATGTCCTTGCGCGTGATCCGCCCACCATCGAAATAGTTAATCTCGACCGGCGTTTCCGACGACCACGACGAACCCGTTGTGCGAACGTCGCGATAGATCCGCTGCTCCATGTACTGCGGATCCATCGCATCGGTGATGTAAATGAAATGCGTTTCGGTCCCATCCGGATTGACGATCTTGACGAGGCCCCACTCAGGCGAGTAGACGAAGCTCGTCACGTGATGCAGCGGGCTCGCCTCGGCAGTTCGGGTCGGCATCTCCGCCGGCCAGGCCGGGATGTCGCCCGTGCCAGCCAGTGCAGCGTCAACGTCGAAGACCTTGAGCTTCTGCTGCCCACGATCGTCATAGACCTGCACATCTGCGAACCAGGTCGCGACAGCGCCGCCGGTCTCGCTTCCGCGTCCCGACCAGGTCGGACGGCCACTGTCATCAAAGAGCATCTTCTCGACAGAGTCATACGCCGGCCCGCCCAACGTGAGCGATGTCGCCGGCTTGCGGATCTCCTTGCCGATGATTCCGCCGCTAACCGGGTCGTCGTTTTGGAAGGTGTAGTCTCTACTTATCGTCTCTGCAGGCCCGCCAACAACTGGATAACGATGCACGGCTGTGATCAGGTCCATGCGCGCTGTCTGCGGCCCCTCGATCGGATCCGTGTAAGCGATGCCGCGATCGTACTCCTGCAACTTGATGCGCTGCGTGCCGTTGTCGCCCTTCAGGATGTAAACAGCCTTGAGCTCGCCCGCATTCGGGTTGCCATCAGCATCGTCGAAGTACTCGAACTCGTGGATCATGCCGTCCGTCGCCGGACTGCCGTTCTCCGGCGAGTTGTACCCGACCGAGTAGCGACGGAGCAGCCGGCCGTTGGCGTACTCTGAGGTCGCCCGCAAGCCCGAGCGCTCCGCAAGTGCCAGCTCCTCACCCCGATAAGTGCGCTGCGCAAGCACGTACCCGGCCGGGTTGATCTCCCACACCATTCGCTGACGGACCCCCTGTCCCGTCACACCGTTGTAGGATGCCTCGGGGTCGAGCTCATCCACCACCGCAATGTAGAATGGTTGATCGAGCGGTAGGTCGAGGTACGTTCCTGCATATGCAGTTGGGAATGTCAGTCCGCCAAGCACCCACGAAGCGGCGTCAGGCATTCGGTAGGGGTAACGATAGAATGTCGGATTGGCATGCGGCTGTGGGAGACCGTCATTGATCGTGATATCCCGCGGGAACTTATGCATGAACCAGAGCTTGTAGGACTTCTGCTCGTCGCTACGTCGATCCGAAAACCCTGATAGCGCACGCGCCAGTCTCCACGTATTGCTCCCGGTAACGCCGTCGACCTGAGCCGACTGCGCAACGCTAATGCCGTTTCCGTTTGACCTCGACAACGGTGCGAGCTCAAACTTCAGATCGGCGAGGTCGATCAGATGCACTCCATCGAACTCGTAATAGTCCGGGAGGATCAGCAGCAGGTTCTCGTCGTAGTTGCCAGGCTGGATGCAATTCCGGGCCCCTTCTGGGATATCGCCATGCTGTATGTCTGTTGCGTTCAGGCGATCTACGAAGTCCGCGATCGTATCGTTGTAGAGCACGCCGACCAGGAGCGGCGTATAACCGCTAAGCTTGGGCCCGCCCTCATATTGGTAGCGATACATCGTGTGTCGATCGGGTATCGTTAGTGAGTCCGGTGAATCAGCCGGGTCCTTCTGGGAGACCGTCACCTTGTGGAGGCGTCCGCCAACCGATGTCGTCGCCTCGTTCTCAGCGATCCAATAAACACTGTCGTAGGACGAGTTGTGTGCGTGGGCGTTTAAGTAGTAGTGACGATCGATCTCTTCGTACAGGTACTTGACGCGAAAGCGCCAGGCGTCGTACTGTGGATCCGCGAAATCGTACTCGATCTGGTCGTACTTCCCGAACGAGTCATAGATTGTGCACCCGTTTCGGGTTTGCCCTCCTACATCCGCTCCGACGCCCATATCGCTCGAGGAAGGATGTGTGAACGCGTCATAGATCTGAGTACGAAAAGTACTCATCGGAATCGTCATGCACCCTGTCGGTGTCGGGACGTCACCCTCGTAGACGTAGATTGCATGGACTTTGTGGCGGAAATAGCGGTCATCGCGACGATCTGCGCCGTCCGAATAGCCCTGCAGAGCGCTCGCCACGACCCCATCTTTGTGCCAGTTAGCGAACGCGCGGTGCGTATAAAGAATGGTCCACTGCGGCGTTCCTCCCACGGGCGTATCGCCCGCGTATAGGCGAATAGCCTTCAGCTGTCCCTTCTCGTTGCAGTTCTGGCAGCAAGTATTGCAAAGGTTGGCTGAATCAGGCGCCGTGCAAGCAGTCTGCTCAAAGTCGCAGTACTCGTAAACCGCACGATTGCCGTACCGGTCCTCAACCTGCTCGAGAAGTCCGTAATACGGGATTCCATACCCATCTGGCGGTGTATCATGGACGTTGATAAGCCCCGATGCGCCTTCAACGGTCCACATGTCTTCATAGACAGCACGGAACGTGTAAGTGACGGCTCCACGATCAAGCTTGACGATGAAGAACTCCGGGCCATCGGGCGTGGTTCCCTGCGTGGTGAGCGTCGCGTCGAATCCTGCCGGCGCGGCGTAGCGACCGTCAGGGAGTTTGTCGAACGGGATCGAGTGATGTGCGTCGGGTATGAAATAGCAGCGCCGGTGGTTTCCGCCATCATTCGGATTGACCACCCCTTGGTAACCGGCGTCAATGAGCAAGATGGGATTCTCACTCATCATCCAGTTTAGGCCATTCCAATCCCAGTAAGCAGCAACAGCTGCCGACGCATATCCGCTTGTAAAGGGAACATCGGCCAGCCATGGGAGCATGGCGTCAGCAGGCGACTCCGAGAATGTACGCACATGGCGGAACACGGCTCCGCCGAACGGCAGCTCGAAATCGATGTCTTGCAGCAAGGCCTGTCCGGTGGCCAGGTCGATGACGTCGTTCAAAGTCTCTCGTTCGAGATTCGGATTGAGGCCCGAATGAGAGGTGTCGGCTGCGACCATCGGCATGGAACTGAGTGTCGGATTCAGGGAACGCGGTGGAAGATCGGGCGGCGCAACGCCTGCAGCGAGGTCGAGTTGGAGCGGAAACCCAGCCGGTTTCTTGAAGCACGACTGGCAATAGCCCGCTTCGCCGCCGTAAAAGAAGGAAGTTAACCAGCATCGTGAAATGAAGCTGGGCTCATGCTCGCAATCGTAGTCAGGAGCCCGATGCAACTCATATTGTTCGACATCAGGCTTGCATCCGATCTTGATATCGAGCTCGACCTCGCAATTCAAGCACGGATCGCCAGGCCCGCCGCTTGGCGGCGGACAGCAGTCCGGAACCCCGGGACTAACGTTGTCGTCGTCGTACTGGACAACCAGCGTCGGCGTACCTGGCTTATCCGACGGAAAAACATGAAGATCGTACCAACGCGATTCGGCCCACATCCAGATCTCAACAAAATCGGTCTGTGTTCCGATCGCAGCGGTGAATAGATTGATGTCGCCAACCGTCGCCTTGCCGTCGCCGTTCATGTCAGCCACGGCCGGAAACGTTGGAAGATCCAGCTCAGACCAAGGGTCGGGGATCCCCGAACCCGGTCCGTAGGTCGCGAGAAAGTTGTTCGGGTCGCTGACTGCGGCCACGAACATATTAATGTCGGCGACCGTTACGGCCCCGTCGCGGTTCATGTCGCCGCGTCGCAGCACACGAATCGAAGTGAACACGCCGTCAGCCGGCATTTCAAGTGCGGATGCACTAACGGTGTACGAACCGTCGCGCGGCCACCGATACAAGCGGTAGTGCGGATCCAGCGGTAGGGCGAGGTCACGATCGAGCTTGATGCGCGGCGCAATCGGGCTGTTTGGATCCTTAATGGTCAGGAACAGTCGCACGAAGTCATCTTCGTCGGTCACGAAGCCCGTTTGGCCGAAGTCAACCGCACCATCGCCATCATCGTCGTCGTTGTTGAATCGCAGCGCGACTGGTGGAGGGACTGGGATTGTTGGCGTTAAGGTCGTCGGCGGATCGGGGACGCGCGCCTCGAGGAGCAATTCGATCGGCGTCGTCCCGCCCATCATCATCATTGAGATACCGCCGCCGGGAATCGCCAGGAGACCGCCAGGCCCGGCGGGCAACTGTGACGTGATCCCCTGCGTGTCGCCGATGTCAACGACGCCGTTGCCGTTGTAGTCAGCCACCGAGAGCAGGGTCTGCAGATCCTCTCCGAACTGCAACTGCCACTCGTCGGGGTCCATGATGGCGACTGCCATCGGCTCGACGTCGTAGAGATCGACGACGCCGTCGAGATTCAAGTCCCCAATGACCGGCGACGACGCAGCACTCGCTACGCTCGCCGCACAAACAGCAACTACCCACCCGAAAATCGAAATACGTGCCACGACTCTGTCCCCTTCTCGCTCGTAGTGGACATACCGGTGGCCGAACGGAACGACGACGAGCCCTCAATACTCGAAGCGATACCGCCCCCAGGACGGAAACAGCGGTCAATGCTGAGCGTCCAATCGGCCACTACCCAACCCCTAAAAACCGATCATAACTCGACCTTCCGGAAGCGTAGCGACGCGCGATCAGCGCGCCAATCCGATTTTCAGAGATTTCCCGGGAGGAATACTGGAAGGCATGACGATCGGGAAAACCACGCAACCCGGCTACCCAAGGCTGGCAACATCAAGTCACATCACCGGTGAGGCCGGCGGGCTCAACAATCAAGTCGGCAGGCGATCGGATTTCGTTTGCCGAGCACGTCGCTGAGGCCATGGCCGCCCGTATGGCCTGTTGACCGGCCAACAGGCGCGCCCCACTGCGGCTACGACTCGGAGTTGCGGCCCCCCTTGAGGAACGCTTCACCGAGGGTCCGCTCAAAAGCCTCTCGCTCGGTTGTGTACTTGCTGTCGTTCCCGGGTCGCTTAAGCGGGCCAACCGCACGAATCCCGTCGGCGATCTGGTCGAGTACGGGCTCGGCGGCGAGGAGTATGCCGCGAAGAACATGACTGGGCGTGATCACACTGCCGGTCGCACTGGCATACAGAGATACGAGCTGCTCAAGGACTGCGTTCGCGTTGGGAGTGAACGCGATCTCGCGCTTGCGCTCGCGTCGTCGCCCGTGCTTAAGTAGCTCGTGCTGTTCTGCAGCTGGAGGCGTGGTTGCCGACAGCGGGCTAACCACTGCCGCGTTTCCGCCAACCTCGCTAACAAGCTCGCCACCCTCCCCGCCCTGCCTACCTGAGATCAGTTCAAGCGACATTCTCTCGACCGAAACGGGATCTGAATCCTGTTCGCGTAAACCGGCTCCTTCATCGACGTCTTCGAGCGCATCGAGATCTTCCGGTTGTAAGAACCGAGACATCGAGCTTGTGACTTTGCGGCTGCGCCTTGGTGCCCTCATAGCCATCCCCTCCCCTATTTGTTTGCAGCCTTTCGTAGTTGAGCGCGCTGTCGATCCTGAAGTCGTCCGCACCGAGCAAGAAACTGATCTCGATTCTTCGTGCGCCCTTCGACTTCGCGAGCAAGATCGCGGAACTCCTTCACGATTTTTGCACGGCGCAGCGGTGGGTGTTCGAACACCGTCAGGCCGAGGTCCGACAGCTTCTGCACCTCAACGGTCTCGGAAAGTTTGGTCGTGAAGCAGCGCCCTGGAAGGGTCTGCTCAACATGGTCGGCGATCTTGATCCAGTACTTGCTGTTTCGTTTCACGCGACCGATCACCACCCCGAGCACCTCCAACTTGCGGTTGATCGCTCGGCGCACATCCGCAAGGTCGTGCAACGTCTCGCTGATACCCCGAAGGGCAAGCGGCTCAGCATGAGCCGAGAGCAGGAACCACTCGAGAGCGCCGTATGCGCACGCCAGAAGCGATGATCCCGGTCGCGGAGCCGTATCGATGATGACATAGTCGTACCGCTTCCGCGCCCATTGAAGAGGTTCTTTCAGCAAGCCAAACGGATCGACGTAGCGTGACTTCTTGAGGTGCCGATCGAGGTCCGCAAGCTCGGTGGTTGCGGAGATGAAATGTACGTTCTCCGGTAAGTCATCCGTGATGATGACATCAGCATAGTCCTGGCGCGGCTCCGTGAGCAGTTCGAGACTGCCAGGGCGATCTTCGTCATCATACCCAAGCAACGCTGACGCACCGGCGGTTGGATCCAGGTCAATGATGAGCACTCGGTGACCTCTCTCGGCGAGTCCCGTTCCGAGGTTTACGGCAGTCGTGCTCTTCCCTACCCCACCCTTGTGATTACCGATCCCGATTGTCGTTCCGAGCTTCCGCTTGCGCGGCTTCGGTTTGCGTCTGATGCTCATTGCCCCCTCTCACTCCGGCTTGCCCGCCGTCGCGCTAGCCGATCCTCCGACAAGTCGTTTTGCTCGTTGACCGGCCAACCTGCCAGCAGCAGGGTACACCTTGTGATGGTTGTGCGCAATTGTTTATTTGACTTGAAGGAAGCTTGGTGCCAAGGCCAATTTTGAACGACACTCTGTTCACAGGAAGACCGTCAAACGGGCCAGCCCGTTCACGGGCGCTGCGGTTAGCGAGCAAACGGGCCTCCTTGTCGACCGTCCAACGCGCTAGCACCAGACCGGGCAATCGGGTGCACCAGTCCTTGAGTTTGCTGGTCTACCGGCTATCCAATGGGCGGGCACGCCGGTTCTCAGGCCAGCTGTTGTCCCGGAGGAACAGATGACCTGTCTTCGAGCTGCCAGACTAATGGGTGAACGAGTTTGCGCGCTAGCAGATGAGCCTGTGTAAGGGTGGACGAGATTTCCGGTGCATGCGCGACGCAATGGCAAGGCACGACTGCAAACACAAGCGACAACATCCACGACCGCATGGTAGTAAGAGCCTCGGCGTTCTCCGGCTCACCGGTCAACCGACCAAATGCAAAGGGAATGCCGCAGGTCGCTGGCATTGCTTGCCGGGTTCGCCGGCTAACGCGCGAATCCACTAAGGGCATCTGTGAGGTGAGCTTGAAAGCGCGCCAACAGGTGAGCGGGACATCTGGTTCACGGCTCTACCGACTCTCCCGCGCACCGGGTTTCGGATGCTCCCGGCCTGGCCAGAATGACTAGTGTCCCCATAGGGAGGGCGACGGTGCTCAATCAAACGTGGCTACCGATCGCGCAATTGCACAACAGCCAGGTCTGCTACAATCACGTGTTCATGTTCTCAAGCAGACGAGTGAGCCGCGGTCGAAGGAGCAACTGAAGGAAACGGGATTGGCGATCCTGAGCGAGTTGCGTAGTGACGCCTCGCCGCTCTCTGCCACTGGATAAGGAGGATTGTCTGGTGTTTCGCGAGAACTCGTTTGGATTAGGAGCCGCACAATGGCACTAACTACCCGTGAAAAGCACGACTATGGTGATTCGCAGAGCGATATCCGCGAGTGCCTATCCCAATACAGTGGCAGAGGATACGCTGTCCACCATTTTGCCGATGCCGTTTGTAAGTGTAGCAGTCGCACGTTTAGCCTACGTGTCGACAACAACGAGGGAGTAGCAATTCGAACTTGTGGTGCTTGCGCTTGCGAGCATCCAATCGGTGATAGTGAGGAGTACTTAGCTGATGCTGAGCTTGAAGAGTGCGAGTGCCCTTGTGGAGAGTCTTTGTTCGAGGTCACGGTAGGCGTATCGCTCTATGAGGATAGTGAAGACGTCCGCTGGCTGTACATTGGCTGCAGGTGTCCACATTGCGGTCTTACTGCATGCTACGGTGACTGGAAAAACGAGTACTCTGGTTATCGCGAGTTGCTCGCCCGTGTATGATGTGATCAAAGCGATGGATTCATGACAAAAAGTGGAGTCTCGCTTGCCTCACGTTTACAGCTAATTCGAAGCGCGACCTCGAAATCGTGGTCGAGGAAATCGAGATGTCACCGAGCACCACTCGGAGCCTCGAGTGTCTCGCTGGCGCGCACCTGCCCGCCAGAAGGCGTTGGCGGCGTCATCGGATACGAAGAATTCCTAGTAGCGATTCGCGATCCGAAACATCCTGACCACGAAGGCTACATCGAATGGCGAGGGCGCAACTTCGATCCGGAGCCCTTCGATCTTTCAGCGGTGAACGTAGAGCTGGCGCGGTGCCCATGGCACCAGCCGTAGTGAAGACACGACGGACAAGGACAGGAGAGGGGACACGGTCGACTCGCACGACGTCCAGCTGCGTGAGCTGGACGTCGTAGCTGCGCAGACGCTACCTCCACGCTAACCAATAGCTGCTACCCAGCGCAAGTTCGCCGAAACCGGATGATGTCCAAAAACCAACCCCAAGTTTGGCCCTAATGCGGGGTCAGCGGCGAGCCACCGGTCGCAGTCGGGTCCAATTGGTCAGTTCATCAGGTCGATCGCACCGGTCAGCACGACGGTGTTGAAGCCGCCGAGCGGGAACTGCCCGACCTCGCCGGTCGGCCAGGGCGTCGGTGCGCCGATATCGTCGTCGCCGACATCGAGATTGACCTCGAAATCCACGATCGGGCCCAGTTCGATATCATCCGGCGGACAGCCGATGCAATCGGGGAAGGCAGTGACCGCCATGTACCCAATCGTCAACATGGGCGTTATCGTGCCGATATAGTCGCTGCGATTCGAGAAGGTCGTATCGATGTCGATGCGCACCTCGAAGTCGACGCGGCCGTCATCATTCGTGTCGGCGTTCAAGGGCAGCGTGATCTGCGTCAGCGCGTCCATATTGAGCGGCTGTGATTGGCCGTTCTCGAACACGATCAACGCGTCGTAACCATCGACCTCCAGACTCAACTCCTGATCGATCCGCAGGCTGCCGGCCATCTCGAGCGTCCAGAGGATGTACTGCACCCAGATACTGACGCCGGGCACATTGTTGATCGTGAAATCGCCTTCGTTTGTGGGAATGTTGACGATTTCCAGGAAATTGAGCAGGTACGAATCCCAGTCGATCGCGTTCAGCGAGATCAGTTCCGTCGAGAATGGGCCGGTTATGAGCGAGCCATCCGGCTGCGCCGTCGCCTCCCAGGGCTGCGGCACGCTCGACTCGAGATGGTCGTCGCCGCTATTGCTGCCCGTGTACGGTCCGAAGTTGTTGAAGTTCGTGAGCACTTCAAACTGGTCGAGCTCGATCAGCAGGTCCATGTCGACGTTGGGGGTCATGCCCGACAACGTCGGTGTTCCGGGTGCCGGCCGGTCGAGTTCGATCGTGAACGGCTGCCCGAGCGCGATTTCATCGTCGACGGTCAACACGACTTCAAAGGGGATGTTGGCGTCCACACTACCGTGGCCGGTCGTAATCGCCGACGAGTACTCGAACACACCCTCGATGTCGATCGAGAGGTCGATCCCGATCAGACTGCCGGTCCGCGGATTGCGGGTGCTGCCATCGATTCGCTTCTGGAACATCAACGTGGAAGCCCCGACGGCGCCCTCGGTATCCCACATGCTGGCCCCGTTCGTGACGAACGCCGTTGACAACGGGATCTCCCACGTTTGCACGTCGCTCAGATTGATCGACACGAGCACCGGAACCGATCGGACGCTTTCCATGTCCTCCGCGTAGACCAGCAGTTCCTGCGTAGCGCTGGTTTCTCGATCCAGTAGCGAACCGTCCGCGACCGTCAACGCACCGGTGGTCGAATCAATCGCGAACGCACCCGTTAACGCCGGCGACGTCAATGAGGCGTCCTCGACGTCGATCAGGTAACGCACGCCGTCGCCTTCGTCCGGATCCACCGCGGTGAACGAGCCGACCGACATCCCGACCGGCGCATGCTCCGCGAGCGTCGAAACGAAATCCTGCACGGTCCAGATCGGCGCCTCGTTCACACAGATGATGTCGATCACGATCTCGCGCGTGCCGCTGTCGCCGGTCTCGTCCGTCGCGGTGATTTCGAGCGTGTAGCGCGATTGCGTTTCGAAGTCGAGCGCACCATCTACTGTCACCTCGCCGGTGTCGGCATCGATCGCGAACGTGCCCTGACCGTCGCCGCCGACGATCGCGTAGCTGGCGACGGTGTCGCCGGCCGGATCGATGGCCTCGATAGTACCGAGCGAGGTACCCAACGGGCTGTTCTCAGCGATCGCGAACGCCGTCGTCATGATGGTCGGTGAGAACCGCAGCGCCATCCGGCTGTCCACAAGCAGTTCCGCGCGACCGTCAGTGAACCGGATGAAGGTACCGCCGCCGGTTGCGACGCCGGTATCGCGGACCCAGAGATCACCGATGGCGACGAGCTGGTCCTCGGCGTCGCCGATGACGGTCAGGTCGTTGCCGGTCGGGCTCATGTTGAGTACGTCGATCGTGCGCACCGACAGGACGTCCGCACCTGGACGGTTGAGAACGACCTGCTCGAAGCCCTCGATGCGCCCGCGTTGGGCTTCGAGATCGAGCGTCATACCGCCGGAGATTCGGATCGAGTCGAGGCCGGGGCCGCCCCGCAGGCGGTGGAAGTCGGTATCGGCCAGCACCACGGTGTCATCGCCGGCGCCGAGGTAGACCGTGTCGGCGCCGCCGTTGCTATTGACGATATCGCTGCCGCGACCCGCGACGATACTGTCGGCGCCGGTCGTCCCGTCGATCACGTCGTGGCTTTCGGTGCCGAAGTGCGTGATCGCGCCGTTGAAGTCGGCGCCGTAGATCAGGTACGCGCTGCCGGCGTGGATGTCGATCGTGTCATCCTGCGGCGAACCCATCAGCAGGTCGTTGATACCGTCGCCGTTGACGTCACCCGCAGCTGACACGGAATAGCCGTGCTGATCGCCGGCCTCGGCGCCGCTGATGATCAGGCCCTGTTGGCCGTCGAGGGCGGTGCCGAGGTCGACGTAGCCGGACTCCCGACGACCGAACACGACCGCGGTACGGTTCTGAACACCGATCGCGATGTCGTCGAGACCATCACCGTTCACGTCGCCGACCGGGCTGATCTCCCAGCGCCACTCGCCCGCGAACCCGAAGCTTGACAGCGTCAATTTGACGCCGCGATCCGGCACGGGGAGAGGATCGTTGTAACGGCCGAACCGTTCGTCGAGGTCGATGGTGCCGCCATCTTCGTCATCGCTGCCGAAAATCACGTAGATTTCGTGGACGCCGAAGGGGTCGGGGTTCTCCAGAATGGTGGCAACGGTGACCACCCAATCCACGCGACCGTCGCCGTTGAAGTCGCCGGCGCATTTGGTCGGGAGTCCCCCGCGCAACCGGCCGAGGATGAATGTCTGCTGTCCCTGCTCGACGAATCCCGTGATCAATCGCGTAACGTTCGGCGTCGTGCGCGTCATCTCGACCTCGGCGGTCGCGGCCGTGCCGTGTACCAGGTAGGTTGCCAACTCCAGGGCGGATTGCGGGGTGACAAGCACGTCGGAAAGACCGTCGCCGGTGAAATCGCCGAGGGCGGACACACGGTGACCGTACCGGTCGCTGCCGGTGGGTTGTACCGTGTTGATGATCGGAAAACCGCGCGGCGAATCACCCTCGAGCAGGTTTCCGAGGGACACGGTCGCAGTATCCGCAGCGCCGAAGACGGCGTACGCGCGCCCACGATCGTCGTTTCGCCAATTGGGGGCGCCGATGACGACGTCGGCGAGACCGTCGCCGTTGATATCGCGCGCACCACCAACCATCCAGCCGGCAAGGTCGCCGCTGCTGCTGCGACCGTTCGTGTCGGCGCAATCGTCTTCACACTGTCCGCGGTGCGCGTCGATCCGGAAGCCGCCTCCGGCACCGGGCGCGGTGATACCGCCGAGGTTGAGCGGAAGCGGGCTGGCGAGGCTGGCGCTACCGAAAACGACGTAGGTGCGCCCGCCCCAAAGCTCGCCGTCATTGACAGGAGCATACGGTGCGGAGATGAGCAGATCTGAGACACCGTCGCCGTTCACATCGCCGGCGGAGTCCACGCAGAAACCGGCGCCCTCGCCGTCGGGACCCTCGTCCCAAGCGAACTGTTCGCCGATTTCGGTGATCGGGTATTCGTGGTCGATACGACCGAACTCACCCTCGAGCGCGAACCCGCCGATGCCGGCAGCGACGTCGGCAAGGGCAATGCTTTGCAGGTCGGTCCGGCCGTAGACGACGTACGCGCGACCGGCCCTGCGGCGATCACCGGTGCCCCAGGAGGGGGCGCCGATGAGCATTTCGCTCAGGCCGTCATCGTTGAGGTCGCCGATGATGGCGACGGAATAGCCGGCGAGGTCGTCGGCCGCTTCGCCGAAGATGGCAAAGCCCTTATCGCTGATGCCGTTGACGATGTTCTCGATGCTGATTTCGCCGGGGCCTTCGACGACGATCCCGCTGCCGAGCGCCGACGCCTGAATGATCGCGTAGTCGGCAAGCGTGACCGCCCCGTCCGCGTCGACGTCGAAGCAATTGCATGCATTGTCGACGGGTACGCCGGGGCCGGTGAGGCAAATGTCGAAGCCGGCCAGATCGTCGAAGTCGATATCGCCGTCGCCGTCGATGTCGCCGGTATCGTTGCCGTCACAGACATCGCAGGTGTCCGGAATGCCATCATCATCGCCGTCCGGGCCGTTATCGTCGGAACCGGGGCAGACGTCGTTTGAATCGCAGACGCCGTCGTTGTCGCTGTCGCCGCTGGCGTCATCGCCCTGACAGCTGTCGCAGTCATTCGGGACGCCGTCGCCGTCATCGTCGAGAGTATCATCGGCACCCGGGCAGGTGTCGCAATCATTCGGGACGCCATCGCCGTCATCATCCAGCTCGCAAAGATCCGGAATGCCGTTGTTGTTGCAGTCGATTCCGAGCTCGTTGCAGACTCGCAGGATGATGCGGTTCTGAGCGCTGTCAAAGATGGTGTACCAGCCCTGATCATCGGGAAACGTGATGTTCTCGAAGAACGACAGGATCCGGACGCCGGCCTCCGCAATAACGAACTCGTCGCCGGGTGCGGCGGTGAAGCCATTCGCATAACTGACGACCAACGTGCTCCGGCTGAAGCGCAGTTCTTCTACCGCGTAGAGCGAGTCATAGTCGACGCCTTGGGTCGTGCCACCGAGCTCGATATGGAGGGTGGCATCAGCAACGCTGATATCCCACAGCGCGTTTAGTGTTCCCAGTGGGTTGCCAGGCGCGACAACGCCGTCGGCCAGAATGTTCGCAGCCGTGCCGACGCCGGTGATCGTCCCGTCGGGGTCGACATAGATATCGTCGCGGAACCGCCGCGCATGCTGGCCATCGAGCTGCAACGTCCCTTCCGTCACCCTGATTCGGCGAAAATAGCCGGAGCTGTCACCAGTCAAGACCCAAGTCCCGGTCCCGACTTTCGTGATGTTCTGGCTACCGCTCAGGACACCGGCGTAGGTTTCGTCCTCGTTGTTGCCACCGAGGGTCAATTCTGTGGAGCTGGTGTTGTAGTTTCCGCTGCCGCTCAAGTTACCGATGACGCCGTTGGGAGCGGTTTCGGAGAAGGACAGTTCGCCGGAGACGGCCAGTTCGATCGTGTTATGCTGCAGCGCGTTGTTGGTGCCCAGTTCAAGCGAGCCCGCCGAGACCTTCACCAGACCGCTCAAAGCGTTCTCGGCATTGAGAATCAGTCGACCGTCGCCCTGCTTGTCGAGACCAAGTGTGGCGCCGCTCTCGCTGATGACGCCGTTGACAACGAGTTGCGAGGTGCCCGATACCGTCCAGGGACTCGACGCCGGCACAATAATGGGGCAGTTGATCGTGTGAACCACGCCGCCGGCTTCAACCTGCAATCCACCCGACTCGAGGGTTAGCGTGTTGTTGCCGTTGATCGTGTAGTTCCGCGCCGCGTTGCTGTCGAAATGAACCGAATTGACAACGCGATGACCGTTTAGGTTAATGTTCACGCGGTCGGCGCCATCCGGGAAGACGGCGACGTCGCCACTCCCGGGAACTCGAGGCGGCGCCCAGTTCGTGGCGGTCCCCCAACTGCTGTTCGTGATCCCCAGCCAGGTAATGGTCTCGGCCCTGGCGGCCGTCGCAAAGGCGGCCAGCCCGACCAGGGACGCCATCAGAGCGTTGGCATGGAGGCGTTCTTTCCGATTCATAATGGGGTCCTCTTTATCGGGTGCCGAGTTTAGTCGTCCATGGGGCCCCGGAAGCGCGTAAGCGGCTGCCCTCAACCCTGAAAACCACCGCGGAGCCGCCAACCCGTAACGAAATGTGGATAAAACGCCTACGAGATGACGAGCGTGGCATACCGGTCCCCGTTCAACAGAGGACCCGCGACCGAGCAGCAAGGCTCACAAGTCTGATACCAGCAAGTACTCAAGAGCTCGCGGGCATGAGTGCGGATCGGCGTTTCCGGGCTTCCAGCGGTTGCGTTGCCAGGCGCCGTGGCCAGCCAACGAAGCGGGGATCGAGCACGGTGGCGAGTCTGTCGAGGTCCGATTCCTGTCGTTGGATGCAGATGTGGCGGCGTCCTTGCTGGGTCGGTCTTCGCCGCAAGTACGGTCGGACTCGCTCTTTGCAGATCGACCGCGCCCAAGTATTTTGTGCATCGTATCGCTCACCCTAGAAGCGGAGAGCTAGCAGGTACTTGCTTGATTTGGGCGCATCGACCCTGCTGCCGGTTTGGCTCGCAAACACCGATCGTCGGACCAGAGGCTGGAGTGCGATCTGGCGACCGCGTCGGCGAAGGCAACACGAACCCGAAGGACTATTCGATCTTCGAGGCTTGCATGCTCGGACCGTACGTGGGTCGAGTTCCATCCGACGACCGTTGCCCGCCCTCTTCGGCGAGACTGGGCTCGAGCGGCCACCTAAATTCGACCGAAGTCTCCGAATCGATCGCTCCGTTTTATGCGCTTCGCCACTTCGCGGCCTCTTCGGGTTTGGCCCATGCGTCGTACAGATCGGCAAGCCTCTCACGGGTCGCCGAAAGCTCGCGTTCCCTCCGCCATGAAGGGATGTCCCCCTGCTGGTCGACCAGCGCGGCATGGGCTTCGACAAGCAGAGTCTCCGCCTCTTGGTACCTGCCCTGGCCTGCTAACGATGCGCCGAGAAGGCTGCGCGTCCAGTGGGTTTGCCAGTGGTCGACGTCGATCGCTTCACGAACCTCGAGACATTCGCGAAGTAGCGTTTCGGCCTCGGCATTTCGGCCTTGCATTAGGAGCGTGATGCCGACTTGTTCCAGAGCGCGGCCCAGATAGGATGGCGTCGGCGGGACCAACGTGCGCCGCACGGCCAAGAGCTCGCGAGCCCATTCTTCCGCCTCTTCGACTTGATTCAGCTCAATGAGCGCATCCACCAGATTGCTCGTGCCCTTCATCCGGATCTCGTTCGTCGGTGCGAGATGTTGCCGGCTCTGCTCGAACGCCTCTCGAAAAAGCGGCTCCGCCTCTTTCGGCCGCCCACTGCGCAACAA
The DNA here is from genome assembly GCA_028279405.1 of Phycisphaerae bacterium. Lineage (GTDB taxonomy): Bacteria > Planctomycetota > Phycisphaerae > UBA1845 > Fen-1342 > JANQNU01. Next base: position 43,325 of record JANQNU010000027.1, read on the forward strand.
AACCATGCCGAGGTTGTTTCTTCCCATGATGGTGTCGGGGTGCTCATCGCCGCGGACGCGGACGTAGGACACGAGCACGTCCCGGGCGATGGACTCGGCCTCCCCCAGGCGGTTCTCGTTGAAGAGCACGGCCATCACATTGTTGCGCGCGCGGACCGTCTTCACATGGTCGGCACCCAGGATGCGCTCGCGTACGGTTAACGTCCTCTGAAACCAGTTGAGCGCCTCGTCCATCTTGCCCTGATCGACCAAGATCACGCCTAGCTCGTTCATCGTGGAGGCCGTGTCCACATGCTCCTCGCCGAGGATCTCGATTCGATAGTCGAGCACTTCGCGGAAGTGCACGGCGGCCTCCTCTACTTCGCCCCGCTTGCGGAGAAGGTTTGCCAGGTTGTGTTTCGAACTGATGGTAGACTCGTGGCGCTCGCCCAAGACCTCTCGCTTGAGCTCCAGCGCTTCTCGGTGGTACCGCTCCGCCTCGCCAATTCTGCCTATCCTGGCGAGGATGATCCCGACCCTCATGGTGGTATCCAACGTCTTCTCGTGCTGCTCACCAAGATGTTCCCGCCGCAACGCCAGCGCCTGCAAACGTTGATCGAGGGCCTCTTCATAGATTCCCAGCGCTTTGTAGAGGCTTGAAAGGGAATTGCGGAGGTCGGCCTCGACGATCGGGTCATCTGTGAAGCCGCGATCAAGCTTGTTCTTGGCGCGCGAAACGTAAACGCCTTTCACGACGTTGCGCGCCAGGTTCGTCGCGTTTACCCTCTCGAGCACCTCCTCCATCGAAACCAGGGCAGCTTCGCGCTCCTTTTCGCTGAGATCAGTTCTGTTAAGGCCGCGACGGAATTCCCTCTTGATGTCCCCGATCATGCCTCGCCCGACGCTGCTCGGGCTGATGCTGGAGAGCTGCTCGATCTGAAACGCGACGACGGCTTCAAGCCTCTTCTGGGTCAATTGCGCTTCGTCTCGAGCCACCGTGGCTTCATCCCGCGCCGCGTCTGCCTCTTGCCGCGCGAGGACCTCTTCGTTCCGCGCGACAATCGCGTTGTCCCTCTCCTCTCTGGCCTGCAATAGGAACGTCGTCGTTCCCACGAGACCGAACACGAGTACCACAAGAGTGGCGGCCATACCGCCGACGAGACCCCTGTTACGGCGCGCAAACTTGCTGAACTGATACATCGCGCTGGCAGGCCTGGCTTCGATGGGTTGGTCGCGCAGGAAGCGCCGGATGTCTGCGGCCACCTCCGCCGCCGATGCGTAACGCCGATCCCTGTCCTTCTCCATGGCCTTTTGGATGATCGTATCAACGTCGCCGCGCAGGGACGCATCGATCGAACTCATGCGATCGGGATCCTCTTCGCGAATCATCCGCGCCGCTTCCGGAATTGATTTGCCATCCACTTCGAGCGGCAGCCGGCCGGTCAGCAACTTATAGAGAATCACGCTCAGGGCGTATACATCGCATCGCGTATCGATGCCGGCCGGATCACCGAGCACCTGCTCGGGACTCATGTACGCCAACGTCCCGATCAGTTGACCCACGTCCGTCTGCAAGGTCGTAACCTGGATGTCGGCGTCGGTGACCCGCGCGATGCCGAAATCCAATACTTTCGGGTAACCCGGCGCGTCGATCGTCGTTGATGTGCCGGTGGCGTCCCCGCCGAGCGAGGAACCGGATTCGTTCTTGGACGCTACAACCAAGATGTTGGCGGGTTTTAAATCGCGATGGATGATGCCCTTCTGGTGAGCATGTTGCACAGCATCGCACGTGCGCGCCATCAGCGCCAAGATCTGCCGCGAATCCAATTGGTTTTCGGCGATGTAGCGCTCGATGGGCAAACCATCAATGAACTCCATCGCAAGAAACGGCTGCCTTCCAAGCTCCGAACTAGCCACGCCGGCCTCATAAATATGGGCCACGCCGGGATGCTGCAAATGACCCAGAACTTCCGCCTCGCGCCGAAACCGCTTGAGCATTTCGCTGGATGTCAGACCTGCACGAATCACCTTCAACGCGACCCTTCTTTTAGGGTGTTTCTGCTCGGCCTCGTAAACCGTACCCATGCCACCCCGGCCGAGTTCACGCAGAATGCGATACTGCCCTATCTCCTCTGGCATCCTGTCGGGCGATTCATCCTCGAGGTCGGCGGCGAGCGCGCGAACGCCTTCACCTGCCTCGGCCGCTTGGATAGCGGCGTCATCGCGTGCATCATGCTCGAGTAAGGATTCGACGTCGCGCCGAAGGTTGGTGTCGTCGCCACATGCTTCTCGCACAAACGCGCCCCGCTCATCCGGCGGCAGATCACAAGCCTCATCGAAAATCGCCGCCACCCGATCGTATCGATCTGAAGCAGTCATGCGCTCTCGCCTCCGTTCATCTCGCGGGCCAGCCATGCACGAATCAGTCGCCACTCGCGCTCCACGGTACGCGACGAGGTTTCAATAACGTGGCTGATCTCCTCCGCCGTCAGCCCACCGAAGAACCGTAGCTCCACGATCCGGGCGTGGCGCGGGTTAAGCTCCTGCAGCTTGGACAAAGCGCTGTCCAGCGCGACCAGATCCAGCGTCGAAGCGCCTGAAGGCGTCGCCATCTGGTCCACGGTCAATTCGACCCGGTTGGCGTCTCGTTTGCTCGCCCGCTTCGCCCGCGCATGGTTCATCAAGATTTGGCGCATCGCCGTCGCTGCGATCGCACAGAAATGGGCTCGGCTGTTCCATCCGGACCGCGCGTGGATGAGTTTGATGTAGGCCTCGTGCACGAGCGCCGTAGGTTGCAGCGTGTGGTCCGCGCCGCTTCCTCGAAAATACCCGCCCGCCATCGACCGGAGCTGATCGTACACCAGGGGCAGCAGCTCCTCTGCGGCGCTCGAATCGCCATCGGTGATCCGACCAAGCAGAAGGGTCGCGGCCCCGGCCGGCGACGGCCCGTGTTCGCCGTGATCGGAGTCTGACGGAGTCATGACATCATTGTAGCCGGTCCGCCCAAGAGCTCATCGGCAGCCCATAAGTCTTTTATTTTTAGTGATTTAGGGGCGCCCTGCACGCGCGCGGTTTTTTGTTGTCGGTCCTGCCGCGATTACGGTGTGTACGGGGGTGAAGGGCTGGAGCAACCGTGCGGCGGGCCCGCGACGGGGATGCCCTGTCGCCCGTCTTCGTGGCCGGCAATTTGATTAACTGAGCTGGTTCGAGCCGAAGGCGTTCTCCCGGCCGGAGATTTGGATTCCAAGAACAAGCGTCCACCAATGGGACGCGGAAGGAGCAGAATCATGAAGCGGACCAGACTTTCAATGGTTGCAGTGGGTTTGGTGGGATTCTCTCTCGTTGGCGTCACGCCCGTCTTCGGCCAGACGCCGCTCGGAAGCGGATGGACCTACCAGGGCAAGCTCGACCTGCTGGGCAGTTCGCTGAATGACACGGCCGATTTCGAGTTCTCGCTGCACGACGACGCGACGTTGGGCAACCAGGTCGGATCGACGGTGACAGTCAGCGATGTCACGGTCGTCGACGGCCTGTTTACGGCTGAACTGGATTTCGGCTTCCTCGCCTTCAACGGCGATGCCCGTTGGCTGGAAATCGCCGTGCGCAGTCCGGCCGGCAGCGGCGTATTCACGACGCTGTCGCCGCGGCAGCTCGTGACCTTCGTCCCGGAGGCGATTCACGCACTGACCGCAACGAGCGTGGGTGGGGTCCTGTTCACGCCCGGGGGCAACGTCGGCATCGGAACGACGACGCCAACTGACGCGCTGCTCGATGTCGAAGGCAATATCCGCACCAACGACAACGACATCTTCCTGCGTGGCGGCTCGGACCGGAATCACGGCGTGGGTTGGTACGGCCTCGGGAAGGAATTCGACGGTACCAGTCTTTCGGGGTGCTTGCCATCAAGGCCATCCAGGAACAACAGGCGATCATCGAGGACACACAGTGTCAACTTGCCGACAAGGACACGCAGATCGACACACTACGCGCAGAGATGCTTGCACAACGCGCAGTGAAGGACACTGAGATACAAGAACTGCACGCTGAGTCGAAGAGAAAGAATGCGAGGATCTCCAATCAACAGTCGCAGATCGCAAAGTTGAATGCTAAGAACAGGAACATCACCGCCCGCCTGGAACGAATGGAGGCAATGGTGGCCAAGCTCATGAAGACACAAATCGTCGCTGCGCGGTGACGCGCCGAGCCCGACAAACCGAGAGAAGCGTTTTCTCTCGGCCCACGCAAGATCAAAGTACGAATGCTCACAAACCCATTCCCCAGGAGACGGAACATGAAAACAACCCGAACCCCATCGTATTTGGCCGTGTGCTTGTCGTTCGCGCTGACGCAAATGGCGGCCGGGCAGACCTTCTCGAACACGGAGACCATCACCATACCCGCCAGTAACTCGGCGAGCCCGGCGTCACCCTATCCGAGCACGATCATGGTGTCAGGATTGGCCGGACCGATCGAAAGCCTGACGGTTTCACTGCACAGCCTTAGCCACGGCTTCCCTCAGGATATTCAGATTGTGCTCATAAGCCCCAGCGGCGCAATCGTCATGCTGATGGGAGGGTCCGGTGCTGGCCATGACGTATCCAACGCAGATATAACGTTCATGGACGGGGCCCCGGCGCTGCCGGATGACGCCACGATCGTCAGCGGAACCTATCGGCCAACACAACCTAATGGGTTTAACAACTTCCCCGCACCCGTACCGCCCCAACCCTACGGTCGAGAATTGTCCGTTTTCAACGACACGGACGGGAACGGAATGTGGGCCCTCTACGTTATCGACATCACTCCTCACGCTGATGACGGCCAGATCGCCGGCGGCTGGAGCCTGAACATCACAACGCAAGCGCCCGTAACGTACCAGGGCCGGCTGAACCTCTCGGGCAGCCCGGTCAACGATACGGCCGACCTCGAGTTCAGGCTGTGGGACGCCGACACCGGCGGGAACATGGTCGGCTCGGTCATCGCCGTGAACGATGTGATGGTCGTCGACGGTCTGTTTACCGTTCAACTGCTCGTTCCGAACTCTGCACTTGACGGCTCGCCGCGCTGGTGGGAGATCAACGTGCGCAGTCCGTCCGGGAGCGGCAATTTCACGACGCTGTCGCCCCGGCAGCGGATCAGCTTTGCCCCGCAGGCCTTACACGCACTGACGGCAAAGATCGCAACGACCGTGCGTGGCGCCGTGTTCACGTCCGGGGACAACGTCGGCATCGGCACAACCACGCCCACGGACGCGCTGCTCGATGTCGAAGGCGACATCCGCATCAACGACAACGACATCTTCCTGCGCGGCGGCTCGGACCGGAATCACGGCGTGGGTTGGTATGGCAGCGGGAAGGAATTCGCCGGAATCGCCCACGATGGACCGGTCCTGTTTGGATTCGGCGGCGGATCGCTCGGTAGCACCAACGGCAGCGAACAGCGGGTTCTCACTTGGAACAACACCGGCAACGTCGGCATCGGCACGACCACGCCAGCAACGACACTAGACGTCATGGGCACAGTGACGGCTACGGCTTTTGTCGGCGACGGTGCGGGCTTGACCAATCTGCCCGTGATGGAAGGCTTGTGGAGCGAGAACGGGCCGGACATCTTCTTCGACACCGGCAACGTCGGCATCGGGACGA
>JANQNU010000018.1 GCA_028279405.1 Phycisphaerae bacterium
TATCAGTTCCATCACCTGCTGCCGGAGTTCACCGCGGAAGAGAACGTGGCGATGCCGCTGCTGATCCGCGGGACGAAGCGCGCGGAGGCGACTTCCAGAGCAGCGGAGCTACTGGGAAGAGTCGGTCTCGGCGAGCGCCTGTCGCACAAGCCCGCGGAGCTGTCCGGCGGCGAGCGTCAGCGCGCAGCCGTCGCACGAGCATTGATTGCGCGACCGCATCTCGTTCTTGCAGACGAACCTACCGGTAATCTCGATGCCGGAAACGGTGCCGAGGTGTTGCGGCTGATGCTCGAGTTGAATCGCGAGATGGGGACGAGTCTCGTCGTCGTGACGCACGATACCTCGATCGCGGAGCAGATGGACCGCGTGCTCGTTCTCGAAGAGGGTCGGCTGCGCGGCAGCTAAGCCGGTTCAATAGTCCGTTTGCGGGCTACGATCTGTCGACGCGCTTTCTTTCGCGCTTGCGTTTCAGATAGTCGACGAGGTGCGCTCGCCACAGGACGTCCAGCGTGACGTACCCGGTCAAGGCGCTGGTGGCGCCCAACAACACGCAGCCGACCGTGAGTGGTTGCCAGACCCTCAGGAATCCGTCGCGAACCCACGCGAGCGACAGTTCGAATTCCAGCGGCTCCGGCGGCGTGCCGAGCAGCGTCTGTCCCACGCGATAAGCGAGCAGGTACATCGGCCCTATCGTCAGCGGATTGGAGACGAACGTGGTGAGTGCGGCGACGGGAATGTTCACCCGCAGCGCCAGCGCCGCGAGGGCTCCCATCAGCGGATGACCGGGAAACGGCATGAACGCGAAAAACAGTCCCAGCGCGAAAGCCGGCACCACCGTGCGGCGGCGGATCCCCCACAGGTTGTTGTCGTGCAGCAGATGATCGAACGGGGCCAGGTACCAGCGACCTCTGAACAGATCGCGTTTCACAGCGAACTTCCTGAAAAAAGGTCTTGGCATAGCGTAACGAATCCGCTGAGATCAATCTGATCGGGCTGGCGCGTTGCGCATCATATACGAGTTCGTCCAGCGCAGGCTGTTCGAAGTTCCGTGCATGCGGGTGCAGTCTGTCTTCGAGTGCGCGATGACATGGCCTACGGATGGGCACCGAATTCGATGTTGGCGAACGGGGTCGCGCTGACCGCCGGTGCATATTCGATCGTGTTATGGCCGGACCTGCCACCGGTAGCCGCGCTCACGGCGGTCGTCCCGCTTGTTGTCTGGTGCTGGTCGCGACAGGCGCTGCGTCAACTCGGCTGGTTGCTCGCGGGTGCGGTCCTGACCTGTTTTGCCGCGCAAAGCGTCGTCGACGACCGCCTGAGTCCGACGCTCACAGGATTGGACCTCGAAGCTGACTTTCGTGTGCTGGATTTCGTCACCGCGGGTGACGACGGGCGCAGCGTGCGGCTGTTGGTCGCCCCGGTTGACGACACTGAACTGCCGCAGCGGATCCGCGTCAGCTGGTTCGACGCTGCGGAGAGTCCCGCGTACGGTGAGTGCTGGCGTCTGACAGTCCGCCTCCGCCGGCCGCGCGGGTTTTCGAACCCGGGCGGGTTCGACTATGAACACTGGCTGTTTCGCAATCGAATCGGTGCAACCGGCTACGTGCGCGACGGCACCAGGGTGAATTGCGGTCCGGACCGTCCGATGCGACGAGTGCGCGCACGGCTCGCGGCGCGGCTCGACGAGCAACTGCCTGACGATGATGCAGGGGCCGTGCTGCTGGCCGTCACCGTGGGCGCGCGTCACCGCATCAACCGCGACGACTGGCAGCGCTACGCGGTGACCGGCACCAGCCATCTGATGGCTATCTCGGGCCTGCACGTGGGACTCGCCGCGGCGGGCGCCTTCGCGCTGACTCGACTCTGGCTCGCTTGCATCGGATGGCGCGGAGCACATCGCAACGTCGCTGCGTTGGTCGCGATCTTCGCCGCGGTCACCTACGCCGCGATTTCGGGCTTTGCGATACCCGCCCAGCGCGCTGCGATTATGGTTGTGGTCGCCGCGCTCGGACTGCTTCTACGCCGCCCGCCAGATGCAGGGACGTTGTTGGGTACGACCTGCGTCGTCGTCGTTTGCCTGGACCCGGTCGGCACCCTTACTCCCGGTTTTCAGCTGTCTTTCGCAGCCGTTGCGGTCCTGATGTGGCTTGCGCAGCGACGCCATGAACCGGCACTGGGCGAGCGCCAGCGTTCGATGGCGAAGGTTTCAACGTTACTGCACGTGCAGGTTGGACTCGCGTTCGCGCTTTTCGCGCTGACATTGTTCAACTTCGGGCGGGTTGCCTGGCTGGCACCGGCCGTGAATCTCCTCGTCGTTCCGATCTTCGGTATGTTCACAGTCCCCGTGGCATTGCTCGGCGCATTGCTGACCGGTGTCTTCCCGTTCCCTTCCGATGTGCTGCTCTTCGCGGCCTGGCTTAGTACCACATTGATACTCGACGCGATCGAATGGTCGGCCGCCCTGCCTGCCGCGGCGCTGGTACCGGCGGGTACTTCCGGATTCGCAGCCGTCACGGCCTGCATGGTGGCAGCCTGGGTCGTTTTCCCGCCCGGTTGGCCGGGTCGGCGGATCGCAGTGGCGGCCGCCGCGTTGGTCGTCGCCGGGTCTTCCCGATCGCCTGACAGCGGTTGCGCCGATATTCACATTCTGGACGTCGGACAGGGGCTCGCCGTCGTCGTCCGCACGTACGCGCGCACGCTGGTGTTCGATACCGGGCCGTCGTTTCGTTCCGGGACGGACACCGGTGAGTTGGCAGTCGTCCCGTTTCTGCGCCATCACGGTATCCGTCATGTCGATCTCCTGATCGTGAGTCACGCCGATCAGGATCACGCCGGCGGGGCAGCGTCTTTGCAAAACGAGATGCGGCCGCCGGTATCGCTGCATGGCGAGTTGCCGTCGGCGCAGGGGGCCGGAGTGATGCCGTGTGTTCGTGGGCACCTGTGGCAGTGGGACAGTGTCCGTTTCCGTGTCCTGCATCCGTCGGGCGACGACGATCGCAGCGGTAACAACCGTTCCTGCGTGCTGGAGATTGAAACGGGTGGAAGACGTGCCTTGCTGAGCGGCGACATCGAGGCAGCGGTGGAGCGCGAACTCCTACGCCGCGAACTCGTCTCGCCGGCGGAGCTGGTTACCGTTCCGCATCACGGCAGCGCGACGTCATCCCATCCGCTGTTCGTGGCCCGGCTCGCGCCGGTTTATGCGGTGGCGTCTGCAGGCCACGCCAATCGCTGGGGGATGCCGAAACCCGAGGTGGTTGCCCGCTGGGAGGCGGCGGGGGCCGAAGTGCTGGAGACGGCCGAGACGGGGGCTGTGTCGTTTCGACTTTGTGCGGATCGTGCAGTCGAGAAAACCGGCGAACATCGCCCGGCTACACGCAGATTCTGGAACGCCCGCTAGCGTTGCCTTTCAAGCAGCATTTTCGGCGGCGTCACTGTATATTTCGACTTTCCTTCCGAGTTCTCCGGTCTATGGTCGAAATCGTCAAAGCGGGTGGCTGGTTGATGGCGCCCATCATTCTCTGCGCCATCTTGTCACTCGGCATCATCCTCGAACGCTTCTGGACACTGCAGCAAAAACGGGTCATACCGCGGGACCTCACCGGAAAGGTGTGGGGCTGGGTCGAGCAGAATGCGCTGGATCACAAACGGATTCAGACGCTTCATCAGGGATCGCCATTGGGACAGATACTCGCTGCCGGATTGATCAATCGGAATCAGGAGCGCTCTGTCATGAAGGACAGCGTCGAGGACACCGGGCGCCACGTCGTACACGAACTCGAGCGCTACCTGGACACGTTGGGCACGGTGGCCGCTATTTCTCCGCTGCTCGGTTTGCTCGGCACGGTCATCGGCATGGTGAAGGTATTCACCGCGATCACGACGCATGGCGTCGGCAATCCGAGCGTGTTGGCGGGCGGCATCGCTGAGGCGCTGATCACGACGGCGGCGGGGCTCACCGTGGCGATCCCGGCTTTGATCGGCTACCGGTACTACCGGAATCGTGTCGACACGCTCGTGGTCGACATGGAGAAGGAAGCGATCAAACTGGTCGAGGCACTGCATCGTCGTCAGGGCAAGGAAACCGGCGTCGGATGAAGCTGAACATTCGCCCAAAGGCGGAGCCCGAGGTCAATCTGACCTCCCTGATCGACGTCGTCTTGCTCTTGCTGATCTTCTTCATGGTTTCGACGAGTTTCGTCAAGCAGTCGCAGATCGCGATCCGTTTGCCCGAAGCCGAAGCCTCGCCATCCACGGAAGAGGTGCCCGAGCAGGTTGACGTCATGATCACGGAGCAGGGCACCTATCTGGTGAACGGCCGTGAGCTGGTCAACAGCCGGCCGGAAACGATACGGAATGCGCTGCGGCGGGTATCCGGGGGCGATTTCACATTGCCGTTGACGATCAGCGCAGACGCGAACGCGCGCCATCAGTACGTCGTGACCGCGATGGACGTTGCCGGCCGGCTCGGGTTCGTGCAGATCAACATTGCGACCGTCAACGATCCCGTACAGCCGTGACCAGCAGGATCGACTCGCGCGTCGTTGAGGTCTATC
>JANQNU010000003.1 GCA_028279405.1 Phycisphaerae bacterium
GTCGGTGGTGCCGATGAAGTTGGCACTGGGGTCGGTGCCCGCGTTGCCGCCGAGGTCCCAGGCGTTGGCGGCGTTCAACGCTTCGATTGCGGTATGTGCATACGGGGCGGCGGTCAGCGGCTGGCGCGGCGTGAGGATTGCGAACGGTCCGCCGGCGGGGCTGGCGACGGCAATCTCGAGCCAGCGGGCGTCTCCGTTGAAGGCCATCACGCCGAAGTCGAGATCGACGGTGAACAGGCCGTCGACCACGTTCACGTTGTTGGCGGTCAGTGTCGCGCCGATTTGGTTTCCGCCGATGGCGGCGTCCCAGAGCCTGAAGTCGAAGTCGGCTGTGTCATTGACCGGCGCACCAGCCGAGTCGAGCCGACCCTGATAGGTGAAGCCGCTACCGAGCGGCGTTTGGGCGAATGTGGTTGCCGTTACCAGCAGTGCGAGTGCGAGCTGGCAGGCAAATCGGACGTTGGGGTGCACGCACATGTATCGTTTTCCTTTCCCAGAGCGGCTTCGAGTCGTTGCCCGGTTGCGATTCTCAGTAGAGTCCGGGTCGCGATCGCACGTCATCGTGGATCGTGCTTCAAAGGGTTAAACGACAGTGGGGCAGACTCGCGCAGGGATCCCGAAAAGAACGAACCGGGTTGCAAAGTCGGAGCCCCGAACGGCGATGCGCGTCCGGGGCGGTGATTGCGTGATGTGGTGGTTGGCGTAGCGCGGCTACTTCGCGGCCATTCGCTGGACCATGGCCTCTAGCTTCGCCAGTCGCTCGGCGAGTGTCGCGTTGGCGTCGCGCAAGGCGTGAATCTGGCCTTCCTGGCTCTGGATGGTGTTTTCCTGCTCCTTGACGGCGTTGATCAGCACCGGGACCAGCCCCTGGTAGTTGACGGACTTGATTCCCGTAGCGGACTCGCTGACCAATTCCGGCAGGACGTCCTCGACCTCTTGCGCGATCAGGCCGTAGTGCACGTTGTCGTCGCGGTCGTCGGCGTCGTTCCAGCGGTAGGTTTTGCCGTCGAGACGCATGATGAGTTCACGGGCACCATCGATGGGCGCAACGTCACGCTTGAGCCGCGCGTCCGAGTTGATGCTGATTTCGCCGGGGATTGTGACGTTGCCGTTGTTGTGGACCGTGAGCTTGGCTTCGTAGACGCCGCTCGCGAACGACTCGATCGTGACGTTGCCGCCATCGGCCGCCTGAATCCGCCATTTGTCATCGTTGCCGGCGCCGTCGTCGGCCCACAGGTCGATCGTGGCCGGCTGCGTTGCACTTGCCAGGACGTCGTAGCCCTGCGCGGTAACGTTGGTGAAGCGATAGAGCGGGCTGCCCAACTCGGTGATGGCGTCCGCGCCGGGATGCCAGCCGACGGTCGTGTTGTTGCCGATGACGGCGGTGTTGTCGGCGTGACTGACGGCGCCGAAGCCGATCGTAGTCGCGTCGACGTGCGTACTGCTGGCACCCGAGCCGATCGCGATTGCGCCGAGTCCGTTGGAGGTCGCGCCGTAGCCGATTCCGATCGCGTCGTCATGACCGACGACGGCCGACGCACCGACCATTACCGTCCGGCTGGCGTTAACGGTGCCGGGAGCACCGTCCGGGCGCTGACCCCAAATCCCGCTGAATCCGTCGAAGAGTTGTTGTTCGCTGCTCGTCCAGCGGCCGAAGTCGGCGAAGGCGCCAAGCGCGACATTGTCGGACCCCTCGCGATTGGCATGGCCGGCCGCCACGCCCAGATAGGTGTTCCGATTGGCGTTCATCGTGCCGTTCGTTCGGTTGTTGTCGAAGCCCGCCAGGGTGCCGACACATGTGTTGTAGTCGCCGTACTCGGTGTGTTCGCCCGCGCGGCTCCCGAGCATGGTGTTGAAGTGACCTTCACCGATGTCGATCCCGGCGAGGTCGCCCATGCTGGTGTTGCGGATACCGATCTCAATGTCAAAGCCGGCCTCGTTGCCAACCGCAGTGTTACCGAAGCCGGTCGTGCACTGCTTGAGCGCCGTTCTTCCGACCGCAGTGTTGTCGTTTCCAGTCGTGTTGTTGAAGCCGGCATCTTCGCCGACGAAGGTGTTGGCGAAGCCGGTCGTGTTGGATTCGCCGGCTTCCTCGCCGACGAACGTGTTGTCACGTCCGGAGGTGTTGTTCTGACCAGCTTGAGTGCCGATGAAGACGTTGTCCGAGCCGGTGTTGAAAAGGCCCGCCTCCGCTCCGATGAAGACGTTGTCGATGCCGGAGGCGCCGCCCGAACCTGCCAGCCAGCCGATACAGATATTGTCGGATTCGAGATCGAGTAGCCTTCCGGCGTCCTTGCCGATGAAGACGCTGTTGTTTCCCCGTGTGAGGCTCTGGCCGGCGTTCTCGCCGAGCAGTGTATTGTCGGTACCGGTGGTGATCGACGCACCGGCATTTGTTCCGAGTGTCGTGTTGCCACTCTGGCCCAGTGCGGCCGAGGCTGCGGCCAAGGTGATCGCAATGATGGTCATTCTCGTTTTCATGATTATGTATCCTTCGCGTCAGCGCGTTGGGGTTCAGTTACCGTTCGCCTGGGCACGGAGATGATCGATCTCCTTGCGCATCTCGATCATGTGCAGCGTCATTTCCTCGATCTTGCGGAGCAGGACGGCGTTCATTTCACCGACGTCAATGCCTTCGGCGTGGACCGTTGCGGCGGAAGGGACGTCGGGCAGGTGACCGTGCTTGGCGATGTGTTCTTCGACCGCGGCTAGCGACTTGAGGTCGTAGCCTTCCTCGAAGACATAATCGGGCCAGGCGTTGTTGACGACCTTGAACGAGCCGTGCACGCGCATGCCTTGGCCGGTCGAGAGCGGCAGGTAGGTGATGTACCCGTCGTTGAGGTCGAAGAAGCCGCCGTTGTTGCTGATCGCGAGCCCGCCGCCGGTGACGCCGGTACCGTTCACGAACATCTGTACCTGCGCTTGTTGCTGCGCGGTGGCGCCCGGAAAGGAAGCGACCGCGGTGCCCGTTTGATTGATGTGCACCGGGTAGGCGGGATTCGGTTGGCCGATGCCGACTTCGCCGGTTGGCTTGATGGTAAGCCGGTCGCCGAAGGTGAAGTTGGAGGCCGCGTCCATTCCAACATCCCAGAATGTGCTGGCGTCCTGGTAGCGGACCAGCGGCCCGGTCGGGTGGAACCAGCCGCCGATCAGGTTCGACGCCAGGTCGAACACACGAAACTCGGCGTTCGTGCTGTCCACGCCCACGGCGAACTGTAGAAAGTTCATCGGGATGGCGTCACCGATGAACACGTCTCCGCTCGAATCCACCTTAAGCGCGTCAACGACGCTACCGTCCGGCGAGTTCAGCGAGTGGCCGTCGATGCCGGGAACGGACAGGGCGGTGATTGCGGTCGATGCGTACGGCGCTGCGGTCAGCGGCTGGCGCGGCGTGAGGATGGCGAACGGGCCGCCGACGGGGTTGGCGACGGCAATCTCGAGCCAGCGGGCGTCGCCGTTGAAGGCCATCGTGCCGAAATCGAGCTCGACGGTGAACAGGCCGTCGACCACGTTCACGTTGTTGGCGGTCAGTGTCGCGCCGATCTGGTTTCCGCTGACGGCGGCGTCCCAGAGTCTGAAATCGAAGTCGGCTGTGTCATTGATCGGCGTACCTCCTGAGTCGAGCCGACCCTGGTAGGTGAAGCCGCTACCGAGCGGCGTCTGGGCGAAGGCGGTTGCCGTTGCCAGCAGTGCGATTGCAAGCCGGCAGGGAAATCGGAGGTTCGGGTGCACGCACATGATCCTGTCTTCCTTCCTCATTGAGGGGCCGTCCGAGGATGACGGCCTATGAACTGACTCGTCGTAGCGCGCCACCGTGGCTCACGCTTCAAAGGGGTAAACGACAGGGGGGCGAATCTGCGCATTGGATTCTGAGAAGGACGAATCGGCTTACAAAGTGAAAGCCCCGAACGGCGATGCGCGTCCGGGGCGGTGATTGTTCAGGTGTGTTGCCTGACGCAGCTATTTTGCGGCCATCCGCTGGACCATGGCCTCTAACTTCGCCACGCGGTCGGCGAGGTCGGCGTTGGCCTGCCGCAGTGTCGCGATCTCGGCGTCCTTCTCGGCGCGCAGTTCCTGGACTGCGGCTGCGGAGTAGATGGTTAGCGGGTACGTATCGACCTGGAGAATCTCCGAGCCATCGGGGAGTCGTTCGCCGGAGCCCTTGACGTGATCGGGGAAGACCTGCGCGAACTCTTGCGCGATGACGTTGAGGTAGCGGCCGTCGCCGACGCCGGGGTGGGTGGCCTGGTAGTCGTCGGTGTACTCAAAGCTGACCAGACGCACGCGGTCGAGCGTGTCGAGCGCGTTGGTGACGGTTTCGATGTTGGTCTTGATTCGCCGATCGGAGTTGGCCGCCCATTCGCCGGCGGCCGACTTCGAGGCGTCGCCGTTGACTTCCAGGCGGTTGGCGATGGGGACTCGACTCAGGCCAACGTTTCCCTGGTCCGTCACGTGGACCACGTCAACGACACTGCCTTCCTCGTCGAACTTGGTGACGTTGCGCCGGAGAAGGAAAAGCGGATCGCCGTCTAACGTGCCGTCGCTATCGAACGCGTTGAGAACCATGTCGCGATTGGTGACGAGGTGGTGCGGTCCGGCGGCGCCGTGCTTGAATGCGGAGAGGTCGTTCGGGTTGCCGATCTGCAATGGGCCGCTCGGATTGTTCGTTCCGATGCCGACGCCGCCGATCGCGTCGATCAAGAACTGTTCCGGGCCGGAGGAAGCGAAGATGCCGGTGGGGCCCGACGACCAGACGAAGGTTCCGTTATGAAGGGCTCGGGCGCCTTGACCAGCGGCAAACGCGGCTTCTGCTGTAGCGTCGTTGTCGAAACCGCCGGGGACCATGGCATGTCGGCCGGTCGCGTCGTTTGCCGCTCCGCCGGCCACCGTCCCGCCGTTGTCCGCAGTGTTCTGCTGGCCCCCGCCGACCGTGGAGTCGTTACCGTTCGCGACATTTGAGCTGCCACCGGCAACCACCGAGCCGAAACCGTTCGCTCGATTACCACCGCCACCGCCAACGGTAGCTGAACTCGCACTCACAACATTGTTCCATCCACCGGCGATCGTGCCGATGGCCGCGGAAGCTACGTTTCCGTCATTCGTTCCGACGGTGTTGCCGTAGCCGCCGCCGATCGTTCCAAACAGATCGTAAACCGTGTTCGGCCCGAACCCGGGTTCGGCAGTGTCGCCGCCGCCACCACTGATCGTCGCGCCGCGAACGCCGGCGAGAACCGAGTTGGCCCGAATTCCCGCAATAACATTTCCGGCCACTGGCCCGACGTTGTCGAGAACGGTTCCACTTGGCTCGAGACGCAGCGCACGCTCGTTATTCGCCCGCACCTCGAAGGGCTGATTGTCGGTGGTGCCGATGAAGTTGGTGCTGGGGTCGGTACCGGTGTTGCCTGCGAGTCCCCAGGAATTGGGAGCGTTGAGCGCGGTGACGGCGGTGCGCGCGTACGGGGAAGCCGTGAGCGGCTGGCGCGGGCTCAGGGTGACGACCTGTGCGCCGCTCGGGCTGGCGACGCTGACCTCGAGCCAGCGCTCGTTGCCATCGAAGGCAGCGACTCCAAAATCGAGTTCGACGGTCAAAAGTCCGTCGACGATGATAAGGCCGTCGCCGCTCAGTGTTGGGCCGATTTGGTTGCCGCCGATGGCGGCGTCCCAGAGGCTGAAATCGAAGTCGGCGGTGTCGTTTAGTGGGGCGCCGCCGGAGGCGAGACGACCCTGATAGGTGAATTCGTTGCCGAGCGGCGTCTGGGCGAACGCGGTTGCGGTGGCCACCAGTGCAAGGGCAAGCTGGCAGGTAAATCGGACGTTCGGATGCACGCACATGATTTCTATCTTCCTTTCTCAATGGAGGAGCTGGCCGGCTGCGGCTCGCGCTTCAAATGAGTAAACGACAGGTGCGCGCCGCGGCGCAGCGGGATTGTTTTTCTTCAGAATCGGTGCGCCCGTGTGCTGAAACCCCGTTTTATGAGATGAAGGGTTGGGGCCAAGTCGCCGCGCGCCAATGCGGCACGAGGATTGTTGGCCAAGCCTGGTCGGCGATCGCTTACAATCGGAGGTATGAATGAGACGCCCGACAGCACATCGCCCGTTCATGCCGAGGAGCCGCTTCAGGCGGTGTATACCGAGCTGCACGCACTTGCCAGCGCCCACTTTCGCGGTCAGCGCGGCGACCACACGCTGCAACCGACCGCATTGGTGCACGAAGCGTATTTGAAGCTTGCACGCGGAGCCGTGAAGTGGAAGGACCAGCGACATTTTTTCGCTTTGGCCGCGACCGCGATGAGACAGATCCTCATCGACCACGCGCGGTCGAAGCGCGCCGCAAAACGCAATGCACAGCGGGTCAACGTGACGCTCACGCCGATTCTTCACAGCGAGGACGAAGTCGTCGATCTGGTGGCCCTGGACGAGGCGCTGGTTCACCTGGAGCAGCACGACAAGTCGCTGGCGCGGCTGGTCGAATTGCGCTATTTTGCCGGCCTTTCGACGGACGAGATCGCTGCCGAACAGTCGATCTCGATTCGCAAGGTACAGGTGAATCTGCGATACGTCCGGGCGTGGCTGGCCCATCGGCTCGGGATCGAGGCGCAACATGAGTGAGTTCGAGCGGGCTTACGAGATCTTCAGTCGAGCCTGTGACCTGCCGCGTGACGAACGCGTGTCACTTGTACGCGAAGCCTGTGGTTCGGACATGCAGCTGCGAGACTATGTGGAATCGTTGCTGCAACTCGATCAACAATCCCAGATTGCCTTGGATCAGATCGATGAGGGTGGCGCTGCCAAGGCGTTGGCCATGGGCGTGCGTGAGAACGCGGCGCGGACAGCAGACGAGCGTTTGACGATCCCGGATCGTGTCGGTCGCTACTCGATTGTCGGCGAGCTGGGACGTGGCGGCATGGGGGTTGTCTTTGAGG
Source organism: Phycisphaerae bacterium (assembly GCA_028279405.1). Lineage (GTDB taxonomy): Bacteria > Planctomycetota > Phycisphaerae > UBA1845 > Fen-1342 > JANQNU01. The sequence goes on from JANQNU010000003.1 coordinate 6,924, forward strand.
CGGTCCAGGAGAGCCCGCGCCGTCGTGTGGCGCTCAAGTTGATTCGTCAGGGCATCGAGTCTGAGCAACTGATGGGACGTCTCCGGCAAGAAGCCCACGTGCTGGGCTATCTGCGCCATCCCGGCATCGCACAGATCTTCGAGGCCGGTGCGGAGAGAATCGGGGATTCGGACTATCCATACCTGGCGATGGAGCTGATTGAGGGACAATCGCTCGATCGATACGCGCGGAAGCAACCGTTGTCCTCGCAGGTGGAGCTAATGGCCCGAGTGTGCGACGCCGTCCAGCACGCCCATCAGAAAGGCGTTGTTCACCGCGACCTGAAGCCGGCCAACATTCTGGTCGCACACGAAGATGCGGCGGGTGAGCGAGCTGACGTAAGTGGTGCTCATACCGACGCGATCGGTCAGCCAAAAGTGATGGACTTCGGTATCGCTCGGCTTACGGACCCTGACCTCCAGGTGACCCGTATCCACACACGCGCGGGACAGATCGTCGGTACGTTGGCCTACATGAGTCCGGAGCAGTTCAGCGGTGACTCATCGTTGTCGGACACGCGCTGCGACGTCTACGCCCTCGGCGTCGTCCTGTATGAAGTGCTGTCCGGTCGCACGCCTTACGATCTCGCGGGCAAGCCGATCGCCGAGGCGGCTCGGATCATCGAGAACGACGAGCCCCGAGCGCTCGGGGCCATCGATCGGCGGCTTCGCGGGGACTTGGAGACCATTGTTGCCAAGGCAATGGACAAGGACGCCGACCGACGCTATGCGTCTGCAGGCGAACTGGCTACGGACCTACGCCGTTTTCTGCGAGATGAACCAATCCTCGCCCGTCCCAGTAGCGCTCTTTACCACGTGAAGAAGTTTGCTCGTCGTCACCGCGGGCTGGTGACCGTCGCGTCCGGGGCAACGGTTGCGCTCGTTGTGCTGATGATCGGATTGGTGCTCCAGACGATGGAAACGCGGCGGCAACGTGATGCAGCGGAGAGTGGGCGGCAGGAAGCGGTCAGATCGAACCGACAACTTGAGCGTCTGCTTGACTTTCAGAACGCGATGCTCCGGGACGTTGATCCGCAGGTGTTCGGCGTGCAGATCATGTCACGTATCCAAACCGAACTGAACGTGCCTTCGGATGATCCGGACGACCAGGAGGCCCGGGCAGCAGCGTGGCGGAAAGTCTCACAAGCGATCAATGCTACCAACTTCGGGCGCGCAACACTCAACGATGGGATTCTTGCTCCTGCCGTCGCAGGCCTGGACGAGATAGAGAGCGAGCCGCTGCTCGAAGCGAGCCTGCGACAATCCCTGGGCACCACGTATGGCAAGCTCGGATCACATCAGGAAGCACTCGAGCAGTTCGACATCGCTTATCAATTGCGTTCCGAGCACCTGGGCGCCGAGCACCCGCAGACGCTCCGCAGTCGTCGCGAGCGCGCATATGCACAGGCGATGTCCGGTGAGTTGCGGCCGACGCTGGAGGAGCTGCAGGCGGTAGTTTCAACGCAAAGGCAGCAGCTCGGTGCAATGCACGAAGATGTTGCCGACTCCCTGAACGCGCTGGGTGCCGTATGCGCCGCGCTGCGTCGCAACGCCGAGGCCACCGCGGCCTATGAAGAAGCGATCGAGATTTCCCGCGAAGTGCGCGGTGCTGCGGCGCTGGAGACACTCGAGATTGAGGTTGGCTTCGCCCGGCTTTTACTTGAAAGCGAACAATACGAGGACGCGCGCGAAGTTCTCGAGCGCACGCTGACCTTCGTGGACAAGCGCAATGATGCCGAATCCGTGAACCTCAGACTCCAGGTGCGCCACGAGTTGGGCAACGCCTATGAAAAACTCGGCGCACACGAGCTCGCCATGGAACACCGTCGTGCCGCCTATGAAGGCTACCAGCAGTCGCACGGCGATGATCATCCGCAGACGCTGGTTGCGCTGCGATCGGTTGCGTTCGGTTACTCGACCGTCGGACGCCGCCGTGATGCGGCACAGGTCATGGAGCAACTGATCGCATCGATGAGACGCGTCCATGGCGACGCGCATCCATCGACGCTGATCTCGATCTTGCAGCTTACGCAAGACTATCTGAACCTCCGCCAGTTCGCTGAAGCGGAGGCCCTCGCCCGTGAATTTCTGGCGAATTCGGAGGGGGTCTTCGGAGCGGCTGACCTCAAGCGCTCCGGCATGACACTGTCGTTGATCCACGCGTTGTACGGTCAGGGCCGCATTGCAGAGGCGCTACACTATTCCACGCAGCTTGTCGCGGAAGCGGAGTTGATGGAAGGCGAGCATCTGGCGGTCGGGCGGACCATGCTGATGCACGCACAAATGCTGCTGAACTCGGGGGAGTTCGAAACCGCGAAGTCCTACTTTGATAAAGCGCTCGAGAACTATCATCGCGGTCTGGGGCCCGCCAACAAGGAGACTGTGAGGAGGGTCATCGAATGGGCGCAGATGCTGTCCGAGGTCGGTCGCGCCGCGGAGGGTGAGCCCTTTTTGCGTGACACGCTGGCTGCACTGCGAGAGCGCGAGCCGATCGATTCATCTTCTACGTTCACTGTGCTGGCGCTTCTCGGCGAGGCCCTCCGTGCACAGGAACGTCATGGCGACGCAGCGTCCTATCTTCGCGAAGCGCTCGCCCTGGCGGACCAAGGCCCACGCAAGAGCCTGGGGGTCAGCAGGCTCCGTTGCCTGCTCGGCCATTCGTTGCTCGAGACCGGGCAGTCCAGGGAGGCGTACGCATTCCTCAAGAAGGGGCGCGATGAACTCGCGGCAATGGCACCGCCAACTCCGGCCCCCGGCTACCAGCACTTCATGAAAGAAACCCAGACATGGCTCGAAACGGCGGAGCAACGCGTGACGCTCGAAACGTCGCAAGGCGATGCATTGAACTAGCCCTTACCGAACGATGCCCGGCAGGTCGTTCGGCATAGCGACCGACGGCGACGGGGAATTGAGGGCTTCGCATCGCACGGGAGCGATTGTTCGGCAATCTCCAACAGAACTGCGTTGAGCGTCCGAAGGTGTCCCGCGTTGCACCGAACCCAGTCGGATCGAGCGAGCCGAGGACATTGGGCTCGGAACTGGACAATCTTCCGAGAACGGCAATAATGGTCTTGATCGGAAGCGACAGGCTGACCAGTCGTCGGTTTGGCGTGCCGAGCGTTACTTGCTTTCGTGCCCTAGCAACGGCACACGAGCAGGACGCACTGGCGACCTGTTGAACCGAAGAAACTTGCGGGCGTAGCTCAATTGGCAGAGCATCAGCCTTCCAAGCTGAATGTTGACGGTTCGAATCCGTTCGCCCGCTTTCCCGCACCTCGGTGCACCACCTTGCATACCGTCGCAATTCACCTGTTTTTTGAGCACATTCCGCGGTTTCACGCGCGCTGCCGACAATCTCCGCTCTTCGCACGCCGTCGCCCCCGAACGCACCGTTTCGCGCCCCAACTGCTGGGGATATAGCGGGGGGGCGGCAGACGGCTGCGAACTGGCTCGGAGCGGAGGCTGTGCTGGCTGATCGTCCGTGCCGGTTGCGCGGCGCGCGTCGTCGGTGGTTGGCTTGATCGGCGGCATCTTCGCGATCGCGGCCGCATCGTCCGCCAGCCCGAGAACGACGTAATGCCGTTGCGTCGTGCGGTAGTCGGCATGTCGCAGGAGCCGTTGCGCAATCTGAGGTGCCACTCCGGCACGCGCCAGCCGAGTTCCGAACGTGGTCCGCAGTGCGTGCAGGTCAATGACGCGGCCTTCGTCGTCCTCCGACACGATGCGCGTTTTCGGTCGACGACGCTTCCCCTGGCCGACCATGACAGGTTGTCCGTCTTCGTCGCGGACGACCTCGCGTTTTGCCAGTCCGGCCCGCAGGAAGTCCTTTTGCCGGGTGAGATTCGTCACCACGGTCGGAAACACGCGGGCGGTGGCGAGGCCCATCGACGCCGTTCGTCGAAGTCGTAGCTCTTCGGCGAGATCCGGGTGCATCGGGATCATGTCGAGGCGTTTCGCCTTACCCTCGCGGATCGTGATCGTTTGCCGCTCAAAGTCGATATCACGCCATTGAAGCCGCTCCAGGTCGCCCCGTCGCAGCCCGGCCAGGGCCGCTGCCAGATACCACGCCTTGCGGCCCGATTCGGCCGCGACGGCTAGCAAACGAGCCAGCTCGTCATCGGTCAACGGTCGGCGCTCGTGTCGTCGATCCCTGGAATCGTCCAGCTTCGGGACGACGGTCAGCGGATTCGATTCCGTCCGTTGCGTGTCGACGCACCAGCTCATGAACGCGACCGCAATCTGTCGGGCGAAGTTGACCGTGCGTGCCGAGCGTCCTGTCCTGCGGATTGACGACAAATGACGCTCCAGCGCGTCCGCGGTCAGGTCGGCGAGTCGGCCGAGCCCTGCGTCCGTTGCCAATCGGTGCAGATGGCTCTCTTTCTGGTTGACATGGTGTGGTGCGTGCCCGACGTGCTTGCAATGCGCGACATACGCCCCGATGTGTGTCGAGAGCGGATGCCGCGCCTCGGTAGCGTAACGGTCTTTAGCGGGATCGATCACGCCGTCGCGGCGTAGCGCGGTTTCGGATACGAGCTTGGCCAGAATCCGGTCGGCGGCCGCCTTGTCGGTCGTCCGCGTAGACTTCTCGCGTCGTCGACCATCGTGGTCGTACCAACTTGCGATCCACGGTCCCGAGCCGCCCCGCTTGAACAGGCTGCCGAGCCCTTTCGACCGTTGCCGTTTCCGTGTCGTTATCTCGCGCCCCGCTTTCACACCATGTCGAGCAGCATACGCATGCTAACATCCTCGTCGAGTCCCGTCCGCCCGCGCGCCCGCTGACATCACCACAACCGAAACCCGCGATCACGTTTCATTGTTGGGGGTTTCGGTGATGGTGCTGTCTTCGTTCAGCACGAACACGTGTGTTGGTCGGCCGCCTTTGGGGCCCGGGGCCGGGTACTTCCAATGGCCGACGCCGGCGTCAACCAACGCGTCTAACGCCGACTCGGCCGCCTTTGCCTGCCCGCGGTAACGGGACAAACGATGCGTCATGGTGCGGACCGTGACGCTGCCACCTTGTCGACGAATCCAGTCGACGAACTCCTGCTGGGCGCGCTGCTCGCCGGTTTGCTCCAGTTCCTGGTATACGCGCCGGGCCTCCGCCTTCAGCCACTCGGTGACCCGAATGGCGCGGCGCATCGTGTCGGCATCGATCTGCGTAACCGTGCGACTCTCTGCCACCGCTTGCACACACGAGAAGAGCAGGGCGATTCTTGCGCAGATGCCCTTGAGCTTCGAGTAGTGGGCGGTCAGGTGATCGTCGTCGGTGTGATGCATCTCGCGCACGTGCTCGTCGTGCCAGCGAACCCACACCGTCTTCGCTTCATCCGTAAGCGCAATCTGACGCGGAGCGGGTTTGCCGGCTGCGCCGGTGTCGGCTGGCGTGCTAAGGAGTCCCGCTAGCAGCTCACGCCAGGCGTTCTTCACATCCGCGGGCAAATCCGCGTCGGTCCAGAGAGCCAGCCGGTCCGGCGGGCGCACGACCAATAGTCGAGCGAGCAATCCGGAGTCCCGCTCGGCTCGGCCGAAGCAACGCCGAAGGGTGCCTGGCTGAATTGTGCCGAGGACGCTCACGGCCGCCCGTTCCACGAAATAGCTGCCGTTGGCGCCCTTGCGGTCGACCGTCAGTGGTCCCGCGCTGTGCATCGACAGCCAGTTCGGCTGGTCCGAGCCTTTGCGGCCGGCAACGTAGCGATCGAAGCCGCCGACCCAGCCGGCGAGTTCGTCGCGGACAACCAGCAGGCCGTACGGGTTCGCTTCGAGCATTGCCCCCAACCGCTCGATCGTGATATCGCTGATGACGAGTCGCGGCTCGGTCGGGGGCTGGGGACGCGTCGGCGGGTCGGTTGGTTGTGCGTTCGTGCCGCGCTGCGAGGTCTTCCACTGCGCCAGCATTAACTCGTACTGTTCGCACTTGCGTTCGTAGTCCGCCAGCGCTTCCTTGAACCGACTTCGGGCCGCATTGTCGATCTCGATCAGGGCGGCGGTTACGAGTTTGAGAACCGGGCTCTTCGTCGAGCCGGATCGCCCGATCAGCGCTCCCCAGAGCACGGCCGGCTCGGTCCATCCCGGCTTCAATACCACTACGGCGCGGTTCCCGACACAGCCTGCCACGACCACGATTGTTGCCAGCGCCGAGAATGAAGTGGACGTGCCCGTCGCGTCCGCCACGGAAGACACGAACGTACGCATCGGTTCGGGCAACGCGTCGATCGGGAACTCCGACGGTTGCAGGTCTTCCGGGTGTGGCTCGGGCTCCAACGGGGCAGTCTCGGCTACGAGGGATTCCAGCTTGGCCCGGATGTCGGGAGCGCTCAGGCCAGCGTTCCGGCTCATCTCGACGTACTCCACCGCGTCACCGCCTACTGGGAGATCGTCGAGTCGCACGATCCTGATCATCGGACGCGGCGTCAGATTCTCAAGCTCAGCCACGACGTCGGCAGCATATCGTTCGCCCGCGGGGTCATTGTCCGGCACGATCACGCATTGCTTTCCTGCCAGGACCGACCAGTCGGCGGTGGCGGCGGAATTCGCCCCGTGCGGCGACGTGGTCGCGACCAGCCCGAGCCCGCGCAACGCGTCGGTCGCCGGCTCACCCTCGGCAACAAAAACAACCTCGGCGTCTATCAGCGCTCCCTGCCTAAATAGCGGTCGGGGAGCGCGCATCCCGCCAATGATCCAACCCTGATCGACGAGACTGATAGGGCGGATCATCTTGCTGTTCGGCTTATCCCACCGAACGATCAACCCGATGCGATTGTCATCAACATCCGTGTAGCCCCACGATCGCCATTTCCGTCCAAGCTTCTCTGATAGTTCGGCGATCGCCGCCTCGGGGTTGGGAAAGATTCGTTCCGGTAGGTCGCGGCCGTCGGAGTCGGTTGGCGCCGAGGTTCGCTGTGGCCGCGCAGGGGCGCGCGAGGACGGGATGCTCGCAGGCTGCGCGCGGTTCAGGCCCAGGGCATCCATGATTCGTGCGTACTTACATCCAGAAAAACAGTGCAGCAGTACCTTGCCGTTGCGGCCGCTTGCGACGGAGAGCGACGGGGTGCGATCGTCGTGGGCCGGGCAGTGCGCCTTGTACTGTTTTCCGTTGCGAGTGGGTCGTTTGCCCGTTACGCTCTCAATTGCCGTTAAGATCGTATCGAGCGCAGGGGAGCGATTACTCATGTTCGCTCCCCTCGCCTTTGCGCCCGTGCGGACGTCCACGCCCTGAGCTCGTCAATCGGGTACAGCACGCGCTTTCCGATCCGGAAATGCGGGATTCCGGACGTTGCATCGGTGGTCAGTGACCACAGCGTCCGTTCGGAGATCCCCAGCGCCTTGGCGGCCTCACGGCGACCAACCGCCAGTGGTGCCACCCTCGTCTCCTCATTCCTTGGGTTCGGGCTCATCGCCGCCTCCTTTCGGCTTCTGTGCCGCCCGGCGGATCAGCTCCGCCTCGACAGCCTCGGGGTCAAACAGCAGCCTTTTTCCAACTCGCAGACAGGGGAGTCGCCCAGCCTCCGCCTCGGCGCGTAGCCAGCTGGCCGAGACGCCGAAGTGATAGAGGCGCTGGGCGAGCATGCGTAACGTGTGGAGTCCTCTTGCGTTCATGCCCTCAATATGCCAGGAGGCAGGGGGGCACAAAGTGGGATTTTGGGGGGATTCTTCGGGGATTCTGGGATTGCTAAACCGCAACGTGAGACCAGCCGTGTGAGGGCTACGAATCCCTCGGTCCAATCTCCCCTGGAGGTGCGAGTTTGAAACAGCCCTTCCCAGTGGGCTGGATCATGGTTCCCCAAGCTGGATGCGGTTCATACTTGCCATTGGGTAGCCGGTTCCGAAAAACTCGCCGTAGCGAAAATGGCCGTGCCGTTGACCCAGATCGTTGGCGTATCGTCTCTTGGGTGACGCTGTGCCCGCCGTTCTTCCATGCTTCCCACAATATGCGAACCGCTGCCGATTGGAGGCCGTTGCTGAAGTCATAGTCGGTTCCAAACCACCTTACCGAAGTGAAGCCTTCCGCGTGGGAAACGTCCTGCTCGTCCTGCTCAAGGTGTTTCTGGCTTCCAGGGCGCTTCTGATTCTGCTCCAGGATCGCCGCAAGCTTCCGGCGCCGCTGCGCCTCTACGGGGTCATTTGCCAATCGGGCCTCGCTCGGCGGCGTTTCCAGATGGGCTCGTAGTCGGGCGATCTCATCCGCGGTGAGTTCGGGGGTGTACGTGGCCTTCGATAACCGCTCGATCAAGTCCGTCGGCGAGAGCTCGGGGCGTGTTCCGCGGGGCGTTGCCTTCTGACTAGGAAGTCGAACACCGCCGACGTATGCAACCGCCGGTTGGCGTTGGTCGAAGCGAAGTTCGATCGGCCTTTCGTAGGATTCTTGGAGGCAGATCCACGCCTCGCGCTGCAGCGTTTCTGTCGTGGGATCGGCCTCGTCCAGAGCGACGGATTTGTCCACGACGACCACGTTGAGCGTGAACACATCGCCCGCTATGAACGGATTCGGCCCCGGATTGGTCGCTCGCAGCTTTCGGCTCCCCTCCGACCGATCCGGCCGAAGCGGCGGTACGTCCCGTACTTCGATCTCCCACAACTGCGCTTCGACGTAATCGCGACCCGACCAGTCGGCAATGGCGTCCTGGGCGATGTCGAGCATTTCCCCTGAGTTGCCCTTCGCTGGAGCATCAGCTTTGTTGTCAGCGTTCTGCAAGCGGGCTCCCTCCTGACTCACGTGACCGATGTCCGACCTCGCGCGGCCCAGCCGCCTGTGATGGTGCGGGCGGCTCCGCGATCCGCGCGGTTCATCGTATCGTCCCGGACACCCTTATGGCGGGAATCGATCTCGCGAGGCGGACTTTGGCCCCCGGGCTCGCGTATCGTCTGAAGCACGACGTCCAGCTTGGTAAGTCGAATGTCCGGCGGCAAGTTATTGTGAATGCAGAGCTTATGTGCCGTCCTTCGGGCGAAGGTAAGGATTCACACTCCGTGACAAGTCGCTAACCAGTCAACAGCAGGTGGCCACCACGTGAAGACTGACCCACTTTTGACCCACAACTGGCGAAGCCGGCAATCAGTGACGTGCCGAATTCAATTCTGGAAAGCGTAGAAAGTACTACCGCGGGAAGGCGCGTCCGAATTCGAGTGGCGCGCGGCCAGAGTTGGAGCGGCCCGCTCCCCGACGAAGCGGACCGCCCAGT
>JANQNU010000022.1 GCA_028279405.1 Phycisphaerae bacterium
GTCGGTCAGCGCCAGGACGAACGGGTTGATGTCGCCGACGCTGACGACGCCGTCGCAGTTCAGGTCGCCGACGAGCACCTGCTGGCATTCGTCGGGCACGCCGTCTTTGTTGGTGTCCGGTGATGTTCCGTCCTGGATGTCCCAGGTATCGGGGATGCTGTTGCCGTTGCAGTCAAAGTCCTCGACGGTTGCCATGGTGGCGTAGGTCGGTCGCGGCAGGCCGGAGGCGAGTTCGCCGACGAATTCACATGTTTCGGCGTCGAATTCGAGGATCTGGCCGCTGAGCTTGCTGACGACGCCGAAGCGGCCGGGTGCCGACCAGAAGAGTCCTTCGGGCCCGTCGAGGCCGGCGGTGCCCGCAGCGACACAAGGTGCGCAGGTCCCGTCGGGGTTGAATCTCAGCACCTCGTCGGAAAAGAAGCTCGATACCAGGAAAGGGCTTGGATCGAAGCCCGTCGTATCACTGAGCAAGAGGATGTCAGCCGGTCCGTCGAGGCCGCAGCCGGCGAAGGTATGCGTGATCTCGTCTGCGGGAGGCGGCGTCGGCGCTTCGAGACAGAAGTTATTGATCGCGAAGAACGAGATTGGGATCACACTCAGCACCCGGTCTCGGTGCTGATCGCTCAGGTAGACACGAACGTAGCTATAGACTCCATCGAAGTACTCCGCCAGGGCGCTGCCCGCGATACCGCTCGCGCAGCCATCTACTTCCAACGGTCCGGGCAAAGGAGGCACCAGTCGAAACGGAGTCAACTGCCCGGAGGAGAAGTTGGTGGCAATCATTGTTGCGCCGCTTCCAACTAAAGGCTGGTCTATGGTCTCGATGTCGACGGGGGCAGCAATTCCCGGTCCGGCGACGGTTTCGACCACGTTCCCGCTAAGCAGATCGAACGCGACGATACGATCGCCCTGCACGTCAGCGACCAATGCCGCGTTCACATCGATCGGTACAATTCCATTGAAGTAGCTTCCGCCGATGTCTAAGAACGAGTGGATCAGCGTGCCGGTGTCGGGGTCAATTGCGTGCACAGCGCCAGCGATCTGGTCGGCGGCAAGGACGACCCGCTTGCGAGCAAACGATGGGCGACGGGGCGCGTAAGCGCGGACCTCACCGGCGAGAGCATCGAGGACGACCAGTCTACTGCGATGGGTTGCGAGCACCGGCTGCATATCCGGATCGAAGATCGTGTTTTCGAGTTCCCATCCGCCATGCGTCGGTCGGTAGACCTCGACCTTACGACTCAACCGGTTCACGCACGCGATCGAATCTTCCCATTGCAGGAAGGATCCGTCGCACGGCGGGCCGTTCGCAATCTCTTGCCAACCGCTGCCGTCTCGACGGAAGATCTTCATGATGCGTTCGAACTCTAGGTCTCGGACATTGATCCAGCGTCTTGCAGACGCCTTCAGTTCATTGCCTTCGAGCGAAAGCCCGCCTTGATAGGAGAGCGATCCCTCCGTGAAAACGGGCTGCCAGGTGCCGCCGATCTTCTGATAGAGGACGATCGTGCCCGAGTTTAGAAGCGAGACCATTCCCCTGAACTCGTCCGACGCGACCGCAATCGTCTGACCCGAAACATCGACGGATCGGCTAAAGTTGTATAGCGGAGTGGGAGCTAGCAGCTCCTGCTCGTATTTCCACGTGTTTCCTGCGTTACGCCGGAATACGTGAGCACTTTGGGTCCCGACCGAAAAGTTTGGCGATCCGACAACGAGTGTGTCCTGATCGATCGCCACACTGACCCCAAGTCGATGACCGATCGTCAGTTTGGCGGACTCGACCCATTGGTTAGCCGTGGCGTCGCGGGTGAAGACGTATACGGCCCCAACAACCGGTGGATTGTCGGTCACCGCACGAGTGGCGCCGACGACCAGTGTGTCGTCATGAACGTCAATGCTGGTTCCGAAGCGATCGTCGCCGACCGCATCTGACGCGGTCACTCGCTGTTCGGGTATCCACTGGTTTCCGACCCACCGATACACGAGTACGGCACCGCCGGGGCCGATGTCCGGGTCGTGCCGAACGGGAACGAATAGGCGGTCACCGTCGACGAGTATGTTGCCACGTACCGGTTCTGGGATGGAGAGCATGTTAACGATCGGGTAGCCGCCTGCGGTCGGAAGCGCGTCGCACGCGTCGCCGAGTAGATCGCCGTCGACGTTGGATTGATCCGGGTTGTAGACGCCGGGGCAGTTGTCGCACGCTTCCTGCACGCCATCGCCGTCGCCATCGAACTGTAGCGGGTTGTAGTGGCTTGGGCAGCCGTCGGCGTCGTTGGGAATGCCGTCGTAGTCCTGATCCTGTGCCATAGCGGTTGCTGCTGCGAGGACCAGCGCTATGGAAAAGACAATCCGCTGCCAATCCAGACACGGTCTTCGATCACAAGATCGCATGAGTCGTTCCTCCACTGGCGTTTGATGTAGCGCTGGCGTGTCGAACCTCGAAGATCCCTGGCGCCTTGTGGCGCACCATCTCCACCAGGAGGCGCGCATTGTCTGCTGAGGTCGTCGAGCGATGTGCTGAGCTGATTCCCCGCAACTCCCACCTCCCGGATTCGATTTGATTCGAACGCCCGGTAACTCCGCGCCCAATCCTATTCCTCAGTTACGTCCGAAACAAACGAAGAATTCGTGAAAGCGTTTGTTTTCGAGCGACGAAATCGGCGAGTCGAAACATCCGAAATTGGGTGTCCTTCGAGCGCCTCTCTCTAGGGATTTGCTGGGCGAAACGCGCAAGGTCTTGCGCGACGGTCGCGCAATCCAAGCACGCAACAGGCGCAAATCACGCCGACCTTACTCAGGTCGAATCCCCGCCCGTTCGATACCAAAGCAAATCTGTCCATCCGCCGACAGGAGCGGCCAATTGGCTGTGTGCGCACGTCCGTGCGAATCGGCGGCCGCGCACGGGGAAACGAAGTCAGGTCCGGTAACGGCGGAGCCTCCATGACCGTTCAACAGCGCAACAATCGCCTCGTGGGATCATTCGCATTTCTCGTTCGTCGTTCGTTAACGATTGCGGCCACACTCGCTCTTGCGGGATGCGTTCCGCCGATCGATCCCGCACCGCCGGTGTCGACCCCGACCGGCGTCGTTTCCGCGGCCGATCTGGTGGACGTGGCCGGTACGACCGACACCGGGGCCCGGGTTCTACAAGTCCGCGGCACAGTCGGTCGCAACGACTTTCGGCTGTTTGCCCTCGGTAGCAGTGTTCGCGGAGACGCGTGGACGTTGGATGCGGTTCCGAGCTTCCTGAGCAGCCAACCATATGTCGTGGCCCTGTTCGACGCAGAGTTCAATTTGCTGCGACGGGATCTGGTCGACCCCGGTCGACCGCTTTCGCACGTGCTGCGCGAGGGGACGGACCAGCTTTACGCCGGCGTGATGCCGATTGTCGGCTCCGCAGGCGGCAACTTCGACTTCGTCGCACGACGGTCGGCGGACCAGGTGGTGCCCGCCCCAGCGGCCCAGACGGTGGTCCTGAGTTTTGAGGGCGCCAGCAATCTACGGGTCCATCGACGAACGGGGATCTCGTTCGCTCCGTTCGACGCGGCCATGCTCGGCGAGTCCTATCGCGGCTCAACCGAGAAGCTCAAGCAGATCATTGTCGATCTGGTACGAGCGGATTATCGCGACTACGACGTGACGATCGTGACCAGCGATGATCCGACGCCGGCCGGACCGTACTCCACAATCTACTTTGGCGCTTCGGACGACGGTCTGCTCGGATTGGCGGACAATGTCGATCCGTACAACGCGTTTCGCTCGCAGAACGCGATTATCTTCGTCGGTAGTTTTCGGACCTTCGAGCCGATGCTGCTGACGGTGGATGAAGTTGGGTACATGTTGGCGAATGTTGCGAGTCACGAGCTGGGACACCTGTTGGGGCTCTATCATACGAGTGACGCGGCGGACGTGATGGACACGACGGGGTCGGCGTGGGACCTGGCGTCCAACCAGACGTTCATCCGGGCCGCGCTCGAGCCAACGGTTTTCCTGACCGGGTTCGAGGATTCGCCGACGCTGTTGCTCCAGACGGTCGGGCCGCGGAAAGACGGATCGGCCTTGCCACGGGCGCTGTCGGCGGAGACGATGCGCAAGCGCGCGCTGATCAGCCGACGGATGAAGGAGCAGGTGTCGAGCCCATGCGGAACATGTTTGCACTTGGACGAATCGGATCATTGACGGATACCCCCAAGGTGCGCCCGATGGCCCTGGGCTGGGGCGGTGTGGCGCTGTTCCTGCCGCTCCTGGCGTTCCTGACGGGCTGCCCGCAGCCGGTTCAGCAGGCACCGGACGACAGCAACCTGACCTCGCCGTTCCTCGATCGGGATGGGAACTTCAACTTCTCGACGGCGACGTTCGTCGAGGTCGATACCGACTCGTTCGTCTTTGAAGGTGAGATTACCGACGGCGGCGACACCGACCTCTTCGAGCTGGGGTCGATCGGAGCGGGCGATGCGCTCGAGATCGACATTCAGCGTACCTCCGGGAATCTCGATGCGGTGGCGGCCGTCTTTGACGACGGGGAGAATCTCCAGGCCTACAACGACGATCGGACGCCGGACGCGAGCAATCGCAATCCGTTCATCGAGCTGGTGACGTCGGGCACCAACGCGTCGCGATACTTCCTGGGGATTGTCGGCTTTCCCGGCAGCGGATCACGTGGGCGATATCAGATTACGATCACCGTGCGTCGACAGGTCGGTCCGCCGCCGGCCGAGGGGCAGATTGTCTATCTCGATTTTCGGGGCGGGAACGGTATCGTGGTGCCGAACGTCGGGCGTTTCGATCTGGAGACGTTTGACGCGTCGGACCTCGGTCCAGCCTACGCCGGTCAGACGAACGGAATGAAGGATCGCATCGAATCGGTCGTTCGGGAGCGCTACCGGGGCTTTAACCTGACGGTGATCAGTTCGGATGACGGGCCGCCGCCGGCGGATCTGCACTCGACGATCTACTTTGGGGGCAACAACGCCCGCGCCTTCGCGATCTCCGAGCAGATCGACAGCGGCAACCTGGACAAGTCCGACGTTGCAATCGTCTTTACGCGCTCGTTCGACGGCGCTTTCTCACGCACGCCGACGTTTGAAGAGATGGCGATCGCTGTTGGCAACACCGTCGCGCACGAGATCGGTCACCTCCTCGGTCTGGTGCACACGGCGGATTGCGGCGAACTGATGGACGCCACCTGCGGCAACGACCGCATTCTCGAACAGCAGGACTTCGGTCGTGCCATGCTCGATGATTTCGTCTTTCCGGTCGGTGCCCAGGACGCGGACGCAATTCTCGGCTGGCTGCTTGGCTTTGTCGGCGGTTGACCGTCGCACCGGAACACGGCGCGCCTCATCTATCTTAGGGATGAGGCACGCTATGATGGGGTGGGGCGGGCGTCTCGCCCGCCATTGACCCGTCGCTTGCGCTCCGGGCTCGCATTGGCGCTCCTTGGCTCCGTCCACGTGGGGCACCGACGACTACGAACCGGATGCTTCACACAACAAGCCCCGAGCGCGAGCGAGCGGGGAGCAAGCTCCCTTCGCGATGCAAGCGTCTACGCCGCTTGCCCCGGCAAGGAGCGATCTGCCTCACACAACGAGCCCCGAGCGCAAGCGAGGGGATCTGACCGCGCCCGGCCGTTACACGCCGCGTGTTTCAGGCGACCAGATCATCTTGTGGATTTGAAGGCTGAGGCGCGCCTCGAGCCGGTCGGCGAGCATCCATTCGGCCAGCCACTGTGGGTCGAGATGGCCTTGCGCGACCGGAATCGTTCCAGGCTCGACTCGGCCACAGACTGGCGAAAGCAATACGGTGCAGCGTTTCGAGAGGTCATGCCGCTCGATCACGTCGCGGGCCCAATCGTAGTCGGTGCGATCGCCGATGACGAATTTGATCTCGTCGTCGGGGGTCAGCAGGTCGAGGTTTTCCCAGCAGTTCCGGTCGACTTCGCCGCTGGAGGGTGTCTTCAGGTCGACGATCCGCACGATCCGCGGGTCGACGTCGCGAATGGTCATTGCGCCGGAGGTCTCGAGTGCAACGGTGGGGTAGTCGGCGACCAGTGCCGTCATCAGTGGATACACGGCCGGTTGGAGTAGCGGCTCGCCGCCGGTGATCTCGACGAACGGGCAGCCGTAGCTGCGCACTTCTTCGAGAATCTCGCTCAACGTCCGCCAGTTTCCCTCATAGAACGCGTATTCCGTGTCGCAATAGGAACAGCGAAGGTGGCAGCCGGTGAGTCGGATGAAGACACACGGCTGGCCGGCGCGGGTGCCCTCGCCTTGAATCGAGTGGAAGATCTCGTTGATTCGCAATCGCTCGGCTGACCGGCTCATATACGTGATTATACGGCAGGTCGGCCGGCGGCGAAGGGGGTGTCTGTCTGAGTGTCGAAGCCCCGGCGGACCGTCCGTCGTCATCGTCAGCGGACGGCCCGGCGGGCCCGTTCTACCGTCGTCGTCGGCGCATTCCGGTCAGTGCCAGCGACGCCAGCGCGGTCGCGCTGACAACCCCAAACCCACAAGGGCTCGGCGGCACGGTCGGCACGAGATTTCCATCGACGCCTTCGATCGGCTGGTTGTTGGCGTCGTTGGTCCCGTCGTTGTCGACGCCCTGGCCGCTGACGGTTCCGTCGTCGCCGCCGGTGCCCGTATTGTCGGTGCCAGTGTTATCGTCAGCCGGCTCAGTGCTGCCGCCGCCGGTGACGGTGATGGCCGTCGTGGCGCTGGCTTCGCGACCGAGAGCATCGACGATCGTCAGCGTGAAGACCGTGTCGCTGGTCGGTCGTACGGTGACGACCGAGCTGGTCGGATCGTCGACGAATTCTGCCGGCGACCAGGAGTACGTGTACGGCGCTGCGCCGCCGGTGATGAACGACTGGAGCTTGGCCGAGCCGCCGGCGAGAATCGTGCTGGCGTTGGCGGTGACGACCAGATTCGGCGGCGCCGTGACTTCGACGCGCGTGAAGGCGGTAACCGAGTCGAACGCACTGTCGCGGACCGTAAGCGTGTAGTCGGTCGTGCTCGTGGGACTGATGTTCAGCGTCGCGCTCGTAGCACCGCCAGGCTGCCACTCATAGCTATATGGCGGCGCGCCACCGGTGACGGCCGGGCTGATGGTGGCCGATTCGCCGGTCGCGATTTCGAGAGTGGCGTCGACGTCCACCGCCAACACGGCTTCGGCGTAGACGGCAATCAGGCTGGTATTGGAGCCGACGATGAGTGCGTGCGTGCGTTCTCCGATCGGCTGGGGCGTTTCGTTCACGACCCAGCGCAGGAAGGCCACACCGCTGCCGTTGATCTCCGGCGCGGTCATCACGACGGTGGTTGCGGGGTCGTAGACGACGGAATCGGGCGTACTGATGCTGGTTTCGCCGTCGTTGGCGGCGGGCGCGAGGCTGATCGAGACGCTTCCCGAGTTGGTCGTGAACGTCAGCGTGCGGGGCGTGGCGTCGCCCAGTCCGAAGTTGAGCTGGTAGCGTTGCACGTCGACGGTGCTGCCGTCGGTGAAGACCTTGATTCGTATGCCATCGGCGCCGATCGGAACGGCGGCGACGGTTGCGTCCTGGCCGCTGAAAGCGCTGGCGGTGCCGAGCAGGGTGAGACCGTCGTTGGTATAGACTTCGAGGCGCAGGCCGTTCACGGCCTTGGTGTTGATTGCGGTACCGGTTCCCGGGTCGGGTCCGACGGAGTAGGACGCACCTACCGGCGCTGCGACGATTTCGATCACCTCGTTGCTGGCCGACGTCATTCGATAGAAGTCGACATCGGAATTGCTGTGCAGAGAGAGGTTGTCGACAACCAGTCCGTCGACGAACGGATCGAGCGCGGTGGCGTTGCCGAGCGTATCGTTGAATTCGAGGGCGTCGCCGTACTTCGAGTTGACGCCACGGATGTCGTCGTCCTGCGGTCCGTCGAAGTTGGTATTGAGTAGCGCTTCCATCAGTTTGGTGTTGTCGCGCGGATTGACGTGGTTGAGTCCGAGGCCGTGCCCGAGTTCGTGCATGAGCACGTTCCGCAGGAAGCGGAAGTTGTTGGCGGAGTTGGCCCAGTTTTCGGCGGAGTCGAGCGTCATGTCGCCGGAGTTCGGGAAGTAGTTGAAGGCTAGTACGCCGAAGCCGCCGTCGATCGGCTGAGCGACGATGCGGATGTCGCCGCGAACACCGAGTTGACCGGCGCTGCCTGGCCAGGAGGCACCGTCATCGTTCGGCTCTTCTACGAACGTGATGCCGCTGTGCTCCGACCAGTCGTCGAACATTTCGCGGAAGAGTGCCTTCCAGGCGGCCGTCGAGCCGAACTGGGCGTCCAGCGTGGCGTGCAGCGTGTTGGTCGTTTCGTCGACGCCGGTGTTAACGTCCGGCACGAAGGAGTACGTCAACGTGATCGGAATCGTGTTGGGGACCGATCCGTCGGTGGCGGTCTGCGTCCAGCGGGCGGCGGCCGAGTAGCCGTTTTCGAGCGCGCCCGGCAGCTGCAATGCGGCCTGGTGGACATAGTCCGGGTCTGATCCGGGTGCGAAGCAGGCACAGACGCCGAGGTGCTCCCCGTAGCAAATGAACTGAGCGGGCGCCGCCGCCGCCGATCGTACTGGCTGCTGGGCGTTCCAGACGCCGGCCAGGGCCACTACCGATAGGATCGCGACGAGCCTCTTGGCCAATTGCTGCGGACTGTCCATCTTCACCCTCCGGGTTCGAGACAGGGACGTACTGGACTATTCCAAATCCGCCGGAGTGGGTGAGTGGGAAATCCCGGCGATTCGCAACGTCCGAGTTGCCGGGGCCGGGGTGACGATTTTTGGGCGTTGTGATTACGCAGTGCGAGCGACGAATTGCAGACTGTTGATATGGGTGGACAGAGCAAGAATGACTTGGTAACCGACGATGAGTTGGCGTCGATCTTCGCCGACGCGGACGCTTCCGCAATTCCGGACCTGGACGACGGCGGTGGAACGACCTATATCGCGGTGCCAACGCCCCAACAGGCCGTTCACCTGCCGGCGAGCGATGTTCCTGTGGCCGCGCCTGACGGCGAGGCGGCTGCGTCCGAGAAACCGCAGTCCCGCGTGGGGGTGTGGCTGAACCTCGTTTATCGGATTTGCGATCGCGGCCTGGAGCATGTCAATCGTCCGTTTCTTTGGCTTACGCCGGCGCAGCGTCATTGGGCCGGTTTGGGTGGGCTGGTCACGATTCTAATTTCGGTGATGTACGCAGTCGCCTACCCGGTCATCTTTCCCCACCGTGACGCTTACACCGTACTGGAAGAACAGAAGCACTCGTTGACCGTCAGCCGGACGCCGTCGGAAGAAGCGGCCGAGTAGAGCCGTGATTGGCGGTCGTCGGGTCGCATGATCCCGGACGTTGCGCGGAGTGTCGGGGTGCTATTCGGACGCTGGGATTTTCTCTCCGATTTGGCGCCTGTTTAGCATTCTTCTGAGGGAGGCCTGATCAGCGGCGCCCACTCGGTCCAAGGAACGGATGGGAGCCTTTGCTTGCCTGAGCGCGGGCGTCGCTGACTGGGCCTGTTCGTAGTGAAGAGGGACATCATGCGCCAGCGCAGCAAGTCGAACACAGCTTCTCATTTACGTTTGCTGACACGCACGGTTTACGTGGTCCTCGGTGCGGCCCTGCTCATCTGGGGATTCACGCCGGCGGTGATCGATCGAATGGCCACCGAGGAAGTTCCGCCGATGTCCGTTTTGTTACGCGGCGGCTTTTCGTTCGCCATGGGGGCCGGTCTGCTCTACGCCGCCTATTGTTTGCCGAGTCGGCGCGGGCTGCTGCTGGGCGGATGTCTTTCCGGGTTGTTGTTCGTCAGCGGCTCGCTGACCATCTTCGTGTTACGGACCGGGGTTCTCTTCCCGGTCGTGCTCTCGGCGCTGGGCATGGTGCTGACGGTTCAGGTGTGGCGGATCGGCGACGACCCGGGTATCAAGCCGGCCTGGGCGCGCATTCGTCGGCGTTGAGCGTTTGCTTGACTTTCGAAGGGCCGGAAACTATAGTTGATTCGTTCAGTAAGGCAGCGTGCCTTGCTTATCAAGAGCGGCTGAGGGACAGGCCCGTCGAAGCCGCAGCAACCTGACGCCAGCGTCAAGGTGCTAAATCCTGCCCGCGGTCGAGCGGGAGAGATAAGAAGGGAGCCCCTGATCATGCCCTGTTGTTGTTGACCAACATATTTCCCGCGCTCAATTGAATACTATCATTAGTCTTGTCTGCGGTGTGATTTTGCGCCGTGACTCCGAAGCCGGAGCGTTGTGATCGTCATGGACGCCTCCTATTACGACACCAATCGTTGTTCTCTCCACGCCCATTCGCCGGCCGGTTGCGCCGATCGATCCTGTCGATCGCGCGGAGCGCGCGCCGCTTGTCGGTCCGTTCGCTGTTGTCGCGGCTGTTGCTGTCGCTGACTCCCGGACGAACCGGCGTTCTCGCTGACAACTTGAATCGTCGATGACACGCGGTGCCTGTTCGCGCTCGCGTTTTTCGTTGGACCCCTTGAGCAGAGAGCCATCATGTTGCGCCATGCCCGTGCGCTTCCGCAGATTGATACCGTCGCAGGCTCCACGTCGGACCCGGCGCCCGTTCGCGAGGGACGTTCCGATCCGGCCGAGGTAGTTCATTGGGCCTTGCGTCGGTTTGCCGACCGGCGCCTGGTGACCACGACCGGCTTCGGCATGGAAGGCTGCGTGCTGGTCGACATGCTCGACCGTGCCGGCTATCGCGGAGCGATCATTTATCTCGACACACACTTCCTGTTCCCCGAGACCCATGCGCTCCGCGATCGGCTCGCGGCGCGCTATCCCAAGCTGACGTTCGTCAACGCCGGGACGGATGTGACGCCGGCGGCGCAGGCTGCCCGGCTCGGTCCGCGGCTCTGGGAAACCGACCCGGATCGCTGTTGTGACCTGCGCAAGGTGCAACCGATGCGGCGTGTGATGCAGGGCCGGGATGTCTGGGTGACGGCGATCCGTCGCGAGCAGTCTGCCGCCCGGGCGCACACGCGCTTCGTCGAATGGGATCATCGTTACGACCTGTTGAAGATCGCGCCGCTGGCCTATTGGAGTCGCCGGCAGGTCTACGACTACATCAAGGCCAATCGCGTGCCGTACAACGAGCTGCACGAGCGGGGCTATCCGTCGATCGGTTGCACGCACTGCACGCGCTCGGTGCCGGGAGCGCGGCCGGACGACTACTCGCGCAGCGGTCGCTGGAGCGGTACGGAAAAAACGGAATGCGGGCTGCATCAACCCAGCCAGCAGGACGGTAGTGGAATCTGACGTTCGTCGCGCGCCACGCGCCGCACGGATTACTTTTTTTGGCATCAGGAGCTCGAGACCATGAGCGATCAAGAGAGCAGCGTCGAGAAGGCCAAGCGCGCCAGCAATCACCTGCGCGGCACGCTGGCGCAGACGCTTGACGACCCGGAGGCAGATGGGTTCAGCAAAGCTGACACGGTAGCGCTGAAGTTCCACGGCGTCTATCAGCAGGAGGACCGCGATACGCAGCGCGCGGCCCGTCGTAGCGGCCGGCGCGAGATCAGTTTCATGGTGCGCGTCGCCATTCCCGGCGGTCGGCTGAGCGCCGATCAGTATCTAGCGCTCGATGAGCTGGGCGCCGACGTCGCCGGAGGCGCCATGCGAATCACGACGCGACAGGGCATCCAGTACCACGGCGTTCTCAAACGCGACCTCAAGCAGACCGTGGCGCGGATCGATCGGACCCTGCTGACGACACTCGCGGCTTGTGGCGACATCCCGCGTAACGTGATGGCATCGCCGGCTCCGTTCGTCAGTGGTCCGTACCGCGAGATGCGCCGCCTGGCGGTCGCGCTGGCCCAAAGGCTGCGGCCGGAAACCGGTGCATACCATGAGATCTGGCTCGATGACGAGCGCGTCGAACGGCGCGCCGGTCGGCCCGACGAAGAGCCATTTTATCGCGACACCTATCTGCCCCGTAAGTTCAAGCTCGGCGTTACCGTCGCGGGTGACAACGCGATCGATGCTTATGCCTACGACGCTGCGCTGGTCGCGATCCCGCAGGGCGAGCGCGTGATCGGCTACCAACTTCTGGTGGGCGGCGGTATGGGAATGACCCACGACAAGCCCGACACGTTCGCGCGGATCGCCTCAGCCATCGCGTTCGTCGAGCCGGACCACGCGGTCGCTGCGATCGAGGCGGTCGTCGCAATTTTCCGTGACCACGGGAACCGCGGCGATCGTCGACACGCCCGGATCAAGTACCTGCTGGAAGAATGGGGTGTCGAGCGCTTTCGGACGGAGCTGGCGCTCCGGCTCCGCGTGCCGTTGCGGCAACCGACAGCGCTTCCGCCGACGGAACAACACGATTTTCTCGGCCGGCACGAGCAGGGCGACGGTCGGAGCTTTGTCGGGGTTTGGGTTCCCGCGGGCCGTATTCGAGACGGCGCCAGTGGAGCCTTTCGTACCGCATTCCGCGAGATCGCGACGACGCTCCAACCGACCGTGATCTTTACGCCGATGCAGAGTGTGCTGTTCGCCGACCTCGAAGATGCGGACGTTCGTCGACTCGACACGCTCCTTCAGGAACACGGTGTTCCGACGGTCGACATGCTTTCGCCGGTGCGTCGTTATGCGCTGGCGTGCCCGGCGTTGCCGACGTGCGGACTCGCGATCACCGAGGCCGAGCGGGTTCAGCCGGTTGTTGTCGATCTCCTTGAAGAGGAGTTTGCGCGACTTGGCATCGACGATACCGAGGTGACCGTGCGCATCACCGGCTGCCCGAACGGCTGCGCGCGACCCTACAACGCCGACATTGGGTTGGTTGGCAAGCGGCCCGGTGCGTACCGCGTGTTCGTGGGCGGTGGCCTTGCCGGTGATCGGCTGGCTGATCTGTTCGCTGACGATGTACCGTTGCCGGAGCTGGTGCGGACACTGCGACCTCTGCTCGAACGCTACCGCGACGAGCGCGACCCGACTGAGCGCCTGAGCGACTTCTATCGCCGAATCATGCCGAGTGCGGAACAGCGCACGCGGCTGAGTGGCCGAGAAACACCGACGCGCGGACTGGTGTCGTTGGAGGTGCTGTCGTGATCGACGCGCTCGTGAACATCGGCCTGCAGCGCTGCAAGGTCGGTCGCGATCAATGGCCGCGCGCCCAGGCCCAACTGCGGCAGGCCATGCTCGGATTCCGACGGGCGGGGGCGCCCGCGGTCACGCTGAAGACCTGCGAACGGTTTGAACTCTGGACGACGTTCGACCGGTTCCGAGGCGCGGGTTGGCAAGACGGCGCGGCGCCGGCATTCAGCCGGGTTCGGTACGGTCGTTCGGCGCTGACGCACCTGTTGCGTGTGGCTGCGGGTCTCGAATCACGAATCGTGGGCGAGGACGAGATTCTCGGGCAGCTGCGACGGGCATACCGGAGCGCCCAGGAGGTCGGCACGCTGAACGTCACGCTTCGGCAGCTGTTCCAGTCGGCGTTGCGCATCGGCCGGCGCGTCCGGCGCGAGACCGAGCTTGGTACGCTGGGCGAATCTTATGCGCGACTCGCGGTGGCGGCGCTGACTTCATGGCCGTGCGGTGGCAGGTCTCCGTTGCGCGTTGGTGTGCTCGGCACGGGCGCCCTGGCGCGCGGCGTCATTCAGCTGTTGCCCGCCGCGATGTACGCTCGGCTTATTGTCTTCTCCGGTCACCCGGAGAATGCGCGGGCGCGACTGGGAGGTGCGCTGGCCGGCGACCCCCGTCCCATTGCATGCTTGCGTTCGTTGTTGCCGGACCTTGACGCGATCGTGTCGGCGACCCAGACGAAACGCGCGTTGCTGACCGGCGCGGATCTTGCGACGCGACAACGACCGCTCTTGATCGTCGACCTTGGAATCCCGGCGACCATCGACCAACGTGTTCGTCATCGGTCGTTCGTCGAGCTGCAAACGCTCGACCAGCTCGAGCCCGAAACCCGTCCGGCGGCGCAGGCGATTGCAGCCGCGGAAGCCATCGTTGCGCGCGAGGTCGATCTGTTGATCCGGCGTAGCGAAAAGGGCGCCGCCCTTCGGCACCGGGAGGCGTCATGAGTGCGAGCATCGTAGCAGCTCACGGTGCCCACGACGGTTCGCGGGCGAATCAAGCGGTCGAAGAGCTGGTCCGCGCGCTTAACCACGGGATGCCTGCGGCGCGCTTCCGACCCGCGTTCAACCTCGGTCGGCCAACGTTTGGCGAGTGCGCGCCCGGTATCGAGCCGGGAACGGTCGTTCTGCCGCTGTTCATGAGCGAAGGGTATTTCGTCCAGCAGCGAATCGCGCCCGTGTTCGGCGCGTCGGGTGCAGCCGTGGCACCGGCGCTAGGGCTTCAGCCGGGTGTGTTGGCGCCGGTGCTTCAACGGGCGCTGTCCACCATTGCATCGCAGCGTGGGGCGGTCGTTGTGGTACTCGGTCATGGTGCCCGGCGGCACGCTGGCAACGCTGCCGCCACTCGTGCGTTTGCCGACACGCTGCGCGCTACGACGCGTCGATCGGTGCGCGTCGCGTACCTCGATCAGATGCCGAGCCTGTCCGATGTTCTGGAGCGGTGTGGCGATGCGCGGATCGTGCTCGTTCCGCTATTGCTCGGCGGTGGCGCCCACGAACGCGACGACATTCCGCGGCTGATCGCGAAGCGTACTGCACCGACGACGGTCGTGTCCGCGACGCTGCTCGACCATCCGCAACTGACGGACCGCGTTGAAATGTTGTGGCAAACTGCTCGAAAGCGGTATCCGTTGCGACTGGGTACGCGCGGGAGCAAACTTGCGTTGTGGCAGGCGCGGTATGTCGCACAACGGCTGGTCGATGTCGGCGTCCCCACCCGGATCGTGGTAATCGAGACTGTGGGTGATCGAGACGTCGACCGCCCGATCGAGTTGTTCGACACGGCCGGGCCGTTTACGGACGACCTGGAAGACGCGCTGAGCGCGGGAACGATCGATCTTGCCGTGCACAGTCTCAAGGATCTGCCCGTGCGGGCGGACCTGCTGGGTTCGGTGGCGGCGGTTCCGGTGCGGGGACCGGTCGGCGAAACACTCGTGTCGCGCGATGGCCGGACGCTCGCCGATCTGCCGTCGGGCGCGCGGATCGGGACCAGCAGTCCCCGGCGCGCTGCGCAGATCTGCTGGCATCGGAGTGATCTGTGTTTGTTGCCCATCCGGGGAAATGTTGAACGGCGCGTCGCGCAGGTTCTCAGCGGCCGCTACGACGCGACGGTGTTGGCGGCGGCCGGGCTCGAGCGAATCGGGCTCGCAGCGCGCATTGCCGAGCGTTTTCCAATCGAAGCATTCGTGCCGCAGGCCGGGCAGGGGGCGCTGGCGGTTCAGATCCGTCCGGACGACTGGTTTGCGCGTGCGGTTTGCAGTCGGATCGATGCGCCTGCGATTCGTCGAGCGGTTCGAGCCGAGCTTCGTTTCGCACACACGATCGAGCAACTTGGACGGGTGGCCGCTGCGAGCGCTGTGTCGTCTGACGATCAGCTCCAACTGCACGCCGCGATCATTGGACCGGAAGACGGTTCGTACCGGCATGGATCGTTCATCGGTTCAGACGAGGGTGCGGTTGTTTCGGAGGCTGTGCGCTCCCTCGTCGGCAGCACGGCAGCGGTCAGCGCACTGGCGGAGGTGGATTCATGAATGGACACGTCGCGCTGGTCGGGGCTGGGCCCGGGGATGCCGGCCTGATTACGGTTCGCGGACGTGAGCGGCTTCGCGCGGCGGAGGTCGTGATCTTCGACCGTTTGATCGACCTGACACTCTTGCGCGAAGCCCCGTTGACTGCGCTGCTCGTCGATGCGGGGAAGGCGCCGGGCGATCACAGGTTGACGCAGAGGCAAATCAACGCCCAGATCGTCGCGCACGCGCTCGCCGGGCGCCAGGTCGTTCGTTTGAAAGGCGGCGATCCGTTCGTCTACGGTCGCGGCTGGGAGGAGCACGAGGCGTGCCGGGCCGCGGGCATTTCTTGCGAGGTCGTTCCCGGCGTGTCGAGTGCCCTGGCTGTGCCGGCCGCGGCAAACATCCCGGTTACGGCGCGCGGCGTGGCTCGCTCCGTTCTGATCACAACGCCGCGGTCGTCGAGCGGGCTCGATACCGACGCGCTCGGACCAGACGCCGCGGCGGCCGACACGGTTGTTCTGCTGATGAGCCGGGAATGTCTGCGGGACGTGTGCCGCCGACTCGTGGCCCAGGGCCGCGCCGCGTCCACACCCGCCGCGATTGTCGAGCAAGGAACGCTTCCGTCGCAGCGCAGCGTGCGTGCCACCCTCGCGACCCTGGCGGACGAGGCCGATCGGGCAGGGATCGCGAATCCGTGCGTCGTCATCGTCGGCGACGTCGTCGATTGTGCGTCGTCAGCGGGTGGGCACTCCACGAGTCTTGCGGGGCGCCGGATCGTCGTCACCCGGCCCCGCACCGCGAGCGCGGACCTGATTCGGCGTCTCGTCGCGCGCGGCGCCCAGGTCATCGATGCGCCGTTGATCGATGTCGTTCCCCGTACACCTGCGACCTGGCCGGTGTTGCGGTCCTACACGTGGTTGATTTTCACGTCCCTGCACGGTGTGCGTGGCTTTTTCGCGGCTTTGGCGCAGCGCGGCCTGGACATACGTGCCATCGGAAATTCGGCGATCGGTGCCGTCGGACCAAAGACGGCGTCCGAACTGCAGCGCCATGGCTTGCGGGCAGACCTCGTTCCGGACGAGCATCGCGCAGCGGCACTGGTGACAGCGCTCGTCGATCGGCTCGGTCCCGTGGACCGTGCGTTGTTCGTCGGTGGTTCGCTCGCGTTGGATACCCTGCCACGCGGCCTGCGATCGCATGGGGTCGATCTCGACGTTCTCGAGGTCTACGAAACGCGTCGACTGGATCTCGAGCCATCGGCACGTCGCGCCATCGAGCAGGGGGTGGACGCGATTCTCCTCTACAGTCCGTCCGCCGCCGTGGCGCTGCACGAGGCACGCGCCGCGGTCGGCGCGGCGGTCCTGGCCGCGGTCGGTCCGACCACCGCCCGTCGGATCGAGCAGCTTGGCTGGAAGACGCCGCTGGTTCCGGAGCGCTATGGAGATGACGGAATGCTGGCGCTCTTGGAGCGTGAATTCGACCTGGAAGGGGCGCTGACATGATTCAACGATTGAATACGGCATCGGTCGAACGACTGGGTCGGCTGCGACAGTCGGCAGGATTGCGCGCGTTGACGCGCGAGACGCGCTGGTCTGCGCGCCAGTTGATTCAGCCGGTCTTCTTCGTGGAGGAGGCGTCGGCGGCGGGGCCGATCGCGTCGATGCCGGGGATCGGTCGTCATGCGCTCGCGGACGCGCCGCGGGTCGCGGACGAGCTGCAATCCGCCGGCGTCGGCGGCATCATGCTCTTCGGCGTTCCCGCAACCAAGGACGATCTTGGCAGCGCCGCGTCGGTGGCAACGGGCGTCGTTCCATCCGCTGCACGCCGACTGCGCGCCGCGTGGCCCGAGGCGGTCATCGTCGCCGACGTCTGCCTGTGCCAATACACGGCCGGTGGCGATTGCTTCGTCCGTGATCGACAGGGGCCGGATCCTGTCGCAACGCTCGAGCGGTACGCGGACGCCGCGGTCGCATACGCGGAGGCGGGGGTTGATCTCGTGGCGCCCAGCGGGATGCTCGACGGCAGCGTTGCGGCCATTCGTGCCGGATTGGATCGTGCCGGCCACGTCGAGACCGGGATCCTGGCCTACGCGGTGAAGTACGCATCTGCTTTGTACGCTCCGTTTCGTGATGCAGCCGCTTCGGCGCCGGCTGCGGGCGATCGTCGACATCATCAGTTGGATCCTGCGAATCGCCGCGAGGCCCTGAGGGAGGCGCTGCAGGATGTCGCGGAAGGAGCGGAGATCGTCATGGTCAAACCGGCGCTGGCCCACGCCGACGTGATTGCTGATCTGCGGGCTCGGTTGTCAGTGCCGATCGCCGCCTACCAGGTGAGCGGCGAATATGCGATGCTCGAATCGGCGGTCGAGAAGGGCTGGCTGGACCGACGGACCGTGACACTCGAATGGCTGACCGGTCTGGTGCGCGCCGGCGCGGACATCGTCATCACGTATTACGCGGCCGCTGCGGGCCGTTGGTTGCAGGAGGGTGAGACTCGATGAGTGACTCGACGCAATGGTATCGACGTTCCATGGCGGTGACGCCGGCCGGTGTGCACTCGCCGGTGCGCGCTTTCCGTGCGGTCGGCGGTTCGCCGCGCGTTATCCGGCGCGCCGCTGGTGCCTATCTGATCGACGAGGATGGTGAACGACTGATCGACCTGATCGGGTCCTGGGGTGCGATGATCGTCGGTCATGCGCACCCGGCGGTGACGGAAGCGATCGAACGCGTCGTGCGCGACGGCACCAGCTTCGGAACCTGCCATCGGCACGAAATCCAGCTGTCCGAGGAGATCGTCTCGCGGGTCGCTTCGGTGGAACGGGTGCGCTTGGTGAATTCCGGAACGGAAGCCGTTATGGCCGCGGTCCGACTGGCGCGCGGATTCACGAATCGTTCGATGATCGTCAAGTTTGCCGGGGCCTACCACGGTCACACCGATGCGCTGCTCGCGCGGGCCGGATCCGGCCTCGCGACGGCCGACCTGCCCTCGTCGGCGGGCGTGCCGGCGGCCGCGACGGGTGCGACCATTACGCTTCCGTACAATGATCTCGCGGCGCTCGAAACCCTACTCGTCGCACATGGCGATGAGATTGCGGCGGTGCTTGTCGAGCCGATCGCCGGCAACATGGGTGTCGTGCCTCCGACTTCCGAGTTTCTTCCCGGTGTGCGATCTCTGACGCAGCGCTGCGGAGCCTTGCTGATCTTCGACGAAGTCATGACGGGCTTCCGTGTCGCGTCGGGCGGCGCACAGGCGCTGTTCGGCGTCGACCCGGACCTGACGACCTTCGGCAAGATCGTCGGCGGGGGACTCCCGGCCGGCGCGTTCGGCGGACGCCGCGAGATCATGCAGCAACTCGCTCCCGACGGCCCGGTTTACCAGGCCGGTACGATGTCCGGCAACCCGGTCGCGACCGCCGCCGGCCTCGCGACCCTGAAACTCCTCGACGATTCGGCGTACGCGACGCTCGAGCGGCGCGGGGCGCTCTTCGAGCACGGGTTGCGCCAGCGGCTCGTGACGGCAGACATGACCGCCACCATCCATCGCGTCGGCTCGATGCTAAGCGTCTTTCCGGGAACCGCAGAGGTGCGCGATTTTGCCGACGCGATGCAGGTCGACACGCAGTGTTTCGGCCAACTGTTTCACGCCCTTCTGGACCGCGGCGTGCACCTGCCACCCAGTGCGTTCGAGTCGTGGTTCCTGTCGCTGGCGCACGACGAGTCCGTCATCGGTGAGCTACTGTCCGCGTTCGATGCGGCGATCGCCTCCCTGGCAGCCGCACAGCCAGTCTGAGCACAAGCTAGGTGTCTACGCCGCCTGCACCGGCAAGCGGTCCCAAGAATCACCGGGTGGGGCAGGCGTCTCGCCCGCCATTGACCCGGCGCTTACGGCTGCAAAGACGGACGACCGCCTGCCCGCTACACTAGAGCATCGATACTCGAGAGTTGTCGGGACAGCCTGTTCCCACGTCGAGCACGGCGGATTGGCGCTCGACCGTTGGCGCGTGCTCGCGACGGTGGATCGTGGATAGAAAGGACCAAGTGGATGATCAACATCCCGATTCTCCGTAGCGGCGAACCCTATGTCGCCGTCGAAACGACGGAACTCGTTCATCACGCCACGCGGGAGCCGATTGCCCGTGTGAGCCAGGCGAACAGTGGCATGATCGTCCGTGACGTCCGGCGCATGGACGATCATGTACTCGAATCATTTGCGTCGCGTGACCTGATCGCGATCGCAAAGCAGGCGGGCGTTCTGTTTCAGACCGCAGCCCTTCCGTGTGGCGATCAGCAGCAGTCATTCGATGACTACATTGCTTCGTTGTCGGCGACGACGGGGATGCCCGTCAGCTACTGTCGCACGAATGCCGCCAAGATCGTTCGGATTCTCGACGAAATGGAGACGGTGATCGCGGGCCTGACGCGCGGGATGGACCTGGCGATACTCGATCGTGGCTGGGGGCGCCAGGACGGTCGTACGCTGAGTTGGTACCGCGCCGCCCGCACATTTGGCGCCGTGTTGCCGAGTAACTCGCCGGGTGTTCACTCGCTCTGGGCGCCGGCGACCGTGTTCAAGGCGCCGGTCGTGCTCAAGCCGGGCCGGGAAGAGCCATGGACGCCGCTGCGGATTATCGAGGCCTATGTGGCCGCGGGCATCCCACGGAGCGCGTTCGGCTTCTATCCTACGGACCACGCCGGTGCTGGAGAGCTGTTGCGCGTGACCGATCGATCGATGCTCTTCGGTGACGCGCGTACGACCGCGGCCTGGAAGGACGACCCGCGCGTCGAGCTTCATGGTCCCGGTTGGAGCAAGGTGATCATTGGTGAGGATTGTGTCGAGGATTGGCCGGACTACATCGAGATGATCGCCGGCAGCATCGCGGCCAACGGCGGCCGCTCGTGTATCAACGCCAGCGCCGTTTGGACACCGAAGTACGGGCGTGAGATTGCTGATGCGCTCGCCGACCGGCTCGCGCGTGTGCAGGCCCTGCCCGCCGATGATCCGCAAGCGCAGGTCGCCGCCTTTGCCAATACGGCGGTTGCCGAGGCCATCGATGCACAGATCGATGCCGGCTTGCGGGTGCCGGGTGCGGTCGATCTGACGCGCACGAAACGCGGCGCCGGC
>JANQNU010000026.1 GCA_028279405.1 Phycisphaerae bacterium
GGGTGGGGGCCTTGCCTTACACATCACGAGCCCCGAGCGCAAGCGAGGGGCTTCGGGAGCGCGGCGGTCGAGTAGCGCCGGATTCAGAGCTCCGCCTGGGTGGCATTGGCGGCTTGTCCGCCAGTGTTCGGGGCTCTACGTCTTTGGTTAGTTCCGGGCCTATGTCTGCGCCACGGGCCCAGAAAGAGAGTTCCTCTCCATCCCCTTCAAGAAGCTAGCCTTATTGCCATGATAATGAGGGTTCGTCTCACCAATGAAGCACGAGCTTTGATAGCTCGCGGACAACAACGGCGTTCTTTTGCAAACCCGCTCTTGATGAAGATAATGAACCGATTCGACGTCGTTCACCTCGGGGAGACTTCCCGTTGCCCGATCCGCAAAGCACTGGCAATTCGAATCCGATACGCGTCACGGTCGCCGCAGTCGTCATCGCACTGACGGGTCTCGTCGCCTACGCGCTCGGCGGCTGGCGGCTCGCGCTCCCAATGATCCTGGTCATCGCCGCTGTCGTGCTAGCGCTCGCGTGGTTCGTCCGTCCCCGCTGGTGGGGTCCGACGCGCGTCCAGGTCTACACGCTGACCGTCTTCAGCTTCGTGACGCTGACGCTCTTCGCGTCCGACCCGCTCTGGTTGCCGTTGCTGTCCAAGCTTTATGAGCGCCTGGGGCTCGACGCACCACCGGGCTTCCCCTTCTGGCAGCGCGCGATCGTCGAGCTCGTCTTCCTAACCGGCCTGCTCATCCTGAACGCTATCTGGCGACCGCGAGCGGCTATCGTCCAAGGAGTATCGCCGGAAGAGTTCGCGCGGATTATGAAACAAGCCGGCGCGGACGAGAAACAGCTACGTGACGAAAACGATCAACTGAGAAGGCAGCTGGCCGAGGCGCTTACCAATGCCGCAACCAAGGCCGATCGCGGCAACGATCAAGCCCAGCAAGCCATCGATCAGGCGCGAGAGAATGGCGACCTCACCCAACTCAAAGCCGTGCTCATCGACGCCGCAAACGAGCTCGCGAACAGCGAATCAATGACGACCTTCATCGACCACGCACGGCAGATCGGCTCGATCAGCTTCCTGCGTCGTGAATGGGACGACGCCGAGGCGTGGCTCACCAAGGTTGTCGGGCTAGCGCACGACGATCACGTCGCCAACATTCTCCTCGGTGACCTCGAGCGCCGCACCGGCTCGCTGGCAGAATCGCTGTCTTTCTATGAACGCGCGCACAAAACAGTCCAACACCACCTCGACCGCGGGCCGGACAGC
This sequence comes from Phycisphaerae bacterium, assembly GCA_028279405.1. Lineage (GTDB taxonomy): Bacteria > Planctomycetota > Phycisphaerae > UBA1845 > Fen-1342 > JANQNU01. Next base: position 1,263 of record JANQNU010000026.1, read on the forward strand.
CAACAGTGGCAGCGCGAGCTCTCGGTGAGCTGGAACAAGATCGGTGACGTTCGGAAAGCCCAAGGCAACCTCCCGGGCGCGTTGTCGGCGTACGAGAGCAGTTTGAAGATCCGCGAGCGACTGGCGACCCAGGACCCGACGCACACGGAGTGGCAGCGCGACCTCTCGCTGAGCCAGGAGAGAATTGGCGACGTTCGCGTCGCCCAAGGCGACCTCGCGGGTGCGTTGTCGGCGTACGAGAGCGATCTGGAGATCGCCGAGCGACTGGCGGCCCAGGACCCGTCGCACACGGAGTGGCAGCGCGACCTCTCGGCGAGCTGGAACAAGATCGGCGACGTTCGTAAAGCCCAAGGCGACCTCGCGGGCGCGTTGTCGGCGTACGAGAGCAGTCTGGAGACCCGCGAGCGACTGGCGGCCCAGGATCCCAGGAATGCTGGCTGGCAAAAAGATCTCGCCATCAGTCATTTCAAGCTGGCCACGACCAGAGAGTCGTCTGACCGCTCGGCGGCCCTCGCGCAGTTCCGGTCGGCGGCGGAGATCCTCGAACGGCTCGCGACCCAAACCGACGACCCGCAGCTGCCCAAGATGCTCGAAACGGTGCGTAGCCAAATCCAAACCCTGGAAGCCGGAAACGGCAACGAATAGTCGGCGAGCTCGTGCGCCGAGTCAGAGACTCGGATGATTATGGAGAGTCTGGACGTCTCGTCGGGCAGCAAGCTGCTACCGTGAGGCCGACGTCCACACCGCGGGCGCCGAAAGAACGATCCCTCCAAATAGCCGGTGATCCGGACGTTTCGTACGCGCGCTGCGGGATGGAGGTCCGCACTCCATGCAACTGGTTGCTCCGCTTCTCTTTGCTTCACTTGAATCAGCACACAAGCAGCGCGCCATCGCGCTTTGTTGGGTATTGATGCGCGGCAGTTCCGTCGCTCGTGGCGTCGGCCTCACCCCTGCGTTGGGTCGGCTTCGGGGGTGACCGAGCAACGCTCCCTGCCAGTTCGGGAGCCCGAGGTCCGAGGTCTGACCAACCTGAGAGTCGTTTTCGCGCAGCCGTTTCCCCGAAGTCGCCCACCAAACACTAGGATAGCTAGCACTCCTACTGACCTTCGTCCCCACAGCGCCTACGGAGCCCGGAAGCACTTTGCTAGCCATGCTATACAATCACGGATTGATGGCCACCCACGATTTCCTAGTGATGCCGCCCCTCTCTCACACAAACTGCCAGCGACCCCAACCAATTAATGATATATTGATCTATTATTCCTTTTGTGAGTGTTTGTTGGTGAGTTCGCGCGAAATCGTGGATCCAGCCGTCTCAGCAACGATGTTTCACGTGAAACACGTTTGCGCGCTGCCCGTGCCTCACAATCGAATGCTCGCAAACTTGTTCTCAGGTGCTGGCCATGGAAGAAACTGAGCGTGTTGGAGCTTCGAGTTGATGAAACGCAAAGCTTGACGGGACGCTGGACCGCTGGCCTGGCCGTCGGCGAACTGACGGGGCTAGCCAATGCGAGCTGATCCTCAACGATGTTTCACGTGAAACAGCGTTGCGCATATCGAGTCGGATCGCGACGGTCGCAGGAGGCGCCCCCTGTAGGAATCAACCCGATCGGTGAAGGGTCTGTATGCCAGGCAGGCGGGTAACGCAGATCCGATCTGAAAGGCCTGTCGGAGGGGTCAGTGGTCGGACGAGTCGACGCCCAAACGCTCGCTGATACGGTCGAATTCGTCCAAGTCGCGATATTGAATGATGATCTTGCCGGAGTTCTTACGCTTGCCAGCCGCTATTCGAACGCTCACGCCGAGGGATTTGCTGAACGTGCGTGCCAGATCCTCGGTGTGCAACTGATGCCCGGACGCGGCATTACGTTCCAATGTTTCACGTGAAACAGGTTTGGCGAGCTCCTCAACCTGTCGCACGGAGAGATTCCGTCGAACGGCCAGCCGAGCAACGGCCAATTGACGCTGCGGGTCGGAAATACCCGCAATCGCCCGTGCCTGGCCCATTCCCAGCTCGCCCGCAGCCAACATATCGCGGATCTCGACCGGGAGCCGCAACAGTCGAATATAGTTGCTGATGCTCGCCCGGCTCTCGCCGAGCCGAGAGGCCAACTCGTCCGCCGTGGCCCCAAAGACCTCAAGATACTGCTGATACGCCGTCCCGCGCTCGATCGGCGACAGATCCTCCCGCTGGAGATTCTCAACCAGCGCAATCTCGATGGACTCAGCATCACTGACATCACGCACGATCGCCGGAACACGCTCAAGCCCCGCCTCGCGCGCCGCACGCCATCGGCGTTCACCTGCCACCAACTCATACGTGTCCGCGTCGAGTCGACGAACAACGATCGGCTGAATCAAGCCGCACGACTGTATTGACGCCGACAACTGCTCGATCTTTTCACGTGAAAACAACTTGCGCGGCTGACCCACATTCGGACGGATCGAGTCCAACGGCAATTCCGCCAAACTCGTTCCGGATGCCACGTCCGAGGATGACTCGATTGGCGCCGCCGCCGACACCTTCGATCGTTCAGCAGTCTTACGGTGCGAGAGCAGGGCATCCAAGCCCCGTCCAAGGCGCGGCGACGACTTAGCCATGATGCAGATCCTCCTCGAATGGGTCCACGTGAAAATACCCAGCCGCCGCCAAGTCCGCAAATCAAGATCGCGCACGCTCTCTACTATAGGTATACTATGATAGCCTGTATATCACTTGTTCATAGAATTTCTTGATTTAATAGACTTGTACTCTCTATCCCTGTGTCGCGCGCTGCGGATTGGCGATCGAGTCGATACCATCTCGCAGGTCATCCAACGGGAGCCTACTGTGAGCAAGAAGCAAGGCAGCGTAAGAAAACCAAACTCGGCTCGTCGAGACGGGTCGAGACAATCGAGCCGAAGCGCGCCACGAGCATCGTCGCGCACGACCGTGACAAAACGGTCGGCGCCGGAAACACGCCGGCACACCAGCTCCGCGAACACTGACGCCCGACGACGACGTGCGATCCTGGAAACCTTCCCCAATCCGGCCCCGCAACGGGACTATCGGATCCGTCACGTGCAGCCGGAATTCACGAGCCTTTGCCCGGTGACCGGGCAGCCCGACTTCGGCACGATCATCGTCGAGTACATCGCGGACGAACAATGCGTCGAACTCAAGAGCCTGAAGTTCTACCTCCAGGACTATCGCAGCGCGGGAATCTTCTATGAGGCCGTCACCAACCAGATCCTAGATGATCTAGTCGCGTCTTTGTCGCCGCGCTGGATGAAGGTGACGACCGAGTGGAGTACCCGCGGCGGCCTGCACTCAGCGATCGAAGCCGAGCACGGCGAACGCTGAGTCGAGTACTAGCGACACGGTGCGCGGGTAGTGAGGCCGGCCGGTGTGCAGAGGGGGCAGCAAGTCGAACTGCGGAGGAAGGGCGGTGTGACCGAAAACACCAGCGCCCAAGATTCGCGATCTCGTGCGGCATATTGCGGGTGTTCCCGGAGGTTGCTTGAAAGGGACCATCGTGCGCAAGCCGACATACTGGTTCGTCGCGGCGATGACGGTTGCGCTCGCAGCGAGTTTCGTCTGGGACAGCGTATGGAGTCCACCTGACGGCTACGTTCTTATGGGCGTTAAGCAGGGGATGCTCACCCTTGGCTTCCGATCATCGGGTCCGCCACTGCACGATACACTCGTCGTGATGATCGGTGAGGTTGCACTCAGCAACCCGACGATCCGCGGGTACCGTTTCCTGCCATACTTCGGTTTCGAGTCGCCGTTCCATGTCGCTGGGATTCCACTCTGGATTCCTTGGGTGATTGCGGTGGTGTTCGCAGTTCGCGCGTGGCGGCGGCGTGATCGGCCAGAAACTGCCTGTGCAAGCTGCGGCTACGACCTGCAGGGCAACCGCAGCGGCCGCTGTCCCGAGTGCGGCGGCGCGGCCTGATGGCACGCCTTCGTCTTGAGACGAACGCACCCTACACGTTCTTGATCCGTCGCGTCGAAACACTGGCGGGCGAGACGCCCGCCCCACCCTTGGCTAGCGCACGACCCCAACTCCGTGAGAGAAGGGGGTATTAACCTTTGCAATGCCGCTGTCACTCCCAAGGACGAGCCCCGAGCGCGAGCGAGGGGTTCAAGACGCACGGGCCGAACGATCCATCGCATCGCGTTACATCCCACGCTGGAGCAGATCAATCGTACGGCCCGAACACTGGCGGACTAGCCGCCAGTGCCACCCAACAAGAGCGGCCGTGCTACCCAGCTCACGCGGCTAGAGCGCATTTTGCGGTGATGGTGTGTCCTCAAAGGGAACGCACCTCACATGTTCTTTAACTAGTCGCGTTCCAAGCACTGGTGGGCGAGACGCCCGCCCCACTCTTGGGTAGTGCTCAGCTCGCGATGTCGGGCAGTGCGACGATCAGTTGGATCAGGATACCGCGGAGCGTATCGGCGGCTTGCAGTCCGTACGCGGTCAGGAACTGTTCCCACTCCGGGCTGAGTCGCGGCTCGCCGGGCTCAAGCGTGGTCGACTCGATCGTGACCGGCGTGGCTGGCACGAACTCGAATTCGCCAACCGTCTCGGTCGGTACCGCGCCGATTGCATCGACAACATCCATACCCTCGACCACGAAGCCGAACACGGCGTAGCCGGCCGCGGTCAGGGTGGGGTCCAGCGAGGGATTGTCGATCAGATTGATGAAGAAGCCGCTCGTAGCGCTCTCGGGGTCGAGTTCGCGGGCCGCAGACACCGTACGCCGAGCGTTGCGGAGTCCGTTGCGCGATTCGTTCGCGATCGGAGCACGGGTTTCCGGAGCGGTGAGGTCGGCGCGGAAGTTGCCACCCTGGACCACGAAGTCATCCACGACACGGTGGAAGACCAATCCGTCGTAGAACCCCTCGTCGACGTACTCGAGGAAGTTGTCGACCGTGAGCGGCGACAGTTCCGGGAGCACTTCGATCAGGAAGTCGCCGAGACTGGTGGTTACGCGGACGCGCGGATTGCCGTCAATGACGACCGGTGCCTGTGGGCAGCCGAACTGCGTCGTTGCGAGCAGAACAAGCAGCGGAAAAGCCAAGCGTCGCAAGGTGCATCTCCTCAGGCTACGGCGTCGCGGTCACCGGCGGAATCAACAGGTTCGAGAAGTTCAACAGCACGGAGTCGCGCAACGCGCTGTTGTTGGCGTCGTTCTGCTGCTGCAGCAGGCGATTCGTATTGTACTGCTGGAGCGGGTCGTATCGCACACCGACGCTCATGCTGCGCAGCACGTTCGTATTGAACCAGTCCTGAAAGCGCGTATCGACTGTGTGCGGGATCTGGAGGATGTCGCCGGAGACCATCGCGAGTTCAGGCTCTTCGCCGCTGTAGACCTTCTTGAGGTTGATATCGACGCTGACCTTCTCACCGTCCGGAAGTCGACGGATCAGCGTGGCCTTCTTGATGCGGAGCAGTTCATTCAGCCCGCCGGCAGCGGCGATTGCCTGGGTCAGCGGAATCTCGCTGCCACGCGGCACGGCAATGGGGCCTGGTGCGTTCGCGAGGCCGGTGATATAGACCGCGCTGGTATCCGCACTCGCGACGTGGATGACGTCTCCGGAGTGCAACGGCGGCGCCAGCAGGGCCCGTCGAATATCATCAATGTTCGTCAGATCATATTCGATCACGGGACGATCGCTGTGGATCGGTCGAAGTTCGACGAGGTTGGATGCCGTAGGGCCGAAGCCGCCGCTGTGAGCGAGTGCGTAGAGCAAGTTGCGCTCGTTCTGGCGCAGGGAGACCAGTCCTGGATGCTCGGCGGCACCGGTGACCACGACAGTCGTGTTCTCCGGTCCGACCAGCTCGACGAACACCGCGATGTCCTTGACCAGATCCGGCGTATGCGCGTCGACGATGATCTGTTCGATGTCGATCAGCGCCTTGCCGCGGACGTTGAGTCGACCGACGAGCGGCAGAATGATTTCGCCGGCCTTGTTCACGCGACTGCTGATGAGTGTCGGCTTATAGCGTTCTTCGACGCCGTACATGGTGATGCTCAGCACATCGCCGACACCGACGCCGTAGGGTTTGATCTCGGTAAGCTGGATGGCGCCGGTATCGACCGATACGGGCTCGGGCGCCGGCACTTCTGCCTGACGGGCCAGAAATTCGTCGACCGTGATCTTGTGCGTCCGACAGCCGACCGACAGCAGAGCCGCCGCCAGCATGACGACGCTGCATGCAAATGGGCGCGGTCGTACCGGCCTGGTCTCTCGTATCCGGGCGTGTAGAGCGGAACGGGCCACTGTCGCGGGGTGCGGATGCCGATCGTGCACGTGCTTCTCCTGCGCGCTGAGCAAATGGATCACCGCCGACGCCTCCGTTCGGAGAAATCGGCCGTCATCATATCTATCGGACGTTCTGTTCGCGAGACTTCGCGATGATTTCCGTTAGCTCAGCCTGCTCGTCCGCGGACAGAGGGTTGAGGTTTCGCTCCGCGAGTCGCTTCTGGAGCGTTTCCGCGAAGGTAGCGTTCTCGGCGGCCTTGTCGAGCTTGCCTTCCGCGATGTCGATCCGTGCCAGATTGAAGTGGGCACGCGTCCGGACGTATCGCGGCCCGATCGCATCCTGTTTTGCAGCGGTCATCTGGAGCAGTCGGTTGAACTCGGCCCGTGCGGCGGCGTATCGGCCGAGGCGCCAGAGGATTTCGCCTTTGGTGTCGCGCAGGTCAACGTTGGTGGGGGCCAGGGTGAGTCCCTTGGTGGCGAGCGCCAGTCCGTCCTCGAGCTGTCCCTTCTGACCAAGCAGCCACGCCAAGTCGTTCGTCGCGCGAACCGACTGTGGTCGTCGCGCGAGGAATGCGCGGTAGGTCTTCTCCGCAGCATCGTAGTCTTTGCGACTCACGAGATGTCGGGCAATTTCGAGCTGGGCGTCCGCCGCCGGGGGGAACTCCGTCGCAAGCGACCGGACCAGCTTGTCGCCAACCGCTTGTTGCGCACTCACTTTCGATCGCAGTAGTGAAAGGCCGCCAAGCAGCTTCGCTTCCGGGGTCAATCGCTGCCCGGACTGCACCCATTTGCCGATGTCATCGTAGGCCTCCCCGACCGCCAGCCAGCGCATGCGGTCCATAATGACCTGTGGCGCATCCGGCTCGAGCTGTTCGGCGCGGTCGAGCCATTGGCCGGCAACGGCCCGGCCCGTTCGATAGTCGCTCATTTCCGCCACCATCAGGGCCATCGCAGCGGTCACGGACTTGGGATTCTGCTCAGCGAACTGCGTCAGTTCGGCAATCGCCTGCTTCGTTTGGCCGGCACCGTTGAGGACGCGCGCCCGCAGGACGCGATAGTCCGGCACTGTCGGAGATGCTTCGATCAAGCCTCCCAGACGCCGAACGATGTCGCTGCGCGAGACGTTCGATGCCCCACGCTCAAAAGCGACTACGAGTATGCCGAGTGCCGTCGTATTCTCGGACTGCTCCGACAGCGTTGCGCGCGATCGGCGAACCGCTTCGTCCAGGTCGTTGATCGCTAGCGCCGCTTGCGCCCCGAACAGGTTGAGGGCCGGGTTCAACGCCTCCTCCGGTGCCGCGCGCACGGCATCGCTGGCATCGCGGTAGCGCCCCTGTCGATTCAACTGGTCGACGAGAATCAGCCGCGCGTCGTCGCGCGGATTGAACCGCAGTACGCGCTCGAGCAGTTCGATTGCCTCGTCAGCGTGTTGGCGCCGGTCGATCGCGAGCAGCACCAACGCCCGCCATTTGGTGACCTCGTTGCGTTCCACCACGCTTTTCGTGTCACGTTCCAGCGCGAGCAGTAGCTCGGCCGTTCGTTGCAGGTCGCCTTCGTCGCCCCGCAGCATCAACGCTTGCGCCAGCATCCGGCGCTCGAGCAGTGCCGGCTCGGATACCCGCTCGAACGCTTCGATCGCCGATTTCAGGTCCTTCGCGGCCGTATCGGTATCGCCTGCTCCCCGATGCAGCATCGAGCGGACGAGCCAGGCGGCGCCGGCCAGCGGTCCCGAGCCGCGCTCGGTCAGGTACGCGATGGCATCCGCTTGGCGCTCGGCGTCGATCCAGATCGAAATCCGCGCCATCATCAGATTGTTGCGGATCGCGAAATCCGCAGACGAATCGAGCGATTGCTCGAGGCCGTCGATCTTGGCGAGCGCGTTTTCGACGTTCTCGTCGACACGATAGGCCGTCAGGATGCTCAGGACCTGGGCGTCGATGTTGTCGGGCTGTTCGCGCAGCAGCTTTTCAAGGCTCTGTTGAATCGCGGCGGTGTCGTTGGTACGCGCTGCTTCGAGCAATGCGCGCAGCGACTCGGTTCCCTCGAGGCCGCTCGAGCCGAGCAGGCGTGCCAGGGCTTCCTGGTCCTGCCGCGCCATGTTCAGCATGAACAGTCTTTCGAAGCCCTGCGGGGAACGGTCCGCCACTTCCTCGTAGATGTGGATCGCCTCGCCGACACGGTCCTGCTTGACCAGCGCGTCGGCGATCAACAACCGAACGGCGACATCGTTGCCTCCGGCGCCGATCTGATTGAGGAAGGACATCGCTTCCTCGAACTTCTCACGCTGGTCGGACTCGATCCAGACGCGGGCCTGCTCGAATCGCCAGCGACGACCTTGCTCGCCGTCGATCGCTTTGAGTGCGTCGATGAGCTGTTGTGCCTTTACCGTGTCGGCGCGCACGATCGGCAGCGCCAAGAGCGCCTGCAGAACCGGCGCGACGCGCGGGTCACTCTCCGCAAAGGAACTTCGCAGTTGCTCGAGATCGCTTGCCGCCTCTTCCTGGCGACCGCTGCGAACGAGCAGCCGAGCGCGCTGCAACGTGAACTGGCTCCGCTCGGCCGGCTCCGTGACCGCTTCCGCCGCCTTTCCGAGGGCTGTGACGGCCGCGTCGACGTCTCCCAGGATGCGATGCACGTCGGCCAATGCTCGCCAGGCGCGCACATCGTTCGGATGCTGTCGCGCGAGCGCCTCGAGCTGCGAGATCGCGCCGCTACGAGCGGCGGGGTCGCTGGTTTCAGCCTGGTATTGGGCCAGAAAGAGCCCGGCCAGGAACGAATCGTCGCTGGCCTCCGCATGCCGCTGGAGCACCTCGAGCCCGGCTTGATAGCCGTCGGCCAAGCGTGCGGCCCGCGCTCGAAGGAACGCCGCTCGCGGGCGGCGCGGATTCTGGTCATACATCTCGCGGACGGCAGCCAGAACGTCTTCATCGACTGCTTCGCCGCGTGCGGCAGCGTCTGCAAGCAGAGCGTCGAGTGCCATCAGCTTTCGCTCGAAAATGGGCGAATCCAGCAATTGTCGAGCGTGTTCGGCCGCCAGCGAACCGTTTCCGGCGAAGCGGGCCTCCTCCATCAGACGACCCATCGCCCATTCGCCAGCCTCGCCGCCTTGTCGAATGAGCTGTTCGAGCAGCGGCCGGGCGGCTTGCTGGTTGCCCAGCTGTCCATACGCGTAGGCCAATAGTTGCTTGACCCCTGCCGTGCCGCCACGTTCGTACGGCTTGAGGGTGGTGACGATCTTCTCCCAGTCGCCGAGCAGGCGCGCGACGCGCGCTTCGAGCAGCGCCACCGCACCGGCCGGCGGCTCCTGCTGGACCTTGGGCAGGATCGCGCGGAACTCGGCCAGCGCCTCTTCGGCCGTGGTCCGCATTTGTTCGGCCGTTTGCTGGTCATCGCGCTCCAACGCCTGCTCCCAGCCAAACTCGCACAACTCGATCGTGAAGGGAAGCGCGTGGTACCGGTGAATCTCGCCCTGGATCTGTTCGAGCGTCTCGCTCAGGCGCGCGAGATCGGTCGGCGTCGGCGCCGCCATCGCGAGCTGAACATCGAGCTGATACAGCGCAACGAGCCAATCGTCGGTCAAGAGAAACTGGAGCGCACTCACCGGATCCTCGATCTGGGCAAGCTGCGCCCGAACCCGCTGCGCCTCCTGCACGTTGCCCAGCAACAGCCATTGGATCGCCGCCTGGTTCAATAGCCGCGCGTTGTTCGGCGGGAATTCGAGCACGGCTTTCAGATCGGCGCGGGCACCCTCGAGGTCACCTTTGAGTCGCCGGTAGTTCGAACTGAACAGAAGCGCTTCGGTTACATCGGGATTCGTGGGATCGTCTAGTTTCGTAGCGGAGAATGCCTCCAGCGGGTCGGCTGCACTGAGCGTCTGCTCCAGCCGGGCCCGCAACAGCGCTTCGGCGGGCGTGGAGGGGTTATCGTCGAGCAATGCATCCGCGTCTGCGTTGCGACCCGTCGCGAGAAACGCTCGGGCCAACCACAGGTCGGCCTGCTGCTGTCCGGCGATGTTGATCAACTCGGAGAAGTCGCGTGTCGCGTAATAGATCTGCAGCAGCGACTCGACAACTTCAGGCGTTTGGGCGTATCGAAACGCCCGTCGATACGCGACCTTAGCGCCCTCGACGTTCGCCAGCATCTGCGGGCGTACATTCATATGTGCCCGCGCATACTTCAGCAAGACGGGGACGTCGTCGCTGTTCTGCCCCAGATACCGTCGATACGAGCGCCAGGCTTGCTCCCATTCGCCGGCCGCGAACGCCGACTCGGCTTCTCGAAGCGCAACCTGCGCGGAGTGCTTTCGCTGCCAGTACCGGACGCCGACCGCTGCACCGGCGAGCAGCACGAGTCCGACAAGAGTGCCGACCAGCAGTTTGTAGTTGATTTGACCAGGACGACTTCTGTTCGGTGTCATAGGGCCTCAGAGTGAAGGTGGTTTTCGCGCCCGATCCCCCCATACTCTACATTGGCCGATAAAGTCGTCAATTTTTCTTCGACATTCTTTGCCCAATCGGTTGAAATATGTCGAATCGCGCCCATCAATTGAACATGGAAACGAGCATGGAGCCCTATTCTTTGGACCCGTCGGGATCGCACCTCTTCGAACAGGCAGCGCATGGCGATCGCGAGTCGCTACGAGCCCTGCTTCAGCAGTTCGGCAGCCAGGTGTGGAGTCACATCCAGGGTCAGATCGGGAAGCCGTGGCAATCGCTGGTCGACGCGGACGACGTCATGCAGGTGACGTACATCGAGGCGTTCCTGCACATCGATCGGATGACGGCCCGCGAGCCCGCCGGCTTCGTCGCGTGGCTCAAACGTATCGCCGAGAACAACTTGCGCGACGCGATCAAGGAGCTCGATCGCAAGAAGCGCCCGAGCCCGACGCGGCGGGTCCAGGCCCCGGCCGGCGAGGATTCCTACGTGGCACTGGTGGACATGCTCGGCGTCACATCCACGACCCCGAGCCGAGCGGCAGCAGGTCGCGAAGCCGGCGGCCTCGTCCGCAACATCCTCGACCGCCTGCCCGATGATTATCGGACAGTCATTCAGCTCTACGATCTGGATTGTCACCCGATTCAGGAGGTTGCGGACCGGATGGAGCGGTCCCAGGGTGCGGTTCACATGCTGCGGGCGCGGGCCCACGACCGCATGAAGACGTTGTTGGGTGACGAATCCGATTTTTTCAGCGACGCTCCGTGAAACCGACGACGGTTCTGTCGCCGACACGGGTGGCACTTCGCCTGAACGCCTGAACGTGGTTTCATGAGGTCGCAGCAATGGATATTCGCGAGCCGATACCGGCGAATCGGGACGCGCAGCGCGGCTTGATCGATGCCGCCATGCGGCAGGTCGAGGATGTAGGCTCTTCGATGCCCCCGTCGCTGGGCGCCGCGCCGTCGTACGAGCCGCGGATCCCGGGTTATCGTTTTCACGGGGAGAAGCATCGCGGCGGCCAGGGCGTGGTCTACCGCGCATTTCAGGAATCCACTCAGCGGACCGTCGCCATCAAGCTGCTCCGACGGGGCCCGCTCGCAACGGAACAGGACGTCATCCGTTTCGAGCGTGAGGTTCGTACACTCGCGCGCCTACAGCATCCGAACATCGTGGCGATCCACGATTCCGGTGCGATCGACGGCTGCTATTACTACGTCATGAACTATGTCGACGGCATGCCGCTCGACAAGTTCGTGAACGTGACGGCGCCGAATCCACGGGCGATTGCCCGATTGTTCGTCGAGATTTGCGACGCCGTCAACGCGGCCCATCTGCATGGCGTGATCCATCGCGACCTGAAGCCGGGGAATATCCGCGTGGACCGGGATGGTCGGCCGCACGTGCTCGATTTTGGCCTTTCGAAGACGGCCGAAGAGGACGATGGCTCCTCTGCGATGACGCTGACGGGCGAGTTCGTCGGGTCGATTCCGTGGGCAGCTCCGGAGCAGGCGGCCGGTCGCATGGCGGATATCGATATTCGTACGGATGTCTACGCGCTGGGGGTGATGCTGTACCAGATGCTGGCGGGACAACTGCCGTACGGCCGCGAGCGCCTCAGCGGGCCGGCGCTGCTGGATGCGATACAGAACATGGACCCGCTGCCGCTACGGCCGCTACGACGGGATGTGGATCACGAACTCGATACCATCGTCCGGCATTGCCTGCAAAAAGACCCGACGCGGCGTTATCAGTCGGCGGGCGATCTGGGTCGTGATCTGCAACGGTACCTGGCCGGGGATGCGATCGCCGCGAAGCGAGACTCGGCCGCTTACCTGCTGCGTAAACAGATACGCCGACATTGGATGCTGGCCACGGTCGCGGGTGGAATCGGGCTATTGGTGACGGTCGGCTTCTTTGTTTCGCTTGCATTCTGGCGACTCGCGGAACGCGAGACGGCGCGTGCCGAATCCGAGGCGACCAAGGCGATGGGGTACCTGGCCGATGCACAGGATGAGGCGGCCCGCGCGTTGTCCTTTTCGCAACAGGCGCAGGATCAGGCGACCCGCGCCGCTACTGAAGCGGCCAAGGCACGCGCCGTGAACGAGATGCTGAGGGACATGCTGACGTCGGTCAATCCGGATGAGGGGAACGGACGTGACGCCCGGGTCGTCGACCTGCTCGACCCGACGGCCGCCCGGCTCGACGAGGGCAACCTCGCGGACCGACCGGAAGTCGAAGCGGCAGTGCGCTGGGCGATCGGCGGCGCATACGCATCGTTGGGGCTCTATCCGGAAGCGGAGCAGCAGTTCGGGGCGTCGCTGGACCGGCTGAAAGGGATCGATGAACCGAACCCGACCGACTTGTTGCAAGCGTACAAAGAGTATGGTCGCATCTTGCGTGAGAATTTGAAGGTGGATGAGGCCGAGGCGGTCTTCCGCGAAGGGCTCGCGTTGTGCGACGAAGAAGCGGCCAATGTGACCTGCCTGCAACTGCGGCTGGGCATCGCCAACTGCTTCAAGGGCCGCGGCGACTATGCGGAGTCCGAACGCCTCTACCGCGAAGCAATCCCGCCGCTGGAGGCGGTGCTGGGCCGTTCGCACGCGGACGTGGCCACCGAACTCACCAACCTTGCTCAGGTACTGCGTGAACTCGGCAAGACGGATGAAGCGGAGCGGCTGTTGCGCGAAGCGGTCGACATCTACCAATCGACCAAAGGCCCCGGCCACACGCATACGGCTTCGACGATCGCCAATCTGAGCGCATTGCTTCTCTCGCTCGGTCGATTCGAGGAAGCCGAGTCGCTTGCGTTGGACTCGATCGCGACACTGCGTGAGAAGCATGGAGACCGACATCCGCGGCTGGCGACCGCCCTGGCGAGTCTGGGCAGCCTCTACGTCCGTGAGGGAAAGCTGGCGGAGGGTGAGCAGGCGCTTCGCGAGGCGTTGAAAATACGTGTGGAGCTTTTCGGCGAGGGGGATGCGCGTGTCGCCGAAGGATATAACAATCTTGCCGTACTGCTCTATCAGCTCGGTCGTTTCGCGGAAGCGGAGGAGCACATGGAGAAGTGCGTCGAGGCGATGCGACGGGTCCACGGCGATCGACACCCGCGCGTGGCCCATACACTCGCCAACCTCGGCACCATTCGACTGTACCGCGGAAACCGCACCGCCGGTCGCGCGGCCCTCGAGGAAGCCGCTGACATTCAGAAGGAACTGCTCGGTGCAGCGCATCCCGACCGCATATCGACGTTGCGCAACATTTCGATGTCGCATCGACTCGATGGCGAGTTGGAGACCGCGGAGCAGGTGTTGCGCGAAATCCTCTCGCTTCAACGCGGAGATCCGGACACGGCTGGAGACGAGCTTGCACTGACGCTCGATAATCTCGGTGGCGTGTTGCAGGATGCCAAGCGCTATGAGGAGGCCGAGGCGCTGCTGACCGAGGCCCTCGAGACGCGTAAGCGCGTATTCGGACCGGTACATGCTTCGGTTGCGCTCAGTCTGAACAACGTCGCGACCATCAAGCGCCTTCGGAACGAATTCGCCGCGGCCGAAGAGTACTCGCGGATGGCCACGGAAATGGCCACGCAAGCGCTACCCACCGGGCACTGGCAGCCGGAACAGTTTCGGGCGAACTGGGGGCTGACGCTGATCCTGATCGATCGCTTCGAGGACGGTGAGCAGCAGTTGTTACAAGCCTATGAGGCGATCGCGAAGACCCGCGGCGCGGATGACCAACATTCCAAGCGAATCGCCGGGCAATTGGCCCAGGCCTACCGTCGCATCAAGGACACCGATGCCGCGCAGCACTGGTCGGCACTTGCCGGGGAGACGACATCGTCGACACCTGCGCCCGCGGGTAACCAAGAGTAGCGCACCTCCGCCTCGCCTATTGCGTCCGGCAAGAGGCCCCCTTTGCCGTTAGATCGCACGGTCGCCGTGAATCTTCGTCGACAATTGACTCACCGACGTACATGCCCCCCATCTGAGTTTGCAGCAAGCTGTTCTCATGCCGCTTGGTAGCCGTTCGAGAGAGATCTCGATGATCGGGACAGCGTACAACTGGAAGACTACGGACATCTGGTGTACTACGGGCAGGTGCTCTCTCGGAGGACTCCACAACGAAACGGCCGGAAGAATGGCGGAGAACAACAGCACCCTAGCCGAATCGACCTTGACTTGCGAAGCGCGGTGTGCGTCAGAAGGACTTAGTCGGAATGAGTCGTTCCACTGCTGAAGTCGTTGCGGAAGTCATTCGCAACCGCAAGACAAAGAAAGTACTTTGCAAGATTGACGACATGGCGGCACGGCTGTCGCTTGCCGAAGAGACAATTGCCAGGCATCGCGCAGCTGTCGTGACGTCAATAAAGGCGGCCGGTGGGGCACCGTTTCATTACAGAAGAGACGAGGATGAGATCGCTGAGCCATGGCGTGCGTACATCTTGTGGGATGACGCGACAGACAAAGTGGCTAAGTACCTATACGAAGACCAGGGAGTCACTACGAAAGAACCGATGTTGTTGGCAGGTTGCAATGCTTTGGTACTGATTACGTGGCTACCGCAGTTTTATGACCCGGCTGCCCGCCAAAGCTCGAGTATCGACCCTGAAGAACAGTGTATCCGTGATGAAGAGCATCTGGCTGCCACGGCGGCAATGGTGCAGACGCTGTTGCTCATGCTGACTAGCTACAACATGGGGACGTACTGGTCGTCGGGCGGTCGCCTACGCAAGCCGGAGATGTTCGAGTATCTGGGAATTCCAACGAATCAACGCTTGCTGGCTGCTGTGTTCGTTGAGTATCCCGAGATGATGCAAGACGACTCGAAGCAACGCAAGCCTGGCAGTCACCGAGACAGCCGCAGTAACAAGTGGATCTCGGAGATTTCAATCTGACTCCAACTAACTCCAATGGCTAGCGACGCAGTGATCAGCGCAGCATTAGTGCCTTCAATTGTTCTCGATTCGTGATTGGGTACAGGCGCGCGGACGCGGGCAACGTCGCTCGTCGCGAGAGCCAGGCCGGAATATCGCGGCCGAGCAGTAGCATCTGGCGTTGCTCGTCGGCGAGCAGATAGGCTTCCCACCGTTCGGATCGTCGCAGGCGCAAGGCGGCGCCGACAAAGCCGGCAGCGGGCAGGTCGATCACGAGTCGTCCGCCGGGCTTGAGTGCCGTGGTACAGCGTTTTACAAACCGCTCGGCTGCCCGATATGGCGTCGACGGCCCGTGCGACGACCGTATGAGGATGCCGTCGTAGCGATTCGCCGGAAAGTCGACCGACCAATCCGCAGGTTGATCCGGTACGACGGGAACCCAGCGCTCGACGCCGCCGACCTCGTGATCGAACCATGTGTCAGACCTTTCGACTGCGAGTCGCTGTGTCGCGGGCGGAAGTGTGCGCCGCTGCGGAACGGTGAGCAGCAAAGCGACGATCGCCGTAGCGACGATTGCTGTTTTTGGCGACGGTCGAATGCTGGCGGTTGCGGGCGTCCAGAGCAGTACCATCGCGCCGATGCCGACCGAGCGCGCAAACCAGCCGGGATCCAGCCAGGGCCAGGCAACGAGCAACAGCAAGGCACTGCCCGCGCCGATATAGGCGACTGTCGCGGCCGCCGCCTGCACGCTGCCGAATCGCCGCGCGAGCAGGCGCGCTTCGCTCACGAGGATGGAAGCCAGGAGCGTGCTCGCCGCCAGGACGACTGTATGCCGCAGCGTGGGCAGCACTGGGAAGAGCAACATCAGCGCAACCCCGGCAACAACCAACAGGCCCACTCTTGGTCGGCGCTCGGAGGCGGTGTCTGTCCGCCGGCCGACAGCGAGGCCGACCGCGGCACCAATGACGACCAGTAGCACGCCGCGGACGGGATCTTCCGCGTGGGCCAGTTGCTCCAGCACGACCAACGCGGTTGCGAGCCCGGCCACCACCAGCACGGCCAGCGACGAAAGCCCGGGCATCGACGAGGATGATGCCAGCGTCGCGGCCGGCGATCGACGTGGCTCCGTTCGGCCGGCGTTCCGAGGCGCAACGATTGGCGTCGCGGTTGCCCCGAGCAAGGCGAGCAAGCCGACCACCATTAGTGGTGCGGGTCGTGCGACGAGTGCGGCGATGGCACTGGACAACCCGAGCCCGAGCAAGACGGTGATCCAGAACGACGCGAACCGACCGCCCCGGTCGGCGGAACCCCGGTACCAGCCGTGGAGTGCGCCGAGCGTCGCTGTCGCAACGCCGGTGAGGAGCATGACACCAATCCAGGGCGGGGCTCGGAACAACGCGGCCGACCAGGCAGGGTCGAGCATACTGTGTGACGCGACGAAACGGCGCCAGGCTTCCATGTTCAACAGCGCCGCGCACGCTACTGCGGAAACCGCAGTGAATCCGAGCATGAGCACGCTGGTCACCATGCCGGCGAACTCATGGTCGTCGGGAGTACGTCGCGCTCGATGATTGCCGAACTGTCGCAGGAGCAAGCTGCGCAGTCCCCAGAGTGCGAGGATCACGCCGGCGGCTGCCGCCGACCCGCTGAATCGAAGCAAGCCGACCGAACTCAGGTGGAACGCGGACTCGCGCAGGATCAGGTGCAGTTCGAGCCCGGCGCCGGTCGCATACAGAAACGTGCACGCGTGAACGAAGCCGATCCGCTGCGCACTGGTGCTCGGGTCGGCCAGTCGCTGCGGGACTGGCTGTGTTGTGAGAGTCAGCCGTCTCGACGGGGGTTCGGGCAGGGTGGTGGTCGCAGTCGGGCGCGGCCGCTGGTTGCCGACGGTTGGTGCCGACACGCTCGGACGGCTACTCCGTCGGCGTCGGCGCTTAGCGGATTCTTGTGGTCTTCGCCGCCTCAAAGCGCATCCTGCTCCCGTCGTCCTGCGCAACGACCAGATCGCCGATCGCGGTCACCTCCGTGATGGTGCCAGCGTACGTTCGGCCGTCCGCTTGCAGTGTAACGCTACGTCCGACGTCGTCACACGCATCGCGCCAGGCCGCTTGAATCCGGTCATGATCGCTCCTGGTCGTGCCGGACAGCAGGTCGTCCAGCCGCTCGAGCAAGGCGGAAGCGACCGCAGAACGGTCTACTGCCACCGCGGACTCGATCTCGAGCGAAGTGGCGTGCGCGCGCATTGCGGGAGGAAAATGGCCCGGCTGCTGCCAGCAATTCAGCCCGATCCCGATCACGTAGGCCCGGTGCGCCGCCGGGTGGGGGATCGGGCATGACTCGACCAGCACGCCCGCCAACTTCCGGCCCCGCACCTCAAGATCGTTGGGCCAGCGAATCCGCGCGTCGACGCCCGTTGTCTGCAAGACCGCGGCGCGGGTCGCTACGACCGCTGCCATGGATAGCAACCCGGACAACTCCGACGTCGGGGTCGCTCTCAACAGCACGCTCATCAGCACCGATGCGCGACGCGGCGCCTGCCATTCACGCTGAAAACGTCCGCGGCCACGGGTCTGATACTCCGCAAAGACGGCTGTTCCGTCGGGCCAGTCCGCGGCCCGCTGTAAAAGGTAGGTGTTGGTGGAATCAACCTCTTCCAGACAGCGGACGTCGCGGCCAATTCGCTTCGCCGTCGGCCGCGTCAGCGCCGCTGCGCCCAATTGATCCTGTCGCATCGGTTCGTTGGTCGTCGGCATCGGCAGCGTCAACTACGAGTTGCACGTC
The DNA here is from genome assembly GCA_028279405.1 of Phycisphaerae bacterium. Taxonomy (GTDB): domain Bacteria; phylum Planctomycetota; class Phycisphaerae; order UBA1845; family Fen-1342; genus JANQNU01. The sequence continues at coordinate 19,610 of JANQNU010000026.1, forward strand.
GAGCGGGGTCGCTTCATCGGGTACACGTGCTCCGGCGCCGGATACTGTCGCGACACGATGTCCTCGACGTAGCGTCGCATGGCATCATCCGTGCGCTCTCCAAGGTCTCCAAGCACCGGCACGAAGCGCGGCGTGGACCCGAAGCTGCACCCGAGCATGTCCTGGGTAACCACGACATGGCCATCGCAAGCGGGTCCGGCACCACAGCCGATGACCGGGACCGAGACCGCTTCCATGACGGCCGCGGTAGCCTCGTTCGGAACCGCTTCCAGCAGAATCATCGCGCACTCGGCGTCCTGCATCCGCTGAGCCTGTGCGACCAGCGCCGTGATCTCGGCGGATTCGCGCGCCTGTGCCCGATAGCCGGCTGGATCGGTGACCTGCTGTGGCCGCAGGCCGAGGTGGGCAATCACATCGATTCCGTCGCGCGCGATTTTCCGGACCCAGCCCGCGTGTTCGGCGTCCACTTCGAGCTTGACCATGTCACAGTCCGCTTCGTCGCGAAAACGGCGCGCCGCCGCCTGCGCAGCATAATCGGACGTCATCGCTTCGAACGGAATGTCGCCGACAAGACAAACGCCTGGAGCGCCGCGCCGCACCGCCTCCGCCAGGACGATCATGAGTTCGAGTGGGGCCGGGCGGGTGGAATCGTGCCCCAGCACGACGCTGGCGCAGGAGTCGCCGACCAGCAGCATATGAACCCCAGCCTCCGCCGCCCGGCGGGCAGTTGGGTAGTCGTAGGCGGTCAACATCGCGATCGGTTCGCGATTGGCCTTCCGGTCGAGGAGGTCGGCGCGTGTGATGCGTTGGGTCGTCATGCGGGCTCCCGAGCGTATTCGGACTCGCTCGGAGTATACCGCTTCCCGCACCTGTCGGGGTCTATTTTCAGCCCGGGGCGAGTTGACCGATTAAGAGGGTAAGGCTTATCGCGCCGACGTTACCGGTGGCGTTGCTATCGGACACTGCGCTCCTGACGAAGGTTCGTGAATGAAACCGTACGGCATTGATCTCTGCATCATCGAAGATGACCCTTCGCAACGGGCTTACCTCCTGAAGCGATTCAAGGGCCACTATTCGATCGTGGAGGCCACCGACGGCGTTTCCGGACTCGCGCTGGTTCGGGAGTATCGGCCGCGGGTCATCATCTGCGACATCATGATGCCGGGAATCAGCGGGCTCGATGTCTGCCGCAACGTGCGGGCCGACTCGGCACTGGGTGGCACCTACTTCATCGTGGTTACCTCACAGCCGGACCGCGCCACCAAGCACCTCGCGCTCGACGTTGGCGCCGACGACTACCTGACCAAGCCCTATGACTTCGAAGAGCTGGGTGCCCGCGTCCGCAATGGGCTCCGCATCAGCCGACTGCAGGAGCGGCTGCATTATGCCGCGCTGCGCGACGGACTGACCGGACTCTGGAACCACACCCATTTTCGACATCTGCTGGACGTGGAGTTCTCGCGTACGCGACGATACGGTGGCGCGTTGGCGCTGTTGATGCTCGACCTCGACCACTTCAAGGCGGTCAACGATACGTACGGGCATGAGGCCGGCAACTACGTGCTGGTGTCGACCGCCAAGCACATCTCGCGCATCGTGCGCGACACGGACGTCGTAGCCCGCTACGGTGGCGAGGAATTCTCGATCATCTGTCCGCGCACCACGCTCGACGAAGCGACCTTCCTTGCCGAACGGATCTTGCAATCGCTGCCGGAGGAGGTCAGCGTCCCCAATCACCCGGAGACGGTCATCACGGCATCGCTCGGCGTCTCCAGCACCGAGTTGGCGCACGTCAACTGCGTGAGCGACCTGATCAACCTGAGCGATGACGCGCTGTACACGTCCAAGCGGCATGGCCGTAACCGCGTGGCGCGCGCCGACCAGATCACGATGTCCGAGTCCGAGGGAATCGACACCGAACAGGTATCGCGGCTGAGCCGGCAGGTTGCCTCGCTCAGCATGCAAGCGAAGGACCTCTGTCTGCAAAGCGTGTGGGCCCTGGTCCAAGCGCTCGAGGCCCGCGATCCCTATACGGCCCGACACTCGATCAATACGACGTTCTACGCCGACCAGATGGCCAAGTATGCCGGCTGGAACGAGGGGCTGCGAACCACCGTTACCAACGCCGCGATGCTGCACGATCTCGGCAAGATCGGCGTCTCCGACCGAATCCTGCAGAAACCGGAACCCTTGAACGAAAAGGAGCGCTCCGTGCTACGAAGCGTTCCGATGATCACCTGCAAGATTCTGGAACCGCTGCGGGTCTTCGAGACCGAGATCGTGATCATCCGGCATCTGCGCGAATGGTTCGACGGCTCCGGGTACGAAGCGGGCCTGGTAGGGACCTCGATTCCGATCGGGTCGCGGTTGCTCGCGGTCGCAGAAGCGTTCGACTCGCTGACCAGCGTTCGTTGTTATCGTCCCAACCGCTCCATCGAAGATGCGCTGGAGATCATCAACGATTCCGCAGGTACGCAGTTCGATCCCGAGTTCTGCGAGTTGCTCACCCAGATCGTCGAGCGCAGCGGGGATGTATGGAGCAAACGGATCGAAGCGACCCTAAACGAGTTGAACTCGCTGCAAGGCGAGTACGAATTCCCGGCCTGAATCGGTATTGATGGATCGTGTCGCATTGGTCGACGTACGGATAGGTCGACCCGTGTTTTTTTGCGCGTGATCGCGAGGCCCCCATGGACGCCGATAACATCGTCAGATTGTCGCCGACCGCGATCCGGGAGTTGCTGGAATCGCGCCAGACGAAAGTGCTCGCCAAGGACCCCAGTGGACGGCGGCGCCTGGATCGCTGGCCGTTCCCGGGAACGGTCGAAGTCTGGCTTCCGGACGAGTGTTACGGCGATCGGCACGTGCTCGCGACGCTGCACAACCTCAGTGAGGGCGGGCTCGCCATGCGGACGCGCCGCCCGGTCCCGACCCACACGCGGCTCTCCATCGCAATCCATCAGCCCGCACTGAGCTGCTACGGACACGCAGTCGTGCGACACTGCACCCGCGCTCAAGTCGGATATCTGGTCGGTATCGAGTTCCTCTTCGAGGACAAACCGGAATCCGGCAACGAAGACTGAGCCGGACACGCTGCGCTACTTCCACTGGAAACCGTACGGACGTTGTCCGAATTCGTAGGCCCGATCGGCATCGCGGGTATTTTGCGCATCACCGCCGAGCGTTCCCCACTCGACGACGCCGGAACGATGCGTCTTGAGGCAGTAGAGCTTGCCGCCGCGATCGGCGATGAGGATCTCGAGTCGCTGGTCCCCGTCGACATCGGCTACGACCGGCGCCGAGTCCACGGGTGCCGGAAGCTGATGTCGTGCGAGCAGCAATCCGTCAGCGCTGTAGATCGCGAGTGCGCCACGATCCGGCGCTCCGTCCGCGTCGATCTCACCGACGATGATCTCGGCTCCTGGGACTCGGTTCACGTCGGCGATCGCGGGGGTTCCTCGCAGGTGGCCGTAGGTCGGGGCACGCCAGTACAGCCCTTGGCCATCGATCGCACAGATGCTCCCGGCCGGTCCGGCGCGCTGACCTGTTGGGCAGAGCAGGACCAATTCCCCTGCACTGGGATGCGTAATCGTTCGGACGGCGGCAAAGGTCGTCCCCTCGCCGGTTGCATCGCCGTAGCGTCCGTAGGAGAGTAATGACGGCGGGTTGTTCGACGTCAGCACAGCGAGCAGTTCTCCCGCACGGTCGGCCAGCAGGAGATTGAGGCCGCCTGGATTGGGGCGGACGATCGCACCGGGGTACAGCCCGGGACCGAGTGTCGAGCGCCAGATCGGCTCGCCGGTAATCGCGTCGAAGGCCCTCAGTGCGCCGCCGGGCTCGGTGACCCAGAGGATTGCGCGGTTGGCACCTGTTCGCTCGAGGGCGAGCGTGCAACCGACGGCGGGCGCGGCCGACTTTGGCGCCCGACTGACCCAGCGGGTCTTGCCGCTCGCGGCGCGGATGGCCACGATCTTTCCCTCGGCCGTTACGCAGTAGACGAGTGTATTCTTCTTGTCTTGCCGGATGGTCGGCGCGCTGACCGCGGGGCTGCCGAGCGGGCATTTCCAGACGACCGTGCCGTCGGGGCTGAGCTTGTACACGTACCCGTCTCGGCAGCTGGCGTAGATTGCGTCGGTGGTGACCGCCAGGCCGAGGATATCTGCAGCTTGTCCGGGGGCAGCGCCGGGCTGAAACAGGTAGCCGGACTCGCCGGTGCTACCGTCGATGCGCACGATGCCGTCGTGGGGGTCCGCGGGATCGTCGTATTTGCCGCCGAGCGAGGGGACGAGGATCGTGCCATCCAGCGGCAGGATCGTGGAGAAGAAGTCTGTCAGGCCGACCGGCGCCTCCCAGAGAATCTCGAGTCGGACGCGTTCGCGGCCGCCCGTGATCGGCTGGCCGTCCTGACGTACCGCCGCGTCGATCTCCTGCCAGCGTTGCCAGTGGTCTGCGCGGTCAGCGAACGATACCCGGCCCACCTGTTCGAGCATACGCCGAACTGCCGGGTCGGCCTCGGGGTGGCTCCGCAACAGCCGTCGGACCATCCGCTCGCGGCGCGGGGCCCAGCTTGCCCGGGTCTCATCGGCCCAGGCCGCCAGGGCCGAAGCCTCGTGCCCGGGTTCGACCTCCGTCAATAACTCACGACCGCGCTGGACCGCGTAGCGGAGGGACGATTCGCGGAAATAGGAGAACCCAGCGACCACGGCGCCGATCGCTGCAAGTGCGGCAACCAGGGCGCTCCAACGCGCGGCCGCAGCCCGCCGTAACTTATTATATGATATATAATTACGGCGACCTAGTTGCCGAGCATCCGGAATCATGCTTGAAGTTATACCGGACCGAGCGGCGGTTGCGATCGCGCAAACACGAAAAAGGGGCGGTTGACGAATCCGGCATTTGTTTTAATATTCAATCAGAGGTGAGGGTGTTAAAACAGCTTTCTTTGAAATGGACATGGTGTCATGGCCCGGTGGCTTAAGAGGATCGGGATCGCGAGCTTCGCGTTCTTCTTCGTGAAGGGCATGGTATGGCTGGTCGTGATGCTGGCCGTCTTCAAAGGCTGTACTTCCGAATAGCATAGTATTGATTTGCGAGGAATGGTCATGAGTGAGAGCGGCGGGATCATGGGGCGGCTGCGCGAAGAGACGGCGGAGCAACATCAGCGTGCGGAATCCAATCCGTTCGAGCAAGCGATGGTGCGCGGCGTGCTCCCGCGCGACAGCTACGTGCAGATGTTGGAACAGCGGTACCTCATTCATCGCTGCCTGGAACAGCATGTACGGGAGTTGCGCGAATCGCATCCCTTCGTCGGACAGGTCGTGCTCGACACGCTCTTTCAGGAGCAGAACCTCGCGGAGGATCTGGCGCATTTCCACGTCGATCCCGGCACGGTCACGCCGTTGCGCGCGACGCAGGCGCTGATCGAGGACATTCAAGCCACAGCCGCCCAGACGCCGCTGGCGCTCTTGGGGTTCTATTACGTCTTCGAGGGCAGCAAGAACGGCGCACGATTCGTCGCCAAGCGGGTCGGGACCTCGCTCGAATTGACGAGCGGCGCCGGCATGCGCTATCTGGACCCGCACGGTGATCAACAACGTCCGCTTTGGATGGACTTCAAGGCGCGCATGGACGGCTGCGGCTTCCAAGCAACCGATCAGGATGCCATGGTCGAAGCTGCCAAACGCACATTCGAGCGGATCATCGATCTCGACCACGAGCTTTACGAGCAGACGCAAGCGACCGCCTAGCGGCACCTGTTCCCCACCATAGAAGGGTGGGGCGCGTCGCCAGCGGCACGTGAATCCCCCATCCCAAGATGGGTGGGGCGCCTGCGCTTACTAGGGACGGATTCAGTCGTTTCGAGCACCTTGATCCCCTCGCTGGCGCTCGGGGCTCGTTATGTGGCCGGGGGCGCCAGTGCGAGCCGCGAGCGCGAGCGAGTGGTCAATGGCGGGCGAGACGCCCGCCCCACCCTGATATCGAGACGCCAGTGCTACCGCCCCACCCCGATATCGGGACGCCAGTGCTACCGCCCCATCCTGATATCGAGACGCCAGTGCTAGCCAGAGCCTTGTCGGGGCGGCGGGCATTACCCACCCCTGGATGGGGCGGGCACCTGTTACGCCGCATGAACTCCTCGATCGCGCTCAGGGCTCGGGGCTCGTCGTTCCAAAAACCGCCTCGGCGGGCTTGACGATCACTTGTCGGCTGCCAATCGTATCCCTTTCGGCGTCCGAGTCATGCAAGCGACGCACGACAATGGAACAAGCCACCCGGACCTGACAGGGGCTGTCGATGCGCTGCATTTGGCACGGCGGGTTGCTCTGCCTGCTTTTGGCGGTAAATGGCTGTACGCTGTTCAAGCGGCACGAGCCACCGTCCGCCCCGTCAGTTGCGCTGCTCGACGAGCGCAGCTTCGACGAGTTCGCCACCACGATCGCTGATGGTTTGCCGGAGCTGCTCGTGCAGCAGGGGCAACCGTTGCCGGCTCGGATGCCCGTACCGGTGATCGGTGCGGACAGTATCGAAGAGCCGGAGCGCGCCCGGGCGTTTGCACGCGCACTGGCCGCCGGCCTGAACGATCGGCTGGAAGGCCAGGCACTGTTCGTTTCCACGGCGCGGACCAACTGCGATCTCGTCACGCGACTGTTCTTCGCCGACGGTGGAAGGCACCGAAGCGTCATCTTCGGGGTGTTTCGCGACGAGTTACTGTTGTTCAGTGCATCGGCCGACTATCGGTCGGACGGCCAACAAGCCGTCGTGCGACGGCCGACGCCGCAGGCGACCGCGGCCGTGAAGCGACCGGCTCCGGCGGCTGCCACTCCACCGCCAATCAAACCTCCGCCAGACACGGCCGCCAAACCCACAGGAACCGAATCAGCAGAAACCGAATCGCCGCGATCGAAGCTGACCCCTGAGCAGCGGGCAGCACTGGAACGCAAGTACCCGCCGCGCGAACGGATTGAAATCGACGGCCCGGCCGACGTCGTCGGCGCCCAATGGCTGCGCAGTCTGCGAACGTCCCCCCGGTTCTCGTATCGCGGGCTACATGGTGCGGTGATGTTCGTGAACGATGATTCCAGTGAGCACATTCGGCTGGTGTCTCAACATGCGCAGCGGTTACCTAACGGGCTTCGCTGCGAGTTCGACATTCGATCCGTGGATCGCACGCGCCGGGGAAGACTGCGTATCGCGTTCTACAATGAGCGAAACCAGATCGTTGAAGTGACGGACGTACGACGGCACCGGTTCACGCTGCAATACGCGCGGATCGTCTCGATCGCTTCCACTCACCCGGACGCTTCCAAGTACATCTGCGTCGTCGAAGAGTAGGCGACCCAACGTTCGTCCGTGCGTTGCGCCTTGCTCGCACGACGAGGTGCCGGTGGGCCCGGAAACGAATGAAGCGTCGAGCCTGTGCGCCCGACGCTTCTCAAAAATGCAAACGACTTCCAGACGGGAGGTCGTGGCTACTTCTTGGACTTGAGGTAGCGCTTAATCGTCTTGGTGAGGTTCGCACCGCGAAGCGTGCCACCGTCGGCGACGACCTTGCCGGTGTCGGCATCGATCAGGAACGGGGCGGGAATCGAACTGACGTTGTACTGACTGGCGATACCCGAACCGGTTTCGTAGATTTGGGGCCAGCCCATACCTGATTTCTCAGTGAACTTCTTTACCTGCTGCACCGTTCGTCGGCGGGACTTGTCGAGCGAAACGCCGATCATGGCGAAATTCTTGCCCTTCAGCTCCTTATAGGCTTCGACGAGGTGCGGCACTTCGCCGCGACACGGCGGGCACCAAGTTGCCCAGAAGTCGACCAATACCAACTTGCCCTTGTAGTCTGCCGGGAAGTTGATCGTCTTGTCGTCGATCGCCTTGGCGGTGAACGACGGCGCCTTGCTGCCCGCGGTCAGCGCTCCCGCGAGCGGTCGCTCCGCGGTCCCACCCGCGATCGTCACCATCGAGACCGCTGCAACGGTGAGCAGCGGCAACGCAAACCATTTCCATTTCGTCATTGCGAACCTCCAGAACCAGTCGTAAGCCCAGCGTTGACCGGAATTTTAGAGCACGTGCTCACGAATCGGCGACGGATTCGCCGCCGCTTGCCGCCCGCTCTGGCTCGCCTCGCTGAGCGAGAAACGCCGATAACTCGCGCGCTCGGCCAGATCGTCCGAACGCGGTACAATCCCTTTGACTCTATCGACGGAGCTGCGTTACGCTCCATTCAGTCAGGATAGCAAATAGTTCGAGAGTTTCCATGAGCATTGCCCCGAATGCGACATCTACCGACACGGAACTGCTCCCGATCCGCGAGAAGGTCCAAGCGAACCAACGCTTGAGCCGTGAAGACGGGCTGGCGCTTTATCGGACGAAGGACATCTTTACGCTAGGCGAACTCGCCACGATCGCGCGTGAGCGTCGGCACGGTCGGCTGGCGTACTACAACATCAACCGGCATATCAACTACACCAATTTTTGTGTCTTGCGCTGCAAGTTCTGCTCGTTCTATCGCCCGTGGTCCAAGGAGCCGACCGAGAACACGGCGGATACGTACGAGCTGACGGTCGACGAGATCGTGGAGATCGCGGCCCAGGCCTACGATCAGGGGGCGACCGAGGTTCATATCGTCGGCGGCCTGCATCCGAAGCTGCCGTTCGACTACTACCTGGATATGTGTCGCGGCATCAAGGCCCGCTGTCCGGGGTTGCGCCTGAAGGCGTTCACGGCGATCGAGATCGTGCACTTTACGCGGATTGCTCGACCGCGCATGAGCATCGCGGAGGTGTTGACGGCGTTGCGCGACGCGGGGCTCGATACGCTTCCCGGCGGGGGAGCGGAGATCTTCGATCAGCGCGTCCATGACGAGGCCTTCAAAAACAAGGTCGGCGAGGCCGAGTGGTTCGATGTTCATCGTACGGCACACGAACTCGGAATTCCCACCAACGCGACGATGCTCTACGGGCACATCGACGGGCATGCGGAGCGAATCGAGCATCTGATCAAGCTCCGGGACCACCAGGACGCGTCGCTCGCTGAGCGACAGGCCGCTTTTCAGTGCCTGATCCCGCTTTCGTTCATACCGGACGGGAGCGAGTTTGGTCATCTGCCGGGTCCGACGGGCCTTGATGACCTGAAGACCCTGGCCATCAGCCGACTGATGCTCGACAACTTCGACCATATCAAGGCCTTCTGGATCATGCAGTCGCCGAAGCTGTCGCAGGTTGCGCTGAGTTGGGGCGTGGATGACTTTGACGGGACGGTCGTCTGGTACGACATCACCAAGCGTGAAGGCCGCGGCACGCAGCACCAGGAGCTTTCGATCGATCAGATCGCGCGATTGATCCGCGAAGCCGGCTGCGTCCCGGTTGAGCGAGATTCGTTCTATAACCGGATCAGGCGCGACGCGTCCGGCAAGGTGGTCGGGAGCGCAGACGGCTCATAACACACTCCACATACACGAGCGAGATGCAAATGAGTGAAGAGCCCGCCCGCCTTGGCAAATGCGTTCCGAATCTGCATGTCGCGAGTGTTGCGAAGGCGCTCGAATACTACCGCGGCGCCCTCGGCTTCGCGCTCGACTGGGACGACGCGGTCATGGGGTTCGACCACATGATGTACGCGTCGATCAGCCGGGATGAGTTCCAGATCTGCCTGAGCGAGCACGAAGGCGACGGCGGAACCGGCAGTGTCTGGGGCTACGTCTCAGACGTTCATGCACTGGCGGCCGAACTGCGGGCCAGCGGGGCCATCATCGACCACGGCCCGCGGAAGATGCCGTGGGGTGACACGCAGATCCAAGTGCGCGATCCGGACGGGAACATCCTCTGCTTCAACCAGCCGCCGACAAGATAGTCGTCGCGACGACTTGGCGACCTCGCCGTGAGAGTCGCGCGCCTCAGCCGCCAAGGTCGTTCTTGAGCACGAGCCGATAGCGCGGCGATCCGTTGCGGATCTTCTCCATCGCTTCGTTGACCTGTGAGAGTGGATACTCCTCGACGGTTGGCGCGATGCGGTGGCGCCCGCAGAATGTGAGCATCTCACGAATTGTCGCCGGGCTGCCGGTGGGCGAACCGCCGATTGACTTGTCGCCCAGGATCACCGGGAACCAGGTGGCCTGCAAACTCGGAATTGCGCCAACGACGTGCAGCTTGCCGCCGGGTCGCAGGGTCGCGATGTAGGCGTCCCAGTCCAGCGGAACGTTGACGGTGACCAGCACCATATCGAACCGGTTGGCCGCGTCGGTGAGCGCCGCCGGGTCTTTTGAGTTGAGGAAGTGGTGAGCGCCCATTTCGCGTGTTTCCGCTTCCTTGCTCGGGTTGGTGGAAAATGCAGTGACTTCACAGCCCCACTTGTTCGCGAAGGCCAGCGCCATGTGGCCCAGCCCGCCGATCCCGACGACTGCGACGTGTTGGGTCGGACGGATGGCGTTGCGAATGAAGGGGTTGAAGACGGTAATGCCGCCGCAGAACAGCGGACCGGCCGAAAGGGCGTCGACCGTTTCCGGAAGCGCGATCGCCCAGACGGCTTGGCAGCGCACCTTGTTCGCGAATCCGCCGTGTCGGCCGACGATCGTGGCACCTCCGGTTTCGATCTGACCGCAGCGATGTTGGTGGCCGCCGAGGCACTCATCGCAGACGAGACACGACCGGGATGACCAGCCCAGCCCGACGCGCTGGCCGACCTGCAAATGTCCGACCGTCGGACCGGCTTGCGCGACGCGGCCGATGACCTCGTGGCCCGGGACGAATGGATAGGTCGTCAGCTCCCAGTCGTTGTCGAGCATGCTGAGGTCGCTATGGCAGACGCCGCAGTATTCGACGTCGATCTCGACCTCGTCGGGCGCGAGCGGCCCCGGATCGTACTCGAACCGCTCAAGCTGGCCCCCGGGTGCCGTCGCCGCATATGCCTGAATCGCCATGGTCTTCCATCTCCTTTGTCGTGCCGGCGTGCTGCGGCCGGTGTGCCGTTGTGAGATGGTTGGAGTGTAGTCCGGCGGGTTGGTTTTTCTGGAGGAATGGCGGCAACGCGGCGCAAACAATCGGTGCGCCAAACCGCGGTCTGCGTTTTCATGACCGCAACCCCCGGGAGGCCGGCCCCCCTAACCGAACCGTCCGCGCTCGCGGGCTTCGCCGGTCTTGAAGAGCGGTTTCTGGAAGTCACGAACGTAGCCCTTCGACTGGAAGTACTCCATCGCTTCTTCAGTGCTCGCGAACACACGTGTCGCGGTCTCGGTGATGAACGGGCTCGGCTCGGCCTTGGGGTGCCAGACGACGTACACCTCCTTGGTCGTCTCGAATGCGTGGTGCAGCTCGCGCTCGACGCCGGAAGAGAGGCCGGGTTTGCCGTTGGGAAGCTCGGGAATCAGACTGACGATCATGTCGCTCTGGTCGATCAGCTTGAAGTCGCGGGCGTAGATCTGGGCGTCGATGTCGCGGGCCACACTGGTTACATCGTGGGCCCGGAACTTCATTTGCCGACCGTTGACTTCGACCTCGAAGAACTCTTCGCCGCGCTGGGTCGCCGCCCCCGCCTCGAACAACAGTCGTTTTTCGTCGAGGTCGCCGGGATCGAACGTGATGAAATGGTCGGCGATCGCGGCGCGAAACGCGTCGATCTCCGCCAGCGTGTCCGGCAAGTCCATCACGTGCGTCATCGGGAAACTCGGATAGACGCGCTTCGTTTCCGGCTTGAAGATCAGTCGATAGAGGCTCTCGATCGTGTTGTCCTCGATGCCGCGGGCGAATACGTAGAAGCCGCCGTGGCCGCGGATCGCGTTCGCGAGGATCTCAGTCGCGAGGATCTCTTCTTCGCGCCAGACCATGATGTCCTTGAGCGTGTGCGGCAGGTCGTGGTCGCGGACCAGGCGCTCGTGCACCGCGTCAACATTATCCACCAGTGTGATGTACAAGTCCGCGTCGATCGCGGCCATCTGGTCATGGTCGAACGCCGGGAACAGCCCATGCTTCCATCGAAACGCGGCGTGGGTGTTGATCACGATCGTCTCGTGGCGATCGGCGTCGGCCAGCACGTCCTTGAAGACGGAGCGGCGCAGCGAATTGAGCCGAGCCAGTGGAAGGTCGAGGATGCGACCGGGACGCACATCGGGCGCCTCGGCGTACATCATGTCGCCGATATGGAAGAGTTTGCACGGATTCTGGCGCTCTTCCGCGAGTTTGGCGAGCTTTTCGAGAAAGGGCTTTTTGTCGACGCCGACCTGACCGGTGACGACAACGCGACGGTTCGAATGGCGCGGCGGACGAAAAAGCGGTCCAGGGGCCTCAGGCGGCATGACACGGCTCCATCAAGCTAGCTGACAAATACTACCGTTGACAGTGTATCGGTTCGGGGACGCTGAAGCACGCGACAGAGAGCAAGCTCCTTTTTACGCGGTCTGTGTCTGCACCAAAGGCTGGGCGGGGGATCGTGTTTGCCCAACCAATCAATTGTGTCCCCCAGGGTAGAACCCTGGGGCACCGACCCGCCGTTGACCGCTCGCTCGCGCTCGCGGCTCGCGTCAGCGTCCTTGGCCAGAACAAAACGAGCCCCGAGCGATAGCGAGGGGACCCGGCGGTTTTCCCGTGGCCGGCGATGATGTGGCCACGTCGTCTGTCAAAGATCCCTAGCACCGCTGGGACCCGTCGCTTGCGCTCCGGGCTCGCATCAGCTTTCCTTGGCCCCAACAGCACACCGCGATCGCAAGCGCCGTCGTTCGGTGCGATTCGCCCGTTCGTCAAGGTCAGTTTCGGAATTGTGGGGTCCAGGGCACATCCTGGCCGTTGCCGGTCCAGAGCCGGTTGTCGCCAAGAAAACCGACACGTCCGTCGGATTCGAGTCGGTAGCCCAGTTCGCGCGCGGTCTGCGCGGCGCCGTGGCCGTCAACCCACAGCACGGCGGCACGGCCACGGTGACGCTCGTGGACGCTGGTGCGCGATTGGGGCGAGCGGTCGAGATTCGCCATCTCGCCGTTCGCGGTGTCGACCCAGGGCGGATCGAGGTTGAATCCCTCGTTGCCGAAACGCTCGGCGTCGCGGGCGTCGTCCTCGTACGGTTGTCGCTGGCCCGGCGGCCAGGAAGCGGCCGTCCCCATACAGTCCGCGACGGCAACGGTGTCGGCGGGCCGTTTGATCGTCGAAATCTGGACGGGCCAGTTCTTGTACGAGGTGAGGATCGCGGGATCGCTGAGCCGCGAATTCCCGAGAAACTGATAGTTGTAGCCGTACGCGCCGTTGCGCTCATCGGTCCACTCCGGTACTTCGGGGCAGACATAGACGGCATCGTCGTAGTTTTGTCGATCGCCATCTTCGCCGAAACGATCGACCAGATTGCCGCAGCGCTGCGGGTCAGCGAACGGGGCCGCGTTGACGCCGCTGCTCATCAGGGTACAGAAGGTCGGGCGGTACTTGAGGGCGCCACCCCGGATGGCGCTGACACTATTACAGTCATCAATCTTCGGAAGCCGACCCGGAGGGAGGACATCACTGTATTCGCCGGCGTAGTTGGCCATTCCCTGGCCCAGGCCGCGGAGATTCGCGAGGCACTGCACGCGGCGCGCCTGCTGCCGGGCACCGGATAATGCGGGCAGCAGAATCGCCACCAGCAGGCCGATAATGCCGACGACGATCAGCAATTCGAGGAGCGTGAATCCCCCGCTTTGCCGCCGCGAACGTAAAGGCTGGTGAAACACCTGATCTCCGGAATCGTCGCTGCCGACAGCTCGCTGTGCCGACATAAGGCCCACCTCAGTGTAGACGCCGATCCATGCCCGAGACAAGGAAAACCGGGGCCAAGCTCCTACTTGTGTTTAGGTGCGGGGGGGATCGGACTTGATCAAGCGCACGTCCCCAACACTGAGCGGACAAGGGGGCAGTGGAGGGCTTCGCATGAACTGGGTGGCACTGGTAGCTTGCTACCAGTGGTCGGAGGGTGCTTGCGCGGCGTTCGCTGAATCCACTAGCGACTCGATCATCCGCACGTTCCCAACACTGGCGGACAAGGGGGCATTGCCCCTTTGCATTGCCAGTGCCACCCGACGCGCTCGCGGCTCGCTGTGGTCAGCGTCGGGTTCTCGTCGTGGCCTGTGGCGTAGACACAGGCCTCGTGGAGGGAGCTTGCTCCCCCCTCGCTCGCGCTCGGGGCCCGTTGTGGTCAACGTCGGGTTCAGTCCGAGATGAACTGGCGCACGATCGGGGCTGTGGCGCCCCTTTTCAATCGGCCGCGAACCGGTCAGACTCCGGCCTCGTATCGTCTTGGCCCTCAGGCGTTGGAAGCGCTCATTCGCGATAGGCATCAGCGGGCGAATGGTCCTATTCATGGGACGACCCGCTACTCAAACGGCAGACAGCTCATGTGCGGCATCGCCGGAATCCTGCAACTCGAGGAACGCGCCACACCGGTTGACGAGGGTGCGCTGCGTCCGATGGCGTCCGCGTTGCGGCACCGGGGTCCCGATGACGAGGGCCTCTATTGTGATCCGCGCGGTCGGTGCGGGCTCGCGTTTCGGCGACTGTCAGTCATCGATCTAGCGCTCGGCAGACAGCCGATTCGTAACGAGGACGGAACCGTCTGGCTCGTCTTCAACGGCGAAATCTACAACTTCCGTACGCTCCGAGCCGATCTGGAGGCCCGCGGGCACCGTTTCGCAACCGCTTCCGACAGCGAAGTGATCGTTCACCTCTACGAAGAGCACGGTGCAGATTGCTTTGCTCTGCTGGAGGGGATGTTCGCAATTGCCATTTGGGACGAGCGCACCGCCGTGCTCACGCTTGCGCGGGACCGGCTCGGTCAGAAGCCGTTGGCGTACGCTGTCCATAATGGCCGGTTGCGGTTTGCGAGCGAACTCAAGGCGATCATAGCGGATGATTCGGTGCCGCGGGTCGTGGACCCGGCTGCATTGCACGCGTACCTGCTGTGGCAATACGTGCCGGCGCCGCAGGCGATCTACCGCGGATTCGTCAAACTACCGCCTGGGCACCTGCTGGAGGTGCGCCCCGGGCAGCCGCTCGGTAGTCCGCGACCTTTCTGGAGCGTCCCACGGCCTACGCAAACCGAAATGCGTTACGAAGATGCGCGAGAACAGCTCGGCGAGTTGCTGACACGCGCGGTCGAGAAACGCCTCATCGCGGATGTTCCGTTGGGGGCATTTCTCTCCGGCGGGATCGATTCGTCGCTGGTCGTTGCCCTGATGCGCAAACTCGGCGTATCGCCTTTGCGGACCTTCACGATCGGATTCTCGGAGTCGGCGTACGATGAAACGACGTTCGCTCGACAGATCGCGGCACGCTTCGAGACCGAGCATCACGAGCAGGTGGTGACCCCACAAGCGACCGAGGTGTTTGACACGCTGGCATGGCACTACGATGAGCCGTTCGCGGACTCGTCGGCGATCCCGACCTACTACCTCGCGCGTTGGACTCGGGAGCACGTAACGGTGGCGCTGACCGGCGACGCCGGCGACGAGTGTTTTGGGGGCTATGACCGCTATCGCGCGGCACTGGTCGGGGCACGGGCCGACTGGTTGCCTGGCTGGCTGCGGACGTTGGGCGCTGTCGCAGCCGAACGGCTACCCGGCGGCAGCGCGAAGTCGCTGTCGAGCCGCGCTCGGCGGTTCTTCACAGCGCTGGCGCTACCGGCTGCACAGCGTTACTGCTCGTGGGTCAACGTGTTTCCGCCAACGATGCTCCGCGCGGGGTATCGACGGTCGTTCCTGGAGACGGCCCGCTTCGATGAGCCGCTAGCGTCGTTCCTGCAGCTTTACGATGCGCCGTCCTCCGCCGACGCCGCCCAACGATGTGCGTGGGTCGACCTCCAAACCTACTTGCCGTTCGATCTGCTGACCAAGGTCGATATCGCGTCGATGGCCTGCGGACTCGAATGCCGATCGCCGATGCTTGACCATGATGTGGTCGCGTTCGCGCAGGGCCTACCGAGCGCCTGGAAGCTGGGGGCGGGTGGCAGCAAGCGGATTCTGAAGGACTGGGCGCGCGATCTGCTTCCCGCAGAGATCCTGAAGCGCCCGAAGATGGGCTTCGGCGTTCCGGTGGGCGAGTGGTTCCGCGGACCGTTGCGCGGCGTGCTCGAGGAAACGGTGCTGCATCCCGACGGAATCTGTGCGTGCGTCTTTGAGCGGAGTTGGCTCGAACGGCTGGTGCAATCCCACGTCGGCGGCAAGGAGCGTCACGATCACCGGCTCTGGTCGCTGCTGATGCTCTCGCGCTGGGCGTCGTGCTGGGAAGCGGAGCTGGAACTCGGCTGAGGCGGGTCGCGCTCTTCCGCCACGATCCACGACGTGAGGAGTATCAAGGTCACAACCACCGTCAGTACGCCGCCCGCAAGGACGAACAGGTCGTATGCATCGTGCATGGAAGTCGCCTTTCAGGACCGTTGGCGCTCAACGGTGCGCGACTTTACCCCCGCAGCGGCGGCCCTACAATCAGGTTTTCGGCACCCAGACCCAACGGGACGACCGGTCCCTAACGCGGACGAAGCATGCAACCGATCGTTCAGGATCCTCGACAGCGCGCCGTACGCGACCGTGCCGCGGAACGGATAGCGGCGACACGCCGACGTAGGATCGTGCGAAATCTCGTGATCTTCGTACTCGCCACCGGCTTCATGGGTTATCTCTCGATTCTCAACCGCGACCATCAGGCGTTCGTCGCGGACCAACGGCGGATGGTCTTCTGGCGCGACCAACTGAACGATGCACGGCAAGCCGGACAGCAAGCCCCGGCCACACTGCCGATCCCGCGCGGCGACTCGAAGGGTGTGCGCGAGACGCACATCTACCAATCGCTGTATGATGATGTGCAGCAGAGCCGTCGCCGCGATACTGCCGTCGTCTATCGATACGTGCCGGTTTCGTTCTTCCTGCGACCCGCCGGCCGGCATGTGCTCGTCTTCGACGGCAAGGAGCTACGCATCATGTGGATTCCGGAGTCAGAAATCGACGAGCAGGCTGCTGCGCTGGGAATGCGCCGAGCGCGGCCCGATTAGATTGCACGCCGTTCGGCATTGGGAGCGATTCGGCAAACAAACGGCTCCGGCAGAATAAGGACGACAGATGGATTGCTTTCAGTACCGCGAAGGGGCACTTTGGACCGAGGAAGTAGCCGCGACTACACTCGCAGAACAGTACGGCACTCCGCTGTATGTCTATTCGCAAGACACGCTGCTGCAACACTACGAGCGGATTCACACGGCGTTTGCCGCACTCGATCCGATGATCTGCTACGCGGTGAAATCGTGCTCGAACATCCATATCTGCCGACTGTTCGCCGAGCGCGGCAGCGGCTTCGACGTCGTCAGCGGCGGCGAGCTGTATCGCGTGCTGCAGGCCGGGGCCGACCCCGCCCGCGTCGTGTTCGCCGGCGTCGGCAAGACCGAGCGCGAGATCGAAGAGGCGCTCGCGGCGGGGATCGGGCGGTTCAATGCCGAGTCTGTCTCGGAACTCGAGCAAGTCAACGGGATCGCGACGCGAATGGGCCGGGCGGCACATGTCGACCTGCGCGTCAATCCGGACGTCGACGCCAAGACCCACGCGTACACCACCACGGGCCGGAAGGAGAATAAGTTCGGCGTCGCGATCGAACAGGCGCCGTCCGTGTTCGACCGTTTTCGCGACAGCGTCGGCCTCAAACTGCGCGGGATCCACTTGCACATCGGATCGCCGGTCAATGACGTGCAATCCTACGTCGCGAGCATCGAACGCGGGCTGGCACTGATCGACACGCTACGGCACGGCGGACATCCGATCGACACGCTCGACATCGGCGGCGGCTTCGGTGCCTTTTATGAAGGGCACGAGGCGCCCTCGGCCCAGGACTATGCAAACGTCATCGTACCGTTGTTGCGCGACCGGGGCTTGCGGATCATCATGGAGCCGGGACGCTCGATCACCGCGAACGCAGGATTGCTGCTGACACGCGTGCTGCACGTCAAGCAAGCAGGCACGCGGCGCTTCGTGATCGTCGATGCCGCGATGACCGAGCTGATCCGACCGGCACTGTACGGCGCCTATCACTTTGTCTGGCCCGCCGTCGCGGCGCAGCACGTCCCCGAAACGCGCGCGGCGCAGCAACCGTTCGCGGACCTGGTTGCGAGTGATGTCGTCGGCCCCGTGTGCGAGAGCGGTGACTTTCTGGCCAAGGAGCGCGGCTTGCCGCCGGGCATCGAAGCCGGCGACCTGATCGCGGTCTTCTCGGCCGGTGCGTACGCAATGGCCATGGCGAGCCAATACAACTCGCGGCCACGGCCGGCAGAGGTACTCGTCGACGGCCAAACGAGTCGGGTCATTCGTCGACGGGAGTCGTACGCGGACCTGATCGCGACCGAGTTGGACGCCAACGCGGCCGTTACATCGGCAACGGCGAGCTAGAGTCGATGAAACGACTGGAAGGCATGGAAGATTACGCGCCGCCGACGGGCGGTTCGGTCGTTTCGATCGGGAACTTCGACGGCGTGCATCGCGGTCACCAGTGTATCGTTGCACAAGCCCGCACGCTCGCTCAGGATCACGCGGCCGATGTCGTGGTCATCACGTTCGAGCCGCACCCCGTCCGCATCCTGCGCCCGGAGCGCGGCGTTGATCGGCTCACGGCGCCAAACGAGAAACAAGCGCTGCTGGAACGTGCCGGCGTTGACGCCTGCCTGACGTTGCAGACGACGCCCGCGCTGCTGAGCCTCGAAGCGCCGGTTTTTCTGCAACAGGTAATCGAACGCTGTCGCCCGAAGGCGTTCGTTGAAGGCCCCGACTTCAACTTCGGTCGCGAGCGACGCGGCTCGATCCAGACGTTGCGCGCGCACGCGCCCGATCACGGATACAGCGTCCACGAAGTCCCGGCGGCGGTTGCGGAGCATCTGCCGGGAATGCCGCGCGTCAGCAGCTCGGCGGTGCGAGCCGCGATCCTCAGCGGACACGTCGATTATGCGCTCGAGATGCTCGGGCGGCCGCATCGGCTGACCGGGACGGTGGTGCTCGGCGACGAACGCGGCGGAAAGCTCGGAATCCCGACTGCAAATCTCGCAAAAGTGCCGCAGGTCGCACCCGGCGAAGGTGTGTACGCGTGTACTGCACAACTGACCGATGGGCGGTGTTTTGCCGCCGCGGTCAATGTCGGGCGGCAGCCGACGTTCGACCAGTACGAGCCGCGAATCGAAGCGCATCTACTCGACTTCGAAGGCGCCTTGCGCGGTGACCGACTCGGACTCTGGTTCCTCCGCCGATTGCGCGATGTCCGAAAATTCAGCAGCCCGACCGAACTCGTCGAGCAGATTCGCAAGGATATGCTCGAAACTCGTCAATCGCAGGAACTCATGCCGGACAGCCTGCGCACGACCACGCTCGACATCGAATGAACGCAGCGCCCACTACGGGCGCTGGAAGAGCGCGTCTAGCGTGAAGTGTCGCGCCCGATGCTCGCCGGCGTGCTTCTTCCGCGAAGCCAGACTCAACCAGAGATCCTTTTCCCGCGGGCGCGCCACCATCGAGTGAATCGTGGTCTCGTTGGCGACGGACCGAAGGATCTTCCAGGCACCATCGACGTCAAGGCTCTGGTCCGCCTTGCGCAGGCTGCCCACGATTCGATCGTAGCGCCAGCAGGGCGGCGGCGCCGCGCGCAGACGGTAGTGGTTCGTGCAGGCGATCGCGTGCGGAACTTCGGTCGGCTGCGGTACGCGCACGGTAACGCCGTCACTGACATCCAGCTTGCCGTCGTACTCGTAGACGATCGCCGCCCCTTCCGCGGTGCTCGGACCGGCAACGAGGAAATTGTTGCCGCACAGCGCCGGGTTTTGGCGCAGGGCATCGATCGCCGCGACCGGCCCGTTGCGTCCCGCGGCGCGCTCGATCAGGTCGCGCAACACGAGACCGCGGGGAACGATGCGGATGCCCTGGAAGACGGGTCGCGCGCCGACGTCGTGCATCGCGGCGACCACGCCCTCGTCGTTCATCGCGGTGTAGGCCCCGATCAACCCCGGCCACGCCACCGAGATCCATCGACGACGCTCATCCTCGTTCTCCGTCCGCACGATGATCAAGTGCTGATCCTTGAGGCCAGGAAGGTCGAGATAGTCAAGGTTGCGGGCGACGATCGGACCGCCGTCCGTTGTCCGATCACCCCAGGCCACGAAGCTCGAACAGCCGGCGGAGACGACGTCCGCCATCGCATTGAGCGCAAAGAGATCATCCACATCCAGCGCGCGGTCGAACCGCGCGAGCTTCAGCTCGCGCGCTCCCACCCGGTCCCGGATGCCCGCCAGCATGCCTTCGAGTTCGGCACGATGGGTATCCGGCAGTCGAAAGATGTTGCGGAGGAAGTGCCCGCGGACCAGCGCTTCGTAGCGCGTTTCGTCCTCCACGATTCGGGGATCCTCGAGCAACATCCGGAGCGTTCCGACGATTCGGTCGCCGAGCAGGTAGCCGTGTGCGTAGCCTTGCTCTCTCGCCGATCCCCACAATCGCAGGATGTCCACCCCTTTTTCGCGGCGAAGATCGCCGGTGAGGCCGGACTTGGGCGTCCCGGCGGCAAGGGTCGCCGTCAGCGTGAGAACCGCCGTCAAGCGAACGAAATGATGGCAGCACGGCCAGCGGACAAGCATGAACGACTCCTGCGTTGAGAGCTCAACTCGCTGCGTGAATGTTATTCACCTTCCGCACCATCGGCCAGACCGTTACGTCGGATGGGTTGGCTGACGACGGAATGGGCAGACGATGTCCTAGCGGAGCGTCTCCGAGCGGACCCGCGCGCAGTCGGCAAAGACGGGCTCATCAGCGCTGTATCGGTCGGCAGCGTTCGGCGTCTCCAATGCCCGCAGCACGGCGCTGTGCAGCTCATACTGTGAGGCGTCCAACGTCAGATCTCGCAGGGCGTGCTCGAGGCCCTCGGTGACTCCCGCCGCCGCGATCATCGCGACCCGATCGCGTTCGGTTTCGTGCCCGGGGATACCGGAGTGCAGCGCCGCGTCGCATGCTTCGCGGGAAAAAGAGGTCCAGCCGCGACAGCCCAGTGGGCGGAAGGGGTGGATCGTGCACTCCCCGGCACTACCGAGCAGCGCACAGGGGACGCGCGCCGCCGACCGCTGCTCGATGGTCATGTGTGATACGCGCGCCGAAACATCGCGCAGGCGCGCCCGAAGTGACTGCAATTCCGCTTCACTCCGCGTCGCACGGAGCCGCTCCGCGATCCACAGCGCTTCGGTTGGCAGCAGCGAAACCGCGATGTGGCAGCAGGCCGCGCAGCCGGCCTCGCAGGCCTGCCTGCTTCGCGTCGGCGACTCGGCCGCGTAACGTTCCATCCGAGCGGCGGCGTCCTCGGCGATCACCATTACCGGCAGGGGGGTCGTCTGCGACGAAACCGCCACCTGCTGGCTCTGGACGACCTTTGCCGCCAATTGCTGCTCGGCTTCGAGACCCGCGCGCGTCGCTGGCGATCCATGCTCAGACACGGCGTTCACTCACGGCCCGCTCGCCGAGGATGTGACGCCGGGCGCTGACGGGGATCGGGCCAGTTGACGAAAGCGCAGCAAAGGTCGTCCGGCCGACATCAGCTCCAACAGGCCGCCTTCGGCAATAAACGCGTCCACTGACACGAGTGCGTCCAGATAGCGGCGCTCCTGGTCCATCAACGTTTCCGGGCCCGCCATCCGCGTTGCTGCCGGCTGGTCGAAACGGATCTCGCCGCGGCCCAGCGTTGCGCCCGGGAGCGTATAACGCCCGGAGAAACGGTTCACGCCGGCGAAACCCGAGACCTGTCCCTCCAGTTGAAGCTCCAGCAAGAGCGGCTCGTCCGACCGTGGCGGCATCCCGGTGAGCGAGACCAACGCCCAACGCGAGCCAACCAATTCTACCGGCGGCGGTTTCGGCGGCTCCGGTCGCGGTCCTCCGCTCGACGCGCAACCTGTGAGGCACACGCCCAGCAACAGCGCCATCCCGACGCTCGTTCGGTCTCGCTTACCCAAGCTGCATCGCGTCATTCCGTTACCCTCGCCGTTCGTCCTCGTTGATTGCGCCGCGCGGGGCGCGTCTCGCTCGCACACTATAGCGGTTCCCGTCCCAGCGAGCCCCGACTCCAATAAAAAGGTCCAATAACTAGTCACTAGTTCGTCTCGTGGTCGGGTTTTGGAGATCGCGGTACGTTTGCCCTACAATTGGGCGGCACGTCCGGTGGCCTGCATTCGTATCGAGTCGCTGGTCGGCGTTGCCCCTCCGATCAAAGAGCCGGGAGCCTCGAGTCGAGCGAGTCGAGGCGAAGCGAATAGGAGCCTCTTCCATGTCTCAGCCGAACTGTCGTCGGTTTGTCGGCGTTGGTTTGTTGGTCACGTTGTGTTGTACGGGGATCGTTCGGGGTCAAACGGACGATATTCGCTGGCGCAACGAGCGTGTCGTCTCGGTACCGGTCAGCGACACGCCGACAGCGCAGCTCGTCGCGTTGACGAGCGCGACCGAAGCGCGACATGTGCTGGTGCGTCTCGCGCGTCCGGTGACCGCATCCGAACGAACGGCACTGCGGGATGCCGGCGTGCGGCTGTTGCGCTACGTTGATCGGAATGCGTGGTTTGCCACCCTGTCGCCGACGACGGATGCCGCGACGGCGGTTGCGGCCGGGCCGATCGTGGGTGTGAGGGGCATCGATCGCGGAATGCGCGTGCACAGCGCACTCGACCAGCCGGATCGGCCGGGCTACATGTCGGGTAGCGGCGCGGACGGGATCGAGCGCGTGGCGTTGTACGCACGGTTTCACGAGGATGTCTCGGCCGCGGAACAAGAAGCGATCGCGGCCCAGTACGGCGCGACGATTCGGTCGCGGCTGGCTGCGTTGAACACGCTGGTGCTGGAGATGCCTGCTGCGCAGCTTCAGGCGTTCGGCGAAGAAGATGCGTTGCAATGGGCCGAGCCGCCGCTGCCGGCGTTGAGTGAGAACAACGACAGCAACCGCGCCATCACACAGGTCGAGCAGTTGCAGATGGACGCGCCGTACGGCCTTGACGGCACTGGCGTGACGGCGATGGTCTTTGACGCGGGGGTCGCCTCGGACGTGCACCCCGATTTTGGCGGGCGGATGACGGTGGGTGAGCAGGACGGTGCGAGCAGCCATGCGACGCACGTTGCGGGGACGGTCGGGGGCAACGGCTTGGTCAGCGATGGACAGTTCCGCGGTATGGCCCCGAACGTTCGGCTGATTTCATACGCCTTCACCGGCAATATCAACATGCCGACGCCGGACGGGCCGTTCTTTCTGTACTCCGATCCCTCGGACATTCTCGATGACTACACGGAAGCCATCGCGACGTACGGAATCGACGTCGTCAATAACTCGATCGGCACGAATGCTTGCCGCAACGGCTTTCCGTGCTTCATCACCGGCAACTACGGGATCACCGCGGCGCTGATTGACGAGATCGTGCGCGGTGCCGCGGGCGCACCGCTGCGGGTCGTCTGGTCGAACGGAAACGAGCGTTCGTGCTCGCGCTGCCGCAACGAAGGGCACACGACTGAGGACGGTTATCATTCGACAGCGCCGCCGTCCTGTGCGAAGAACCATATCACGGTCGGCGCGCTGAACTCCAACGACGACAGTATGACCAACTTCTCGAGTTGGGGGCCCTGCGATGACGGCCGAATCAAGCCGGACATTTCCGGACCGGGCTGCCAGGCGACCGGCGACTTCGGCGTGACGTCGTGCAGCCTCACGGGGACGTACTTCAATACTTGTGGCACGTCGATGTCCGCACCGACCGTCACCGGTATCTGCGCGCTGATTCTCCAGGACTTCCGCACGCAATATCCGAACCGACCGGAGCCGGTCAACGCGACATTCAAGGCGCTGCTGGCGCACAACGCGGCTGACATCTTCGAGGTCGGCCCGGACTACCGTAGCGGGTATGGCTCGGTTCGCGCGAAGGATACAATCGACTTCCTGCGAACCGGTAATTTCGTCGAGGACATCGTCGGCAACGCCGAGATGACGGTCTTCGATGTATGGGTGGCGGACGACGACACGGAGCTAAAGGTCACACTTGCCTGGGACGACGCACCGGCCGCACCGAACGCGCTCATCGCGCTGGTCAACGACCTGGACCTGCGTGTCTTCGACCCGCAGGGTGCGCAGTACTTCCCCTGGACGCTCAACCCGGATGACCCGGCCGCACCGGCGGTGCAGACCGAAGAGGACCATCTGAACAACATCGAGCAGGTCGTCGTGAACGCGCCGGCGCCGGGATTGTGGCGGGTCGAGGTGCTCGGCTTCAACGTGCCCGAGGGACCGCAGGCCTTCTCGATCACGGCCGGTCCGCGGCTTTCGTTCGACTGCAACGACAACGACATCCCCGACGAGCAGGAGATTACGCAGAACCCCGACCTCGACTGCGACATGAACTTCAAGCTCGATGAGTGCGAAGTCGATTGCGACGGAGACGGGCTGATCGACGCGTGCGAACTGTTGACCGGAGAGGATACCGACTGCAACGGAAACGGCATTCCGGATTCGTGCGAACCCGAGGCGGACTGCAACGACAACGGGATTTTTGATCCTTGTGACATCGTCGCCGGTACGCTTCTCGACTGTAACGACAACTTCATCCCGGACAGCTGCGGCCTCGAGCCCGACTGTAATGAGAACGGCGTCCCCGACGATTGCGACATCGAGTCCGGCGTCGAAACGGACTGCAACGAAAATGGTGTCCCGGATTCGTGTGAGTTCGCCGATTGCAACAACAACGGGGTGAACGACACGTGCGATATCCTGCTCGGGTTCAGCAACGACTGCAATGACAACGATATCCCCGACGACTGCGATCCGGTCGATTTCGTCTACGTCGACGCCGCCGCGCCGGGTGACCCGTCGCCCAACGACTCGAGCATGAGCGATCCGTTGGAAGACGGTACCCAGGCACATCCGTTCGACGCGCTGCAGGAGGCGATCGACGCGGCCGGGTGCAACGTCAACGTGTTCGTCGCGGACGGGACCTACAGCGGGCCGGGCAACAACAATCTCAACTTCAACGGCAGCCCGGTGGCCGTGCGCAGCATGAACGGACCGGCAAACTGCATCATCGATCTCGACGGCTCGGTCGGCTTTACCATCGCCGCTGACGAGGGCCCGGGCACCGTCATCGAGGGATTGACGATCCGCAACGGCGTGGGCTCCACTGGGGCCGCGATCATCTGTCGCAACGGAACGCGCCCGGTCGTTCGCAACTGCGTCTTCGAAGAGAATGATTCGCTCTCCGGCGGCGCCGCGATTCACGCGATTTCGCAGTCCAAGCCGCTGGTACTGGACTGCACGTTCCGCGCGAACACCAGCCGGCGCGGCGTTGTCTATCTACAGAACAGCAACGCCAACTTCGATCGCTGCCGGTTCGAGGCGAACGGTGCCCGCGCGTTCTACATGCAGGTCTCGAGCCCAACCATCTCGCGAACGATCATCCGTGACGCAGAAACGACCGTCGACGGCGGCGTCATCTTCGCCACGTCGCCGAGTGAAGCGTTGCTCCGCTATTGCCTGATCGAAGGAAATCACACGACGCGCACCGGCGGCGTGGTTCAGGCGACCACCGGGAGTGTCGTACGGTTCGAGAACTGCACGATTCGCGACAACGCCGCGGACGCCGGCCCGGGCCTGGCCACCACCCTCAGCGGCGAGGTCGTCTTCCACAACTGCATCCTCTGGAACACGACGTCCGGCAACGAAACGCCTGCGATCCAGCTCTCCTTCGGAAGCGAGGGCACGGTGCGGTTCTGCGACATCGAGGGCGGGCTGTTCGCGATTTCCGCCGACCTGACATCTTCATTCCTGTGGGAGGACAATATCGACAGCGATCCGCGCTTCGATGTCCTCGCGGGCACCGGCTATACGTTGCACCCGGCGTCGCCGGCCATCAACGCCGGCGATCCGCTGTCCGTGCCCCTGGCCGCACAGTTGGACCTCGACGGCGATCCGATGATCGTCGGCGGGCGCATCGACATGGGTGCGGACGAGTTCGCTACCTTCGCGTTTGGCGACACCAACTGTGACGACGTCATCAATACCGAGGATATCGAGGCCTTCGTCACCGCGCTCGTCAATCCGCAGCAATACGCGCTCGACTACCCCGATTGCGGCCCGATCCTCGCGGATATCAACGGCGACGGCCGGCCCTCCGTCAGCGACATCAACGCATTCGTCGAACTCATCCTGGGGCAATAGCCTCGGCTCCTGCCATCAGACAGCCCGTCCCGTCGGCGCTCCACCGGGAGCGCCTCGGGGCCTGCGCTTCGGCCTACAAAGTTTGACACGTTCGTTGTGGACGACCACGTACCGTTCGGGCACCCTAAACGGCAATGCACGCTGGCGCCCCCGTCTGCGGTACGGGTTACGGCACTCGTATCCGGCGCTCGACGGCGGTACGCTGGTGTGATCGGGGATGTCTGCCCCAACGACGTGGGCGCCTAAGACGGTGGATACGGAACGGCGCCAGGAGTCGATCGGCCGCCAGTGGAACAGGAGAAGCGGATGCGAACAGTCACGAAATCGAGGTTGTCGTGGGCCCTCGTCGCTATCGTCGGCATGCCCTGGTTCGCCTCGGCGGGTGAGAAGGACAAAGATCGCCACGTCGGAATCGAGGAACCGTTTCTGTGGACGATCGAAGGTCCGCGGACCCAGTCGTTCATCTTTGGCACGATTCATTTTCCGGATCAGCGACTGATCCGGTTCCCGATGGTGCTCGACCGGGCGCTGACCGTGTCGGACGCGATCTATACCGAGGTGCCGATGGACTTCGGCACGTTGGCGCAAGTCTCGGTCCGTGGATTGCGACAAGACGGTCGCAGCTTTAAGGACGTGGCGCCTCCCGCGTTGCACGCGCGCTGTGCGAAGTATCTGGAGCGCAAAGGGCTGCAACTCGAAGCGCTGGGTCAGTTCAAGACGTGGGTCATCATGTCGCAGATCGCGACGGCGGAGTTCGCGCAACAGGCCGCAACGCAGCCGGTGCTGGATTCCGCGATCTACAATCGCGGCGTCAAGGACGGCAAGATCGTCGGTGGGCTGGAGACCATCGACGAGCAGATTTCCATCTTGGAGTCGTTCAACGAACAGCAACAGCTGGAGATGCTCGCAGACGGCCTCGAACAACTCGAGGCCGCCGAGAAGAAGGGCGAGCGTCCGCTGCCGATCCAGTTGTTGGAGGCTTACCTGGAAGGCGACGACGACGACCTCGAGGAGTTTCTGCTGCGTTTCATGGACCTGGAGAAGCCGTTGCAGAAGGAGTTCTACGACAAGGTCCTGCTAAAGCGCAATCGGATCATGGCCGAGCGAATCGAGAAGATGATTCGGACGCACCCGGACCGACGCCACTTCTTCGCGATCGGCGCCGGCCACGCCGTCGGCAAACAGAGCGTCATCGAATTGCTCGACGATCGCGGCTACAAACTCAAGCGGCTCGATCTCGATGAGTCGGACAAGATTCGTTAACGCAGCTTGGCTGCCGGAACGCCAGGGTCAGGGAGTCCACAAAGACATGACATCGTCCAAGAAGAAGGCGGAAGAAATCCACGAGGTCGTCTTCATTGCCTACCCCAAGCTGTTGTTCGTCTGGCCGCTGATCGCAGCCGGCGTACTGTTCTGGTTCATCGCAGGGATGGGTGCCGACCACGAAGTACTCGGCTGGCTCTACCTGGGCATCCTGTCGGTCGTAACGCTGACGCTCGGCGTCGACATCAATCGCAACCAGGCCGTGTTCTGGGTGTTCGTCGTTGGTGCGATGTTCTTTCTCGGTCTCTGGCTGCGCGACGTGCAGAACTTCACGTTGTTCGGCGACATCTACAAGGCGTTCGCCAATCTCGACGTGCAGTACGATCGCGCGTTCGGACTCACGTTCAGCATGATCCTGTTAGTCCCTTACTGTCTGATGCTGCTTTGGGCGCGATTGAACGATAAGTGGCGCATCACACACAACGAGTTCGAGCACTACTCGCTCGGAAAAATGGATGACTCGCTGGGGCGCGGCGCGAAGACGATCCGTACGAGTTACCCGGACGTGCTCGAGTTGCTGCTCGGCCTGGCCGGGACGCTTGTCGTCTACAACGCGACCGGGACCACCGAACTTCGACGAATCCCGCACGTGATGTTCCTCCCGCTCGTTCGCAAACGACTCGACAAGGTGCTGGAACGTATGGCCATTACCACTGGGGCGCTCGCGGAAGAAGAGGAAGAGGACGTCTGAGGGCAACGGTCATGGAGTGGGCGACAATCATCATCGGGTGCGCGCTGAGCCTGGTCGTGGTGGGTCTGGTGATGTTCGCGATACGGCTGTTGATCATCTCGCCACGGTCCGGTCCGCAGAACACGCAAAGCGTCTGCGGTGGTTGCCAATACCCCGTCACGGGCCTGTCCAGCCTGACTTGTCCCGAGTGCGGCGGTGATTTGCGACGGGTTGGAATCCTCACGCCGACCCAGCAGCGCAACATCGGCGGGCGAGGCACGTTTCGCCGAGTCGCGGCGGTCGCTGTGCTCCTGTTGGCGGGAATGATCGGATTGAGCGTAATGTTCTCGTTCGTGCGCTACCAGCAAGCGGCGCGGGCGCGCCAGGCGGCGGCCAGGGCCCAAAGCCAGGCGGTGCTCGCGAGACTGCAAGCAGAGGTCGCGCGGCAACGCGCCAACGAATTGGCCACCGAGCGCGCGGCCAAATTCGCTGCCCCGCCCGCTACCCAACCCTGGCGAACGACGACACGGCCCGCATCCCAGCCGCGTTGACACGGACGCCGAGCGATCGCTGAATGATACCGCCGCTGATCTATTGGCTCCCCGCACTCGCAACCCTGGCAATCGGCATCTGGTTGCTGCGCGTACGAACGCCGCCGGTGCCTCCATCCGATCAGCCCGCTTGCGGTCATTGCGGCTACCCAACGACCGGCCTGGCGGGCAACGACTGCCCGGAATGCGGCCATGACCTGCACAGCGCCGGCGTCCTCACCCCGGAACAGCAGCGAAGCCGTGCGGTTCGCCGAACGAAACGACGTGCGACGGGCATCACATTGATCCTCGCAGCGCTGCTGCTGCTGGGTCCTGGCGGATTCGTCGCTTGGCAATTTGAACGCGCGTTCGAAGCCACATACGGCCCTTGGATCGCGCGACTCAACCAGCAATCGAGCGCACAACACCCCGTCGGCGGGGGCCCTTCGTCGCAGCCCGTGTCGCTCACGACACGGCCGCGTTGATCCTCGGCACCCCGCGACGCCCGGCCGAGCGTTAGCGCTCGCTGTCGCCGGCGGGAGCGGTGGTTGTGGGATGCAGTTCCTGATGTTTTTGGAGGATGCTGCGCGCCACGTCGCGCACGATCGCGTCGGAGTCCGTGCGTGCCAGTTCTTCCAGGTGGGCGATGAAGGCCGATCCCTGGCGTTGCAGCACACGGATCGCCATAAGGCGCACAAGCCAGTGTTCGTGCTCGAGGCACTTCTCGGTGGCCGCGAACATCTGTTCATCGAGCCCGACCACTTGCAGGGCCTCCAGCGCATGAACGCGCAGCTCCCACGATCGGCTCTCGAGCGCAGCCCGCAGACGCTGCGCGAGTGGCTCGGCCGGTACCGTTTGCACCTCGTATGAGAGCCGGTCGAGCGCGGCGCGCTGCTGCTCACCCAATAGCTCCGCGATCTCCTCCAGGGCCCGCGCCCCGACACGGGGTGCGTCGCTGCCTGACGACGCGAGCAAGGCCCGCAGGTGCTGCGAGGTTACCTGCGTCGGCAGACGATTCATGTACGCGGGACGTATGGTCTGGCCGGTAGCACTGGGTTCCCAACCGTCATCGGAAGTCGGGACCGGGTCGAAGATGCCGTTGACCACCACGCGTAGCAGATGCTGCGGCATCGCGCGACTCAGCTGCCGTAGTGGGCCGACGTCAATGGTCGTCCGCAGGGTTCGCGTTTCGCCGGGAGGGATCGTGCGCGCCTGGTCGAGGTGCAGAATCAGCAGATTCGGGAACTGGCGCTTGCGATCCGCTTCGACCTCGACCGAGAGCACAAGGGTAGGGTTGACCAGCCGCTCGGGTCCGAGCGCGATCGGAAAGCGTCCCTTGTTCTTGAGCGAGATCGTCAGCCACCAGGGCTGTCCAGGCGACGGGCTGCGGTTCTCCGGGATCAGCTCCACCTCGAGGAACCGCGCCGGCGCTTCGTGGAAATTGAGACAGCTGCGTTCGAAGCTGTTGAGCAGCCCACGGATGCTTCGAATCTCCGCCGGGTCGCCTTCGGGCAGCGGCAGACCGGCCTGAAGGAAAAGGTCGTGAATCGGACCCGCGTTCGGCACTACTGTGAGTGCGTCGACGACCGCCGCCGAGCCGGGCTCGTCTCCTTCCCGGCGCAATAGTTGCGCCAGCAGGACAGCGGCTGCCGGGTCTCGAGCGGCGAGCGGACGCAACGTCTCGATCGCTTCCGCGTACCTCGAGTTGACAGCGAGCGCCCAGCCCAGCACTCGTCGGGCGATCGGATCGTCCGGCGCCCGCGCTACCGCGTTCTGGGCCAGGCTCAGCGCACGCTGCGGTGCGGTGCGAACGGTGCAGTGATACCAAGCCGTCCACGCAACCTGTGCGACCGGCCACTCGTCCGGGTCGCGGACAGCAGCGGATTGTTTTTCGAGTTCGTCGAGCACACCCTCCGTGATGGTCAGCCGATGTTTGCGCGCGAGCCACTGCAGGAATACGCCAGCCTCGAGCCGTGCGGCAGGCGGACCCTCAAAGACGGCTGTTGCTTGCCGAACGGCCTCATCGACCCGGCCGCGGGCATATGCGTTGCGCGCCAGCGCCAGTTCGAAACTGCCCGGCGGAGTCTCGCCGGGGTTCATTCGACGGTGCACCTCGAGCGCATGCTCCCAGAACATGGCCGCTTCCTGCGGCATACCGCTGTCGTGGATCATCGAGCCCACCGTCCAGGCCGTCCCGACGTCGAGCGGGTTCGCCTCGAGCGCCTGCAACCCCGCTTGAATGCGAATCGGTACCGGAACGGTCTGGTCCAGGATCTGGAAGCGCAGCCAGCGAGCATCGGGGTTGTACGGATCGGCGCCGAGCACGCGGTCCAGCGCAAGCCGGACGGCGGTTGGATCGACGCGCTGCACCGACAGTTCGGCGAGCGCCAGGTGTGCAATCGCCGCTGACGGACCCGCGACGCCGGACTCGGCGAGATGTCGTGTGAGCCAATCGATTCGCTTCTCGGTCGTCTGTTGTTCCTGAAGCGCTGCGTTCAACCAGGCGGCGTAGGCCGTCGTGTTTCGGGAATCCGAACGGACGATCTGCTCGAGATGGTATCGCGCCTGCTCGCCGTCGTCGGAAAGCACGGCCAGTTCGTACAGCAGCACGTGCGCTTCGGTCTGTCGCGGATCGAGCCGGACGGCTGCTCGCAGGAGGCTCTGAATGTAGAGCACGTCCGCCGGCGACTGCCTGCCTGCGATCAGCAAGCCGCGGTCGCGCGCCAGATCGAGTAGCAGGCGCGGCGTTGAACGCCCCTCGGCCTCACCGTATGCCGTCGGCAACACCCACAGGAACGTTACGATCGCGAGGCCCTGGCACGGACGACACCACAACACTCGAAATCCTCCCAGCCTGGGCGACGTGCGCAACGCCGCGGGGCGGCAACCACGTGCTTACGTTACGGCTTCCAGCACCGCCCGCATCGAACCCGCCGAACGCTCCAATCGCCAGTCTGCGCCGTAGTGCACGATCTGTTCGCGCTTGAACTCGGCGCGCTCGAGCACGGTCGTCTCGACAATGACGCGCCCCGTCTCGTCGACCTCAACAGCCATCTGGTAGGCCAACTCCGCCGAGTGCGCGAAGAGGTCCATCAGCATTTCGATCACATAGTCGTAGGTGTGGTCATCATCGTCGAGGAGCACGACATTCCACATCGGTGCGTGCTTTGTCGTCGGCTTCACATCGGGCTGCAGCGTTGTGGAAGCCTGTTCGGACATCGGACACCCGATGAAAACGGATCTGATTCTTCCGGCACACGATTCCCCATCGACGGGCAATCCGCGGGGGGCATCGTTCGGCGCAGGACCGAACCCGGTTGAGCGTAGCATACCACGGTCTGTCCCGAATTTCCGCGCCGATATGGGTTGGCCCCAACGTGCCGTCGGCCGGTGTCAGATTTCCTCGATCACGCGCTCCGGTAGCCAGCCTGTTTTCCCGTCCCGCAATTCCACTTCGACCCAGCCGCCGCGACGCTGCTGTACCTGAAGCTCGACGCCGGCGCCCAGCGGTGCGCTGAGCGCGGGGTCGTAAGCCTCGCCGCGACCGAGCCGCAGTGTCTGCCGGTCTTCGATCACGACCGCGTCCGGAGTCCGGGCCTGCGTGCGAAGCTCCCAAAGAACGGACACGGTCAACGTGCTCCCGACGACAACCCCGATTAGGCCAACCGGCACCAACGGGGCCGCGGAGAACCGAAGTCGAAGCGCCAGTGCTCCCCAGCCAACGGCCAGGCACACGAACGCCAGTCGGAGACGGGTTTGTGCCGCAAGTGTGTAGTGCAGGAACAATACCCGGCGCATGAGTTGGTTTGAGGCCGACGGCTCGATAAACGGCTCGACACGATTCCGCGCGTAGCGCAGATTCTCGGTCGCCAACGGGTCTCCGGGGGCCAATAGAAGCGCGCGACGATAGTGCAGGATCGCGCGGCCGTGCTCGTTCAGACGGAAATAGGCGTTGGCAAGATTGTACTCGAGCGATGCATTGCACAAGCCGGCACGCAGCAGCGACTCGAACCCGCCGGCGGCTTGGCGGTAGGCTTCGCGCGACTGCGCTGGATTGCGGGCGGCGGATTGTACGCCTTCATCAAACGCCTGCAGTGCATCTTCCAGCACGGCTTGCTGCTGCGCGCGCGACATCTCGGCCGCGCTGGCGTACAACCCTGGTGCCAGCATCAAAATAGCGACGCACGCCAATGCAGCGCTGGGGATGGCCCCTGGGGTGACCCTCGTTCGGCTTACCATCGGACGGCTTCCGTACGCTCGAGACAGCGGAGCGCCTCTTCGACGAGCTTGGACGGATCCTCGCTCCCGCCGGCAAAAGAGGCCTGGTTGCAACGCTGCAGGACCGTCTCCCACTCCGCCGCCAATGGCACGGAGGCGTCCTGTTCGCGCAAGTGACTGACGGCCCCGTCGCCGATGAACCGGCCGCTGGGCCGACCCGTACGGTCCGCGAGGTATGCCGCCATCGCCGCGGCGATCGTGGCTCCGGCCTCATTGGGAGGCTGGGAGGCTGCGGACTGGATCGCGGACTGCGCGGTCCGCAGGGCGCGCGCCCGGCGTCGGCCGGGGCTGGGGCCGCCCTTGCCAAGCGTCGACACCGCAACGAGGAACAGGTACAGAACCGGAGGAGCTGCCAGGGCAGCGATGGCTTGCGTATGCGAAACCGTCGTGGTTGTTCGCAGCAGGCGCGCCGGGTCGATCACGTTGCCGCGTAGCCCGTCGAGCGCGAGCAGTTGGGCGTCGTCGCCAACCGGCGTCGGAAACGCATCGAGCTGAGCCAGTTCGAGTTCCTCGGAATGCTGGATTTCGACTGGGATCGGTACCGATTCCGCAATTGCAAACTGCTCTTCGAACGGATCAAAATAGGGATACTTGATCGGCGGGATCCGGCGCACGTCGGCGTCGATCGGCCGAATCACCTGCGTGTACGTCTTGCGACTCCCCTCAGCGGCCCCAGCCATGTCTTCACGCGGGACCCGGAAGTGCGCCGTCAGGTCCGGATCGTCCGCCAGCAGTGGCGGCGGGAGTGATTCGATCGGACCGTCGCCGAAGATCTCGATGGTGAGCTCGATCGGGTCGCCGACATGGACGTCACGGGGAGTCGCGAGGGCCCGAATCTTGTAGCGACCCACGGCACCGGAGAAGTTTGCCGGCCGACCCTCCATCGGCACGGGCAACACATCGACGCCGTCGATCGTCGGCCGCACGACGAAGTGGCGGAAAGACCGGACGCGCACTTCGAAAAAGTCTTCCACCAGCTCGGTCGGATAGCGCAGGCCGACCTCGATATCGTCGAACGACAGGGGACCTGGTCGGTCGGCGATGTAATCCGTCTCCACCACAAAAATGTAATACTGTTCGGCACGGCCGTTCTTCCCCTTGATCGAGCGGCGCTCGAGACCGGGGCGTTCGTGCGGAAAGATCCCCAACTGGTTGCGCGTGACGAGCGACCACATGTCCTGCGGCGAAAGCGAACGACGACGGTGTCGGGCGGCTTTCACCTGGATCCGGAGTTTCAACGGCACCTTCTGCCCGACGAAGATCCGTTTCATCGGCGAGACGATTTCCACCCGCAAGAGCGGCTCCTCGGACGGATCGGGTGGAAGCACCACCACCGTTTGCGACTTGGTGCGCAGAATGCGTCCGTCGACCTCCAATTCGATCGGGGGGATCGTATAGCGTCCGGGCTGCTCGGCGACGAGCTGAAACGTATGCGTCCGCGATCGGAGCGTCTCTCGGCGACCGAGCAGGTTCGACGTTCGGCGGGATTCGGCGCGCTTTCCGCCGCGCACCGTGCAGCCGGGGATCTCGGGAAAGGTCGGTGTTGCCGCCGTCTTGAAGTTGTCGACACGCACCTGGACCGTCACCGCCTCGTTGACGAATGCCTCTTTCGGCGAAACCGTAACGCGCGCGGTCCCTTGGGCCGCCACGGTCGTGACCAGAAAGCTCAGCGTCAGGATGGTCAATGCTCGCGGTGCCACGGCGATCTTCCTTTCCAAACCAGAGACGGTCGTGATCAACTGCGGCGCTCGGGTTTTAACGGCCGTTGCATCAAATCCGAAATCGCGGCCAGCGGCGCGACATTATCGAACAGCACCGCACTCACCGCACGCGTGATGGGCATCTCGACTGCGTACTGTTCGGCCAACTCGAGGACGGCACGGGTCGTCGGAATGCCCTCGATGACCGATCGACTCTCGTCAAGCACGGTTGCGAGCGCGTCGCCGCGGCCGATCCGCTCGCCGGCGGACCGGTTCCGACCCAGCTTCGAAACACAGGTCGTCACCAGATCGCCGACGCCCGCCAGGCCCACGAAGGTTTCCGGCTGCGCACCCATCGCGACTCCAAGCCGGGTTATTTCAACCAATCCGCGCGTGACCAGGGCCGCTTTGGCATTGTCGCCGGCCCGCAGCCCGTCAAGGATTCCCGCCGCCAGCGCGACAACGTTCTTCACTGCGCCAGCGAGCTCGACGCCCACCAAATCGGAGTTGGTGTAGATGCGGAACCAGGAGGTGCTCAGCTCCTCCTGTACCAATTCCGCGGCGCGTTCGTCCGCGCTCGCGGCGACGACGGTTGCCGGCAAGTACCGGGCGAGTTCGCCGGCGATGCTCGGCCCCGACAGGACCACCACCGGACATGCTCCCGCAAACTCTTCCAGAATCTCACTTGGCCGTAGCAGGGTCGAGATCTCGATTCCCTTGGTGACGCTGCAGAGTGTCGCGTCCGGCGGCACGTTTTCGCCGACGCGCTCCCAAACGCCACGCAGGTGCTGGCACGGGATGGCGCTGATCACCAGTTCGGTGTTGGCGAGCGCCGCGACAGGGTCGGCCGTCGGCCGAATGTTCTCGGAGAGCCGGACTCCTGGCAGGTAGCGTTGGTTTTCGCGGGCAACAAGCAACTCCTGGACGCGCTGCTCGCGGGTCGCGAAAAGCGCCACCTGCTTGCCATTCGCCGCCAGGATCTGCGCACAGACGGTCCCCATCGCTCCCGTGCCGATCACTGTGGCCTTGCTCACCATGCGAAAAACTCCTGCACATCCCGATCCGGGAGGGATTGTAACCGCAATCGGGGAGCAACGAGGCGCGAGCGAGAACGGCCGACAACGGCGGGCGAGACGCCTGT
Organism: Phycisphaerae bacterium; assembly: GCA_028279405.1. Taxonomy (GTDB): domain Bacteria; phylum Planctomycetota; class Phycisphaerae; order UBA1845; family Fen-1342; genus JANQNU01. Next base: position 55,432 of record JANQNU010000026.1, read on the forward strand.
CGCACTCCCCGGCTGTGAGTTATTGGACGGTGGGACGATCGGATCTGGGCGTATCAGTTTGGTATAATCTGAACGAGCCGGCACTTCTCGCAAATGCCTCGAGGAAGGAAACTTGCCATGATGACGAAGAACGCCCTGACAGTGGTGGTGGTCGTGCTAGCCATCTGCGTTGCGCCGGCCCACGCGACCTGGTCGATCGTCGCGGCTGACACGCGAACGAAGGAAGTGGCCGTCGGGGCGGCGACCTGTCTCGTCGGGTTCGATTTGCGGGCCGGGCTGCCGGTGGTGCTGGTGGAGGTTGGCGGCGGGGCCTCGCAGGGTGCGATCGACCAGGTGGGCGTTCTGAGGGGCCGAATGCGCGAGCAATTGCTGCTCGGAACCGCGCCCGATGACATTATCCCGCGGCTACAGTTCCTGGATCCCTTCTTCGACCCGTTCCGGTTTCGGCGACAGTTCGGGATCGTGGATACGCAGGGCCGGGCGACCACTTTCTCCGGCGTTCAGCTGGGCCAGTTCTTCGGGGGCGTCACCGGCCAGATCGGTACGATCACCTACGCAATCCAAGGGAACGTGATTACCGGAATGCCGGTCGTCGATGCCGCTGAGGCGGCGTTTCGAGATACCCCCGGCGACATACCTGCGAAACTCATGGCCGCGATGGAGGCCGCTCGGCAGCTCGGCGGGGACGGCCGCTGCTCATGCAGTCCGAACGACGCGGACGGGTGTGGAGCACCCCCGCCGAACTTTGCAAAGTCGGCACATATCGGCTTCATGATCGTTGCCCGACGTGGGGACACGGATGGCGACTGCACCGCCGGCGGATGCGCAACGGGTGACTATTTCATGAACTTCAACATTGTCGCCGACGATGCCGCCGACCCTGACCCGGTTTTTCAGCTCCAGGAGTTGTTCGACACCTGGCGCGCGAGCCGCGTCGGTCTCTTCGACCAGATCGCCTCTGCCGTGACGTTCCGCAAGCGGCTGCCACCGGCCGACGATTTCACCGATACGATGCAGATCGAGCTGCGCGACTGGCTCGGCGACGCGGCGAGTGACGTCGTCAGCGTGCGGGTCATCCATGACCCGCGCGGCAGCGATGGACGCACCCGGTTCACGGCGGCTGCGGATCTTGGCGACGGGGTCTATGAGGTACAGGTCACCTCCTCCGACGAAGCTGGATTCGATACGCTGAATGTCGAGGTCACGACCGCTACCGAAACACGTATTGTTCTGCCGGTAACGGAGGTCATCGTCCAGCCGGTCGGCGATTTCAGCGGAGACGGCCGGGTAACGGTCGCCGACATCAACCCGTTTGTGCTCGCGCTCCAGGATCGGCCAGCGTACGAACTCCAATATCCGGACGTGGTGCTCGATATCGTCGGTGATTTCAATGGCGACCAACAGCTGGGCGTTGGCGACATTTCCGGCTTCGTTGCCGCGCTGACGGGCACTCCGTAGTCCACCGGTCGTTCCCCCGGGGGGCGCGGTTGGAAGCGCCTTCCGCCGGCGCTCGAGATGTGGTAGCCGTCCGCGGGCGGAGCCTAAGGGCATCTGCGCGACTTGTTCACGCGAGCCGCATGCCCTACCCTCATCACCTCGGGATCGTCGAACGCAACACGGGTGGATCGTCATGCGCGTCCTATCGGGCATTCAGCCTTCGGGCACACTGCATCTGGGCAACTACTTCGGTGCGATCAAGCAGCACATCGAGCTGCAGCACGCGCATGAAGGCTTCTACTTCATCGCCAACTACCACACGCTGACGACCGTGCATGACGCCGAACGGCTTCGCACGCTGACGCGTGATGTCGCGCTGGATTACCTGGCGCTGGGGCTCGATCCGCAGAAGGCAACGCTCTTTCGGCAAAGCGACGTGCCGGAGGTGACCGAACTCGCCTGGATTCTGGCGACCGTGACCGGAAAGGGCCTGCTCGACCGTGCTACTTCCTACAAGGACAAGATCGCGCGCGGCATTCTGCCGTCGACCGGACTGTATACGTATCCGCTCCTGATGGCGGCGGACATTCTGATCTATCGCAGCGACCTGGTGCCGGTGGGCAAGGACCAGTTACAGCACATCGAGATGACACAGGATATGGCGGCCTCCTTCAACGCGGCCTTCGGCGACGTGCTCAAGCGGCCCGAGCCACGGCTCAACGAGGCGGCGATCGTGCCGGGGCTCGATGGTCAGAAGATGAGCAAGAGCTACGGCAATACCATCGATATCTTCGGTGACGCGAAAGCCATGAAGAAACGCATCATGTCGATCCAGACCGACAGCACACCCGTCGAGGACCCGAAGGATCCTGAGACGTGCAATGTGTTTGCGCTGCTTCGATTGATGGCGCCGGCGGAGGAGTTGAAGGAATGGGAACAGCGCTATCGTCAGGGTGGTATGGGTTACGGTGAAGCGAAGAAACGCCTCGTCGAGCTGTATGAGGCGTTTTTTGGCGCTCGGCGCGACGACCGCGCCCGCTGGGCCGCGCGGCCGGACGACGTGGAGGATCTGCTGGCCGTCGGTGGCCGCAAGGCGCGCGACATTGCTCAAGAGGTGATGGAGGACGTACGCAATGCGTCCGGGATCGTGACCCGAGCGACGGTTCGTTAACGCCGGTGGGTTGGAGATGAACGAATGAGCGAACCCTATCGCGTACAGCTCGACGTTTTCAGCGGGCCGTTGGACCTGCTGCTCTATCTGATTCGGAGGGACGAGGTCGATATCCATGACATCTCGGTGGCACGGGTCGCGGACCAGTACATCGAGTACATGCGGCTGCTCGAAACCGTCGATCCGAACACGGCAGGCGAATTCCTGGTGATGGCGTCCTCGCTGGCGGAGATCAAATCACGGGCGCTGCTGCCGTCGGCTCCGCTCGAGCTTGGCGATGACGAAGACGATCCCCGCACGGCCCTGGTTCGGAAACTGCTCGAGTACAAGCGCTTCAAGGACGCCGCACGGGCATTGGGCAGCGCCGCCGACGAGCGGGCCAAACGGTACGTCCGGCGTCCTGGCACGTTGCCGCCGGGGTTGCGCGGCGTCGAGCTCGAGGAGGTCGAGGTCTGGGACTTGCTGCGCGCGTTCGGCAACGTGATGAGCGCGATCGGTGCCGGTCCTCGGCGTCACGAGGTGACCTACGACGATACGCCGATCGAGGTGGTCGAGGACGAGATCGTGGCGATTCTCGAGCAGGAAGGGCCGACGAAGTTTCGCGATCTGTTCGACGATCGCTGGGAAAAGCCGCAGATCATTACGCGCTTCCTCGCACTACTGGAGCTGGTCCGTGTGAAGCGCGTTCGGGCGGAGCAGGAGCAACTCTTCGGCGAGATCTACCTGTTCGCGATGCAGGAACTCGAAGAAGGCATGGAAGAGGACGAATTCGAGGAGGAGAGCGGGATGGCTGTGGCCGAACCGTTGGTGCCTGAGGCGGCAGAATCCGGGCCGCACGAGCCCGGCGCGAACGGCACGGTCCGGCACTCCGACGCACACCGCTATTCGGAGCCGAGCGATGGCCACGCCGAGTGAACGATTGCACGAAATGGGAATCACGTTGCCCGCCGCCCCGCGGCCGGTCGCGTCCTATGTCCCTGCTGCGCGACATGGCGATCTGCTGCTGTTGAGTGGACAGATCGCTGTCGAAAACGGGAACGTGAAGTACGCCGGCCTCGTCGGACGTGAGCGGACACTTGAAGAAGCGCTGCAGGCGACACGTCTCTGCACGTTGAATGCGATCGCGGTCGCGGCCGACGCCGCCGACGGGATCGACCGAATCGCCAGGGTACTCAAGCTGGTCGTCTATGTCGCCTCGGCGGACGGTTTTACGGATCAGCACAAGGTTGCCAATGGTGCGAGTGACCTGCTTGTCGATGTCTTTGGCGACGCCGGGCGACACGCGCGGGCCGCGGTCGGCGTGCCGGGATTGCCGCTCGACAGCACCGTCGAGGTCGACCTGACGTTCACGCTGAAACCTTAGACCGGAGCGTGTCCGCCATCATGCAACACATCCTTGGCATCGACATCGGCGGCGGGCACGTAGGCGTCGGCGTGGTGAGCGCGGATGGCGATCTGCGGTCACTGGTCGACGCGCGCATTCCGGAGCGCGGGGCACCGGAAGCACTCGCGGAAGTCGTTCGCACCGGAGCGCAGTCCGCGATTGACCAAGCCGGCGTGCAACCCGAACGTTTCGGCGTAGCGTTGCCCGGCGTATGGGACCGGACCACGGCCGTGATGAAGCGGGCGGTCAATCTGCCGCTTCTCGAGGGCACCGATCTGCGGGCCCTGTTCACTGGGGCGCTGGGCGCCACGCCGCACTTGGACGCCGACGTGAACGCCGCGGGCTGGGCGCAGTGGCGCGCGATCGAGCCGACACCGACGCGGTTCCTCTACCTGTCGCTCGGCACGGGTGTGGGTGGGTGTGTCGTGCTGGACGGTCAACTGATCAAGCACACACGCGGCGGGGCCGGGCACTTCGGATTCCTGATCGTCGACACCGCGCCGGACGCGCCCGCGGGCCGCAACGAAGTCCCCGGCTGCCTTTCGGCGTTCGCGAGCGGGCCATCGCTTCAGGCGCTCGCGAGCGGTAGCGAGGATCCGCTCGAAAGCTACGTTCCGCTCACCGACGATGTGCTCGATGTCGCGTCCCAAGCGCTGGCGATCGGCTTGCTGCAGATCATTCACATCTATGCCCCCAACCAGATCGTGCTCGGCGGCGGCGTGATCGACCATCATGCGGAACTGGTCACGCGAACGCGCGATGAGCTGATGCGCCGCAAGACGAGCCTAGTCCCGGAAGCGCTACGGCTCGATCAAGGCAAGCTACCGACCAAGACCGCAGGGGTGATCGGTGCGGCGCTACTCGCGCGCGACGCGCATTAGCGGTCGACGTCGATTCCCGCCGCACGCAACGTTTCGAGTGCGTCGTGGACCTGCCGGGTCTTGGGGTTATCTTCGCCGAGCGTGCGCGTCAGCCCGTCCAGCGCCGCGTGCAAGTGGGGCAACGCTTCCGCTACCGCATCGGCCGATGCCAAGGAGCGACCGAGCGAGCCCCGCAACTCCCAGCGAAACCAATGGTCAGGCGGCGCAGCATCATCCACGATCGGAATGATCGCTTTCAGAATCTCGATCGCGGCTTGGTAGGTACCGCGCTTCATATTCAGCACCGCCAGGTTGTATCGCTGCTGCAGTGCCTGGATGCTGCTCGCACCGTACATGCGCGTATTGGCCGCCACGGTTTGCTCGACGATCGAAATGGCTTCATCGATCCGGCCCTCCTGCATGAGCACGCCGGCGTAGGAACCGCGGATGTTGAGCGTGCGGACGTCGTCCTCGCCGTAGAGCCGCTCGGCGAGCGGGACCAGCTGCGTAAACGTCGCGTGCGCGGCCGATAGCTTGGATTGCAGCCGCTGTGCGATGGCCAAACGATGCAGTGCTTTGGCCGTGGTTCCATGGTCCGGGCCGAGGGCCTCGCGGGCGGCCTCGACCGCCTCAGTCGCCAGCGTTTCCGCAGCAGCGTAGTCTCCGATAGTAGAGAGCACCGTGCACAGGTTGATTTTGGCTTCGACGGTGCGCCAATGCGCCGCGCCATACACCTCGGTGTACAGTGCGATCTGCTCACGATGCGCCTCCTTGGACCGGTCTAGCTCGCCGGCCTTTTCGAGTGCCTGGGCAAGGTGCTTGAGCATAATGAGCCGTGTCGGATGTCGATGCCCGTACTGATCCTGAAAGAGCGAATCGAGGTACTCGAACATCTCGACGGCCTCGTCGAAATGTCCCGCGCGCATGAGCGTCAACCCCAATCCGCCGCGGATCTCGTTGGCCAGATCACAGTCCGCGCCGTGATGTGCGATCACGTCCGCCAGAACGGCGCGGGTCTCGGCCGCCGCATGATGTAAATCGCCTTGCTGAAACTTCGTTCCCACGATCTGGTAGCGGGCCTTGAGCGAACGCTTGTGGAACGGGCCGTACGCCTCGACGCTTCGTTCCAGCAACTCGGTGTAGATTTCGCGCGCTTCGTCGAAACGGTGCTGGTCGTCACGGAGCGCGCCCAGCGACGAGAGGATCTCGAGCAAGTCCCCTTCTTCGACGCCCTCTTGCTCGTAGAGTGCATGTCCGGCCAGCAGGTGCTTCTCCGCCTTATCGAAGTCCGCGAGATCGCGGTACACCCGCCCGATCACGACGTGCAGATCCGCCAGCACGATCGGATAGTCCCGCAAGTCGTCGAGCCGCACCTCGGCATCCTCCAGGACGGCGCGCAGCACGGTGACATCGCCGCCGGCCGCGACGTGCGGGCTGGCGCGCTCGAGCATCTCCACGAGAAAGGTGCGGACGGCCAGCGCGTGCTCGGCCTCGGCCTGGGCGTTCCGTTGCGCCGTGATTGCCTGTTCACGTCGCGTTTCGGCCAGCGCCAGCGCTTGCTCGGCTTCGTCGCGGCGCTCATCCGCAAGCTGCAGCGCCGCCTGCGTATCGGACAACCGCGACGCGGCGAGCGATTCGGCCCGGGTGGCCCGCAATGCAAGTGCCGTACTGGTGACGGCGAAGACAACGAGCACCGCGAATACGGTGGCAACACTCGCAACCAGCGCCCGATTGCGCTTCGCGAACTTGCGCACCTGGTACCACGAGCTCGGCGGTCGGGCCGTGATCGGCTCGTCGTGCAAGTATCGCCGGAGGTCGGCCGCGAGTTCCGCCGCCGAGGCATAGCGGCGCTCGGGCTCCTTCTCCAGCGCCTTGTTGACGATCGTCTCGAGATCGCCGCGGAGCGTTCGGTTCACCGAACTCATCGGCGATGGGTCGTCCTCGTGGATGATCCGTGCTGCTTCCGCCACGCTCCGCTCCGTGACGTCGAACGGTAACCGACCCGAGAACAGTTCGTACGCGATGCACCCGAGCGCGAACACGTCGGAGCGGATGTCGACCTCATCGGAACGGCCCGCGATTTGCTCCGGGCTCATGTAGGGGATCGTTCCGATAATCTGACCGGCACCGGTATGGAGCGTCGTGGCCTGAAGGTCCGGATCCACGGCACGGGCGACGCCGAAGTCGAGCACCTTTGGTGTGCCTTCCGGTGTGATCAGTATGTTTGCCGGCTTCAGGTCGCGATGAATCACGCCCTTCTGGTGGGCATGATGAATGGCGTCGCATATGGTCGCGAGCAGTGCCACGCGCTTCTCGGTCGGCAAGGCGTCTTGTCGGACGTGGGCGTTCAGGGGTACGCCGTCCACGAATTCCATCGCGAAGAAGGGTTGCTCGATCAACTCGCCGGCAGGGCCCCGCTGTGGGGCCGTTCCGACCGAAAAGATCTGGGCGATACTCGGATGATGCAGCCGACCAAGAACGTCGGCCTCCAATGCGAAGCGTCGTAGCAGCTCGGTCGTGCCGAGCGGGTTGCGCATGACCTTCAATGCAACGGTTCGTTGCGGGCGCTGCTGTTCGGCAAGGTAGACGACGCCCATACCGCCACGACCGAGTACGCGGCGGATAGTGAACTCTCCGATCCGTTGCGGCACGATGGCGTCCGGCCCGGGCAGTGTTACCCGCGAATCATCCACAGGTGCTGTTTGATCCAATGGCGTCGATGACTGCGGACCGATAGCCGCGCGTACGCCTTCATTGAGAATCGGTCGGTCGAGAAAACTCTCGGGAGCGCGGTCGTGGCCCAGCAGCGACTCGACTTCATGGCGCAGCGCGGGGTTGCTGCCGCAGGCGTTGTCGAGGTATGCGGCACGGTCGGCCAGCGGCCGGCGACGGGCGGCGTCGAAGATACGATGGACGTTTGCGTACTCTTCCGGAGACATGCCGTTCTCGGGGCGTAGGTTCGGACCACGGCGCGACCGGGGCTACCTGGCAATCAGTGTAGCATACGGGGACGGATCCGCCGTTCAGATTCTGCGGCGCGCCGCGGCTGAAGCCGCAGTCCTATGGCAGCGGCAACGAGCCGGTGTAGGCGCGCTGCATCGCATGCATATCCTGTAGGTCGACGTCGTTATCGTCGTCGTCGTCAAAGTCGAGGCACAACGTGCCGTCCGGGAACGTGAACTCGTCTCCACGAAAACAGAACGCCCAGGTACGTACATCGTCGAAGTCGACGTCGCCGTCACTATCGGAATCGAAGTCGAGGGGCCCGGTCGCGGTCTCGAGGAATTCGATGACGCGTTGCATGACGTCAGCGCGGACACCGGCATCGGAGATGGCCTCGAAGGGGAATCCGAACGTGACCGCGTTGTAGACCTTGCCGCTGAACTGCACGCCGGCAACGCCGCCGGCTCCGCCGACATAGTTGAGGAGTGGCTGCGCGTCGGTGCTCTCGCCGATCCGATCGGCATTTCGGACTTCGTAGACGGCGCCGTTGTCCGGATCGAAATCGAAGGGCGGCAGGTCGGCCAGGAACCCTCCGGGCGCCGGCGCCACGTCGAACGTGTCCGCTTCGTCGGCCACGAAGTTGATCCGCAACGTCTGGTTGGCGAAGGTGACGCCGGTCCCGTTGCCGAGCAGATCGAAACCGATATCGGCGCCCGAGACGAAGAGCGCGCCGCCTGCCTGGAGATAGTCGTCGACGCGTGTCTGTTCCGTGCTGGAGAATGTCGCATCCTCGGTGCTTTCGGTACCGAGAACCCAGACCACCATCGGGAAATCGCCCAACGCGACGACCCCGCCTTCCACCGCCTCGTTTGATGCGCTCATGAAGCCCACGTCGTTGGCCGCCAGCGCGTCGGCATACTGCACGATGTAATCGTACGAGTTGCTGCTGCGCCATTTTTGACGTTCGATGCTCTGGCCGGCCACTGAAGGTGGTTGCGTAAAGGTCATGATCTCGTTGATCTGCCGGCGCAACCGGTCGAACCCGTTGACGACCAGCAGCGCCGCGGTGCCCGTCGCGGGCCGTCGGACCGCGAGCACTTCGGTCGGCATCGACTCTCCGCCGGCATTCGTGGCGGCGACGCGATAGTAGCGCGTTTCGCCGGTCGGCACGCCATTGAGCGTCGTCGTGGTCACGTTACCGAGAACAATCGGATCGCCGAAGCCGTAGCCGTTGGACGACTGATACACGACGTAGCCGGTGGCCGGGTCACCCCGGGCTGCGTCCGCCAGCGGCGCTTCCCAACTGAGTCGCACGTCCCCGCCGCCCAGATCTTCGACGCGCAGCCCGCGGGGGGTGTCGGGCGCGAACAGCAGGTCGACCTGGCTTCCCGGCAGCGTGTTCAAGAAGCGGATGATCCCGTGCGTACACGCGCGGGCCATCGCCTGTCGGACGCGGGCATCACGGAGCAATTCGGCGTCATCCTCCTGGTCATGGAAGGCCAGTTCGACGATCGTCGCATCGAACTCGTTACTGTTGTTCCCGGTGCTGATGGCGCCGAAGCCGCTGGTTAACGTGGGCAATGCGCGGTCGACCCAGTTGTGCTCGAATTCATCCTGGAGCAACAGCAGGTCGGCATCGATCTCGTCGGCGAGGATCGTCGCATAGCTGGACTGATTCGTTGTAGCGCCGGTGTTGGTGATGAGACAGAGCTGGCCTCGGGCGTTGCCGGCGGCATTCGTATGAAACTCGAGGTGGATGCGCTTCCAGCGGTCGACCAGCACGCCGCCAGCCGGCACCTGGTTCATCTCGCGCGCCCAACGGGCGGCGGCACCGACATTGTCGCTGTTGTCGTTGAAGCCGACCAAGTCCCAGATCCCCGAGTCGAAGCCGGCTGCGTTGTTGCCCAGCTCGCTCTCGGCGAAGTATCGCTGCCCTTCTTCGTCTCGAGGAAAGCCGCTGACGTCGCCGGGTCCGGGGCGGACGACGTCGCCGATTCCGCCGCCAAAACGGATTCCGTCCGCGACGACCACACCGCCGATCGGCGACGCGTTGCTGATCTCCACGTAGTTGTCGCCGCCGGCCTCGAAATAGTACTCGCCGAGCCAGACCCAGCCGTTGCCAACCTCGCGATGGTCGACGACGACCTCCGAGATGCCCCCACTGTGGCTGATACGGTAGGTTTGCGGCACGCGGTTCGTACTCGCGATCGTGAAGCAGTACACGGGGTAGAAGTCGGTGGTGGGGATGGCGGCCGTGTAGCGCGCCGTAGCGGTCTCTGTCGGGTTTGTCGACGCGAACCGGTACGCGACCCCTGAGTTGGTGACGCCGTTCTCGTAGCGTTTGGTGTTGCCGCTGTCACCCCAGGCTCCGCTATAGCTGACCTGCGGGTCGTCCTGATCGATGGTGATCTCGATCGGCTGCCATCCGACGGGGCGGAAGGGGACCACGGTCGCGCCCGCATTGAACAGGAAATGAACGAAGTAGTTCATCATGTCGATGTTGCCGTAGTCCTCGTTCATGCCGAGCAGCAGCGGCCGCTGCAGGAACCACGACGACGTGCCGGCCGTCCAGCCGTGCCCGCCGGACACGTAGACGGTGACGCCGCTGAGCGGACCCTGCGGCTGGCGCCCGTGTGTCGTCGGTCCGCCGATGCTGTTCGTCACGCGCGGCGGATGCGTGACCATCCGCGCGGGATCCACAACGTCGACCGGCTCCGACGCCGACCCGGTTGGCGGCGCCGTCTCCATGAACGTCGACCAGTTGCGATAGTCTCCCGTCACGCCTTCGCGAACCTCGACGGTAATCCCGGCAAAGTCGTCCCGCCCGCGCCAGGGGTACATCAACAGTGTCCCCAGACTCTCCAGATCCACCGGCGACGGCTGCCACGTATGCTGCTCGGGCAGCGTGAGCCGCAGTTGCAACAATTGGTCCCGCCAGATCGCCGAATCCACCGTCATCTCGGCGGGCAACAGTGGCCGATGCGACTCGGACAGCAACGTACTGCCATGCTCCACCATCTCCTCAATCGTCGCGCGCGTGTCCGGGACCGGCACCCGCGCCCCCCACGGACCGTAAGTCCGCTGCAGGGAATTCAAGACCTGATGATCCCCCTCGTGAGCATTAACGCGGAGCGGTGCCCAGGCCATCCCCAGCACGCCCACCCACAACACAACCGAGCGCTTCATTCGTTCGTTCCTCCAGCGGACACCGCCTCAATTTATCGGACGAGGCGGCGGTCACGCGGCTTAGCATCCTGACGATCCTTCAGTGTACGCTGCCGGCGCAGCGCGATTCAAGCAGCTTTTGGTTGCCCGACGAGCGAAAGCGGACCGCTGATCGGCTACGCGAACCACGCGTCGGAAATCGGCGTCACCGAGGGCCCGCCAGAAGCATCGGAAAGGGTGTTACGACGCGTCGTCTGGATCGGGAATGAGGACCCAGCAATCAGGAAGCCAGGAGGCCGTAACAGTGGTCCCGGGTTTCCCCGTACGCAAAGGAGCTATGTCATGGCGCGACTCAGTACGATCGATCCGGCCGCGAGCACCGGGCGTGTGAAGGAAATCTTCGAGGGACCGTTGAAGGGGAAGCACTTCAACATCTTCAAGGGACTCGCGAATTCGTCCGCGGCGCTAGATGCCTATCTAGGGCTTGCCGGAGCACTTGGAAAGGGGCTACTGTCCGGTAAAGAGCGCGAGACGATCCAACTCGCAGTCGGCCAGGCCAACGAGTGCGATTATTGCCTGGCGGCCCACACGGTCATTGGTAAGCAGATGGGCCTTTCCGAAGCGGAAACCGTCGCGGTTCGAAACGGTAATCCGGCCGATGGCAAGCTGGCTGCGCTAACGCGATTCTCGCTGGCGCTCCGGGAGAAGCGCGGACATGTGAGCGATGCCGACGTGCAGGCGCTACGGGATGCAGGCTATACGGACGGCCATATCGCGGAGGCAGTGGCCAACTTCGCGCTCGCGACGTTTACCAACTACTTCAACCACCTGAACGAGACCGAGGTCGACTTCCCGTCACCCCCGGCACTATGACTTGAAAAAAGCAAGGACGGCGCCGTGCGGTCGTGCTGCCCCCTCCCTACACGGCCCCGCGCGCCGTCGCCCCAGCGGCGTGCCCCCGACTCGACCAATCACACTTCCATGATGTCTTTGGTCTTCTCGGCGACGAGCTGGTCGATCTGCTTGCAGAAGTCGTCCGTTTGCTTCTGAATGTCATCCTGGCCGCGCTTCGATTCGTCTTCCGTGATAGCCTTGTTCTTCTCTTCGCCCTCGAGCGCCTTGTTACCATCCCGACGCAGATTGCGAACGGCTACCTTCTGCGCCTCACCGAGTTGTTTGACGCGCTGCACGAGCTGGTTTCGTCGTTCGGTCGAAAGCGGCGGAACGGGCAGACGCACCACCTTGCCGTCGTTCTGCGGGTTGATACCCAGCTCGCTCTTTTCGATCGCGCGCGCGATGTCCTTGAGCGTCGTGGGATCGTAGGGCTTGACGATAATCACGTTGCCATCCGCGACCGCCAGGTTGGCCAACTCCTTCAGCGACATGCTCGAGCCGTAGCTCTCGACGTCGACCCGCAGGCCATCGACCAGCCCCGTCGTGGCCCGGCCCGTTCGGACCGACCGCAGCTCGTGCCGCAGGAACTCCGTCGCTTTCTCCATCTCCGCTTTCGTCTTCTTCAAAATGCCATCCGCCGCCATGGCGCGTACTCCTGTGGGGTCACCTTCAATACCGGATTGATGCGCTGAGAATAGCGGTCGGCCGCAGGGCCAGCAAGCGGCGCCAACGACGGGCGAGACGTCCACCCTAACCTCGCGTTTTCGAGGCGGACCTTGGGCCAGGTGCCCCAGGGTTCTACCCTTGGGGACACATTTCCGTGCTGGCCGAAAACGCGTCCCCCCATGCGAGCGGGGTGGGGCACACGGCGGTGAGTACGAGCCCGGAAGCGCGAGATCCATCCCCCACCCCAAGATGGGGTGGGGCACCCTTGCATGCAAATCCCCCCACACTGGCGGACAAGCCGCCAGTGCCACCCAAACCGGTCACTTACGCTCCCGGCTCGCATTGGCGCGCCCCGGCTTCGCATGAACGAGCCCCGAGCGCGAGCGAGGGGGGAGCAAGCTCCCTTGATGAGGCCTGCGTCTACGCCGCGGGCCCCGGCGCGAACCAGATGCCTAACACAACGAGCCCCGAGCGCGAGCGAGGGGTTCAAGGTGCGCGAGGTCGCTGAGGCCCGTCGTTTGCGCTCCGGGCTCGTTGGCGGGTAAGACGCCCCGCCACTGTCTGCACTTTCCGACATTCGCAAGTCGCCGATCGCTTGCCTACGATAAACGGCTGCGGCATTCGTTCTGGTACTCTTGGGGACCTTTCTGCTTAGGAGACGCAGATGAGAGGATCGCTCCGCAGAAGCGGTTTCGTACTCCTGCTGCTGGCCGCCGTGGGGGTGGCCCACGGTCAGACGGACGCTGAGAAACGAGCCCGCCGACGCACGCCGGTGGTTGAGGTATTCGAGCGCTGTCGGGATGCGGTCGTCAATATTAGTACGACGCGTGTCGTCCAGTTGCGCAGTCCGTTCCGCGCGCTCGACGACATCTTCGATTTCGGACGGCCCCGCACGCGCAACCGTCGCGTCGAAAGCGTGGGGTCGGGCGTCGTGATTCACGGCGACGGATACATCGTCACCAACGCGCATGTGGTCGCGCGCGCTTCGGACGTGCAGATCGCCTTCGCCGACAATCGCGAGCTGCCCGCCGAAGTCGTCGCGATTGACTCCGAGCACGACTTGGCGGTGCTGCGGATCGTGACGCCGGGGAAACTGGCAACGGTTCCGCTCGGGCGGAGCGACGACCTGATGATTGGCGAGACCGTGATCGCAATCGGCAACCCGCTCGGCCTGCAGCATAGCGTCACCGCCGGTATCGTTAGTGCGGTGGGGCGCGATCTGGTGTTCAGCGCCGACACCGTTTACAGCGGCCTGATCCAGACGGATGCGCCGATCAACCCCGGCAACTCCGGCGGACCTCTGCTCAACATCAACGGCGAGTTGATCGGCATCAACTCGGCCATTCGCGGCGACGCGCAGAATATCGGCTTCGCGATCCCCGTCGATCGACTGTGGGAGTTGCTGCCGCGGATGCTCGACATCGAGCAGCGGCAGCGCGTCCGCCTCGGGCTGGAGGTGAGCGGTCCGGCGGCGGAGGTCACGCGTGTGGCCGGCGGCAGCCCTGCCGATCGGGCCGGCGTGCGCGTCGGCGACCACGTCTCGCGGATCGACGGACACCGCGCAACCAGCAGTATCGACTACTACGTCCACCTCCTGCGCCACAAGCCCGGCGACCGGGTTAAGCTCCAGGTTCGGCGCGGCGAAACGACAATCGCCGCCGACATCCCGCTCGAAGCGATTCCGATGCCTGACGGACGGCAACTTGCGCAACGCCGACTGGGTCTCAAGCTGATCGAAGTGCCCGAAGACCTGTTGCGGAAACACCGCATCCCCGCCTATGCCCGGCTGATGATCGAGGAGGTACGTTCGAACTCGTTCGCCGAGCGCGCCCGACTCGAGAAAGGAGACTTCATCGTCGCGCTCGAGCGTGTGCCGGTGAATACCCTGGATGACGTCGGGCTCGTTCTCGAGCAGATCGAACCGGGCAGTTCCGTCACAGTCAGCGGCTTGAGCTGGCTGACCGCCTCGCCGTATCGCTGGACGGCCGAGATTCCAACAACCCGTTGACGCCGCCGGATCGTCCGGGCGCAACATATCGATGCGTGTGCGTTTCCCCTTGGCACTGGTGCGCGATGCTGCGCGGATAGGGACGGTTCAACCGGCCTCGGGTGGGCTCTCCTGGCCCGTGAGTGCTTCGAGGTTGCGAACGAGTTCGCGCAGGAACGGTTCGGCGTCGGTGACGATGCCGACGGTCTGGGTCGGTCCGCGTTCGCGGATTTTCTCGAGGACGATCGGGTTGATGTCCACGCAGGCGACCGGAACCGAGGCGGGCACGAGGTAGCCGCACGCGACGCCGAGCGTGCTGCTGGCGACAGTCGCGAGGAACCCAACGTTGCGCACGCGCTTGCGGATCTCGCACTGCGCCTCGATTGAGTCGGTGATGGTCTCGGCGAAGAACCCGTCGTCGTCAACATCGCCGACCAGCAGGTAGTCGACGTCGTGCGTGACACAGGCGTGGAGGATTCCGCCGTTCAGAATGCCTTGTTCGACAGCGGCGCGAATGCCGCCGGCACGACGGATCTCGTTTATCGCGCGCACGGGGTGCTCGTGGCCAGTGTCGGCCAGCGTGGCGCGCTCCATGTAGACGCCGCGGCTGGTGCCGAAGAGATCGACCTCGATATCGTGGATCGCGAGCGCGTTGCCGGCAACCAGTTTGCTCAGCAGGCCCAACTCAACCAGCCGAACGATATGGCGGGCGCTGTCGGTGTGGACGATCGCGGGTCCGCCGACCAGCATCATTTGCGCGCCACGGTCGCGAGCAGCGAGGATCTCGAGCGCACATTGGCGGATTATCGCGCTCTTGGGCCGCTCCATCGAGACTTCCTCGGCCATGAACTGAAACGTGCCCTTCTGCAGCAGCCGATCGATCGACTCGATCTTGATCCCGCGGTAACCGCAGACAATCTGGTCCCCTTTCCGCACGCCCTCGATCGGCACGCATCGAAAGCCGTCGGATGGATCCTGTCGGATCCCGCAGCCGAGCTCCTGGTCGCGCACTTCGACCCACTGCCCTTGGTGTCGCACGAACGTCGGCTGGTTCGTTGTCGGATAGAACTCGGCGGGAAACGTGCCGTCGAGGTCGGCCGGTGCCAGCACCGCGTCCTCCTCTTCTACCACGAGTGCGCCATGGCGAGAGATTTGCGCGAGGATCTTAGTGAGCTGCTCGGCTGACTGGGCGTGGACCTCGATGCGCGCATGACTGCGGTCCAGACGCCGCTGACCGATGTGTACTTCGAGGATCTCGAAATCGCCTTCGTACGCGATAATGTCGTCCATCACCTCGGACAGGGCGCGCGAATCGACGATGTGGCCTTCCAGCGTAATTACTTCACTGACCATGGTGGCTCCGAAGCAAGGGATCGGGTCGCGATAGCAGCTCGTCGGAATTCCACGATACCCGACCGTTGAGTCGTTGCGACGCCGGGCACGGGCAATGTTTCGAAGATTCGGCAAGCCGTTGCGTGTCGCCCTTCCGTCGCCAGGGTGCAAATCCTGTCGCGAACGGAGGCGATTTCGGCTATCACAACCGCATGAACAAGATCTGGGTACCCGATCCGTTGCCTCCTGTCGACGCCCGACGCGGGCCGTTTCAGGGTCAGCGTGCCGTTCTCGTCACGTGCTTCCGCTGCTTCGTGTTGGCGACCATTACACTGTTACTCGGCTGCGCGGAGGGCGGACCGCAGGTCTGGACACCGACGGAGATTCGAGCGGCCCAGCGTCAGTCATACCCGGACGCTGCCGGCAACCGCTTCGTCGCGCTGGCGGACTTCGAGCAGGATGCACCGCTGACGGCGTTCTCGGTAAGCGAGAGCGAATCTGAGGAAGCCAGCGTGCCGGCGCGCCGTGACCGCTCCCGATATCGACACGAGACGGGTCGTGCATCAATGCGCGTGGACGCACCCAATGTGGCACACCCCTTGGTACTGGATTTGGGCACATTGGCGCCTTCTGCCCGCGATTGGAGCGATTACACGTTGCTGCTGTTCAGCGCTGATGTGGCGTCGCCGGGCCCGGATGCGCGCTTGACGGTTCACGTTCTTTCTGAGGACGACCGCGGACCGGGTTGGGAGCGTACGTTCGTGTTGCACCGACCGTGGCAGACAGTGCGCGTCGATCTTGCGGAGGTGGGTAACGCGGTGGACTTAAAGAATGTCTCCGCGATCCGGTGGTGGCTGGAACCGCCGAACGATGCATTGCGGCTCAATCTGGATGACCTGCTACTGATCGACGACACGCGTTGGATCGTCGGCCCGAGCACGACGGACGGTCATTTGTCTGTGTCGGTCCGCGGCGGTCGGCTGCATGTGGCGTCGCGCGACCGGTTTGAGCTGACGTTTGCGGATGGCGTGCTGGAGCGCGTGTCGGCGATTCTGCCGACGAGCATCGCGGCGCCGCAGGGCCTGGGTCCGTGGCTATTGCCGGCGGATGCCAACCGACTCGGGGATACGGACTTCGTGGTGGCCTGCGATGATCCCGAGATTTTTGCGTCCTGGGGGCGCGCCGTCCGCAGCAGCCAACGGCTGGTCGAGCACTCGACCGCTCGGGTAGTGGTCGACGGCGAATGGGAGTTCATCTCATCCGACACCGATCGGCGCGGTCCGCGTCTAATCTGGCGCTATACGGTGTACCCGAACGGGAACGTCTTTTGTCGGCTTCTCGCGGATCCGGCCGACAACTGGCCCGCGTCCGCGTCGGGCGTCGGGCTGACGTATAACGGACGAATCCCCTGGACGGTCGAGTCGTTGCCGCGAGAGGTGGCGCGGGCTGCGATTCTCCGGCGAACTGAGTCTGAAACGGTGCTGTGGGCGACGGAACCCGCTACGACCCGCCCGCGTCTGTATGATTGGATCTCCGCCGATCGCAACGCTGGCTGTTTGTTTTACGTACAGGAGCCGTTGGACGCGCTCGATAGCGTGCATTATTTGCGCATCGGGCCGAGTGGCCCCAGCGGCGATCACGCGATGGTTCAGTCCTGGCTGGACCCGCTTTCGATCACATGCAGCAGCGGTCGGGTCCGTGGCGACCAGCCCGGCGACCGCAATCACGACGGGTTCAACGAAAGCGAAGGCTGCTACGAACTGGAAATGACCGATCACGTCCTTCGTGCCGAATTGGGGCCCATCGCGCCGGCGTACGACCACGTGGTCCTGCGAATCCACGGCGCACGACCGAACGAGCGGGTCACTGCGGCTTTATCCGGACGTTTACTGGGAACCGATGCCCGCGACGCGAACGGAAATCTGCTACTGACGCTACCGGAAACGCTTCGCTCGCCGAAAGTATTGGAGGTCTTTCGCAATCCGCGCCGGCGCTGAATCGGGCCGTAGTCCGGCACGGCATCCCATTCGCCGGGACGAAAGGGACTAATTGTGCGCGGCTCCGAAACGCGAGTGTTTCGGGTGCGCTTTCGAGCGCGTCGACGCTACACTGGACCGGGTCGCGTGGTTGGCGCGATTCTTGACGGCAAATTCGGCCCGCGCTACGATCTCTGGCGCGACTGAGTCCGTAAGCGGAGTGTTTTCATGGGGTTGTGCGAGCGCTGCGAGAAAGCGCAAGCGACCTTTCACTTGACCAACATCCACCCGTCCGGGGAGAAGTCCGAACGGCACCTGTGTGAGCGTTGCGCGGTCGAGGAAGGGTTTCTTTCCCAACACAAACCATCGATCAACGTGAACGAGTACATCGAGACGTTTCTGACGACCACGAAGGCATCCAAGGCCGCTGTCCACCTGGTTTGTGACGAGTGCGGGCTGAGCTTTGTGGAGTTTCGAAATCAGGGTCTGCTCGGATGTGCCCATGACTATGACGCCTTTCGCGAGGAGCTTGTGAAGCTGCTGCAGCGTGCTCACGATGGCGCCACGCATCATGTCGGCAAGGCGCCGCGATCGCTGGGGGTGACCCGGACCACGCAGCAGGATATCCAGAAGCTCAAGAAGCAACTCGACGACGCTATCGCCGGCGAGGATTACGAGCGCGCCGCGCAACTACGCGATCGCATTCGCGTTCTGGAGGGGGAATGAACGACGTGCTGCGAGAGGTCGCCGCCCGCGCCGGCGCATGGATGCGCGGCGAAGGTCCGATGCACGAGATCGTCATCTCCTCACGCATCCGGCTGGCGCGCAACATCCGCGGATACACCTTTCTGACCCGGGCCCATGACGCGAGCGTGCGGCAGGAAATCTGCGACACGCTACTCGCGGCGATCAAGCGTGCCGAGGTGCTGAAAGAGTTCGTTCACGTCGACGTCAACGCGCTCGACGAAATCGATCGCGGGATGCTCGTCGAACGCCATCTGATCAGCAAGCAACATGCCGAAGCGAGCGGGGCGCGCGCCGTAGTGTTCGACCGAGTCGAGTCGGCGGCGATCATGGTCAACGAAGAGGACCATTTGCGGATCCAGGTGATGCGCAGCGGGCTGCAACTCGACGAAGCCTGGGAGCAGATCAACCGGATCGACGACGGGATCGACACGCGCGTCGATTACTGCTACCACGAGCAGTTCGGATACCTGACCGCCTGCCCAACCAACGTCGGAACCGGCATCCGCGTTTCGGTGATGCTGCACCTTCCCGCGTTGCGTTTGACCAGTGAACTGGAGAAGGTCGGCCAGGCTGCCAAGGATCTCAAGCTGGCCGTTCGCGGGTTGCACGGAGAAGGCACGGAAGCGCTGGGCGATTTTTTCCAGATCTCCAACCAGATCACGCTCGGCCGCTCCGAGGAGGAGATCATCGACGACTTCCGCAGCCAGATCATCCCGCAGATCGTCAAGTACGAGAAGATGGCGCGCGAGGCGTTGGTGAAGAGCCGCAGCTACGCGCTCGACGACAAGATCTGGCGAGCGATCGGCCTGCTGCAGAACTCGCGGCTGATGAGCTCCAACGAGGCTATGCAGTATCTTTCGCACGTGCGGATGGGACTGCATGTCGGTCGCATGAAGGACATCGACCTGCAGACGATCAACGAACTATTCCTCCAGACTCAACCGGCACACCTGCAAAAGCTGCAGGGCTCGCGCCTCAACGGAGAGCAACGCAGCATCGCACGCGCCGAGTACATTCGCAGCCGCCTCAGCCGGAACTGAACGTCCCAGCCTTCTGTCGGTCAGACATGCTGTATCGCTCCGCGGATGCGACAGGTTGTCTGGACGGCCGATCCCACGTGGTACAATTCACGCTCGAGCGAGATGACTTCCGGTTCGTAGTGAGCGAGGTCAGCAATGAGCAGTGCCCGCTATATTGGCATCGACGTTGGCACGGGCAGCGCCCGTGCGGGTATCTTCGACGCCGACGGCCGCATGCATGCCGCCGCCACGCACCCGATCCAAATCTGGCGACCGGCACCCGACTTTGTCGAACAGAGTGCCGACGACATCTGGCAAGCGGTTTGTAGCGCGACGCGCCAGGCCCTGCGCGACAGCGAAACCGATCCGGCAAAAGTTCGCGGGATCGGCT
>JANQNU010000030.1 GCA_028279405.1 Phycisphaerae bacterium
ATCGCATTCCTTTCGTGTTTCGTAAGGATGAGGAGCGGGGCCGACGATCGCTCCCTCGAGACACGCCATCGCCGCCCCGCTATCAGCCCGAAAACGAGCCTCGAGCGAACTACCGTCCAGAAATCCCGGAAAATTTCTCGCCCGACCACCCGCGGGCCCAAAAAGCAGGCTTACGACGCCCACTTCGGCCTGCTACTATTGAGGTACATGTGTGACGTAGACCCGAAATCGCCTGATCCAACCGAAATCACCCTCCTGCTCCGACGAGCCAGTGGCGGTGATCGCGCCGCCGCCGACGAGTTGTTGCCGCTGGTGTATCAGGAACTCCGGGCGCGGGCCGGGGCGTACTTCCGCGGCCAGCCGGCCAACCACACGCTCCAGCCGACGGCCCTGGTGCACGAGGCGTACGTGAAGCTCATCAATGCCGCGGACAACACGTGGAAGAACCGTGCACACTTCACCGCGGTCGCGGCGCGCGCCATGCGACAGATCCTGACCGACCACGCCCGGAAGCGCCAGGCCGCCCAACGGGCGCGCGATGCACGGGTGGAGTCGACCCAGCTGCTGACGCCGACCAACAACTCGGCGGTGGACCTGCTGGCGGTGGACGACGCGTTGACGAAGCTCACCGATCTCAGCGCCGACCAGGCGCACTTGGTTGAACTGCGATTCTTCGGCGGACTGACCATGGAGGAAGTCGCGGACGTCCTGGATACCTCCCTCTCGACAGTCCGGCGTGATTGGCGCCGAGCCCGCGCCTGGCTGCTGGCCGAACTCAACCAAGAGGAAGGATGATGCCCGCGTCCAGCCGACACGAACACGCAATGGCGATCTTCGACCAGGTTTGCGATTTACCGCCGGAGCAGCAAGCCACAATTCTCGACGAAGCCTGCGGCGAGGACGCGGTGCTTCGGGGACGCATTGAATCCATGTTGAAGCACGACGGAATCACAGACCGTCGAATCGACAATGTCGACTCCCGGACGCGGCTGGCCGAACTGGCCGATAGTGTCGCCAGCGCGGTCGGCGATGATGCCCTACCAACTGAGATCGCCGGCTATCACGTACTGCGCAAGATCGGCGAAGGCGGTATGGGCATCATCTACGAGGCCGAACAGGACGCGCCCCGTCGTCGCGTGGCACTGAAAGTACTGCGGCCCGGCATGTTCAGCCGCGATCTGCTCAAGCGTTTTCAGCGTGAGGCCCATGTGCTGGGACAGCTCCAGCACCCGGGCATCGCGCAGATCTACGAAGCCGGGTTGACCAATGCGGCTCAGGGACAGCAGCCCTTCTTTGTCATGGAGTTCATCGATGGGCAACCGCTCGACGTCCATGCCGGCGAGCAACGACTGTCGACTCGACAGCGGCTGGAATTGATCGCGCGGGTCTGCGACGCATTGCAGCACGCACACCAGAAGGGAATCATTCACCGCGACCTCAAGCCGGCGAATGTAATGGTGGTGTCACAACCAACGACGCCGGATGCGACGACCGGCAGCATGACGACGATCGATGGAATCGGTCTACCGAAGGTGCTTGACTTCGGCATTGCCCGCGTGACCGATCGGGACGCGCAGCACGCGACCATGCAAACCGAGGTCGGGCAGCTCGTCGGCACGCTGGCATACATGAGCCCCGAACAACTGCTCGGCGATTCGACCGACCTGGACACCCGCGTGGACGTCTACGCGCTCGGGGTGATGCTCTACGAGCTACTGGCGGAGCAGCGCCCACACGATCTGACGGGACTGTCGATGCCGGAAGCGGCGCGGCGAATCCAGGACGTCGAGCCGTCCCGCGTCGGTGTGCTGCGCCGGGAACTGCGCGGCGACATCGAGACCATCGTCGCCAAAGCACTCGACAAGGATCGCGAACGGCGCTACGAATCAGCCGCCGCGTTGGCAGCCGACTTGCGTCGATTTCTTGCACATCAACCAATCGACGCGCGCCCCGCAAGCGCTTTTTACCAGCTCGCCAAGTTCGCCCGCCGAAACAAGGGGCTGGTGGCCGGCACAGGAGTGGCGATCGCGGCACTGGTGATCGGCTTGACCTTCGCTACCGTTGGTCTGGTCCGCGCCGGCCAAGAAAACGTGCGAGCGAGGGCGGCGGAAGACGACGCCAATCGCGAGAGAGAGAGCGCGTTGCAGGCCAAGGAGGAAGTCGAACTCGTCGCAGACTTTCAGAGCGCGGTCATCCAGAGCGCCAACATGGAAGAGATGGGCCGCGTGATTCTCGACGAGATCGCCAAACAGGAGAAACGCGCGGCGGCCACCGGCAAATCGGCGGAGATCAACCCGGCAAGTCTGGCCCGGGCTGTCGTGGATGCCAGCCTGCTCTCGAAGGCCTCCGCTACGGCGGAAGCACGATTCGCCGACAAGCCGGCGCTACAGGCGGACTTGCACGAGTCGCTAAGCGAAACCTACTTTGCGTTGGCGATGTACGATCAGGCACTTGCCGAGACGCACCGCACGCTCGCGCTACGCCGAGCGCATCTCGGGGACGATCATCCTGACACTGTGAAAACGATCGGTAACGTCTGTCATGTGCTCCGCAATATGTCCCGCAACGAAGAAGCCGAACCCTATTGCCGCGAAGCACTCGAGCGACGTCAGGCCGCACTTCCGGATCACCATCTCAATGTCATCGAAGCCAAGTATCGAATGGCGCTGAATATGCTCGCCTTGCAGCGACCTGGTGCAGAAGCCCTGCTGACGGAAACGCATGCGACCGCCGAGCGCTTCCTGGAGCCCGACGCCCCGCATCTGACAGCGCTGCGGCTGGCGTTGAGTCGACTCTATACCAAAGAGGGTCGCTTGCCTGAAGCGTTGGAACTGCAACGGAAGGTCTACGAATCGTACGTCCGGGTCCACGGCCCCGACCACCGAGCTACACTTGGAGCGGAGTCCTTCATCGCCACGTCACTCGGCCGCCTTGGTCGAACTGACGAGGCGCTGGCATGCTGGCGCGCCCTGCTCAAGCGCGCGGAACGAGTACTGGGAGAGGACGACCCGCGTACCCGTCGCGTGTTGTTGCCAATCGCCCGGCTCTACCAACACCTCGGCGAGAACGACAACGCACGCGCGATCTACGAAACGCTCCTGGAACGTCAACGGCGCACCCTCGGACCTGATCATCCGCGAACCGCAAAAACGATCGCCCAACTCGAACGCCTGCAAACACCAGAGTGAGCACGCGTCCCTCCCACCGGTAGCTCTTCCCGCCGTGTAGTCCGCGTTGCTC
Source organism: Phycisphaerae bacterium (assembly GCA_028279405.1). Taxonomy (GTDB): domain Bacteria; phylum Planctomycetota; class Phycisphaerae; order UBA1845; family Fen-1342; genus JANQNU01. Next base: position 3,241 of record JANQNU010000030.1, read on the forward strand.
GCACGCCACGACCTCCACAAGTATCGCGATGCAAATGCCTTACGAGAAGTCCCGCTCGCGCTCCGAGCGGCATGACGTGCCTCCCGCATCATCGCTGCACGCACGACAAGCTGTCCCAGCGCGCCGCCACGGCATGTCAGATTTTGTAGGTTGTCGCGGGAGATTGGCGCTTTTCAGCGAAGCCGGATGAATCACCTCGAATCGGTCGTATGAGAAAACGGAGCGCGCGGGGTTCTCTCGCGCGAACTCGCGCCGCGCGTCGCTCGTCAAGCATCTTCGATGCTGGATGCCGCGATGCTTCGATCGTCGTGTGGCGCTCGCTCCGGTCGTTTCACTCATAACTCTAACAGAGGAGAGGACGGATTAATGACACGGAAATGCACCAGGTGGTGCCCTGCGAGCGGTTTCTCCCGGAACGTAGCGATGATTGCCGCAATGGGAGCGATCACGCTGCTGTCAACGGCCGCACTGGCTCAGCAGCCGGTGTATGTGCGCGCCCACTTCGTCGGGGCCACGAGCCAAACGGTTGAGCTTTACAAGCATTCGGTCCGTGGACCGAGTTACCATGTGGTTCAGACCACGCTCGCCGGCGAGGTGCCGGTCGAGGCGGGTGATGTGCGGACGTATCGCGGGACGGTCTGCGGCCACCCTGGCTCGCACGTCTTCGCGCGCAAACAGTCCTCCGGGCGGTACGACGTGATCGCGATCTGGGGCGGCAACAAGGGCCGGGTCGGAACCGGATCGGAGGTCGTCGGCTGCGGATCGCTCGCTGCGCCGCCGGCGTTCTCGCAAAGCGATTCGTGCGGCCTGTCCACTGAAGTCCCGCCGTTACCCTGCGACTCGACACTACGCTACGTCGAGGTCGGCGCGGATGTCGATTCGGTGCACGTTTCCATACTGCTTTCGCAGATCAACGGTGGCAATCTGTGTGATGTGATCAGCGAAGTCGAGCACGAAATCAACGCGGCCAGCTTCTACTATGAACGAGACGCCGACCTCGCGCACGTCGTCGGCCGGATCGTCATCCGCACGCCGGAGAACGACCCGTACCCGTTCAGTGAGCGAAATGCATATGTCTGGTTGAGCGTCCTGCGCGGCGAGTGGATGGACGCATGCGCGGAGTACGGGCTTGGAGCGGCGATGGTCTTCGCCGGCCGCGCCCACAATACGGCGAACGCCGCCTACCACAACTCGATCTGCAATCCCAATCTCAGTTTTGGAGTGATCAGTCGCGGCGCGACCTACCAACGACGCGTGACAGGCGTGGCCCACATCATGGGCCTGATCTGGGGCGGTCGCATCTGTGGTTATGGCGGATTCGACACGGTCTGCGATCTTCCGCCATACGAATGCGATAACTGCATGGTGCTCTACTTCAATTCGCCAAACGGCGCATGCAGCTTCGGATACCGACTCGGCGACTGCCAGATTGACCTCTTGCAGTCGAAGCTCGACAGCGCTTGCGTGTTCGACGCCGCCAGCGTGCACCAGACCGCACAAGTCGTCGCAAACGGCATGCCCGTCGATGACGGCGACGTCGTCCAGATGACACCGTCCCCGGTAATGGTGGGTACGCCGGCGCAGGCATCGTTCGTCTACACGAACAACAGCCCTTGTCCTGTTACGATGGATGCATCATTGGCCGCCGGGCCTGGGGCCGACTGGCGCGTGCTGGATTGTTCCGCCTGCCCGGTCGTCGTTCCGCCGGGCGCCAGCCGGACGTTTCGGGTTTCCGTAAACTCCGACTGGCCCGCGACCCACACAGCGACGCTGTCGATCGAATTGGCGGGGCCCATTGTCGGGCGGGACTATCAGCTGACGCTGGAATACCAGACCACCACGCCGGTCGGCGTCGCACCGGGACCCTTCTCGTTGCAGACCCCTTTCGACGGTGCCGTCTTCGTCCAAGGCAACGAGAATTGCATCGACTTCACGTGGACGCACTCGCTGTACGCCGAGCGCTACGAGCTGACCTTGCTGAGGAAGTACACGCTGTCAGTGGGAATCCCAGGCTTCCAGGTCCTCTTGAGCGAGAACATCCGGTTCGACGAGCGCCTCGAACTGCCGACGTGCGCGACGGCGCCGGCCAATGACAGCCCGCTGGATTGCATCTGGGTCATCCGCGCCGTGAACCAGTACGGCGATCGGATCGTTGCCTATCATCCCTACAACTATCATTTCCCGAACGGCTTCGGTCTGAACGAACCGTTCATCCCCAGCCTGCGGATCGTCCCGGCATCAGACGAAAGCAACTGCGGACCAACTCCGGGCGGCGGATGCGCCGGTACGATCACCGGCGGTCGTTACGTCTTGACCTACGGTGACGTCACGCGCGATCGTTGCGTGAACTTCGACGATCTCGGCGTACTCTACGACAACTTCGGGCAATCGGAGCAGATTGCCTATCCCGACGGGGATCTCGATCTCGATGGTGATGTCGATCGAAAAGACATCGACATCATGACGCGGATCAACCTCGATTGCGCCTGTCGCACGTTCGTCGGCTGCGGAAAGATCCTGTCCGTTACCCAGGGCGGCTGCTATCAGTTCCGAGCGGACTGCGGTGCCGATCTTTCCATTCAGAACGTCGGCAATTCTCAGATCGGCGATCGCATTTGGGTCCGCGGCGCAATCAGGTCGAGCGACGAATTCTGCTTCCCCGCGCCAAGCTACCCGAGCATCCCCAACAACGAGGTCGGCGAATGCGTGAGCGTTTACGGCTCACTCGTTCAGGTGGGAGAGTGCGTCCTGCTGAACGCCAAGGGTCGCTACTATGAGGTCGAGAACCTGGGGCCGTATCAGGTTGAGGACGTCGTCTACGTAATGGGCGGCGTGGTCCAGGGCGCGATACCAGAGTGCCCATTGGAGTTGCCGATTACTGTGATCTCAGGAAACACAATCACAGCAATCATCCGCTAGTGCGCACGGCTCAACGGCGCAGGGTGGCGTGGTCTCACGCGACCCTGCGCTCGTTCCGTGCCAACCACACCTGCGAGGCGCCCCGCGCGCCCGTTGAAATCTGAAGATTCTGGCGATTCGTGAAGCGGAATCTGACGGCCACAACCTCCTTTTGGCGAATTGAAACCAAGGCGATGTCGTGAGCGGTCCCGACCGTCGACCTGATCCCCGTGGTTCGCGCTTCAAGGAGGTGGCACCGTGCACAATACGCTTCGGAACCAGATCACGTGCGCGTGGTTCGCGATCGGTGCTAGCTCCGTCGCGCTCGCGCAACCGGGTTACCATTCGTACTTCCTGTACCAGGGCAACGACCACCCGAACGAAGCTGAGAACTACTGGAGCGAAGAAGCGCAGGGCCTGGCCCATGACGACGACCACTGGTACCTCACCAGCGCTCTCGACCTGTGGCGCGTCCCCGTTGGCGAAGACCTGGCCCGCGAGGAACCCAGCGCCAATGTGCGACTCAAGCGCATCCAGGACACCCCGTTGGGCGCGCAAGGCTACGACCACTACGGCGATCTCGAGTTGTTCGTGCGTGACGGACGGAAGTACCTGTTCATCCCGGTCACCGGCGGCCCCTGCCCGGCGATCGCAGTCTTTGAACCCGATACCCTCGTCTACATCGATCACGTCTGCGTCCAGACGGCGTCGTGGGTAGCGCTCGATCCCGCCGGCCGACTATACGTCTGCGACGGCCGACTGTATCGCTACGATGTCGACTGGGTAGCGCTCGCCGGCGGAAGTCTCGTGCTCAGCAATCGCACCGACATCACGTTAGCCGACAGCAACGGCGCAACACTGTTATGGACCGCTCAGCAGGGAGGCGCGTTCTCGTCCGACGGCGAATTGCTCTATATCTCGACCGGCTTTCCAACGGTATCCCCGGAGCATGACGGGATCCACGTCTTCGACACCGGCTCGTGGCGACGGATCCGCAAGTCGTCCGACGGCGAGATGCCGTTCAACTTCTCCTACACGACCGGCGTCGAGTCGGAAGAGCCTGAGGGCCTCACGATCTGGGACCTGAACGACGGTCGAGCACCCGGAATGCGCGGCGAACTGCACGTGATCCTGCTCGACAACGACTTTCCCAGCGACGACGACGTCTTCATCAAGAGCTACTCGGCAATCATCCATGTCAACCGCTCCCATAGCGGACCGGAAACCGGACGCTCGAACGAACCGTTCAACACCCTGAGCGAAGCGCTTGACGCAGCCTGGAACGGTGCCCGGCTTCGCCTGCGTGCACAGACCTACCCAGGCGCAAGGACGCTCAACAAACGCATCCGGCTCGAAGCGAGCGGCGGCGTTGCCCGCATCGGCGGCTAGCCACGGGTCGTCCGGACCATCCGGCAAACTGGTGCATCCGCACGAATCGCACCGCTCTTGCTTCCCCTTGATGCGATCGGCACCAATACAGCGAGCGACCTGTACCTCCGAAGAGGCAGGTCGCCCGAGCGTTTTCAGTGGAAGCTGACAGCGCCAGCGTTATTGACCACAGGCGCAAAGCGCCATGATCCCTACGTACTCATCGTCGCGATGTATGCTCCAGCTCGTTGCCCCGAAAGCATCCCACGGCCCCACGTTGGCCCATCCTCGACCGTCAGGCTCATCGGTTCCCTGGAACGCCTTGACGATCAACCTCTGAGCGAGCTCTTCGCCGTTGGCTGGGTCGTCGTCATACGCCCCCACCGCGATCTGGACGATGACCATGCCGGCTGGGCAAGTGACGCTCGCGTCTCGGTGACCGCTGTTTTTGACAAGCACCACACCCGAACAACCCGGCGCGCTGGTCTGCACCGATCCATCGGGGAAGGTGATCGCGTTGACCCTGGCCGAGCCGCGAACGTCGAGCTCCGCGACAGGGGCTGCGGTGCCGATTCCCACGCGCCCGAGATCGGTGATGGTCATCAGATCTGTATACAAGCGCTCGTCGAATTTGTTTTGATCGCTGCGGAACCAGAAGAGCGGGTCATTGTCGCCCGCGCGGTCCGCGTCGTATGTGTTGAACACCAGGTCGCGATTCGATACGAGATGGTGCGGACCGGACGCCCCTGCCAGCTTGAACGCGGACACGTCGTTCGCATCGTTGAACTGCAACGGACCGCTCGGGGCGCTCGTTCCGGCGACCAAGGCACTCGCGGTTACCGTGCCATTGACATCGAGTGCGGAAGCGGGATTGTTCTTGTTGATACCGACACCGCCGTTGGCCCGGATCAGGAACTGGTTGGCGTCGGTCGAAGCGAAGTCTTCGCCGGTACTATCGGCCCAGACGAACGCGCCATCGTGGTCGGCCTGCGCCCGGGTGCCCGCGGCCAGGCTCCTGTTCCCCGCCGCCTGGTTGAACTGCCCGCCAGGCACGGTGGACCATTCGCCGCTCGCCGTGTTCAGGTGCCCGCCGGCAACCGTCGCATTCTTAGCAGTCGCTGTATTCGCGGATCCGCCTCCGACCGTGGTCCAGTTAGCACTCGCGACATTGCTCGCGCCGCCGGATATCGTCGCCACGCCACCGCTGATAGTGTTGTTGAACCCGCCGGAAATGGTGCTGCTGCCGCCGGTGACGGTGTTTCCCGCACCCCCGCCAACCGTGCTGATCACATCCGTGACACTGTTCGGAAAACCGGCGCGGCCACCGCCCGCGACGACGGCACCGTGTACGGAAGGATCGATGCTGTTTCCGGAGAACCCGCCGAGGATGTTCCACGCATCCGGGAAGTTAACGTCGTCACCCGACTCCACCGTTCGCAGGCCGCGCAGACCCAGTGCAACGGGCGTCGGCGTCAACGGCTGTCGCGGGCTGAGCGTGGTCAAAGGACTGTCACCGCCGGCCTGGTAGACGCTGACCTCCAGCCAACGGCTCTGTCCGACAAACACGTCCGGGCCGAAGTCCAGCTCGACCGTAAAGAGCCCGTCGACCACGTCGACATGGTCGACGAACAACGCGGAACCGATTTCGGTGCCTGCGTCCTCGGCGTCCCACAGCGAGAACGCAAGCCCGGTCGGGCCGTTGAACGGCGTACCGTCTGATACGAGTCGGCCCTGGTACGTCCAGGCGCTCCCCATTCTTTCCTGAGCCAGCGCCGGAGCGGCGATCATCGCCATCAGCATCGGGAGGGCGTATCGGATTCGGAAGTGCGTGACGAACGGCATTTCGATTCTCCTGTCTGAGGTCTGAGAAGACGTTGTTTTTCATCGCTGGAGCGGGGCACCTTGGCCGCTTCAGACAAGACAGCACGAAACCACGCACGAGAGGTCCACGAATTCGGCGAAATACGCCCTCCACCGCCCCCAAGAAACAGGATAGTGGGCCCGTTTCGTTCGCAAATGCCCGGCTGTCTGCGGAAAAACCTTCCGATGGAATTCGTAGCGCGTACGATCAACTCGACTGTACGGTTACCGTCCGGCCTCGCGGACAGACGACCAGCGGATGTCGGGAAGCGAACGGATCTGCCCGTCAGACCGCCGCAATCGAGGAACCTGTCGGGAGCGGTTTCGATGAACAGTGCCGAGCGACTTGCGATCTTCAAGGAACGTCTGAACGCCTACAGCGGCCTGGAGCAACAGCAATTCCAGCAGTTGACCGCCGCGCTGGAACGACCGGTCAACCAGCCCGACGACCAAGGTCGCTTGCGAATCGCACTGTTCGATGCCAAACGTTACGACCTCGAATCCTTCGAGCGGCAGATCGACCAACGTTACACAATCGTCCCGATTCGAGCGCCCCTCAGCACGGCAACCGTCAGCGCCGCGAACGGATGCAGGGTGGTCTGTATCTTCGTGAACGACACGTGCGATGCACCGGTCGTGGCTGCGCTCGCGGCTCAGGGCGTCGAACTGATCGCCCTCCGCTGCTCCGGGTTCAACAACGTGGACCTCGCGGCGTGCCGCCAACACCATGTGAGCGTCGTGCATGTACCAAGTTATTCGCCGCATGCTGTCGGAGAGCACACGGTCGCCCTGATGCTCATGCTCAACCGCCACCTGCACCAGGCCTACCAGCGAAACCGGACCGGATCGTTCGTCCTGGAAGGTCTGATCGGTTTCGACATGTTCGGCAAGACGGTCGGCATCATCGGCACCGGACAGATCGGTCAGTCAACAGCCAACATCCTGCTCGGCTTTGGCTGCCGAATCCTGGCGTTCGACAAGTATCCCACCGAATCACTGGTCGGCCGCCCTGGCGTCGAGTATGTCGACCTCGAGCGGCTATTGCGCGAATCCGACATCATCACCCTGCACGTGCCGTTGTTGCCCGAGACACACTATTTGATCGACACAGCGGCCATCCAACAAATGAAGGTCGGCGTCATGCTGATCAACACCAGTCGCGGCGGACTGGTCGACACGCGTGCCCTGATCGAAGGACTGAAATCAGGCCGGATCGGCTCCGCCGGATTGGACGTCTACGAGGAGGAGGCCGGCATCTTCTTCAACGACATGTCCGACAAGGTGCTCACCGACGACGTCCTGGCGCGACTCCTGACGTTCAACAACGTCGTCATCACCTCGCACCAGGCATTCCTGACGCGCGAGGCATTGGCCGCCATCGCCGAGACGACACTCGCCAACATCGACGAGTTTCAGCGCGGCAAACGCGGCGACGAACTGAGCAACGCCGTCCCAGCACCGCCGACCGCCCCGTAGCAACAACGGCTCGTCAATACTGCCGCAGCATGGACGGCCGCCAGTTCAACAGGCGCTGCACCTGACGGCGCGACACACCGCAGTTAGTACGACGGCAAACCTCCGTCGGATTTCCAAACCGTGCAAGATTAGCGGCATTTCGCGAAAACAACCCAAATGCCGATAGTGCAGCGCGAATTCGCAATCCAAATCGTCCGGCGCTCCGTACTTCCGGCAACGGGCGCCACGGCTTCGCGCGCAGCGCCGAGCGTGGTAGCAGATCAAACGTTCCACAACTGTACCGAAAGGAGATCTTGTATGGGACGGGGATTGTTAGCAGGCAAACTACTGGGAGTGATTCTCGCAAGTGGCTGGTGCGCGGCAGCGTCAGCCGAGCAGATCTATGCCGTGACGACCGGCGGCCAGCTGATCTCGTTCGACAGCAGCGCCCCGGGCGCCATCATGACCGGAACCGCCATCTCCGGACTCCAATCGAACGAAGAGATCGTCGGCATCGACTTCCGACCGGCGACCGGTGAACTGTACGCGATCGGGTCCTTCAGCAACCTCTACACACTCAACCCCACGAGCGGCGCTGCGACGCAAGTCGGCTCCGGAAGTTTCGACCCGGGCTTGAATGGCGCCTGGTTCAGCATGGACTTCAATCCGACGATCGATCGTATCCGAAACGTAAGCGACGCCAATCGCAACAACGTCCTCAATCCGAACACCGGTGCCTCCGCGCAGTTTACCGACGTCGCGTTTGCGAGCGGCGACGCCAATGAAGGTACGGACCCGACGATCGCTCACTCGGCGTACACCAACAACTTCGACGGCTCGACCGCGACGCAGCTCTACGGCATCGACACGGGCCTCGACATTCTGGTCACACAAGCAAACAACGCCGGCACGCTCGGAACGGTAGGATCGCTCGGACTCAACGTCGGCAGCTTTGGCGGTTTCGACATCTCGGGTGCCAGCGGCACCGCGTTTGCGGCCTTGTTGCCGGAATCGGGGAGCGTCTCGCTCCTGTATGAAATCGACCTTGCCACCGGCGCCGCCTCGCCGCGGGGCACGATCGCCGGCGGACTCGTGGTCTCCGCCGTCTCGGTGGTCCCGGAACCGAGCGCCGGCCTCGGCCTGACGTTGCTCGGCTGCCTGTTTGCAGCACGCCGACGCCGATCCAGCATCGCGCACTAGCGCAAACGACTCGCTGGCATCAGGCTCCACCGCAGCGTGTCCGCTTGAATCCGCGTTCCGGCAAGCGCGGCGCGCTGCGTCCGGCCCGTTTCCAGGCCGAATCCTCGAATCACGCCCACCGCAGCCGATCTCCCGATCTCCATTCCGCGCTGAGCCGACCACACAGGCCAAGCGTTGAGTTTTTGCACATTTCTTTACGGGTGGCACGCCATCGGACTGTTTACGGAGTGAGAGCACTAGAAGACCCTCGCAAGGAGCGAGGTTCGCTCCTCATGGCCCCGCGCCGATCATCTACTTGGAGGAACGCCATCATGAAACGCAATACGGCCCTTACCGTGGCCCTCGCGACCCTGTTCTTTACCGCCGGCCCGGCCTTCGGCGCGATCTCGGTTTCGATCGAGCCCAGCAACTCGATCGTCCAGGTCGGCGACACTTTCACGGTGGACATCCTCGCCGACATCACCAGCATCGACGCGATCGTCGGCTGGGGTATGGACCTCTCATTCGACTCGCTGATCCTGAGCCATAACCCCCTCACCGACGTATTGATCGGCCCGAGCTTCAACGCAGCCCCGACGCTCGATGGTGACGGCCTCGCAGGACTGCTGCCGTTCTCACCGCCGCCAATTACTGGCGTGAGCGGTTCCGATGTCTTACTGGCAACGATGACCTTCGAGGCGAGCCAGACGGGCACGACGTCGTTGCTCGGCGGTTTCACGCTCGGCGACCTCACCGAAGGATTCGTTCAGTTGGGCGGCGGACAAGTCGACGTCGCCTTCAACGGCGGGCTGGTGCAGGTGATCCCGGCCCCGACGGCCGCCGTACTCGGCCTGATCGGGCTGGCGGCGGTCGCGATGACCAAGCGGCGCGTCGCATAGACCGACCCAACCCGGATCCTGACGGCAACTCAATTCCAGAGACAGGACTCGCTGACGGTTCGGCGTCGGATCGCGCTTCGATCCGACCAACCACGTCAGCGAGATCCTGCGTCGTTCGTTGAATCGCCGGTTTCTCCGCGGGCAAGCGATCCGCGCAGGAGTTTCAATCGACCGTTTCGAACGAACGCACACCGACTCCCCGCCTTGGCGCGTGCCGGAACGGCGCCCGATAAAAGTCGCCAACACGGCCCGCCGATCGGCGTCATCCGCCGTAATTGATCGGAATCGACGATCGCGCCGATCTTGAGATCGGGGCGCACTCCAGGTCCGAATTCACGCTTGCAAGAGTGATCGCGCTCCCGGTCAGCCATCCACGGTCCTCACAGGGGTCCAACGGGAGAGCAACCAGCAATGCCCGAGGTCGTAGCGCCACAACCACGACGGCCCCGTCGACTTCGACTCGCGATCGCCGCGTGCGGTCTGTCGCTCCTGGGCGTCTGTGTCATTGTTTGGTACGTCCAGTCGGTAACGCGCGACCTGGCGACACAGGCGGCGATGAGCAAGGCCGCCAGCATGAGCGTCGCATTGCAGAAGTTCCGCTCGCTGTACACTTCGGAGGTCGTCGAGCGGGTCCGCGTCCATGGGATCTCGACAACGCATGACTATCAGGAACAAAGTGCATCCATCCCACTGCCCGCGACGCTCACGATCCTGCTCGGCGAGCAAATGTCGGCCGTGCAACACGGCGGCGCAGTGCGTCTCTACAGCAGTCATCCATTTCCCGGGCGCCAGCCGGCCGGCCCCCAGGATGACTTCGAACGCACGGCCCTCCGCAGTCTTCAGGAAGACCCGACACGCCCCTATTACCAGGTCGTCGATCAGGACGGCACCAGCGTCGTTCGTTACGCAACCGCCGACCTCATGCGACCCAGCTGCGTTGCCTGTCACAATGCTCATCCTGATTCACCCAAACGGGATTGGCGGGCCGGCGACGTCAGAGGAGCCCTGGCCGTTACCGTGGATGTCGACCCGTTTGCGGCGGCGGCGGCCGCTGACATCAGCGGGCTCATTGCGCTGCTGCTAACGATGGCGGTTGTTGGCAGCGGCGGCTTCATCCTGATGATGACGTTCCAACAGCGGCGCGCAGACCGCGACGCCGAGATTCGCGCACGACAGCAGCGAATGTCGGAGGAGAACGCCGAACTCGTCATGGCGCTGCGACGCGCCGACAACCGGCAACGGGCCCTCGACGAGCACGCGATCGTCAGCATGGCCGACACGGACGGAAAAATCGTCTACGCGAACGACAAGTTCTGCGAAATCAACGACTATCAACAGGAAGAGCTGCTCGGGCACCCCCACCGCATCGTCAATCCTGACGCGCACGCGCCCGAATTGCGTCTGATATGGCAGACCATCTCCACCGGCAACACCTGGTCCGGCGAAGTCAAAAACCAACGAAAAGATGGATCTCCCTATTGGGCGCAGACCACTATCGTCCCCTATCGAAACGAGACGAGACAGATCGAGAAGTACGTCATCATCCAAACAGACGTGTCGGCGATTCGCGTTACCGAGGAAAGGATGCGTGCCGCTTACGCCGAGCTCAAGGAATTCAGCGACCTCGTCGTCGATCGAGAGCTCCGGATGATCGAGCTCAAGCAGGAGGTCAACGCCCTCACGACGGAACTCGGCCGCGCAGCGCGATATGACGTCGAACAGGAAACGGACGCCACCGAGGATCCTGACGACCGGCAGTCCGGCCGATCGGACACAGAGCAGCGGGAGTCATGAGATGATCCCGGTCGCCACACTTCGTCGACTGCTTCCGGACGCGCCGGGAATCCGTTTGACCCGATGGGCATGGCTGCTGGCGTTGCTTTGCGCCGCCCCGCTCCTGCTCATGGCGGTCGGGGTCGACTTCTCGAGCGCCGGGCATTCCGTGTCGGCCGCGGGGCTGACACCGGCTGACCGGGCGCATCACCTGTTGCGCGGGAGCTTCACCCACACGATCCTGGAATGGACGGCAGTCTGCGTCGCGGCGTTCGTAGCGCTGCTGGCGTTCGTCCACTACCGCATGCGCGCGGAGCCATCGATTCCAATCATCGGCATCGCACTGGTGACCGCGGGAGTAATGGACGCGTTCCACACTTTCGCCGCGGATCGCCTCATCGGCGCCGTAGCGGACAATGACGACCTGATACCATTCACCTGGGCACTGTGCCGCTTGTTCAACGCCGTAATTCTGCTGGTCGGCGTCGGACTCGTGCTGCGTCTTCCATTGCGTCCGGTTCAACATCGCGGACGGTTCATCGCCGCGATCGGTGTCGGCTTCATCGGCCTCGCGTATGCCATTATCACGCTCTGTGCGTGGTCCGACGCACTGCCACAGACCATGTTTGCCGACGCGCTGATCAAGCGGCCCTACGACCTCTATCCTCTGCTGCCGTACGCAATTTGCGCGGCGTACGCGTTTCCACGCTACCGCCAGCGATATCCTTCCATTTTTGCCCAGACGCTGACGCTGGGATTGATTCCCGCGGTCGCCACGCAACTCTACATGGCGTTCGGTTCCTCCGCATTGCATGATTCGTGTTTCAACATCGCGCATGCCGCCAAGGCATTGAGCTATATGGTCCCGTTGCTGGGTCTGCTCACCGACTATTGTCACACTTATCAAGCACGCCGGTCGGCGGAACATGAACTCCGCGGAATGGTGGCGCAGATGAACGAACAGAATGAAGCGCTCAGCGCGCTCACGAATCGCGCCGAACAATCCAACCTGGAATTGAGCCGACAGGCCGAGGAACTCCGTCGCGCGCGCCGTGCCAGCATCAACATCATGAAGGATGCGCTGGCTGCGCGCCGTGAGGCGGACGCCGCCAACGTCGCCAAGAGCGAGTTCCTGGCGAACATGAGCCACGAAATTCGAACGCCAATGACAGCGATTCTGGGTTTCTCAGAAACCCTGGCCGATACAGTGACCGATTCAGAAGCGCTCGACGCCATCACCACGATCCGTCGCAACGGTGAGCACCTTCTCGGCATCATCAACGATATCCTCGATCTCTCGAAGGTCGAAGCCGGCAAGATGACGGTCGAGTCCGCTCGGTACAGCCCCGCCCAACTGATCGGCGAGGTCGCCGCGCTAATGAAGATCAAAGCGGACGGCGCCGGGCTCACGTTCGACGTGACCTACCGAAGCGCCCTGCCCGCCACCATTCAGACCGACCCGGCCCGCCTGCGACAGATTCTGATCAACCTGGTCGGAAACGCGATCAAGTTCACCGAGATCGGCGGCGTGCGCCTCGAGGTCGCGCTCATCGACGATCTCGATAAGCCGTTGCTTCAATTGGACGTGGTCGACACCGGGATCGGGATCTCGCCGGAGCAACGCACGCGTCTGTTCAACCCCTTCAACCAGGCCGACAATTCGACCACACGTCGCTTCGGCGGCACCGGGCTTGGACTGGCAATCAGCAAGCGGCTATCCCAGGCGCTCGGGGGCGACATCGCGATTGTCGAGTCGCGCATCGGGGCCGGTACGCGCTTCCGTGTCACGACCGCAACCGGCCCGCTCGACGGAATCGCGCTGATTCACGATCCAGCGTTCCAGCATTGCGCCCCCGCGGCACCCTCCGCAGCCGCCGAGTCGAAATCACCACTCGACGGCTGTCGCATCCTGCTCGCCGAGGACGGCCCCGACAATCAGCGGCTGATCGCCCATATGCTCAAGAAAGCCGGCGCCATCGTGACAATCGCCGAAAACGGCCAGATCGCGATCGAGCAACTACAGGCCGCAGCCGCGGCCGACCGCCCAATCGAAATTGTCCTGATGGACATGCAGATGCCCGTCCTCGACGGCTACGCGGCGACACGCCAGCTTCGGAATGACCACTACACCGGCCCGATCATCGCACTGACCGCACATGCCATGGAAGGCGATCGCGCCAAGTGTATCGAGGCCGGCTGTGACGACTACGCAACCAAACCGATCGACCGCGGAGCACTGATCGCGACCGTCGTCTCGCATCGAGCCGGGCGTGCCGCCCGTTCAAATCACTAGCCGCCGCGCGGATCCGCCACCGGCATGGTCAACTTGACGATGCCGACCTCGGTGCTTGCCGTCACCTCGACTTCCTGGTCCAGCGACTCCGCCTGCCGGTCGCCGACCAGCACCAGAAAACGCGCCCAAAACGCGCTCAAGTGTAACCATCCCGTCACAACCAGAGCCCGCGCGATTGACGACGAAGCATCATCACGCCACCATTCCGCCCATCGCATTGTCGGGCGCGACGAACGGACAATTGACATCCGGCAACCCCGGAACTCGAGCGCCAGCCGCGCTCCAGCACGTCACACGGCGCGGCGGTAGTTGTTTTCCAAGCTGGGCGGCACCGGTCTACGCAAGACGCGTGGTGTGTCGCCCGGGTTACCATTTGTACGGGAGACACGACCATGAAGAGAGTCCGAAGGAAACTGATCAGCCGCGGGCGCCTCCGCATCGTTGCGCTTGGCCTCGCTGCGTCGGCCGCCACCAGTGCGGCGTTCGCCCAACCCATCACCGGAGATCCGACCTGCGACGCCGACTCCTTTGCACTCCCACCCTTGGGCATTGCAGTCGAGAACAAAGTGGACTTTCCAGGCGGATACCCCGGCGACGGTCTCAGCGGCACATGGCCGACGCCCGACATGAGCGCGACGCGCATCGATCGACGACCGGTCTGCACGTTCAACCTCTCGCAGCGTCGATGGCGCAACAACGACCCGATCGGCAACCCACTGGGCCTGAATCCCGAAGGCTGGAACGATGACTCCGCCGATCCCGGCAACCCGACCATCATCGCGACCGGGTTCACGGTCCCCAACTCGGTCGTCTGGCTTCGGAACCGCCTCGAATCACTCTACGATGAGGGCTGGCGTCGCGTGATCCTGTTCAATCCCGCCGGCATCGTACCGGACGAGAAGTTCGCCTCCGGCCAATGGTGGACACTGTCAGACGTGAAGCGCCAAGGACTCAACGAATGGATCCGACCATGGCTCGAAGCGCATCCCGACTTCTCCGTCGGCGTCTGGATCGGCTTCCGACTCACCGACGAATGCGATCTCGACATGAGCTACCGACGTGATCCGGACTCGCGCGACGCAGTCGACATGGCGATGATCTACCGCAACGTTCGCCCCTGGTTCGACGACGCCGGCATCAGCGAATACTGGTTCGACCAGGGATCGCCCGTGCAAGTCGCAGTTCGAACGATCAACTCGCCAGATCTCGCCGATCTGAAAATCGGCATCGAAGTCCCTTACGCAATCGATGCTGTCGGAAACGTGGATAGCAAGATTCCCATGCCGGGGTCCGAACGTAAAGCGCCGTGGGTAGCGGCGCTCCTTTGGTACGAGAACATCGCGCATGGCCAGCTCCCGGGCCCTGACCACGTCGGCATCACGGACGGGTGCATCGACAACCAATGGAATGTCGATCCCGCCACGACCGAGTACGCGATCTTCCTGCGTTCGTTCGGCGACATTGACAAGTACTGGGGGCAGCTGACCTGCCAGCAAGGTACGAACTACAACCAGTTCGGCGGCGACAGCGCGGTTTCGATCAACCCCCTCGGACAGTTCACCGGCGTGACCCTGCAACTCCTCGAGGATTGGCGCGATCGCGGCTTCGTGCTCTGGACCAATCGATCGGCGTGGAGGGACATCATCGCCCTTGTGACACCCCGGTCGGTCCAGTCGTTCGACCCCGCGATCATCGCACCGCTGGCGTCGAGCCCCAACCTGTGCTTGGCCGACCTCGACCGTAACGGAACGGTCGACGGGACCGACATCGCAATCCTGCTCGGCCGCTGGGACCGAACGGACCTCGCCGCGATCGACGGCGACCTGGACTACGACGGCGTAATCGGGTCCGGCGACCTCGCGAGCCTGGTCGCAGTGATGGGCCCCTGCAGCGCAACCCCGCTCATGGACGACATCTGTAGAGACGGCGATTGCCCGTAATCAGGCCGGCTCAATCGTCCCCACCCCATCTTGGGGTGGGGGACGGGTGGGTGGCACTGGCGGCTTGTCCGCCAGTGTTCGGAACGTGCGCTATTGATCTGCGCCCTTCTGTTTCAACATGGCCACCAGGTCGGCAGCTTCTTCTTCTGACGCAAACCCACTCAGCACAAGCGTTTCCGATTGCTGCGAATCCAGCCTGGTCACGTTCACGAGCTCTCCACCAACAATCACCCCGAGGTCGTTGCCAAGGTTTGTCGCAGTCCAAGACTTCATCATGTCGCGATAGGGTTCGTTGATCGGAAGCTCGACCTGCAACTCAGGCGATTGTCGAACACGCACAGCCCCCCAACTTACCGACTCCATTGAGATCCAGGGTTCATCGACGAGGCTGTACTTGGTACCCTTGAGGCGGAAGGCTTCGGGGACGCCTGCCCGAATGATGGCGAATCGAACGGCGTTTGATTCAGGGGGCGGCATGCTAATCGGCTTCATTTCGATGCGCACGCACATCAACAATAAACAGCCGAAAAGAAACACGAGAATGAGCAGGAGACGCACGGCCCTGGATAGATTCACCGTACCGCACCCTGCCCACAAACGCGCCCGACCGCGATCGCACCGTCGTCATAACAAATGGGCGGGCGCCACGCCCCCCTAGTCCACGCGGAAACCGTTGACCCGCGTCTCGACGTCGAAGAAGTCGTCCGCGCCGACGAACCGAATCTGGATGAGATCGGCGCAATCGAACTCCAGGCCGTTGATGATCGGGAAGGATGCCTCGGCAACGCCGACGAACTCCCCGAAAAAGAAGACCTCGGTCTCGTCGCTGAAGATCACACCCAGCTCGTCGCAATCGAAATCGAACTGGACGAACTCACCGGGCAGCAACTCGCCGATATCGAGGAAGTCATCCGGATTGTCGATCGACCGCACATCCGTGTCGTCGTCGAAACGGACGTCGGGAATGACCTCGAAGTCGCTGTCGTTGAAGACCTCGACGCGAATATCGCCGTCGAAACTGACCCGGCCGTCGACGAAGTCAAAGATCCCGCCGAGACCGTTGATGCAGCCCGCTGACCCCAGCGTCAGCGCCGCGACAAAAACCACTAATACCGTACCAAATCGATGTCTGAACATTCTGGACCTTCCTCCGACGCCCGGGCTCCTGGACGCGGCGGCACGCCCGCGCCATACTCCTCGCTCGAAACCAAATGTGGCGGCTCGCCAAGCGCCCCGCAAGCGACCGCTGAGCGAACTATTAACTATCGTACGCGCTTGGACAAGCGCAGACACCGGAGGTTGGGCAAAACCATGGCGCTAATGGTAGGCGTATCCGGAATCCGAGGGCTCGTCGGCAAAACCCTCACCCCGCGCGTCGTCGTCGAATTCGCCCAGGCTTATGGGACGTTGCTGGACGGCGGTCGAGTCGTGCTCGGTCGCGACACCCGCCCCAGCGGCGGCATGTTTGCCGCAGCCGCCGCAGCCGGCCTGCTCGCGGCGGGCTGCGAGGTGGTCGACCTCGGCGTCGCCATGACCCCGACTGTGGGCCATGCCATCCGAGCAGGAGGGTTCGACGGCGGGTTCGTCATCACGGCCAGCCACAATCCCGCCGAGTGGAACGGCCTCAAAACGCTCGATGAGCTGGGCCTCGCGCCCGACCCCGAGCGCGCCAGCCGGATCGCCGAGATCCGCGATCAGCAGGCCTTTCGCGAGGTGACCGAGGGGCACCGGACACTCCAACGCGACACCGAAGCGGGCGAGCGACACGTCGATGCCGTTCTGACGGCGGTAGAGGTGGACAAGCAGCGTCTCGCGGGAACGAAGGTCGTCCTCGACAGCGTCAACGGCGCCGGCTGCGTGGACAGCCCCGCGCTGCTTGGCGCATTTGGGTGCGATCTCGTCCACATCAACGGCGAGCCGACGGGGCATTTCGCGCACACCCCCGAGCCGATCGAGGAGAATCTCGGGCAACTCTGTGAGATGGTCCGCAAGACCGGAGCCGCGGTCGGATTCGCCCAGGATCCGGACGCCGACCGGCTCGCGATTGTCGACGAGCAGGGCCGTTACGTCGGCGAGGAGTACTCGCTCGCACTATCGACCGCGTTCGTCCTCACGCAACGCACCGGCCCCGTCGCGGCGAACCTCAGTACCTCCCGTCGAATCGACGATCTCGCGGCCAAGGCCGGGGTCCCTGTATTCCGCACGCCGGTAGGTGAAGCCCACGTGGCCCGCGCCATTCTCGCGAACGACTGCGTCATCGGCGGCGAAGGCAACGGCGGCGTCATCGACCCGCGGATCTCCCCGGTCCGCGACTCGATCGCAACCATGTCGTTCATCCTTCAATACATGGCCCTCACCGGAAAACCCGTCAGTGCGCTAGCCGCGGAAATCCCCAGTTACGTGATGATCAAGGAAAAAGCACCCTGCGCGCCCGACCGTATCCGATCGGCGGTGGAAGCGGTTACGGAGCGATTCTCGTCCGAGCGCATCGATACTGCCGACGGTGTCCGTATCGATTTCGACCGCGGCTGGGTGCATCTACGCGCGTCGAACACGGAGCCGATATTCCGTATCATTAGTGAGGCAACGAGCGAGGCCGACGCGCGGGACCTCATCGCCCAGGTTCGCGCCGTCGCGCAACTTTGACGTCATAGGGGCTGTCACTGGTTGCTTGCGGAGTCGGCTGCGCTGTCCGGTTTGGCCGGGATCGCACCGGCCGGACTGCCGATAACAGAGATGGGTCCGCGGATCGGGGCGGCGACCCGCTAGAACGCACCACGAGCACTGGATCATATCCGCTATGAAAACGAGCATTCGCACTTTCGTCGTCGTACCGGCATTGCCGGAGCCGCTGGAGCCGTTGCGTTCGATCGCATACAACCTCTGGTGGTCGTGGAACCCGGCGGCGACCGACCTCTTTCGCCGACTGGACTTCGATCTGTGGGACGTGGTGGGCCACAACCCGGTAGCGATGTTGGCCCAGATCGAGCAGCAGAAGCTCGAGCAGGCCGCGGCGGATGATGCCTACATGGCCCAGCTCTGCCGTGTCGTCGATTCGTTCTACATCTACATGAACGGCCGAAAGTGGTTCGACGAAAAGTACCCGGACCAGTCAGAGCGCGTAATCGCGTACTTCTCCGCCGAGTTCGGGCTGCATGAGTGCATGCCCATTTACTCCGGCGGTCTTGGCATTCTCGCCGGCGATCACCTCAAGAGCGCCTCGGACATGGGGATTCCGCTCGTGGCCGTCGGGCTCATGTACCGACAGGGCTATTTCACGCAGCAGCTTTCCGAGGACGGGTGGCAACTCGAGTCGTACCCGTCCTACGACTTCCACCAATGGCCCGTAACCCTCCAGCGCGACTCGGACGGCAAACCGCTGCGCGTCGGCGTCCGACTGGGTAGCCAGCAGGTGCTGCTCCAGGTCTGGCTCGCGCAGGTCGGCCGCGTGCGGCTCTTCCTGCTCGACGCCGACATCGCGGAGAACGCGCCGGAAATGCGCTCGATCACGTCGCGCCTCTACGGCGGCAATGAGCGCACGCGCATTCGCCAGGAGATCGTCCTCGGCATCGGCGGGCTCCGCGCGCTGCAAGCACTCGACGTGCACCCGCACATCTGCCACATGAACGAGGGCCACGCGGCCTTTCTCGCACTCGAGCGGATTCGCTACGCGATGAAGGACCTTGGCCTCGGCTACCGCGAAGCGCGGGAAGCGATGGTCGGCGGGCACATTTTCACGACCCACACGCCCGTGCCGGCCGGGATCGACCGCTTCCCTCCGGGGTTGGTTCTCGAACACCTCTCATGGATCGCCGAAGAGCTCGGCATGTCGCACGACGACCTGATCTCGCTCGGACGGGAGCATATCGACGACTCGGACAGCGCCTTTTGCATGCCGATCCTCGCGCTACGATTGGCGTTCTACAGCAATGGCGTCAGCAAACTACACGGCGACGTCGCCCGTGGAATGTGGCAAAGCTATTGGCCCGGCGTCCCGCGCGAAGAGGTGCCGATTACCCACATCACCAATGGAATCCATACGCGCTCCTGGGTCAGCGGCCCGATGAACGAACTGCTCGAACAGTATCTCGGCCCGAGTTGGGCAGAAGCCACTGAGGAAGACCCGTCCTGGAACCGCATCGACGAAATCCCGGATGCGGAGTTGTGGCGCGTCCACGTCCGACGTCGCGAACGGATGATCGCCCAGATCCGTCGACGACTGCACGAGCAACTGAAGGCCCGTGGAGCCCCCCCGGCAGAGATTCGTGCCGCTGACGAGGTGCTTGATCCGGAAGCGTTGACGATCGGCTTCGCGCGACGGTTCGCGCCCTACAAGCGCGCCACGCTGCTCTTTCGCGACGTCGAGCGACTGAAGCGCCTGCTGGCCAAGCGCGAGACGCCGGTACAGTTCGTCTTTGCCGGCAAAGCCCACCCAGCCGACAAGGCCGGCAAGGAGTTGATCAAGCAAATCTCGGCGATCTGCCTGCAGCCGGAGTTCCGTCGCAAGGTGGTGTTCCTCGAAAACTACGATATCGCCCTCGGGCGGATTCTGGTGCAGGGTGTCGACGTCTGGCTGAACAATCCGCTGCGCCTCCACGAAGCGAGCGGCACCAGCGGCATGAAGCTCGCGCCCAACGGCGGGCTCAACCTGTCCTGTCTCGACGGCTGGTGGCCCGAGGCGTACAACGGCATCAACGGCTGGGCCATCGGGGACGGGCGCGTCTACGACGACCTCGGCTATCAGGACCACGTCGAGGCGGAATCGCTCTTCAACCTGCTGGAGCGTGAGGTGATTCCGCTCTTCTATCGTCGCAAAGAGGACGACCTCCCGCGCAAGTGGATCGGTCGGGTCAAGGATGCGATGCGGACGATCACGCCGTTCTTCGGAACCAACCGGATGTTGCGCGAGTACGCCGAGAAGCTCTATCTGCCCGCGCTGCGGCGCACGCTCAAGGTCTGCAACGATTCGTTCGAGACCGCCAAGCGGCTTGCATCATGGAAGGAAGCACTCCGCGTCCAATGGCATCAGGTGCACGTCGCGGAGGTCGAGGCCGCTGCCAACGGCGTGCTAAAGGTCGGTGATTCGATCCCCGTGCGCGCGCTCGTGCACCTCGGATCGGTGCCGCCGGACGATGTCGCGGTCGAGGCGTACTACGGTCCGTTGGGCATCGAGGGCGAGTTCCTGCGCGGCCGCAGCGCGACGCTACGCTATGTCGGCGCCGCCGAGAACGGTACGCACCGCTTCGAGGGTACGGTCCCCTGCGGATCCAGCGGCCGACACGGCTTCGCCGTTCGCGTGCTGCCCAACCACGAGGATCTCGTCGACCGCTACGACCAGGGACTCGTCGTCTGGGGCTGACGACGCAGGCCCCCTGGCGGGTGTCTGGAAGTGTGGGGCTACCATGCATAAGGGTGGGGCGGGCGTCTCGCCCGCCATTGACCGCTCGCTCGCGCTCGCGGCTCGCATTGACGCCGCCTGGCTCCGTAACGGCCCGCGAGGACCGAACGCGACGAGCCCCGAGCGCAAGCGAGGGGATCCGGAAGCGCGCGCTGCACCATGGAAAGGTACGGCGCCATGCCCATGGCCGGGACGGGTGTCGAGAAAGATGGGGCGGGTGTCTGGAAGTGCGGGGCTACCATGCATAAGGGTGGGGCGGGCGTCTCGCCCGCCATTACCGCTGGCAAGGCTGACCGCTGCTGACCGCGGCGACGAATGCGTTGATATCGCCGACCGTCACGAGCTGGTCACCATTGGTGTCGTTGCTGAGGAAGCCACACTCGGGCGCCTCCGGGGCGAATCGTTGTCGCCACGCGGACTCGCCACCGATCACGGCGGCCACGAAGAAATTGATGTCGCCGACCGTCACGGCACCGTCGCAGTTCGCGTCCGCACAGACATCACTCGACGGGCAGGACGTCAGCACGCGCAGTTCGTACTTCGCGGGATTGACCGCGTCGCAGCAGAGCTCGGCGTTGGTCGTGAAGTCCGGGGCCACGAACACGAAGTAATCCCCGGCGGGCGCGTCCTCGAGCGTATATTGCTGCATTTCGCAAGCAGGCGGCGCCACATCAAACTGCAGGATCTCGAAACCGTCACCACACGCGTCACCGATCGGACCGAGTCGCCCGATGAACACCGTCGCGCGGAACTCCGCCGTCAGCCCGAATGCCAGATCGCCGTCCGTTTCGTGCGTGTAGCGGTACCAGTCGTTGTCGCGCTGTTCGTCCAGCCGAGCGACGGTTCCGCAGACGATTTCTTCACACGCCAGCGGACTGAAACGCGCCGGCGCGCTATCGCAACCATTGTTCGTGTCGTCGACGAAATCGCAGGCGTCGAGCGGCTCGTTCTCGGGTCGCGCCAGCGGATCGCAGCCGATCGTGCACGCCGGCGGCGCGTCGCAAGCAGCGCACGGCACGCCGCAACGGAACGTAAGGCGGTAGCTTGAGGGACACGGGACACGTTGCGTGAGCGTCGACTGCAACGAGACAAAGAGATAGTACGTGCCCGCATCAAGAGTCGTCGAGATACACGTCGGCGCGCCTGGCGGACCGGGAATGTTGCTCGCGAGCGGCATCAGTCCGTTGCACGGATCGATGCCGTCCCCCGGCGCGAACACAATCATCGACGGCACGAACTCGGCAAACTCGAGCGTCGCCGACACCAGCGTCGTTTCGGTCAGTTCGAATCGATACCAGTCGCTGTCCTGCTGACCGCCGGACGGACCGGTCTCGCCGAAGAGGCTGGCACAGATCGCATCGTCACATTGCAACGATGTAAACCGACGAGGCGTCGTGCCGCAGCCGCCATTGGTAGCGTCCGTGGGAAAACCACAATCCGTCTCGTCCTCCGTTCGACACGGATCGCACTGAACCTCCGCACAAACAGTGGCGGCGCCGAAGAACGTCCCCGACTGGCTCCCGCAATCGAGCCGCGACGTAACCATGCACGTTGCATCCGGAAAGCAACACGCACCGGTACACACGACACCGGCGCAGTCGGCACTGTCGCCCAGATAGATTCCATTGGCATTCTCGCATTCGATCTGGGCTATCGATGCCGCACACTGACCGTCGACCAGGCAACACGCTCCGGTCACGCACGGCGAGCAGTCGATCGATAGCAGATAGTCTGCACATGCCACGCCCTCGCCTAACGGAGCACCGCTAGGCGGGGTTCCCGGCGCAACGAAGAAAACGTAGACCCGATTGCGATCGAGGCACTCGCGAAACCCGACGATCTCCCCCGGCGCCGCCGCGCGCGTTTGCAGCACGCGAATCGAGGCGCACGGATCGAATCCGGTACTCAGTTCGATCAACAACAAGCTGACCGGAAACTCCGCTTGAATCTGAACGTCATACGTCTGCGTGGTCATCGGCCCGACAAGATACCAGTCCGTGTCACGCACGCCGCTGTCGGCCCACGCCTGGCCGCAAATGACCTGATCGCAGTCCGCGATGCTAAAGGCGAGCGACCCCGTGTTGCACCCGGAGTTGAAGCCGTCGCCAACCAACTCGCACGTCGGTTCACGCTCCTCTATCGCCCCTGGTGGACAAGGCAGCTGCACGCAGACCGCATCGACGCAAAGGACCCCCACGCCCTGAAACACTCCACCCTGCGAGTAACAGCCCTTGTTGGTAACGTTTTCGACGCACGAACCGTCGTCCAGACAGCAAGCACCTCCCAGACCGGTCCCGACACCCCCTGCCGTCGTGGCGGTCCAGGCGCGTGCAGAGACATCCGGCGCCGCTTCCGCCTCGATCACGGGAGCCGATGACGACA
Source organism: Phycisphaerae bacterium (assembly GCA_028279405.1). GTDB lineage: Bacteria > Planctomycetota > Phycisphaerae > UBA1845 > Fen-1342 > JANQNU01. The sequence goes on from JANQNU010000030.1 coordinate 26,686, forward strand.
ATGTCTCCAGCCCGATCAATACCAGTACGATACAACTCATCATCGCACCTCACTCGCTCTGTACAAGTGTACTCATCGAAGCCCAACGCCAAGCCGGGATAGCTCAATGGGATGTTCTAACCGCCCGCGGAACGTACGGTCAAAGAAAACCGCTTTTTATGCGAAGTGCCGATAACGATGCCCTCATTCGTCGAGCGCGCCACCGGGATACACCGCAACCTCCGAGCCTTCCGCCAAGAGCGCCGAATGTGGTCGCGCCCCCAGCACCGCACCAAAGCCGGGGCCGTAGAACCGCTCGGCATCACATTCGAGTTCTGCACCCGCAACCGGACGCACCATCCAGCGCGGATGCTCGACACGGTACTCGGCCGTGCGACCGTCGCGCCGGCGTGTGTAGCCCCAATAGTGTTCCGTGATGAACTCCTCGAGCGCCCCCTCTACAAGCGGCTCCGGTCCGCCGACCGACTCTACACACAGACGCTGCTGCACACCCCGCCAGCGCCACCCATACTCGACCTGCCCCCGCGGATTCCCATGCTCGCCGAGCGACACCGTCCTTCGCATCGGGAGCGTGATGTAGTTTTCGTGGTACAACCAGCGGGCGATGAAGCTGACCGCCGTACGCGGCACGATCTCGCGGACGAACACGACGCCCCGACGCCATCCCTCCGCCGCCCGTCGGCGAACATAGAACCGCAGATTCACCTCGTCGAAATCGCGATGGAACGGAATTGAGATGCCGCGGACCCGCGTGTCGAGGAACTGGAAACCAACCATGCTGACGAGTGTGGTTCCGTTCCAGTCGTCGAGCTCAGTCCCCACCGGAACCATCGGCGTCAACAGCGACGCCGGCGCTTCATAGTTCAGGATCGCCAGATTCCGCCAGGTAGCGGTCAAAAACGGGCGCGAAGTAGCCGACATCGCCACATGTTAACACACCGAGCAGCCACCCGCTCGGCGTAGGTCATCGGATGGCTCGCGCCCCTTACAGCCCCGTGACGATCTTGAACGTCGCCCGATTCTCCGCCACCTTCTCGCCCAGCTTGTCGATCAGGCTGACCTTCGCGACATAATCGCCGGGACCAAGCATCGCCGGCAGGTGTACGAGGTGCGGGATGAAACAATCGCGCCTGCGATTGCGACACTTGTCGACGATCTGCTCCTCGCGAAACTCGGCCACCACGTCGCCGATACGGTTGACGATGCGCGTGGTCAGGCCGAACTCGCTGTAGTACAAACCATCTTCGCGCTGCTCGGTGCTGAACCCTTCCACCTCGCTGTAGACGATCAGGCTCGACTCCTGTCCCGCGACGAAATGTGCCGGCGCAAATGCCTCGTAGCGCCCGAATCCCTCGACCTTCCAGCACAACACGACCGTCGGGATTTTCAGGTCGCTCATCGTCCGTAGCGTGGACGCAAGCTGCTCCAACCGGGGCAGCGCCGCATCAGCCATCGCACCCGGATCGCCCTGATGGGATGCCCGGACGGCAATCAAGGCCTCCAAGATCCCCTCCGCGAGCTCTTGCTGCTCCGTCGACACCAGTTTCAGCGGTCGACGCGCCACGTCGGGATCGCCTGCCAATACGCGCAAAATGCGCTCGTCAACCTGCTCGCGGAACGTGCCGTCGTCCCGACTCGACAGGTAGCGATCCAGGAACGATCGCAAAGACGTCGGAATCTGCGCCGTCTCCACGCTCATGTTGACGCCGACCTGTGCTCGGCTCGCTCGCGCCGGAGAAGCCGCCTCCGACCGATCCGCCTCGGGCGCCACCCGTACCGTCTCCACCCGTGGCGGTGCGCCCCGCGAAACCGGAACTGCGACCTCGTCACTCGCTAGCCGAACCGAACCAGGCGCCACCGGCCTCGGAGCCTCCAAACGGTCGACCGACGACGCCCCACCAAGCGGAACCTCGACCGGGCGCACGCGCTGCGCTCTGCGCGCCTGCGGCTTTACACCAGCGGCCGACGGCGATGACTGTGCCAGCGGGCGCGGGGCCGGACGTGAGGGCGGGGTGCTGGGCCGCTCGCTTCGTTGAGCGCCGGCTGGTGCGGCCGGGCTGGCCGCGCCGCGATCCAGCGCATCCTGAATTCGATTGATGTACTGATCGATCTCCGGCTGCACGGGCCGATTGTTGGCCAGCGGGCCGGTCACCGGCTCGGGCGCACTCGCGGACGCCGACGGGCCGGGTTTCGGACCGGTGGCGGTCGGCGCCGGCGTCGGCTGAAACAGCTCGCAGCCGACGATCGGGACGCTCATCGTCAGCAACAACAGCCCCCATCGTCGACACCTGCTCGTCGCCATTCGCCAACGCCTCCGTGCGGATCCCGGATCACTCGCAGCCGCCCCACACTTGCCGCCACGCCGGGAGAGGGTGCGATCAACGACTCCGTCGTGAATCCGCGCGCTACCGGGCAGCGTCGCAAAGCAGGGCTTCGACTCCGGTTTCTATCGACCGATTGCCAACCTTGGCTTCCGCGTCGAGTTCGGCCAGCGACGCCAATAGCCGCTTCATCCGAGGCTCGGACAACCGCTGCAGCAGTGCATCCAACTCGCGCTCGCGCCCCCACATCATGACTTTCGGCGCAATCGTGCGCACCGATGCCCCCTCCGCACGCATCCGTTGCGCCATCAGCCAGCGACGCAGGACGAACGCAAGCCCCCCGACCGCCCGAAACACCGCAGCCGAGTCCGTCGCGAGCACCTGTCGCCACAAACGCAGCGCCGCTTCCAACTCCCCCGCCGCCGCCGCGTCCATCACCGCAAAGATCTTCTCTTCTCGTGTCTGTCCGATAAGTGTGTGAACGTCTTCACGAGAAATCGTCGGTCGATCGCCGACGAAGAGCGCAAGCTTCTCCACCTCGGCAGCGAGCATTCCCTGCTCGGCGCCGATGAGGTCGAGCAGGGTTCCGACCGCCGGCCGATCGATCCGCTTGTCAAACGAGGCGGCCTCCTCGACGACAAACTCCGCAAGCCCCCGGTTGTTCATCTTGCGACACTCGACCACGCGACCACCGGCCGCCACGACCGCCTTGTGCAAACGAGTCGTCTTCGGAAAACTCTTCGTCTCCAGGATGAGGTACCCAGTCGGCGCAGGTCGCTCGACGTAGCGCTCGAGCTTGTCGCGATGCTCCGAGATGAACGATTCCGCCTCGCGAACTACGACCACCCGATGCGGCGCCAGGAAGGGTAACGTCCGAAGGTCGTCCATGACCTGGGCCAGGACCGGTCCGCCGTACTCCTCCCGCTGTCCGCCGTCATAGATACTGAGCGCCATGCCGCGGTCGATCTCTGGCGGTAGCAGCTCGTCAATCAAGGTGGTAAGCGTCTTGCTCTTCTGATACTCCTCGTCGCCAAACAGCACGACCACCGGCGGCGTTTTCGCGCGGGCCATGACACGCACCTCCGTGAACAATCTCGACAAACAAACGACCCGCCCACCGTAACCACAGACGCCTTCGACAGCCAGCGGGGGCGCAACTGGTGCAGGGTGCCGAAGACGCACCCGCCGACCGGAGTCGAACAGCTGTTCTCGGGGTGGCACTGGCGGCTCGTCGGCCAGGGGGGAGCATGCTCCCTCGCTATGAGGCAGGCGTCCGCACCATCCTCTCTTTGAGGCGGGCGTCTACATCACCTGCCCCAGCAAGCAACATTCATCAATTAGAGGGTGGGGCGGGCGTCTCGCCCGCCACTGACCCGTCGCTGGCGCTCCGGAACTAATGGGGTGGGGCGGACGTCTCGCCCGTCGCTGGCGCTCCGGAACTAATGGGGTGGGGCGGGCGTCTCGCCCGCCGCTGACGCTCCGGGCTCGCTTTGACGCTCCTTGGCCCCAGACTGCGAGCGAGGTGCCCCACCCTTCTAGGGTGAGGGACGCGCTCGCCCTGCGATCCGCGTCGTCGCACTAGTCGCCAACGATGCGATCGACGAAGCCGTTGATATCGGTAACGCCGACCTGACCGTTACCGTTGAAGTCACCGGCAATGATGTTGCACAGTGGGAACACCGCTGCATATTCGTCGGCGTCGGTCAGCGCCAAGACAAAGCCGTTGATGTCGCTGATACTGACGACGCCGTCGCAGTTCATGTCACCTCTTTCCGGCTTGAGTACGCCGGCCCGCGTGACGCCGAAGCACGCAAACGGACAAAGCGTGGGACACGCCGTACGTTTCACGCCTTCGACGATCCATGTCGTATTGAACGTGGCGGACGGCAATCCTCGGATTGTCCAGAGCTGGCCATCGAGTTCGCCCAGTGGTGAGCACTCGAATCCAAGCTGGACGAACGACTCGCCGAAGAAGGTCTGATTGACGGTGTTGAGGGTCAGTTCGCCGTCGAGCACCCCCGCAGCCGCACTGTCTCCGAGAATCCCGGTGACGAACACACGGTCGCCGACACCGGCATCGCCTTGCGACTGGAGTGCAAAGACGCGACCCGCATCGTCTTCGAAGCGCGCCCGACCGCCGACGATGCCCGTGATGGCGCCGAATCCCGAATAGCCCGGCAGTATCTGATTCTCACTGACGCCAACGGGGCCGTTGATACCGAACGTCGCGGGCCCCAGCACGAACACCTCATCGCCCACATCGAATCCGCCCGGGTTCTCCACAGCGATCGGTGCAAAGCCGACGACAATATTCGGGTCGAGCTGCGACCCGGTGGGCGTGATCTCGGTGAGCCGCCCGACACCGCCGAACGCGCTAGCGATCGTATTCTTCGCGACGCACGACCCGACGCAGGGAAAACCGCTGCAATCTTCGAGCGCGACTCCCTTAGTCTCGATGAACGAACCGGGCAACGCGTCCGACGTGTTCTCAAGCGCGATTCCCTGCCCGTCGGTGGTACGCAGCACGGAACAACCGCCGACCTGTTCGAGGCGCCCGGTCGCGGAAAAACACGCGTCGATCGTCTCCACCTCGATCATTGGATCTTCACCGGGCTTGCCAGGCGTGACGATTCCGCGCACGAACAACTCGGCCCCGTTCGGAAATCCGCCGGCGGTACTGACGAGAAAGGTCCGACCGTCGTCGGCGAGCAGCCGCGGGCGCGCGGTCTTCATAAGCGTCCCGCAACCCGCGAATGCCGGCTCGACCCCATCGACATCCAACGCGAGGATGAAAATCTGATCGCAGAGCTGGGCCACCGGCACAACGGTCCCGGTCACGAACACCTGATCGCCGGGCTCGAACCCGGGTGCGACAACGGAAAACGGCCCCCGACTGTCATCGGGGATGAACAGTGTCGCGCCGAGGGTGCATGGCTCGATTCGGCCGAACGCGCGAACCTCCTCACCCACGCCGCCCGGACTCGCAATTGCCGCACCCGCTTGCCCGTGCAACGTATGGTGAGATGGGTCGGTCGAAAGTATGATGGCGATCAGCAGCTGGGACCACATGGTGTCACTCCTTCCGGCGGCTCGCGAGATCCTGGGTTCGCGATACTTTACCACGCTGCCGACACGGCCCGGCAAAAAGCCCCCCTGTCGGCAACGGTTGCGCCGCCGCCAAAGAGCATCCGCACTGTGTCCCACGACTCGCGTCAGTAGGTCCGATAGTCTCGGGTGTACGCGCGTCTTTTTTGAGGGTTCGTGGGTGTGACCGTTGACTCCCAGGGTCGATGAAATGGATATAATACGTGGGTCTGCGAGCAGATTCCGACATTTACGGTCGGAATCTCAGTGCTGACGAGTCGAGGGATCGATGGACCGCGAGCGCATAGACCAGTTGTTCGAGGAAGCAGGACGCGACCTGGATCGTGGCAACCCGGAGGGTGCGTTGTCGAGCCTGGACGAGCTCCAGGGCCACCTGCTTGATTCGGATGATCGCGTCGAATGGACGGGTTTGCGGGCTTGGGCGCTGTCCGAGCTCCGGAGGTTTGACGAAGCCCTCGACCTTCTCGAGGAAGCCATCGAGGAATTCCCCGATGCGGCCCGGCTTCACGGAACGCGCGGCGTCGTCCTTTCCAACGCCGACGACCTCGACGGGGCGCTCGACTCGCTCGAAACCGCTCACGAAATGGACCCCGAAGACGAGACCACCGTCGCGAATCTGGCACTGATCTACGAAAAACTACGCGAATTCCAGAAAGCGATCCGACTCTACGACGAAGCGATCCAGATGGGCGTCAACATCGACTGGGCGCTTCAGCGCCGGGCAGCGGCCCTACGCGAGGCCGGTGACTCCGCGGAAGCCAAGCGCACCCTCAAACGCTATTTGTCGCTCGTGCCTGACGATGCCACCGAATGGCTGACGTTGGCGTTGTTGCACGCGGATGACGAGGAGTACGACGAAGCGTTCGCGTGCTTCGCCAGCGCCGAGCGCCTCAATCCGGACGACCCTGAGCTGCGATTGAACTGGGGATACGTGCTGGCGCGGACCAAGCAGACCCAGGCGGCGCGCGCCCAACTCACAATCCTGCAGAAGTCCGGCCGCGCCGGGACCCGACACCAACTGCTCGAAGCGGCAATCCTCGAGGCGGAGCACAAGGTACGACTTGCCGAGCAGTGCTACGAACGCATTCTGGCCGAGGTCACGCAACAGGAGCCGGAAGACCTGGTCGATGCACTGGAACAGTCGATGGACTTCTTCGCGCGCCGTCGACGACGCAAGCGCTGCGAGCAACTACTGAAACGGGCATATGAGGAAAACGCTTGCACGGTTGAGCTTTGCGAGGCGTTTCGCGAGGTTGCCAAGGCGTACGTCGACAAGGCAGCTTGGTACAGCATCATGGTCGAAGCAGATTATCGCGACGGACTGGTTGTCGCCTATGAGCGGGGTACGGACCGTCAGGCGCGGTTTTCACGCTATCTTCGAAACTTCCAGGTCGTCGCGCGCGATCGCGACGAAGCCGTCGCGCTCGTGCTGGAGTTTGCCGCCCGCATGGGCGAGCGTCACGCGCGCGTCCGCGAGATCATTCGAGAAGAGCCGCTTCAGGATACTCACGTGGGAATCTACGAGATCGAACGCGACTGTCTTGCGTTCGTCGACAACCGCTAGGCCCATCTCGCCCGGTATGATTAGCGCGTCAGATCGATCGTCGCGCCGGACTCACATCGCTCGCCGCCCGTGGAACTCGTAGACTGGGCAAACGTGAGGCGCACGGTCGTTTCGTCAACCGGGTTGTATGTGTAAGTCGTAAACCCGGTCAGCGTCACACCATTTGCCTCGGCGCTGAGTTGTAGCGTGACGATAAGCCGATCCCCCGCGACCGAGATACTGATCACCTGACCGGCGCCGTCGAGCGTTGCGCCGCGCTCGATCGTCTCGCCATCGATCTGCACTGCGCCGTCCGCCGCAAGCGCCACTTCGGTCCCGAGGGTAAACTCCGAGTCAGCCGCGATTTCGCACATATTGGTCAGCGTCCCCACGCCGGCGTAGGTCCCCGCCACGATCGTCGTTTCCGGAAAGACCGCAGGGGCCTCAATCGTCGGGGTCGGCGGGGTCGGTACCGGTGGGCATCCGGTCGCTAGAAGTCCAATAACCGCCAGCGTTGCGCAAGCCAGCCGCGCACGCGTTTCGCGCACCGCGTACGTTGCCTTGCTCGTTTGGCCTGCGCGAGACATTGGAAATGACCTTTCAGACAAGGTTCGAGATCCAGCAGGAGCGTCCATCGGCCCAGCCCGGCTCTCTCGGAGACATCGGTCTGATCCGGACCGGGGTCCTCTAGCACGGGTCGCAATACCCCCACTTTTCCGCCGTCTGTGGGTCTGGGCCGGTCTTCAGCCACAACCTATTGATCCTGCTGCACTTACCGAGTACTGTGGAGTCCATGCCCGAGTTGACGCAATTCGCGATGTTTGTGCTGTTCGCGGTTCTAGCGGGGGTGGTGGGCTTCTACCTTGTCGTGGTTCTGAAGCGTTGGATGAACAGCGACCCGACCGCGGAGAACCTGACCTTGCAGGATTTGCGTGAGATGCGTGCTCGCAACGACATCACGGATGCTGAATTCGAGCGGATGCGTGCGTTGATCATCGGAAAATACGCCCAAACGGACGATTCCGCGGCGTCCGCAGACTCGACTCCCGACAACGGCTGATCTTGGCCGATAAATGCCGTATAATCATTGTTCGATGGACCTGGGCTCGTCGGGTGACGGTGAGTCCTGCAGCCGGAGTGCTCGCGGCAGCGCGTGAGCGCGGGGCCTGCGTAACGGATAGAGGGAGCTATGAGTTCAACCCGATCCAAAGCCGGCGGCGGCGGCGGCGGTGGCCGCGGCGGTCGGAAAGGCAATATCTGCAGTTTTTGCGCGAAGAGCCACCGCGATGCCGGACCGATGGTCGAAGGCCTCGACGATGTGTTCATCTGCGCCTCGTGCGTCGAATTGTGCTTCAACCTGATCAAGGAAGAACGCCGGCGCAGCGGCCGCAATCGCGCCCCGTTCACGACCATCCCGCGCCCGCGCGAAATCTTCGAGTTCCTCGATCAGTATGTGATTGGGCAACAGGTTGCGAAACGCGCGATTTCCGTCGCGGTGCATAATCACTACAAGCGGATTTCCCACGCCGACACGATGGAAGATGCGGACGTCGAAATCGACAAGAGCAACATCCTGATGATCGGTCCCACCGGCAGCGGCAAGACGCTGCTGGCGCGCTCGCTGGCCCGCGTGCTGAACGTACCGTTCGCCATCGGCGACGCGACAACCATTACCGAGGCCGGCTACGTCGGTGAGGACGTCGAGAACATTCTCCTGCGCCTGTTGCAGAACGCCGACTACGATCTCGAGGCAGCCCAGCGCGGCATCCTCTACATCGACGAGATCGACAAGATCGGCAAGACGTGGAACAACGTCTCGATCACGCGCGACGTCAGCGGCGAAGGCGTACAGCAAGCCCTCCTGAAGATGCTCGAGGGTACGGTCAGCAACATTCCCCCGCAGGGAGGCCGTAAGCACCCGGAGCAGCAGTACATCCAGCTCGACACCTCGAACATCCTGTTCATCTGCGGCGGAACATTCGTCGGGCTCGACAAGATCATTCGCAAGCGTCTCGGCGGCCGCATGATCGGCTTCAGCGAGACGCGTACCAACGAGGACGATCGCGGCCAACTCGGCGAGTTGCTCAAGCGCGTGACCCCGGACGACCTGATCGAGTTCGGGATGATCCCCGAGTTCGTCGGTCGCTTGCCGATCCTGTGCCCGCTCGAGCCGTTGGACGTCGATGCAATGGTCGAGATCCTGACCAAGCCGCGGAACGCGATCGTTCGGCAGTACCAGAAACTCTTCGAGTTGGAGGAAGCCAGCATCGATTTCACCGACGATGCTCTGCGCGAAATCGCACAACGCGCCCTGCGCCGCGACACCGGGGCCCGTGCGCTACGCGCAGTCGTCGAGGAGATCATGCTGCCTTACATGTTCGACCTGCCCGAGATGAAAAAGGGTGGCTCGTACACCGTATCAGGCGACGTCATCACCGGCGAAGGCGACCTGTTCTCCACCCAGCCGCGCCGAAAAGAGTCGGCCTAGGCGCAGATCACGGTGCCCCATCCCTAGGGATGGGGCCTGAAGAAACACCCGTCGGTTCTCCCCTTCAAGTTAACTCGTCGCTTGCGCTCCGGGCTCGCACGAGCACCGACCCACACCACGAGCCCCGAGCGCGAGCGAGGGGTTCAAGGTACGCGAGACAACAGACCCGTCCCGTGATCGCCGGGCTTGCTATCATGGCCAGTCGCCATGAGATGCCTACAGTGCGATTATGATCTGATCGGCCTGTCCGACAATCGCTGCCCCGAGTGCGGTCTGCCCTTCTCTCGACAGCTGAGCGACAACCGGTTCACCAACTGCCCTGGTTGCTGCTACGACATGATTCGCGCTACGGATGACCGCTGTCCGGCATGTGGTACGCAATACGAACCCGAAGAGGTCGAACGCATCTGGAACGCGCGAATCATCGAATCGCCGGAAGCAACCGCGCGCTTGCTGGCGCCTCCGGCGGCCGTTTGCCTCGCATCGCTGTCGCCGCCACTCGTGGGCATCGGAATCGGAGGCGTACTATTAGCGATTTCCGTGCTAGCAGTCGTTTTCTACGGCGCCTTCAACTGTGACCAGATCGCCAGGCGGCTCGAATACTCGCGCGTTCTCCGCCCTCCGTGTATTCCGCCTATCAACCCCCAAGCCTTCCGCGTGCGATTGGTCGCGGCCGGACTCTATGTGACCCAGCTCGTCTTCGCGATCGTCAGTAGCGCTTGTTGCGCGAGCGTCGTTCGGCTGCCAAACTGGTGAGGCCACAGGGCTGATCGGCGACAGTCGGTGGCACTGGCGGCTTGCCCGCTAGTGTGCGGAACGTGCGCTTGATGATGACAGCGAGCCGTGCTCCGACACCGATCTGCCCTACCGCTTCCCGCCAGTCGCCACGCCGACCTGCGGATCGAAGTAGTTGAGCACCAGGCTGTAGAAGTACCGTCGCGCGTAGGGGCCGAAGCCGACGTGACCGCCGCCGGGGAGCAGCAGGCCCGCGACGCGCGGGTTCTCGGTGGTCGCAATCAGATCCGCGAGCGGCTGGCCGTCCGTCATCGGATCATTGGCGGCGTGGACGATCAACGCCGGCACACGAACCGATTCGAGCTTGTCATAGCCCGGCAACTCGCGGTGCGGCAACAAACGCAGGTAATCGAGCCCGTCTTCGACCGCACCGGGGTAGGACAACGGCGAATTCGCGAACTCCCATTCGATCAACCCGCGCAAGCTGCCGCTCGGCGGCTGGCCCTTATGTACGAACCGCTCCTCGATTTCGTCCTGGAGCGCGTCCAGCACCGGATCATCGAGCATCTTCCAGCGCGACTCACATTTCTCGACCACCTCCTCGAAGCGCCAGACGCCGGAGAAGACGAGAATCCCCGCCTCGAAGTGCCGCAGACCGCTCCGCTGGCGCAGCAACGGGCGCAGCCGATCGGAAACCGCGGGGTCATCATCGCGTCGACCTTCCTCCCATGCGGTCACCAGCGCAACATTGGCGCCCCAGCAGAACGCGATCAGACCCGTTCGACGAATCTTCGGCTGCGTCTGCAACCACTCCGCGACAGCGAGCAGGTCACCGGCTTCGAGCGCGCCGAAGTTGTTGTGTACATGCGGATAACGTCGGTCGGTCTGACCGCTACCGCGCAATTCGACCGCGGCGACGTGCAGGCCGTGATCGCGCAACGCCCGTGCCAGCTCGCGCGTGCGGATGACGCCGTTGTCGCCGAAGATGCCGGGCAGGATGACGACGCAGTCCGCATCGAGCACCGCATCATCGCGCGTGGCGTAGCCGATCCGTGCCGAATAAGCGAGATCGTCGTCGATCGGGATGAAAACGTCCTCGAAGCCGGGCCATTGCGGCGCCGGCGCGTCGAGGGCGGGCAACGCGCCCGACCCCTGCGCCGAATGCAGCAAGCCGCTGTAGTTTTCGAGAATCTTGATCAGGTCGTCGGGGTCGATGCCAAAGTGAGCATTGACGTCGATCGCTCGGCCGGCGCGATCCACAAGGCCCTTGCTGACAAGCGCAGTCGGCTCTCCAGCCGGCAACAGACCGGCTATCTGCGGGTGTGCATGCGCAATCCACTGCCGCGCGGTGGCATCCGTCGGCGGCGCCGAGATCCGACGATAGTCCCCGGCCAGCATCGGCACTGCCCGCTCCGAAAAGCAGCCCGTCATAATCGTCAACGCGCCGTTCAGCAAAACGGTACAGGCCAACGCCGACGCAATTCGACGAGCCGGGCCACACGTTCCCGCACGACACTGCCAAGATCCGCGCAAACACGATCGATCATTCATTCGTAGAGGTCTCGACAGAACGACGTGTTGATAATCCGAACGTTTGTAGTTGCGTAGCGATGTCCCGCATCCGCAACTCCCGCGGCAAGCGACCTGCCGTGCTCATCACGAACGCGTACGATCCAACCGCGCGCAGGTTGCCGTGCACGGACGCCATCTGGATCCACTTCGCGAGGTCGGCGCTGCCGGCGCAGACACCCTCCTCGAGTGAGAGCAACACCGTCGGAGAATGCTCGAACAGTCCGTCGAATGCGCGCCACAGTCGCTGCAAAGCATCCGGGTAGACATGATCGTGAAGCGCCGCGAACCAGTCGTCGTCCTGCGCGAAGCCATCCGCATCGACCAAACCGCGACGTTGAAGCGCGGCCGCGATCGGCTTCAGTTGCAACGGATCGTCCACCTCCGCCAGGTAGCGGTACGCGTCACCGCGCCGTTCGATCCGCGCTCGTCCCGCGCGTGAACGTACCACGACACGCTCCCCATCGCGATACGCCGCCAGTTCCACACCGTCGAAGCCCACCGCATCAGCCGCCACCTGAGTTGACTGCGCATACAACGAGATCACGCTCACCTGTCCGAACTCGGGAACGACCAGATCGCTCGGCGTGTTCAATCGTTCGACGATACGATAGCCGCTGCGCTCGAGATTCTTTCGTAGCGAGATCCGTCGGCTGGGGCGCAGATTGTGCCCGTGATCACTAAGTAATGTGATCTGGAGGTGACCGCGCGTCTCATACATCATTCGTCGACAAAACCGGTCGAGCAGGATCAGCGCCACCTGGTGGCCGTTGCGCCCACGTTGCGAACCGAGCGATGACGTCGACACCAGATACGCGACGAACGTCTGGCGATCGCTCTCGAGGAAATGCCGCTGAACGTCGCGCAATTCCGCTTCAAAACGATCGCCGGGGAACAGATAGGCCCACCCGTGCTCCGTGTGCGGCAAGTAATAGTCCACATACCGATACCATGGAGCGTTGCGCTCCGCCATGTACCAATCGTGCCCCGCGACGAGCTGCTCGCCGTCGTAGTGCTCGGCTTCCACCGCGGGACATGGCGCGCAGGAAAAGAACTCGGTCATACTCGGATCGGTCATCACGGGAAACGGTGCGACCACGCGACTTGGCGCCGCAAAGTGCAACAGCCGCCCTTGTCTCTGCAAATCCGCCACCATCGCGTACGGAATGCTGTCGAGAATCAGGACCAGGTGCCGAAGCTCGCTCGGCTTGGCCGACGAACGCTCGTCGGCGGTACGCCGCACCGTGTCCAGGTCTACCTCTGCTTCCCACGCGCCGTCCTGATCGTCATCGTAGCGTAGCAACCGGACGCGACCATTCGAGACGACCTCGGCATAGTCCACCTGCCCATCACCGTCCACGTCATAACGGTGTTCGACATGCTCGTCGGTGCCGGCACGCAGCGCTGTCGCTACCGGAGGGAACAGGCGCACCGGCGCGGCACAACCGATTGCCAATACGAACGTGAGCAGACTCGCGCCACTCGCCATCTGGACGAACGCGATACGGGCCGCCGAGGGGTAACACCTGACCAAGAGAGCGTGATGAATGACGTTCCTCCGCGACGCGCCGTGGGCACGCTGTTCAGGGTTCGTGTACAGTTTTACGTTATGACCGATCCGAGCGGGCATGGTACGCGAATTCCCCCCGAAATCTATGACCTCGGGTTTGGCTGGGACCCGCAGCCGGAGATCGAGCTGCTCCAATTGTTGAGCCGGGAGGCGTACGGACAGCCGGAAGCAGTGCTGGAGCTCGGCTGCGGCACGGCGCGTCTCCTGCGAGCCTTTCCACCAAAAAGCACGATTCGCGTTGGTATCGACCTCGATCGCGACATGATCGATTATGCCCGGCAGTTTGACGGACTCGAGCTGCACGAAGCGGATATGAGCGACTTTTGCCTGCAACGACGCTTCGACCTGATCTTCTGCTCGGCGAACACCCTCCGCTGGCTGTCCGCCGACGCGCCGCTACGACGCATGTGGCAATGTATCCGCGAACACCTCGCGCCTCACGGCATTTTCGTTGCCGACCTGGAACTGGGCCGCGCACATCTCAACAGTCAGGTCGGCCATCCGAGCCGCTGGGAGATCAGCCGAGACGGCCGGGTCGTTGAGTCGCGCTGGGAAGTGCTATCCGTGCCATCTGACGAAGACTGCTGCACCACGGAATGGGCCTTCACGCTGCACAGCCCCGGCGCGCCGATGGTAACCGGACGTTCCTGGTCGGAACAATTCCCGTTGCGAATTTACGAACCTGCGGAATTGGTGCACCACGCGGCTGAGGCCGGCTTCGCTTGCTGCGGACTATACGAGAACCGTCTTCCCTATCTGCTCCCGCGCCCTCCCGAAATCGCGCACGGCCGCATCGTAGCGGTCTTCCAGAACGCGAACTAGACTCTGAGACGGGCGCACTTGACGTTGGCCAGTATGAGATCGTATCGATGAATCAGCACCACGGCACGACGGCGGATCAGATCACGGTTGGGATTGCTCAGATCGCTCCGGTCTGGCTCGACCGCACGCAAACGCAGGCCAAGATTGTCGACTTCATCGCCGAAGCAGGCTCGCTCGGCTGTCGACTGGTCGCCTTCGGCGAAGCACTTCTGCCCGGCTACCCGTTCTGGATCGAGCACACGGATGGTGCCCGATTCGAGTCCGACGTTCAGAAAGAGATCTTCGCACATTACGCTCATCAGGGCGTCGATATCGAAGCCGGCGATCTCGAACCGGTCTGTCGCGCCGCGCGGGAACAGCAGGTGGCAGTCATGCTGGGTTGTGTGGAGCGCCCGAGCGACCGCGGCGGACACAGCCTGTACTGTACGCTCGCCTACATCGACGCCAGTGGCACGATCCAATCCGTGCACCGCAAGCTCGTGCCGACCTACGAGGAACGACTCTGCTGGGGGAACGGCGACGGGCACGGGTTGCGCACCCACCCACTATCGCCGTTCCGGGTCGGCGGTCTGAACTGCTGGGAGAATTGGGTTCCACTGGCACGCGCCGCGCTCTACGCACAAGGCGAAGATCTGCACGTCGCGGTCTGGCCCGGGAATCTGCGAAACACCGTCGACATCACTCGTTTCGTCGCGCGTGAAAGCCGTTCCTATGTGATTTCCGCCGCGGGATTGTTGCGCAGCGCCGACATCGGCACACAACTGCCACACGCCGACGCGCTTATTGCCGCCGCCCCCAAAACGCTCGCAGACGGCGGTTCATGCATCGCAGGCCCCGACGGCGAGTGGGTCGTCGAGCCCGTTGTGGGAGAAGAGCGGCTGATCGTCGCGACCCTGGACCATAGCCGCGTTCGGGCGGCCCGCCACAACTTTGATCCCGCAGGGCACTATGCCCGTCCGGACGTGCTCCAGCTCTCACTGAATCGCGCTCGACAAGGAACGCTTCGTATCCCCGGGGATAAGAGCGATCCGCAACGCCACTGACAACCCTACCGAGCAGACGCCCCCTGCCGACGTTCACTCCGGACTATTGGAGGGCGCTCTTCGGAGAGCCGCGCGCAGGGCCGTCATCGCCGGCGTATCAGAGCGACGAACGCGCGCTTCGGGCTGCGCACCGAGTTCCTGATCGAGTGCGTTCCATTCGCGCTCCCGGAACATGTAGTAGGTCCAGTGCCACCCTTGCTCATCGATGAGCGCCGCTACATCGTGCAACCACTCGGCTGCGCCAGGCACGCGACGGTCGATCCCGAACTCACCGACAAAGATCCGGTTCGACGGAATGTTGTGACGACGCTGCCAGGCTCGCACGGGCGCTACGAACCGCGCGCGATGCCGGCGCGGCCCCCACGGCACGAGCGGTCCGGGGGCATCGGGATCGCCGGCCGTGTCCGTCGGGGCTGGTCCCGGATATTCCCAGCGGCCGCGGTTGTGGCGCCAGGTCGTGCAGAGCCACGGCGCATACCAATGTACCGAGTAGAGCACTCGGTCGTCCTCCAGCGGATCGAGATACGCCAGGCCGCGCGGTCGGCCGAAATGCCCTGGCTGAACGATGACAGGAGTAACTCGATCAACCTCTCGAATCAGTCGCAGCGTCCTGCGGTAGAGGCGATTGAGGTCGGCCGGCGTGCCACGCACCCGATCGGCGTACGCTTGCAGCGCGCGCTCGTCATCGTAGTCCAGATTCTGCGTGACCTCGAAGCCAGGTTCATTCAACAGCAGGTATCCGACGACGACCGGGTTGTCCTTGTATCGCGCTGCGAGCCGGCGCCAGAAACGGGCAAAGCGCCGATGCCAGTGATCGTCGCGATAGAGCCGCCAGCGGACAGGCCCTTTGCCATGGGAGCCCGGTACCGGACCAGGCGAAATCACCACGTGCAACCCCCGATCACCAGCCAGCGTGATCACGCGATCGAGGTTCTGGAGAGCGCGCTCGAATCGTGCCGAACGATAGTACCCACTGCGCACGTCAGCCAAGTCCGCAGCCGTCATGGCGCCTGGAATATCGACCTGCGGATCGGTGCTCTCCACGCCTGGAAAGAACAACCGCACCACTCGAACTCCGTGCTCACGGGCCGCGTCAAGGTCCGCCGCAACCGTTTCCGCAGCATAGTAGCCGCCGTAGACGGCGCCCTTGAGCTGCGTCGACCACACAGCCAGCTTGTCGCGCGCGACACGCGACTGCGATGCAGCCGAGCCCGGTTCATCTGAAGCGCTGACCCAGGACGTCAGCGACAACACCCCCGCCACCACGACGTATGAACGCCAGTTCCGACTCGCAACGAGACGGCTCTTCATCATCCTGTGACTCCTCCTTCCGGCTGGCCGCTGGCTGATGAGAATTGCAAGATATTGTCGGTACGTGACGGAATCCACCACTATTTGCGTAACGATACGCAAAGGTTCGCACGATACGCCGATCGCCGGGAGACGGCGCGCGACGAATCGATCGTCATCACATCGGGGAGCACGATGATGGGACGTCTGACGACAGTGTTACTCGTTCCCCTACTTGGAACGACCTTCGTTTCGGCATCGGACGACCCCTCGGTCGTTGAAACGTGGCTTGGCATCGAGGCCGGCGATGTCCGCTACGGGTATTGCCACACCCGCGTCGATCGATCGGCCGACGGGCGCGTCCGTTACACGGTCGAAACACGGACGCGCGTCAACCCCTTCGGAATGGAACCGCAGGAAACCCGCCAGTCGATTCGTTGCGAGGTGACGTCGGACTTCCATCTGCTCTCGTTCGATTGCACGACGGAGATGGCCAGCGGAACGTATCGGATCGAAGGACGCGCAGAAGACGGGGCGCTGCTGATCACGGAACACGGCGGCGCACGGCGGTCGGAGCGATCCGTTACGTTCGCTGATCGACCGATTCCGAACGTTTGCATCGTCGACTGGCTCCGCGCGAATCGCAACCGCACACCCAACACGGCTGTAACCTTCGACACACCCACCGGACAGCTCGACCGGGTAACGCTGACACGCCGATCGAGCGACGCGTCCCGCGAACTGTGGGAGATCGCGCACGAGCAGGGCGACCTGCGCGGAACGATCGAGCTCGACGCGCACGGCGAACTCCGCGAGATCCGCTACAAGACGCCACATGTGCGCCTGATCCGTCGACCGGCAGCCGAAGCGCGGCAGATCACCTGCCGGACGCTGACCGGACGCGAAGTGCTGGTGTTCCCGATCGAGACCGCATTGCCACCTGCCGATCGTCTGACTCAGTTGACGACGCGGCTCACCTGGCGCGACATCCCCCGGGCGCAATTCGAGCTCATCGGCTGGCAACAGGTCGTCAGCAAGCACTCGCAGAAGGACGGGAACCATCAAGCGATCGTTCAGCTGCGGACCCGTCCACTGCCGACGATCGTGACGGACCGCCCGTCAGTTGAGCCGGCAATGGCGCGCTGGCTGGCCGAAACGGAGTATCTGAAACCCGGGGATCCTGCGATCCGGGCCGTCGTGAAACAGGTCGTGCCCTCGCAGCAAGGCCCGCTGGCGGCTTCGCGGACCCTGGCCGAATGGGTCCACAAGAACATCGAGGGCCGAATGATCGCCGAAACGCTCAGCGGCCCCGAGGTACTCGAACGAAAGGTCGGCAAATGCACGGAGTACGCGACTCTCTTTGGCTCCCTGGCGCGCGCCGCGGGCATCCCGACTCGAATCGCGCTAGGGTTGCATCTCTCCGGGAATCAGTGGATGGGGCACATGTGGAATGAGGTCTATGTCGGCGAATGGCTGCCCGTCGATGCCAGCGACAACCGTATTGGCGGTGACTGCCGACTGCTCAAGCTCATTCACAGCGACACGGTTGCCGGCACCCAGGCGCTTCGATGGGCACTGACCGAGTCGCTCGAAGTCGAAGTCGTCTCGTTTCAGCGATCGCCGGCACCACTGGCCAACATATACACGACAGGTATCGTGGGCAACGTCTATACGAACGCCGAGTACGCGTGTCGCCTGCGATGCCCGCACGAAGGCTGGCACCTCGAGCAAAAGGACACGCCCGGCGTTGCGATGATCCAGCTCGCGATTCCCGGATACGACGCGGTTCAGATCCATTTCGTGAGCTTTCCGCTTCCCGAGCCCACCTCACCGGACGCTCTGCTCGAACTGCGCCTGGCGCTCTTCAAGCAGCGCTACGATGCATTCACGTTGCGTACCAGTGAATCACGTACCGTCGCCGACCGACCGGGTCACATGATCCGTTTCGATCGCGCGGCGCGCGCCGGCGAATCCGGAACGATGCGAACGACCGAGTTCGCGTGGCGGCACGAGACCAACGGCTACCTGCTCAACATCATCGCCCCGCTCGACCAGCACGATGCGCACATCGCCGACGTGGAGGCCCTGCTCGAGCACTTCGAACCGCTCAGCGCCCCAGGGTAGCCGACAGATGCGCTACGGCGGAACTGGCAACGCAGAACGGTAGCGGCAACAGTCAGCCAACACGAGTGGAATCAACCACCGGTAATCAACGCAACGAAACAGTTGATATCGCCGACAGTCAATTGACCGTCGCCGGTACAGTCACCGATCAAAGCGCTGCATTCCGGAAACTGGTCGGCGTACGCGTTCGAATCAGTCAGTGCGACCACGAATGGGTTGATGTCGCCAACGGTCACGACCCCGTCACAGTTCAGGTCGCCGATGGGAACTGCGGAGGTAGTCAACGCCAGCTCCTCGGTGAACGAGTCGCAATCGGCAGAATCGAAGGCCATTTGATGAACCATCTCCACCCGCACCGGCACATTGGAGTCGAACGTCTCAGTCTGCTTCAGGCCGCTCTGCGGAACGCAGGTTGTCGGGTCCGGGCAGCAATAGGTTGTATCACCGGTCGCCATAATGGATGCGGGACCATCCAGGAATGAAAATGACAATTGAGCGACGCCTTCAATACTCTCACTGCTATTGAATAGACAACGGGAATAGTCGAGACCGGCCTCAAGCTGACCGCCGAGCACCGGCAGCGTGTACAACGCCGATACTCCGATCTCAGCCGTTCGGCTTCCATCGGGTCGCCGTTCGAACTTTCCGTCAATATTGAATTCGAGTGCATCGCCTACCGAGTGCGTGACCTCGGCCGTGACGGTTTCGCGATCCCCTTTCGGGCCTTCCTCGCGCTCGACGCCTACCGTCACCGTTGACGTATCGTTACCAATCGTGGCGGATCCGCCGTAGGTCTCCGTCCTCGTCCCGTCCGGATTCGACATCTTGACCCAATCAACCCCGACCTTCGTCGGACCATCCTGCGAAGCGACCTCGACTGAGCCCCCAAACGTGTTGCTGGTGCCTTCGTTCGTCTGGGTGACCATCTCCTTGACCTTGACGGTGGCCTTTCCGGCTTGCACCTCAACCTCGAGCGCGGCGCTCGACTGTGTGTCACCGTTCGCGTCGGTGCTGGACCTGACATTGGTGGTCATGGTGACGCCGTCCCCGTTGCATTCGGGACAGGGAAGCTCCAAACGAGTTTCGATTGTCTCCTCGTGCGAGACGTCGCCGGCCGCGGACCGCATGAACTGCGACTCCACCACCATGAACTCGGCCAATGGATTGTGCGGATCACCGCCGACCGAAACGGACACGCTCCCCGTAAGCACGCCGGCCCCTTGATCGACCAGATCCGTCGTCGTGGTTTGCATGCCAATCGGACTGATGAGCTCCGCGCGCAGCTCCATCGCCTTGATGTCGTACGAAGCGATGACCTCAGCACACGCTGCGCCATCCAACTCAGTGGTGGATCGATAGTATTCGACGAACTCAGCCTGCGCCGCACTCACGACCAACAGGCTGTACCCTACGGCCAGCACCATCGTTCGGTTGTTCCCGCCACCCCGCAAAGAGCCCTCAAGTCGTGCACGTTTGCACGACAGCGTTCGCCCATCTGTGTCAGCAGTCATCACTGCCTCCCATTATTGCGGGCTCGTCGTGCGCATCATATCGACGTTTACTCATCATTTATATACCGAAGGGACGTTTATAATCAAAAACCAGCACAAAGAAACTGCAATTAGCAAAATGCGCCACACTCGCTCACATCAGAACCTCGCGATGCCTCATTCCAAGGACTCGACTCCAAGGCGCCTAAGGTGTTACGCCCGACCTGACAAGTCCCGACACCGCCAGGCCATCTTCGACAGACTCCCGAGGCACCGTTCGGCTAGACTGAAGAACCGAGGGAGCGTCGATGCCGGGTCACAGCATGGAGCGATCATAATGATCAACTGCAAGATCAGCCTCGGTCCGATGGCTCGCGTAGCAGCGTTCTGCATGTGCATACACGCAAGCACCGTCTCGGTATCGGCACACCCAGCGTGGGGCATCGCCATCGATACGACGCGGCATGTGGTCTATTTCAGCGACCTCGAGCGTGTCTGGAAAATCGATGCAGCCGGTCGAAAGAGCGTGTTCCTCGACGATGTCCACACACATGACCTATACCTGGACACCGACGGCAATCTCGTCGGCGAGAATCACCGGATCGTTCCCGGGACCAACACATGGCGCTATCGATACTGGAAAGCGACGCCGAACGGGCAGGTTCGTGCGCTTCCCGAACGGGATGCCATTCGGTTCTTCGACCGTTGGGATGCTGAGGGCAATCGCTACCGGCTCTCGAACGAGGGTCGACGAGCGACCATTACCAGACTGACGCCGACAGGCAAGAGTACGATCCTCGCGGGCGGCGCGTTTGGCTATGCCGACGGGGCCGGAAGCGACGCGCGCCTGCGGCTGTTCGCAGATTCCGTGTGGGGACGGGACGGTTGCCTCTATTTCACCAACGGCGGCCTCGTTCGCAAACTCACCCGGGACGGAAACGTGACGACGATCGTCGGCCCCGAACATGGGTTCCCCCACAGCGTCGATGCGACCGGCCGCCCGATCGCATCCCGGCTGCTCGGGATCACGATCAATCCGACTCGCGACATCGTCTTTGCCGACATCCGACAGCACAAGGTGTTTCGACGCGCCGTCGACGGCACACTGACGGTGCTCGTCGACTCCGGCCCGGACTGGTTCCCCAGCGGCGTCGCTTATGCCGACGGACGCCTCTACGTTCTCGAATACCCCGCACACACCCGGGCGGGAGTAACGCCGCGCGTACGTATCAGGACGCCCACCGGCGAGCTGCGCTCCCTCTCCACCCGCTAGCGGGAGTGGCCATCCACCGCCCGTCGACCGAGCAGGATCGTCTACCAGTCGTCCGTACCGAGCAACATCGCATCATGACGCAGCCGAATCATCTCTTCCGAGCGCTTTGACATCCGCTCGACCTGACGACGCAGCACGGATATCTCATCCTCAAGCCGCGCCAAGTGTGTACGCCGAATCGTCAGGCGAACCTCGAACAGTTCGCGAAGCGTCCGTTGGAGTTCCCGCGATAGCTGATCGTGTTCTTCTCCCGCTACCTCGCGCGCCCGGTCGGCGATCGCGTCACACCGGTACTCGAGCCGATGACTCTCCAACTCCAGTTCGAACAACGGCTGGTCGTGCTCGCGCAGTTCCTGCAACTCCTCGAACCAATCACCAAGCTCTTCCATCCGCTCGAAGAATTCCTCCTCGTCACGCTCTCGCAGCGTACGAAGATCCTCCGCGTGCGACTCGTGAACCGTGCTCAGAAACGCCAGCGCTTCCTGAATTTGCGGTTCGGCGGCGGCACGCTCGAGCCGCTCGAGTGCCTGCTCCAGCCGTTCCGCCTCGGCCTCCAACTCCGCCGGCGGCTCGCGGTCCTCCGCTTCAAGTAGCCGCACTTCCCGATGAATCTCGTGCAAGCGATCCTCAATCTCCACGCGCTCGCGAACGTCAGAACCGACGGACGAGCCGCTGAGCAACGAGTAGATCATCATTTGAATCATTGGTATCTGTTGCATCATGGTCTGTATGCCTCCTTTTCAACACCCGAAATCACCAGGTTGCGCCTGCCCCAGATGTCACGCGTCCGAAGCCGCTCGAGCGCGAACGCAACCTGCGCCGTCGAAGATGCCAGCGCTTCCAACTCCGGAAAACCATGCGAGTGATTCACGACCGCCACGCCGGCATCGCCAGCCCGCTCGTCGCCCCTCACCCGCACACCAGGCCGCGCCAACAACAAGATCATTGCAGCGCAGGCCGCTATGCCAACGGCCCCGTAGGCGACGCGACGCGCAGAAAACTGTGCGGTCCGCCGCGCGCCGAGCACACGTTCCTTGACGCGCGAACAGGCAGCGTCCAACCCCGCTGGCGGCGCGTACTCGTCGAGAACACGCTCGTCCGCAAGCCGGTCCTCGAAAGGCTCCCTCTGGGCCCAACGATCATGCGCTGATCTCATGCGCCAACTCCTTTCGCAGTACCGATAACGCCCGTCGAACGCGAAACACGACCGTACCCTGTGGCTGATCGACTACCTCTGCGATCTGCGCAAAGGTGAGGCCCGAGTAGTACCGCAAGAGCACAACGTCCCGCTGTTCGTCCGGCAACCGGGCCACCGCCTGCCGAAGTCCTACAAAATCGTCGTCCGACCGTTCGTCCCGGTCCGTAGCCGATGCCACAGACGATCGCGCGCCGGCGATTGCCTTCTCACGCCGTTGCCGGCCTCGCGCCTGATCGACCGCGAGGTTACGTGCTATTCGGAACATCCACAGACGAACGGGAGCCCGACGCTTGCTGAAACCGCGAATCGCACGAAGCCACGCCTCGTGCAGCAGATCCTCTGCCGACGACCGCGAGCGCGTAAGGTCCACGAGATAGCCCAGCAGATCGGGACTCAGGCCGTCGTAGAGATCGCTCAATGCAGAACGATCACCCCTGCCCGCCGCTTGTGCCCAGGCTTCCAGTTGTCCGTCGCGCTTCATCACTACCAGAGTAACGATCGTCCCGCACAGATTTTTGGCGCAGACTCCCAAGCAGCGGACAAAAAACGACACGGCCGGGTCTGCCCCGGGACTTCGCCGGTCCGGACAACCGATCGACAAGGTCAGCAGGCCCCAGAAAACCGCAGCCGTTAGCGATCTTTCTCGGTCGGCAGCCTGGCGGCGAGGGATGCCACCTGCAGCTCGAGCCGCTTCACTTGGCATTGAATCGTGTTCTTGCGGCATTCCGCCAGAAATGACAGCTCGATCAAAGCCTCGAGAATGACGCAAACGACGAATCCGGCCGCCCAGCCGATCATCGCTCGAACGCTCTCGACGCGGAAGAACTGCACAGCCGATACGACGATCATGGTCACCGTCACAGCCATGCAAACCGCCCAACAGACCGTCAACCAGCGCCGGCGTCCCCGAAACATGTCCATCACTCCTTCGTAGTCCAGATCTTCATCGTCAGCGGTGGCTGCCGGCTCGGACTGGAGTGCATCTCGGATCTGCTGATCGAGCTCATTCATCGGGCGTCCTCTTCCAATGCCCGTCGGAGTTGCTCCCGGGCGTGATACAATCTTGACTTCACCGTCCCCGTCGGTATCCCGAGAATCTCGGCGATTTCCGGGACGGACAACTGATCGAGATACTTCAATCTCACGATCCGCTGACGATCAGGGGGCAGACTGTTGATTGCGCGCCGAACGACCGATGTCGCCTCTTCAGCGCTGGCGTCGCGCGCATTGCAATCCTGCACCTCCGGCTTGTTACGCGCCGCTTCTTCCCGGAGTTGTCGTCGCCGACGCTCGCGCCGGACCCAGTCGGCGGCCTTGTGACCGACGATCCGAAAAGCCCATCCGCGAAACGAGGCCGGCTCCCTGAGTTTGTGAATGGTACGCGCGATATCGACCCACGCATCCTGAGCAATGTCGCGCGCGGCTTCGCTGTTGCCAACCAGATATCGGGCGTGTAGGCGCAACGGGCCTTGCCAGCGCGACACCAAACGCCTGAACGCGTCGGCGTTACCGCCCTGGCACTGAAGCACCAGCAATTCGTCCAGTATGCGGTCCGCTGAGCGCGTCATCACCTGACAAGTCGCTTGGCGTGTTGGGTTGGTTCAACTTTTCTTGCCGGTGCGCGAACGCGTCGCGTAACGCGACCAAGACCGCCTTAGTACCGGAAAATGCTCCTACGGACGGGCAGGAGGCGCGCGGCCTCTTCGTCGCAGGCTGCCGAATACCGACTCAGACGGTACATTCCGCAATGATGATAGCAATGTCGTCCTGGAGCGCTCCCGAAGGTAATTGCGCCAGTTTCAGAAGCTCGTCGGGTGCCCGATGTGCGTCTTCGCCGCCAATCACCCGCAGAATCCGATCGAGCGGGGAATACTTCCAGAGGCCGTCCGAACCCAGTAGCAGCGTACCCATGCCCGAATCGAAACGGAACGGAATTGGCCGAGCACCGCCGCCGCCCAACAAGGGCTTGCGAATCTGCTGCCCCGTCAACTCCAACGGCTGACCATCGACGACCAAGACCGCTCCGGAATCGCCGACGCTGGCCCCGAAAAGAGCGCCGGCGCGAAACTCGACTACCACGGCGGTCGTCTCACCAGCACCAACGTCGGCCTGCAGCACCTCATCGACCTGCCGCAGCACCGCTACCCACTCGAGTTCATCGCGCTCCTCGTCACGCGCAACGGTGTCCACGATCTCCGAGAGGCAAAGATCCGCGGCGCG
The DNA here is from genome assembly GCA_028279405.1 of Phycisphaerae bacterium. Lineage (GTDB taxonomy): Bacteria > Planctomycetota > Phycisphaerae > UBA1845 > Fen-1342 > JANQNU01. Next base: position 51,477 of record JANQNU010000030.1, read on the forward strand.
CCCACCCCCACCAGTTCCTCCGGCACCGTCGGCAATCGCGAACACGGCTCCGCCGGGCGTATCGACGGCCTTCAGCCGATCGTGACCGAAGCCTTCAGCCGCCCGAACGAGCGTACCGTACTGGATGCGTTGCACTTTGGGACTTCCTCACCAGGGCGTTTGCCGGTTCGGCGCGATCCGGCACGATGCTATTCCTTCGGAATCGGCAACCCATAGAGGCGCAGAAAGCTGAGCTTGTCCCAATACCCACGCTGGTACCGGATCCGACCGTCAATCACCTGAAAGAAACCGCACCCCCGAAGTCCCCGCGGATCGCGCCATTCGAGGATCGCCCACTCGCCATCCGCAAACAGATTCTCCGGGATGCACGTCATTTCCGCCGCAGCGAATTCACGTTCGAACATCGCTCGGATCGCATCGCGTCCCACCACAGGGTCTCCCGCCGCGATCTGGTGGTTGACCGCGTCCTCCGCATAGAACTCTACCAGCGCATCGACGTCCGCCTGATTAAACTTCGCAACCCACTCGGCAACAACCGACTTCGCATTCCGACCAGCCATGATACGCTTCCTGCCACCGCCGGCATCTTCCGATTTCCCAACGGGCCGTATCGCCGCCGCCAAGCAATCAGCCCGACACCCAAATCACCGTCGGTCCTTCAATAGTACCATCGTGGGATCGCCGTCGCTCAAATCGGCACCCCGGAAACATCCGCGCCGTGCGCTTCGAGCGCACAGCATCCCGAATTGTTCCCCCAACGGCGCTCTCCCAGCCTGTGCCGCACCGAGGTTTACGGCACATCAGTGCGTCAACGGCCGGGGGCCGCCGGAACTGAGACCTGAACATTGTACTGATCGATCGCCCAGTTGCTTCCCGACGAGATAAAGCCGAACACGTTCGTACTGTTCGACGAGCTGGCCGGGTAGCTGAGACTTTGGAACAAGCTCGGTATCGGTGCAGAAAGCCGTGGAGTCGTGTTGATCGTGCCGCTCGGAAGAACCTCGAAGAAGTCCCGCGAAACGGCACCCAAATCTGTCTGGCGCTCGAGCATCAGGAACGGAACTCCATCCATCGTCATCGGCGTCACATTGTAGTATGCCCCGGCAAGTGTCCCCGAGTCGACTTGTACGAACCGATGACTAGCCTCGTCCGTGAACCGGAGTACCTGGTACGCATCATCCGTGCTGTTGTACAGGAACACATAAGCATTGATGCCAACATGGTAGCTGCAGAGCAGCGAATAGTAGCTGGAAAGTGACAGCGACCCCGTCAACGATCCGACTCCACCGGCAGCTAGCGCGTGGGCCCCAAGCGAATAGGTCCCGCCGGATGCGCGAATCGCAGCGAGATATGCATCACCCTCGAACTCGACGCAACCGAGTGGATCGTCGTAGTTGAGATCGCTTCCGTAGTTCTGTACCGCGCCCAGTTTTCCGCCATCCTCCAGAACCCAGTTTCGCCACAATTGTCCCCGCAGGTTGTAGTACCCAAACAGATAGGGTGTGCCGGCGGCGTGGTAGCCCGCCAGGTACTGAAAATGCACGCCGAGATCGCCGGTGTCGGTCTGGCTCCCCAGCGATCCATCGCCGTTCAACTCGTAGATCGCGTACGAAGACTGCGACGCGCCACCTTGAAGCAACACGTAGTACGCCCCGAAGATCTCAAGCGGCGTCGCCAGGTTGTAGCTGCCGAGGGCGCCGATCGCTCCGGCTCCGGCACTCACATTGACGACCTCCGGAATGGTCATGCAGGTAAAGTTTGACGGACTCGCCGGGAAGAACGGCTCGTAGAAGCCCGCCGCCTGAGGTGCCGTCATCTGCCAGACGCTTACATCATCCGCTTGGGGCGTAAACCAATTTCCAGCGGCATTCATGAGCTGGATGTTCATCACCCCCTGCACGCCATCGACTACTCCCCATGGCGACGTTGGTGGCTTCCCGATCAGCCGCTTGTACTCGAAAATCGCCCACCCGGACGGGGTACTCGCCGGCGGTGCGACCGGCGCCGACGCGATCGACTGCGACGAGCAGATCAAGTCCCATTTCAGAGTGCTGGGATTGTACAGATAAAATTGATTGCACTTCGCACTCGAATTGTAGTAGCTTCGAAACGTCAAACACTGATAGCTCTGGAGATTCGCAGTGCAAGTCACATCCCGAAAGTAACCCTCATAGTTGCTAAGCGGCTTCGAGAAACTCGGCGCGGTCGGCGACGCCATGGAGTGATCCCATGTTTGCAACTCCGGTGCCGTACTCCCGTCCTTCGGATCCGGATAGCTCAGCACAACCTCGAGCGGCGAGACGTTCCTCGGCTCGGACGAAATGTAGAGCGAATCATAATGAGGGAGGCCGACGTTCCCACTAAACTGGACGATCAGATCACCCTGGATCCCCAGCGAGTAGGTCCCGAAAGACCTCCCCATCGGCAGCGTGTCGGAGGTTGGATCGGTTTGCTTTCTGGCGCGCGGCAAGCGCTCGATAAGTGTCGATTGTGCTTTCATGGCGCGGTGGCTCCGCCGATGGTGAGTACTTCGATCTTGACCCGCTTGTAATGTGATCAAGTCGAGTGAGCACGCCGGTAGCGTTCCCGCCGACGTATCCGATCGCTCAATCACCGGGAGAAATGTCGACTAGCCATCGATCGAACTTGAATGCAGCCGGCAAAACACAGAGCGCGTGCGTTCCGCCTTCCTCCCCCCAACAAAAAAAGGAGGCCCGCGAACGATCTCTCATTCGCGGGCCTTATAAAGCCGGCAATCACCTACTCTTGCCCGATCAGGACTACCATCGGCCGTGTGGCCTTAACTACTGAGTTCGGAATGGGATCAGGTGTTTCCCCACACGTAAAGTCACCGGCAACTCGTGTGCGCGACGGACAGCCGGCCGAAACCGACGTCATCGCGTTAGCACTCACAAGAATGCCAAGTTCAGGTGGAAGCGGGACATTCACGTAGCATGTGAACGATTGAACGTCACTACCGGCACCACCGACGATAATACGCCGTAGATGCCACAGATGCGGTTTGAATCGAAGATGCGACCACAGAAATTCATAAATGCGGTCAAGCGGTCGACCGTTAGTACCGGTAAGCTGAGGATATCTCTACCCTTACACACCCGGCCTATCAACCTCGTCGTCTACGAGGGGTCTTCAGCTCACCCGAAGGGAGCATTGAGTCCTTATCTTAGAGACGGCTTCACGCTTAGATGCTTTCAGCGTTTATCCATTCCGTGCTTAGCTACCCTGCCGTGCCGCTAGCGCGACAACAGGTACACCAGAGGCACGTACCTTCCAATCCTCTCGTACTAGGAAGATGGCTCTTCAAGACTCATACGCCCACAGCAGATAGGGACCGACCTGGCTCACGCCGGTCTGAACCCAGCTCGCGTACCACTTTAATCGGCGAACAGCCGAACCCTTGGGACCGCCTACAGCCCCAGGATGTGATGGGCCGACATCGAGGTGCCAAACGACTCCGCCGCTATGGACGCTCGGGAGTCAACAGCCTGTTATCCCCGGAGTACCTTTTGTCAGATGAGCGATAACCCTTCCACACGGGATTACCGGGTCACTAGGGCCTACTTTCGTATCTGTTCGACC
>JANQNU010000041.1 GCA_028279405.1 Phycisphaerae bacterium
GGGGCGCTCCGCCGAGGTGCAGAGCGGAGGGTGCGCCGTTCGGCTCTGTCTGCGGTGGACTGGCGGCTGCTGCGGATGCTGGCGCTGCGCTCACGTTGCGCGGAGCCACGATTCGCAGATTGCCGGGCAGGCGCCGCGCGCCTTACTGCCCGGGTTTCGTTTTGCCGGTTAGCCCGGCGAAGCACGTCGCCGTCTCGCCTTTGGGTACCGCGGCGCGATGAGTTCTCACTCCTGCGCACGGCGGTGCTGCCGCTTTGCGCACGCGTTCCGCGGCGTACAGACTGTCGTTCACTCTGGTCCGTGCGTACGCGTGCTCGTTGCTCGCGGTTGCCGGAGAACGCGCCATCGCCACGCGGGCGGAAGCGAATTGCGTCGCGCCCGTCGTTGCCGCGGCTTCCGCCGCCGGCACGGTTGCGCACCTGGGCGCCATCGCCCGCACGGTTGCGTGTGCGGACGCCGTCGCGGGAACGGTCACGGTTACCGGTGAACGCTGAGCCCGCACGCGCGCCACGGTTGTAGTTGAGGCCGTCCGTTCGCGCATCGCGCAGATGATGTGTGCTGTTGCTACGCCGATCGGTATCGCGAGCGTATTCGTTGCGAATCGTCCGCGTCGTGCGCAGGCGCGGCCGTGCACCACTGCGATACCGGGGCCGCCAGCGGTCACCGTAACGATGGCGCTGATAGTACGTGTAGCTGTGGTGGTCAGCGTAGTAACTGTTGTAGATGTTGATTGACGGGCGGCGCCAGAACGTTCCGATGTAGTTGTACCCGTAGTACGGGTGCCCGACGTACGTCGGATGGAAGACGTTCAGGCGGTGATAATGCCAACCGATCGTGAATGCCGTCGTGACGCCCCAGAACGGGCGCCGTGCGAAGTAATGATCACGGGCGTACGGGTAGTAGTAAACCGGGTACGGCCGCGAGTAGTAGTGATACACCGGTGTGGCCGAATAGCTCACCACTTCCGTCGGCTCGTAATACGGCACATAGATCACGTCGTCGTCGACTGGCTCGATCTCGATCGCGCCGTCGTCCATGCTCACGACCTGATGCTCGTCGGTTTTGAGATTGCCGGCGGCATAGGCGCGGTCACGGAAACCCTCGATCGCCTGCAGCACGTCAGCCTGTTGACTGACGATCGCTTCGCCAAGCTGCCAGGTCCAGTCGATGTCCTCGTTCATCATCTCGAGGACCTCGGGGTAGTTCAAAAGCGCAACGATCGAATCGTCCCAGTCGGGATTCGGTTCCAGATCCGGGTTGGCTTCACGCTGCTCTAGAAAGCGCGCGGCCTGGACGATCTCGAGCGGGTAGGTCGAAGCCGGCAGAACGATGGCCAGCAGGTCATCAGGGTAGAGCGCGATCGGGCCGATCAGTGTCTCGAGTTCGGCGGCCGACAACAATGCGCCGCCCTCGAAGTTCGGGTTCTCGACGTTGACGCCGTTGTCCAGCGGCTCGACAGCGAGCGGATTCCCGTCTTCGTCGACGGGGACCTGGCCGAGGGCCGGGCCGCCCAGCAAAAGCGTAATCCATGCGAGCGGTGCCCATCGCGCATATGTCGATGTCAGCTTCGATGTGCCGTTCATAGCGGTCTCCTAAGCTAGGCACATTATCCATCACAATGCGCCGAACGTGGGGCCGAGCATAGGGCAGCGAAGCTGAACAACCGCTTAATCCGGGGCCTGGCCCCGCGAAATGACCGCCTGGCGCGACACCTGATCGGTTGACATAACACTTCGTCCCGCGCCGCGTGGTTCAGTCGTCACCGACCCTGCGCAGATGGTACTCGAATGCCGGGCCGCGCCCGCCGATCCCATTGTTGATCCACAGGATCAGCATTCCCTCGACGTGGCGTGAATGGCGAATCGGGCCGACATCTATCGGGTCCAATCCGATTCCGGTCACAAGTTCGGCAACCTTTGCTTTGGCGTCCGCGCTGTCACCGGCGAGCGGGATCGACACGGGCCCGCCCGCGGTGTCGGGATCGATCATGGTCCGGTAATTCAGGGTATTGAAGGCTTTGACGACGTGTGCAGCGGGAGCCGCTGCCTGAATCCGTTCCCCGTTCGAAGTATCGACGTCCATCCGGAACCACCCGTCCGCGCCGCGGACAAGCGCGTTCGTCGGGTCGATGAGAATCTTGCCGGAAACATCCCCGAGTCCTTCCACGATGCTCACGACCGACTCTCCCGGGACAGCCAGAACGACGATCTCGGCTGCGGCGGCGGCATCGCTCGGCGGCAGGGCGCTGGCACCGTTCCCGGTCCGCGCGACCAGCGCCTGAACGTCCGCACGGTCCGGTTGTCTGGATCCATAGATCACCGTGTGGCCTAGAGCCGCGAATTCCGGCCCGAGTGCTCCGCCGACGCTCCCCGTCCCGATCATGGCGATCGTGTCGGCTCCAGCCAGCCGCAGGCAGCCGAGCAACAGCAAAGTGGTTACGAGTTTTTTCCCGGTCATCGACTGTCTCCAAAAAACGCACGTTTCGAGCACAAAAAAAGAAAGCGGCCATGAGGCCGCTTTCTTGGTGTTAGGAGGACGCTCGGGTCGATCTGCTTTGTCGCGCGTTCGTTTCCGATTCCAGGCCGCCTTCCTCTCGGTCGTCGGCTGGGCACGAACCCGACCACGTTCTTGGTATCGGGCCACCCCCGGCATGCGCACCGGTTTCTCTCCGAGTTCCACCGCTGCGTCCCTTCGGGTCCTGTTTCCGGCTCGCGCCTTCCGCTTTTCCTTTCAGGTTCTGCCGCTTTTAGCGTCCACCGCCCCCGACACTTGGAGAGACTCGGATCTCTTTCAGCAGGGCGGTTGTCAACGAGCGAACCCGTCGACGTCGGGGCTTGCGCCCCACGTTGGAGATTAGTCGTTACGACGACCGGTGCAATGGTTTTTTTTGTAACGAAGAGTGCGCTGACAGGTGGCGTAAAACGAATCCGAAACTTTGCAGCTTTTGTTCAAGTGAATTGGCAACTTCGGTTCGGCGTAACCAGCCGTAATTTGCGCAAACTGCGAGTTTGGCCTCATCGCGACAGCCGACTCACCTCGGCTCCGAGCCACGCGATCGAGGATTCGATGGCATCGCTCCAGGGGTGTCCGAAGCTCAGGCGCACGAAATTCGTGTAGCGTTTGCGCGGTGCGAAGATGTGCCCGGGTGCGATGCTGATTCCGGCCTCGATGGCGTTGTCGAAAAGGACCTCGGAGTCGACGCATTTCGGCAGCTCGAGCCACAGGACCGAGCCGCCGACGGGTTGGGAGGTCCGCGTGACCTCCGGAAAATGCTCCGCGACCAGCGCCCGCATCCGTTCCGCGTTTTGCTGGAGGACAGGGCGCAGGGTCTTCAGATAGCGATCGTAGTCTCCGGTCGCGAGAAACTCCGACAACGTGAGCTGCTGCAAGAGTCCGGACGAGCAGGAGTAGGAGCGCTTCAACCGTTCGATCTCGGATCCATAGTTGCCGGTCAACAGCCACCCGATGCGATAGCCGGGCGCCGCGGTCTTGGAGAACGACCCGCAGGTGAGGACGTTTCCGCGCCGGGAATAGAATTCCGCCGGCTTCGGACGGTTGCCGTCGAAAAGCAGATCGCCGTACACATCGTCCTCGATCAATACGACGTCGTGGTCTTCGATCAGCCGGACGACTTCGGCACGCTTCTCTTCGCTCATCGTGACGCCGAGGGGATTGCTCAGCGTGGTCGAGAACATGCACGCTTTCACCGGATGCGCTTCCAGCGTGCGCGCGAGTGAGTCCAGCATGACGCCTTCCTCGGGGCACGTCTCGACCTCTATGGCCAGCATGCCGAGGCTGTCGATCAGCTCGAGTAAGCCATGGTAGGTCGGCGATTCGACCGCAATCACGTCGCCCTTGTCCGCGACCGCCTGGAGGGCGAGCAGCAGCGCCTCCTGTCCGCCATTGGTAATGCAGATCTCGTTCGGGTCCACCGTGCTGCCGACGGTATCGAGATACCGGTACGCGATCTGCCGGCGCAAACGCGGTTCACCCTGGGTGGGGGCGTAACTGATGGCGCGTTCCTCGACCCGCGCCATGATGCGCTTCATCGCCCGGTGCAGACCCTTTGCAGCGGGGCTGGCCATGCACGGATTCGCGATCCCGAGCGGCACGATATCGGGTGAATAAAGCCCGTCATAGACGCGCTCCATCAACGTACGACAGCCGATGCATGCCGGTTTGCTCGCCGCTCTGAAACGCGGCGCGGGCCTCACCAGTTCGTTCGTCCTCACGGCGCGGACGTAGAAACCGGACTGGGGCCGCGACTCGACGCGCCGTTGGCGCTCGAGTTCGATGTAGGCCTGGCGGACGGTGGGGATGCTGACCCCGATCTTGTCGCTCATGCGGCGCAGGGAAGGCAGCCGGTCCCCCGGACGCAGCGTTCCGGACTCGATGTTGTCGTTAATCAGGTCGATGACCTGCCGATAGAGGAAGTCCCCGCTGTCACGATCCACGGCCAACACTGTATAGCTCCCATTTCCGGAAAACTGCGACTGTTATAGCTTCAGAAAGTCGGTAGAGTCAACCCCGGATTCGGGAAAGCTCGATATCGGAGGGTGACGACATGCGTGGCAACGACACGACACATTCGCCGGCTGGCAAGACGATTGCGGTCTCCGCAGAACGGCATCTGAATTGGCACCGGATGATCCGCAAGGTTCTCGGGGCGCCTTTCCGCCTCCATCACTATCGCGATCTGCGCACGCGCATGCTGCGTGATGCGGTATGCCGCATGGATTGCGGGAGCGACGACGACACTATCGACAATATCGATTCGACGAAACTCTGCGCCTGAGCGGGCTTAGGCCATGAACAACGTCCTGCTTTACGTCGTCACGGTGCTGGTGTGGGGCTCTACGTGGATCGCGATCGAGTTCCAGCTCGGTGTCGTCGCACCGGAAGTCTCCATCTTCTATCGCTATCTCGCCGCTGCGGCGGTCCTGTTCCTCTGGTGTGCCTGGCGCGGGATGTCCCTGCGCTATGGAGCTCGTGAGCATGCCCGATTCGCGGGTCTCGGGCTGCTCCTTTTTTGCCTGAACTACATCCTGACCTACTACGCGCAGGCGCAGATCACCTCGGCGCTCACGGCGATCGTGTTCTCGACGATGCTGTGGATGAACATCCTCAATACGCGGGTGTTTTTCCGCGTGCGCTCCGACCGCAAGGTCGTAGCCGGCGCCGTGACGGGGATCATCGGTATCGTGGTGCTCTTCTACCCTGAGATCGAGTCTCTGAATCTCAGCGACGCTACATTGAAGGGTGCGGCACTGTGCATGGGCGGCGCGTTTGTCGCGTCGCTCGGCAACATGGTGTCGCAGGGCGCGCAGAATCGCGGGTTGCC
>JANQNU010000045.1 GCA_028279405.1 Phycisphaerae bacterium
ATAGCACCCCTGACGGTTGCGACAACTGCCCGGATACACCCAACGCCAGTCAGACGGACAGCGACGGTGACGGCTACGGCGATGCCTGCGACATCTGCCCGGGATTCGATGACGACGGACCGGACCTGAATGACGATGGTCTGCCGGACGCCTGCCAGTCGTGCGATACGCCGACGTTCGACGCCGACGGCGATCTCGACGTCGACCTCGACGACTACGGGCTGCTGCCGGTTTGCCTCCAAGGGCCGGGGTCCACGCTCGGAATCGGCTGCAACTGCTTCGACTACGACGCCGACGACTCGATCACGATGCACGACTACGCGGCCTTCCAGGCGGCCTTCACGGGTGCGGACATCCGCATCGAGGCGCCCGGCGAGATCATCCTGTCGAACATCAAACTTGGTGCGACCCGGAAGGGCATCGCGCTCTTCGGCGAAGTCGAACAGGACTTGTCGGGTTGGGGCGTCGGCCTGATCGGCGACCTGAACGACGACGGCCTGGGCGAGATCCTGGTCGGGGCACCGTCGGCCGGTACCGGCGAAAACGAACAACGGGGCCGCGCTTACGTCATCTGGGGATCGACGGACCTCGACAATCTGGAATTGTCCGACGTCGCGGCTGGAATCGGCGGGTATGCAATCGATGGGTGGTTCGGCAACTACGGTCACCCCTATCCCCATCTTGAAATCTCGAGCGTTGGTGCTGATCCGATCTTCGATCAGGGTGGTCCGCAAGGCGAGGCCTTCGGCTTCAACGTTATGTCCGCCGGCGACGTGGACGGGGATGGCATCGAAGACATGCTCATGTCGGCCCCATTCGCCCCAGCCAACGGAGAGATCTGGGGCGGCCGCACGTACGTGCTCTACGGCGGAGAGCAGGACGGCACCGGTTCGCCGTACAGCTTGCAAACGATCATGCACGATAGCGAAGGCATGATCATCGCTGGAGATCGCGGAATCTGCCCGGACTGTCCTGGTGGCTCTTTCTTCCGGGATGGCGACCTCTCCGGTTACGCGGTCGCAGGCCACGAGGATTTCAATGGCGACGGACTGGCAGATGTACTCATCACCGCGCCAAACCACAGTGATGCGAATCGCGGCCGGGGCTATGTCGTGTTCGGCAAGCAGAACCCCGAACCGATCGACCTGCGGAATCTCAACAACCGCGGCCTCGTCCTGGATGTGCAGGACAATGGCAACGCCGGCTGGTGGGGCAATCTGATTGGTGATTTGAACGGCGACGGAAAGTCCGAGGCCATCATCCCCATGCAACAGTTCGTGACGGCGACAATGTACAGCGTCTTCGGACAGGATAGTGGAACGGCGGCGTTGCGGTTCAACCAGCCGAACCCGGACAGTCATACTCCGATTATCCCCGGCGCTGTCTCCTGTGGTGCGAGCTGCAACGGACGCCGATCTTCGTTCCACGCGTTGGGTGGCGGCGGCGACTTCAATGGCGATGGCCGCGCCGACTACGTCTTCGCGTCCGAAGTGCTCAACCAGAATCTGGAAGAAGTGCTGGTGGTGTTCGGTGCTCCCGACCCCGACGTGACAACCAGCGGCGACGACATCTTCGGGCCCGTGAACGCCCCGCTCGATCCGCCGATCGGCGGCGTCCGGATCTATTCGCAGACGTTCGCTGCCCGAGGACTCGGCGCCAAGATCGATCTGAGCCACGACCTCAACGGCGACGGCTTCGACGACCTGGTCTTCAGCGCCCGCGGCCAGGGCCGGTTGTGGACGTACGTCATCTTCGGCGGTTCAGCCAGCCGCACGATCGACCTCGACAATCTGGATCTCGGTGTCGACGGCCTCGTCATCTACGATCCCCTGAACGAGTCAAACCCGGGCCTCGCGATCAGCACGGAAGGTGACGTCAACGGCGACGGTCTGCACGACCTCGCGATCGGCGCCCCGCGCGACGATGTGGGTTCCGCCAACACGGGTACCTCCTACCTGATTTACGGTGCCGACTTTACGAATGCCATCACCCACCTCGGCGACGAAAACAACAACTCGTTGAGCGGTAGTCCGAACAACGACGCAATGGTCGGCGGGCGCGGATTCGACGCGCTGATCGGCAACGGTGGTGAAGATACCTTCTATGGCGGCGCTGGCGACGACATGATTATCGTGGCGGACGGCAATTTCCGCCGAGTACGGGGTGGTACTGGATTCGACACGCTCAAAATCGCCGGCGTCGGCGCCCTCGACACGCGCGCCGTCCGCGGACGAATCGGCGAGATCGAGAAGATCGATATGCAAGGCGGCGGTGCCGACTTGTTGAACGTGCAACGCATCGACGTGCTCAACATGAGCCCGACGACGAACGTGCTGTGGGTCGAAGCCAACGCTGAGGACACGTTGATCTCATTAGGCGAGAAGTGGGTCGATACCGGCAATGTCTTCCCCGCCGTACGTCGTTTCCAGGATGGGCACGCACAGCTCTGGGTGTCTCAGAACGTCCGATTGCGCATGTCGCCGGTCATTACCGCGAGTAATGTGACGATCGATGAAGACACGTCCATCGGAACCCGGATTCTGGAGCTGGTTGTGACGGATCCGGACGGCGACACGATCAACAGCGTCGAGATCGTCGGCGGGACGGGTATGGGGCTCTTCGCTGTTGACACCGCCACGGACGAGATCTTCGTGACCAGTGCATTGGACTTCGAGACCGAGCCGTCCTACACGCTCGAAATCGTCGCGACCGACAGCGAGTCGGATCAGGGTTCCGTAGTCGTTCGTATCGACCTGCGATCCGTCAACGAGGCGCCGACGCTGGTGGCGAACGATCTGACCACCACGATTGAGGAGCACGCGCCGGCCGGGACACTGATTGGGAACTTCAGCGCCGCAGACGTCGATGCTGGTGACATGGTCGGGTTCGAGCTCGACTTCGATGACCCGAGCCTGGTGTCGCCGGCGCCGGTAGGTTCCTTCGCGATTGATATGGACGGCGTGTTGACCGTCGCCGACAGCGCCGGACTCGACTTCGAGGCGTTCAGCACGGTGGACTTCCTGGTCTACGCGGTCGATTCCGAACAACTGCGTTCCGCTCCCGTGCATCTGACGATCACCCTGACGGACGTGACGAACTGGAGCTATCCGGTGGAAGGCACGTTCCGGACATCGAACACCAGCATGTGGGGCACGGTTGACGCCGTCGGTCTGCAGCCGATGAGCTTCGAGAAGTTCGTCAATCTGACGCACCGACCGTCGGTTACCAGGTCGGTGCTCGGCGTGGGCTTCTCGGTAACGCTGGACGGCATGATCGACATCACATCGACGATGACCATGGACGCCGGCAGTGTCAGTGCCGGAGTGCCGATGGCGTCGTCACTTGAGATTCCGGATGAGGTGTCGCTGGGTCAGCCGTTTGACGTGGGGCTTTTCTTCGGGATACCCGCAGAGTTGCCCTGGATGAGTGGCAGCACTCCGGCGGCCGACCTGGACGTGGTGGTCGACATGAATGGCTTCGCTGTTGAAACAACGATCAGTGACTTTGGACCGTGGACCGGCACGAATACCGACGACGCTCTCGTGACGTCGACCACGAGCGATGTGTGGTTTGCCGAGCGCAGCGCGGGCAACCGGCAACTGGTCCTTAGCGGTCTGGAGAAACGGTTGATTGCAGCGGAAAACATCGACTGGGATGCATACATTCTGCAATTCCTGTCGCTGACGGGCTTGCCGAGCAATGAAGGCTCAGCCGGTCCGTTGACCGCCGCAGGTGTGGTCATGTTCATGGACTACGTGTTGTGGAGCATTCAGCTCAGCGGCACCCTCGACGTCGCCCTGGACCTGACACTCGACATCAACGGCTTCGACACCGTACTCGTACTCGAAGACGGTACGCGAATCGCGCTCAACGCAGACGTTTACAACAGCATCACGCTCCCGCTCGGCGCGGATGTGAACGGTGACGGCTACGTCGAGTTCGATGTACGGGTCGAGCTCGACCAGACGTTCTCCAATAGCAGCGACTTTTTCGGGACGTTTACGAAACAGTGGATCGCCGGTGACTTCGACGTAGACGCATTTGTGGATGGTTGCGAGTTGTGTGAACCGCAGACCGCCCACATCGGGCCGATGATTGATGTCAGCACGACCGTCGACATCGCGGTCGATGACGCGGGTGTCCCGACGCCGTGGCCGACAGGGCAGACGGGGCAGTTCCCGCTTGGCGGGTTCAATAGGATTGTCATGAGCGGCGCTTTTGACCTGGCGGACTAGTCAACCAACCGGGCCCGCGGCGGCAAGTCTGCCGTGGGCCCATGGGTTCGACTACGCTGGGAGCGATTGCCGCCGTAACAACGCCGGTGACCGGATCAACGGCGACTTGCTTGGCCCGTCCGTCCGACCGCCTTGCTTCATGGATACGCAGGTTTTACTTCGCACCGGCTCCGGGTACGGGCCGTCCCGGCGTCCACGGCGCATTGGCAGCGTCCAGGCGACGCTCGAGTGCCGGTAGTTCGCGGGTCAGCAGCTTGTCGAGGCTCGTGGCGACCTCGCGCATTTGGGCAGTCGCAAGATCGAAGACCTCGCGATGGGTCGCGGTCGGTCCGGATAGCGAAAAGCGCGTTCCGGTGCGAAGCACTTCCAATCGCGCCTGGATGGACACCGGGCCTTGGTCGTTGGCCATGTCGCGGAACTCGTTGCCGGAGAGTGTCTGCTGCAGATCCGCCACTCGCCGCTCCATCTCGCGAAGGTCAGCGAACAGGGCGGCATCGTCCACCCGCGAGCGATCGAGGGTGCCGCGGATCCGGTTGAGTCGCTGTCCGGTTTCCCGCAGTGCGCTCCGCGCAGCGGTCGCTTGCCGACGTAGTTCCGCGAATTCCTGCTGGAAGGCGATGACTTCGGTCGGCGTTGCTGAGGGCAGTGTTCGCTCTGGGCGCATTGGCTTGACCGTAAATGACTGGCTCAGCCCGAGGTCGGTAATCTTCCCGTCGACTCGGGTAGCGAGATGAACGGTGTAGGTTCCGGGGGCGACCATGACGCCGTCGTCGGGATTCCGCATGGACTCAAACGGATTCTCCTCGGGTCTTTTCTGCCAGGGGTTGGTTGACGGGTAGGTCAGGCTCCACGTGACGCGGTGAATGCCTTTCTTCGCCGGTCCGGTCAGGTGGCGGACTACCGCGCCCTCCGAGTCGCGCACGGTGAGCATGACGACTGGCTCCTGCTCGCGCGATTCCGCGATGACGGCATCCCATCCCGGTGTGGGTGTGTCGCCACCTTCTTTCTTGGTCTTCTTTTCCGCTTCCGCCCGACGTGCCTTCCTCGTCTGGATCGTGTCCTTGAGGTAGTAGGTGAAGACGGCGCCGAACGGCGGGTTGGGCGCCACAAAGAACGCGTCACCCTGCGACGCCTTGCGCCCGTAGCCCAGCGTGCGGCGCGGCACGTACCACCAGGCGTCGCGCACGGGAAAGAGCAGCGCGTCGTCTTCCAGCGCTGCTCCTGAGATGTCGCGCAGTGCGGAGTAGTCATCGAGTACGTAGAATCCGCGCCCGAACGTCGCGCCGACCAGATCATTCTCGCGCTTCTGGATCGCCAGGTCGCGGAACGGAATGTTGGGGACACCGCCGGTCAGCTTGATCCATGCTTCGCCGCCGTTCACGCTGAAGAACACCCCGAACTCGGTGCCGGTAAAGAGCAGGTTCGGATTCACGTGGTCCTGTACCAGTCGCCAGGCGAGGTGGCGCTCGGGAAGATTGCCGGTGATGGATGTCCACCTTGCGCCCCGGTCGGTGCTCTTGAGGATGTAGGGCGCGAAGTCACCCGTTTTGTGTTGGTCGACACAGACGTATACCGTGTCCGCGTCGTGCAGATCCGCCTTGATGTCGTTGACGAAGAACTTGTCCGCGACACCGGGCAGGTGTTCGATCGTGCGCCAGCTGCGACCACCGTTTTCACTGACGTGGATCAGGCCATCGTCGGTACCCGCGTATAGCAGGCCCTCGACGATCGGCGACTCCGCCAGCGATGTGATCGTGCAGAATTTCGACATCGCGTAAAGATCCCAGACCGCGTCCACGCTCCACACTCGTCCCATCATCGGTTCGCGGAGGCGGTCGAGGTTGCGGGTGAGGTCCTTGCTGACCGGCGTCCAGCTATCGCCGTGGTCATCGCTGCGCCAGACACGCTGGCTGGCGAAGTACAGCCGCGCGGGGTCGTGCGGGCTGATCAAGATCGGCGAATCCCAGTTGAAGCGCTCGGTGGGTTCGCCGGCGCGTGGCTGGGGCTGGATGTAGATGATCTCGCCGGTCTTGCGGTCGTGGCGGACAAGATTCCCTTCCTGCCACTCGGAGTAGATGATGTCGGGGTTGGTGGGATCGATTGCCGGCTGATGACCGTCGCCGAAGACCGTGATCATCCAGTCGGAGTTGCGAATGCCGTGGATGTTGTCGGTACGCGACGGGCCGTGCTGGGTTGCATTGTCCTGGGTACCGCCAACGATGTTGTAGAACGGCTCGTCGTAGTCCACCGCCACCTTGTAGAACTGCGTGACGGGCAGGTTGGCGGCAAAGCGCCAGTGCTTTCCAAGGTCCCAGCTCTCGTAGATTCCGCCGTCGCAGCCGACGAGCAGATAATCGGGGTCATGCGGACTGAAGGCCAGGGCGTGGTTGTCGCTGTGCTTGGTGCGATAGCCGAGCGTGTGGAAGGTCTTGCCGCCGTCTTCCGTGACGTGCAACTGGACATCCATCTGGTAGACGCGGTCGAACTGGTGTGGGCTGGCGAAGATCTCCTGGTAGTAGTGGGGCCCGGTACCCCCGGAGATGTAGTCGTTCCGTTTTTCCCACGACGCGCCGCCGTCGGCTGATCGGTAGAACCCGCCCTTGCGGTGGCCGAGTTCGATCGTTGCGTAGATCACATCGGGTTTCTGCGGCGAGATGGCCAGGCCGATCTTGCCCATGTCCTCTTTCGGCAGGCCCTTGGTCAGTTTGCGCCAGGTTGTGCCGCCGTCGGTGGACTTGTGGATGGCGGTCTCCGGCCCGCCGTTGACCAGCGCGGCGACGTTACGGAATCGTTGATGGGTGGTCGCGTAGAGCACGTCGGGATCGCGCGGATCCATGCGGACCTCGTTCACGCCGGTGTATTCACCGCCGCCGAGGATCTTGGTCCAGCTCGCGCCCGCATCGGCGGACTTGTACAGGCCACGTTCGCCGCCGGCCGACCAGAGCGGTCCCTGGCATGCGACGTAGACGACGTTGGGATCATCGGGATGGACGATGATGGTCCCGATGTGCTCGGATGCCTTCAGCCCGAGGTTCTCCCAGCTTGCGCCGCCATCGCGCGAACGATATACGCCGTCGCCGTAACCGACGTGCCGCCCACCGACATTTTCACCCGTTCCGAGCCAGATGGTGGACGGGTCATGTGGATCGATCGTTACACAGCCCAGCGAGTACGACCCCTGATCTTCGAAGAGCGGCGTCCAGGTCGTGCCGGCATTGGTCGTCTTCCAAAGATTGCCGCTGCCCACAGCGACGTACCAGGTGCCGGGATCGTTAGGGTGGATTGCGATGTCAGCGATCCGTCCGGACATGAGCGCCGGACCGATGCCGCGCATCTTGAGGCCTGCGAACGTCGCCGGGCACATGGTCCCTTCGCACTTGTCCTTCGCTTCGGCCTCGTCGTCGTGCGAGTCGGCGAACGTCGTGGACGACGGTATCACGCAGAGTACGACCGCGGCCAGGGCGATCCAGAATGGAACGAGGGGGTTCGCGGATCCACGCATGGGCAACCTCTCAGATGCAACTACACTTCTCGTCGCATCCTGGGCGTTCCCGGATGCTGTTCGTGGCGCAGGCCAGTGATCGGCACGGGTGGAATCTCCAGTATAGCTTCGATTCTGGAGATGATTGCCAATCAGTGTAGGCTTCGGGCGGCGTTCGAGCCAGTCATGACGCCGGGGTTCGCAAGAGCGGCCGGAGTTGTCCGGCACGATCGTGAGCAGGTCCGTGGGGCGGCGCCAGCAAGATATCGAAGAAATGTCGGGCCTGGCCGGGCCTAGTTCTCTTCCGCGCGTTTGACGGAAGCCAACGCGCGCCTGATTGCCATCGTCCGCGTGTCGCCTTCGCCAAAGGTTTGTTCGGCGTGCTCAAAAATGGCGGCGTACGCCACCGACAGGTTCTGCCAGGCCTCGCCCATTTCCAGCGCATCACTGAGATTCGCGATCACGCTTCTCGTGTTCTGATGATCCGCGCCAAAGACCGTCGTCAGGCCGGCGATCACCTCCAGAAAGAGCGGAACCGCTTCGTCGGATCGATCCCATTGTACCAGCAGCCTCGCGATGCGGTTCATCGACAGTAACGTGCCCCGGTGCGCCGGCCCGAAGACACGTTGTCGAATGGCGAGCGCTTCGCGAAACAGTGCTTCCGCGTCTGCATTGTCTCCGAGCTTCAGTTTGCAACTTGCAAGGTTCTCGATCGGACCCGCCAGCCCGGCGTGATCCGGTCCATACTTCTCTTTACGCGCCGCGATGATTCTCTGAAACAGATCGGCGGCGTCTTGCGGACGCTCCGTCAGGTAGTAGAGGCTGGCCAGGTTGTTCTCTGACTGCAAGGTGGAGGGATGTGTGGCTCCACGCACTTCACGTTGCGCAGCCAGGAGCGACAGGTACAGTGATTCCGCGGCGTCGAACTCACCCTTCTGACGCAAGAGCACGCAGAGATTCGTCTGAGACTCAAGTGTTTCCGGATGCGCTTCGCCAAGCTCGATTCGCCGGGCTTCATACGCGGCGCGCAGATAGACCTCGGCCTCCACCAGTTTCTTCTGCTTGAGCAGAATCGCGCCGAGATTCGACTGAGATTCAGTCAGTGCCAGGGAATCGACTTCTTGGTTTGCACCTTGGCGATACTCGATGAAATTGCGCAACGTCGCCTCGGCATCCTCGAGCTGCCCAAGCGAGAACTGAAGCGTGCCCAGTGTATTGACCCACCGACCGGCATTCGGGTGGGAGAGTCCGAAGGCACGCGATCCGTGCTCGTAGACGCCGCGCACGATGGGTTCGGCCTCCTCGAAGCGCCCCTGTGCGATCAGCAACTCCGCCCAACGACTCGTCGCGAACAATGTCTCCTCGTGCTTATTGCCCAGCAGCGTTTGCTGGATCTCCATCGTTCGCCGTGCTGGAACCTCGGCGAGCGTGAGCATCCCCAACTCGCGTAAGGTCGATGCCAGTGTCGAAAGCAATCGGGTCTGCACCCGTGGTTGTTCGCCAAACTGCGTGTCGATCGCGCGGATCGATCGCTCGAAGATGCTAGCTTCAAGCGTCGTCAACGCTACGTCGGCCAGGTTGGTCTCTGCCAGTATCGCGCGCAAAGCGTCACGATCTTTCGCTGGGACGGCATCGAGCATCGCGGCACGCAGGTCTTCGGCCATTGCCGGTACGTCAATGTCACTGAGCTGAGTGGATTGGAAGCGCACAACCTGATCGGCTTCCATCCGTGCAGCGATCGCTTCCTCTTTCTCCCGCTGGGCTGCATGTCCTGCCGCGATCGCAATGTTACGCTGCGTTCGCGCTTCGACGAGGAAGTAGCCGGTCCCGATCAGTCCGATCAGCAGCGCGGCGAAGGTCGCGGCGAGTCCGGCGACCAGGCCCTTGTTGCGCTTGGCGAACTTGCTAAGTTGGTAAAACGTGCTGGCAGGCCGGGCTTCGATGGGCTGGTCGACCAGAAAACGCCGAATATCGGCGGCGAATTCAGCCGCGGATGCGTAGCGGCGCTCGCGATCTTTCTCCATCGCCTTGGCCACGATTGTCTCAATGTCGCCGCGCAGCGACTTGTCAATCTCGCCAACCGTCGCCGGTTCTTCTTCACGAATGATGCGGGCCGCCTCAGCGACGGGCTTGCCCGTCAGATCATGAGGATGCTCGCCGGTGAGCAGTTTGTAGAGCATCACACCCAACGCATACACATCGCAGCGTGTATCCAGGTCATCCGAGTGGCCAGCCACCTGTTCGGGCGCCATGTACGCAAGCGTCCCGACGAGTTGACCGACTTCCGTCTGCACGGTGACGACCTGAAGATCCGCATCGGTTGCGCGCGCGATCCCGAAATCAAGAACCTTGGGTTGGTCGAGCCCATCGAACTCCGATGCGCCAGCGGACGGTACGGCGTCTTGTTGGACCGTGCGTTCACGCCGGGTGACGACCAGCACATTACTGGGCTTGAGGTCGCGATGGATGATGCTCTTCTGATGGGCATGCTGAACGGCGTCACAGACGCGGGCGAGCAGTTCCAGACGCTCGCTACTTGCTAGGTTGTACGTGTTCGCATGCACGTCGAGCGGCTCGCCGTTGACCAGTTCCATGGCAATGAACGGCTGACGACCATGCGGCAGATCCGCGAGGCCGGCTTCATACACCTGTGCAATGCCGGGATGTTGGAGGTGGCCAAGCACCTGCGCTTCGTGTCGGAATCGCTTGAGTACGCTCGTATTGACCGTCCCCGGACGCAGCATCTTCAGCGCAATCAATCGGCGTGGCGAGTCCTGTTCGGCCTCGTAGATGACGCCCATGCCGCCGGCGCCGATCTGCCGACGGACGCGATAGGGGCCGACGCGTTCGGGTGGCGGCATGTCGTCCCGAAGATCATCGGTCCGGGGATGACCGACGACGAACTCGGCCAGCGCTTTCGCTCCTCCGCCCAGTTCGACGACTTCGACCGCCTCGCATACCGACGCGTCGTGGACCAGCAGCGACTCGACCTCGCGTCGCAGGTCATCGTCAGACCCGCAAAGATCCGTCAGCGCGGTCGCTCGGTCTTCCGGGCGCGCTTCGCACACTTGATCGAATACGGCCCGCGCTCGTTCGAACAGAGAATCGCTCATCCGGAATCTACGCCCCCGAGTTGCCGACTCAGCCAGGCCCTCGTATGGCGCCACTCCCGAGCCACTGTGGAAGCCGAAATGCCGAGCACGTGAGCGATCTCGTCGGTCGACAAGCCGCCGAACAGGCGCAGCTCGACGAGGCGCGCGGATCGTTCGTTCTGCGCCGCCAATTCCGATAGCGCATCGTCCATCGCCACGAGATCAAGCACGGAGCTTTCTGAGGGCGAGCTAAGCCCGCTGAGCGAAACTTCGGCCCTCACACCGGACCGCTTCGCAGCCCGTTTCGCACGGGCGTGGTCGATCATGATCTGCCGCATGGCCGTGGCGGCGAGCGCGCAGAAATGAGCCCGGTCTTTCCACCCGGAGGTCGTTCCGACAAGTTTCAGATACGCCTCATGGACGAGCGCTGTCGGCTGGAGAGTGTGGTCGGACCGCTCACGTCTGAAATACCCGCCCGCAACCGCGCGCAACTCGTCATAGACGAGCGGCAGCAGGTGCGACGCCGCTGCTGAATCACCGTCGCTTACACGCTGCAGCAGCTCGGTTACCGGACCTGAATCGTCCGCCGGCGTGCCGAGATGTCCGTCGTCGCCTCGCATGCCGTCCAGTATAGCAGCCACCTAGGCACCGAGGACGGAAGACCGGGTTTTGGCGATTTCTCGGCTTTCCTTTGATTGAAACTGCATGAGATTCTCGTGGACGGGGATGAGGCCAGCGCCTCCGAAAATGACCCTAAATAACTGCACGGATTATCGTAACCACTTTTTCAGTAGTCACTTACGGGACCAAAGGAGACCCAGGTGAGATACACGGTACTTCCCCTGATTGCGGTCATGCTGCTCTTCGCCTCGTCGCGTAGCTTGGCCCAATCTCCGCTCAGCACCGGGTTCACCTACCAGGGCCAGTTGAGTCTCAGCGGCGCGCCCGTCAACGACTCGGCGGACCTCATGTTCACGCTCTGGGACGCGAACGCAGACGGTAATCAGGTCGGTTCGGCGGTGGTGGTCAGCAACGTGGCCGTTGTCGACGGCCTGTTCACCGTCGAGCTCGACTTCGGTACAACGGCCTTCACCGGCGACGCGCGCTGGCTTGAGATCGCGGTCGCTAGTCCGGCGGGAGGTGCGTTCACAACGCTCAACCCACGACAGCCGCTGACTGCGACGCCATACGCGCTGCACGCGCTTACCGCGCTCAACGCGACCAACGCCTGGGGAATGACCGGCATGGCCGGCACGGACCCGCTGGTCAACTTCCTGGGCACGACCGACGCGCAGCCGTTGGTACTCCGTGCGAATAATCAGATTGCCCTCACGCTGACACCCGCTGCCAGTGGCACGCTCATTGGCAACAACGTCGCGGGCGGCTACTGGTCGAACGCGATCGACGCCGACGTTGTTGGCGGCACGGTTTTCGGCGGCGTTCAGGTTGACGGCTTCGACAGCGTGAACCGCGTCAGCGCCAGCCTCGGAACGGTTTCCGGGGGTGCCGGCAACACCGCGGGCCAGGTCGGCGAAGCGCTCGGCAGCGTCGCTGCGACCGTCGGCGGCGGCGTCAACAACACCGCCAACGCCAGCTATGCCGCGGTCGGCGGAGGGCAGAGCAACAGCGCTTCGGCGTCGAATGCCACCGTTGCTGGCGGCTGGTCAAACAATGCCAACGGCGACGCCTCGGCCATCGGCGGCGGACAGAACAACAACGTCGCCGGGTCCTGGTCGACCATCAGCGGCGGAAACAACAACCAGGTCAATGGCTGGAACGCAACCATACCCGGTGGTCGAAACAACCGCGCCAACGCCGACTTCGCGTTTGCCGCGGGCCAGCGCGCCAAGGCGGACCACGAAGGTACGTTCGTTTGGGCGGATTCCGAGGACGCCGACTTCACGTCGACCGCGAACAACCAGTTCCTGGTCCGCGCCGTCAACGGCGTGGGCATCAACACCAACGAACCAACCACCGAACTCGACGTCGATGGCACCGTCACCGCGACCGCTTTCGTCGGCGATGGCTCGGGGCTCACGAGTCTACCCGGAGGTGTGGGCGTTTCACACGCGATGTCAGCCTGGGGTCGCAATAATGAAGGACAGGTAGGCGGCGTTCCGACCGGCAATTTCATCGCGGTGGAATCGGGCCAATATCACAACATTGCAATTCGCATGGATGGTTCCTTGGTCAGTTGGGGATCGAATGAATACGGGCAAACGAGTAACACCCCGACCGGCACGTACATTGATGTTGCGGGCGGCTTTGGGCACAGCGTGGCGATTGCCTCCGACGGTTCATTGATCAGCTGGGGACTCGACGATTCGGGGCAGGTGCGCAACGCGCCCACTACTGGTACGTACGTCGCTGTGGCAGCAGGTTCGAAGCACAATGTCGCTATCGCGTCGGACGCTTCATTGGTCAGCTGGGGAGTCAACGACTTCGGGCAGATCGGCCAAACGCCAACGACGGGCAGCTATATTGCTGTCGCGGCTGGCTTGGTCCATAGCGTCGCCATTGCCGAAGACGGGTCGCTGGTCAGTTGGGGCAACGATCAGTTCGGCCAAGTAAGCCAGACCCCCGCGAGCGGCGCGTACGTCGCCGTGGCGGCTGGCCAATTCTATAGTGTCGCGATCGCCGACGACGGCTCGCTGGTCAGTTGGGGACGAGACAACGCCGGTCAGGTGAGCGGCACACCATCGAGCGGTTCGTACATTGCCGTCACGGCCGGAGGAGAACATAGCGTCGCGATTACCTCCGATGGATCGCTGGTCAGTTGGGGCTCGAACCATCAACGTGCCGTGAGCGATACGCCGACAGCCGGCACATACGGCGCAGTGGCGGCGGGCGATCACCACAGTGTCGCAATGCTCACCGTGACATATGTCGGACGCAGCCTAAACGTTGCCGGCACGGTGACTGCCGGCAACATGCGAATGAACGACAACGACATCTTCCTGCGAGGAGGAAGCGACAAGAATCACGGTTTGGGGTGGTACAGCAGCTCGAAGCCGTTCAGTGATTTCAGCGATGACGGTCCGGTGCTCTACGGGTGGTCCGGCGGCGCACTGGGCACGACGCGAGATGGCCAGGAGATCATACTGTCCTGGTCCAACGAGGGTCGTGTCGGTATCGGTCGCGCCGCATCCATCAATGTGCTCGAAGTCGAGGGCAACGCGTCAAAGTCCGTTGCCGGCGATTGGCTCGCCAACTCGGATCGCCGCATCAAGACTGACGTCCAAACCGTCGACAACGCGCTCGACACGCTCGACCGCGTGCGGCTCGTCAGCTTCGAATACACCGCCGACTACCAGGCAAGCCATCCCGGCGTTGGCGCCGGCCGCTACCTGAACGTCATCGCGCAAGAATTCGCGCAGGTCTTCCCCGATCACGTCAAGAGCAGCGGCGAGACACTCCCGAACGGCTCCGAAATCCTCCAGGTCGACACCTACCCGCTGACGATCTACTCCGCGGCTGCGATTCAGGAGTTGCATGATCAGATGCGCACGAGGGACCGCGAGATTCGGGCGCTGCAGGCTGAGAACCGAGCGCTGCGGTCGGCGAACGGTGCGCTTGCCGACCGCCTCACCCGGCTCGAAGCGTTGATGGACAAGCTGACGAGCAACTGATTACTCCCCCCGCGTTCTCCACCCCTCAACACAGTTCTCGGATAAGGGCCGTCCGCGACCGCGGGGCGGCTCTGCTCATTTCCGGACGCTCAAGAAATAAGACAAGAAAGTTGATAGTGGGCGGGGAGTCCTCTCGTGGACGGGAATGTAGGGGGAACCTGCTAACAAACGAAGAGGATGATTCATGAACGACCGACGTTGCAACACGAGATCGGCCGGCGGCGGGATGGCCCGGCGAACACTCACCCGACTGGGCGCGCTTGTCCTGGCGGCGACGGCAATGCTATCGTCCGTTCCGGCACAAGCGCATGACTACCTGTGGGATGGCCAGTTCAGTGACCGCTGGGATCACACTGTACCCTCCGGCCTTGGAGACCTCTTCCTCAGCAACTGGCAACCGGATCTCGGACTCCCGGTAATCCTGTTGATACCGGACAGCGACGACACGGTGCAATTCTCCTCGCCCATTGCCAGGACCAGTGTCAATCTCAATGGAAGCCGTACGGTTCAGTCAGTTTCCTTCGCCGGACCGCCGTACTCGTTGTTCGCCGACCTGAGCACGCACTCGCTCACGCTGACGACCGGCGACATCACGACGAGTGGGACGGCCGCACACCGTGTGAGCGTTAATATGACGTTGAACTCCAGCGGTTCGTGGGCGATCGGCGATACGTCGGAACTGATCGCGCATGGCCTGGTCAACACAAGCCATACGCTCACCAAGTCCGGCACTGGAAGGCTGACCCTCACGGGCGGCGACGACTTCGACCAATCGAATATGCGCCTGCTTAGCATTACCGGCGGCGCCGTCTTCATCGATAGCGGATATGTCAACCTGGCCAACGGTTTCCACGTTAGGCAGGGTGCTCTCACCCTTCGGAATGCCGCCGAGGTCGACTCATCCGACGGATCCTCGTTGGGGCGGATCGATTCTGGCACGCTGACCATCTCCGGTAGCGATACTTCATTGACGGACCACTCGCTGCTGGTGGGACCATTTTCTTCCAACTCGGGCGAGATCATCGTCGAGAACAATGCAACCGTGGAACTGGTTGAAGGCACGCTCATTGGAGTCGGCGGTACTGCCATCGGACTCGAAGGTGCCGGCAAGCTGACCGTGAAGAGCGGCGCAACCGTCAACACCGGTCCGGGAGAGCTGATCCTTGGAGGTTCCGGCGGGACCGGCACGGGCGAGGCGCTGGTCACCGGTGAGAACAGCCGCCTTTCCATTGGCGAGGACCTGAATATCGGCGGACAGAGCGGAACCGTCGTCGGCGACTACGGGAAGCTCGAGGTGAAAGCCAGTGGCACCGTCGACGTCGGCGGCGAGACCATCCTCTATACGTCAGGCAGCAGCCTCATCGTCAACGGCGCAACGCTGAGCACCAACCGGCTCAACAGCCAACCCGGCGTTCCCGCAACCATCAGCATCTCCAACCAAGCCCCCAGCAGCACGCACCCCAACGGCCGGCCAGCCCTGACAGTCGGCAACGGGAACGGCGATTCGACGTTCAACGGCACGATTCAGGACGTGGAAGGTGGATCGGGAACCCTCCGCAAGATCGGTACCGGAACGCTCACCCTCGGCGGCGCGAACACATACACCGGCGGTACGAGGATTGACGGCGGTACGCTCCTGGTCAACAACACCTCCGGCTCGGGTACGGGCGCCCAACCGGTGAACGTCAACAATGGCGCCACGCTTGGCGGCAACGGAATTGTTGGTCACCTTGTGACCGTCAACAATGGCGGAACCATCGCGCCGGGCACAAGCGCCGGCGTCCTGACCGTGCGCGGCGCGGTGTTCGAGAGCGGCTCGACCCTCGACATCGAGCTGGCCGGCAACGGAAGCGTCGCCGGAACGGACTTCGATCAGCTCGTCGATATCGGAAGCGTCATCATCCGTGCTGGCGCAACGCTCGATCTCAGCTACCTCAACGGGTTTACCGCCACGGCCGGCGACTCGTTCGTCATCATCGACGCAGGATCGGTTGCCGGCGAGTTTGAAACGGTCAACTTCCCGGATGGCCAGGCTTGGTTCATCGAGTATGACGCCACTGCGGGAACGGTGACGATTGGTACGAGCCCGGACCAGGACGGCGATGGTGTTGTCGACGCGGACGACAACTGCCCGCTGGTAGCGAATCCGGACCAGGCAGATTGTGACGGTGACGGCAAGGGTGACGCGTGCGAGATCGCCGACTGTGTCGGCAGCCTGCTATGCATGGACTGCAACGGCAACGGCATACCGGACGGTTGCGAGAACGACACGCTCCCGGGCCGCAGCGCGGCGTTCGCAAATGGCGTGATCGTTGACGGAGATGCCAACGGTGCCTTCGACGTGGCCGCCGCGGATATGGACGGCGACGGCGATCTGGATCTTGTCGGCGCCCTTTCCCTAGCCAGCCAGATTGCGTGGTGGGAGAACACCGGTAGTGGTGCTACGTGGACCAAGCACACCATCCAAACCGACTTTTCTGCCTCCTCCAGTGTGGCCGTAGCCGACATCGACGGAGATGGCGACAACGACGTCGTCGGTGCGGCCGATTTTGATAGTACGGTTGCCTGGTGGGAAAACACCGCCGGCGATGGTTCAGCCTGGACGCGACGCGATCTCGCTACCAACTTTGACGGCGCGAGTTCGGTGCATGTCGCCGACGTCGACGGAGACGGCGATCCGGATGTATTCGGCGCAGCCTACGTCGACGGCGAAGTCGCCTGGTGGGATAACACTGCCGGCAACGGCACGACCTGGCAGAAGCGAACCATCGACGCCGGCTTCGGCACGGCGATCTCCGTCTTTGGCGCGGACATCGATGGAGACGGCGATCAGGACGTGATCGGCGCATCCTTCGTCGATGATGACGTGGCCTGGTGGGAGAACACCGCGGGCGACGGCACTACCTGGACCAAACGGACGGTGGACGGCGACTTCGACGGTGCGTCATCCGTGTTCGCCGCCGACATCAACAACGATGCGCACATGGATATCGTGGCTGTCGCGGACCGCGTCGGTGAGGTGGCATGGTGGCAGAACACCGCCGGCGACGGAACCGCCTGGACCGAACGAACGGTCGATGATTCCTTTGGCAGCGCTAACGGCGTGTTCGTGGCGGACATGGATGCCGATGGCGACCTCGATATCGCCGGTGCCGCCTCGAATAACATCGCCTGGTGGGAGAACGCGGACGGAAGCGGAACCACCTGGGTCGACAACACTGTGGCCGGAAACTTCAGCGGCGCTTGGAGCGTCGATGTCGCGGACATCGATGACGACGGAGACGTCGATCTTGTCGGCGCTGCATTCACTGCGAACCAGATCGCCTGGTGGGAGAACAGTGGCGGGCAGTACAAGCTGACCACGACCGCCAGCATTTCCGATGCTTGGGACGAGGGCTTGACCGATGACGCACTGCAAGTGGTGGTGACGCACAACGGTCGGACCAAGGACCACGCCATCGAGATCGACAGCCTCTCGGTCCTGCTCGAGTCTGAACCAAACATACCGCTGACCACGCAGCAGGCCGCGACACTGCTGAGCAGCCTCAGCGTCTATCTCGATGATGGTTCGGGCGATTTCGACGCCGACCTGGACACGGCGCTCGTGACCGTATCGTTGCTCAACCTGATCGACGGCGTGCAGGCGCTCGATCTACCGGACAGCGATTCGCGGGCCCAGGTCACGGTCGGCACCGACCGGACGTACTTCGTCGTCGCCACGTTGGTGACGCCGATCAACCAGCAGGGGCGCGACTTGTTCCGGATCACGCACCTCGCCGACGCGGCCGTGGCAATCGACGCGACGGAAGAATGCACCTTGCTCCAACAGATCGGCGGGAACGACGTCTCCACTATGCTGATGTTGATCGACAGTGACCGAGACGGCGTCTGGAACAAGTTCGACATCTGTGCCGGCCATGATGACAACGTTGATACGGACAACGACGACGTGCCCGATGGCTGTGACACCTGCCTCGAAGCAAGCTCGTCGGGGCTGATCGGTGTCTACTATCCCGAGCTCGACTTCGGCGGGATGCCGATCGTTCGTACGGATCGGGTGGTCGATTTCAACTGGGGAGCCGATGAACCGTTCGCCGGGTTCGGCAACGACAGCTTTACCGTTCGCTGGAACGGGTACGTCAAGTCGCTCGCGGCCGGGACGTACACCTTTACCACGCGTACGGACGACGGCGTGCGGTTGTGGGTGGATGGTCAGCTCCTGATCGACGACTGGACGGCGCACCCGGCACAGGAGGCCTCCGCGACAATCGACTTCGAGGCGAACACCGCCTATCCGATCGTCATGGAGTACTTCGAAGCCGTGGGTGGCGCTGAGGCCGAGTTGCGCTGGACACCACCTGCCGGCTCCGACGAGGTGATCCCGACGTCAGCATTGGCGCCGATTCTCGACGCTGACGCTGACGGTGTCGCTGACGCGTGCGATCAGTGTCCCGGCTTCGACGACAACGTCGACACGGATGGCGACGGGACGCCCGATGGCTGCGACGCCGCAGATGTGCCGGGCGACCTCGATGCCGACAGCGACGTCGACCTCGATGACTACAACCTGTTCCTCGCAGCCTACGGTAGCGCCGTCGGCGACGCGAACTACGACGAGAACGCCGACTTCGATGGCGATGGCTTCATCGGCATGACCGACTTCGGCATGTGGTATGCGCACTACCTGGCGTTTGCCAACAGCTAGCCGTCGGAACTGGCTGTGTTCGAAGACGGTGGGTGGGGCACTTGGCCCCACCCGCTCGTCGGCGAGTGCGGGCCTCCGGTCTGCTGGCGTGTGCCGCGGATCCAACCCCTGGATGGCCCGCACTTGTTCTTCCTAACGCGTGAACCGTTTGTTCGCGCGACTCGACTGTGACGATTGAACGACGCAACTTGGAGGAATGTCATGAAACGCTTCGCTGCACTCTTCGGTATCACGCTTGCCCTCGCCGGCAGTCCGGCCCGCGCCGGCATCTCGGTCTCGATCGAGCCCAGCAGCTCGATTGTCCAGGTCGGCGATACCTTCACGGTCGACATCCTGGCAGACATTACCAGCATCGACGCCATCGTCGGCTGGGGTATGGACTTATCGTTTGATTCGCTGATTCTCAGCCACAATCCGCTCACCGGCGTCTTGATCGGACCGAGCTTCAGCGCTGCGCCGACGCTCGACGGCGACGGTCTGGCCGGTCTGCTGCCGTTCTCGCCGCCGCCAATCACGGGTGTGAGCGGCAACGACGTCCTTTTGGCGACCGTGACCTTCGAAGCAACGCAAACGGGAACGACCGACCTGCTCGGCGGCTTCACGCTCGGCGATCTGACGGAAGGCTTCGTTCAACTCGGCGGCAGCCCGGTCGACGTCGCGTTCAACAACGGCCTCGTTCAGGTCATTCCCGCGCCGACCGCGGCCGTGCTCGGACTGATCGGTCTGGCAGCCGTCGTGCTGACGCGCCGCCGCGCAATGTGACAGCAGAACGGAACGTTATCGCGTTCGTCAACGACCACCAACGCTACGAAAGGACCTTGTCATGTTGACCCGTTACCGCGTCCCGATTGCGTGCGGATTGACCGCATTGCTCATGGTCATTGCATCGGCGTTTGACTAGGCCACTATCCGATCGATCACTTTGCTTCTTTCCCTCCGATCCGCTTCTTGGGTTGGCGGATACTGTGGGCGGCTCGCTTCGTTGAGAAGCGAGCCGTTTCAGCTTATGGCACGTGGGCTCGTTCGCACGTCGTCGGCAGACGGTTCACGTGTCAATATCTCACTGGAAACGACGGTGAGCAGCAGCTAACCTGCGAAGGGGTTTCTTCCAGAGGTCGAACATGAAGCTGATTCTCCGCTCCGATATGCACGCCAATATGGAGGTTTGTAAGCAAGATGAGCGCCGACAAATACAGTACTTCCGCTACATCTGAGAATCGATTCATTGGGCGTGTGCAACCTTCCTGTGTTCGAGCACACGTAGCAAGTTTGGTTTGTGGAACTTGCATTGTAGGAGCCATGTTTGCTGCCGGTTGCGCTGTGCAAGAGGTTCCAGACATAAAGCTATACGGGCTGTCGCAACTCTCTGGCGTCTGCGAATTGCCGCCAAAGAGCGGTCCGCGTTATGTAGTCGGTGGGGACTACAGGTGGAGGCGTATATGGGAAAACGATGGTCTTCGTTGGAGACTGCCGAAGTCAGGAAGTCTGAAGCGCGGCTTTCTTCGGTGCACATCCGGTGATCTTTCGGGCGACGGCGATCTGGCTGTCGCCAGGTACGACGGAAGAGTAGAGATCTATGACTTTGAAGTGGGTACCTTAGATCATCAAGTTCCTTGCAACCAGCCGCTTGCGCTCGCGTGGTCCAACGACGGCGATGCGCTCGCCGTACTGAGCGAGGAAGATCTGGCTCACAAGAAGCTGAGCATTTACGATCACGAGGGCAGGCTGGTCGAATCATGGATTGTTCCGCTTCAGCACGGCCGGCAGCTGGTCTCACTCCCTATCCATGACCGTTTCGCTATTAGCTGGAGCCCGGACAATCAGCGACTAGCTGTCAGCACGAAGTCAATTCCCGTATCCTCCGTCGCTGATCCGAGCGGCGCGTTTGTCGCTCGCGGCAGCACCGAGGTTACCCCCACCCGTTATTACGGAGTTCATTTCATTGGAGATGACGTCGCTATCGGCTCATTGAAGGGCTATCGCACGATTCGAAAGTTGTCGGTTCGCGAGTCGATCAGGGATCAGGGGCCGTTCACGTCCGGATGGGGTGTTGCAACGACCGATCCTCGCAAGGGCCTGGCGGTGATCTGGAGACAAGGCAACCCCTGGCAGCCGAAGATCAAGCATGCAAAGCTTGTCGTTTGTAATCAGGAGGGGGAGGACATCTTTACATGGGGAGCCGCCGTCGTCGGATTGCATATCTTCTCGTCAGACAGCGCGGCAGAATCAACAGATTCGGAAGAGCAGACGGCTGGTTACACCAAGTAGATGACCCGATCAAGGATGTGAGCAGACCCGTTCTTGCGATACCGATGAACGCTATTTTCAAGGGGGTATACGAATCTTTTGGTCCGGTGCGAACTGTGAATCCGCTGGAGCGGCCCGCTCCCGACGAAGCGGGGCCGCTCAGCGCATCCGCCAACCCACAACGGATGGATCGAGAACGAAATGGTAAGGATGCGCCATCAATCGAACGCGCACGCGACGAGCATCAGCAGGGCGGCGAGCCCGCAAGCAATCGGAACTTTGTACCTCGCCCACATAGTGAATCTCCTATCACGTAGTCGTCGGCCGGATGAGGGACAGCCGGTCGACTTCTAGGCAGCGCGCCGTTTGACCGTTACCACCGCTACCAATCCAACCAGGCCGAGCACCGCCGCGGTCGGCGCGGGAATGACCTGAACGAGGGCGCTGCTGATGGCGACGTCGACCTGGCCGCCGCCGAGCTGAACGAAGCCCTCCGTCGGATCGCCGATCGTGAAGCCGCCGAGCAGTCCCGCAGTTCCCGTTTGCGCCGCCTGGAACGTCAACGTCGCCAAAAGAACGTCGTCGCCGCTCACGCCGGTGACTGGCAGCGGCGAGAACGGCATCAAGCCGGCCAGGCCGTCGCCGTCGAGCGTGGGCGCCGCGTTGAAGCTCGGGCCGATCAACACATCTGTCAGCGGGTTGTGACTGAGAATCAGCGAGTTGAACGAGAGGTCCATACCCCAGCCGACGATGGCGTCGATGCTGGTAATGTCCGCCAGGATGTCGACTGTGAAGGTCTCTCCGACACGGACAATCGAGCTGCTGGGTTCGAGCGAAACCGAGATCGCGGCGCGTGCCGGGTATGCGGTCAGCGCCAGGATCGCCAGCGCGATACCGTAGTAGGCAACGTTATGTTTCATGATCGTATTCCTCCGAAGCATCATGCTTGAGTTTTCAAAGTCGTCGTCATTGCCGCACACCGGCAATCGGGTGCGGAAAAAAGGGGGAGTGCGGACCAAGTGGGGGGCTTTTGAGCCCGCGGCACGTGCACGCGGACTCGAGTCCGCACTCCCTGAGCCGGAACGATGCGTTGCCCGTTAACTGTTGGCGAACGCGAGGTAATGTCCGTACCAGATGCCGAAGTCGGTCATCCCGATGAACTCGTCGTTGTCGAAGTCGGCATTGGGGTCGTAGTTCGGCTGGCCGGAGGCGCTGCCGTACGCGGCCAGGAACAGGTTGTAGTCGTCCAGGTCGACATCGTTGTCGCCGTCGAGGTCGCCGGGCACCGCCGGTGCTTCGCAGGCGTCGCCGATGCCGTCGTTGTCACTGTCCATCTGATCAGCGTTCGGCACATCGGGACAGTTGTCGGTGTCGTCGGGGACACCGTCGTTGTCGCGGTCGGCTGGTGGGGGACCGACGAGTTGCCGTCCGGGCCAGAATCCGCCGCGGAGGGTGAATCCGCCGCTGGTCATGACGCCGGCGTCGGGCTGGCCGATCGTCCCGGTGAGGGTGAACCCCTGACCGCCGCTGGTGCCGCCGCCACCATCGATCGTGTGCCACGAAAGGTCGTACTGAGCCAGCGCAGCCGGCGCCAGTGCCACCACAACCAACACCGCAGCTGTCCGGATGAATCGACCCAATCCCATTTCAAGCTGTCCCTTCCTGGAACCCGTCCACCAAACGAATGCCCGTTCGCCGCACGTTTCTCTCTCGGCCGCGCTCTTCCCGGGCCGATCGCGTGGGCGGACTTGGCAATCCGCCGCTGCCCCCCTGAACGAGAATCGGCGTCGGAAGGTGAACGGATTTTTGCCAGTTTTTTCCCGCGCCAGGGTCCTGTTCGGGTGCCCTCGCCCGCTCGCAACAGCGGCCTGCCGACGCCGCTGTCGCCAGAACGCAAGACGAGAAGCCGATTCGGTGCGTCCGATAACCATTATCATCTCCTTGGTACTTCGCCCTTGGCGCCCGGTGCGCCTGGCGTGCGTTTCTACAAAGGGTGGCGCAACCGGGCGTCGGGCGGCTCACCCTGCTGATCAAAAAAATGCTGACGGCGATCGCTGGCCGTTGGCGTGCCGCGCTAGCGTGTTCCCGTCTGCTGGACGAGCGCTTCCAATCTCTCCAGTCGCTGCCCGAGCGTTTCGTTCACGGTTTTCAGCGCCGCGACCTCGGCGTTCTTCTCTTCCTGAAGCAATTGCAGTTGTTCGATGCGCCGGTGCAGCGCCTGGGTGGCGGAGACATTCAGCATCGAGATCGCTTCGTAGTCGACGTTGTGGAAGTCGTCGACTTCGCGGCCGTAGACAAAGATGCGGCCTTCGAGCGACTTCGCTATTCGGAAGCGGTCGGCGCGGACTTCCAGGACTTCGTGGACGCTGGCGCCGTCATCGGTGATCAGTCGCACGCGGTCGCCGACTTCCAGATCGGTTGCCAGCGCGATCCAGCCGTCTTCGACGGAGGCCGGCTGGTAGATGTCCGGTACGACGTCGGCCGAGAGCGTGACGGCTTGGGGAAAGACGTCGCGCAGCTGCTGCCCGATGACCTTCTTGTAGGGTTGGTCACCGTTGGTGACCTTGTCGAGCATGGTGTAGTCGGTGACCTCGATGGCCATCAGGGTGTTGAGGTCGGCGTTGTTGTCGGACAGGCCGACGATGCTCTTGATCCGCGCGTCCGAGTGGGCGTTGAAGGAGCTAGCTGCGATGCGGTGCGACGCGTAGAGCGAGTAGTTCGCAGGGCTCGATCCCGCACTAATTCCGACGATTCCACTGCGACCGAGGAACGCGTGCAATCCCAGCGCTCTGGAAACGAATCCTTCGATGTCGACCTTTCCGCGCGTCGGATTGTTCGTACCGATGCCGACGCTTCCGGTGAAGTCAGCGTTGCCTGCGACGGAAAGCGGATTCGTCGGTGCAACCGTTCCGAGGCCGACGTCGCCGGACGGATCGATCGTGATCGCCGTTTTGTTGTTCGTCTGGTTTTTGAAGACCAATTTGCCCCGACCTTCATCCGCGGAGCCGCCGGTCGAGAAGATCAGGTATTCCCTGCCGCCGTCTATCGCCCGGGCGTCCAAGCTGAAGAACGCGCCGTGTGGTGCCGTGTCGTCGACCTCGACGCGCAGGTGCGCGACCGGGGTTTGATTGCCGCCGAGCACGTGCAGCGGTGCGGTCGGGGTGTCCGTGCCAAAGCCGACGAAGCCATTGCTGTAGTGGATGTTGGGGGCGTTCGTCTCCCATACACCACCCACGGGCAGGTTGGTCAGGCCCGAACCGTCGCCGACGAACGCGCCCGCGGTGACCGTGCCACCGAGTGCCACGTAGGTTCGGAAGGTAGCGTCGTTTGGGTGGAGATTCGACTGGCCGTCTGGGTAAGGATTGGCGCGTCCATTTCCTATATAGATCGTGTCGTTCGCGGCGACTTCAAAAGTGTACTGCTGGCCGGCCTGCACAAACGGCATCGCCACGACCGGCAGGTCGACCCACGCCGTCACGCCGGTAGGTAGACTTACTTCGCCTTGCGAGACCACTGTTCCCTCAGTGCCGACGCCTTCGTAAACGGTCAGCGTCGCCGAAGTCGCGGTGCCGGTTGCATCTAGCCGAATACTCACCGTTTTGAGCGGTCCGCTCAGACCGGCTGTGAAGGATTGCCAGAGCCCGAAGACGATTGCGTGGGCATCGAGGGATTCCGACGATTGATCCAACTGGGGCGTCCCGAGCACGAACACCGACCCGTTGGCGTGGATGTCGCCGATCACGTCGAGCGCCGCGCCCGGTGTATCCGTACCGACACCGACATTGCCGGCGGTGTAGTAGACGTCGTTCCCGGATTCGGTCCAGACGCCCGCCATCACCGGCAGGTTGGTGAGCCCCGATCCGTCGCCGACGAACGCGCCCGCGGTGACTGTGCCGTCGACGTCGAGTTCGGTGCTCGGCGTATTGGTGCCGATGCCGACGCCGCCGGTGGCACGAATCAGGAACTGGTCCTCGGCGGTCGAGGCGAAGTCGGCGGCCGTGTGGTCGGCCCATACCCACGCGCCGTGATGATTGGCTTTTGCGCGCCGGCCTGCAGCGAAGCTGTGGTCTCCGGCCGCCACGTTGCTCGCTCCGCCGGGCACGGTCGAGTTCGTGCCGCTGGCGGTATTGCCCAAACTGCCACTGGAAAAACCGCCGCCGCCCGCCACGACGGAGTTGATGCCGCTGGCCACATTGTCAAAGCCGCCGCCGACAGTTGATCGGACGGCGATCGCCTTGTTTCTTTGGCCACCCGCGACTGTTGCGCAGAAATCCCCGGCTTCGTTGGAGTCCCCGCCGCCGATCGTGGCGACGAGCGCACCATTGCCCTGACTACCGAAACCCGTGATCCTGTTTGCAGTACCGCCGCCGATTGTGCCCCAGCTACCTGGGTCGTCGATGACGTTGCCTTCGCCGCCGCCGATCGTGCCGAACGTCTGGCGCACAACATTGCCGCTCCCGCCACTGACCGTAGCGTTACTGCCAATGGCGTCGTTGATTGTCGGGTGAATCACGACGGATCCACTTTCGCCAACAACCATGCCGCGCGTTTGCAGCGCGTAAGGCGTTGCGGTTAGTGGCTGGCGGGGGCTGAGCGCCGTAAACGCGCCGCCGCCGGCCGATTCACGGAGCGCGATCTCAAGCCAGCGGGCGTCGCCGTTGAAGGCCATGACGCCGAAGTCGAGCTCGACAGTGATGAGGCCATCGACGACCGCGACCGCGTCGACCGCGAGCATGGAGCCGATCATGTTGCCGCCCGCGTCGGCGTCCCAGAGCGTGAACTCGAAATCGTAGGTGTCGTTGACGGGGGCTCCAGAGAAATCGAGCCGACCCTGGTAGGTGAAGCCGCCTCCCACGGGTGTCTGGGCGGTCGCCATAGCGGCGAGTACAAGGGTGAGCGCGAATGTGAGCAGATTCTGACGCATTTGCTTCTCCATTGCCGTTTGCAAGTGGGTTGGACGCTCGGGGGCGTTTCTCGTGTGCCCCTCAATCGGTAAACGCAACCGTCACGCGAGTTCCTTGGCTGTCGGGAGTTATTTTTTGTATGTTGTGTTGCGGTTGTTGGTGTCGGCACCGCGCGCGGTCGAACGACGCCAAGAGATGGGGGGCCGCACTCGCGTACGGCCCGCGCTGCTGTGGTCCTGTCTGACTAGCGCTGCGCTGACGCTTCGAGCAGCGCCTCGAGTCGCTCGAGACGGTTCTTCAGCTCGGCGATCTCGGTGTTCTTCTCGCTCTCGAGCGTCTTCATCTGTTGGTAGAGCGCTTGCGTCGCCGAGACATTGAGCATCGCGATGGCCTCGTAATCGACGTTGTGAAAGTCGTCGACTTCGCGGCCGTAGACGAAGATGCGACCTTCGAGCGACTTCGCTACGCGGAAGCGGTCGGCGCGGACTTCCAGGACTTCGTGGACGCTGGCGCCGTCATCGGTGATCAGTCGCACGCGGTCGCCGACATCCAGATCGGTTGTCAGCGCGATCCAGCCGTCTTCGACGGAGGCCGGCTGGTAGATGTCGGGTACGACGTCGGGCGAAAGGGTGACGGCTTGCGGAAAGACGTCGCGCAGCTGCTGCCCGATGACCTTCTTGTAGGGCTGGTCACCGTTGGTGACCTTGTCGAGCATCGTGTAGTCGGTGACTTCGATGGCCAGCAGGGTGCTCAGGTCGGCGTTGTTGTCGGACAGGCCGACGATACTCTTGATCCGCGCGTCCGAGTGGGCGTTGAAGGAGCTGGCTGCGATGCGGTGCGACGCGTAGAGCGAGTAGTTCGCAGGGTCCGCTCCCGCATTAAGGCCAGTGAGTCCATTGCCGTTCAAGTACCCGTGCAGGCCCAGTGCCCTGGAAACGAATCCTTCGATGTCGACCATTCCGCGCGTCGGGAAGCGCGTGCCGATACCGACGGGGCCAGAAGGATCAAGTGTCATCAAGACGCGGTTGTTCGTCTGGTTTTTGAAGACCAGTTTGCCCTGTCCCTCGGCCGCGGAGGCGCCGGACGAAAAGATCAGGTATTCCTTGCCGCCGTCCGTCGCCTCGGCGTCGAGGCTGAGGATCGATCCGAACGGTGCCGTACCATCGACCTCGACGCGCAAGTGAGAGAGCGGGGTTTGATTGCCGCCGAGCACGTGCAGCGGCGCGGTCGGCGTGTCCGTCCCGATGCCGACGTTGCCGTCGTTGTAGAACATGTCGTTCCCGGATTCGTTCCAGACGCCCGCCGTCACCGGCAGATTGGTCAGGCCCGAACCGTCGCCGACGAACGCGTTCGCGGTGACTGTTCCGCCGGGCCGCACGTAGGTTCGGAAGGTAGCGTCCGCCTCATAAGGAAGATTCGCCAGGCCGCCTGCGTAAGGATCGCCGGTTCCAACTCCTATGTCGAGCGATCCGAACAGGAGGAGTCGAAAAGTGTACTGTTGGCCGGCCTGCAAAGACGGCATCGCCGCAACCGGCATGTCGACCCACCCCGGCCCGCCGAGATTTACGTTGCCGTGCGAGATTATTGTTCCCACAGTGCCGACGCCCTCATAAATGACCAGAATGCCCGAGGTCGCAGAGCCCATGCCGCTATCCCAAATACTCACCGTTGTGAGCGCCCCGTCCACGCCGGCCGTGAAGGCCTGCCAGAACCCGAAGCTGGGAAGGGTTGAATCGTTGATTTCCGACGATTGGTCCAACTCGGTCGTCCCGAGTACGGACAACGATCCGTTGGTGCGGATGTCGCCGATCACGTCGAGCGGCACGGCCGGCGTATCCGTACCGATACCAACATTGCCGGCCGTGTAGTAGACGTCGTTCCCGGCTTCGTTCCAGACGCCCGCCATCACTGGCAGGTTGGTCAGCCCCGATCCGTCGCCGATGAACGCGCCCGCAGTGACCGTGCCACCCGGCCGCACGTAGGTTCGGAAGGCAACGTCATTCGTGCCGAGATTCGACTGGCCGCCTGGGTAAGGATCGGCGCGTCCAATTCCGATGTAGGCCGTATCGTTCGCGGCGACTTCAAACGTGTACTGCTGGCCGGCCTGCACAGACGGCATCGCCACCACCGGCAGGTCGACCCACGCCGTCACGCCGGTAGGTAGACTTACTTCGCCTTGCGAGACCACTGTTCCCCCAGTGCCGACGCCCTCGTAAACGGTCAGCGTCGCTGAGGTCGCGGTGCCGAGTTCGTTTAACCGAATACTCACCGTTGTGAGCGGCCCGCTCAGACCGGCTGTGAAGGACTGCCAGATCCCGTAGTTGATTGCGTATGCGCTGACGGATTCCGACGATTGGTCCAACTGGGTCGTCCCGAGTACGAACACCCCCCCGTTGGCGTGGATGTCGCCGATCACGTCGAGCGCTGCGGCCGGTGTATCCGTACCGACACCCACATTGCCGGCGGTGTAGTAGACGTCGTTCCCGGATTCGGCCCAGGCGCCCGCCATCGCCGGCAGGTTGGTCAGCCCGGAACCGTCGCCGACGAAGGCGTTCGCGGTGACCGTGCCTTGTTGGTCAACGTCGATCCCGCGCGTCTGGAGCGCGTAGGGGGTGGCGGTGACCGGCTGGCGCGGGGTCAAGGTGACGAACGCGCTGCCCGGCGGGCTTTGAACCGAAACCTCCAGCCAGCGCGCCTCGCCGTTGAAGACGTCCGGGCCAAAGTTGAGTTCGGTGGTGAAGAGCCCGTCCACCACGTCGCCGCCGGCGAGCACGGTCCGTCCGATCTGCGTGCCGCCGGTTTCCGCATCCCACAGCGAAAACTCGAAGTCGGCGACGTCGTTCACCGGGATGCCGCTTGAATCGAGCCGGAACTGGTACGTGAAGGAGTTGCCCAATGGCGTCTGGGCCGTCGCCATAGCGGCGAGCACAAAGGTGAGCGCGAATGTGAGCAGATTCTGACGCATTTGCTTCTCCATTTGCCGTTTGCTAGTGGGTTGGTCGCTCGGGGGCGTTCTCGCGTACCCCTCAACCGGTAAACGCAGCCGTTGCGCGAGTTCCTTGGCTGTCGGGAATTATTTTTTGTATGTCGTGATGCGGTTGTTGGTGTCGGCACCGCGCGCGGTCGAACGACGCCAAGAGATGGGGGCCGCACTCGCGTACGGCCCGCGCTTCGGTGTCTCAATCCGGTTAGCGCTGCGCCGACGCTTCGAGCAGCGCCTCGAGTCGTTCGAGGCGGTTCTTCAACACGGCGATCTCGGCGTCTTTCTCTGCGCGCAATTCCTGAATCGCCGCGGCGGAATAGATGGTGAGCGGGTACGTATCGACCTGGAGAATCTCTGAGCCGTCAGGTAGGCGCTCGCCGCTGCCTTTGACATGGTCCGGGAAGACCTGCGCGAACTCCTGGGCGATGACGTTCAGATAGCGGCCGTCGCTGACGCCGGCGTGCTTGGCCTTGTAGTCGTCGGTGTACGCGAAGCTGACCAGTCGGACGCGATCGAGTGTGTCGAGCGCGTTGTCGATCGTCTGGATATCGGTCTTGATGCGCCGATCGGAGTTGGCCAGCCAGTCGCCGGCGGTTGATTTGGACGCATCGCCGCCGACCTCTAAAGCGTTCGCGACAGCGGTACGATTGATGCCCACCGATCCGGCCGCGTAGACGAAGGTGCGGAACGTCAGATCCCTGAAGGGGCTACTTGATGCTCGGCCACCCGAGTAGGGGTTTCCGTTCGCTTGCCCGACCCATACGGATCCAGGGCCATCCACTGTAAAGGTGTATTGCTCGCCGGCCTGGAGCAGTGGTGTGTTCGCTATCGGAAGATCGACCCATTGCGTCGCGCCGACCGGCACACTCAAGATCTCCTGCGAAAGGACTGGGCCTCCCGGTCCTGCGCCGGCCTGGACGGTGAGCTCGACGGATGGCGTCTGGTTAGTAGCGTGCACGAGGATGCTGATCGTATGCAGGGCACCGGTTGTTCCAGCCGTGAACGATTGCCAGCCACCGTTTGAGGTTAGGTTGATGACTTCGTTGGATTGATCAAGCTGGTTCGGGCCGTAATGCACGAAGTTCTCCGTCTGTATCGCGCTCGGCAAGCTCGTGAGACCCGAGCCGTCACCGATGAATGCGCTAGCGGTGATCGTGCCGGCAACTTCGAGTTCGCTGCTTGGTGTATTGGTGCCGATGCCGACGCCGCCGGTCGCGTCGATCAGGAACTGGTCCGCGGCTGTGGAGGCGAACACCTCGTCGCTGCTTGACCAGACGAACGCCCCGTCGTGCTGTGCTTCGGCCTCACGTCCCGCGGCGAAGCTGTGCGCTCCGTCGGCGGCGTTGCTTCTCCCGCCCGGGATCGTGGCATACTCGCCGGTGGCCCTGTTGAAGAAACCACCACCGACCGCGGCGAAGTTGTTTTCGGCCACGTTGAAGCGCCCGCCCGTCACGGCCGAAGCATCGCCATCTGCCAGGTTGCCAATGCCGCCGGCAATCACTGCGGCGCCGATGCCGCCGATCGTACTTCTCACGGTGTTCGAGCTGCCGCCGCCGATGGTCTGCTGTGACCCGCCGCCCTCGATCGTGTTGCCGAGACCGCCGCTGATCGTCGCGTCGTTGTTATTTTCGCCGACCCGATTCGGTAAGCTTTCGGTGCCGCCGAAAACAGTCGCGTTGATACTCCCGCTCGCCACCTCATTGGCGGAAGAGCCGCCGATGAGGTTGCCCGCCACCTGACCGCCCACGAATTGCGTCGGTTCGAGTCGCAGCGCCCGCTCGCCGTTCACGCGCAGCTCGAGCGGCTGCTGATCGGTGGTGCCCAAGAAATTCGTGTTCGGGTCCGTGCCGGCGTTGCCGCCGAGCGCCCAGGCGTTGGTGGCGTTGAGTGCCTGGAGCGCGTAAGGCGCCGCGGTCAGCGGCTGGCGGGGGCTGAGCGCCGTAAACGCGCCGCCGCCGGCCGATTCACGGAGCGCGATCTCGAGCCAGCGGGCGTCGCCGTTGAAGGCCATGACGCCGAAGTCGAGTTCGACCGTAATGAGGCCATCGACGACCGCGACCGCGTCGACCGCGAGCACGGAGCCGATCATGTTGCCGTTAGTGTCGGCGTCCCAGAGCATGAACTCGAAATCGTAGGTGTCGTTGACGGGTTCTCCAGAGAAATCGAGCCGGCCCTGATAGGAGAAGCCGCTCCCCACGAGTGTCTGAGCGGCCGCGGTCGCGGCGAGTGTCAGGGTCAGTACGAATGTAAGCAGATTTTGGCGCATGTCCGCTCCCTTGTGGCCTTGCGGGTTCGTGAGTGTAACGGAGGCGTTCCGACGACCGCCTCGTCAACCCGTAAACGCAAGCGATCCGCGCGCTCCTTGGTCGTCTCAATTATTTTGCAACAGATGACTGTCACCGAGACGGTGACGCAGAGGGACGCGGCTACCTACTGGGTATGATTTGGCTCCGGTGAGGCGTGCCGAGAACCGACGTAGCGACACAGTGGCGACGCGAAGCAGTAGCACACGCTGTATCATGAAGCGCGGCGAAATGGTGCATCGTTGCCTTTCGAGCCAGCTACCAACGCCCATCAACGAAGACCGGAGGCCCGATGAATAGGCGCGTCTCAAGAACCAATCCAAACCAACGGCTCGTGTTGATTGGTGTCGCATTGAGCGTTGTGGTACTGGTGGCCATGGTTATCTTCCTGAGGCCGCGCGGTTTTCGCGAGATCCCGCTCGGTGCCGAGGTGATCATCGTTCCCGATCTGTGGCATACGGCCGATCACTACCAGAAGTTACTAGAGCACTTGGATCAGCAAGGAGTGGCGGCGGAGGTTTTCGAACTACCAAGTGTTCGGGAGGCTGGGGAGCGAGACGGACGCGACGACGTGGCCGAACTGGGGAGCCTACTTGATCGGGGAGACGGTCCGGTTGTGGTCGTCGGGCATTCCTACGGGGCCTTCGTCGCGAGCGATGCAAGCATTGCGTGCCACGCTCGTGTCAAGAAGCTCGTGTTCATCGCGGGTTTCGTGCCCTGGCAAGCGGGCCAGACGGTCGAAGCAATGCTCACGAGCGCTGCTCTGGGTTCTCTCGTCGACATACGCGACTTTAGCAATGAAGCCGACACGGACGCGACAATCACGCCTCCGGCGGACGCCGGGCAAAGATTCTTTTCGGAAATGTTTATCACTGCCGATGACCGCAGACGCGCTGTTCGGCAACTGGCAGCACAGTCCCGCTCGGTACTTACTTCGCCCGTTGATTTGAGTTGCTCGAGCACCGCCAAATCACACTATGTCCTGACGTTGAATGACATTACGGTTCCTGCAGGTGCGCAAGAAATCATCGTCCGGCAGGCTCGGATTCCCTACCCCCACGTTCTCGGGCTCAACGCCGGGCACGCGGCCGCTTACACCCATCCGGAGATACTGGCGGAGTTTATTCTTCGGCGTCCCGCGCGGACTTCCGGCGACGAATAGCGGTTCGTCCTCAGTTCCGATCGCGCCCGATCGGCGGTCGGCGGTGCCCACGAGTCTCGAACCCCCGTGCATAGTCTCGCAGGCCCGCGCGAAATGCGCCCAGCAGACGGCTCTGGTACCGGTAGGGGTTAGACAGCGCCGCGATCGTACGTTTCGGTGTAACGCCGGACAACGAGCGATAGACACGCCGCTTGGACGAATCCAGTCGGCGGGCCATCTCGGGAATCATCGAAACGCCGTGCGACAACGCCACGAGTTCCTGGACGGTTGCAATCTGGCTCGTACGTTCGACCGCGATCGGCTGAAACGCGCGCTGCTGGCAAAATGCAACCACGTTACCCGACAAGCAATGCGCCTCGTCCAGCAAAACGAACGCGTGCTGCTTGATGTCCCTGATCCCGATCCGACGCTTTCCAGCGAGCGGATGATCGTGCGCGACAACGAGTAGCAACTCCTCGTCGAACAACGGCTCCACGTCGAGATAGCGGACGGAGATCGGCAGCGCCAGCAGCGCCAGGTCGATTTCGCCTTGCTTGCAGCGATGGATCAGGTTGTCCGTCGTATCTTCCTGGACCAGCAGGCTCGCTCCCGGATAGTCCCGCGCAAACTCACGCAGCAGGCCCGGCAAAAAGAACGGCGCAATCGTTGGGATCGCGCCCAGCCGAATCCGTCCGCGCTCCGCGTCGTCGATCAACTCGGCCTTGACTTCATCCAGTGTGACCGTGATCTGCCGCGCTGCCGCCTGAAAACGCGTGCCGGCGTCCGTCAGCGCCACAGACCGCGACCGACGTTCGAATAGCGGTCGGCCAAGCTCATCCTCGAGCCGTTGAATCGAGCGGCTCAGCGCCGGCTGCGACATGTGAAGTGCGTTCGCCGCGCGCGTGAAGTTCCGCAACTCGGCGACCCGCAGAAAGTAGCGTAGCTGGTCCAGATCCATCATCGGCTCCTGCGACTCAACTGATGCAAAACATGCATGAATCATATCATAAAGATGCATTGGATGTATCTCAAAGCACATCCTATCCTCCTGCATCGACGCTCAGAGTGCTGAAACGCGAGGTGGTCCCCGCGCGGCTAGCGGGATCGAAACTTGAGGGAGGTGCCATGATGCACACGAGAACGTTTGGGCGAATGCTCGTCGCTGCTCTTTTTGCTGCGCTGCCGTCTTTCGCGATGGACGCGCCGCCGCTTACGGAAGACGGCGGCCAGCCGGTCGGCGACAATCAGAACTCGCGCACGGCCGGCCCGCGCGGCAGCGTGTTGCTGGACAACTTTCACCTGATACAGAAATTGGCGCGATTCGATCGCGAGCGCATTCCCGAGCGGGTGGTGCACGCCCGCGGGGTTGGCGCGCACGGCGAGTTTGTCAGCTACGGCGACTGGTCGGCCCACACCAAGGCGGATCTGTTCAGCGCCGAAGGGAAGCGAACGCCGATCTTCCTGCGGTTCTCCACGGTCATTCATCCCAAGGGCTCACCGGAGCAATTGCGCGACCCGCGCGGCTTCGCGGTCAAGTTCTACACCAACGAGGGCAACTGGGACCTGGTGGGCAACAACCTTCCGGTGTTCTTCA
Organism: Phycisphaerae bacterium; assembly: GCA_028279405.1. GTDB lineage: Bacteria > Planctomycetota > Phycisphaerae > UBA1845 > Fen-1342 > JANQNU01. The sequence continues at coordinate 34,315 of JANQNU010000045.1, forward strand.
TTCGGGACGCCATCAAGTTTCCGGACATGGTCCATTCTCTGAAGCCCTCGCCGATTACGAACCAGCAAGATCCCAACCGGTTCTTCGATTTCTTCAGCCATGTGCCGGAAAGCACGCACATGCTGACCTTCCTCTATTCGAATCAGGGGACGCCCGGCAACTTGCGGCAGATGGACGGGTTCGGTGTCCATGCCTACAAGTGGGTCAACGCCGCCGGTGAGGTGACTTACGTCAAGTTCAACTGGCGCAGCCTTCAGGGGCATGCGCCGCTGTCGGCAATGACCGCCGCCAAGTCAGCCGCCGCCAACCACACCGGGTACACCGCCGATCTGTACGAGTCGATCGCGCGTGGCGAATTCCCGGCCTGGGAACTGGCCGTACAGATGCTCAAGACGGAGCAGCTCGACGACTTCGACTACGACCCGCTCGACGCCACCAAGACCTGGAACGACGTGCCGGAGATGAAGATCGGTCGCATGACGCTGAACCGGATCCCCGACAATTTCTTCCAGGAGACCGAGCAGGTGGCGTTCTCACCCGGCATGGTCGTGCCCGGGATCGAGCCCTCCGAGGACCGACTGCTGCAGGGTCGTCTGTTCTCCTACGCTGACACGCAGCGATACCGACTGGGCGGCAACTACCTCGCGCTTCCGGTCAATCGGCCGGTCGCGACCGTGACCAGTTACAATCAGGACGGCCAACTGAATCACGGGACGACCACGTCGGACGTCAACTACCAGCCGAGCGTTGTGGACAAGGCGCCGACCGAGCGGACTACCGAGCGGTACAGCCAGGCACCGCTGGTCGGACAGGTTCAGCAGCAGCGCATCGAAAAGACGTTGGACTATCAGCAGGCAGGGGTGTTGTACCGTGGATTCACGGCCGACGAGCGTGCTCACCTGGTGCAGAACTTTGCAGGCGACCTCGGCAGAGTAGCCAATCGACAGGTCAAGTTGCGGATCCTCAGCTTTCTCTTCCAGGCGGATGAAGACTACGGCCGCAGCGTTGCTGAGGCAGTCGGCGAACGCGTCGATGACGTGAAGCGGATGATCGCCGCCAACCGTGAGGTCGAATCGACGCGCTGGCAGACCATCGCGTTGGCCGAGTCCGGCTCGAGCGATACTGTCATTGTTCGTAACACGTCGGCGCGCCCGATCCGCTACCGGACGCGCACCGCCGCTTCGTCCTGGAGCAATCCCTATACGCTACTGCCGAACGCCACTCATACGTACGACTCCGCGTCCATCGAGATTCGGCGGATCGATATCGAGCGGTCGATCGTGCTGGCCGGCATCGGCGATGCGATCGATCTGGGAGCTTTGCCGCGACGAGGATCGGCTGCGCCGTCAGCAGTCGGTATCGCGCGGGCGCCGCAAACCGCGCCGGCGGACACCCTGGAAAGTGCGTTCGCCGCGGCCCGAAGCAACGATCTCGGCCTCATTGCTGGCTTTCTGGCGGCAGGTTATTCGCCGAATACGCCGAACGGTCGGCGAGACACGCTGCTCTCGGTTGCAGCCTACCACGGAAGCCTTGATGTCGTTGCGCGATTGATTGCCGAGCCCGAGATCGAACTCGAAGGCCGGAATCGGCTCGGACTGACCGCACTGGCCGCAGCTGCGTTCAAGGGCCATGACGAGGTGCTGGAGGCGCTGCTCGATGCAGGTGCCGATCCGAACGCCACGAACGGGGCAGGCCAGACGGCCCTGATGTTCGCTGCACTGGCCGGCCGGACGCGCTCGGTGGAGATCCTGCGCAACGCTGGCGCCAGCGCCTCGCTTGCGGATGCGGCCGGCAACACCGCTATGACCCTGGCACGCGGGCAGAACGCAACCGGCGCCGTCGGTGTTCTTCGCGGGGCCCCGTCTGGCGTCCAATCCGACGCGCCGTTGCCGCGCGAACTCGAATAGCCAGCCGAGCCCCGGTAGATGCGCCCGCGGTCGTGCGGGCGCTGTTCCGA
>JANQNU010000054.1 GCA_028279405.1 Phycisphaerae bacterium
CTCGGGCCTGCGGCGCCAACGCGAGCCGCGAGCGCAAGCGAGCGGTCAATGGCGGGCGAGACGCCCGCCCCACCCTGTGATTCTTGGGGGCGTTCGCGCTGGGGCCTGTGGCGTAGACACAGGCCTCACAAGGGGAGCTTGCTCCCCCCTCGCTCGCGCCGCCGATCAGGCCGGGTGACTCTCGGCCGACCGGCGCGGTTTGCGGGACAGAAGTGTCCAAAGAACGACGCTCGCCAGAATCAGCGGGCCGCCGAGCAGCGTCGCGGTCGGTGGACGCTCCCCCAGAAATAGCCAGGTCCAGGTCGGGTTCAGGACCGTTTCGAGCAGCACGATCAGCGAGGCACCATACGCCTGCACGTATCGCAGCGACCAGGAAAACAGCACATAAGGCAGCGTGAATTGGACGACTGAAAGCATGACCAGCAGACCGGCCTGCTCGGCGGTCAGGCGCAGCGAACCGTACAACAAGACGAAGACCGCCAGCAGCAAGCCCGAGCCGAGCATGTTCAGGGTGGTCACCATCGTTGGGTGCACGTCGCGTAGCCGACGGGTGAGGAGCGTTACAGCGCCGAAACCGACGCCGCTCGTCAAGGCGATCAGCAAAATCGGCAGCGCTGACGGATTGCCGAAGAAAATGACGGCCACGCCGGCCATCGCCACCAGCAGGACGATCGCATCGCGCCGGCTCGGCGACTCTCCCAGGATCAACGGCGACAACAGAAAGATCCAGATTGGCGCCGTGTACTGCAAAATGATGGCGTTGGAGGCCTCGGTACCGGTCGTGGCGATTACGAAACAGACGGTCATGACCGTGAACGCGGTCACTGACGCGACCGGCCACATCCAATGCACGCGCGCCAGCGTCTCACGCGTTCGCCACCCGAGCGGCAACAGAATCAGCCCGCCCAGCAGTGAGCGATAACAGGCAATCTCGAGTCCGCTGAGGCCGACCTGGTTGACGTATTTGATCAGGACGCCGTTGAGGCTCCAGAGCGTCGCCGCCAGCAACAGGGCGCCAATCGCGATCCACGAAGCAGGCCGGCGCGGAACGTTGCGCGACGCCGCGCTCACGCTGGCTGCTGGGCGCTATCGGCAAAGTGAATGAAGCTCAGATGGAGCCCACAGTGAATCAGATGCAGGCGTATCCAGTCCTCATGCGTCATCTTCCCGAAGGCCGGGCTGCGCTGGGTCATCTTTTCGCCGCGCGCCAGGCGGGCGAAGATCTGTTGCATCTCGCGGGCCCCTTCCTCGCGCGAGACGCGATTGTTCGGGCGCAGGGGATTGTCCGCGGGCAGCTGAAAGCCGGCCGGCATCGGGCCCTTGAGCCACTTGTTCTTCATGAAGCCCGCCATGATGCGAATGAACAGCGGCAGTTTGAACGTTGCGCCCTCGAATGACATCTGGAACGTCCGTGCCAGATGCTGGAGGATTTGCCCCTCGCTCCAGTTCCCGGTAACCGTCGTCTGTTCGTTGGCGATGCGCTCCACCTCGCGCTCGATCTCCTCGAGCGTTTTATAGGTGACTTCGCGTCGCTTTGCCGTCTTCGTATCCCGCACCGCGTCGTGCGATGTCGCTTCCGTCGATTGCATGCATTCCTCCTGGCGCCTGGCCCGCTTGACAGCGGCGCCCGGTACGCCGATGCTCGCCATTCGTTGCCAATGGTAACGCCGCGATGCGCGTGACCGCAACCAACCCAAGGAGTTCGCATGTGCCCTCCATCACCCGACTCCCCTTCCCCCTCGCGGCCGGCGCGCACGGACGCCGACATGGCAGACGGCTGGTGCCACAACCTCGAGCCGCTGAAGCCGCTCGACATCATGCAGTGCCGCACGTTCGACGAGATGCTGCGTGGCATGGCGGCGACGTCGTTCGGCGGTCGTAACCTCGGCGAGGCCGCGGACGTGCTGCATGAGATGGTCCGCGACCCGGACTGCTTCGTCATCGTGACGCTGAGTGGCGCTATGACGATCGCAAAGCAGGGCCTGCTCATTACCGAGATGATCGAACAAGGGATGGTTCAGGCAATTGTCAGCACCGGCGCCCTGATCTGTCACGGCCTCTCGGAGAACACCGGCCACACGCACTTCCGCTACGATCCGACGTGGGGCGACGAGAAGCTGTACGATGCGGGCTACAACCGCGTGTACGACACGCTGGAACTCGAAGCCAGTCTCGACGACACCGCTGCGATCGTGCACAAGATCTTCGACAATTACGCCCCCGGTGTGGCCGTGGGCAGTCATGATATTCTCCGTGAGATCGGGCGCTATCTTGCCGCCGAGAACCCCGATTCCCGTGGCACGCTCAAGGCGGCCTACGACAACGACGTGCCGGTGTACGTTCCGGCATTGAGCGACAGCGAACTCGGTCTCGATCTCTTCATGTTCAACGCACTGGCCGACGATCCTGGGGCGCGAATCGTGCTCGATCCGCTGAAGGAGCTCGAGGACTTTCTGGCGCTGGTCGGCCAGCGCAAGAAGGTCGGCATCTTCACGATCGGCGGCGGTGTTCCACGCAACTGGGCGCAGCAGGTAGGCCCGCTCGCCGAACTGCTCTATCGACGCTCCAATGGCAAGCTGGGAGGCTTCGTTCAATACCATTATGGCGTTCGTATCTGTCCCGAGCCGGTACACTGGGGCGGACTCTCCGGGTGCACCTACTCCGAAGGCGTCTCGTGGGGCAAGTTCGTCCCCGAGGCCGACGGCGGCCGATACGCCGAGGTCTACGCGGACGCCACCATCGCGTGGCCAATCCTGATCCGCGGCGTGCTTGAGCGCCTGGGACGTTGCGGATGATGTCCGGGGGCAACCGCCGCCGGCGCGCAGACTTGCGTGTCAGCGCGACCACGGTTCAATTCACGACGTGACGTCACTCGAACTTCAGCGCAGCTCCGGCTCCCAACCCGGCACCTGGCGGGTGCGCGACGGGCTTCTGCTCGCGTTGCTCGCACTGCTGATCCTGCTGCCCGGTACGTGGGTGAGCCTGTTCGACCGCGACGAAGGCTGGTATGCGCAGGTAAGCCGGGAGATGATCGCAAGTGGCGATTGGGTGACCCCGACGTATCTCGCTCAGCCGTGGCTGCACAAACCGCCGGGCCTGTACTGGCTGGTGTCGGCCTCGTTTCAGCTCCTCGGCCGCTCGGAGTTCGCCGGTCGGCTCGTGTCGGTGCTCGCGATGGTCGTCAGCGTGGCGCTGGTCGGGTGGCTGGCATCTCAGCTTTACGGCCGACGGGCGGGTTGGATCGCGGGCGTGTCGTTCATCACCGCCGGCCTGCCGATCGTGATCGGCCGCATGCTGATCACCGACGCACTTCTGCTCGCGTGCATTCTCTCCGCGGTCGTTGCACTCTGGCGGCTGGAAACGCTCGGGATCGGTCCGGCGCGGGTCATGGCATTCTGGATCGCCTTCGGTCTGGGCATACTGGTCAAGGGCCCCGCCATCGGCCTGTTCATCGTCGGCTTCGCGATCGCCGTCATCGTCACGCCGGGCGTGGTTGGCGAGCTCCCAGCGAAGGTCACCGAGCACCCGACGCGCTGGTATCGGTCGCTACGATTCTGGGCCGGGGCGCTGGTCGGGCTGCCGCTCGGGCTAAGCTGGTATGTGCTGGTGGCGACCCGGGCCGGTGCCCAACTCGTGTCGCAGTTCGTTTGGTACGAATCGCTGTCGCGTCTGGTCAGTGCCCCCCACGGGCATACGGGCCCACCCGGCTACTACCTGCTGATCGGACTCGCCGGCTGGCTGCCGTGGACGGTGCTCGTACCGGGCGCGTTCCTGACAGCGTGGGCTGTCCGCAAGTCGGACGCACGAGCGCGCCGGCTGGTGCTCTGGTGCGGCCTGCCCTGGCTGTTGCTGGAGCTGATTCCGAGCAAGCTGCCGCATTACGTGCTTCCGTGCTTCGTTCCGCTCGCGATCCTGCTGGGACGGATGTGGGAAACGGGCCTGTCGCGCGTCGTACCTGCACACGAACGTCGGGTGATGACCGCGTGGGCCGTGTTCCCGGTGCTGCTCGGACTTGCGCTGCTGGCGATCGTCGTCCTTGTTCAATCCGAGCTGCTCGGGCGTACGCCGCTCGCGGCGCTCGGGCTGATCCTGGTACTCGGGTTCGGCGTAGTCGTCACCACGATCGCCCGCGAGCGGTATCTGGCGTCCTTTGTCGTTGCCGCCGGGACAAGCGTGGTGTTTCACCTCGTCGCGGGCGCGTTCTGGCTACCAGCGTTGGAACCGGGTCGACTCAGTCGAAACATCGCAACAGCGGCCAACGCCATGTCGGAGAGCGCGTCCTCCCCCCTACTCGTGTGCGGGTACGAGGAGCCGTCGATGTTCTTCTATCTCAATCGCGACGCAGTGGTCACCGAACCGGCCGAGATCGCGACGATCCTTGCGGATCGGCCGCGCCGGGAAACGTTGCTGATTGTTGGGTCGCCTGTGTTACAATCGTTGAAAGTTGACCCGGAACGCTTGACCAACTTTGACAAACGGTCGATCGACGGGCTCAACTACGTCAATGGAAAAACGATGCGCGTCTGGATCCTGCGTGACAAGCACGCGGACGACGAGCCGAGCGCGTCCGTCAAGCAGGCGGGCCAAGGCCTGTAACACGAGGAGAACGATGATGCGACATGCACTATTTGGAATGGTGCTCTGCGGTCTGCTGGTTTCGGTAGCGGCTGCCGGCGACAAACCGGCAAGCGGCAAGCCGACACCCCTGCCGCACTGCCCGGTCATGGACGAGCCGGTCGATTTCTCGATCAGCACGATGACTGCGGACGGCCCGGTGTACTTCTGCTGCAAAAAGTGCGTCCGGATGTTCGACAAGAAGCCGACGAAGTATGCCAAGAAGGTCACGCGGCAACGAACACAACTCGCGAAGATGAACAAGGTGCAGGTCAGCTGTCCCGTCAGCGGCGAGCCGATCGACCCCGAGGTCACGGCCGATCATGCCGGCGGCAAGGTCGCCTTTTGCTGCGGGAAGTGTCGCTCGACATTCACGGCCGCCCCGGCAAAGTTCTCGGCGAAACTCGCGGGCAGCTACACCTATCAGACGATCTGCCCGGTAATGGGCGAAGAGATCGACCCGGAGAGCTGGATCGATCTACCGACCGGCCAACGGATCTACCTCTGCTGCCCGCCGTGTGGCAAGAAGCTGATGAAGAACCCCGACAAGTACGCCGACAAACTCGCGGCCCAGGGAATGCCCATCAACGTCGCGAAGATCAAAGCCAAGAAGAAGTAGAACCAGGCGGCCCCACCGGCAAGGAAAGCCGTCGGACTACGCACGATCACCGGGTGGCACTGGTAGCTTGCTACCAGTGTTCAGAGGGTGCTGGGATCAAGACCGCTAGGTCCCACGACGACGCGGTGATCAAGCGCAGGTCCCGAACACTGGCGGGCAAGCCGCCAGTGCCACCCCGAGCGGAAGAACCGGAGCAACGAGGCGTCTTAGCCGCTTACGTGCGCGAGCGATTCGCCGAGTAGTTTCAGGCCCGACTCGAGTTCGGACTCATCGACATCGAGCACGGGCCGGAACCGGAGCGACCGATCGCCACAGGCCAGGACCAACAGGTTTCGCTCCTGGCAGGCCGTCCGCACGGCGTTACGCGTCTTGTCATCAGGCAAGTCGAACGCGCACATCAGACCGCGGCCACGCACGGCGCTGACGATGGGGTATCGCTTGGCGAGCCCGTGCAGCCCTTCGAGCAGGAACGCGCCCGTCCGGGCCGCTTTTTCGACGAGATTCTCCTCCTCGATGATCCGCAGATACTGCGTCGCGCGTACCATGTCGGCGAGGTTGCCGCCCCACGTCGAGTTGATCCGCGAGGGGACGGTAAAAACGTTGGGCACTTCGTCGATTCGCGGCCCGGCCATGATGCCGCAAACCTGCATTTTCTTGCCGAACGCGATGATGTCGGGTTCCACGCCGAAGTGCTCGCAGGCCCACATCTTTCCGGTAAGGCCCACGCCGGTCTGCACCTCGTCAAAGATCAACATGAATTCGTGCTGATCCGCCAGTTGCCGGAGTTTGCGCAGGAACTCGGCGCGGAAGTGGTTGTCGCCGCCCTCACCCTGGATGGGCTCGAGAATCAACGCCGCGATGTCGTGTCCGTGTTGCGCGACAGCTTCCTCGATCTGACGGACCGTCTGCTGCTCGCGGGCAGCCGCATCTTCAGTCCGCTGCGGCTCGGGCAACGCGAAATCGATCTTCGGATTGTCGACCCGCGGCCAATCGAACTTCGGGAAGTATTGGACCTTGGTGGGGTCGGTGTTGGTCAGGCTCATCGTGTAGCCCGTGCGACCGTGAAACGCCTGTCGCAAATGAATGACCTTGGACCCGATCTCGCCTCGGCCGGCGTCGAGATTCTTGCGAACCTTCCAGTCGAAGGCGGCTTTCAGCGCGTTCTCGACCGCGAGGCCGCCACCGTCGATGAAGAAGAAGTGCTGGAAGCCGGGAAGGCCGGCTACGTCGTCCAGCGTCCGGACGAACTCCGCATAGTACTGGCTGTATACGTCCGAGTTCGCGACGCGGGTGCCCGCCGCGATCAGCAACCGATCCTGGAAGCCGGGCTCGCGCATCTTCGGGTGGTTGTAGCGTATGGGCTGCGACGCAAAGAAGGAGTAGAAGTCGAGGTATTCCTGGCCCGATAACGCATCGCGCAGATAGACGTCATGGCTATTGGGCAGGTCGACAATGATGTGGAACCCGTCCACGAGAATTCGCGAACGCAGGGTCTCGAGCGCCTCGGAAGGCGACAACTCACCAGGCAGGTGGGCAACGGTCATTATGGCTACTCCTTCGTCTCCAGGCACATCCGACAATTCGTATGGTATCGGTCGGCCGAATCCGGGGCAAAGTTCGGCGGCGCCTGCGAAAAAACGCGGGTATTCACCGGTCGGTTCATCGACACCCGCCGGCAATCAGCCGATACGCGCATCGGAGCACGTGCCTCCACGGAACGTCCGAAAATATCGGGGGACAAAAGGCGACACAGCCATGGCAGCGATATCCGCCGGAGAATTAGGTGTAGACGGCGTCGCAAAGCGCGTGCAGGAGATGTCCACGCTACCGCACATCGCGATGCGGGTGCTGGAGGTCGTCGGGCATGAGCAAGCAGGTGCATCCGATTTGAAACGCGTCGTGGAGGGTGACCCGAGCCTCAGTGCGCGCCTGTTGCGTTCCGTGAACTCGGCCGCTTCCGGGTTGCGGACACAGGTGACGAACCTGAACCAAGCGATCAGCCTGCTGGGATTCAGTCGGGTTCGGAATCTGGCCATGACGGCATCGGTGAGCGCGGTCTTCAAGGGCAACGTCAAAATCGGGACGTATGACCGGAAGGTGCTGTGGAAGCACCTGGTCGCGGTCGGTCTCTGCGCCCGACTGATCGCGGCCCGTTTGAAGATGGCCAACTTCGAGGACGCGTTTCTGGCGGGGTTGTTGCACGACATCGGTATCGTTCTGGAAGACGAACATGTTCACGACGACTTTCGGCTCGTGCTGGCGCGTCTTCGCGGCAATCGGCTATTGTCGGATGTGGAGCAGGAAGTGCTTGGTTTCACGCACACGCGGCTGGGCGAACGCGTGGCGGAGAACTGGCGGTTTCCGCCGATGGTCGCCGCCGCGATCCGACACCACCACGATTCGAGTGCGTACACTGGACCGCATCTGGACATCGTCCGTTGCGTGGAAGCGGCCAATATCATTTGCGGCTTGAAGGATATCACCTCTGTCGGCCAGCGGGCCCTTCGTCTCCATTCGGCTCCTTTTGCAGCACTTGGCTTCCGCAAGGCGGACGTCGCCGTGCTCGCAGCCGATCTCGAGCCTGAGCTGTCTTTGAACGAGAGCCTTTTCGAGGTCTAGGGTCATGAGCGACTTTGCGGCGGATCTTGACGCGCTCTTCGCGGAGTCGGAGGACACCGCCGGCGCGTCCCCAACAGGCGCGCTCCTGCTGGAGGTCTTGTCGCCGTTCGCGCCGCGAACCGTGCTACTGGTGGATGGGAACGGGCGGGTCCGCGTGCGGGCTGGGGCGCCGGTTGAACCCGACCGGGAAGCCACCTGGATTCAGGCCGCATTGGCAAACGATCTGACGATCACGGTCCAACCGTCGGGAGACCGTGGCGACGCCTTGGTCAGCGCACGAGCGCTGGAGCACGACGGCTCAGTGGACAACTGCTTCTGGCTCGTCGCGCTGGTTCCCGAAGGCTGCGCCGGCCTCCAACACCGGCACCTTCGCGAACGGCTGCCGGCAATCGCCGTCATGTTCGCACAGGCCGTGCAGTTAGAAGAATCGCTCGATGAGTCTCAGACACGGGTGCGTCAGCTCAGCGCGGAGCAGGAGACGTTCCGCAAGGATCACGCCGACATCGTCGAACGCGTCCTGGAAGAGCGCGAACGCCGACTGCAGGAGAAACACAACCACATCGAGCACCTGGAGATCGAGGTCCGTAAACGCTCGAAGGCGCTCGAAACCGCCATGCACCGAGCCGAAGCCGCTAATCGTGCGAAGTCGGCGTTCCTGGCCAACATGAGCCATGAGATCCGAACGCCGATGAATGCGATCCTCGGCTTCTCGGAAAACCTGCTCGACTCCGGACTGAGCGATAGCGAACGCGCGGAAGCGATCCACACGATCAGCCGAAATGCGCGCTACCTGCTCGAGATCATCAACGACATTCTCGACCTGTCCAAAATCGAGGCCGGCAAACTGTCCGTGCAGACCAAGCCTTGTGCGGTCGCGGAACTCCTGCGTGACCTGGTGACGACCATGGAGGGTCCGGCGCGCGACAAGCAGCTCCGACTGAGCACGAAGCTGCTCTCGAAGCTGCCGCGGACCATCCAGACTGACGAGCTTCGGCTGCGACAGATCCTGATGAACCTGACGGGCAACGCGATCAAGTTCACGGACCAAGGAGAAGTACGACTAGAGGTCCAGTTCGTACCTCAGGTCGATGAACAACCGGCGATGCTCTTCTTCGACCTGATCGACACCGGGCTCGGCATGTCGAAGGAGCAAGCCGCCTCCCTGTTCCAGCCGTTTACACAGGCAGACGACTCGATCACCCGCAAGTTCGGCGGGACCGGTCTCGGGCTGACAATCAGCCGACACCTGGCGCAGATGCTCGGTGGCGATGTCGAGCTGATTGAATCGACACCAGGCGTCGGCACGCGTTTTCGGGCGTCCGTGCACACCGGAGCCCTCGACGACGTCGACTTTCTCGAAACGCTCGAAGAGGCGCGCGCCACGGGACCGAGCAAGCAACGATCGGTCGAACAGCTCGATTGCCGAATTCTCGTGGCGGAAGACGGTCCGGACAATCAGCGGCTCATCCGACACATCCTGACGAAGGCCGGTTGCGACGTGGTCATCGCCGAGAACGGACGCGCGGCCCTCGAGCAATTCGAGTCTGCGGCCCAAGCGGGCACGCCATTCGACCTGATCCTCATGGACGTCCAAATGCCGATCATGGACGGCCTGACCGCCACCCGCCGACTGCGCGAGGGCGGCGCCACCGTCCCGATCGTCGCACTCACCGCGCACGCGATGTCCGGCGATCGCGACCGCTGTCTCGAAGTCGGTTGCACCGAGTACACCACCAAACCCATCAACCGCAAGAAGCTACTCGCACTCATCGAAATGCTTCTCACACAACGGGAAGCAAGCACACCCTGATACGGCCGCGGATGGGGTCGGCAACAACACGCAGCAGTTCAACCGCAACGCATCTCGTTCAGGCTCGCGCGCAAACGCCGGCGCAGACGACGGCGCTCAACCAATACCGCGACGCCTTGAACTGCGAATGCTACGAAGAGGGGCCAGCTCGAGTCCCAACACGCATTGCCGACTCGCGCCACATTCGACCGGACCGCCCAAAGCACCAACAACACCGGCACGATCAACAATCCGTAGGGCCGGGACGCGCGGAATGCCGACTCGAGCGCTTGCTTGCGTGCCCCAGCGTCCGGGAACCCAGCCAGCTCAGGAAGCCACGGGAAACGTGACGCGAAGTAGTGCCGCGGGATCGTCGGATCGTCAACCTGTACCGTCCCGCACTCCGGACAACGCCCGGACCGACAGGCATGTACGTCATACCCACACCACGGACACCGCCCAGGCGCCGAAGGCAAGCGAACCGCCCAACCGAGCAGCAGTAGCGATGCCGCGATAAGACCACTCGCCACGAGTGGAAACCCGATCGTCAGGCAATCCACCAACCAGAATGAGAACGGATCGGTCGCAAGATCCGATGGCCAACGCGTACACCGGGCCCAGACTTGAATGGCCGCCAACACCGTCCCGGCCACGCCGAACAACAACGGCGGCAGCGCCAACGGCCAGACCCGCGCCGCGTGCCCCGGCCGGGAACGCCAGCTGCGCAGCAGCACGACCAGGTACATCAGAGCCAGCCAAATCCAGCAGAATTCGAGCCACGGCTGGCCCGCACAAACCAACATCCCCCGTCGTCGAGCCACGTCGCAGTACCCAACTACAACCATCAAAAGCAACATGACGGTCAGCGGTCGAACGACATCCTCAGGGCGTTCCCGTCTCATCCTGCACCCCGTCGTTACCACGACCAAACGGACGCTACGCGCGCCGCGCTCAAGACCAGAGCCGAACGCCATCATCGACGGTCGGGCCGGCAAGACGCCATTGCAATTCCAACGGGTGTTTCTAATGCGGTAGCCCAACCTCAACACGTCGAGGGCCGGACAACGCGAGCCCGGAGCCCAGACGACGGTTTGACCGCTCGCTCGCGCTCGCGGCTCGTCGTGTTCGGTGTCTCGTTCGCGCCGGGGCCTGTGGTGCTAGACACAGGCCTCACGAAAGGAGCTTGCTCCTCGCTCGCTCGCGCTCGGGGCTCGTGGCGTTCGATCCTCGCGGACCGATACGAAGCCGAGCGCCGTCAATGCGAGCCGCGAGCGCAAGCGAGCGGTCATCGGCAGGCGAGATGCCCGCCCCACCCTGGGTTCATTGGAATCGTTCTTGCGAGGTGCCCCACCCTTCTAGATTGGGATGAACGTCCGTTGCTCCTTGGCTGGTATAACGACCAGCCGAGGAGTTTTGAAGTTGCCTTCAAAAGGAGC
>JANQNU010000036.1 GCA_028279405.1 Phycisphaerae bacterium
CGTTTCCGTACCAATTCCGATTTTGCCGTCGGAATTGAAGAGCACGCCGCCGACACTGTTGGCGGACCCGGCGGTTGTTGCGGTCGCGGCGGTTGTTGCATTCGCCGCCGTCATCGCGCTCGTCGCTCGATCCGCTGTTGTTGCGTGGGTCGCTTCCGGGGTAGCCGTGACGCGCTGACGAGGGGTCAGCGTGACGAACGGACCGATCCCCGCCGGCGAACTCGCAGCGACTTCCAGCCAGCGCGGCGATCCGTCAAACGCCGAATGTGGAATCGGCAGTTCGACCGTAAAGAAGCCATCGACGACCGGGACGTTGTCGGCGGACATCACCGATCCAATCCGGTTCCCGTCGACTTCGGCATCCCAGACGCTGAATTCCAGGTCAGCGGAATCGTTGAGCGGGTTGCCATCCTGGCTCAGGCGACCTTGATAGGTCAAAGGAGCGCGGGTCGACGTCGAGATTTCCAAGCTCCATGCGTTGATGACACCGCCATCTCCCGAGTCCAGGTCGAGAACATACAGCTCCCACGTCCCGTTACCATCGGTATCGTCGAATACGGAGAGGGTCGTGCCGTAGGGCGGAGCGGGTGCCGGGGTCTCGAAATCGGTGACGTCCACTTGCGTCGGCTGATAGAAGCCACTGGTCAATTGAAACGGAACGAGAGGTGCGCCATCTACGAACATCATGACGACTGATGCAACGGGGTCAATTCCGCCGGCGCGCGCCATCAAGACGACGCTTGCACCGGTCGGCCCCACAAGCAGGACCTGCAGGTCCTGCGGGCGATTGTGTGTGAGGCCGTTCAGGGAAACGGACAGACTCTCGATCGGCGCGTTCAGCCCCGAGACCTCGATCGTGCTCGGATATGGCTGTGCCGAGCCTTGGGGCGGAATCAAGATCGTATTCGGGTTCGTGAAGGTCTGCCCTGCCGCCATCGGCGACATGGCGGGTAACAGCAGCAATCCTGCCAGCAGCAGCGTGCGTGTACTCTTTAAACAACGCGAGACAAGCATTCTGTACTCCATGCGCTTGGGATGGCGCCTGCGTAGGATCGAGGCAGGCGCCAAGACCGGGACTGGACGACGATGGTCCAGCTACTTAGTTGTTCGTAAACGGTTCCAGCCGGGCGTCTTCCAAGCCGCGGTGCTTGGCGACGATCCGGTAGTCGAACGTCGCGTTCGACGTTCCCAATCCCCCCGAAACATAGTCGTCCGCCTCTTCTTCGTCATCTCGGTACTCCAGTCTTCCTGCTAGACGGACAAATGAGCGAGTCGTTTCAGGCGATACGTGAGAAGGCATGTAATGCCAATCGCGCAGGCGACAGGACATACCTCGGTTGCACGGGGATTTGCGGGGATATATGAGGAATCTTTGCCGAGGAGCGGCTATGCGGGCCGGATGCCCGCTGATGGTCGGATCTGTAGCGCTACGGCGGGGCCGACGCAAGGGGTTACGTCGGCGCTAACCTACGCGTGATATGTAGCGTGCAGTGCGAAGTGTAGTATTCGCTACTCCTTTCGGCCCAATCGGGCGGCGAGATCCGCGAGCTTCCGTTCTGCGGGCGACAACGTCGACCCCTCGGCCGGCTCGTTCGCGATCGCCGAGGGCGTGCCGCCATCGTCATGCGGATGATCGCTCGGTGCAGGTGCAGCGACCGGTCGTTCGGGCGCCACCGTCTTTTTCATGTCAGCGAGGGAAACGGGGCGGGCTGGAACGAATGCCGAGGGTCGTCCAGCCGTTCCGGCTTTTGGGTCGATGGTCTCCGAGTTGCGATCCTGCCGCCACCAGCGGTCGACGATCTGCTCGGCGTCGACACGGTTGGTGTTGCGGCTCCACAGGCCGAAGAAGTCGACGTCGTTACTGCGCGGGAGCCGCGGCGGCAGGTCGATCAGCGTCCGCATCGGCATCAGGACGGCGTCGCCGATGATGAACCCCTCACCCGGCTTGAGGCTCGGCAACAGGCTGATCAGGCTGCGGAACTGGTCGCTGACGACGCGGGCGGCATAGTCCTGGTCGTCGGGATTGTTCATCCGCATCAGAACCATCGAGTTACACTGGCTCAGCAGCGTTTCCGAGAGCTCGCTGGGTCGCTGGCTGACGACCATCGCGGAGACGCCGTACTTGCGGCCTTCCTTCGCGACCTTCTCGACCGCGTCACGGGCAAAGGTCTTGCGTTCCTTGAGCGGCACCTTTGGCAGGTAGTTGTGGGCCTCTTCGAACACGAGCAGCGTGGGTTGACGCTGGTGCGAAGGCGTCCAGAAGTTGAAATCAAACAGTGCTCGTGTGATGACCGCGACCGTCGTGTCGACGACGTCGAACGGCAGACCCGAAAGGTCGATGATCGTCAGGTTTCGGCGTTGATCGAAGTGGCCGAGGAGCTGGCGGATGACCTGGCTCACGCAACGGCTCTTATCGCCGGGCGTTCCGTCTTCGAGCAGCTTGCCCGCGAGATCGGGATTGCGTTTCGCCTGCTCGAACGGCCGAAGCATGAAGTCGTATCGGCGGTCGTTCATCCGCGACTCGAGCAGGTTCACGAAGCCCAGCAGGCGGCCGAAGTAGGTGGCGTGCGGCACTTCGCCTTCGGCGTTCCCCTTGTTGAACTCCATCCGCCGGGTCATCAACATGTTTTCCTGCTCGTCGAACGGCAGTTGGCGGAACGGCAGGCGTGAGAACGCGTAGTTCTCGCTGTTCAGCACGAAGCGGGCTTCGTTCATGTTCTCGGCGTAGGTCTTCAGGTTCTCGAGCGAGTAGTAGACGGGCGTATCGACCGTGTACTCGAATTGCAGGTCGACGGCCTGCGCGGCCTCCTGCTTGAGGCGGTGGATCGCGGAACGCAGAAAGACCTTCTGCGCGTTGACGTTCAGCGGGTTGTTACCGTCGATGAACAGCTGCTCGAACTCTTCGTACTGCAGCATCCAGTACGGCAGCACGAGGTTGCGGTCGGACAGGTATGTAATGTTCGGCAGCGGCTTGTCGTTTTCGTCGGAGAAGGCGGCGCAGTATTCGCCGTGCATGTCGAACAGGACGACCTGCGAGTGCGGCAGACTGGTCGCTTCGTGCAGGATCTTGGCGGTGGTGCAGCTCTTTCCCGAGCCGGAGTTGCCCATGACCGCGATGTGCTTGGCGAAGAACTCCTTGCCCATCACCTTGACTTCGAAGTCGGTGTCGACGGCGAAGCGGCCCATCGCGAACGAGCGCTTCATGCCGTCGGCGTTGGCGATCTGGTCGAAGCAGCCGAAGATCAGCTCGAAGTCTTCGTCGACGCCGAGCCGGACGATGTCGCCGAGCGTCGGGTACTCGCTGACGCCACGGGAGAACTTGTCGTTGCGGACGGTGCCCAGAAGCTGGACCTGCATCGAGCGCGGCGGCAACGAGTTCTCGTCCACCTCATTGGTTTCATTTTCTTCAGACGCGACCTTGGTCACATAGCCGATCAGCGTGACCCGCCCGATCGGGATCGTGATGTACGTCCCGAGCCGGCCCACGCGGTACTCTGTCCCGTGGTACTCGATCACGGTTGTGGTACATGTGAGCTTGATGTCGACGCAGTCGCCGTCGACGCCGATAACATGTCCGACCTTGAGTGGGTCCATCGCTGTCTCCCTACGGACGCCCCGAACAGGGACCTCCGCTGGAAGTATGGGAAATCCGCGAGTCGCGTGCCGGGGAATTTGTGCCGATCTCGGGTAGGGGCGGGTGTTGCAGGCAGCGACAGGTCGCCGATAATGGACGCCCGCGTCCTGGTGCGGACTCGCGACGCGCACCGCCAACCTGTGCAACGAGGGCCATTCGTGGAAGTCACAGCCGTTCATCCCAGCCGCCACGGTCTCGATACCATCGGTCTCCAGCATGCCGGCAACGTTTATTGGAACCTGCCCGCGCCCGTGCTGGTGACCGAAGCGCTGCGCCGCGGCGAGGCCGAACTGGCAGCCAACGGCGCCCTCGTGGCCCGCACGGGTGAACGGACGGGACGGTCGCCGAAGGATAAGTTCGTGGTCGAAGAGCCCGATAGCCAGGGCCATGTCGCGTGGGGCAAGGTCAACCGACCGGTCTCGTCCGAAATGTTCGACCAACTTCTCGAAAAGACACTTACCTACTTACGGCAGCGCGACGTCTTTGTGCAGGACCTCTATGCCGGCGCGAACGACCGGTATCGACTGAAGGTCCGTGTCATGACCGAATTCGCATGGCACAGCCTCTTCGCGCGACAGCTATTCATCCGTCCGCCGCTTGCTGCGTTATCGGATCATGAGCCGGGCTTCACCGTGATCTCCGCACCCGGCTGCAAGGCCGACACGCACCCGGATGGGAGCCCGTCCGGAACGTTCATCTACCTCAATTTTGCCAAGCGGATCGTGCTCATCGGCGGGACGGAGTATGCTGGCGAGATCAAGAAGTCGATCTTCACCGTGATGAACTACCTGCTGCCGCTGCGCGGCGTGGCTTCGATGCACTGCTCGGCGAACGTCGGCCGTGACGGCGACGTCGCGTTGTTCTTCGGCCTGAGTGGCACCGGCAAGACGACACTGTCCGCCGACCCCGAACGCGGCCTGATCGGCGACGACGAGCATGGCTGGGGCGACGACGGTGTGTTCAACTTCGAAGGCGGCTGCTACGCGAAGTGCATCCGGCTGGCGCGCGAACAAGAGCCGGATATCTACGACGCTATTCGTTTCGGGTCCGTGCTCGAAAACGTCGTGCTCGATTCCGACACGCGCGTGCCCGATTATGACGACGGTTCGCTGACCGAGAACACGCGGGCCGCATATCCGTTGCATTACATCCGGAATGCGATCGAGCCGTCGTGTGCCGGGCATCCGAGCAACGTCATCTTCCTGACCTGCGACGCGTTCGGCGTGCTGCCGCCGATCTCGCGGCTCACTCCTGAGCAGGCGATGTACCACTTCCTGTCGGGGTATACGGCGAAGGTCGCGGGCACCGAAGCGGGCCTCGGCAATGAGCCGCAGGCGACGTTCTCCACCGGCTTCGGCGAACCGTTCTTACCGCTCAGTCCGTCGACGTACGCGGAGTTGTTGGGCGAGAAGACGCGCGAGCACGGCTCGAACATCTGGCTGGTCAACACCGGCTGGAGCGGCGGACCGTTCGGGATTGGCGAGCGGGTCAAACTGAAATACACCCGTGCGATGGTCCACGCCGCCCTCGATGGACGTCTCAACGACGTCGCGTACGAAACCCACCCGATCTTCCGACTCGAAATGCCGACCACTTGTCCCGACGTGCCGACGGAGTTGTTGAACCCGCGGTCGACGTGGAAGGACGGCGCGCAGTACGACGCCAAGGCCCGCGAGCTGGCCGGCCTGTTCATCAAGAACTTCGAACGCTTCCCCGACGCCTCCGACGCCATCCGCAACGCGGGACCGGTGGTCTAGGGGAGCACGCTCCCTACGACCCAATGGCGGGCGAGACGCCCGCCATGTGTGCCACACCGACGCGCAGCGTTCGGCGTGCTGCTCAGCGAGTCGTAGGGTGTGTTCCGTTCGCGGAACGCACAAAACGAGCCGCGAGCGCGAGCGAGCGGTTCAAGCACGCTGATTTTGCCACGCAACCGCCCGTTCCCGGGCATCGTCCATCTGAAAGAAACTGACGAGGATTGCGAGCCAAACTTCATCCGTAGCGCATCCGTGTTCCGATGCGATGGCTTCGATTTGATCGATCCAGTCCGTCGGTGCGTTGATCGTTACCGGTACGAGGTTGTTGTTCTCGGATGACATTTCTTCTCCTGTCGAGTCGAGTCGTCGTCAGGAGGACGATCATGATCCAAGTCGCGCGTGACACGAGTTGCGTGTCAGGGGAGTACGGAGCACGCCGAGCGCTGCGCGTCGGCGTGGCACCCAGTATGGCGGGCGAGACGCCCGCCCCACCCTTGTGTTCCTCAGGATCGTTCTTGCCGGGTGGCACTGGCGGTTTATCCGCCAGTGCATGGGCGCCGCAAAGTCGGTATCACGTTAGATCACCAGGAACGCCCCACACTGGTCGCGCGCTGGATGAGATAGAACGCTCCGAACACTGGCGGACAAACCGCCAGTGCCACCCCTACGATCTGTCAGTCCCCCACCCCAGGATGGGGTGGGGCACCTTGCACCCACAGTGGCGGGCGAGACGCCCGCCCCACCCTTATCTATTCTTCGTCGTCGAAGAGCATGCGATTCGGCGGGGTGTCGAGGTCGTCGAACTGGCCGCGGCGGGTCGCCCAGATGAACGCGATGATCCCACCCAACGCCATCAACAACGCCAACGGCAGAATGATGTAAATCACCGACATTCACGTTACTCCGTCGCGCGCCGCTACGGCGACACCCATCACTCTCTTACGCGCGGTGCCCCAGGCTCTTAGCCTGGGGGACCCACTCCGTTTCGGAACGCGTCCCCCACCCTGAAGGATGGGGCACCTTGCACCTCGCCAGTCGCTGTTCCACTCGCTGCGGCGGGTTTAGGCAAATCTCCGAACGGCTGCGCGCCGAATGCGATCGCGACCACCGTCAACGAACTGAGCGGCATCAGGATCGCCGCGATCAGCGGGTTGATGATACCGGCGATCGCGAGCGACGCCGCCACGACGTTGTACGCCAACGAGACCGCGAGACCGACGTGGATCGCGCGGACCGTGCTGCGCGCCGCAGATAACAAGTCGAGGATCGCCGACAAGCCCGGCGTACGCAAATAAACGTCTGCCGCCGCCAGACTCGCTTCAGCACCGCCATGCACCGCGATGCCGACGTCCGCCGTCGCGAGCGCCGCCGCGTCGTTCACGCCGTCGCCGACCATGACGACCGGGCCCGCTGACGCCGCGCCGTCAATCCAATCCCGCTTCCGCTCCGGCGTACACTCCCCGACCGCATCGTCGGCAGGGATCTCCAACTCCGTCGCAATCGCCGACACGATCACGCGGTGATCGCCGGACAGGAGGCGCAGGTCCCATCCGCCGACGCGCAGTGTCGAAAGCGCCGCCGACGTGTCGGGACGCAACGGGTCGCCAAGGCCCGCAACCGCGACAACGACATCGTCCTGACTGATGTAGACCGGCGACAACGCGCGGGCCGTCAGCGTTTCTGCGGCACGGGCAATGGTCGGCGGAAGCGTGACGCCATTCTCCGCCAGATACCGCTCCGATCCGATCAGCAGCGATCGTCCATCGACACGACCGCGAATGCCGGCCCCGGGCGTTTCCTGCACCGCGGTCGCTTGAAGCGAAAGCTGATGATCGTCCGGAACGAGTTGCGTCAGCGCCGACGCTACGGGGTGCGACGAGTGCGCCTCCAGCGCGGCCGTGAGCGGTCTGACCGTTTCATCGCCGACCCATTCGACGACCGACATGCGACCCGCGGTCAATGTGCCGGTCTTGTCGAAGCAGATCAGGCCGGGGCGCGCCAGGCGCTCCAGCGTATCCGCCCCTTTAATCAGGATGCCCCGCTGTGCGGCACGACCAAGCGCGACCGTCATCGCCAACGGCGTCGCGAGCCCGAGCGCGCACGGGCAGGTCACGATCAGCAGTGCGATCGCTTGATCGACGGCCCGGACGGTGTCCTGTCGCATCCACAGGACGAACGTGAGCAGCGCCAGCAGCAGGACGGCAGCGACGAACCAGCCGGCGATGCGGTCGGCGAGTCGGACGATCGGCGCTTTACGCTGGCTCCATTCTTCAACGAGCTGCATGAGTCGGCCGACGCGCGTTTGAGCGCCCGCCGTTTGTGCGCGGATCGTCAATGGCGACGATAGGTTGGTCACGCCGGCGTAGATCGATTGGCCGGCGGCGATCGGGAACGGGCGCGACTCGCCGGTGAGCAGCGCCTGGTCGATCGTGGACGTTCCGTCGGTGACGATGCCGTCGACCGGCACGTTGTCCCCCGCGCGGACCTGCACGAGGTCGTTCGGCTGCAGCGCCTCGATCGGCACCGTGCGGACTGTGTCGCCTTCGATGCGACGAGCGGCGGTCGGTGTTAGCGAGAACAGTAGTTCAACCGCGTCGCTGGCCCAGCGTTGCTGGCGGTGTTGGACCCAGCGGCCCACCAGCAGCAGGAACACGAGTACGGTGAGCGAGTCGAAGTAGATCTCGCCGCGTTGGAGGATCGTGTTGACGAGGCCGGTGATCGTGCCGACGGTCAGTCCGAGTGCGATCGGCAGGTCGAGGTGTGCGGTCTGCGTTCGGATGGCGGCGATTGCGCCGCGGAAGAAGACCGCGCCCGGCCAGAGTAATGAGACGACGCCGAGGCCGGCACTGAGCCAGCGGAAGAGGGCTTCGAACTCGGCCGCCATCCCGTTGAAGAAGCCGCCGTAGAGTGCGAAGGACGCGAGCATGACGTTGCCGGCACACGCGCCGGCAATTGCGATGCGGATCAGGAATCGACGGTCCTCGTCGCGACGGCGGGTCGCGCGGTCGGCGTTGCGGACCGGGTGCGGCGGATAGCCAAGGCTGTTGAGCATGCGCGCGATGCGCGACAGTGCGACCTTTTGCGGGTCCCAGGCGATGCGGACGACCGATTCGCGGATATGCAACGTGGCTTCAAGCACGCCGGGCAGGACGCGCGGCAATCGTTCGACCAGCCAGACGCACGCCGCACAGTGGACGCCTTCGAGGTAGAGCGCGACGGTGCGGTGGTTGTCGGAACGTTGAGCGGTGTTCGCGTCGAGGAACACGTCGTTGTCCATCTCTTCGTATGCGTGGCCGGCGGGTCGTGCCGGGAGCGGGTCGGCGTCGACCGTGTCGCGGATGCGGTAGTAGGTTTCGAGTCCGCAGCCGTGGATGACGTCGTAGACCGTTCGGCAGCCGTTGCAGCAGAACTGGTTTTCGTGCGACGGATCGATCAGGCCGGCGGGCACCGGGAGGCGGCAGTGCGCGCACTCCACGGCCTCGGCGGCGGTCGGCGCAATGGATTGTGCGAGGTCAGGGACCATCGTGCTTGCAGCAGGGGAGTTCGTCGGCCGCGATTGTCGGTGCGGTCGGAGCTGTGCCCTGGACGGTTTCAGGCGCCGATTCGCGGATCGTGTCGAACGCGCTGGCGGGGATCGCGACGCGGTGGAACAACGTGGCCATTCCGACGACCACGATCGCAATTGCGGAGACGACCGGCAGGCGTTTCCCGACGGTTCCCAGCAGTGCGCGGACACTGACGCCGAGTGAAAGCAGGATCGGGACGGTACCGAGCCAGAACGCGACCATGACCAACGCACCCCACAGCGCGCTGGCGGTTCCGGCTGCGGTGATCACAAACGCGTACAACCAGCCACAGGGCAGCAACGCCGAGCAAAGACCGATCACCGTCGCTCGGCGGACGGGTGTCATTGCGAGTGCGGCGCGGTGGCTGCGCATGACGATTGCACGGACGAAGCCGGGTAGCGGTGCCTCGGGAAGACGAACGCCGAGCGAGCGCAGCAGGAGGACGACGCCGAAGGTGACCATCATCGCACCGGCGACGACCGCGGCCGCTTGCGGAATCCCGACCTGTGCGCCGCCGAGGTTGAGTGCTTGTCCCAGCAGGCCGCTGATGGCGCCCAACAACGCGTATGTAGCGAGTCGACCGAGGTTGTAGGCGGCATGTAGCGTTGTGGAACGGCCACGACCGGTGCCGACTGCGAAGGCGACGAAGGGGCCGCACATGCCGGCGCAGTGTGGGCTGCCGACGAGCGAGGTAACGAAGATGGTTCCGAACAGCGCGAGCATTTATCCCGCTTTCGTTTGCGGAAGCATGATTTCTTGAATGTCGGTAAACGTTTCGGGTCCGCGATCGACGGTCGTCCGGAGTTCCCAAAGGCCGTCACGTCGAAGGTCGCCGGTTGTTTCGTACCAGCCTTTTCCAGCTTCGGACATCGAGAGGTGCAGACGGTTGTTTGCGCGGGCGCGGGCGAAGGCTTCGATGGTGATCTGCGCGCCCTCGAGCGGGGCGCCGTCGATGTTGATGAGCTGGCAGCGCAACGTTCGGTTTTCGCCGACGGTGGTGGGTTCGACGATCTCGAATTCGATCGTCCATCCCAGTCGCTGGTTATCGGCGCGTTGCTGAATCGTATCGTTCCAGTTGAGCGACTTGCGGTAGTAGTCCGGTTCGACGGCTACGGTCGGGTCGGAGAGGGCGATGAAGAGCATGACGAACCAGATCAGCATTTGCGAGCCGAGCAGTCCGAAGATGATCAGCGGCCAGTGCCAGCCGGTGGATTTTGCGGGAGGCGTCGCGCTATTCATTTCCGGTCTCCTGGTGCGGGTTGGCGGTGCCGTCCGGCGTGAACACGGGGCCCAGCAGCCGATAGGTCTTCTCAATGCTGATGTCGGCGTGGTCGGTGATGCGCAGGGTGACGTCTTGGCGTCCCGTGGGAAACGCCTCGGGCGGCAGTACGACCAGCATGCTCGCCGACCCGTCGGCGCCCGGTGCGAGCGATATCGGCAGTTCATTGGAGTCGATTCGTCCTTGTGGGCAATCGATCAGCTCCACGTCCAGCGTCGCGCTGACGTCGGTTCGATTGACGACTTTGACGCGGAGACTGTTGGAGATCTCGCCGCTGGCAGGCAACAGCGCGTAGGGCAGGCCTTTGTTGCGGAGAATGGTGACATCCATGACCGGTTTGTTGAAGAAAACGATCAGCAATACCGAGATCGTGATGGTCAGGATCGCCGGGTAGAAGAACAATCGTGGCCGGAACCGTTTTCGAGGTTCGCGCTCGATGCGCGACTGCGAGCTGTAGCGGATCAGGCCGAGCGGTCGGCCGATCCGGGCCATCACGCTGTCGCAGGCGTCGATGCATTGGGCGCAGCCGACACACTCCATTTGCAAGCCCTCGCGGATGTCGATTCCGGTGGGGCAGGTTTCGACGCAAAGTCCGCAGTCAACGCAATCTCCGGTAGTGACCGGCAGCGCCGTCTGGTTCTTGGGCGTTCGGCGCAGTTTGCCGCGCGGTTCGCCGCGAGAGGGGTCGTAGCTGATGATCAGCGACTCGCGGTCGAGCATGACGGACTGGAAGCGGCCGTAAGGACAGGCCACGATGCATGTCTGTTCGCGGAAGAAGCAGAAGTCGAACATCATCAGCCCGGTCGTCAGCAACATCACCAGGAACGGTCCCGGATGATGGAGCGGCGAGAGCTGCACCCACTGCACGAGCCGCTCGACGCCGACAAAGTACGCGAGGAAAGTGTGCGCCAGGAACAGCGAGACAAGCAGGTAGACGGCATACTTGAGTAAGGTGCGGACACCGCCGGCATGTTTGCCGGGCTTGCCGCCGCGCTGTGGCGGGCCCTCGAAAAGGCGCTCGATGGGGCGGTAGACCAGTTCGAGGTAGACGGTCTGCGGGCAGGCCCAACCGCACCAGACACGTCCGAGCAACGCGGTCAGCAGGAAGATCGTGACGATCAGCGAGACCATGAAGAGCGCGAGCAGAATGGTATCGGTGGGCCGGAAGACATAGCCGAACAACGCGAACTCACGTCGTGCGATGTCGAGCAGCATCGCGGGTCGGCCGTTGATCGTGATGTATGGTAGCGCGGTGAACAGCGCGATCAGCAGGTAGCCGACCCAACGCCGAGCGCTGAGGAAACGACCGGGAGAGAGCCGCGGGCGCAGCCAGCGCCGCGAGCCGTCGCGGTTGAGCGTGGAAAGAACCTGCTCCTCAGGTTCCAGCAGCGATGGTTGCCCTTGATGCATCTCGGTGCCCAATCACTCCCCGCTACGGTTGCTGTTCGTTCGGTGTGTCCGTTGCGCTCGATTCTGTTTCAGTCGCGGCGGGCCACGGTGGAATGACCTCGCCTTCGGCGCCGCGCGGACCCGGGAGGTTCTGGCCGCGGAGTGAGGCGACGTACGAGCTCACGAGCACGATCTTGTTTGGATGCATGCGATTCTTCTGGGCCGGCATCGCGCCGTTGGCGGCTCCGTTCATGACGACGCTGGCGATGTCAGTGATGGTCTTTACGTTTTTGAAGTGCTCGTCGGTGAGGTTGGGTCCGACCAGCCCGCTGGCATCCGCTCCGTGACAGGTGACACACTCGGCGGCGAACGTTGACTTGCCGACCTTGAGCCACTTCTCGTCATCCATGAAGCGAACGATCGTGGCTTCGTCCGGGGTGAGGTCGCCGATCTCGGAGAACTGCTGCTCGAGATTGCGGGCGACCGCCAACTCGTACGACTCCTCGACCGTCCATGATTCGGGGCTCATATGGAAGAACACGAAGTAGCAGGCACTGAAGACGACCGTTCCCCAGAAGATCCAATGCCACCAGCCGGGTGTCGGGTTGTCGTACTCCTGGATACCGTCGTATTCGTGATCGGTCAGGACGTCGGGACGGGTCGACATGTCAGCTCTCCTGGTGCTTCATCGCTTGTTGTGAATTGTCGGGCCGCCCTACGCGCGGCTCCACCGGCGTGTCCTCGAGCGGGATCCGTGCGCTATTTTGCATCTCACGCCGCGAGCGGGTCAGCGTCCAAACGACGACGAGCAGAAATCCGGCGAAGGCCACTACCAGCCCGATCTGCTTGCTGAAGGCGCCGGCATCCGGCTGGCTCGTTGAATCAAGGAGCATCATGATCAGCGACCCTCGCGTAGTGTGACGGATTCGCCGGGCTCTTCCGGCGTCTTGTAAATGTCCACACCGAGTCGCTGGATGTATGCGATCAGTGCGACGACCTTGGTGTCTTCCAGAGGAACATCCTTGCTGCCGAGGCGTGGGTCCGTTCCAGCGCTTTCCTCGATGATCCGCTTCGCGACCTCACGGGCCTGCATCTGCGCGCTGGCGATGCACGCCTCAACCTCATCTTCCGTGTACGGTACGCCCAGTTGTTGCATGGCGCGGAGACGCGACGGAAGCGATTCGAAATCCAACGGATCGTACAAGAGCCACGGATAAGGCGGCATGATTGAGCCCTGGGTAATCTGTTTCGGGTTCTCGAAGTGCTTCAAGTGCCAGGAACCCATCGGGTTCGAGTTGCCCTCCCGGGCAAGGTCGGGCCCGATTCGTCGACTGCCCCACTGGAACGGGTGGTCGTAGACGAACTCGCCGGGCTTGCTGTATTCGCCGTAGCGGATGGTCTCGGACAGAATCGGACGGATCATCTGTGAATGGCAGTTGTAACATCCTTCGGCGACGTAGATATCGCGACCAGCCAGTTCGAGCGGCGTGTATGGCGTGACCGTGGCGATGGTCGGGATGTTCGACTTGATCACGAAAGTCGGGACGATCTCGAACAGCGACGCGATGACCACCGCGAGCGTGACCATCACGGTGAACCGGATCGGAAGCCGTTCCCAGCGACGATGCCAAACAGCCTGCGACCAGATATCGAGCTTGTGCGCGACGTCGACGACCGCGGTCCCCAGCCGGGACTGAGCTGGCTGCTCTGCATAGCCAGACCCGACCGGCGGCGCTTCGTGTACCGGGCTGTCATACTTCGCCGGCCGCTTCGCCCAGGTCATCAGCATGTTGACGAAGCACATGATCAACCCCAGCAGGAACAGGGTGCCGCCGATGATGCGGACCCAGTACATCGGGATCAGTCGGGTGACCGATTCGACGAAGTTGTACGCGAGCTGGCCGTCCTCATCGATCGCACGCCACATGAGCCCCTGCGTCAGGCCTGCGACGTAAATCGGCACGATGTAGAGCAGGATTCCGATCGTGCCCACCCAGAAGTGCGTGTTCATCAACTTCGGGCTCCAGAGCGGCGCCTGGAACAGGCGCGGCATCAGCCAGTAGAGCATGCCGAAGGTCATGAACCCATTCCAGCCGAGCGCGCCGGCGTGCACGTGGGCGATCGTCCAATCGGTGTAATGCGATAGTGCGTTGACACTTTTTACGCTGAGAAGCGGGCCCTCGAATGTCGCCATGCCATAGAAGGTGATGCCGACAACGAAGAATTTCAGGATCGGGTCAGCCGCGACCTTGTGCCAAGCGCCGCGCAGCGTGAGTAGGCCGTTGATCATCCCGCCCCAACTCGGCATCCACAACATCACCGAGAAGAGCATCCCGAGCGTCGAAGCCCAGGCGGGGACCGCAGTATAGTGCAGGTGGTGCGGGCCGGCCCAGATGTAGATGAACACCAGCGACCAGAAGTGCACGATGCTAAGCCGATAGCTGAAGATCGGCCGCTCGGCCGCCTTCGGCAGGAAGTAATACATCAACCCCAGAAACGGTGTCGTCAGGAAGAAGGCGACCGCATTGTGGCCGTACCACCATTGCATGAACGCGTCCTGGGCGCCGGCGTAGATCGAGTAGCTCTTGAACAGCCCTGCCGGGATAACCAGGTTGTTGAATATGTGCAGGACCGCGACCGTGACGATCGTCGCTATGTAGAACCAGAGCGCGACATACATGTGTCGCTCACGGCGCTTGATCATGGTGGCGATGACGTTGATTCCAAACGCGACCCAGACGACCGCGATCAATACGTCGATCGGCCACTCCAGCTCGGCGTACTCCTTGCTCTGCGTGATGCCCGAGGGCAACGTCAGCGCGGCGCAAACGATGATGACCTGCCAGCCCCAGAAGTGAAACCAGCTTAGCCAGTCGCTGTACATCCGCGCTTTGCAAAGGCGCTGTGTCGAGTAATAGACGGCGACGAAGATTGCGTTGCCCGCGAACGCGAAGATCGCCGCGTTGGTGTGCAAGGGCCGCAGGCGACCGAACGTGATGAAAGGGATGCCGAGGTTGGCCTCGGGCAGTGCCAACTCGATCGCCGCGATCACCCCGACCAGCATCGCGACCGCGCCCCAGATCAGCGTCATCAGCAGGAACGCTCGACTGATCCCGTCGTCGTACTGGAAGCGCTCCGTTGCGCCTCCGGGCGCAGTGGCGGGAACCGGTTGTGTCGTGCTCACTGCAGCAGCGTGATCGGCCATTTCGCACTCCGTTCAGGGCACCTGTCGATCGACCGGCATACGTCGGCCAGTTATTGTCTATCGGATTTCAAGATAAGCCTATCAAGAAATCCGCAACTCAATATTTGAGACGATATCGTGAACGGTGCTCGTCTTCCAGCGAAATATGCTGATTTTCAGGAGTGCTGAAAAAAATCGGGTTGCGTTGGGCGATTGAAGGGCTAAGATGACAGTGGACTTTCGGGTCTGGAATTCGGCTCATTGCTGACCTGAACTGAGGAACGTCATGCTGACACAGAGTGTGGGATATGCCGCATCGGCGTTGGGGTGCGTTGCGAGTATGGGCGGCAAGCCGATCCTGGTGCGTGAAATCGCCGAGATGTGTGACATTCCGACGGCCTATCTGGCCAAAATCATCAACGGACTTTCGCGCAAGGGGATCGTCGATACTCAGCGGGGGATTGGCGGCGGGGTGACGTTGCGCGTGCCCGCCGAGGAGATCTCGCTGTATGACCTCTGTGTGGCGCTCGACGATCCGATCATCTACCCCAAGTGCATGCTGAGCAATGTCGAGTGCTCTGACGAGCGGGAGTGCCCGGCGCATCGTTTCTGGAAGCCGCATCGATTGCGCAAGGTCGAGTTCCTCAAGGAGACCACGATCGCCGAGGTGGCGGCGTTCGAGAGCCGGCGCCGCTGGAGCGCCGGCAAGCCGACGACCGACAACACTCCGGCCGAGCCTTGATCGAGCGGCCTACGTGGGGAGGCAAAGGATGTTGCATGCTTCGCGCGGGGCGGCGTTGACCGCGATCGGCTCCGGCTTGGCGATTTCGAACACGTCGTAGCCCCGGTCGCGCAGGAATGCGTAGACCTCGTCGCCGCTGGCGCCCAGTTCGGCGAACCAGGCCGGGTTGAACTCGCTGATGAGCACCGGATGGTCACGTTCGATCAGCGCCTGCATGCCTTGGAGCACGAGGTAGTCCGCGCCCTCTACATCGATCTTGGCGAGTTTGATGGGTGGCAGAGAATCGAGCATCGAATCGATTGCAACTGAGTCGACGGTGGTGACGCCGTTGGTTTCGGCGCCGAGGTCGCGGAGGGAGCCGAGACCGGAGAGGCCGTCCGGGGCTTCGTGGAACGTGACGCTCCCGGCGTGGTTGCTGACGGCGATTTCGTGGACCGTCACGTTGTCGCAGGGGTTCATCATCACATTGTCGCGCAGCAGCTTGCACATGCGCGGCGACGCCTCGAACGAATGGACGGTGCCCCGCGCACCGACGAGTCGCGAGGCGACGACGGTGTAGTAGCCGTTGTTGGCGCCGATGTCGAGCATGTTGTCGCCAGACTCGAGACACTCCTGGAAGAGCATCGTCAGTTCGTCGCGCGGATTCCAGCCGAACGTATACACCGTCCAGCCTTGGGAATCTCCGGGGGGAACTTTGAGTTTGTAGCCGGGAGCGAGCCGTACGGTCTTGTGTCCGCAGCGCTGCAGCTCCTTGCGGTGGCGCGTGATCCAGTCGACAACCCGCCAGCGTCCGGGGAACGAATGGAGGTTGCGTGTCAGGAAGCAGGCGGATTGTAGCAGCGGGATGGTGAACATGACGATGCTCCAGCCGGCCGGTGCCGGTCAACGGGCTCCGGTGACGAACGTTCCGATCGTCCGCACGATGATCGCGAAGTCGAGGTCGATCGAGCGGTGCTTGAGGTAATACAGATCAAAGCAGAGCTTGCGGTACGAGTCCTGCACCGACGCGCCGTATCCGAAATTGATCTGCGCCCAGCCGGTCAGGCCCGGTTTGACCAGGTGCCGGTGGCGGTAATGTGGCAGTTCGCGGCTGAGCTGTTCGACGAACTCAGGGCGTTCCGGTCGCGGTCCGACGAGGGACATCTCGCCGCGCATGATGTTCCAGAGTTGCGGGAGTTCGTCGAGTCTCGATTGTCGCAGAAAGCGTCCGATACGGGTGACGCGTTGATCGCCTTGGGTGGCCCACTGGGCGCCGTTCTTTTCCGCGTCCGTCCGCATCGTGCGGAACTTGTACAGGGTGAACGGTCGTCCGTGGAGGCCGACGCGGGTTTGGGAAAAGAGTACCGGACCCCGGCTGTCGATTCGGATCAGCAGCGCGATCAGCGGCCAGAGCGGTAGCGTCAGCAGGAGTCCGATCGCCGAAGCGAGCGCGTCGGTGGCACGTTTTGCGGCCTCGAATCCGCCGGGCGTCTGCACGTCCGCCAGCAGGAACCACTGGGCCGTGATGCTCTCGGCGGGCACTTCGCGCAGCACCTTCTCGAGAAACGTCGGCTGGTCGGTGACGCGGCAGTGCCGATCGAGGCAGGCGAGGATTGCGCGGTCTACGGCCTCACTGGAGCGGTACTCCGTGCCGACGATGACCTCGTCGATCTGGTGCGCGGTAATCAGGTCGCGCAGCCCGCGGACGTCACCGAGGCAGGGCAGTTCGCTACGGATCGGGGCATCCGGCGGCGGCGGCGGGGTCTGGTCGTCGGTGACGCGTACGCAGCCGACCAGTTCGTAGTGTTGTCGTCGCCGACTGCGCATCAACGCTACCAGCCGCTCGATCGAGCCGGTCTCGCCGATGCAGAGCACGCGCGCCCGAAAATTGGTGAGTGCTTCGTGTGCGAGTAGCCGCAGGCTCAATGATATGGCCAGGTAACCGACACCCACGATGAAGCCGACCCAGCGCGTCGCGTCGGCGTAGAAGAAGAGTGAAATGATTGCATAGCCGCCCGCGACTCCAGCGGCGCCGCTCATCGCAACGCGGATGACGATTCGACTGCGCGACCCCAGGGTGTTGTGTTCGTAGAGTCCGAAAACGATTCCGCAGAGCACGATCGCCACGCACAGGCAGGCTCCGGAGAGCCAGGCGCTCGCGACCCAGTGAAAGGCAGGGTTGCCGAAGACCACCAAGTGGTACGCGACGTAAGTCCATAGGCCGATCGTCGCGGCGTCCAGCCAGGCCCACGCATTGGGTGAAAGGTGGCTGAGGGTAGTGGCGAACGGCGGGCGCTTGCGGCCACTACGGCCGGTGGCGGGTTCGATCCTGACCTGCGACGGTGCTTGCGTCGTGAGCAATTTCTGCGCTCCACGTCCGTTAACGACATTTCCTGCGGTGGGATCGGCGCAAGTGCCCCGCGCCGTCAATAACCTGGAAACTTGCGAAAAAACCACGAGCCTAATGAACACCCCGGAAACCGGCGCCGATAAAGATTGCGATGATTCGTAACGCACCAAATCAATGTGTACGTGGACTGGGCGGTCTGGCACTCCTGCTGGCGGTCGTGAGCGGCTGTGCTCCCGAGCCGATGCGCATTCGGCTGCAGCGTGAGGTGCAGTTCGCGGAGCTGGCCGGCGAGGCCAATCAGCCCAGCCCGAACAGCTACAAACTGATCACCGACTCCACGAGCGACCTCTTTCCCGGAAAGGTCGCTATCGCACGACTCGCGGTTCCGATGACCGGGGAGGTGCCGTTGGTGGTCGAGGGAGTAGCGCAGCCGGATCAGGGATACTGGACCGAGACGTTCCGCGGGAACCAAGCGGTACAGGGACTGATCTTCCTGGATCCGGCGATACTCCAGCCGGCGGAGAGCTGGCGCGCCGAACTCTGTCATGAGGCACGGCGCGAAGGCGCGACATTGCTGATCGCGTACGTTTCCAATCGTTTCGGCGGGAACCAGTCGCGGGCCATGGCGATCGTTCTCGACGTCCAGAGCTGCATGACGCTTGCCGTCGCATCCGGGCAGCGGATGTTCATCGATGCCGAGGGGCAGCAACTGCCGCCGGAGCCGATCGAAGGCGATCAGCGCTGGATGGATGCGCGCTATCAGGCCGACCGCGAGGTGCAGCGTCAGCTTCGCGGCTGCATGCTTGAACTGGTGCTGCGCGACCGCGAGAGCAAGGCCAGTGCCCCGCCGCCCGAGACCCCATTCCCCGAACGCTGGTGGGTGCCGCAGCAGATCCGCGTGCGGTAGCGCCTACGGTTCCATCTCTTCCTGCGCGACGCGCTCCCAGAGCGTCTTGAAGTCGAGCACGTCGCCGCCGACCTTCTCGGTCAGCGCGGCGGCGGATTCGCGGGTGGCGAACGCCGCGATGCCCGATGCCATCGGCGTGTGGAGGTCGTCGGACCGAACGTACCACGCATCCTCAGCGCGAAGCCAGTTCTTGGTGTCATGGTCGTGTACCCAGCGCGCCCGGATGGTTAGCGCAGGGTGGAATGTCTCGTAGCGGATTTGGTCGCCGATATCGTCGTAAAGAAGCGGCTTGGTACCGCCGCGGTCGTCTTTCACCATCGTCGCCGACGCGAAGCGCGCGTCGCTGATGATCATGTCGCAATCTACGCAGACTGACGCGCCGAGCCGAATCGTCGGCGGCAGATTCGGATCGGGCCGATTGCAGCCCAGCACAAGCCCCATGAGCGCGGCGGGAATTGTCACGACCACCCAGATGTTGTGCACAGTGCGGTTCATACCGTCGATCTCCGCGAAAAAGCGATCAGGGCCGCGATGAGGTTCAGCGCGCCGAAGCCAACGAGCACCGAGATGAGCAGCCAGGGGAGGGTGTTGCCGAAGGTTTGCGAGGCGTACGTGCCAGCGGGCCCGAGCACATCGAGCGCAGCGTTCAACTTGACGATGACGGCCATCTTGAAGGCCTGGAGCGGATTGAGAATCGCGAGCGCGAACAACTCCTCGACCCGCAGCTTGAACAGTATCGTTCCCGCCATCAGACCGAGATCGCTGAGGAACACCAGCGTGAGCCAGACGAACAGGCCGATACCATTCGCGATACCCGTCTTGCGCGCGAACACCGAGATCAGCAGGCCGCAAGCGAGCATCGCGACCGCTAGCAGGCAGGTGAATCCCACGAGCATCAGCAGGCTCGCGGCCCCGACGCTGCCGGCCTTCCAGATCAGCACCAACGCACTGGAGCCGAAGCCCAGACACAACGCCGCACAGAGTGCGAGTGTGAGGCCTACGAACTTGCCGAGCAACAGCTCGACGCGCGTGACCGGTTGAGCCAG
Source organism: Phycisphaerae bacterium (assembly GCA_028279405.1). Classification (GTDB taxonomy): domain Bacteria; phylum Planctomycetota; class Phycisphaerae; order UBA1845; family Fen-1342; genus JANQNU01. Next base: position 19,834 of record JANQNU010000036.1, read on the forward strand.
CAGATATAGCAGCGTGCCGCGTTCACGCTCGCTCGCGACCGCGCCGCAGCCGGCGGTGATGGCCATCAAGGGAACGACGAGCATGACCATGTTGAGCAGACCGGCGGCCGTCCGACCGAAGCCCGCGAAGCCGTTCGATCCGCTGCTCGCAAGCGACATGAACGAGACGCTGACCGCGAGCACCGCAAACGCGATGGTGTACAGCACGAACCAGCGGCTCGCGAGCGCATCGCGCAGTTCACGGTGGGCGAAGGCCCACATGCTTGCGAGTGTCGTCGCACGGCCTGGCTCGGTGCGCGCCTGTGGATTCGCTTCCGTAGCGGTGGGTGCCATGGCGCTCATCGATCGCACTCCTTGCCTGTTGCAGAATTCGGCTTTGGCCGATCGGCGGGGTCGTCAAGCACTTCGAAGTCGCGGACGTCCACGTTGGCGCATGCCAGGATGCGGATCGGGCCCGCCTTCCGGTCGCGCGGGACTGCGACGCAGAGTCCGTTGCCATTGAGATTGACGACATGGCCGGCGTCACGCAGTATCGCGGCAGCTCCGTTCTCGGCGCCGTCGGCGACATGGAGGCGGACCGTTTGCACGCCGGCATCGGCTGGCCAGAGACCGTCGGGACTGGTATCACGAATCAAGCGCCCTTGTTCCATGACGAGCACACGGTCGGCGAGTGTCGTCACCTCGTCGGCGCGGTGGGACGCGAGTACGATCGTCTTTTGTTCGTGTTTGAGACTCTTCAACGTATCGACCACTTCCGCTCGTCCGGTCGCGTCCAGGTTGGAGGTCGGTTCGTCCAGGACGATGATCGGCGGATCGGAAAGGAGCGCGATGGCCAGCGCGAGGCGCTGCTTCATGCCACCGGAGAGATCGCGAAGGCGTTTGCGCTCCTGGTGACTGAGGCCCACGCGGTCGAGCAGCTCCCACGCCCGGTTGCGCGGGACGGCGCGTAGTCGCGCGAAGAAGCTCATCGCCGCGCCAAGCCGCATATCATCGTGAAATGCGAGTTCCTGAGGCACGTACCCGATTACGGCACGGACCTGCTTGCCCTGTCGGCGGGCATCGTGACCGTTGACTGTAATCGCGCCACCGAAACGCACGATGCCGAGCAGGCAGCGGATGAGCGTCGTCTTGCCGGCGCCGTTGCTGCCCCAGAGCGCCACGGCCTGGCCATGTTCGATTCGCAGGTGAACGTGATCGACCGCAGTAACGTGGCCGAAGCGTTTGGTGACGGCGTCTGCGACGATCACGACGAGGTCTCCTTCCAGCGTGGGGTCGCGGGATACAATGCGCCGATGACGGTTCCGCCGCCGAGGCCGAGCAGGAGGACACACGTCGCGACCATTGCGGGTGCGGCTTGCGGAGCACGCTCACCCGCGTCGAGTCGGACAGCTGACATCAGGGGCGCCGGGTCGACGAACTTGGGCGCCGGACGCATCTCCGGCAGCGCGCGCGCCGTAAACTCGATGGCCTGTTGCGCCGGGCTGTGCAGGAACAGTCGCAAGTTGGGTTCCCGTGCAAGCAGATTCTCGAAGAGGCTGCGGGACTCGTACGGCAGATCGCCGACACCGTCGTCGTTCCGGTCGAAGCCGGCATAGTCGGACCAGAAGTTACCGCGACCATCGCGGGCGAACGTGTTGCCGACAAGATCGCCGCGGCCGTGTACGGCAACCTGTTCCTCATTTTCGACGAAGCCGTTGCCGGCCATGACGTTGCGCCGCGTGTTGGGCGTGATCAGCATGCCCATCTCGTTGAATGCGATCAGGTTGTCGGTGACCCGGCCGTCGGCGTCGACGGAAGATGGCGTGTTGTCGATATAGGCGCCGACACGATTGGCGAGCAGGCGGTTCCGGTGCGCCACGATGTCGTCGCAATCCTTGAGTCCTAGTCCGTAGCCGCTCGGTCCACGGTTGCCCGTAAGCAGGTTCTCTTCGAGCGTGATTCCGTTGCTGTACATCAGATAGACGCCGACGGAGTTGCGCTCGAGCGTGTTGCGGTGAAGGCGCGTCTGGTGGCTGTACATGAAATGCAAGCCGTAGCGCGAGTCGCGAACCTGGTTGTCGCGCACGACGAGATTTTCGGAGTACCAGAAGACCATGTCGCGCGACTGGCGTACGGTATTGCCCTCGATCGTACAGCCGTGGCTCCACCAGAGCCGAATGCCATCGCCGCGCCGACCGACGTCGAGGTCTTTGCCCACAATCCCGTTGCCACGGACAATCGAGTCGGGGGCGGTGCGCAGGTCGATCCCGAACAGCACGTCCTCCAGTTGGTTGTTTTCGATGACAACCGGACCGGCTTCGGCGCGGATGCCGGCGGGCTCGCGATCGACACCCATGCCGCTGCCGACGATTCGGAAGCGCCTGAAGGTGATGTTCGCGGCCCGCAGTTCCACGACCGTACCTTCTCCGCGACCGTCGATTGTGACGCGGTCGGCGCCGTCGAGCGTGATCGGCTTATTGACACGCAGCGGACCTACGTACAGGCCGGGTGGGACGAGGACGGTGGTCCCGGGGGCGGCGCGCTCGACGAGCCTTGCAATCTCGTCGGTCGAGCGCGCCGCATCGGCGGCCGCTCCCGTCAGGCAGGTCAGGCTGACGAACAGCGGCCCGGCCGTGCCAAGCAGCACGGACCAGTTGGTTTCCGTGCGTCGCGATGCTGATTTGCGGGCGCTGATGTGCACCTACGCGCCTCCGGTCTTCATGGCGTCGATGAGCGGCTTGTACGCCCGACGATGGAAGAAGAGCGCGATGATCATCACGACCGATGCGATCGAGCAGAGGACGAGGCCGACGCCGACGGAGGCGACGGTCTTGAATTGTCCGACCGTGCCGGTTCCAAGGATTGGCGGAACGAACGGGTCAATCGACGACGACAGTGGGGCGTCGGGGTCGAGGTTCTGGCCGAAGTTGCTCATCCAGTAATGGAGGTCGAAAAGGAAGACAGCCGGGAAAAGGATCGCCGGCAGCACGAGTAGCGCGGCCCAGCGATTGTGAATCCAACCGGCAAACTCCAGCAGCACGACGAAGCCGATCAGGACGTAGACGCCGACACTGCGCTCGAATTGGGCGGCTTCCTCGAGTGGGCGCATTCCGATGTAATGGTTCAGACCGTCGATCTCGGCCACGTCGCCGCTGAGATGATTGATAAACGCGGTCAGGTGCAGGTTGTCGGGATACTGCGGCGCGATCAGTTCCATGTGCCAATAGGGCAGGAACAGGGACACCACGATCAGCACGCGCGCTACCAGCAGCAGGAATGTCGGGATCGCGTAGCGGCCGCCACGTCGGGTCAGTTCGTCCTGCGAAACGCGGGGCCCGAACATCCGCTCGACGACCGGAGGCGTCGACGGGTTCACGGAGGCGGACATGAAATCGCTGCCTTTCTACTTCGTAGCCGGCCGCCCCCCCCGTTGGGCGTCAGACGAGCGGCACGGCTGGTTGGCTCAGGATTCGGTCAGAGAATCCGCACATCCTGTTCTGTCCTAGCGTGGTTCGACCATCAGGTAACCCATCATCTCCAGGTGCAGCGCGGAGCAGAACTCCGAGCAGTAGAACGGGAAGGTTCCGGGCCGGTCGGCGACGAACTCGATCTTGGCGGTCTCGCCGGGTTCGAGGCTGAGGTTGATGTTGTATTGCGGAACGGCAAAGCCGTGGACAGCGTCGATCGCACGCTCGATGTTGGTGATCCGCCAGACGATCTTGTCACCTTCCTTGACCGTGATGTGCTCGGGATTGAAGTGACTGCGGATCGCGGTCATGTAAACCTCGACCGTATCACCCTTGCGCTCGATGCGTTCCATTTTGGCCTTTGGTGCCCAGGGGTCGAGGGATTGCGTATGTGGGTCCCAGCCGATTCCTGGATAGACCGTCCACGGGTTGAGCTTGTCGGCTTTGATGATCTGGGCGTAATGCGGCTCGCCGACACCAATCGGCATGTCGTAGATCACCGGCATCGTCGCTCCCGAAGCCGTGATGTCGATCAGCTGGAAGTTCTGCGGCAGCAGCGGTCCCGGCGGGAAGAAGCGGTCGACCGACCATTTGTTGAACGCGACGAGGTATTTGCCGTCCGGGCTGACAGTGTCGCCTTCGGCGCAACCGATGTGACCGACGTTGTAGTGAACCGGTGTCTTGGTGACCAGGGTCCAATCGGGCTCGGGTGTGCCGCTCCCGTAGGTGCCGCCAAGTGTCCAGCGCGCGACTGCCGAGTCAAGGAACAACGATGTGTATGCATAACCGTCCGGGCCGAACTGCGTGTGTAATGGTCCCAGGCCGAGTTCGACTTGCGCTTCGAGGACGGCATCGAAGTCGAGGATCGGTACGCCGAAGTCATCTTTGCCGGAGAACTTCTTGCTCGCGATTGCGCTCTTGATCTTCTGCATCGAGTAGATCGTGACGTGCGGGTCGAGCTTCCCGGAGACGACGATGAAGTCGCCTCGCGGTGCGACGTCGACGCCGTGCGGGCTGCGCGGCTCGGGAGTCAGATAGAGCAGTCCCTCGGCGATCGAGGTGTCGAGCGTAATGACCGGAAAGCCCTTGATCTTCTCGACCTTGCCAGCCTTGAAGACCTTCTCGGCCTTCTTCCAGTCGATGATGTGCAGGTAGTCGGTGGCGTTTCGGCTGACGCCGGCTTCGAACGGCGGCTTCTTGTCCTGAATGCCGCCCGTCGCCATTTCGCTGTTGAGCGAGTTCAGGAAGATGTAGCCATCGCTGGCGAGTTTGCCGGCATCGGAAAGGTCCTGCCAGTAGGGGGGGAGCTGCAAAGCGAACGAGTTCTCGATGTCAATGCGGCCCTTCTTGCGGTTGAACTTCCACATCGTGACCGAACCGCGGTACTTCTCCTTGTACTCACTGATCGGTGCATAGTCGGCGCCCCACGGCGTCGCATATTGGCCACCCTCGATTACGTACTCGGTGTCGGGCGTGACGAACGTTCCGCCGTGGTCGCTAATGGTGAGCGGGTTCTTGACGATCTGTTTGGTCTCGAAGTCGCGGAGGTCGATGACGGCGACGCGAGCGTTGATCTTGTCGTTGATGAAGAGCCATTGGCCGTCGTAGTCGCCTTTGGTTTCGGAGAGCGCGGGGTGGTGCGTGTCCCCCCAGCGGTTGGGCTTGCCGGCGACGTCGCCCGCTGCCAGCACTTCCTCGCCAACGCCATAGCCCCAGCCCTGCCAGGGTTCCGGGGTGAAGACGGCAATGCTGCGGAGCAGTCGCATGGAGGGCATGCCGATGACGAACACCTGGCCGCTGTGGCCGCCGGAGGAGAACATGATGTACTCGTCCTTCTGTCCGCTGGGCATAAAGGTCTTGGCGGCGGCAAGCAGATCGGCGTTGGTCAGGCCGCGCGCCTTGGCGACGTTCTGGACATCGGTGATCGACTGGGCATGCGTGCCGTGTGTTGCGGCGCCGATTGCGATCGCCAGCAGCAGTGCCCACGTGCATCTGCCAATCGTTGCGGGTCCACTCATGGTCTTGGTCCTTTCGTCGTGCTGGTTTCCGAGAGGTCTACTCCGTCCCGCTTGCCTGCTGCGCGTGCAGCGTGCGGATGTACTCGACTATCTGTTTCAGTTGTTCGTCGCCGAGGGCGGGGTTTCCGCCCTTGGGTGGCATGTCGAGGCCGGTCGTGTTGGCAGGATCCCAGATCGGTCGGCCTTGTTTGACGAACGTCATTAGCTCTGCATCGGTCTTGGCGCTGACGAACGGGCTGTTCGCGAGAGGTTTGCCGAGTCCGGCCATGCCCTCGCCGCTCGGACCGTGACAGGCCGAGCAGGAGGCGATGAAGGCGTCGTGTCCGGGACCGCCGAGGGCGGTTGCCCCCGCGGTCGCGTTGGCACCTGTCCAGGCATCCATGTTGGTCGGCGGGGCATCGGGATCCTGGAGGACGCGGAGATACGCAACCACGCCGCGGAGGTTGCGATCGGTGATCTTCGGATTTCCACCGCGGGCGGGCATCGGCACGCCAGTCGTGTTCGCAGGGTCCGTGGGCAGGCGTCCCTCCGTGACGAATGTCAGCAAGTCTGCGTCCGACAACGATTGGACGAATGGGTTGTTGCGAAGCGGCTTGCCGAGTTTCGGGATCCCCTCCGCGCTCCGACCATGACAGACAGCACAGGCGGCCGCGAAGACCTGCCGACCGTCGGCGAGCATCGCCGGACTTACGCCATGCTGGGCCGCGACGCGGTAAATTGGCGGGATCGGGGTCTGCGCTGCGGTCAACGCCAACATCCCGCGCCAGGCCCCCAGCAGTACGATCACGATGACTACCGTGATCGCGACCGCCAGCCCAACAGCCTTGACCTCGTGATTCGCCGATCGCGACTGGTCGAGCGGGTCGCGCGATTCGACGGGTTTCGCAGATGACATCAACGATCGCTCCTATTCCGTCCGCCACGATTCGGCATTTGTGGATACACATATACACTTCTCATCAGAACATACCGCCGGTGCTCAAATGCGACAAGTCGATCTACTTTACATTTTTGGATTTTTCGGGTGAGTCGTGGGCCGGAGCGGGACGGGAATCGATACGTTGCGAGGGTTGTCGCACAGTGGTCGTCCGTCCGGGGACGTGATTAGCTGCGCGATGGACGTTGCGGAGAAGGTTTGTTCGATCCTCGCGAGCTGTTCGTCAAGCAAACGGTGCAGAGCGCAGAGCTGGGTATGCCCTTGGATGCCCAGGGGGCAGCGCTCGATTCTCGATAGGCCGTCGTCTTCTACGGCCCTGAGCACGCTGAGGACGCTGATTGCTGATGGGACTTTCGCGAGTGTGAAGCCGCCACCGATGCCACGTTGGCTATCGACGATTCCGGCGCGCGCCAGCATCCGCAGGATCTTCTGCAGGTAGCGCGTCGGGACCTGCGTGGCTTCGGCAATTTCCTGCGCGACGGCGGGGCCACCACCGACCCGCGCCAGGTGCACGACGGCGCGTAAGGCGTACTCTGTTGTCTGCGAGATCACCGGTCAGCTCCTCGGCTAATAATAGACATCTATATACACTATCGTCTATTTTGGTGCCGTCAATGCGGGGGCCTCACTTGAACCCCTCGCCGGCATCGTCGGGGCTCGTTGTGTTTGGTGGTCTGGTTCGCGTCGGGGCCTGTGGCGTCAATGCGAGCCGCGAGCGCAAGCGAGCGGTCAATGGCGGACGAGACGCCTGCCCCAACCCTTGATTGTGTGCCCCACTCTGGTCGCGCGTGAGTCACGGCGGTCCTCCGTCGCCTTTTTTTCAGCGACGGCCTGGTGGAGCGGGTCGTTGAACCTTTTTGGGAAGATCGAATGCCAGCCGCAGCCAGGGTAAATGACGCGACAGCTCACGGACCACCTTTGGCCCCCGGGCCGGGAAGTCCCGACGTTGTGATCGGGAACCAGGCTGCATGGCGTGCCGTGCCGTCGGGGGTGGCGGGTTCGGTCAACGACGTATCGTCCGCGATGCAGGGCTTCATGAAGAAGTCGACGATGACGCCCGCGGACGCAGCGGCGGACTTGGCGCAGATCAATCAGGGTTTGACTCGGCTGGCCGCGGATGGTGCTGGTGCGGGTGCGAGCGGCGCACCGGCTGCCGCCGCGGGCCAGGTGGCGACCCTCAACGCTACCAACGCGAGTTTGACGTCTGCCTGGGCGGCGGCCAACGCGGTTCCGGGAAACCAGGCTGCCGCTGCGGCCGCGTACACGCAGGGGATCAAGAACGCCGCCGCGGCTGCTGCGAGCGGCGTCATGTCGTCATTGGCCGGGGTCGCGGACATGCACAATTGCCCGAATCCCACCCCTACGCCGCCGCACGGCCCGGGTTTTGTTACCAAGGGCAGCGCGACCGTGTTCATCAACAATCTGCCCGCCGTCCGGCAAGGGGACCAGGTGATGGAAACCTGCGGCGGCGCCGATCCGATCGCCGTCGGCTTGGCGTCGGTCGAGATCGGGGATCTGGCCGGGGCGGCTGGTGGCGGTGGTGGTGCCGCGGGCGGCGGCACGACGGCGGACGCGGGCAGCTCGGGCGCAGATGATGTGTACCAGGAAGAAGCGGCAAGTGGCAGCGCAGCAGCGGTCGAGAAGGCTACTGTCGAGCAGGCCGGACCGCTGTTGCCACTATACGAGCCGGGCGCGGAGCAAACGTGGATCGGCATCAAGTTGCTCGACTTTGACGATCGCCCGCTCGTCAGTCAGCCGTTCACGGCGACGCTGACCAACGGTCAGGTTCTGGAAGGCGTCACGGACGCCGAGGGATATGCCCGGTTCGATGGGATTCAACCGGGCCGCGGTGAGGTCGTTTTCATCGAGATTCCCGACGACCCCACACCGGTGGAGGACGTCGACGATCAGGCAGTAACAGATGGTGAGGAACACCGGCCGACGAACGATGGCGATGCGTTTGATTTCGGCGCGTTCGACGATCGCGATGAAGCGCCGTCGCGATCGGTGCCGCGATAGGAGCAGCAGACGTGCCCGTTTCCGCAAGCGAACATATCGAGCACTGGCGGCCGTTGCGAAATCCGGTTCGTAGCGGCCAGGACAACGTGGTCAAGACCAAGCCTTTCGCGGTCGTCGGTGTTCACGGCCTGCCGAGCAAATGGGACCCGGAATCCAAGCCGCTGCGGTTGCTTTATTCGATTCACAACCCGAATGGTCAGGCGGTTGCCGGGCGGGTGCTTTATATGGCGCCGCGCGGGAGCGATTCGAAGGGAATCCCGAACTTGAACAACGAGCCGGGCGTCGTGCTGCACAAGCAGATGCTGACGGCAGAACAGGTGCGCCATGGGATGCACTATCTGCCCGAGCCACAGGAGTGGGACGGGGTCATCACGCGCGGACTCAAGGACCGGATCGGCGAGAAGGTGACGGCCGACCTGGCGCCGATCATCATCCTTCTCGAAATCTGGGACCGACCGATACGCGATCCGGGCATGCTCCGTGACGATGCACAAAGCGGGCGCGGTCGCGGCGGCGTGCACATCGAGCGCGGGCGCGACCAGGTGAACCTCGACGTCTTCGTCGAAGCGCGGTGGAACAAGCGCTATGTGATTCCCTACGGCGACCCGAAGTCCCCGAGGCGCGGCTACGCTCACATGCTGATCAAGGTTCGGAACGTCCGGGAGGGGACGCCGGCGCGGCTGATCGTTTCGCGGCTCGGCAATCCCGACGATCCATGGGGTGATGGCACGTACACCATTACCGGAGAAGAGGGTCAGCCGGGGCTGGAAGGCGCAATTGTGAAGGACGGCCGCATCCAGCTGCCCAACGGCAAGCCACCGTTCGTGCGGTTCAACCAGTATGAAGAACATTACGATTACAACGTCGCCAATTATTATGGTATCCGGGTGGCGTTCGGCGAGCGTGGCGGGGGCATGGCGGCGTCTGAGCGCGATTACATCGAGCATCCGCGGCGCTGTCTGCTGCTCAAGCTGACGGTCCTGATCCACAACCCGGCGCGCGATCTGCCCAAGACCAGCCGGTTTGCACGGGAGATGGGGCGCTTCTTCAAGAAGACCAAGTACTGGCATCCGATCGTGTGGACACGCCCGGCACGCAGCCATAAGCAGTACCTCGAATACTTTCAGCATCGGTACATCGTGTTGTTCCTGGGGCATTCCGGCGCGCGGTGTCGTCACGATGATCATCCGCGCGTCAGCAAGAAACCCGATTGGTACAAGGCGATGTACGACCGCGCATTCCCGCCGGACGGCAATTGTTGTCCGGACAAGCTGCTACCCGGACGAAAGTATCGTCGGCAAATCCGGCAGGATCGCCGACGGGGCAAGAAAGAGTACGGCGGCTGCGGAAACAAATCACACGTTCGGCACAACCCAGTTCTCGGCAAGGTCAAGCGAGTCATAGATGGCAAGAAGAAGCGCGTCACATTGGATTTCTGGAACCGGATTCCGAGCAACGGTGAAACCGACGCGGTTATTCACCCGACCAAGGGAAACCAGTCGGATTGGATGTACCTCGAAAAAAAGGCTCCTCGCTTCCTTTTTTGGAACGGCGGGTGTCGGGGCATGCTAACGACCAATCTCGGTGAGTGTTTCGTTCACCGAACGGCTTATTATCACGGTTGGGTCTATATCGCTTACGAGGCGGTCGATATCGCGATGGTTCGTAACACATTCCGCTACTGGATCCGCGGGACGCGCCGTGATCCGGCACCGTCGGAGTGTGATGAACAGCGATTCCTGGCAGCGTATCGGCGTGCTGCGCGGCGCGGCAAGGCCAATACGTGCCATCCTCGGATCATGGACCAGTGGGACGGCGTCCTTCCCATGGCGCAGGAGCCTGATCAGGTAGAGGAGGCGCTTCAATGACCGAGGCCGAACTCACGCGGCGCGCGGTGCGAATCGTCGAGCAGGAGACGCAGGAGGTCTTGCCGCAGGGGCGCATCGTGCATTGCGAGGAGGAGCGCGAGTGGTCGGAGATCCTGCTGCGGACCACCGCGGAGCACCGGCTGCACGTCCTGGCACCCGGCGACGACGTCGTTTTCTTCTACGATGCCAACGGAAGGTTCGTCGGCTGGCGCGATGACGGTCGGGTCGGTACGCCGGACGCGCGCTCCATCGACCCGAAAACGTTGCGGGACATCGTCGTCAATGAGTTGGAGCTGCCGCGCGAGACCTGGTTGGCAACGGGGCAGCCGCGAAAGCTGCCGCCGGTGGGCTGGACCCATGAGGCGACCCTGTATACCCGTCTCACGCCGACCGCAGAGCACCGCGTGACGGCATGGGTCGACCCGGCGCGGTTTCGGGTAATCCAGTGCTGGTACGGCCCGTTGTCCGACGGCGCGGGGAAAGGGGCGTCAGCATGACCGAGGAGCTGGCGGTTGCCATCGTGGTCGATCGACGCGGCGAGTTAGCGTTGGACGACGATCTGGTCATCGGCGACGCGGAACAGGGTTACGTTGAGCACCTGGCTGATCGAACGCGTCCCGGGAAGCCCGAGACGCGTTTGGCCTGGATCGTTTCGTTGATTTGCGAGCACACGTTCGCCGAGGTTCATGTCGACGACGCTTCCGGCGAGATTCTCCATGTGGAGCGCGGCGCATGAGCACGCCCAAGGAAACACAGCAGGACGCTGTCGAGCGTTGCGACGCCCTGCTTGCGGCGCGACTCAAACGCGGCGGGATATCGACCTCTCGTCCGGAGTGGTACTTCGAATGCACCGCGACCGACCCCCAGCCGCTGCCTGCCGGCGGTTGGCAGGTGCGTGTCAAGACCCGGCGGCACTGGTCGGATGCGGACGTGCATTTCGACGCGGAGACCGGCGAAGTGCTGTTCCGGTGCATCGATCGGCTGTGCGATCCGCCGACCGAGCGGGAGCTGGACGAAGCGGAGGCGCTCGAGATCGTGAAACGGCTCGTTCCGCTCCCCGAGGGGGCCACGCTACGGATGTTCTCACACGAGTACTTCGCACCGCAGCGCAAGGTCACGCGACTCGAGTGGGAGCACGTCCACCAGGGGCGGCGGGTCGCAGGCGATTTCCTCTGGGTCCAATTGCATCCCGAGACGCGGCGGGTGGTGGCGTTCGCCAAGAAGTGGCGAACGATGTAGCGGGGGCCTGCTCGCTGCGGAATGCCGCGGCGCGCGTTGCGGCGGCCCGATTCCATTCTTACAATCGAATGCGGGCAGCGGGTTAGCTGCACCAGGCGTGATGATGCCGTTCGATTGCAAGGAGAGTGTCTCGTGACCCATATCATTGCCGAGCCGTGCATCGGCACCAAGGATACGGCGTGTGTCGAAGTGTGCCCGGTGGATTGCATCCATCCACGCAAGGATGAAGAGAAGTTCGATCCGGAGAAGATGCTCTATATCGACCCGGAGACCTGTATCGACTGCGGCCTTTGCGTCGACGAGTGCCCGGTCACGGCGATCTTTCCTGAGGATGAGCTGCCTGACAAGTGGCAGGAGTATACGCAGCTCAACGCCGACTGGTACAAGGAGAACGGCTGATCCCAGCCTGCTTGTGCGCGATCTTCGAGGCCGATAACGCGCGACGTTACGGCCTCTCCTGCACTTCCGGTACGTGGCAGGCCGCAAAGCGGTTCGGGGTTCGGCTTCGGACCGATCTTGCAGAATGGCCGCGCCCGGCGCGCTCCCCGCGTCTGTCGATCGCGGACGCTCCGGAATACCGCCCGTCATGAAGGCCGCGGCCGACCGGGTCGGCATCTGGCTGGGAACCCTCTTCCTGTCGCTCGCGACCCTGGTCGTCGGTGGGGTTGCTACGGGGCGCCAATTCAGTGCCTGGCTGCTCGTTCTGAGTACCGAGGGCTTTTTCGTCGGGCTGTTGTTCGCGGCGGGTGCGGGGATCGGCAGTACGTTCATGGCGGCGTTCGAGCGGCCCACACGGCCGTGTGCGCTGCGGTTCTGGGTCGGGTCGACCGCGCTGGGGTTGGGTTTCATCGGCTGGATCGTTCTGCTGGCGGGTGTGTTGGGGCTGTTGCAGGCCTGGCTTGTCTGGGTGCTGCTGAGCGCGGGTCTCGGTTTGCTTCTGGCCCAAATGACGCGCCGGTCGCCTGCCGACAGTCGACAATCCTCACTACGTTCCGACGAAAGTACCGGCACGCCCACGTCGTCGAGCGGCCCAGGGTGGTTGGGATGGGGGCTAGGCTGGGGACTGGGATGGGGGTATCTGCTGCCTTTGGCCGTGCCGGCGGGGATTGTCTTGGTATGCGTGACATTGCCGCCGGGGTTGTTGTGGGAAGGTGAGGCCAAGGGTTACGACGTCCTCGAGTACCATTTGCAGGTGCAGCGCGAGTACCTCGACGCGGGGCGGATCCACTTTTTGGCTCACAACGCGTACGCATCGTTCCCGCAGCAGGTTGAGATTCTCTTTCTGCTCGCGATGGTGCAGCAGCAGGACGCGCACGGCGCGGTGTACGCGGCCCAGATGATCCATGCGGGGCTCGGCGTCCTGGCGCTGCTGGCGGTCGCGGCGTACGCCCGGTCTGGCTGGAACCGTCGCGTGGCAGTATTGCTGGTCGGCACGGTGCCCTGGTTGGCATATCTGGGCAGTCTTGCGTACGTCGAGCTTGGGTTGTTGCTGTTTGCCGTCCTGGCTGGAGGGGAAGCGCTGGCGGCCTTGCGTGCGGACGAATCGACCGGCCGAGTGCGGCATGCCGTGCTTGCCGGCGTCTTCGCGGGTTTGGCCGCAGGCTGCAAGTACACGGGTTTGGCGCTGGTGGTCGCGCCGCTGGCATTGTTGCTGGTGGTGGTGGCCGCGGGAGGCATGGCGCAGCGCATCAAGATCGGCGGCGGCTTTCTGCTGGCGGCGGTTGTCGCTTTTGCGCCGTGGATGGCGCGAAACGCGACGTTCACCGGTAACCCGGTATACCCCTTCGCGTATCATTGGTTTGGCGGGGCCGCATGGACCGCGGCGCAGGCCGAGCAGTGGGATGCGGGGCATCGGTTGCCTGAGTCGGAGCGTGGGGTCGGGGCGCGCGTGAAACGTGCGGGCCGAGAGCTGCTGCGCGATCCGTTGTTTGGCGCCGCGTTCTACGGCGCTGCGGTGCTGGTCGTGCTGGCCGGCTTTTGCGCGCGCTCGTTCGGGCCGGTCGACCGGCGGGCGGCAATGCTGATGGGTGGCTGGATTGTCGGATTGCTGCTGTGCTGGGTGTTGCTGACGCGGATGCCGGGGCGGTTCGCGATTCCGGTGCTGGCGCCCATCGGATTGTGGCTTGGTGGCTCACAGTGGCTCATCGGTAGTCCTGCGCGGACGGCCGTCGTCGCGCTGGTTGTGGTGGGGGTTGCGATCTGGAACAACGTCGCCTTGGGGCGGATCTACGCGGAGCATGCCGCAGCCTGGCGGCAGGAAACGAATCTGGCGTTGCCGGCGATGATCGGCCGAGAGGACATCGCGCTCGAGGTTCACCCGGTCAACCTGCAGACGCCGACGGATGCGCGGTTGCTGGTGGTTGGGGAGGCCGCCGTCTTCTATATCCAGCGGGATTTCCGCTATGCTGTACCGTTCAGTCGGCTGGACTGGCTGGAGGCCGCCGTCGCGGGTGCAAGCGCGGAAACCTGCGTGGCATGGCTCCGCGAACAGGGCTTTACCCACGTTGTATTTTCGTGGGCCGAGATCGCTCGTCTGAAGCGAACATACGGGTTTCCCGAGATCGTGACGCGCGATTGGGTTCGGCGCTTGATGGCGGCCGGGCTGGAGCCGATGCCGGAGGTCGGACGTGCCGACTTCCAGACGCTGCGCGTCCTGCCGGGCACGGAGTCCGCTGCGGATGAATGAGCGAACCGACAAGAAGAGTCCTTCCCTCGCGAAGCTACTGCTAAACCTGTTTCGTTGGGGCTTGTGTGCCGTCGCGGTGTACTTGCTGTACAACGCGATCTCGTGGCACGACCGCGTGCGGCTGGAAGGCCCGGACGGTCCCTACGTTCGGCTGGTCAACGTCACTGTCGACGAGCAACGGTTCGAGATCGAAAAGGACGGGGGATTCGCGATCGTCGATCGAAGCGAGATCCACCTGATCAACGGCGAGGTTCCGGATATCAAGTACGGCATCGCCGGCGTGGTCCGGAATCTCAACTATGGTTGGGCGCTGGTGGCGATTCTCATCTTCGGCCCGGTCCCGATCCTGAGCGCCTTTCGCTTGATCTGGATGCTGCAGATCCAGGAAGTGCGCCTGTCGTTGTGGAATTCGATCAAGCTGACGTATGCCGGCAACTTCTTCAACTTCGCACTGCCGGGGACGACCGGCGGCGATCTCATCAAGGCGTACTACCTTACGCGGTACACGCAGCACAAGACGGAAGCGGTCACGACCGTGTTTCTGGACCGTGTGATCGGGCTGCTCGGGCTGGTGATTCTGGCGGGATCAATGATCCTGATCAGCTGGGACCCGGAGCGGTTCGGACAGGTTGCGACGGTGCTTGCGATTGTGCTCGCTGGGTTGATCGCCGGGGCGCTGGTGGTGTTCAGCAAGCGGCTGCGGCATGCGGTCGGGCTGCCGAAGTTGGCTGCACGGTTGCCGGCCGGCGAGCAGTTGCTTCGGATTGGTCGCGCGTTCACCAAGATGCGCGAGCACAAACTGCGGGTGCTGGCTTCGTTGTTGATTACGGTCACGCTGCAGTTTCTGGTGATGCTGGCCGTGTATGAGTTTGCGCTCGCCCTGCAAATGGACGCGGAGTTCCGGCGCTACTTGATCTATGTTCCGATCTGCTTTCTGATTGCGGCGTTGCCGATCGGCCCGCCGCAGGGGGTCGGCGTGCTCGAGTGGTTCTACGTGCAGTTCTTTACGGCGAATGGCATGAACTCGGTTTCGCAAGCGTTTGCACTCGCGCTGGCCTCGCGGCTGATTCAGTTGGTTTGGGCGCTACCCGGCGTACTGGTGCCGCTCTTGGGCGCGCACCTGCCGAGCAAGGCCGAGCTGGCCACGCTCGAGTCCGCCAACGGTGATGCTTCGAATGGTGATCCCGAGGTGGCGGCGCTGTCTGCCGCGGCGGTCGAATGACGCAACCTCGATCATTGAAAACAACTCTTCTCGCCACGATCGGCCTGCTGATCCCGGTCGTCCTCGCGCACGGACAATCGGTCCGCTATGGCCTCTTCATGGACGATTGGGCGCACTACCGTCAACTTCAGGAGGCCGGTTGGTCGCTTCAGAGCCTGACGGAAGCTTGTCGGCTGGAACTGGTCGGGGGCATTACCGAGTACTGGTGGATGCCGGAGTGCACGTTGCGCTTCTTTCGGCCCGTTTCGTTCGGGCTGATGAAGCTGACCTACACATTGACCGGCTGGAGCCCGATGGCGGCCCATGTGGCGAGTATCGGGTGGCACCTGCTCGTTTGCGTGCTGCTCTATCAGCTGCTCAAGCGGCTGGGGGCGACTGCGGGCGTTGCGTGGGTTGTCTCCGCCTTGTTTGCCATTCATCCCGGGCATGTGACGACCGTGCAGTGGATTGCGTGCCAGACCGAACTGATGGTGACGGCATTCCTGTTGGTCGCGGCGCTGTGCGTCGCACGCTTCCGCGGCTGGCCGGATGCAGGAGGCATGTCGGAGGGGACGCGAATTGGCGATTGGCGGTGGGGAGTGGGGGCGTTGCTGGCGTACGGGCTGGCGCTGGGCTGTCGCGAGAACGCGATCATGTTTCCGCTGGTGATGATGGCAGCGGAGCCGCTTGTGACCTCACGTTCGCGACGGACGGCGATCGTCTTCTACGGGATTTTGGCGGTCGTGAGCGTGATCTATCTCGGCATTCGTGCGGTCTTGCTCGATGGTGTCGCGTTGCCGCCGCCGCCGTATATCTACCCGCCGACCGAGCCGGGGTTCGTGCGGTTCATCTTCGACAAAATGTGCTACTACCTGATCGGCGAGTACTTGTTCATGCCGGTTATCCCCATCGGCGGCGTTCCGTACTTCCGGACGGTGCCGGTCGCGTTTTACGGCATGGCGATCCTGGTCGGGTTGGTGATGCTGTACATTCTCTGGCGTCACGCACGCAAGCCGGGCGGATTGCTGGGGATCGCGTGGGTGGTGTTGTTCGCGTTTCCGCTCCTGCCGGCGTTCGCGTCGCCGCACCATTTGTATCTGCCGGGAATCGGATGGGCGGTCAGCGCGATGTGCCTGCTCCGCGGGCTGCTGGGCGACATTCAGCCCGGGCGTTGGCTGGATCGTCTGCGGCTGCACGCGACGCGAACCGCAGTGGCTGGTCTGGCGGCGATCCTGTTCGCCCTGACGTATTACAGCAGCTTGACGATCGACACTGCTCAGCAGGTCGAAGACTATCTGACGCAGGAAGTAACGGAGGCATCGAGTGGGATCGCGGACGGCGATACGATCTACATTGCCAACTTGCCGTTGATTGCGCACTACTTGAAGCTGGGAGTGGAGCGCGACGAGGGAGTCCGGGACATTCGCGTGGTTCCGCTGACGTGGTCGCCGCGGGTGTTGGGTTTTCTGAAGACCGAGTCGATCCCGGAGCTGATCTGGCGCGATGCGCGGACGCTCGACCTGCGAATCGTGGGCGACGACAAGTACTTCAGTGGCGTCCTCCGGCGATTGGTGACGGAGTCCAACGGCGACCGACCGATCCTGACCGACCGGGCACCGTTTCAGTTCAGGGACGATTTCTCGGTGGAGTTGCTCGACCCGGCGGCGGACGGCGTTCAATCGTTGCGGTTCACGTTCAACGAGCCGCTGGCGGCGCCGGGGCGGCACTTGTTCTGGGGATCGCGCGAGCGTTGGGCGTACGAGATTCAACGGGTGCCGGATGACGAGTGAGTTGCTTCCGATGCTACGGGCGGTAGACGTCGTGCCGTTCACGACCGATGCCGGCGAGCCGATGGTGGCGCTGCAGGATTCGACCGGCATCGCGCATCCGGTAGCGGTTTCGCAGGCCGGGCTCTTCGTCCTGGCGCACTTCGACGGAACGCATACGGCCGAGCAGGTGCGTGACAAGTTCCGATCGCAGTTTGGGGCCGAGATCGCGTTGAGTGAGATCGACGGGTTGACCCGCTCGATGGATCAGGCGCTGTTGCTGCAGAACGAACGTTACGAGCAGGCGTACGCGGCGCGCGTCAGCGAGTACGAGAACGCGCCGTACCGCGACAATCGCGACCGATGGCCGGCAGCGGACGCACTCGCGGCGGAAATCGACGCCGTGCTTGCGCAGACGACGTCGACGTCGTCGTCGGTCGATGGCATCGCCGGCCTGATAGCGCCGCATCTGGACTATGCGCGCGGAGCGCCGTGCTATGCCGCCGCGTACGCGACGCTGCGAGATGCGCCGCTGGCGACGCGCTACGTGATTCTGGGGACCAACCACTTCGGTCGTTCGTTGAGCGTCGTTGCGACCGACAAGGATTTCTACACGCCGTTCGGGCGCGTCTCGACGGACCGCGATTTCCTTCAGCGGCTCGAGCGTCAGCTGGGCCACACCCTGACGCGCTGTGCGTTCGATCACCAGACCGAACACTCGATCGAGCTTCACGTCCATTTGCTGCAGCGGCTGCACGGCGACCGCCCGTTCACGATCGTGCCGCTACTGTGCCCGGATCCAAGCGGAGCGACCGGAACTCGCCCGGTGGACGGCTACGGGCCGGACTTGGGTGAGTTCGCCGACGAACTGGCCGGCTTGCTACGGGAGGAGGAGTCGCGGTCGGACGAGCAGACGATCGTGATCGCGAGCGCGGACCTGAGTCATGTCGGTCGGCGGTTTGGGGAGGAGGCACCGACCACGCCCACGTTTCTCGAGGGCATTTGCGAACACGACCGGGCGCTATTGGCGTCGCTCGAAGCGGGCGACTTCGAGCAATTTCGGCAGCAGGTGGCGGATTGTCAGAACTATTCGCGGATTTGCTCGGTCGGTTGCCTGTACACACTGGCGCGGGCGCTACCCGATCACTCCTGTGCGATCACGAAGTACCACCAAGCGGTCAACTTCGAGCAGGAGACGCACGTTACCTGCGCCGCCGGCGTGCTTACACGATGAACGCGGACGCGTTGCGCAACGCAGGGGTGGCTGTGGACGACGCGGCGCATGCGCGATTGGAGCGGTTTCTTGAACTGCTGCTGGAGGAGAACCAGCGGGTGAACCTGACGGGGATCCGTGACCTGGAATCGGCTTGGGTGCTGCATGTTTGCGACAGTCTGGCGGTGTTGCCGCTGCTACGCGGCGAAGCACCGGGTCGGCTGCTCGACCTGGGTAGCGGCGGTGGCTTGCCCGGCGTGCCGATCGCGTGCGCGTGCCCGGAGATCGAGGTGACGCTGCTGGACTCGACCGGAAAGAAGCTCAAGGCCGTCGAACGGATCGTGACCGCAATGCGGCTTCCGAACGTACGGATGATCACGCAGCGGGCGGAGCTGGCGGCGCACGAGGATGCGCATCGCGAGCGCTACGACGTTTTGGTGGCGCGGGCCGTAGGACCGCTGAATCGCCTCCTCGAATACGCTGCCGGTCTGATTCGGCCGGCGGGCAGCGGCCTGTTCTACAAGTCCGTGACCGCAGCGCAGGACGAAGTCAGCGATGCGCGAACGGTTGCGAAGGCGTGCCTGATGACCGTGGCCGATCGCTTCGGCTACGAGCTGCCCGAACCGCATGGAAAGCGTACGATTGTCGTCTATCGTAAGAATGGTCGGCTGCGAGAGGACCTTCCGCGGCCGCCATGGCAAGCCAAGAACAAGCCCCTGGAATGACAAGGAGCACGCATGCCCAGTTGTCGGCGCGATCGGGCGGGTTCGGTCCTCGCAATCCTGGTCCTCGCGGCGCTGAGCGGCTGCGAGCGGCCATCATCGCCCGGTGGGCTGTCCGGGCCGACGTCGCAACCGGCCCCGGTGGTGGCGGATCTCGACGTGGACCCGGAGCGCGGCGTGCTCGTGGTGTTCACGCAGCCGGGTGCTTCCAAGGTGGCGGCGCACTTCGACGACAACGCCTTAGAGCCCATCCGTGAGGCGGCGGCGGCGCTGGAAGTCCCCGTGCATGTCGTGGACGCACGCGGCGGCGTGCCGGCGGAAGTGAAACTGACACCCCTGTTGGTGTACCAGAATCATCGCGGCCGGTCAGTTTATCAGGGACGTTACGCGACCGTGGAGCGCGTCGCGACCTTCCTGCGAACGGGGCGCTATCACCCGCAGCAGCCGGTCGATCTGGTCCGGCAGAATACGCCGATATGGCAGCGCGGCCGGATGAAGATCGCAACGCCGATCAAGATTGCGGCTTTGACGGGTACGCTCCCCGAGGGGCATGATCCCGAGCGCTTTACGCAACGCGCCCGGGCCGCAGTCCTGCAGGGGTTCGAGAAGCTGACGGACGCGGAGGAAGTGCGCCTCGGGCGTGCCGACCGGCTCTATTACCTGGACTTCTATCCGTGGCGCTCCGAAGACGGCGCGCTCTACCTCTCTGTGCGATTGTATTCCCAGTTTCACTGCGAGGAGCCGGTATTCACACTGCCCGGCGAAAAGCTGAATGACCGTTGGGAGAAACACGAAGAGCTGTTCACGCGCGCTGCGCTCGTGCTCGAGCAGGCGATGCGCGACGACATGGCCCGCTCCACGATCGGTGACGGTTTCGATCCTGTGCCGGCGGAGGTCGCGACGATTTCGTGGGAGGCGCTCGGGCTCGAATTGCCGGCGGCGCCGGAAAAGACTGTCCAGGTGCCGGACGGGACGGGGGCGCTGGCTCGCGAATGGCGCGTCGTACCCGCATCGCCGACCGAGCCGGCGATGATCCAGTACCACTTTGCGCCGCCGTTGGAGTCCTACACCGGTGAAGTGGTCGGCATGCGTGGTGAACTCCGGCTCGGAGCGGATGGTGCCCTCGCGGAGACCCGCGGCCGGTTCATTGCCGAGACGGCATCGGTCCGCACCGGCGTCGAGGACTTGGACACGATCATCAAGAGTGGTTTCGTGCTGGCGGTCGACGATTATCCGGAATCCACTTTCACGCTGGAGCGACTGGAAACCGACGGCACGACCGTGCGTTTCGGTGAGTCCGTGACAGGCACGATGTACGGCACCTTCACGCTGAAAGAGCACTCGATTCCGCTCGAAGCGCGAACGGTTCTGGAACCAACCGTTACTGTGGACGGCGCGCCGCGCCTCAGTCTGCGGGCCAGCTTTACCCTGCGGATCGACACGTTCGGGCTCGACGGGCCCGACGGCGCACCCGAGCCGGCGCGGAGCACGGTGCTGGTCGATGTACGCGCCTTGCTTGAGCCGGCCGGCGCGCCGGTGGATTCGACCGAGGTCCCGCGTTCATTGTTGGGCAAGCCGTTGACGCCGATCGATGGTCCCGATCGTGCAGAATGGGAGCGCAAGCTTGCGGATGCGAAGCAGGCGGCCGCCGCGGATCCGGATGATCCCGACAAGTTGATCTGGGTCGGCCGCTATTACGGGTATCTCTGGCAGATGACAGACGCGATCGAAGTGTATTCGCGCGGAATCAAGCGGTTTCCGGCGAATGCGCCGCTCTATCGTCATCGCGGGCATCGGTATATCAGCCTGCGACGGTTCGACGACGCGATCGCCGACCTCGAGCGGGCCGTCACGCTCATGAAGGACGCGCCCGACGTCATCGAGCAGGACGGGATGCCCAACGAACGCGGCATACCGCTGACCACGCTGAAGTTCAACGTGTGGTACCACCTGGCACTGGCTCACTACCTCAAGGGTGATTTTGAACCGGCCCTCGCCGCCTGGCGCGAGGCGCTACAGTACACACGCGACTACGACGACAACCTGGTGGCCGTGCACGATTGGATGTACATGACGCTGTGCCGGCTCGGGCGCGCGAAAGATGCCCACGATTTGATTGTGAACACCTCGCCACGGATGGATATCCTGGAGAATCGCGCCTACCACCTTCGTTTGTTGATGTATCTGCAGGAAAAACCCAACCCGGAGACGTTGATCCCGGAGACCGCGAGCGCGCTGGATATCGCGACGTACGGATACGGCGTTGGCAACTGGTTCCTGGTGAACGGACAACCGGCGAAGGCGCGCGCGACGTTCGAAGAGGTCGTGCAAGGGCCGTATTGGCCGGCGTTCGGCTTCATTGCGTCGGAGGCCGAGTTGGCGCGATCGCGGTGACAGCCGCGGTCATCGGTCCCGAACCTCGCCCTCAGCGGTGCGCGGACCTGAACGTTTGGCGCCAACCTACCCCCAGGAAAGATGGGGCCGCCAAACGAGGCCGCATTGCTCACGGCAGTCATGCGGATTGCGCAATACTCTCCATTTCGCGGATCGGCGGATCGAGCAGCTTGTCGCCGAGCTTGCGCTGGTCGAGGTATTCGAACATTGCCGGCAAGTCCTTGAGGCAGCGTTCATCGTCGTGCGTGTCAGTGCCAACCGAGATGCGAACGCGATGATCCGGCAATACGTTGAACCAACTCGCGTGCTGATCGAGCGGATGGAACTTCCAGTTGGCCTCGTAGAAGATTCGCGCATTGGCCATCGTACGGACTACCTGGTCGAGCGAAGTGTTGGGAAACGCCTCCTGCACGTCCGTGTGTGCCAGGCCGACCGGGCACGGCCAGCGGCGCGCCTGGTTCGCCAACTGCGTCAGTCCCGCCCAGTCCACGAACTCGAACAGCACGTAATCGAGCTTCAGTTCGTTGAACAACTCGCGTAGTCGCGGCATCATCTGTTTGTTCAACGGCCAGTTGATTTCGCAGCCTGCGAAGATCCGGAGCTTGCCCTCCCAACGCCGACGGGCGGCGAAGATCTCATCGAGGTATTGCCGCGCTTCGGCCCCGAAGATTCGGGCGTAATCCCGTTCGTTGGACACTTCGCGCGAGGTCGGTGTCGCGAACAGATGGTCACAGATGCCAATCCCCGCTACGTCGATTCCGTCAAGGTCCAGATGGGCCTCGCACAGTTCGTCGATCGTCAGCGCCCCGTCTGAAAACGGCGTATGATTGTGCAGATTATAGATCGGTCCAGTCATCAGTGTCTCTCCTTAGCACCACACCCTGCTAATGCGCAGAGCGGGCTACTCCGCCCGAGCGTTGTCGTCTGGAGCCGCCAGCCAATTCGTCAACGAAACGCGTGCCCCCGACAGTGCGGTGTCAGAAACAGACGTACGTTGCGAGTCAGCAGAGCCGCTCTGGATTGCATGCGAGATCGCCGGTTCGTTGGCTCGCCGTCAAACCGATTCTTCTGAATGCACTAACCTCGTAGCGGATCCGCGGCACCCGCAAGCCCCCGAGCAGGTACCGCCCCTCATATCGACGCGGAATCATAGCCAACCTGTGGCCAAACGTCTACGGCAATCCAGTCGAGATTCGCGTTATCGGACAACTCGTCGTTTTTTTTGAATTCGACGAACCCCCGCGCGTGCAACCCGTACAGAAGGGTGAGTGCCGCAGGCCTCCTTCTACAAGCTCCTTCTCCCTCCGCAAAGCGGTGTCTTCGGACGCCGCTTTTTTTGCGCCTGGCGCTCGTCTGAAGGAACGTCGCATTTCGCAGGATACCGTTCGTCGCTAGCGACGTTGTGATCTGTTTATCGGGAGCGTTCCCAGGCTGGTGGGATCAAGCGATCGGTGGGAGTAGCGGTGTTTGCCGGAATGGGCGGAAGTCGACCGAGTTTTCCCGCGAATGATCAGCGTTCGGGCAGGATGAGGAATGGGGCGCCGTCCTGGCGCCCCGTTCGCAATCAGGTCAACGCTATTTTCGGCGGACGTACGTGATCTCCATCGTCTTCACTTCGGTGCCCTGGCGCGTCTCGTACCACTCGAAGACATGCTTGTCATCGTTGATGATGCGGATGACCTCGCGGATCTTCACTTTCGAGCCGGTCGGGTCGGGCATCTCTGCGGTGTAGGTGAACGTCTTGGTCGCGGCGTCGTACTTGCCCTCGGCCATCATGATGCCGGTGCCCATGTTGTCGATCCACGTGCTGACGAACTTCTGCTGAATGTTGTCGTAGCCGGTGATCGCGAGGCCTTCGAACTCCCATTCGGTCATCTTGCCATCCGGACCAGGGAATTCCATCTTGCCTTCGTGATGTGACGCAATGTAGCGCCCGCCCATCTTGGCGACAGCCTTGGCGCGGCCCTTGCTCTCGGTCGGCGGGGCGGCCGGGTCCATCCAGAACTTGGTCGTATAGTCCCAGGTGCCGACCATGCCGGCGAGCACTTCGTGGTTCTTGCCCGGAGACATCATCTTCATCCAGGCGTCCATATTGAACTCAGCATGGTCGTGTCCCGCGTGGTCGTGGGAATGGTCGTGGCCCGAGTGGTCGTGGCCGTCGTGCTGGGCCCGGGCCGAGACGCTGCCGAGATACGCGAGTGCGACCATCATCGACACGATGGAGAATCGTCTGAACATTACCTTCGCTCCCTGTTTTTCGGAGATTGCCCGGTCGCCGCACGCCGATGCGGCCGATTGCCGGGACGCCCTGAACGCGCGCAAGATAACCCCGGCGTCATCATGTGGGCAAGGCGAAAACCCCAGATTGGGCCCAGGTTCGCAAGAAGCGCAAGGCCGGCTAGCGCCGCCGACGGAGCAGCAGGGCGACGCTCAGCAACGCGAACGTGCCTGGCTCCGGCAATCGATAGACGGCAAACTCGAACGGCACCGGATCGTCGCTGCCGCTGAAAAGGCTCGATCCCGAGATCGACGCGACGAGGGTCCCTGTCGGCGTCGTCGTCAGAGCGGGAAGCCCGGGAGTCTGCACGATCGTCAGGCGGAAGAGCACGAAGTCGGCCCCCGGGTCCACGGTCGAGTCGGCCCAGCGGCTGTTCAAAGTCGTCGTCCGGGTCGGCGGCGTGCCCAGTTCGGGCGCGCTCAGCAGCCTGACGGACCGCGCACCAGGCGCCGCCACATTCGGAAAATCGTTCGGCGACGATACCATGTTGGTGAACATCTGCACGTCCGACAACTGGCTGCCGTCGGGGTTGCGAACGGGGGGCAGCAGCGTCGGGCCGACCAGGAACGAGGTCGAGTCGAACTGGCCGGACTCGATCCCGGCAACGATCGACGACGACCGCCAATCGAAGTCGCCTGGCTCGATCGACACCGAAAGGTCGAACGAGTAGACGTCACACGGGGGGTCGCAAAAATCCTCGTCAGTCGACACTCGGCCGCCGCCGAAGGTGTAGTCGATCGACCCGCCGGAAGCGATCCCGGTGAAGACCAGCGCGACAACGGTCGCGTACTGAGCGCGTTTCATTTCCCTCTCCTCTCCAGCTTTTATCGCACGACCGCCCGATCCGGACCACAGGACGGATCCGAACCGCTGTCAACGACGCTTGCGCCGACACCCCGATTCCCGCCGTCGTGCTTACGAAGACAGTTTAGCCCCCGCACCACGCCGATCACAAGCCCGATTACCTGCCGATTGGTCCCCGGCGGAGCTATTCTTCGGTCGCCAGGATGCGGATCAGGCCCACCAAGCCGCTGATCAGCAGCGATACCAGGAGCAGGAAGAGCAGCATGGCGACCGAGAAGCTCAAAATGGGCCAACTCGACGCGACTAGCCGGTCCGTCTGTCCGGAAAGGCTCGAAACGAGCGCGATCAGCACGCCAGCGAGCAGAATCGCGCCGATCGCGCCGCGACGGTGCCCATCGAAGGGTGCCATCCGGACGGTGAGGCAAATCGCCAGGTACAAGAAGAGGGCCGTGGACCAGTTCATCAGGTCACTGCTTACGATCGCATTCAGCATCTGCTCGATCAGCGTGACGCTCCCACGGAGCAGGTCCCAGATTCCCGCGATCGATCGCGGCAATTCCGGGACGCGAAAGTCGCCCGCGAGATGACCGAGAACGTTCCCGCCCCAGTAGTGCGCGGCCAGGTACAAACATGCACCGCAAGCAACGAGGGGTAACAGCCCGACCAGGATCGGCCCGACGACAGGAATCTTGGTCTTCTCCGGCGGATCCGTCTGCGGATCGCCTTCCTCGTCGTCACTCATGAGCATCGTGTTACGCACAGAGTTGCCGGTAATCAGCAGCCCCAGGACATGGCCGAGCTGCGCAACGAGTGTGCCCGGCAACAACACCGAGTTCACCACCCGTGGCTTGACCAGCAGGCTCCACAAGCTGTGAATCCCCCAGGCACTGAAGACGATGACCAGTAGCCAGAAAGTCAGCGATGCGTAAAGCATGGATCCATCCTCACTCTACGTTCAGCCACAAGGACCGGCGGTCCTCGACGCTATTTCCCCGAACCGGCACAAGGGCCGTGCCGACGTTGCAATCCGTTGCGACGCTACGGCTATTATGGGTCATTCCGACCTGAATGCCAGCCGTGTTTCAATACCCAGTGCTCGTTTTCGTCCAATCCTTACCTCGGTCCTAGTCCTTCGACTCGGTTTCGGGATCCGTCTGCGGTCGGTCGACAAAGATCCCCGAGCGCTTGGGTTCGTCGTCAGAGTCGGACGGATCGTTGATCGGCGGCGGGATCGACGGGTTGGAGGAAGCGCCACGCGCGGTCTCCGCTACCGTTGGAGGTTCTTTCGTCGAGGCTCCTCCGCTCGGTGCGACACTGCCCGTGCCCAGCGTCGGGAGTGGATCGCTCGTCGAGATGGACGCCGCCGGCGGCAGTCGACGCAGCGACGCCCGCAAGAGCCAGATGACCATCGCCGTAAACGGCAGCAGCGGTAGCCAGTGCCACCATTCGAACGCATAGGCGCCCCTGAAGGCGCCCGCTTCCAGGTCGAGCTTGTACAGCCCGAATTGCGGCGGGATGCCCACCTTGCCCGCGAGCCACGGAACCAGGTGGTTCGGGACGACCGACTCGCCTTCCGGCACCTCGGGTTGCGACGTCATCGGCTGGGTCGTTGGGGCCGGCACGGGCTCCTCCGACGGCGCTTCGAGTGCGACAGCGGCGGCATGAAGCGGGTTGCTGCGGAACGGCTCGGGATCGAACCGCGCCGTTGGGGCGAAGAACCCGATGATTGCTGCGACCCCGACGAACAGCACGCCGACCAGGCCTTGCCCAGCGACCATGCCCGACGCTCCCAGGATTCCGGGATTCTCGCCTTCTTTCATCTCACCCCGGCGTTTGTCCACGATCCAGCGGATGATGCCGCCGACCATGATCGGGGTCGAGAGCGAGATCGGCAGGTAGAGTCCGACGGAGAACGGCAGCGAAGGCATGCCCAGCAGTTCGACGACCAGCGCGGCGGCGACGCCGATCAGGATCAGGCCCCACGGTAGCTCCTGGTCAACGACACCCTTGACGAGCGTCTGCATGATCTGAGCCTGCGGTGCGAGGAACGCGTTAGGGTGCGCTTCGTCCTTCACGAAACCGAACGTGTTGTTGATGAGCAGGATCAGGCCGGCCAGGGCAGCCGTCGTAGCCAGTACGCCAATGACCTCGCCGATCTGCTGCTTCCAGGGAGTGGCCCCGACCAGGAACCCGGTCTTGAGGTCCTGCGAGCAGTCGCCGGCAAGGCAGATGGCGATGCACACGAGTGCGCCCACCGAGAGGATCGCGAATTTCATCTCGGTCGGTCCGAGCCCGAGATCGAGACAATAGACGAAGATCAGTGCCGTTCCGAGAATCGTCGCGATGGTCATCCCGGAAGCCGGATTGGAGGATCCCCCGATGATGCCGACGAGTCGTGATGAGACAGTCACGAAGAAGAAGCCGAATCCGATGACGCACGCGATGAGCGGGATGCTCTTCATGACGTGGTGCATCGCGCCGATGTCGGGCAGGAACCACATCGCGGCGCCGATTGCGACAATGACCGCCAGGACCAGTAGCATCGGGAGGTCGCGCTGGGTGCGGTCCGTCGTTCCCTGTCCCTTCAGGTTCCCGGCGGCGTGGGTAATCGAGTGGAAGATGGTGCCGACGTTCTTCAACAGGGAGATCAGGCCGCCCAGTACGACGGCGCCGGCCCCGATGTAGCGAAGGTAATTGGTCCAGATCTGCCCCGGCGACATGTCGGCGATCAAGGTCGTCCCGGGCGCGACCGGCGTCTTCAGGTCGGCGCCGAACGTGGCGATGGCGGGGATGATGACGAACCAGCCGAGCAGGCCGCCGCCGAGCATGATCCCGGCGACGCGAATTCCGAGGATGTACCCGACACCGAGCAGGGCGGGTTCGGCCATCAGCGACGCTTCGGTTTTGAGCAACGGGATCCGCTGGCGGGCAGTCTCGGCCCAGAAGCCGAGTTGTCGGAAGAATTCGTAGATCGCGGCCACGCCCAGGCCCCAAAAAACGGTTTTGGCGGAGGCGCCGCCGCGCTCGCCGGACTCGAGCACCTCGGCACAGGCAGTGCCTTCCGGGTAGGGGAGCTTGCCGTGTTCCTTGACGATCAGCACCTTGCGGAGCGGGATCATGAAGAAGACGCCGAGCAGGCCGCCGATGGCTCCCCAGACGGTCATCTCGAGGAACGACGGTCGTAGCACGTCAGCTGCGGCGTGATCGCCGGCGTTTTCAGCAATGGTGGCGAAGATGAACAGCGCCGGGACAGTGAAGATGACACCGGCCGCGAGGCTTTCGCCGGAGGAGCCGATCGTTTGCACCATGTTGTTTTCGAGAATGCTCTTGCGCTTCATGATTCCGCGCAGGATCGCCATCGACATGACGGCGGCGGGGATCGAAGCGCTGACGGTCATTCCGACCCGTAGTCCGACGTAGGCGTTGGCGGCGGCAAACACGACGCCGATCAGGATGCCGGCGATCAACGCCGTGTAGGTCATTTCGCGCATCTGCTCTCCTCGTCCGTGCGGTCGCGCTCACCTGGCGCCACGCATGCGTCGCTTTCATCGAGTCGTGCGGTCTGCGACGTGCTGGGTCGCATCGCGCAGGATCGTCGAACTGTATCACGATCTCGCTAGCGGTAGCAATTGGTATTGGGGATTCGGGTGCGAGGTGGGACTATTTTCGCGGCGTGGGGCGGCGACACGCGGAGCGGAGGCGAGTTCGGAGGCGGCTATTTCTCGGTTTCTGGTGCCACCTTCGTGCGGACCTGTTCGTACAGGGTTTCGATCTTCGACTTCCAGGGTTTGCCGCCGAGCTCGGGATACCAGACGCGCTCGTTGCGAATGGCCTTCTCGACGGTCTCGTAGTCGCTTAGCCGATACTTGGCGTGCAGCCAGTGATAGCGTGCTTCCCAATAGGTCTCGGGCGCCCGGTCGCGTATGGCCGGGTCGCGCAGGAGAGCCTCCCAGGCTGCAACCGCGCCGGCGAGCTGGTCGCGCGTCGGCTCAGCGGGTAGCGCTGTCTGGCGGATTCGAGCGCGGAGTCGCTGGTAGTTCCCATTTCTGGGCGCCTTCGCGAGCAGTGCGTCGACCAGCGCTTCGGCGGCCGCATACTCGCCGGCCGCGTGCAGCATCTGCGCCCGGCTGAACTGCACGATCGGGACATCCGCGGCCCGGCGTGGATCTGCCTGGAGGAACTGCTCGAGTTGCGTGAACGTTTCCAGCGAGTCGCGTGCCAGCTGGGTTGCGTCTGACGTGCGACCTCCGTCCTGGAGTCGGCGCACCTCGTCCTCCATTCCACGGGCCAATTCCAGCAGGACCGCGCCGGTCCGGTCCGGCGGCACTTGTTCGAGGTACGCGCTAAGCGCCTTGGAAGCTGCGTCGAAGTCGCGCAGCCCGCGGTAGGCACGGATTCGCAAGCCGAGCACCCGACCGAGTAGCGGGTTGTTCGGGAAGCGCGTCTCGAAATCGCGCAACGCCGACAACGCCCGCTCATGAGCGCCGATCTCCAGTTGGACGAAGATCTCGGCCGCGTTGATACGCGCTTCAGCCGCCCAGCGTGCGGCGCGTCCACTCGTGCTTCCTGCGCCGATTCGTTGCTCGGTCTGTAGCGCGAAGTTCAGCAGCGCGTCCGCCGCCCGGCGCGACTGTCGTTTGTACATGGACGGGTCGTCCGCCGCCCGGTGCGACTGGGCGCTAAGCCGACGGCACAGCACGGCGCGGTACTGGGCTTCGTCGCGATAGCGCGAAGAAGGCGGAACATTGGCATACTGTTGCGCTGCGTCGTCGTAGTGCCCCGCTTGTTGAAGCGCAACGGGCAGCCACCACATCGCGTCTTCCTGCTTTGGATGGTCTGGGTAGTTCTGTAGCAGATTCAGCAAGCACCGCGCCAGACGTTCATAGTCTTCCTGGCGTTTACCACGGTCGGCGATCTCCGCGAGCAACTGGTACGCGAAGGTTGCGGCCTGCGCGGCGCGCGGATGAGCGCGCAGTTCGCTTGCGAGATACTCGAAGGACCGCGCCGCCGCTTTCACGTCGCGTAACTGGTATTGTGCCTTGCCGAGCGTGTACACGATGTTGCCGCGCAGCCCCGGCTCGACGTTCTCACGGCGCAGGGCTTCCTCGAGTCGCGCACGGGCTTCGACCGGTTTTGCAGCATTCAACAGCAGTTCGGCCGCCGTCAGTAGCTCCGTGGCACCCATGGTCTGCGGATCCGCGTTCGGATCGACGCCGGCCTCGATGAAGAGCTGGACCAGCGCCGGCCATGCACCGCCCAGTTCACGCAGGTCGCCCATCGCCTTGAGACCCTTCTCCCGGATGCGTTGCGCCCGGATCAGCAACGCGCGGCGCGCCGCACTGTTGCGGGCCGTTCGCTGGAGGTCTTCGGCCTCGACGAGGTAGCTGTTGGCGTGCCAGAGCTTGGCCAGGCTGATGTAGAATCGCAGGGCCTGCTCGTCCCGCTTGAGCCGCTCGGCGTCGAGCTTCGCCAACGGTTCCAGGACCGTGCGCGCCTCGTCGAACTTGCGGGCCGCAAGGTGCAGACGCGCCAGCTCATATCGCACTTGCACCTTGAGTGCACGCGAAGCGGTCGCGGCGGCCCGCGCAAACGCGCGTTCGGCTTCGTCGAAACGGCCCTGCTCGCGATAGGTCATTGCCAGCGCCAGGTGGCATTGAAAGACCGTATCTCCGGCGCGGCCCGAATTGACCAGATCGAGCAGCAACGACTCGGCGTTGTCGAACGCCGCGGCCTGCTTCTCGGAGCGCGTCTCCATCACGCCGTAGTAGTAGAGCGACCACGCCAGGTTGTACTTCGCATCGAGCGTGACCTGTTGAATATCGTCGAAGATCCCCTCCGCGAGGTACTGGTCCTCGTTGGCGAAGAGGTCCTGCATCAGCGGGTCCACCCGTTCGAGCGCGTCCTTGTATTGCAGACCGGCGCGCCGGAGCACGCGGAGAATCTCGGCTTGATCGCCGCGCTTGCCGGCAGTGAGCTCCCACTCATCGAGGTACTTGGCGGCCCGCCCGCCAAGCAACACGTTGCCGTATTCGACGAGTCCGCCCGCAAGCCGCAGCTGCGCCCGCGGAAGCCGACCCGCGCCGCGGGCAGCCTTGGCCCACAACTCGAAGTTCTCCTCCGCCTTGTCGTATGCCTGGGCCCGCACCGAAGCGAGCGAAGCGCGCTGCGCTTTGTTCGCGTAGGCCAGTGCCAGCAGCCGGTGCTGGTCGGCGGTGGCGCCGCCGCGGAATCGCGCGTCGAGTGCTTCGGCAAGTCCCTCACGAACCATCCGCGCGATGTCGGGCGGCGTGCCGTCGGGGACTGACTGCCCGCGCGTTTCAATGACAGCAGCGTCGATCGCCAGCAGGAGGAAGAAGAGCGCGGTGTATCTCATGCTCATGGTGGTCCGTGGAGGGCTCCATCGAGGTTGGCCGCGATGATCCGGAGCACCTTACGACTGGTGATCCGTCGCAGCCGACACTCCCCTGTGAATTCTAGCTGTCCTCGTCAGCCGGGCATCGAACGCCGGCATTTTTTCGGTTTCGGGCTAGGCCTCGCCGTCCGGCGCTGTCGGTGCCAGGCTCACCGCGAACTGCACGTTCTGGAAGCCTGCAGTCACCGCGGCGTCCATCGCGCGGATCACATACTTCCAGCGCACGGTCTGCTCAGCCGCGATCACCACCGGGTTCGCGGGATCGGCGCCGGCTTCCTTCCGCTCCGCCAAGTACTGGTGCAGCGCGCCGAAATCACCAGGCGGAAGGTCGATCTGCATCACGCGAATCCCGGCATTACCGCCGTCGTTCTCATCGAACAGCGCAATGCGAATCAACGGGTTGATCGCAATTGCGACTCCCTCGCCCGGGCCGCTGCGCGGGTCCAGTTCGGTTTGCAGGATGCCCTCGTTGAGCAGGCTCATGGTCGCGCCCAACAGGAAGAACACCAACAGCACCATGATTACGTCGACCATCGGTGCCAGGTTGGGCGTCGTTTCGCTGGCGGGCTCGCGGCGCTGTTTCATTGGGTCGGCTCCGCTTCGCTGCCCGCGTTCGCACTGAAGACGATATTGCCGATTCGGGCCTGGCCGCAGGCCCGCAACACTTCCTCCACGTGCTGATAATGCACCTCGCGATCGGCGCGGATCACACACCGCAGATCGGTCGGCCCGCCGGCCGCCGAAACGCGGGTAACGAACAACGCAACGATCTCGTCGGCACGCAGGCGGCGCTCGACGATACTCTCGCCGTCAAAGTCGGCAACCACGTACTCGACGCCGTCGGGGTCGCTGGCGAGCGGGCGAATGTTGATCGTAATGCGTTCGCCGAGCTCGCCGCCTTCGATCTCCTGGGCCGCTTCCGCGAACGGCAGGTTGATCGGCTGTCGTTCGGCATTGACCAGCTGGCTGGCCAGCAGGAAGAAGATGATCAAGCACATCATGACGTCCACCATCGGCGCCAGGTTGAGCGTCATGCTGACCGGCTTCGGCGGACGAAACACGAACTAGCCCTTTCCGGGTGAGGGGGCGGGCGCCGGGGCCGGCGGGGGCGGAACGCTCTTGCCAGCCGGTCGTTTCTCGGCTGTGGGCCGCGCTGCGGAACGCGCCGCATCGCCGCGCGCGGGTTGCGCCGCCGACGGACGGAAGTATTCGAGCAGGTTGAGTACTTCGACGGTCGATGCGACCGTCAGCGATTCGATTCGGTTTCGGCAGATGCCGAAGAAGCCCAGCCCGATGATGGCGAGCATCAAGCCGAGCGCCGTGTTCACCAGGGCCTTGCTGATGCCGTCGGCCAGGCCGGCCGCGTTCGACTCGCCGCCGCCTTGAGAGAGGCTGCCGAAGGCCTCGATCATGCCCCACACCGTGCCCAGCAGCCCGAGCAGCGGTCCGAGGTTGCCGAGAATGTTGAGGTACTCGACCTTGCGGTACATGCGGCCGCTCATTTCGCCGGACTTCTCGATCGCTGCCTCGTGCATCGCGTCGAAGCCGTGCCGTGCGTGTTGCAGAGCGGCGTTCATCGTCCGCGCGAAGAAGGTCGGACTCTTCTGCATGGAATCGATGCACTCGCGGTAGGCGCGCTTCTCGATCAACTTGCGGGCTTTCTTCTGTTCCTCAGGGGGGGCGATGCTCGCCGTACGGACGGTCACGAAATGCTCGACGATCAGCATGATCGCGACGAACGATCCGGCGAAGATGAACCAGCTCGGGACCTCAAGCCCCTTCCAGAAGATCCCCAGGAGCGAAGGGCCCTCGGTGCCGCCGCCGTTCTGTCCCCATGCCGGGGCCGCGAACGCGACCGCGATCACCCAGAGCCAACCGATTCGCAGGGTCATACAACCACCTCATGCCAGGCGTCCCGTGATGCTTCCGAATCATACCATTATACGGATTGTGCGCCGCCCGGCCCTGCGGGCCCCTCGAAAATAGCGTCGCGGCGGTCGTGGCGATTCGGGCTCAACGGTCGAGGGACGATGTGTCGTTCGTTCTGCGCTCGAGCGAGAGCGCCCAGCCGCCGCACTGGCTGCAATGGCCGACGATCCGCTTGCCCCATGACCTGGCCCCAATGCGAATGATGCCTGCTTTGGATGCGTCGCCGGTGTGGCCGCAGGAAGTGCAACGGAGAATCCAGCCGGGCGCGTACCCGCCCGTCCAACGCAGAAGCAGCCCCAGCAGGAGCAGGAGCGTCAGTAGGCCGGAGATCATGATCGCCGCGAATCGCACGCCTGCCCACAGCTGACTGTTTTCCACCGGTAATCCTCCCGTCGACGGCGACCGTCTTGGCCTCACTCCAACGTTGTTTGTCATCTTGATTTTCGGATGTCGCGCGGCCGGAATCAATCGTATCGGTCATCGAGCCGACAGGAACGGACAAGATGCGATCTGGTCCTTCCCCATCCAAGCCATGTGGGAATCGGGCTCGGCGCCCGCAGGAGGGATTCCGGAATCGCGTGCCGCATTGCGTAATCCCGGCTGTCGAGGTTGTTGACTGAGGGACATATTGATGTGGCAGGCCCGGCTTCGAACGGCCAGCGGACGGCTCGGCCGGATCGCGCTCGCCGTTGTCTTCGGCGAAGTCATCGTTTTCTCCCTGATGGGGCAGTTCGATCGCTTCGTCGAGCCGTTGTGGCGACGCGTGATGCACTGGCTGGGCGCGGACCTCTATCGTGTTGCACCCTATCACGAGCATGTGTGGGTGGCGATCGCCATGCTTCTCGTGCTGGTACCGGCTCTGGCGGCGACAACGCTGGTGATCGGCGCTACGCGAATCCGCCCGCCGCGCGCCTCTTCGGACGGGTTTACACGCTGCGGCGGCTGCGACCATGTGCTCCGCGGACTGACCGAGCCGCGTTGTCCGGAATGCGGAATGCGCATCTAGTTCTCGATTTGCGGGAGTACGAGGTCTCTACTTCGGGGCACAATCGAATCTCGATCAGCGTCAGAGTGCGAAACAAGCTCGGTTCGTTGTCGACGGCTGTGGCAGGATTGTTCGTCTCGGTCGCCGCCGGCGCGACAGTCGCGGTCGCTCTACGCGTCCGTTACGCGCGCTTGTGCGAAGCGTTCATTGATTCCCTGCGAGCGTCAATCGGTATCTGGTATGGAAGCATTGCCGCGATGATGGTGTTCGCGCTGCCCGGGTTGCTTGTCGCCGCGATCATCGCGCTGATCTGGTTCGAACGGATGCGATGGTGTCGCTGGACGACCTGTGGTCGTTGCGGTCGGCGGCTACGAAGACTTACCGAGCCTCGCTGCCCCTGGTGTCGGAACCCGCTGTAGTGCGCCGAGCGTGAAGCGTCAGGCTCGGCCGGCGTCCCGAGTCCGGCGTCGTGCGCGACGGAAGCCGATGAACGTGGCGTAGGACGCGACCGATAGCGGGAAGAACGCCGACATGCCGGCGCCGCAGGCTCCACATGCCATCATCGGTGGCAAGTCGCCGTCGTCGGCGCTGTTGTCATTGCCGGCGCCGTTACCGTTCGTGTCGTCGTTCATATCTCCATCGCTGGCGCCGTTGTCATTCGCGCTGTCGTTACCGGCGCCGTTGTCGTTCGCGTTGCCATTGCCGTTGTCGTTGGCGTTCACGGAAGAGTTGTCGTTCATGTTTCCGTCGTCGCTGCTGTTCTCATTCGCGTTGATTGGCTGACCCGTGAAGCGGATGGCGACACTTGTGGCGTCATACTCCGCAACAGCGCTGAGGCCCGCCGGCAGCGCGTCATCGTCAACTGTGGTGAATTCGCCGGTGCGCGTACCCGCGGTGAGAACGACAAAGGACTGTCCGCTGGCGGGAACAAACCCATCGATCAGCGCGACACGCAATGTACCGTCGAGTGTTGCCGTGCCGGCGACGACGAGTTGATCCGACTGCGTTCCTGGGGTTTCGCCGCCGATCTCGATTTCGAGTGTGCCATTCGCACCTTGCTGGTAGTTCCCCCGGAAACTCGGATTCGCGTCAGCTGCGATCGTGAGAATCCCGGGCGAAGCGCCGGGTGAGACCGTGCCGCCGTTGTTGTTCAGTCGATTGACGATCAGCGTTCCACTGCCACTAAGCAGGCCGCCGTTGAGCTCGAACAGGCCGCCGAACGATCCCGGGGCGCGCAGTACGGCGTTTGCGTCGATTCGCCAGTCGCCGCCTTCGGAGCGAATGTTCGATTGGGCGAAGTCGAGCGTCCCCGAGGCGACATGGACAAGCCCGCCGGCGTTGTTGAAGAACAGTTCGAAGAAGTCCGCGAGGACCGATGCCGTACCCGTCCCGCTGGTCTTCTGGATGGTGCCGTTGTTTTGAATGGGCAGGTTCGAAAGGCCGGCGGTGCGCAAAGCTGCGCCGTCGCGAATCTCGACGACTCCCGTCGACTCGATTGTAATCGTGCGATCGCGGGTCGAGAGGTTGCCGGCCACGATTTCGACATCGCCTTCGATTGCAAGATCGCCGACGAAGCTCTCGTTTGGTCCGAGGTGTTCGAGCCGTGCACCGGGGGCGATGACCAGGGGCGGGCGAATGTCGGCGCCATCGAGTTGCAACAACTCGGTGATGGTCAGCTCGCCAAAGTTGGTATTGGGCCCGATCGCCCCCGAGTTCTCGACGCGCACCCGGTTGACGCTGACATTTTGGAGCACCTGGAGCCCGAAGCTCGATCCGGTGTCGACCAGTGTGGCTTGGCCTTCGCCGGTGAATGAGACACCGGGTTCGAGTTCGAGGCCGAAGACCGGGGCGAGTGTAAGCTGCGCGTCGTTGTCGATGCGAAACTCCCCGCTGGCACTGCCAGTGCCGGTGAGTCGCAGTTCACCGGTTTGCACGTGGACCAGACCGTCATTCACGAGCCGCACGTTCCAGTTGCTCGTACCCGTCGAGGAGTGCTTCTCCAGCGTTCCCTCGACCACGAGAACGCCCAGCCCGAAGCTGGTTCCGGTAATCGCGGCGTCGTTCCGCACGCTGAACAGCGCGCCTGCGGGAGTGTGGATCGTTGCCGGGGATGCACCGCCCGGGACCGGTCCCATTTGCAGCCCGCCGGCATCAGTCCAGATGAGCTGTGAGTGATTGACGAGCTCGACGGCACCGTTGAGAAATCCGGCATTGCCGCCAAGGAACTTGGTGTCGTCCCCCTGCATCATCATCGTGCTGTCCAGTTCGATCGTCGCGGACGCGCCGCCGGCGCGGGCGATCGTTCCGGAATTCCAAACGAACGGTCCCGCGAAGTCGGCTGTGGTGCCGATGCTGAGGTTGCCGTTGAGCGTGAACGTGCCCATCGACTGCATCAACGTGCCCGTCGTGCCGCTCATGCCGGCGACGATCGTGCAATCCCGATCGATCGTGACGTCGTCGTCGATCGCCGGAAGACTCGGGCACAGGGGGGCGGGGGTAGCCGGTACGTTCCAGTTGTTGCATTTCATGTTGACGTTGCAGTCACAGCACGTATGCCATGTTTCGTCACAGGTTGCGTCAAACAAGAGCATGTCGGCGAAGACTTGGACTGGAAACAGCAGTGCGACGCCGAGGATGACACGAAGCGATGAAGACATGGCAGTGGATCTCCCTTGATTCGCCCAAACATTTCATGTTACCCATTCGATCGCGACGGTAGCAATTCTGTTTGTGGGCAATTGGTAGGTCTCATATGGCTGCGGGGGATATCGGTCGTTGCGCTGGAGGACGGGTAAGGGGAATGGTTGCGTCGCTTGAGGGGAGCGCACCCTGCACTACCCGTAACGCACCCCTCCACCCCCAAAAAAAGATGGTGCACCTCGTCGTTGGCACACTCGAGGATTTGCGACAAGGTGTTCTGGGGAGTGGCTTGTTTCGCGCCTTCCCGCTAGTCCTCGATCATGATGCCTTCGGACTGTGCGAGCCGGGCTACCTCGTCGGGCGTCGTGACGCCACGGAGAATCTTCATCCTGCCGTCGTCGAGCAGCGTTCGCATCCCCGCACCGCGCGCCGCCTGGCGGATTTGGCTCGCGGGAGCGCGGTTAAAGGCCAGTTCACGGACCTGGCTGTTCATCTCCATGATCTCGAAGATACCCTGCCGACCACGATACCCCGCGCCGTTGCACCGGTTGCACCCTCGACCGTGATAGACGTGATGGCCTTCCAGATCCTCGTCGCTGATGTTCAGCATCTTCAGCACCGTCCGGTCCGGCGACGGGTCGATCTCGCGGCACTCCTTGCAGATCACGCGAATCAACCGCTGCGCCAGCACGGCCTGAATCGATGACGCCACCAGGAAGGGTTTGATCCCCATATCGATCAAACGGGTGATGGCGCTGGGGGCGTCGTTGGTGTGCAGCGTGCTGAACACCAGGTGGCCGGTGAGCGCAGCCTGGATCGCCACCTCGCCGACCTCACGGTCACGAATCTCACCGACCAGGATGATGTTCGGTGCCTGGCGTAGCATCGCCCGCAGG
Organism: Phycisphaerae bacterium; assembly: GCA_028279405.1. Lineage (GTDB taxonomy): Bacteria > Planctomycetota > Phycisphaerae > UBA1845 > Fen-1342 > JANQNU01. Next base: position 57,287 of record JANQNU010000036.1, read on the forward strand.
ATACGGGCAAACGACAGGCCGATATCCTCACGGACCTGGCACTGGTTCATTCCCGCGAAGTTGTACTCGACCGGGTCCTCCGCCGTGATGATCTTGCGGTCCGGCCGATTCAGTTCCTGTAGCGCTGCATACAACGTCGTGGTCTTGCCCGAACCCGTCGGTCCCGTCACCAGGAAGATGCCGTTGGGCTGGCGAATGATGTTGTTGAAATGCTCAAAATGGTCCTGCTCGAGCCCCAAGCCCGTCACACCGACCTTGACCGAGTCGGGTCGCAGAATACGCAAGACGACACTCTCGCCGTGGTAGGCCGGGCAGGAGCTCACGCGGAAGTCAATCGAGCTATTGCCCACGCGGGCCTTGATTCGGCCGTCCTGCGGCAAACGACGCTCGGCGATGTCAATGCCCGACATGATCTTGACACGGGCGATAACGGAGGCCTGCATCGCTTTCGGGATATTGTCGCGCTCGATGCAAACACCGTCGATCCGATATCGCACACGCACGCGATTGGCCATCGGCTCGATATGGATGTCAGACGCTCGCATCCGCACGGCTTCGTTGATGATCAGCCGAACCAGCTTGATGACGGGGGCTTCGCCGTCATCCTCCTCCATCTCTTTCTTGTAGGCCTCCTGCTCCTTCGCGAGCATGTCCTTGTCGCGGTCGATCTGTTCGAAGACCTGGTCGACACTGTCCGAGACATCGCTGCGCAGGAACGTATCGATAAAACGCTGAATCTTGCCGATCGGGGCGAGCGCGATATCCAACTCCATGCCGAGCAGGAACCGCAGCTTGTCGAGCGTTTCGAGATCGAGCGGATCGGAGATGATGATCTTGAGCCGGCCGCCCTCCTTCTTCATCGGAAGGAATTTCTCGCGCTCGATCAGCTTCTTATCGACCAGGTCCAGCGCCGCCGGGACGTGGACGTTCTTGTCGAGGTCGACGTACTCCAGGTCGAATTGCGTGGCCAGCGCCTTGATGACATCTTCTTCCGATGCCAGTTCCAGTTCGACCAGGGCTTCGCCGATGCGCTTGTGATGCTCTTGCGCGTAGCCGAGCGCATCGTTGAGTGCTGTGTCGGTAATGATCCCCCAACTGACCAGAATCTCCCCCAGCCGCTTGCGCCGCCTCGCCATGAATCATACCCTTTGTCGTAGGTCGGCGCCGATCCGACCTGCCGCGAACGTTCCGTTGTCCCTGAACGCGTGGCCGCTCGCGACCACCCGCCAGCTTATTCTTGGCGGTTCGCGGACGAAACGCAACCATGAAAGGGAGCAACCGCCGCTGTGAAGCGAGTGTTTGCGTCGCGGGTATCTCCGAGGCCAGCGGGGTTGACTGCTCGCTCGCGCTCGCGGCTCGTGTTCTGCGTCTGGTTTTCGTAGCACCACGTACGGGCCCCAGGAGCTCCGGGAACGGGGCCCGGGCGCGCGGAGGAGCACGGCCGCCGATCGCGCTAGAAAGCGGCGACGCCGGTGATCTCGCGGCCGACGATCAGCTGATGGATGGTCTCGGTGCCCTCATAGGTGATGACGCTTTCGAGGTTGAGGGCGTGGCGGATCGGGCAGCACTCGACGCTGATGCCGCCGGCCCCGAGGAGGTCGCGGGCATCGCGGGCAATGTCCAGCCCGAGCCGGACGTTGTTCCACTTGGCGAGGGAGACCTGCGTATGGTGGATGGCGTCCTGGTCCTTGAGCCGGCCGAGCTGGACCACCAGCAACTGTCCGGTGGTAATGCGTCGGACCATCTCGGCGAGTCGCAACTGAATCGCTTGCTTGTGGATCAGTGCCTGACCGAACAGCACACGCTGCCGGGCGAATTCGAGCGATTCGCGATAGCAGGCGATCGCCGATCCCAGGCCGCCCCATGCGATTCCGTAGCGCGCCTGTGTGAGGCAGCCCAGCGGTGCACCGAGGCCTTCCGCGAGCGGCAACCGGTTGCGCTCGGGAACACGGACGTTGTCAAAGAAGAGTTCGGACGTGGTGGAGGCCCGTAACGACATTTTGTGGTGGATGTCGCGGGTTGTGTACCCGTCCATCTCCTTCTCGACCAGGAAACCACGGACGCCTTGCTCGGTCATCGCCCAGACGACTGCCACGTCGGCGATCGTGCCGTTGGTGATCCACATTTTGGCGCCATTGATGATCCAGTCGTCGCCGTCGCGCTTGGCGTGGGTCTTCATGGTGCCTGGATCGGAGCCGCCGTCGGGTTCGGTCAGTCCAAAGCAGCCGATCGCGCGCGCCTTTGCCATGTCCGGCAGCCATTGCTGTTTCTGCTCGTCGGAGCCGTAGCGGTGAATCGGGTACATCACCAGGCCGCTCTGAACGCTCGCGAAGCTGCGCAGTCCGCTGTCGCCGCGCTCCAGTTCCTGCATGATCAGGCCGTACGCGACGTTGCTGAGGCCGGCGCAGCCGTAGTCCTCGAACGTAGGACCGAAGAGCCCCATTTCGGCCATCTCCGGGATCAACTCATCGGGAAAGCGTTCCTTCTCGAAGCACTCGCCGATGATCGGCAGGACCTTCTCGTCCACCCAGCGGCCGACCAGGTCCTGGACCTGCCGTTCCTCCTCGGTCAGGAGCGCGCGGATGCCGTAGAAGTCGGGCAAAGCGACGTCGTGAGCGGTGGCGGCGGTGTCGAGCACGTACGTTCTCCTCAAGTGTCAGTCGTTATCCGGGGCGACCAGGATCATCGTCGGCGGCGCGGAGGCACGGGGATGACCGGCGGCGCGCCGACTCTCCGATCCGCGGTCGACGGCCAGCCGAGTAGTGTACCAGCGCTCCGGGCCGAACGCCAGCGAGACCGCCCGCGCCGTCGGCGCCCACCGGCTGTGATCGTGCGCGCTCACGGTGTGGGCCTCGCCGCGCAGCGGGCGCGCCGGTCCTTGACGGCTCTTTCGCTGTTGCGGCGTGGGTTCACCGCCGTACCATTACGCTTACACCTGTAGCCTGTTCGTGAGCAGGTATTGATCGCGGGGCCACTGGTTCCAATTTTTGCGGAGGAGGAAACGTATGTATCCGGTCAAGCTGACGTGTGTGATCGCGATCGGCCTGTCATGCACGGCAGGCCTTGCGGAAACGGTACAAATCGAGGTTCGCGGAACCGTCGAGTTCAACGTCATCGGCGGCGACATGGCCAGCGTGCAGGCCGGCGACCCCGTCTCGATGCGATTCAACGTCGACGCGACCGACTTTCTCGACAGCCCAAACTTCCCGACCCGCGGCTATCCGATCGACCTTGCTTCGTGGAGCATGACCGTTGGAGGTGTGGACGTCCCGATCCGCGACCCGCAGCCGTTTGGGACCGCATACTTCGTACTGCGCGACAACGACCCGGCGGTCGACGGCTTCCTGATTTCCCGGAATCTCGACTTCCCGCAGCCCATCACCGTCAACATCCCTGGGCTGGCGCCGGACCACGAACTCGACTTCCTGCGCACCTTCAATGACGGCGCGCCATTGCCGTCACTCGACATCCTCGACGCGCTCGGCACCTACGGAACCGAAAACCTGAGCGTCTTCGGCTGGACCATCGGGCGCTTCGGAAACGCGGGCGCGGAGTACAACTACCAGTCCATCTCGATCACCCCCGAGCCGGCGTCCGCATTCCTGTTGGTGCTGGCCGGATTGATCCTGCGCCGACGGTAATGGAAACGGGCTCGGCGTGTTCAGGGAGCCCGACCATCAACAGCGAGAACCGGACGTTGGGCTAGATGTTGCGGCTATGGCGCATGGTGAGTCGAATACGCCGTTGAATCAGATTCGATATCGTCGCCGCATTGCGCCGCTCCATTGTCACGACTTGCGCAGGACGAGCGACATAACGAATAGCAGAACAATGGCTCCGATTGTTGCCGTACCGATTGCGCCCAGCAGGCCGCCCCACTGAATGCCGAGGAAGTCGAACAGCAGGCCCCCGGCAACGGCCCCGAGCGCTCCGACGACCAGATTGCCGATCAGCCCGAACCCGCGGCCCTTCATCACCTGTCCTGCGAGCCAGCCGGCGATGAGTCCGATGATGAGGAAGTAGACGATATTCATGTGTGTTCACTCCTTCCCGATTCGGGCGGATCAGAATCCTGCAGCGCAATGTGCATTGTGTTTGTTTGCTTTGCCTGCAATGCTAGCGGATCGTTCGCGTTGGCACGAGCCGTTGTTGGGAACGTAACGTGGTCCGGCGCGATGAACGCGGCCGCGTTGGATTGGGTCAGGCGGGACTCGAACCCGCACTGGGGGGATTTTAAATCCCCTGCCTCTGCCAATTGGGCTACTGACCCGCAATGGGCGTATTCGCCGGACCTGATGGACACGCCTGCCGGCGGCGGTCGGCAACGACGCACAACACCCCGTTTGTAGGCGAACTTTCAATCAGCCTCAAGCGGGCTGCGGTCACCGCCGCCCTGGCTGGCCTGTCGACGGATCTGGTATATCCGACCTGCTTTCGACCCGCCCTGGCGCGCCGGACGCCGGTTGGGTAGAATGGCGGAAACCGGCTGGCGTTGGATTATGCTGCCGGCGGATGAGACTCAAATCTGCGAGAAACGACAATGGGCTCCAACGATCTCGACCCGACAGAAGCCATGCGGCTGCAGGCAAGTCAGTATCCGGGTGTCGATGAAGGAACGGCCTGCACGCAAAGTGCCTTTCGGACTGGCAAGCAGGCGTTTCTGTACGTCGGCATGCAGGGCGGGCGATACAAGGCGATGTTCAAGCTGGACAAGTCGCGCGCCGAAGCGTCTCGGCTGGCGGCGCGTGAGCCGGACCGTTTTCAGGTCGGTTCGACATCCTGGGTCACTGCGCGGTTCAGCGCCGAGCAGCCGATGCCGCGTACTCTGTGGAAGAAGTGGCTCGACGAGAGCTACGGTATCGCGCAATCGTCCGGCTCCAAAGTGAAGACCAAGACGTCGAAGACGACGAAGAAAGCGAAGTCACCGAAGAAAACGAAGACGGTGAAGCACGCTGCGAACAAGAAGGTCGCCTCGAAGCCGACCCGTTCAAAGAAGACCAAGAAAAAAAGCACATCGAAGAAGAGTCAGCGTTAGCACGTTCGGGGACCGCGTCACGAGGACTAGCTCTCCCCGTCATGGACCTTGTGGACTGGCGCGAAGAGCACCGCGGTGGGCACGCCGATCACTCAACGATCCTGCTGGACATGGGGAACTAGCCGTTGCGGCATCTACGCGTCACGTACGATCGCGCGCGGCGGGTCCGCGACGGCCAAGGGCTCATCCGTGACGGTCGTCCGCAGATAGCCCAGTCCGATCCATTTGCGATCAACGGGATGCGGGACCAGCGATGTGAGCGTACCGACCCGCTTGCCTTCCTGAGTGATGGGCGTGGGGCAGTCGATGCCGTCGCCGTCGGGAATCGAGAAGCGGGCGAGTCGTCTCGCGAGTGCGCCGCGTGAACGCATCCGTTCGACGACCTCCTGGCCGAGGTAGCATCCTTTGTGGAAGCTGACGGCGCGCTCCAATTGGTCGGTCTCGGCCGGGAGGATGTGATCGAGATCGGGGCCGGGCCAGGGGATGCCCGCCGCGACCCGTAGCGTCTGGGCTGTCGCGGCGCCAACGGGTTTGGCGTTCAACGCCGTCAGCTGGTCCCACCAGCGCGCTGCATCCGTGGCGGGCAGGATCAGCTCGAAGCCGCTCAACCCCGCGAAATCATGTCGCACGAAGCGCACCGTCGGGTCGCTGCGCAGCGGCGTGTGACCCAGGTCGGGCATTGCGACCGCGTTCTCGACGCCAACCGCAGCGGCGACGCGTTCGAATCCGGGGCCGCCGACGCCGAGGCGCGTCAGCGATGGCGTGAGGTCCGTCATGTCGACGTCCTCGGTGATATGGTACAGGTCGAGGTGTTTCCAGGCCCGTTCGTGGTACGCACGGTCCACGTCGATCCAGAGCGTATCCTTGTCCGACAATATGTTGAGGTCGAATTGAATCCGGCCCTTGACGTCACACGCAAATGCGTAGTTGCCGGCTCCGGCATCGAGCGTCGTGACCGCGTTCGTTACGAGGTTGTGCAGCCACGTCGCACGGTCCGCACCGCTCAGCTTGAACAGGCAGCGATAGCTGCGGTCGAACAACGCGACATCCTCGCGCGCGGCGCCATACTCGGCGGCGGGCGTGTCGAAGTACGCCGCGGCCGAGATTCCGTGATCGGCGGTCATCTGCTGGGCGCGATAGCCGTCCGCGTGAGCGAATGGAGAGGCGTCGTGGGCCGGGCTGGCGTCCGGGGAAGTTGTCATCTACGCTCCTGGATACGAGGTCGTCCGAAGCCGGCAGCGGGCCGACGAGCGCACAGCCCGCCGGCCAATACCAGAGTGTATTCGATGCAAACCGCGAGTCTATTATCGATCGGAACCGAACTCACGCTGGGGCAGACGGTCGACACCAACACGGCGTGGCTGGCGCGGCAACTCGCAGCCCTTGGAATTCGCGCGGTTCGGCATGAGACGGTTGCCGACGATCTCGAACCGATCGTGGCCGCGATCTGTCGCGGTGCGCGCGCTGCGGACGTTGTACTGTGCAGTGGGGGACTCGGGCCGACCGATGACGACCTGACGCGCCAGGCACTCGCGGATGCCGCCGGGTGTCCGCTCGTATTGGACGAGCGCAGTCTCGAGCAGATTCGCGCGTTCTTTGAAGCGCGCGGTCGCAAGATGCGCACTGCGAACCAGGTGCAGGCGATGGTCCCTGCGAAGGGGCGCCTCATCCCGAACGCATGCGGCACGGCGCCGGGGATCGAGGTGACGATCGAAGAGACGCCGGTATTTGCCATGCCCGGTGTGCCGAGCGAGATGCGGGCGATGTTCGCGGAATCGGTCGTGCCGCGATTGTCGCGTGGGGTGCCGAGCCGCGTGCTCGCGACGCGCACGTTACGGTCCTGGGGGTTGCCGGAGTCGCTGGTTGGCGAGCGTTTGCGTGACCTGATGGTGCGCGGGGGTGATCCCGAGGTCGGAACGTCGGCCCAGGAGGGAGAGATTCTTCTGCGGATCAATACTCACGCCGATTCGTCGGCCGACGCGGCGCGAAAGCTGGATGCCGTCGAGGCGACGATTCGGGAGCGCCTGGAATCGGCGATATTCGGGCGTGAGGATGATACGCTCGCGGGAGCCGTCGGCGCGCTCTTGACGGCGCAAGCGGCCACGGTTGCCGTGGGCGAGTCGTGCACGGGCGGCTGGCTGGGCAAGCGCCTGACGGACACTCCGGGCTCGAGTGCGTACTTCCTCGGCGGCGCCACCACCTACGCGAACACGACCAAGTCGGCGGTTCTGGGCGTTTCCGAGTCACTGCTGGAGCAGCATGGCGCCGTGAGCGCGCCGGTCGCGAGCGCGATGGCGGAGGGGGCGCGTCGGGTGTTCGGCAGCGACTACGCACTTTCGACGACGGGTGTCGCAGGCCCGGACGGCGGCACGGAGGAGAAGCCGGTCGGGCTGGTGTTTGTGGGTTTCGCGGAACCGGCCGGGGTCGAAGCGAGATCGTTCCGCTTCGGCAGCGACCTCTCGCGAGACCAGATTCGGCTGAGGACGATTCATACCGCCCTGAACTGGCTTCGGCTGCATTTGCTGAAACGCTGATCGAGCCCGCGCAACCGTTGCGCGAACCGCTTCGCATGCGGGGCGTACCAGTGAGCATTGTCAGGCGGCCCGTGGTACAATGGCCGATAAGGTAAACTGGCCGAGCGTCGACAGTGTTCCGATTGGGGGGCGCAGCCGGGATTGGCGAACCAGAGGATAAACGTATGCAGCGTAGCAAGTGTTGGAGTCGCGGGTTGCTGGCCGTTATTGCTGGCGTGACGGCGTGGGCGCAGCAGCCGCCTGCGGGTGGGCTCGACGGTGCGGGCCAGCCGCCGCTGGCGGAAGTACCGGATGAGGTGCAGATCGAGCAGCGGCTGCAACTGGCGCGGCAATTGTACGATCGGGCGCTGGCTGATCCGGCGCGGAACAACGTTGACTTTGCGAAGGCCGTGGAGCAGTTGGAGTCGGTGCTGAAGATCGACCCGACGAACCTCGAGGCGAACCTCATGGTCGGGGAGATCTCGATGGATCGTCGCGACTACAACAACGCTCGCGGATACTTCAAGAAAGTGCTGCGGATTCAAAGCAACAATTTCCGTGCGAATTATGGCATGGCCAAGTACTACATGCTGAGTCGCGTATGGCGACAGGCGGTGCTGTACTTGAAAGAGGCAGAGCGCGTCTCGCCGCCCGATGAGCTGACCGACGTGTTGGTGCTACTGTCGCAGGCTTATATGGAGGAGCGTCGGCTGGCCGACGCCAAGGAGGTTGTCGGCCGCGCGATTCAGGCCGATCCGTCGAGTTACGCGGCGACGCGCGTCGGGCTGGCCGTTGCGCTGGCGATGGAAGAACTCGACACGGCGTTGGAGCAGGCTGACCGTCTGATCAAGGTGTCGCAGCAGGAGATGATCGAGAGTGGGCTGCAGATCGATCTCGCGAAGCGCTTCGTCGAGTCGTTTGATGTAAAGGTCGAGGTCCTCAAGCAGATCCACAACTCGCTTCACCGTCGTGATGCCCGCAACCAGGTGACGGATGAACCGGTTGCCGGTAAGGAGACCGAGATCGCCGAGGTGCTGTTGCGAATCGCGGAGACGCGCTCCAACCAGATGCCGTATCTGGAGACGATTACGTATATCGAGCTGCTGCCGTTGTTGCAGCGGGCGATTGAACTGGCGCCGAGCGACTTGCGCTATCGCAAGGCGCAGGCGAATGTCATGGCCACGGCTGGGATGGGAAAGCAGTCGCTTGAGGCGTGGCGCGAGGTGTTGCGCATTGCGCCCGGCGACGAGGATGCGCAGCGTGCGGTCGAATTTCTGCAATCGCAGTTGAGCGGGGCGGCACCGCAGGGTCAGCCGCAGCCCGCGCCGGCCGGAAACACGCCGCAACCGTAAGCGTTGGACCTCTGTCCAGGTGGTGGGAGTAGGGGCGCTCCTGCTTCTGTTACTCGGCCGGCCGGACCCAGCGGTACGCGCGGCCGCTGCCGGAACCGTCCAGGCCGCTTCCCCAGTAGAGTTCGATCGGCGGGTAGCCGTCCGCGTCATCATCCGAGTAGCGCAGCGCGAGTCGGATCATGCGGTCCTCGGGCGTCTTCTCCGGCTTCTTGATCGTGAGTTGAATGATACGTCGGTTGTCTTCGGGGGCGGCAACTTCCGCGCGCGCCGCACCGGTCGTTTTCCCGCCCACGAGCTCGATCGTACCGTCGAGTGCGACGTTGAGTTCGCAGCCGGAGGCCCCTTCCCAAGCGAAGCCGACGGCCAGCACGTCGCCAGTCGGGCTACCGTTGGCGAGTCGCTTAAACGGCACGAAACGGTCATCCTCGATCTCGATTGCAAGACGGACGTGCGTCTGATCGTAGCCGCCGGACGCGCGGACGGTGGCGCTGGCGCGGATGTTCTCGCTCGGGAGCAGTTCGCCCAATGCGGAGCCGCGCGCGGATTGATTCTGGAGACGGGGCGCTGTTGCGAGCGGAACCACATTGATCGGGATCTCGGTACGCTCGTTCCCGACCACGACGCGCAGGGTCAGCGACGAGCGTTCGAATCTGCGGCCGGCTTGGGCGTTGAGGTCGATTGGAACGCGAGACCAGTTGCCGTCGCTACGAAGCGTTCGCGTCGAGACAGCGCTGCTGTAAGGTGCGTCACGCGGCGTGACCACCTGGACATAGCTTGTCTGTCGTTTGGGGACGCGAACGGCCACCTCGAACGGTTCGGCCTCGGCGAAGACCGTTTCGGGTACCGTGATCCAGGGGCGTGCAAAAGCGATTTGCGGTTCGGGTTGCGGAGTGCTCATCCACAGCGTGAGGAACAATGGTTGGCGATCCGGGAACAGCAGTCGCGATCCATGCATGGACTGCATCTCGATCGGTCGGCGACCGAAGTCGTTGGCCCGTAGCGGACCCTCGACGCCCTGGATCGGCATCAGTACGGCGGGCTGGATGCGGTTCGGTCGCGGTCGAAGGACCGCCACCTGCCGATCAGCCCCGACAAACAACGCCGAATCGTAGCTCGTCGGCAGGCCGCGAACGGATCCCGCGTAGCGCGTGTTGTAGAGCATGCCCAGCGTCGACGCGAAGCCAAGCAGGCTGGCTTTCGGGCTGAAGTCGCGGCCGACGAAGCCGCGCAGCGCGTCCTGGTTGCGCGGATTGTTGTCGTCGTCCCGGAGATCGACGTAGACCAGGGCATTGACGCCAGCGCGCGCCGCGGCAAGGTAGTGCTCGAGCAGCGCTTCGGCCGTGCCGGTATTGCCTGCCGTTCGCAGCGGTTCCGACACATGTTCCCACCAACACGCGTCGGACCAGGTTGCCGGCCGGTCGCCAAACGCCGCCCGAAGATGCTTCAGGGCCTCTGTCGACGCCCCGCGGGTTCGAACCAGAAGGTTTCGGTTCCGATCGGACTTCGCGGACGCCACCCAGTCCGGGTTCGCACGTAGTTGCTCCGCGTCAATCGCCGGAGGCAACACCCGCAGGTCGGGCACGGTTTGGCCCAACTCCTCCTGTAGCTTGGCCGCGAGCGTGGCGAGCGGCTCGTAGTCGTCTGCGAGCGCGTCCGGCAGGGCCAGATATCGCACGCGTGCGCTGAAATGCTCGACCAGCGCCCGGACCAGCGCTTCCACGCGGGCTCGCCGATCGGTCGCATCCTCGGAGAGCCAGACGGGAACACCTGAGATGGCCAGCATCGGTGCAATCTCATACTCGTTCAGTGCGGCGATCGGTTTCTCGAGCGCCGAGAAATCAAACTCGTTCTCCTTGGCCTCGATCAGTCGCCACGGCGTTTCCAGCACGAGCAACTGCACGCCGATGTCGCGGGCGACGTCGATCTCCAGAATCTGGTCAGTGACCGGTTCGCGCAGCAGATTGCTACGAACGGCAAAAAGAACCTGCCGCCCGCTGGGAAGGCCGCGGTTGCTCGGCGTGACGGCGATCGTCGTCGAGAACTCCTGCGGCTTGGTCCAGCCGGTTGCGAGCGCCTTGGCCACGAGCCGATAGAGCCCGGGCTCATCGATCTGCAACGAGAAGTCGAGCGACTGATAGGAACGAAAGTCGCTTCCGCTGGCGGGCAAATTGACTGCCTTGCGTTGCGTCGCGATCACCGTTCCGTCGGTGCGGGTCCAGGCCAACTCGACCGTCACGGCCAGCGCCCGCTTGCGCGAGCGGTTCTCGAGCGTGGCGGCAGCACGCACGGTCGCGCCCGGATCGTAGAGCTTGGTCGGCTGGTCAAACGAGAAGCTGCCGCGCAGCGTTTGGTTCTGGGCGACCCGGTGCTCGACCTGCAGGTCATCGAGGTAGATCGTCTGACTGCCCATCTCCGTCGTTTCGAGTCGGCACCCGACGATCTGCACCGGCCATTCCAACCCTTTCTTGCCGCGGATGCGCTTTAGCTCGTCGGGCTTGATCGGAATCGAGAGCGCTACCCACCGGTGCTTTTGCGTGATGGCCCGGTGCGGCGTTTCGAAGAGTTGCCCGGCCGCATCACGCAGCCGAAACGAGACCCGGGCCGCCGCCTTTTTGATCCAGCAGAAGCCGGCGATGTGGTCAACCTGGTCGAAACGGACCGGTTCGCGGAAGACGAGATCCACCGCGGCGCTCACGGTCGCGCGCGTAGCACCAATATCGATTGCCAGACACTGCTGGCCGCGTGCCGGGATCGACTCACGCCGGGCCACACAATCGGCTGCCAAGACCCCCTCGACGTCCCCGACGCTGAACGCAATCGAATCATCCTCAAAGTCGCCGACCACCGTGACGACCGACTCGGCCGCCTGGGTCGGGACAACCAGCCCAGCCAGTAGCAACAGAGCGCCCCCGACAATGCGGGCTACGGCGTTTCGCACAGGCCCAGGGCCGCCAGAAGACGCTGCAATCGATCTCGGTAGGTGTGCTTCTCCACCACGTGGGCCCGCGCTCTGGCTGCCGCCGACAGACTGTCCCCCGGACTGCTCACGATCGCCAGCAAGCCGCGCGTGGAATCGAACGGCCGATAATGATGGGCAGGGTTCAGCAGGTCGTGGAGCGGTTCCGGCGCTGAGCTCGCCGGGTGCCAGATCGCGAGTGGTCGACCGCTTGCGGCGGCCTGCAACACGTCCGGAATCCGCAGCGCGTCCAGTGAGGGCACCACCCCCAACGCGAGGCTTGCGCCATGGGGCTGTTGTTCCGCTTGGCTCGACGACTTCGGCGCAGCAGCGCCCGGTGCACATGGTTCCCATCCCGATGTCCGTTCCATCCCCCGACCCAGCGTCCGTCCCAGTTTCCAGCCTGGAGCCCAGTCGTGTTCCGGTTCGGGTTGCCAGCCGACTCCGACCGGCGTGACCATCCGTCCGGCTCTGGTGAGCTCCTCAATGATTCTTTCCGCAACTACTTGCGGAATCAAGACTTGCTCGATCGCGTGCAGGAGTCCCGGACGCATTGAGGTCGGCTGCAGTCTGACGCCGACATCGCGCTCGGCAGCGTCCAGCACGTGTTCTGCGTGCCGGATCATATCCGATTCCCAATGTTCGGCCACCAGTCGACCGGCCGATTCCCACAGTAGACGATGCGTCGGTTGGCGGATGCCCACGGCTGTCGGCGACGCGTCACGCCACGGGGCCAGAACCAGGATCGTTGCACTGTCCGTTTGGCTCGTCAGGGCTTCGGTTTTCGCGGACTCGGCTACCTGTTGGTGGATTTGGTGGACCGTTGCTGCCAACGGGAGCAATTCGGCCCGTGCAGCGCCGGGGATACTTGTGAGCCGACCCGCAATCGCTGAGCTGGCCGCGAAGCGTTGCGTCCCGTCGTCAGCGAGTTGCTCCGGTACCGCGCCCGACTGCAGATACCATTCGACGACTTTTCCCGGGAGTGCTATGGGAAAGCGGTGCCGATCGTGGTTCACAACAAGCGTTGCGTTAGGACGAAAATCATCGAGCCGGCTGGCTGGCTCGAGCGGGTGCATGCTGGTCGCCGTCAACGGGCAGCAGAGCGCGTCGATACCCAGTTCAGCCGCGGCTTCGGCAACGGCTTGGCAGGCGACCGTGGCTTCGGGTGTCGTCGAACGTGATAGGATCGCGAGGCGCGGCCGTGTGCCGACCGGCGCGGACTCGAGACGGGTCTCCGCCAGGCGCTTGTCCCGGCGCGCCATCGTTTCCGACGCGATTCGCGCGGTGACCTGGTGGATGTGCGCGCACCGCTCGGGCGGCAATGCCGGCAGTCGCGTAATCAACGCCGGCGGCATCAGCCCGAGATTCTCCGCGAGGAGCACGTTGAGAGCGTCGGCCTCGGACTCCGTGCAGATCAAGATCAAACGTCGGTCGGCGAGCGCTCTACTGAAATCGATCAGCGACAGCACGGCACGGATCGCGATCGGGTCGGGCTCGAAGACGAACAGCGCCAGGTGGTGCGGCAGCCGCACGAGCAGCATCCGAGCCAGATAGCCCGTGCCGATTCCGGGCAGCGCGACCGCTTGCTCGGTCGAGGTGAAGTTCTGCAACAACCCCTCGGCCTCGGACCGCGGCGTCGCTGACCCGCCGAGCCATTCGCTATCCGCGGCATCGTCCCGACGCCACGTGGGAAGCGCGTCGAGCGAGCGGACAGCCGTCATCGTTGACGGGACCCGTGTTGTGCTCAGTCGCTTTGCGAGTGTCGGGTCCACCGCAGCGAGCGCCGCGAGATTGTGCTCGAGCACGGCGCTTTCCGGCGTGATCGAAGGGGGATGGTCGAGGTCAGCAAGCCGAAATGGCGCTGCCGGGGCGTTCATGTGTAGCGCGTCGCCATCGCGAAGAGGAAAACGAGCCACGCGAGATAGAACAGTCCCCAAACGACGATGGGGAGCTTCGATCGGGTGGGATCCGCACCAAAGGGGAACTCGGAATCGGGCTTCGGTCCTTGGGTCATGTGGGCTCCGATTGGTCTGGATCGGTCGGCGCCGTCGACTTCTCCGGTGACCCGTCGACAGCTTCGGCGGCCGGTGCGGGTGCCGGCTCGCCAACGGTCGGCGAACCCGGCGGCATGCCCGCGAGTCGACGAATCTCGGGCATCAGCCATTCGGCCGATAACGTTTTGAGCGTACTGGCGATCGGAATCGATAGCAACATGCCCAGCAGCCCGGCCAGCTGGCCGCCGATGAGCAGCGCGACGACGGTCGTAATCGGGTGTAGCCCGGAGGACTTCGATTCAATCGTCGGCGTGAGAACGAACGATTCCAGGGCCTGCGTGAACATGTAGACCCCCATGGCCAGCACGACCGGCCAGAACCACGGCTGCCCCACCTGGGTGGCGTCGGAGTACGCGAAGAAGAGCGCCGGCGGCAACACCACCAGCGACATGAACGGTACGAGATTGAACAGACCGGCGAGCAGTCCCAGCAAAAGGCCATTCTTGAGGCCGACGAGCTGCCAGCCGATGCCGGAGACGAGGCCGATGATCATGCAGACCACGAGCCGGCCGCGGAAGAAGTCCGCGATCGCGCGATCGATCGTCTTGACGACGCGGACAATCGTCGGGCGATAGTCCTGCGGTAGATGGTCGCGCAATGTGACCACGATCTCGTTGAAACGCCACAGGAAGAAGAACGCATACATTGGCAACAGGACGAAGATCGAAACCCAGTTCACGACGCTGGTCAACGCCGTGTCGATCACTCGAATGATCGAACTGGCGAGCATCCCGGCATGTTCACCCAAGAGCGGCGTCAACTGCTGCAATAGCATCGAAGGCGGGCCATCGCCGGTTGCTGCCGCTGGTCCATGGTCTTCCAGCGTGGAGGCGCCCGCGGGCTGCGAACTGCTGCTCGGAACCGCTTCGGCTTGCGTCGTCGTCGGCTGCGTCGTCGAAGCCGTGACGACGTCGAGGACGGCACCCGTTTGGAGCCAGTTGGCATCGTGCAGCCATTCCATGGCCAGATGCGAATATCGGACCACGTCATCCTTGAGGTCGATCGCTTGACGCGAGGCCTGGAAGAAGACGATGGCGCCCCCGAAGACCAGCAGGATGACGCTGACGATGGACAGCAGGATCATTGCCGTCAGGCGGCGCAGACCGAGATACTCGAGCGCGTTCACGACCGGATTGAGGACGTAGGCGATGGCAAGTGCCGCGACCAGCGGCGTAAACACCGAACGGAGTGCGTAGACGAACCAGAGCAGCGCGGTCAGCGCAGCGATCAGGCCGAGCGTGCGGAACCAGCGCCGGGCGTTCCGCGAGAGTGGCGGCAGGTAATCCTTCATGCGGTCGGGTCGCTTGCGGTCCGGTCGAGGTCGATCCGATAGCCCCCGAAGGCCTCGTCGAAGTTGAAGACCCCGTCAAAATCGTCGATCGAGTCCGATTCGTGGGCGCCCATCAGATTGAGGCCCACGAGGAAAAAAACCATCTCGCCGAAGTCGCGAGTGGATCGGATTCCCCATTGTTTCAGAACCAGCGGTGCCAGCCCGCCCCAGCGTTGAATCGCGAGATCGCGCAGGCCCGCACTGAGCTCCTGCCCGGTGACGTGGCGCGGGCCGTCGGACTCGCCGACGTGGACGAGGTTGGTCGTGTATTCCAGCCCGTGATTGAGGAATTCGTACGCTTCGAGCGGGTAGCGACCGTCCTCGAGCACCGCGCGCCGAAAGCGCTCATACCGTTTGGTGGCATCCGATCCCATATCGCTCCGCATTCCCACGACAACCCAGCCCTTCAGTTCATTTTATCCGGCGAATTGCCGTTCGTGGGAGGGTTTTGCGGCCCGGAGCGTCCACGTCGCCGTCGTCGTCGCCGTTTTGCCGGCCGATCCGGCGTGCCCTCTTGGTCGTTCTTCGGCGGTTTTGCGTCGTTCGAGGCAGGGCTTTCGCGACCGGGTTCCGGTGCCGATTCGCCAGCTCCCCGTCGGGGCCGGTTCGATCGTCGGCGACTGCGGGAGGGCCGACGGTCGGCGCGCTCGGCGCCGTCCCCACGGCTCTTGTGGTCGCGTCCGCCGCGCCGGGAGCCGGGGCCGTCCTTGGCGTCGGGCTTTCGCGCGCCGTTCTGGTCTTTCCTGGGCGGGGCCTCCGGTGGTGCCGGGGCAGGGCGGCGCGGAGCGTTCTCCCCGAGCTCTTCGACCGGAATGGTCATTTCACGGCCGTCGTCGAGGCGGACGAGCACGAGTTGGGTCAGCGTCTGGCGGTCGACCACGGTCGCTTCGCCAAACTCGGTCGCGATCCGACTGCCGGTCCGTGGCAGTTTCTTCAGCAGGGCTTCATAGCCCTCGTGCTCGTAACGCAGGCAGCAGCGCAGTCGCCCGCAGCGCCCCGAGACCTTGGTCGGGTCGAGCGTCGACTTCTGCACCTTGGCCATCTTCATGCTGACGGGCCGTAGCTTCTTGAGGAAGTTCTTGCAGCAACACTCACGCCCGCAGATCTCATAGTCGGCGACGAGTCGTGCCTCGTCGCGGGCGCCGACCTGTCGCATTTCAATCCGGGTGCGATAGTGGGACGCTAGCTCACGCACCAACTGTCGAAAGTCGACTCGCTCTTCCGAGCGGAAGTAAAAGACGATTCGCTCGCCGCCGAGCAGGTGCTCTACCGTCACGATCTTGATGTCGAGCTGCAGTTGGGCGGCCAGCAGCGCGGCGCGATCGATGTCTTCACCGAGGTGCGAATTGAGCCGTGCGTGTTCGTCGACATCCTGCGTGGACGCCTCGCGCATGATGCGACCGTTGCGGAGTTTGTAAAACTCGGGCCCGCTGGTCTTGACGTAATCCAGGACGCGTTCGCGCGTGACCGAGTGGTTGCAGCCGTTGCAGAACAGGCTCACCTGCTCGCCGATTTCCATGCCGCGATCCGTCTGGATCACGACCTTTGCGCCGCATTTGAAGGCAGTACCAGGCCTGTACGAAAACTCGCCGATCCAGTTCATGGCGCCGTAGCGCACGGCGGACGTCGGGTAGATCTTTTCAAGTCCGGCGCCGCACGCCTTGCCGTCGGCTTTCTTGCATCGTTCGCCCCCGCCGTTGTCCGAATCGGGGCTGAATTGCGGAAGGGATACCATAGTTGCGTCGCGTTTCTATTATCGCTCGCACGCCGATCATGCGACAATGCGAGACGCTGTTTCCGGGGCCGGGATCGCTTCCAGTGCTCGATCCGGAACCCGACGTATTTTTCGAGCGCTAACAATAGCCGAAGCGGTGGCCGTTGAATAGAACGAGGCGTCGGGGCTGCCGCTCGCGATCGGTGGCACGGGTAGCTTGCTAACGGTGTTCAGGCGGTGCTGGGAACCGACGATGGCGTCCGTCGTCGTCAGGGACTGGGAGGGATCTCGATCACCTGGTGGAGGCGGCGCGGGCCGCGTGTCTCGCGAATTCCGAGCGCCACCATGTTTCCGATCAGGCGCGTTGCAGCGGGGAAACGATAGATTTGGGTATAGGTTGCTCCGGGTCCCACGCGAATGAACGCGCCTTCCTGCCGACGTCTTGCCGGCAGCTGGCAGAAGCTCGAGAAATTGACGGTCTCTTCGGTCCGGTTCTCGAGCATGTGCTCGATAATCAGATTCGCGCCGCGCCAACGCATTCGAACGAAAACGTCAATATCGCGCAACCCGATTCGGAGCGGGACAATGAGCCGGACCGAGTGCGTCTCGGGTTCATGGATCTCCACACGGATCTCGATCGGCTGCTCGGACGCAAACTCCTGCGGCGGGATCGTCAGATGCACCGGTACCTCCAGCGTTTCTCCATCCTGGAGCTGCACGTCGATCTGGCCCGGTGTCAGGTTCCAGGTTTTGGGAGGCTTGAGCCGGACCGTTGCCGTCATTGGCGCTCGAAACGTGTTTTGGAGTCGCAACGTCAGGTCGTGCTCAGTGTCCTGAAGCTCGATCCGATCCGGGGAGAGCGCGATGCTCTCCTGGAACAGCAAGAGCGGAATGTCCAGGTCGCTGATGATCACTGGCGCCGTCCCGAGCGGAATTCGCGCCCGGCCGTCCTTCAACTCGAGCGGAAGCGGTGCACCGTTCAGGTCCAATGCCCGTGCGGCGTCGCCCAGGTATAGCGACGTCGGGCTCAAGCGGCGATTAGCGGACCAGCTCCACACGACCATGCAGTCCTGTTCGCGCCCTTCGAACAGTACCGCTACGGAGTCCGGGTCCGGGTGCATGACACGCACCGGTCGCTTGCGGCTCAGATGATGAAACAACGTGCGCAATACGATGAAGTTCTCGGTCGGGACCCAGTGTTTGGTATCGCCGTCCCGGTGAAGTCGAAACGGTGCGGGTACGTAGACTCGTTCGGCGTCCAGCGCTTTGGCCAGTACAACCCGCTGGGCCAGGTCTGCGATGCGATCTGCGGGATGAAGAGCCCGATCGTCGTAGGGCAGAATGCGCACCCAGCGACGACCGTGTCGAGGCTGGTCAGCGAGAAAGGCAAGCTCCCAGATGGCACCACGGGCGGACGTTGTCGGCTGTATCGGGATGGTCGCGATGACCGCTGCATCTCCCCGTCGGGTCCGGTGTTCCTCGGGTGCGTCGGCGCCGCTGGGAACCTCCTCGAAGATCTCACCCAGCAGTCTTGCGGCGTTGCCGACCTGTTCCCCGGTTCGCGGAATCACGACCTCCGGCAGGGTCACGAACCGTTCGAGTTCGGTCCAGAGGCGCTCGATCGATTCCGCGTCCCAGCGGGTCACCGCTCCCAGCGGGTCGAGTTCGTCGCCGAATTGCCAGGTGGTCAGGATGCCGCTGAAGAACGTGAAGATCGGTCCCATCGGTTCGGCGAGGTCAGCGTTCGACTGGACCATCCGCAGCAGTGTGTCATCGTCTGCGCGACCGGTTCGATCGCGGGGGAGGATTACGCCGACCGGGTCGACGTGGGCGGTCACCAGGTCGCGAACAAGTCGTCGAAGGGTGTCGAAGTAGATCTGCTCGTCGCGCGAGTGGATCATGCCAATCATCGGAATCCCCACACGCGCCGAGCCCGCGTGCAGGGCTTCGAGCAGCTGAACGGCCCCCGTCGGATCAGCACCCACCCAGCGACCGAGATCGACGCCGAAGTCAGGGAATGCCGGGTCGGTTGTCGTGAAGGGGACCACGACGCCGAACGGCAGCATGCGTTCGACGATCAGCCGTTCTTGTTCCGGGACCACCAGCTGGGCGCGCGCGACGTACATTCCGGGGGCTAGTTTCGGGACCTGGATGCGCGTCTGATGCTTTCCGCCACCCTCGACGTCGACGCGTTCGCGATGAACCGTTGCGCCCTGGGCGTTTTCGATCACGACATCCACGCGTTTGGGTTCCTTGCTGGTGTCCTGGATCACCAACGCCAGGGATTCCGGCTGGCCATCGACGATGAAGCCGCCGGGGTTCGAGAGCGTCAGGCGCAGCACGGGTAGGCGGTAGACCGCGACGTCGTCGAACCAGGCCCGGCCGCGGACGTCCTCACGGACGATCGGATCGACCTCGTCTGCGGGCGTCACGCGCCAGGAAGCGTCCTGGGCCACCCAGAGCTGGATTCGCAGGAAGAACGATTCCGGTTGGGTGGCCGTGAACCGAATCTCCAACTCGCGCCAGCCGTTCGGCGGCGGGTCCGTCGATTGGACCGCCGGTTCGAGCGCGCTGACGTATTCAGACTCGGATACCCGCTCTCCGAATCGATCGGTAATGTAGGTTGCGAGGAAGGCGCGGGCGTGCTCGAGCCCTTCGGTGCGGACCTGCGCGCGGACGAGGTAGGTTGAGCCGGCAGATACTCGGACGTCGTTGTACACATACTCGTACGCGACGCTTCCGCCGCGAAGGTCGAAACGCAGGGACGGAGCTCCACTGACGGCCCCCTGGGTGCGGTCGAACTGGGCTGCGGAGTATCGCGGCAGCCCGGGGCCGCTGAGCCGGTCCCAGAACATGGGGGTTTCGTCGAAGTTACCCAGCGGCCGCTCATTGAAGTCGAACCGTCGGAGAAGCAGGTAGTACGATTCTGCGTCCTCTTTCGCTGATTGGGCGGCGATGCGCGGGACCGGCGCCGTTGCTATCAAGAGCAGCGACAGCACGAGTGGCCAGGAGCGTGAATCGGATCGCGTACACATCCCGGTCGTGATATCGGGAAGGTCCGATTGGGACGTCAGTTGCAGCCCCCTGGATTTTCGCGGGACCTGCTACTGCAACGCCGCCCGCGTCTTTCCGATACCACCATGACGGTGTCACTGCGCCACGGAGACCACACATGTTGCGCGCGATCATGGACTTCATCTTCGGACCCGTGGAGGAGTACCCGGCAGGGAACACGGACGATCAAGGAACGACCACCGCAGTCGCTCCGCCGAGCGAGGCGACGACGCCGTCGGCCCAGGAGCCGGAGCCGGAGATTCCGGAGGGCTGGTGGACGCCGGCCGAGCCGCCGGTTACGCGACCGCCATCCTATCGCGGGCGGGTCCAGCCCGTGGACGTCGGCTTATACGATGAGCTGAAGGGCTTCCTCGCGGATCCGAATCTCAAGTTGCCGCAAGTGCCGCAAGTGACGCAGGAACTTCTGAGCCTGCTCGATCAGGACAACGTGAGCTTCGCGCGCGCTGCGGAAGTTGCCCAACGCGATTCGGTCATTACCGCGGAGATCCTGCGGATCGCGAACTCGTCGCAGTTTCGAGGAATCCGCGAGATCCGCCGACTGGACATGGCGTTCGCGCGACTGGGCGTCAAACAGCTACGCTCCGTACTGCTCGGCGTCACCATGAAGGCGATCGCGATTCACACCGGTGGCAACAAGAAATCGCTGGGCGAGCAACTCTGGCAGCAGTCCATGGCGTCGGCAGCGGCTAGCGCCGGTTTCGCGCAACGCTACGACCTGGGCCCCGAAGACGCGTTCATGGCAGGATTGCTGCACGATATCGGCATGCTGGTCATGCTCAAGTTGATTCACGATTTTCAGGGCCGCGGACACCAGCGAATCACCCTGAGCATGTTCTATGCGCTGACCGAGGAATGGCACGAACACCTCGGATTGCGGCTCGCGGACAGCTGGAACCTGCCGTCGCCTCTTCCCGAGCTGATCGGGCAACACCACACTTTTCCGAAGATCGACGATCCCTTATGGAAACTGCGGTCGATCGTCATGCTCTCGGACGCAACGTGTGCGCTGCTCCGGTACGCGCGCTACGTCCCGTACGACCTGTTCGCACTGCCCGCCGCGCAGAAGCTCTGCTTCGCGAAGACACCCGCAAACTGCAAGTTCCTGGCGGATTTGGAGCGCGACGTGCGAAAACGCGTCGGCGGTTCGACGCTATCGTGAGTCGACCGGCTCCGGTGGATCCGATACGACCGGCGGCTCGGCGGCGCTGAACTCGTCGCCGCGGAACATGCCCCCAAGGTACTTCTCGCGAACCATCGGGTCGTTGATCAGCGTGTGCGGCGTTCCGCTGCAGATCACCCGCCCATTGTGGATCACGTAGCTGCGGTCCGTTGTCTCCAACGTGGCACGGACGTTGTGGTCAGTGAGCAGCACCGCGATTCCACGGTCGCGCAAACGCTTGATCTCCGTGCGAATTCCCTCGACCTGAATCGGGTCCACACCGCTGAACGGCTCATCCAACAAGATCAGCTTCGGATTGGTGATCAATGCCCGAGCGATCTCCAGGCGACGTTTCTCACCGCCGGAAATGACCCGCGCAGGACTCGTCCGAATGACGTGCAGTCCGAATTGCTCGAGCAACTCCTCAACTTTCTGCTTTCGCTCTCGTCGGCTGAAACGCATCGTCTCAGCGATCGCCAGCAGATTCTGCTCGACCGTCAGACGCTGAAAAACGCTCGTTTCCTGCGAAAGATAGCCCATCCCCCATCGCGCCCGCTTGTACATCGGCAGACGCGTCACCTCCCGATCCTGAAACAGAACCCGGCCCCCATCCGGCGTCAAAATACCCACCGTCATGCGAAAACTGGTCGTCTTGCCCGCGCCGTTGGCCCCCAGCAAGCCAACGATCTCGCGATCGTCGACCTCGTAGCTGACCTGGTCGACCACTCGCCGACCGCCAAACGACTTTACCAGTTGTTGCACCTGCAAGAGCATGAACGACTCGTCAAGCGTAAACAGTGCCCGAAATTGTTGAAAACTTGTTCAAAAGCGTCCCGCAACCAGCGCCAGAATCCTGCGATCTTTCCATTTTCAAGGTCCAATAATATCGCGATCTAGCAGGGCGGAAACGCCGGTTGTTTCTGTAAATCGTTTTCAATAAGAGATTTACAGTGTTAGGCACGATGGTCCGGCTTTCGGATCTAAGGTGTTGCTGCGCGTCGGGGATGATGCCCCGATTGCCCCAACTGCTTGTCCAGCAAAGTGTTGAAAGTCTCGGTTCGGGTTTGGCATTCTTTGCGCGACCTTCATCGAATGAAGCGTGTGCGGCCGATGTCCGGCAACGCACGTGACGAGAAGCCGGGAACACGTAGTGTAGCTGGAAGATACACAAACGCGGCCCGCCCGACAATCTGCGACTCCACAACCGTGCCCAGTCGATAGTCCCCGGGGAGGTGTGGCCCGGCCTCGAACCATTCCCGGCTGTCATGGCTGTCGGGGCTGTTGTCGCCCAGGACGAAGAACTCATCGGGACCGAGCGTCATTGGATTGGCCCGTCCGGCCCGACGTGTCTGGGGCGCATCGACGTAGAACACGTCGCGTTCGATTCGGAGGTTGCGAAAAGCGTAGGCACCGCCATCGGCGGTCATTGCGAGGCTCAACGGCTCGCGGTGATAGGTGTGCCGATACGCGTCAATGTCAAAGGGGTAGCTTTCGTCGTCGGTCGCCAGCAGCTCAACGCCGTTCAGCGCTACGTACACTCGGTGGTCGACGTGGGCCAGTTCGAGGCGCACCCGCGCAAAATCGCCTTGTACCTGCACCGGACCGAGTTGCGCCACCTCGTTTTCGTCGTAACGGGAAACGCGGCGCAGGTGCACGTCGCCGGTTGGGCCGAGGACGGCGACGAACCGATTCGATTCGGTCGCGATCTCGAACTGGAGGGTCCCGGTGCCGCTGCCGCTCTCTCGCTCGATCTCGACGCGAAGCCGGACGTCGTTCACGTACCGGCCCGAGGATCCATTGTTGTAACCATAAACGTCGCGCAGATACTCCCCGACGCCGGGCTCGAATCGAATCGACTGTGGACGTTCGTGTGCACCCTGATAACGAATCACACGTGTGGACAAGCCGCTCCAGTCGGATGCGCTCGGATCGGCGATGTCGACTTGCCAGGGAGCATGCTCCCCGGCGGGCAGACGCGGCACATACCCCTGGTCGTAGACCGGGATCCAGAGTGCGTTTTGCGCATACCGTGGTTTGCGCGCGATCGTTCCGTTGATGAAGATGTCGCCTTCAATGATCTCGACCGATTCACCGGGGAGCGCGACGAGCCGCTTGATGTAGTTTTCGAGCGGATCGGCAGGGTCGCGAAAGACGATCACGTCCCAGCGCTTCGGCGCAAGGAGCAGGTAGGGCCACTTGTGTACCAGGATACGGTCACCGGCCAGGCTTTCGGGTGAGAGCCGTCCGAGTGTGAAGCAGTTCGGGCAAATGACGGTTTCGTCACTGGTGTCCGGCTCGTCGACGTTGTATTGCCAGCTGCAGGCTGTGCATATCTGGTGGCGGTGCCGTCCGAGCAGACCCTCCGCCATCGAGCCCGTCGGGATGATGAAGGGCTCAACGAAGAAGGCGCGAAAGACGAAGGCGAGAATGAGCGCCGTGAGCACGGCTTGTACGGTTCCCGTCGTGTGAATCAGGTGCTCGATGGCCGAAGAGCTGTTGTCTTGCTCCGGGCCCGGGTCGGGACCGTGCGACGGCCGGACCTCGATCGGAGGTGGCCCAATTGACGTTTCGTGCTCTGGGCGGAGGTCGCCGGACACGCCTGCTCCGATAGCCGTCTGCGTTTGTTCAGTGAATCCAGCGGATGCGGCCGAAGTCCGGCAGAATCCGGGAAAAACGACGCAGCCCGAATTCCGGCCCGTTGTCCGGGAGCAACGGCTGGAAGCCCGGCCAGTAGACGAAGAAGGCCTGGCCGATCATCTGGCTCCCGGGTACGACGCCTGTCTGATAGCGATCGGCTTCCAGGTCCGCGCGGAGGTGCGCGCCAAGCTGACGCGGTCCCCAGAACCGGCTGTCCATGCTGTTCGGGCTGTTGTCGCCGCAAACAAAGTATTGGTCTGGACCGAGCGTGATCGGAAAGTCAGGACCGCCGTTGAAGGGGCCGGCGTGTTGCGGGTGACGATAGGTATAGTACACGTCGCGGTCGATTCGCACGTGCCGTAAGGTGAGCTGCGCGTCGGTGGCGGCAATCATCGGGCGCGGCGAAGTCGGCTGCCCCATCCGCTGGCGGGCCGTCTCGGGCGTGACCGTCCACTGTTCGTCGGTGGAATGCCAGATCACGGAGCCGTCGACCTCGACGAGGACGCGATAGTCGACCACGCCGACCCCGAGTTGTACGGGTGTGTCAACCGAGGTCTGGCCCTCCCACCATTGTTCCGGATCGGCGCCGCGTTTCTGGTGAATCAACTGCAACCGTCCGTCGGCGTGAAGGCGGAGCGTGAATCGGTTGTCATACTTGGTGGTCGACAGCTCAACGTAACCCGTGCCGGCCGTGAACGCCGCCAACGCCGAGACACGGGTGTCCGTTACGATTTGGGGAATGATCCGTGGGTCGAGCGGATGGTTGTAGCCGTAGATGTCCTGGATCAGCGTTTCGCGCTGCGAACCCTCCACGTCCGTGCGGAACCACAGCTCGTCACGGTCGCGGCCCAGGCCGTCGAAGGTGAGACACCGAGCTTTCGGGTCTTGCCAGCCCGTCCGTTCCGCGCCCGGCTCCCAACGTGGATGAAACCCGGCGCGCCGTGACGGCTTGGCTGGCGGATGATCGTGGTCGTAATACCGAAACCAGAGCGACTGCTGCGCATGCGGTGCCTTGTGGGTGATCTCGTCGTTGACGAAGATATCGCCGTCGAGAATCTCGATTTTCTCGTTCGGCAGGCCGATCAGCCGCTTGATGTAGTTCGTTTGTCCATCGTTCGGCACCTTGAACACGACCACGTCCCAACGCTGCGGCCCGAAGAGACCGCCCACTGCGTATGGCCAGCCATGGACGACGATTCGGTCGCCGGCCTTGCCGCGCGGAGCGGTCCGCAGAATCTCGTTCGACTCGTAGCCCTGTCGCTTGAGCGTCTCGGGCGTGTCATAGCGCTGCCGCCAGCGACAATTCGGGCACTGTACGACCTCTCGCTGTCGTTCGAAGGGAAGCCCGGCGGCGTAGTCTACCCCGCAATTCGGACACGAAAAGTCGGCATGAGCCCCGCGCAGCGTCTCCGCCATCGAGCCGGTCGGGATAATGAACAACGGGATGAAGAAGCTCTTGAGCACGAGTAGGTAGATCAGGAAGCCGACGAACGAGGAGATCTGCTCCGCGAGTGGCTCTTTCGCTCTTCGTGTGCTCATGGCAGATTCCACCTGAAACGACAGGGTGCGTTCACCTCGTACGAACGATCGGCAAGGTTGGGTCGTAACAATATGTAATCGCTGCCGATCTGGCGGATGATAGTCGCGTGTGCGGCTTGCAGGAACCCCGCGCATCGACGTCGCGCGAGATCCCAGGGATCCCCCCAGCATGGGTGAGGCGGTGTCGGGTGCGGGGCCCGGCGGTTGCCTGCGTGTGGGGAGCGCGTCTTCCCATCGGCGCTTGCAGTCGCTAGAACCTCACGAATGCGTGTCCTCGTCCTGGTCAACCCCTATGCGAACCGCTGGCGAGCCGGTCGTCGGCTGGAAGTCCTGCGATCCGAGTTCGCCGCGGTCGGTCTGAGCGCCGAGTTCGTTGAGACCCGCGCTCCGAGCGATGCGACGGCGCACGCGGAGCGCGCTGTTCAGGAGTCGTTCGACGGGGTCGTGGCGGCTGGGGGAGACGGAACCATCAGCGAAGTCGTCAACGGACTGGTCACAGCTTCGATCGGCCTTGGAGACAATGCCATCCGGCCGGCGCTCGGCATCATTCCCATCGGGACCGGCAACGATTTCGCGGACATGCTGGGTGTGCCGCGCGATATCGCCGCGGCAGTTCAGGCGATCGCAGCCGGGCATACCCGCATTGTCGATCTGGGGTGCGTGCGGTTCGAGGCTGATCCGGTGGAGCCATCCGACGCTAGGGCGTCAGCGACGGGCGCTGCTCGGAAAGGACGTGCCTACTACTTCGACAACAATTGTGGGGTGGGCATGGAGCCGCTGGTAACGATCGAGAACGTTCGCAGTCGGCTCTCTGGGAACCTGCGGTATATCGTCTCACTGATCCGCGCGTTGCGCAAGCTCAAGGCCTGGCGAATGCAGATCCAGTGGGATGGTGGTGCTTTCGATGGCCCGGTGCTCATGTTGTCGGTCTGTAACGGCCCGCGGACCGGCGGGCTCTTTCACATGGCGCCGACCGCACAGTTTGATGACGGTCTGTTCGACTTCGTGCTGGTGCCCGAGGTTTCCAAATGGACCGTGCTGCGACTGCTCCCGGCGCTCTTCCGTGGCCGGCACGTTCACCATCCCAAGGTCATCACGGGGCGGACCGCGACGCTCGCGGTTCGCAGTGATCCCGGAACGCCGATTCACGCCGACGGCGAGGTGCTCGGATCGGACGAACGGTCGCTGGCGTTCCACGTGCTCCCGAAGTGGTTGCGGGTTTTCGTACCTGAACCCTGAAGCGCCTGCGATGCGCTGCGGGCCGTGCGTGACGGGCCGCCAGCTGTTGGCGGCAACGGGCGCTATTTACCACAGTTGTCGGAAGTCGTATCGTGACGTCGTGTAGCGGAATCTTCGACAGAGGATGGATGGAGTGGAAGCGTAGATGAGACGGAAAGCGATCGTTCGGGGCTGGTTGCTCGCGATTCTGCTGACGCCGACGGTGACAGCAGGTGTGCCGGGAGGGCTCGAATCGCGGCTTGGTGCGGTGCTGTCGCGGCTTCCCGAGGGCGTGACGGCGGCTGTCCTGGTCGAGGACCATGAGCGCAAGACGTGGTTCGCGCGGAACGAAACCCGTCCCATGAAACCAGCGAGCGTCATGAAGCTCTTTACGACGGCGGCCGCCCTCGATCACCTTGGAGCGGACTTTCACTATGAGACGCGATTTTTCTTCGAGAACGGCGAGTTGTGGGCTGTCGGCGGTGGGGATCCGGCGCTGGGGGACGAGCGGCTTGCGAAGCAACGCGGTGAATCGCGCGACGCGCTGTTCGATCGGCTGGCCAACGAGCTGAAAAACCGGTCCGTAACCAGTCTCCAGAAAATCGTCCTCGATGATGCGGTGTTCGACGATCAGTCGCGGCACGCGGACTGGCCCGCGGATCAGGCCGATCGCTGGTACCAGGCTCCGGTCGGTGGCCTGAACTACAACGACAATTGCCTCGATGCGAAGGCGGTCGCAAAGAATGGACGCGTCACCTTGCAGCTCTGGCCAACCTTGCCGATGACGTTCGTCGAGAATGGGCTGAAGCCCGCCAAGCGAAACACTGCCGGTCTCCGGCGCGGATTGGACTCGGATATCTTCGTACTCAAAGGCGGCGTCAAGGACCAGATGAAGCTCGCACCCGCCGCGGCGGGGCGACCCACGGTCTTCTTCGGCCATGCGCTCAAGGAAGCGCTTGCCCGACGCGGCGTTCCGACAGTCGGTGACGTTGTTCGTCGACAGATAGGTAAGGAGGCGATCGCGCGTGCGAAGCCCGTGTTCGTCGCACGCACCTCTCTCCGCGAGGTCCTTTGGCGGACGAACACGTTCAGTCAGAATCTGTTCGCCGAGTGTTTGTTGAAGTCGATGGCGGCGTACGCGCCGCGCGGCCGACGAAGTGAGTCGGCGGGGACGTGGGCCGAGGGTTCCAATCGTGTGCGCGGCGTTCTTGACGACCACGGCGTCTCGATGGCCGGCGCGGTGCTGCGCGACGGAAGCGGTCTCAGTCATCAGAATCGCGTCTCGGCGCGGCAGGTCGTGGATCTGCTACACGTGATGAGCCAGCATCCGCACCGCAACCTCTTTCGCGACAGCCTTTCGACAGCAGGTGTGGAGGGTACGCTGCGGTCCGCGTACAACCGTCCAGGCCTGCGTAACCGGTTGATCGGCAAGACCGGGACGATTTCCGGGGTGCGCGCGCTGGCGGGGTATCTCACGCTGTCGGATGACCAGGAGGTCGTCTTCGCGATTCTGCTGCATGGGAACGGCGTGTCGCGCGATCAGGTGCGGTCCATTGTCGAATCGCTCGCGGGGTCGCCTGTCTCGGAATGATGGAACCATAGGTCCCGACGCGGCATTCGTGCGAGCCCTCTAGCCCCAGCCGTCTTCGAGGTCGTCAGGGTCCGTCGAGCGTTTTTTGCGGATCTGCTCGCGTTGCCGATTCTGTTCCGATTCGCGACGGACGCACACCGGGCAGCGACCGGTCTCCGGATCGCTGGCCGACCATTGTGCGCAACTCTTGCAGACGGACGCTCGTCGAACGGTCGCTTGGCCGCACTGGCCGCAGTCGATCGGCCAGGCTGCAAAATCCATCGGCTTCTTGACCGTCGAATGTTGCAGGCATTCAGAGTTGGTGCACGCGACGTAGAGCGTTGCAACCGCAGTGGGTTCCTGCCAGACCTTGGGATCGAACTCGGGCGTCAGCAGTCCGACCAGCCAGTACATGCCGGCAAAAAGCAGCAAGCCGGCGACAATGTAAATACCCACGCGTATGAGGGTCGGGTCGAAGACGGCGCTGGGATTCTCGCGCACCTGCTGTTTCCAGCTCTTGATGGACTCGGGCGCCTCTTCGAGGGCCGAGCGGACCCGGTGCGGGATGTCGGTGGGCGAAAAACGCTTGGAGTCGCTCATGGCAGCTTCCTGCGGGTCACCGGCGGTCGCGATCCACGGCTCCGTTCGGCGGCAAGGCCTGGGGGCCGGTTGGCCGGTAGATTGCGGAGCCCGATAATCAAGGATCGGCTTGCGTTCCGGGCTCTCTTGAATAGGATAGCGAGCTGGCCGTGGGCGGCAATTTTTGGTTTTGACAAGGTTGAGTGGTTGCATACAATGCTCAATCCGGTTTTTCGGAACCGGCCGGAGCGATGTGCGGCAGAGACCGCGACCCGCGACCGTCGTGTCAGCAACGCTGCTGTAGCTCAGTGGTAGAGCGCGTCCTTGGTAAGGACGAGGTCGTGGGTTCAATCCCCACCAGCAGCTTTTCTCAGCGGGCGGCGGTTCCGCCAGCGTAATTGGTGGTTCTATAGGTTCAGGGAACGGTGGCAGTGGGCTGTCACCCCGGGTCTCCCGGGCGTTGAGTGGAGAGTTTTACATGGCCAAGGGCGTATTTGAACGGACGAAGCCGCACGTGAACGTGGGGACCATCGGTCACGTCGACCATGGCAAGACGACGCTGACGGCAGCACTGACTGCAGTCAGTGCGGCGAAAGGGCTTGCGGAGTACAAGCCGTACGACGAGGTTGCGAAGGCCTCGGAGTCGGACGGTCGTCGCGACCCGACGAAGATTTTGACGATTTCGACGGCGCACGTCGAATACGAAACGGACAAGCGGCACTACGCGCACATCGACTGCCCGGGGCACGCCGACTACGTGAAGAACATGATCACGGGTGCGGCCCAGATGGACGGTGCGATTCTCGTGGTGAGCGCTGCGGACGGTCCGATGCCGCAGACCCGCGAGCACGTGCTGCTCGCGCGGCAGGTGAACGTGCCGAAGCTCGTGGTCTTCCTCAACAAGTGCGACTTGGTCGACGACCCGGAGTTGCTCGAGTTGGTCGAGATGGAAGTGCGTGAGCTGTTGAGCAAGTACGATTTCGACGGCGACAACGTCACGGTCATCAAGGGCTCGGCGACCGAGTCGCTGGCCGGTGCGGCGGAGAAGAACGACGATCGCATGAAGTCGGTGCTCGAGCTGTTGGCGGCGTTGGATGCGGATATTCCGGAGCCGGTTCGCGAGCAGGACAAGCCTTTCCTGCTGCCGGTCGAGGACGTATTCAGCATCAAGGGTCGCGGAACGGTCGGTACGGGTCGTATCGAGCGTGGCGCGATCAAGGTCGGCGACGAGGTCGAGATCATCGGGCTGCACGTCGAGCCGGGCCGCAAGTCGGTCGTCACCGGCGTCGAGATGTTCAACAAGACGCTCGACTCCGGCATTGCCGGCGACAACGTCGGGCTGTTGTTGCGTGGTGTCGAGAAGAAGGAACTGGAGCGCGGTCAGGTGCTGGCCAAGCCGGGCAGCATCACGCCGCACAAGAAGTTCCTCGGTGAGGTATACGTGCTGACGAGCGAAGAGGGTGGTCGTAAGACGCCGTTCTTCAAGGGCTATCGTCCGCAGTTCTACTTCCGTACGACGGACGTGACGGGCAGCATTACGGAACTGCAATCGCGCGAAGGTGGCGAAGCCGAGATGTGCATGCCCGGCGACAACATCACGATGAAGGTTGAGATCATCAACCCGATCGCGATGGAGGACGGGCTGCGGTTCGCGATTCGCGAAGGTGGTCGCACGGTCGGTTCGGGCGTGGTGACCAAGATTCTGGAATAGTCGCTGCTGCGGGTAATCCTGTGGCTGGCGCGGTACGATCTTAGGGGCAGTGGCCGTGACGGGCGTGCACGGCTGCTGCATTGCTTATCCGCCCGAATTGGACAGAGGTGCTCGCGATGGCCAAATCGCAGAAACGCGAGTGGGTTTGGCTGCAATGCACGGAAACCGGCGACCTGAACTATCGCACAACGGTGAACGTGATGGGCGGCGTGCCCAAGCTGCAACTGAAGAAGTACAGCCCGCGGTTGCGCAAGCACACCCTTCACAAGTTGAAGCGGAAGTAATCGCTAGGGGTGTAGCTCAATTTGGCAGAGCACTGGTTTCCAAAACCAGCGGTTGGGGGTTCGAGTCCCTCCGCCCCTGATGTCGTCCTGAGACGGGACGATTCGTTACGGCGCATGCGCGAATGACCGATACGAAGACCAACATGACGGCGGCAGATCCTCCGCCCGCCGACAAGAGGCCAGGCATGGCACACGAAGCAGACGCCGGGGCACCGCGCGCGGTTCAACCGGCTGCGGTCAAGAAGACCCCGGGGCAGAGTCCTTTTCATATTCTCAAGGCCGGGCAGGGCGCCTATGTGCGCTGGTGTTCGGCAGCGGGTGCGGGCCTGCTGACGCTAGGCGCTGCGGCGCTCATCTACGAGAAGCTCGCGCTGGTCACGCAGAATCAGGTTGTCTGGTTCATCGTCCCGACGATCTTCATGGCGGTGATGGCGTACCTGGTGTTCTGGCTCGTCGGCCAGAACCAGCGGGTCGTCGACTTCATGATTGCGACCGAAGGTGAGCTCAAGAAGGTCAACTGGTCCAGCCGGCGCGAGATCATCGGCGCGACCAAGGTTGTGATCTTCACCGTTCTGGCGCTTTCGCTGTCGCTGTTCGTGGTGGACCTGATCTTCGCCTGGTTCTTCGAGGCGGTCGGTGTGCTGAAGATTGGTATTTTCGATATTCTGTTCGGAATCGGACGGGACAAAACGTGACGGGCGAGTCAAACGAATCCGTGAACGGGAAGGATCCGATGGATTCCAGCGCCGCGAATCTCGAAGCTCAGCAAGACGAAGTGGACGCGGTCGACCCGGGCGCTGCGGTCGAAGAGGAGACCGTTGCGGCCGAACCGTCGGTGGCCGAGAAGCCTGCGGGTGTTGCGGGTGGATCGGTGACCGCCGAGCTGTTTCGCCCGGGCATGAACTGGTATGTTCTGAAGGTTGCTTCCAACAAGGAAGACCGCGTTCGGGAGGCGCTGGATCGCAAGGTCAAGATAGAAGGGCTCGAGGAGCGCATCGGTCGGATCCTAGTGCCGACCCAGCGTGAAAAGCGGATCCGCGGGGGCAGCGCCCGCGTCTATCATCGCAAGCTCTATCCGGGTTACGTGTTCGTCGAGATGGCGACCGAGCCCGACGGTCGGATTCCCGAGAACGTCTGGTTCATCATCAAGGAAACGACCGGAGTCGGCGATTTCATCGGCTCCGGCGGCAAGCCCTCGCCGATGAATCCTGATGAAGTCGAGAAGATGCTCTCGGCGGCGGTTGGCAAGGAAGAGACGCCGACGCTCAGCGACCTGCCGTTCAACATCGGCGATCGCGTCAAGGTCAAGGAAGGCGCGTTCGAGAACTTCGAGGGCGTGGTCGACGAGATCAGTGCGCAGAAGGGCACCGTGCGTGTCATCGCCACCATCTTTGGCCGACAAACCCCGATCGAGATCGAGTACTGGCAGGTCGAGGCGGTCGAGTAGACCGACGACCGGGGAGCGTCCGCTCGATCAAGGCTCGTCCCAGGCGTCAACTTCCTCGATCGACCATTTCACGCCCGTGGCAACTTGCAGGTTGTCCAGAATCTCGGCCCGCAGTTGTTGTGAGACATCGGGCGCCAATTCTCCCTCAACAAACATCTTCCGCACATCGAAGATGTCCTCTAATGTGATGCGGACGCCCGCCACTGAGATCTCGTGCTTGGACGAGTGGGGGGGCGCGGCTCAGCAACTCATTCGGCAAGCCGCTTGGCCGAAAGACCTTCACGCTCAGCTCCGGCGGTCGGCGTGGCGTACTCGGCCGCAGCTGATAACGGCGATACAGTTCCCGCGCGCTGGTACGCTCCCAACGTAGGTCGGCGAGGGGCGCGCGTGTCATTCCGAATCGCGCGAAGCACCAATCGGGTGCGCCCGCGGGCGCACACCCTTCGCCCAGGTAGAGACCCTCGTTCGGCGGCAGGCCGAGTTTGGCGCGGACCGGACAGGGGCTGCCGCCGTGGCGCACCATCCACTTCCACAACGCAACGGGCGTGCGCTGCGGGTTCGCGGTGCCGAACTGCGGCCGGGAGTCGCGCAAGAACTGTTCGGACGTGATGTCCACCCAGACGCATGATAGCGCGCGTACGATCCGCCGCACTCTGCGCGCAAAAAAACCCCGCGGTCCGGAGACCGCGGGGTTCGTGCGTAGCATTCAGTCGTAGCCGCGCGGGGGTTGCGCTTAGCGACGGCGAATCAGCGCCAGGGCGCCGAGGGCCAGCAAACCGAGGCTGGTCGGCTCAGGCGTGATGGCGAGGTTGTCGAAGTCGCCAACTTCGCCGGCCGCGTGGAAGTTATCCGAGAACAGGACGACCTGTTCGGTGGTCGTACCAGCAAAGACGCCGGCGACACTGCTGTAAATCAGCGCGCCGTCGTAGAAGTAGTCGATGGTGTTGGCACCCGGATCGACCGCGATCGTCAAGTTACGATACTGGCCGTCTCCGATCCAGTCCGCACCCGTATCGACGAAGGCCAGGCCTGCGCCCAGGTTGTCGAGGACGCGGATGTTGCCGTCGAAGCGGAAGTTGACGCGCGCGGTGAGCGAGTTCTGCGACGGGGCCTGCGGCACGACCGTATAGTCAGCGCCACCGGTCATGTTGATCGCGACGTCGATCGAGGTCGTGCTCGGGCCGACGGGCAGCGCGCCCATGTCCGGGCTGAAGCCGCCGGTGAGCGTGTTGGTCGGGATCGCCGGATCCTTCTCGATCCGCATGTGCTGGTCGCCGCCCGCGGGGTTGGCATCCGACACAATGGGCTGGGCCGTACTGGCATTGAACACCGTCCAGCCGTTCTGGCCGTTCAGCACGCCAGTGCCGAAGCCTTCGCTCGAATCGAAGCCGGTCGACATCATGCCGGGGCCGTTTTCGATGCTGAAAGCACGGTCGTCAAAAGCGGCAGTGCTGACATTGTCGATGCGCTCGGCCATTGCCGCTGGCAATGTAAGCGCGACACACAAGGTAAGAATCTTCTTCATTTCTCCTCCTTTGGTAGAACTGCGCGGCACCACACGGAGACTGGTTCCACTAAAGATGCGAACCCCTCAATCGACCTCGTTCGAGATGCTTGGTGCGAATGTGAGTCAGCTTCTTTTCCCGTCTCCTCAATTGTTACTTTAAGCAGCCGCGCGACCTCAACGCAAGCATTCTTCGTTCAAAATTGTCGGCGTTCTGAAACCAAAAACATTATTGGTCACTAAGGACGCAATTGATTGTCTGTTACACCATGCTTTGGCTACAAATGTAGCCGTAGGCACCTGCACTGACGACGCAATACGCAGCGTCGCTCTTACTCGGACGTGGTGCTGTTTGTTGTGCGTTGTTCGTTCAGTTATTCCGCGACTGTGCAGCAAAGCTACAGATGTAGCTAGCGATGTGTCCTTGCCAACATGTACAAGCGTTCGTGTCTGCTAGGATGTCGACATGGTGCGTCGGGCACAGAGTTGCAGTGCAGCGTCGAGCACGTCGGCGACGGTGGGGAGCACGAGATTTGCAGCGGCGCCGAGTGGAATATACGTATCCCGTCCGGTAACCCGTGCGGCTGTTATCTGTCCGTTGCCGCGTTCCTGGAGGATTGCCAGGAGTGGTTCGCTGAGTCCGCCGGAGTAGCGGCATTCGTCCACGATCAGCGCGTACCCGGTCGCGCGGGCTTGTTCGGCGATAAAGGTTTCGTTCAGCGGGTTGAGCCAGCGAAGGTCGACTACTCTTGCGGAGATGGCATGTTTCTCGCGCAGGATCCGAGCGGCGCGGAGCGACATGGGGACGCCGTTGCCGTAGGTGAGGATGGTGAGGTCGTTCGCGTCCTCGTGATAGACGCGGCCTGCGCCGAGCGGGATCGCTTGGTCAGGTTGCGGATAGGGGAATAGCCAGCCGCCGTCGCCGTCAGCGTGCAGGTCCTTTGTCATATAGAGCGCGATCGGCTCGAGAAATGCGACGACGCGGCCATCGACCTTGGCCAGCGCGGTGCAGGTTCGCAACATCTGAGCAGCGTCGTCTCCGCGTGCCGGGCAGGCCAGGATCAGGCCGGGGATGTCGCGAAGGGCAGCGACACTGTTGTCGTTGTGGAAGTGTCCGCCGAAGCCTTTCTGGTATGCGAGGCCGGCGATGCGCACGACCATCGGATTGCGAAACTGGTCCTTGGAGAAGAATTGCGAAGAGCAGGCTTCGCCGCGAAGTTGGTCGATCGCGTTGTGGATGTACGCCAGGTATTGGATCTCCGGCATGGGCAGGAATCCGAGGTGTGCGGCACCGATCGCCATTCCGAGAATGCTCGTTTCGTCGAGCAGCGTGTTGAACACGCGTCCGACGCCGAAGCGTTTGGTGAGGTTGGCGGTGATGTGGTAGACGCCGCCCTTGGCCGCGACATCTTCGCCGAAGATTGTCATCTCCGGGTATTTTGCGAGCAGGTCGTGGAGGGTCCAGTTAATCAGCGCTGCGAGGTGGCGCGGCGGCTGGTGCTCGGGGAGACGCGGTCCTTCTGCCCGCTTCGAGAAGGCATAGACCCCGTCAAGCGCGAAAGCGTGCAGTCGAGTGCGCTCGTCGGCTCGGCGGGTTGCTTCGCGCTGGACGGCGTCGGGTGAGTAAGGCGCAAGCGGTTCGAGGATCTCGTCAGCAGATTCCAGCCGTTGTGGGTTGCCCAATTCGTCGGCCGCTCGGCGTACGCGCTCGCGGACGTCCTCATACAGGTCGTTGATCGCGTCGGGTGTCATCAGGCCCGACTCGAGCATGGTTCGTGCAGTTGCGAGCAATGGGTCGCGCGCTTCGGACGCTTCGATTTGCGCGAGGGAGTGGTACTCCGATTCGACATCCGTGCCGGCGTGTCCGAGTAGTCGGACCACGCGGATGTGCAGGAACGCCGGTCGGCGGTTTTCGCGAACGAAGTCGATCGCCGCCTGAGCCGTACGATAGGTTGCGGGCAGGTCGAGACCGTCGGTCTGAAAGTACTGCAGCGCCGGACGTGTACGCATGCACGCTTCGATCCATCCGGGCGGCGTATGAACGGAGATGCCGAGGCCGTTGTCTTCGCAAATAAAGAGGATCGGTAGCGGGAGATTCTGATGGGCCGCGTAGCAAGCCGTGTTGAAGGCGCCTTGGGCGACGCTGTGATTGGCGGAGGCGTCGCCGAACGAGCAGAGGACGATGCTGTCGTTGGGGACCTCGCCGAAGTCGCCGACGGTTAATGGATGTCGGAGCCGCTTGGCGCGCGGGATCGCGAGTGCGGCGCCAACCGATCGTGGCAATTGGCTGGCGATCGTGCTGGTTTGCGGGATGACGCACAACGGAACACTGCCCCAGACCTTATGACGACCACCCGAGATGGGATCACGATGCGCCGCCATGAACGAGAGCAATGTTTCGCGGATGATATCGATTTCGGGAACCTGCCGGGCGCGTTCCACCATCAGGGCACCGGCCCGGTAGTGGAGGAACGCGGGATCGCTGTGTCGCGCCAGGCGGCCGATGACGACGTTGGGCTCATGGCCGGATGAACCGATCGTATAAAACCCGCGGAGTTCCTTACGCAGTTGCCGGGCCATCAGGTCGAGGTGTCGGCTGATCATCTGCGATTCGAACAATTCGACCAGCGTCCGTCCGGTGAGCGGGGAGTCGGGGGCGAGCGGGCGGTCCGGGTCTCGTTGATGCTCGGGTGCCGGTGCCTGACGACAAAACGTCCCGAAATTGCGGTCGACGACTTCTGCGCGATTAATCATGTTCTTTGGTTCCTGCGTGTTGATTCTAGTGCGGCCGCACGCCCGGCGGCGCGTGAATCAGCGCTTCAGCATAGCGTCAAGGGTGCAGAGCGGCCACGCGCCGTCGCGGGCGCGTCGGTGTTCATCGCCATGCTGATTCGGTTTGCGACGGGCCCGAAAATCGGTAGCGCGTGCGACCGTCGTGGTCCGGGGTGGGCCGGCCGTTGTGGGTAAGCGCTCGAGAGGATTGCTCGGGCCCCACGGGCCTGCTACACTCGGGTTCCTGGGAGATTGAGATAATGGCACAAGTTGTTTCCGGACAGATGGATGCGCGCGATTCTCGGTTTGCGCTGGTTGTGGCGCGCTTCAACGACTTCATTACGGAGCGGCTCGTCGCGGGCGCCCGCGATGCGCTGGTTCGGCACGGGGCGGATCCCGATCGCATTTGCGAGATCCGGGTACCTGGAGCGTGGGAGTTGCCGCTCGCGGTGAAGAAGGTCGCGGCTGGGCGCAAATTCGCAGCGATTCTCGCGTTGGGATGCGTGATTCGCGGGCAGACCCCGCACTTCGAGTATGTCGCCGGCGAAGCGGCCAAGGGACTTGCAACGATCGGGCTCAAGGCAGGTACGCCGATCGGGTTCGGCGTGGTGACCGCGGACACGCTCGAGCAGGCGATCGATCGTGCCGGCGGGAAAGCAGGCAACAAGGGTGCCGACGCAGCCCTCGCGGCAATCGAGATGATTCACGTACTACGCGGTATCGAGAAACTCGAAGACTGAAACCGTTCTTCTGGGATGGCATGGTGCACACACGCACATTGGCGCGACAACTCGCTCTACAGGCGCTGTGTGTCTTTGACGCGGTAGGTGCGGATTTCGAACTGCGACTCAGCGAGTTCCTGCGCGACCCGGAGAACCACACCGACCTCGACGTCGCTACCGTGCCCGTCGACGAGGAGATCGGCTTCGCTGCGGCGCTGGCCCGCGGGACCTGGATCGGCCGCGAGCGGTATGACGAGTTGCTGCGGGCGTCATTGACCGACTGGTCGCTTTCGCGGGTTTCGCCCGTCGATCGCAACATCCTGCGCATGACATTGCACGAGTGGCTCGAGCCGCCGAACACGGGGTTCGCGATCGTGATCAACGAGGCGGTCGAGCTGGCAAAGCGGTTCGGCGGTGCCGATTCGCCGCGATTTGTGAACGGCGTGCTCGACGGCGTACGTCGACAGGTGGAGAAAAGCCAAGCATAAGCTATGGTATGAGTGCGTCGCTGAAGATGATTGGACGCATCGGGATTACACGACCCGGCGACGGCGGGGCCGGGCTTGCAGACAGATTCGTGCGCGGAGGATTGCCATGGCCAAGACTGTGAAATGTGTGAAGCTCGGTCAGGATCTGCCGGCGATCGACCCGGAGTCATCGGCGGGCGGTCGCGCCGTTCGGATGTGCCGGTTGGTTGGCGGCCAGGCGATGACCGATCGCGTCCTCGCGAGCGTGTCGCAGCAGGCGTGGGACGAGTGGACCGACCACATGCGGATGATCCTCAACGAATACCGGCTCGATCCGACCGCCGACGAGACGAACGAGACGCTGCGGCCCTACATGGAGTCCTTCTTCTTCGGCGAAGAGAAGCAGATCGACAACTGGGTCCCGGAACAGCCGGCTCAGTAGGCGAGCGGCAACCGACCGCGAATTTCGGGGGGAATTGCGAGCAGCGCCGGGGTTTCCGGGAATACCTGGGGAGGGCCACGGACGGGGCCGGACCGTGATGCGGGTGGCGCGGGGAACGCGCCAGGGGCGATGCCGTGAACAATGGCGCAATCATGCCGTTCTCGCTTCCCGTCTTCGGCGGGCTCGCCGTGCTCTTGCTGTTCGGGCTTGGACTGCTGATCTGGGGTTGGCGGGGTCGGCGGCGCGGCGACTACCCCGCGTGTCGCAAATGTGATTACAACCTCACGGGTATCGATGCCGACCAGTGCCCGGAGTGCGGGGCGGTGCTGACCGGCAAGGCAACGGTGCGCGGCGGTCGACGCCGATTCGTCTTGCCGCTTGTCGTGGGGGCGCTCCTGTTGGCGGTATCGATCGGTATTGGCGTGCCCCGCGCGGTGTCGACGGACTGGTATCCGGTTTGGCCGACCCGCCTGCTGTTGGCGGAGTTGCGTCTCGGGAATGCCCAACGTTTCACACGCGCCTGGAACGAGCTGAGCGCCCGTGAGCGCTCCGGAACGCTCTCGGCTGCGCACTGGGAGGCGCTGATCGAACAGTGCTTCCTCGAACAGGCGGAGGAAACCAATCCCACCGCCAGCCAACGGATGATCGATTATCTCGGCGAGTGCGGCGTCAACGGCCGACTCTCTCCTGAGCAGCGCCGCCGAATGTTTGAACAGATTCCCGGACCGACCCTGGTCGTTCGCGAGCGGGTACGGGTCGGTGATCCGGTTCCAACGTTCCTGAAAGACCATCCGGACGAGCGTCGTCGACGATCGACCCACTACACATGTTGGTCTCGGATCGTCCGTCGACGAATCGACAGCGACGACGAGCGGTCTACGATCTCGGAGCCCGGTATGCATACGGTCGAAGTGGACGCGGAGCTGGCTATTCATGAGATGGTGCCGGACGGGCCCGGAGCGCGGAGATCCAGTAAGGAACCGGTGTTCGTACAGGAGGTGGCACTTTGGGGAGCGTTCGAAGGCTATGTGGAAGACCCGGTCGCACTTCTGACGGCCGAGCAGAAGACGCAGATCGTATCCGCGATCAGTATCCGTTGCACGACCGAGGCGTTGTGGATCACGCGTGAGCCCACCGACTTTCCTTGGCAGGTGAATCTTGCACTCTCCTCCGATGACGCCCAAGCTCAGCTCACGCTACGGAGTAGCCGATTCACAGCGTCGGAGATCACCCAGTACAGCCATAACCTCAACCTGACCGTGGGCCAACACGTGTCGGTGCTGCTCT
Organism: Phycisphaerae bacterium; assembly: GCA_028279405.1. Taxonomy (GTDB): domain Bacteria; phylum Planctomycetota; class Phycisphaerae; order UBA1845; family Fen-1342; genus JANQNU01. The sequence goes on from JANQNU010000036.1 coordinate 96,654, forward strand.
ACGATGGGGATGGTGCGACTGTGCGGTGGACGACCGACCTCTACCACTACTGGGATGGCTACGTCACGATCGATGAGGTGCCTGTCGAAGACGTGAGTGCAATGGCCGGTGTAACGCCGCACAGCTTTACCACCGTGATGCGGTCGTGGCCGGAGTAATGCTCGCCATTACCGCTCAAGTTGTCGTTCCGATGCTGGAGTCGTTCTCGGCGACATTCTTCTGCGGGATGGTCGTGCTGCTGCTGTTGGGGGTGGGGTTGCTGATCTGGGGTTGGCGCGGGAAGCGACATGGGGATCGGCCGACATGTCGAAAGTGCGACTACAACCTGACGGGCATCACAAGCGAACGCTGCCCGGAGTGCGGTGCGGCGTTGACAGCCACCACGATCGCCGGGGGCAAACGCCGACGACGCTGGGGGCCCGTTTCGCTGGGGGCGCTGCTAACCGTGTGGGCCGTGTGGAGTGGGGCCGATCGCGGTCTCAAGACAGATTGGTATCCTCTCTGGCCCACAGGATGGTTGATCGACGATCTGCAGTGCGGTAACGACGTGCTGGTTGATCGGATCTGGCAGGAGATCCAACGGCGAGACAACTCGGACGGACTCACGACAAGCCATCAGCAGCAGTTGATTGACGCTTGCTTGGCTGAGCATCAACGACCCACGGGTTCGCGGGCTTGGCTCGGGGCGTGCGAGTTTCTCCGAGATTGCGTGACAGGGGGAAAGCTGACGGGGGCGCAGATCAAGCTGTTGTACGAGAACATTCCGCTGCCGCCGCTCCGCGTCCGACAAGCTGTGCGCGCAGGCGACAGCGTCCCGTTTCGAATTGGGGACGGCTTTGACATGAGCACTTTCTTTTTTGGTGTTCGGTACGAGAGCCGCCCGGTGCGTTTCCGCATCGATGGTCAGTCGGTCGAGCTGCCGATCCGGATAACGGAACCAGGGACGTATCTGCTCGAAGTCGATGCACAGTTTCGCTTGGTGCAGCTCGATGGGGGAAATCGGCTGCCCTTGCCGCCGGCGCGCGAACAAACGCTCTCGACTCAGGTGACGGTGGTCGAGGACGATATGCTGACAGTTCTTCGCGACCCCGCGTTTGCCAGGGAGGTTCGCGACCATACACGAGTGGATTGCGATTCGGTTCAGCTTCGTATCGGTATTCTGGGCGTGTCGATGCCGCTAGCGTTTGACGTTTTTCTCGAGCTCGACGATCACGAAGTACACGTCGGTCGCGCCCTGTTCAGGCCCGGGCAGCCCTTCTTCAATGCGGAACAGTCGTTTCGGATACCTGTCCGTCTGGGGAGCAGGCGGGCTGTGACCGTGATCCTCCGCACGAACCTCGACATCGTGCGCGCAACACTAGATGTGACCTCTTGTTGGTCCGGGGAGTTGCGGTTCGATGATGTGCCCATCGAGGCATCCGCGGACGCACGTCGTCGGCTTTTTTCGCACGATGAGGTACAACGCGCTCAGGATGCCGCCCGCAAGCAACCTGTCGCTCCATAGCGGTACGGTATCAAACGACCGTTCTGCGTGTCGCGTTTCATCCCACCAGTCGCGTCAGCGCCTCGGTGTAGCGCGCCGCGGTCTGCTGAACGATCGTTTCCGGGAGCGTCGGTGGTGGAGGGCATTTATCCCAGTCCAGGGTCTCCAGGTAGTCGCGCAGGAACTGCTTGTCGAAACTCGGGGGGCTGATGCCGAGACGGTGCTCGGACGCGGGCCAGTAGCGCGACGAGTCCGGCGTCAACACCTCATCCACCAACAGCAGCTCGTTGTCGCGCACGCCGAACTCGAACTTGGTGTCCGCGAGGATCAGGCCGCGGGAGAGTGCGGCGTTCGACGCCTCGGTGTAGATCGCGAGCGAGCGGTCGCGTGCCGCCAGCATCCATTGCCGCCCCTCGGCATCAGAAGCCCCCAAACCGCGCGCAAACTCGCTCGCCGCCGCGCAGGCTTGCTCGAAGGAGATCGGCTCATCGTGACCGCTCGTTGCCTTGGTGCTGGGCGTGAACATCGGACGGTCGAGACGCTGGGCCTGTTGCAGCCCGGCGGGTAACGCGATTCCGCTGACCGAGCCGTCGTTGCAGTATTCCTTCCACCCGCCGCCGGCGAGATAGCCGCGAACGACACATTCGACCGGCAGGACATGCGTTTTCTGCACGATCATGGCGCGGCCTGTCAGTTGATCGACGTAAGGCTCGTAGCCGCGCGGCACCTGGTCTCGCGCGACCGTATAGCGCCAATGGTGCGGGAAGCACGTGGGCAGCGTTCGCAGCCAGTGTTCGGTGATGCGCGTCAGAATGATACCCTTGTCGGGGATCGGTTCGTTCATGATGACGTCGAACGCCGAGATGCGATCGGTCGCAACGATCATCAGTGCGTCGTCGAGATCGTACACGTCACGCACCTTGCCACGATGCAGCAGCGCCGGCAGCGACGTTTCACGCACCGTATCCGTCATTGGCCAACTCCTTTCGCCCGTATCCGTTCGTCGTCGCGATCGTTGCGTCCTGTTTCGCGTTCCGGGGCCGGGCCCTCGTCAGATACCGGTTGCGTCGTAGGTTGTGTGGCGGGTTGCGTCGTTGGCTGCGAGGCCGGTTGGGTCGAGGTCCGCCACTCCGCATGCAGCTCGCGCCATTTTTCGGCCGCCGGGTCGTTGAGTGCCGTGTCTGCGTTTTCGGCCCGCAGTGCGGTGAATCCGGGCAAGCGTCGAACCGCCGAGACGAAGCGCGAAAGCCGCACGCGCCGGTGGTGAAGTGCCTGGCGGGATTCGGGGTCGGCCGCGATGCCGGGATCGAGCCGCATGCGAATGCTCATCATTGCGGCGGCGAACCGCGCGCTGTGGACGAGGGCCGGCGTCTGTTCGGTGAGCGTATCGTATGATCCCGGATCGTCGGACCAAGCGTCGATCGATCGGCCGTCCACGATACGTGTAAGGTGGGATTGCTCCAGTTCGATGAGCAGGTCGGCCAGCGGCGCGGCTTCATAATCGGTCGCGAATCGGATCCGGGGGATCCGTCCGCGGCTGGTCGCGATCGCGTGCTGGAGGCGCGTGGCTGCCAACAATTCCGCTAGCCCGACGCCGCGGTCTTTTCGACACTGTTCGGCGAGCGTCGCGCGGAGCTGCGGCGGTGCACGCAGCACCAGTCGTTGCAGCGCGCGGACCGCCGCGGAGCGGTCGCCATCGTCGAGCAGTTCGTACGCCTCCCGCAGCATCTGTTCGAAATGCTCGCGATCCTCAAGTGCCGGGCGTCGTTCCTTCGTGCGCTGAGGTTGTATTTTGCGCGGGCGGGGTACCGGCAGGTCGGCCCGTTCGACGCGCCGGACACGGTCGGCGGCAAAACTACGGACCAGACCCGACACGCCGTCCGAGAGAACGACGCGGAAGACGACCCGTTCGGAATTCTGCGAGATGAGCCGGCCCGTGTAGCGAGAACCGTCGTGAAGGTGCAAAATGTCTGCGCGGGTCGCGGGTGCCGCCCCCGTCAGCAAAATCAGGAGAGTCGCGATTCGTCGAGGCCGCATACCATTCCCGCACACCGGTGCGCAAATGAGCATTATACGTCCATGACAGTGACCCACAACGAAGAAGTCCAACCCGTCACGGTCGGACTGGTAGCCAACGCGGAGAACCTTGCGGAGGTCGCAGCGACCTTGTCGCGGGTGCCTGGTGTCGTGATTGGCGCACAGGCGGGAATGGCCAGGAACGTGGCGTTGCCGGATATCGCGCACTACGACGACGAGCGCGTGATGCTGGCGCGCGGCGACGTCGGTGCCGTGATCATTGCGGACACGCCGCGCGAGAACGTGGGTCACACGCGCATCGCGCTCGAGTACGGGATTCCGGCGTGGCAGCCGGCGCCCCTGGGGCGTACGGTCTCGGAGGCGACTGACCTGGCGGCGACGGCACGGACGAAGGGGAGCGTGCTGCGCGTGGCCTCATTCTGGGAACATGCCCGTGACGCCGTTCACAGCGCCTTCGACCTCCTGAAGGATTTCGATATTCAGTTTGCCGAGGTTCGCTTGGCGGTCGCGGGACCGTCAACGGATTCGTGGCGTGCCGGACAAGGTGAATCCGGCGGCGGTGTATTGCTCCAGGACGGTTACGCGTTGCTCGAGGCATTGGTCGCGTTGCGTCGGCTGCCTAATCTCGTTTTCGGCATTACCGGTCGGTATCGGCAGCGGGTGAACGAGGCGCGTCGAGAGACCGAGGACGTCAGTGCCGCCTTGCTTCATTTCGACAACAATGGCCGGGCGCTCGTCCGGTGCGCGTGGGACATCCATCCGGAAGAGAGCATCGCGTGGTTCTTTGGCCGGGAGGCCTCGATCGCACTGTGCCGAACGCGTGTTGCGGTTCATGATCGACGGGGGACGCAGTTGGATGCGACGCCACTCCCTGTGGACATGCTGAGTAAGGACATTGCACGGTTCGTGGCGCAGCTGGCCGAACCGGGCGCCAGCGATGCGGCGCAGCGGGCGTTGGATCGGCACGTGGCCACCAGTGCACTCATTGACGCGATTTACCTCTCGGCGCGCACGAATCATCCCGAGGCGCCGCGCGATCTTCACTCGCTTCAGGATTGACGGAGTTTGTCGATGTCGCTCGGTTGTATTGCCATTCGACTCGCGGTTGCGGTTGCCCTGGTCTCATCGCTCGCGGGTTGTCTGCGCGGGTCGCGACAGTTCGAGCTGTGGGTAGTGGATGAACGGGCGGGGGTCGACGGAGAGAGCCCGCCATCATTTGAAAACCAGCGTTACTCGCGTGGTGACGCTCGGGTCCGCCTCGATGCGGCGATCAACGAGACAGTCGCGTTTCAGGTCTGCCTGCGCACGGCCCGGCCGCCGAGCGTGCCGCTGATCGTACGCGTCGGCGCGTTGCGCGGCGCGGCCGGTGTCATTGCTGCAGACCAGGTGCGGTTGTTCCGAGCGCGGTATTTGCGCGTGGCACGTTTCCCGGTCTGGTATAGCGAGCATACGGGCAAACCTGCGGTGCCGACGTTCGTGCCGGACGTGCTGGTTCCGTGGGACACGGCGGGTCCGGCCCCGGAGCCGTTGCGTCTGGACGGTGCCCGCAACGCGATCGTCTGGGTCGATGTGACGGTGCCGCCAACCGCATCGCCGGGGGTCTACGCGGGGTCGCTGGAGGTACGTGAGGCCGGCAGTGATGCGTTGTTGAGTGAGCAGACCGTCGAACTCCGGGTGCAGCCGGTAGTGCTTCCGGCGCGGCCGGCGTTGCCGGTGTTGTGTCGGGTCGATCCGCGCGCACTCGCGCGCACGACCGGGCGCTGGGCGTCGTCGGAAGGACAATCGGTCCGTCTGGTCCCGGGGCTGTCCGGTCACCGTCGCGCCATCCAGCTTACGCAGGCGGCGATGAAGTTGTTTCACAGTCATGGGACGTCGCCGTTTCTGTGGGGCAGTTTTCCGGAGTTTCGTCCGGTCGGCAATCGACGGGTTGAGGTCGATTGGGAGCCGTTCGATACGCTTGTCGGTGGTTGGATCGACGGTTCGGCGTACGAGGATCGCGCGCCGCCGCACGCGTGGCCGTTGCCGATCTCCACGGATCATCCGGGCACGCGCGCCTTTGGCAGTTTCGATCGCCCCGGTTACGCGCGGGCGTTCGCGGCGTACTATGACGCATGTGTCGCGCACTTCCGGGATCGCGGCTGGCTGGATCGGGCGTTCGTGGCGCCTTTCGAGCACCGCGAACTGTCGGGAGCGACGGTCGCTGCCGTCGAACGGGTTTCGGCGATCTTGCAGCAGGCTGCGGAGCCGGTGCCGCTTGGCGCGTTCCTGCCGCCCTCGTCGCCGCGCGCGTTGGGTTGGGTGACGGCGCCGCAACTTGACGACGTACATCCGGACTACTGGCTCAGCGATGCGACGACGCTTCAACCGAAGACGGCCGCGCAACAGCAGCTGCTCGGAGCGGCGACCTGGATGTTGCCGACGCAACCGCCGTACAGTGGTTCGCTGGAACTCGCGACCCGCGCGGACGACCCGTTGGTCCTCGGCTGGATCGCTTACCGTTACGGTTTGGACGGATTGTGGGTGGACGCCGCGGCCGAAGTTGATCCGCGCGACCCGCAGGGTGCGGACGGGCTGATTCATGTCGGGGGGGATGCTGCCGTCCTGCCATCAATGCGTCTCAAACGTCTGCGCCGCGGGATTCAGGACCACATGCTGTTGACGCTGCTTCGCGAGAGCGGACGGGCGCGGTTGGCACAGCAGCTCTCCGAGCAGCTGGTTCCCTATGCGCTGACGGATGCTTGTGTCGAGAACCTCCTGGCGACGAGAGCTGCGAGCTGGCCGCGCGATCCGTCGGTCTACGAGCTGGCGCATGCTGTACTGCTTCAGGAGTTGGCGAACACGTTCGCACCGACGGCTGGCGAGCGAGCGCAAATCGACAATCTTGCGAGTTGGGGGCAGCTGATGACGCGCGTGCGCGGTCTCGAACTCGAGCCGCGCGGCGTTCGCGTGCGTGCGGGCTCGGAAGGGCTGGTCGCGAACGTCTCGGTCGCGGCGAACAACGCGGGGCGGACGTCGATCCAGGGTCGTTGGCGTCTGGACGCGGCGCCGGTCGGTTGGGACGTGCCGGCGTTGCCGACGGTCGACGTGCCGCGTGGTACTCGGCGCGAATCGGCGTTCGACATCGAGTTACGGGCTGTGGCCTACAACGTTGACGGCGTCTACCCGTTTCAGTTGCATTTGGATCGCGACGTGGCGGGCGTGTCGCCAACGACGGCCGGTGTGCTTTCGGCGCGGCTGGCGATCGCGGCGGCCCCCTTCGTTCGCAACCCGCCGGCGGTGGACGGGGACCTGCGCGACTGGTTGCTCGCGACGAACAACGCGGCCGGGGATTTTCAGCTCGTGCGCTGGTCTGCCGATCGGGCCGACCGCCGGCCGACCCGCGAGACGCGGGCCTACGCGTGCATGACTGACGACGAGTTGTTCTTCGCCGTCCGGTGTGCCTTGCGCCGCGGCGAACGACCGATCTGGAACAACGACAATCAGATCGCGGTCGTTGGGGCGCAACCGTGGGGCGAGGATGTAGTAGAGATCCTCCTCGATCCACTTGGACGGGATGAGGGCACCAGCAGCGATCTGTACTGCCTGCAAATCAAGCCCAATGGCACACTGGTGGCGCGGCGCGGTTGTCGGACGGATCCGCCCATGGGAGCCTCGGAGATCTGGAACTGTGGCGCCCGCGTTGCGACCGAGATTCGGTCCGACGCCTGGTTTGTCGAGATCGCCGTGCCATTGCGTGCGTTCGGTCCGGATGCCGACACTTCTCGCGTGTGGAGCGTCAACTTCACGCGTCTCGACAAGCGTCACGGCGAGTATGCATCGTGGTCCGGCGCACGGCGAACCTGCTACACGCCGCGATCGCTCGGGAACCTCGTGTTGCAACGACCGTAACCGCGCCCGGGCATGTCGGGGCCGTGGTCGCCGTTCAGGTTGGCGATTGCAGGAACGTGACGATCGCCGCGTGTCCGTTCTGTCGAGCCCATTCGATCGGAGGGGCGTGCCAACGCACATCCCGAAGATTCGTGTCGGCACCGCGCGTCACCAATAGCTGGACAATGGCAAGTTGTCCGGCCCCGGCCGCCCAGTGGAGCGCGCTGGCGCCGTGGAGCGCGGTTGCATCGATCGTCGCGCCGGCGTCGATCAACTGTGTCGCGATTGCGAGGTGACCGCGTTTGCAGGCTTCGCCGAGCGCGCGATCGAGGAGCCGTTGCCGGTCATCGATGCGTTCGCCGAATGGATCGAGGTAGGGTGGCATTGTCCCTGACTCGTGTGCGTGCAGCAGCGTCGTAACCTGTTGCGCGTCGCCGAGCGCCGCAGCAATGACGAGGTTGCTTACCCGAGCGCCGCGCCGCACCAGCGTGGCGGCCGTCTCGTCGTAATCGAACGCCAGCGCGGTTGCGAGCGGCATTCCATCGTCCATCAGACCTTCAATCGCAGCTCCGTGGTCGAGTAGTGTTTCGACGATCGCCGCTTGTACGCCGGCGGCGTGTGGATGGTAGCTGCTGACGGCCAGGGAGAGCGCGGTGGCACCCGGTCCGCCGCCATAGCTGTCGCACAGTGCATCGACCTCCGCGCCGGCATCGAGCAGCAGGCGGGTAAGGGCAACGATGTCGGTGGGCGTCCTTTGTCGTCGCGTTTCGACGCCGTTCGCCGAGACGTAGTGCAGCAGCGTTACACGGTGACCGAACGCGGAGCGGGCGCGTACCAGTGTTTCGTCCGCGCGCAGGAGCGCCGCGAGCGTCTCGGCCTCGCCGTCGACGAGGGCATCGACAGCGGCTTCGAACCGCGGCTCGATCCAGCGGTCGTTGGCAGATTGCACTGCTTCCCACGAATCGAACCAGTAGATTCGGGCAAGGACGGCGCGTGCTTCTTCAAGAGTGGGTGTTGTACGGCGAACCGCTTCTTCGCTGCGATCGGCCCGGGTTGGATCCGCGAATCGAAGCGTGGACAACGCCGCCGGATCGGCCTGTTGCCAGCCTGCCAGTAGGGTGTCGGCTTGCTCCGCCATCCACTCACTGACAAGGATCGGCGTGCCGGGCGTTGTGAAGAGTTCTGTGTGGGCCCGCGAGGCGGCCCCGGCGTGATCGCTTTCATCGAGGGGATCGACTGTGGCTGATGGTTGTGCGGCGGGTGGCGCGTCGGCGCGCACCGGGTGCAGCAACGCGTCGACTTCCGGCGTTCCGGACGGGTACGGTGAAACCGCTCGCGGGTCGGCGCCGGCTGCGAGCAGCGATTGAACGCACTCGCGATACCGTCCGCAAAGACGAGTGCCACAAGCGGGGCCTTGTGGATGGTGGCAATGTCGTGAGCCGTAGACCGTGCAGTCCAGCACGGTGCCGCCATACCGGTTGAGGACCTCCAGCGGCGGGTCGTACGCCAGAATTGCGTCGAGCAGTTCGGTATCGCCGCGCCAGCCGGCCCAGTGGGCCGCGGTGAGTCCTTCTTCTCCAGGCACCGCCGGGTCGAACCCGACCTCCAGCATCTTGCGGACGGCTTCGAGGTCGCCGAGTTGTGCTGCTTCAGGCAAGAGCCGGCGATCGTCGTCCGTGAGCTGTTGCAGCAGCGTCGGGTCGGCGCCAAGCTGTGCGTCGATCGCGGCCTGGTCGGCACGTCGACAGGCGCCGACGAAGCGATCGAGCGGGCGCGCCTCGCCCGGATCGGCCCCATGTCGCTCGAGTAGCGCGGCCGCTTGCGCGTGACCGCAGCGCACCGCGAGTGCGTACGGCGTGAATCCGGCCGATGTCGTGGCGCGCAGGTCGCCGCCGAACCGGACGAGCAATTCAATGGTCTCGACGCTGCGTCCGCGCCGAATGGCACCGTGCAGGCGCGTGCCCGATTCACTCCCCGGCGTGACGAAGTTCGGGTCGGCGCCGTGCTCGAGGAAAAGTTGCACGCCGACGGGGTCCTCGAAGTCCAGTTTGTGTCCCAGGCAGTAGGAGATTTTGTCGCGGTCCGGACCGGCGGCCAGAATCAGCTGCAGGCAGCGGTGGTCTTCGAACTCGGCGGCGTGATAGAGCGACTCGGGTCCGAGCCCCGGGGCGGCGTCGTTCGGGTCCGCTCCTGCTTCGAGCAGCACGCGCGTCAGCGTCGGGTCGTTGGCTATTCCGGCCGCGCCATAGAGCGCCGTCTGTCGCGCGTTCGGGTCGTCGTTGATGCTGAAGTAGGCATTCGGGTCGGCCCCGTGCTCCAGCAGCGAACTGGCAATCCGCGCCAATCCCGCGCGCCGGTCGTGGTCGGACGCCGGTAGGCGCGAATGACACACGTAGAGCAGCGCCGGCCACTGATGAGGCCCGCCGGGGGTGCTGGCCAGCGCCGGCGTCCGTTCCAGGAACGCCAGAGCCGCGTCTGCGTCTCCGGTTGCACAAGCCACGTAAAGGTCGGCCGCGGACAATGCGGGCTCGACGGTCAGTAGTTCGCGGAGTCGTGTCAGATCGCCGGTGGTTGCCGTGATCGACAGGGCCGCGGCCCGCGCCGCGAAGTCCTGGACCGTGCGTTCGACATGGCGCTTGAGTCGGGGCCAGCTCGCGAAGCCGTGCTCGCGCGCGATGACAAGCTGCGCGTCGCTCAGCTTGACCGTCGCCGCCAGCGTCGCCGACGCGCCATGGAACCGCGGGTGCCAGGTGCGCAACCGTTCGATCGCCTGTGGCGTGCCAGTACGAATCGCGGAACGCAAGGCTTTTGCTTGTCCGGCAAGATGCTCGAGATGCGGGCGCGGGGGAAGCGTGCGGATCATTACGACCTCCTTCAGTGCACGGCCCGTGGTCCGCATCGCGGGCAGAAGAAAGTCGTATTCGTCTTCTGCTGCTGGTCGGTGGGATGCTCCCTTTCCGCGGACTGGACGCGTCCGAACACGCGTTGCTCCAATGGTAACGTCGTGCGGCGGCCAATCGCAAGCGCATGCGGTCGCGTAGGCGCGCCAGGCGAGGGCTCGTGGAGCCACGTGCGGGGTGCCACACGTCGCAGTACAATTCCCCGGATGCAATCAACAGCTGACATCCAGGCGGGGATGGTCGGGGCCACGGCGGCGGTTCGGCGGCGGCGCTGGCGCCTGTTTGTTCCATTACTCGCGGGCGTCCTGCTGCTCGTCGGCGGAGGGGCGGCGGCTGGATACTACTGGACCCTGGATGGGCGGATTCGAGCGGGATTGCAATCAGACGACGTGAAGCAGGCGCGCCGCGCGGTCGGCGCCATCGTCGTTCTGGATCGGGTGGGGTTCTGCGAAGCGCTTGTAGCGCGGATGCACGCGTCGGACGATTGGCGGATCCGTGAAGCGTGCGTGTATGGCCTGGGCAAGATCGCAGGTCGCGACAAACCGGTCGGGACCCAACCCGTAGATGGTTCGCGTTGGTCCACCGAGATTGTGACGTTGCTGGAAGATGAAGCGAACGGCTACGTGCGCCAGGCGGCCTGGCTCACGCTGGCGCGAATTGATCCGCAGACGTTTCGGGACGAGGCCGTCGGCGTCGAGACGGCGCAACTTCCTTGGGACGACCTGGGGATCGGCCAGGGCTGGTTGCAAATCAAGGACCGGCGCGGTTTGGAGCGACTGTTTCACTGGGCGATCCACGGGAACGACGATCAACGGCAGGTCGCGTGTCGCGCGTTCGAGAAGGCGCTGCGGCCCTATCTCGAGACGGCGGGGCGCTGGCCAGCCGATTACAACCCCAAACAGGGGGATATCTGGCCTGCGGCCCTGGTTAACGAATTGCAACGACGGACGGCGGGCCTCGACCTGGTGACGATCGCGGATAACTCGATCCCTTACCTCGAAAACGCGGCGAAGGTACAGCGCAACGTTCGACGGATCACAGGCAGCCGAGAGAAGATCGTCGATTTCCTCTATGGTCGGTAGCCTTGGCGTGTATGCTCCCGGTGAGCGGCACGCGATGGCACCCTGATCCCGCTGGCGGCTGATGCCGCTATGGTGGTCGAGTGTATTGCCGGAGAAGTGCCTTGCTCCAGAAAGGATAACAGTAAATGCCGGTTTCAGAATCAATCAATCAGAAGCTCAACGAACAGATTACGAACGAGCTTTTTGCCTCGCAATCATATCTTGCGATGTCGTGCTATTTCGATACGCAGGGTCTCATTCACATGGGGCGGCTCTTTCGGGCGCAGGCCGACGAGGAGCGCGCACACGCGATGAAGATTCTCGACTATCTGCTTGAAGTCGACGGTCGCGTTTCGCTACAGTCGATCGATGCGCCGAAGCACACCTTCGAATCGGTGGTCGAGGCGGCGGAGACGGCTCTTCAGCAAGAGACGCAGGTCACCTCTCAGATCCACGCGCTGGTGACTCTGGCGGACAGCGAGAAGGACTACGCGACCCGCAGCTTCCTGCAATGGTTTGTGGACGAGCAGGTGGAGGAAACCGCGACCATGTCTCAGTTGGTGCAGTTGGCCCGGATGGCGGGCCCCAACCTGCTGCATCTGGATACATACGTTTCCCGGCTCCGAGAGGGCGGGGCCGGTAGCACGGCCACCTAGCCGTAACTTCCTGTGTTCTTTGGGCGTCAACTTCGGCGTCGCGCAATGCGGATGAGGAGGATCGTCGAGATGAGGCGAACGTATCTAGCTGGTTTGAGCATCGCGTCGTTGGTCGTCATGGGTGGTTGCCCGTTGGTCGTTCCGGATCTGTTGCGCGACAACCTCGCCGAGGGCGCGCGGCTTGCCGAACAACGGATTACACAGGAGCAGATCGCGTCCAAGACGATGAGTCTAGCGCAGCTTCGAGATCGCGGCATGAAGATCTTTACCATGCCATTCAGTAAGGAGGATGGCTACGGCGACGGCGTCATGACCACGGACGAGCGCCGGACTCCCGGGGATCGTCCGACCTTGCAGGACAACGGCAGCTTCTTGCGGGTGAACGGGCTGGATGGTCAGAGTTGCGTCGAATGTCATTCGGTGCTCAGCAACGCGAGCATTCCGCCGATCTTCGGGATCGGCGGCGTCGGGTCGGCCGTGACCAACGCGATCATTCAGCCGACGCGCATCGATGTCACCGACACGGACGACGCCGGTTTCGCTTCTTTTGACGGGCGTTTTGCCAATCCGCCGTTCCTTTTCGGTTCGGGTGGGATCGAGCTGCTCGCGAAGGAAATGACGATGGACTTGCAGGCGCTCGAGGAGCAGGCCCGCAACAATCCCGGTACACGCGTCGCGCTCGTGAGCAAGGGCATCGGCTTCGGTTTTGTCCGCTTCGAGAACGGCACGTTCGATACCTCCGAGGTTCGCGGTGTCGATGATGACCTGGTCGTTCGTCCGTTCGGGCGCAAGGGCGAGTTCTCGACCGTTCGCAAGTTTGACGTTGAGGCGATGCAGTTCCACTTCGGGATGCAACCTGTGGAAGTTCACGGTGAGGATACCGATCCTGACGCCGACGGCATCATGAACGAGGTGACCGCCGGCGATCTGTCTGCGCTGCACGTCTTCAACGTCACGCTCAAGCGGCCGTTCGGGCTGTTGCGCTCACCGACGGCGGAGCGCGGGCGCCAGCTCTTCCAGCAGGTGGGCTGTGCTGACTGCCATATCCCGACGATGTTCACTGAACGCCGAACGTTGCCGTTGACGTTCCCGGAGGATGAGGAGCGGCCGTTCGACAACGAGTACATGGCGATTGATCTCGCTGACGTCCCGGGCTTTGCGTTGCAGCCCGATGGCGGCGTCGCGGTGCCGCTGTTCTCGGATCTGAAGCGACACGATATGGGCGACGAACTCGCCGAGAGCTTCGGTATGCGGCTGGATCGGGTGTTCGTCACCGCGCGTTTGTGGGGCATTGCCGACACGGCGCCGTACTTGCACGACGGCCGGGCGATGACCCTGGGCGAGGCCATCTTGATGCACGGCGGCGAAGGCGAGGATGCGCGCGACGCGTATGCGGCCCTCTCCACTGCTGATCAGAATGCCGTGATCGAGTTCCTGCGCACGTTGCGCACGCCGTTGGATGCGACCAACGACCTGGAATAGTCGGGGTCGAAGGCGAGGGTGTGATGCCCGAGCGCGTGCGTTGGAAGCTGAAGGACGGGATGACCTGGCGGCGCAAGCTGGAACAGGCGCATCCGAACCACGGAAAATGCGTGCCGGTGCCGAAGGCGCAGGAGAATCGCTTCGGTGCCGGCCTGATGCTGATCCCGCGGCCGTTGGACATCGATGCATTGGTGCGCTCGGTGCGCAAGGGCCGGCTGCTGACACAGGGGCGTCTGCGTGCTCGCTTGGCCGAGGATGCCGGCGCGGTTGCGTGTTGTCCGCTGACCACGGGTATTTTTCTGCGGATCGTTGCCGAGGCGGCCGAGGAGTCGCGCCGCGCCGGGCGCAAGCGAGTCACACCTTACTGGCGCGTCATTCGCGACGATGGCAAGCTCAATGACAAGTTTCCCGGAGGACCCGCAGCCCAGGCGCGCAAACTGAAGGACGAGGGCCATCATATCTTGCCGGGGAAGGGCCGGCAGCCGCTGCGGGTTGAGCATTTCGAGGATGCCGTGGTTGCGTTATCCTCACGCGCATGAGTGCGGTCGGGCTGGTTTTTGATGATGTCTTCCGCCGGCACGACACGGGCCCCGGACACCCGGAACGCGTCGCACGGCTCGAGGCGATCGGCGAGGGTTTGGCCACGTCCGGGCTCGTCGATCGGCTGGTCCGGGTTGCACCCACACCCTCGACGGACGCCGACCTCGAACTGGTTCATGATGCCGACTACATTCGCCGGGTGGCCGTCGCTTGTGCGGACGGAGCGCCGTACATCGACACGCCGGATAGCGCGATTTGTCGTCAGAGTGAGCATGTCGCTCGGCTGGCCGCCGGCGCGGTGGTTTCCGCTGCTGACCGGATCGCGGCGGGAGAGCTGCGACGCGCGTTCTGTGCGGTCCGACCGCCCGGGCATCACGCAGAGCGTAGCGTGTCGATGGGGTTTTGCCTGTTTAACAACATTGCCGTAGCGGCGCGGGTATTGCAGCGACGGCACGGATTCGAGCGGATTCTCATCCTCGATTGGGACGTCCATCACGGCAACGGCACGCAGCACACGTTCGAGGAGGACCCGGGCGTGCTTTTCGTGAGCTTGCACGCCGACCCGCGGACGCTCTATCCGGGGACCGGGTTCGCTCACGAACGTGGTCGCGGTGCGGGCAGCGGCTACACGCTGAATGTGCCGCTGGAACCCGGCAGCGACGACGACGAGTGCCGGCGGGTGTTCGAGGATCCGATCATCCCGGCGATCATCGAGTACGAGCCGCAGGTCGTCTTGCTCTCCGCCGGCTTTGACGCACATGGTAGCGATCCGGTCGGCAATCTGGGTTTCTCGGACGCTGCGTTCGATTGGATGGGGACGCGGTTGATCGAATTGGCGGACCGGTTTGCTGAGGGTCGCATCCTGAGTGTGTTGGAGGGGGGCTACGACCTGGGGGTCTTGCAGCGGGTCGTGCCGGCTCATCTGTCGAAACTGGTCGGGCAGTAGCGACGCAAATTTTTGAACCAGGATGGAACCGGGGGGTGTCTTCGTACATTGTAGAAGTAGGAGCGAACCATATACGTACGACGGAGGGTGGATCGCGTGCGTCTACAATTCATGATGCGGGTCGCGCTGTTCGCGATGGTGGGCATTGTCTTGGGCAGGTCGGCGACAGCTGTCGCGGGTGGCGATGATCCGGGGTTCCTCGTGAACTTCGTGCCGAGCATCGGCACCAGCCGGATGCAAATCGGCTTCGGGATCAACGGCGAGGGAGCTGTTGTCGGTATCGCGTCCTCACAACTGGGGAATCCGAGCGCTTTCGCACCCTGGTTGTGGGAAGGCGGTCCGGCGCCCATCGGCATCGGCCCACCGCTGGGAACGTATGACTTTTTGGATGCGGCGCGGATCAATGACGACGGTCTGATCATCGGGACGCTCTACGTGCCTTCCGGCGGTCCTCCGACGGTCGGTCTCGGGGTGCCCGTTCCGGTTGGGACGACGCGGGCCGTCGTGTTCGAATCGCCGGGTGTCGTAAACATGATCCCGGGCCTCGGGTCGATTCTCGGTGAGGTCGAGCGCAGCAATGGGGCGTCGGGCCTGAACGACTTCGGCGACATCGTCGGCGCTTCGATCGATGGCGGCGACGGCCCGTTCAGCGGCATTCGACGCGCGTTCCTGTACGATCGATCCGGCCAGTTGCACGACCTGAGCGGCATTGCCGGTGCCGGATTTCGCGCGACCGATGCGGTCGACATCAATGATAGTGGTCAGATCTGCGGTCACGCGGTGGCGGGCGGGCTAACTTATGCGTTCCGGCATGATCCGCAGTTGGGCCTGCGTTTGCAGGGGCCGCCGGCGCCGGGCGAGTCCCTGGTGGTTCGAGCGATGAATGACCTCGGCCAGGTGGTCGGCATCATCCGGAACAAGCAGTTTGAGTTCGTGGCGGGCTTCTTGTGGGATGGCACGACGTTGCAGCGTCTCGGCCCGTACCGGCCGCTGGACATCAACAACCACGGCGAGATTGTCGGATGGGCCACGACCGATATCCCCGACGGCCCCTTCGGCTTCGAGCGACATGCCGTCTGGTTCGACGGTGCGAAGTGGCATGATCTGGACGTGCGGATCGGCACGCCGCCGTTCTCCTGGTTCGGGCAAGCGGTCGCGATCAACGACGCGGGCCAGATCCTGCTGCGCCAGGAGTACACCTTTCAAACGGTGCTGGTGACCGACAATGCCCTGGTGCTGACGCCGGGCGTGCCGCCTTTGGGGGACGTCGACTTGAACGGATTCGTGGACCCGATCGACTTCAGCGCCATGTACTCCTGCTTTTCCGGTCCGGCTGGGCTGCGGCCCACGAGCTGTCATGGTCGACAGGACGAGTATTCGGATCTTGACGATGACGGCGACGTCGACCTTGCGGACCTCTGGGTGATGCAGCGTTTGATGGAAGTGCAGCCGGTGGATTGACGGGCCGCTGATTGGAAATGGTGACGGCTACGGCTGCACGAATTCGCTGGGCCGTTCGGCAAGATAGCGCCCCACCGCGCCCTCGATGCAGCGCTCGGGATCGTTTTCGCATTGCATGTAGTCGTCAAACAGCGCTTCTAGTTCATCCTCCAGGGATCCCCGGTCCTGGTCGTTGGCGGCTGTTTGAATCGCGATCGCGTCTCGAAGAAGACGTTCATGATCGAGGCAGCTTGCTGCCCGCAGGCATTTCAAGCGTCTGTGAATGTTCTTCCGGAAGATGCGCAACCAGGAAGTAACCGTAACCGCCGTTGTCTGTATAGCCTTTAAAGGTATAGAGATAACACAGGATTCGCTGGCCGGGCGTGAAGTCCTCCGCGAGTACTTTGCGTTGCTCTTCGATCGTCGCGTACAGTTCCAGCGCGCGGATCAGCGCGAGGTGCAGTTCGAGAAGGGACCCCGGCTTCCTCGCTCTCAGGTCCACTTTCCCGTACAGCTTTCGTTGCAGGCTCAGTCGCGTTCGGCCAGCAAGACGAATCAGTGCAGCCGAGGTGCGGCTATAGGCATCGACGAGTTCGCGGTGGATGAGCACGGGGGATTCTCGTTAGTCTCCCGCGGGGAAATCCTTGGCGGCCAGCGGCAGGGCCCACAAGTACGCGACGATTGCGGCCAGTAGCGCGGCGCCGGCTGCCATCAGGAACGCTCTCATGACGACCTGTCCGACGCCTTCTTCGTTCATGCTCAGCATCGCGAGGCCGCCGAGGGCCATCCCCGACATCAGCAGCGCTCCCGCGACCACCGCCGCTCGGCCGCGGATCGAGCGGCCGCCGGGAACGGGGAGGACTTGTGCGAACGCCCCTTGTGTTCCGACGAAGAAGAGCTGGCAGAGCACGCCGAAGAGCGGACAGCCAACAAAGTAGATCAGATTGACCTGCCACGGGGGCAGTCCGGACTGCTGCTGGAGCCATGAACGGGCCAGGACGACGCCAATCAGCGCGCCGATCCAGATCGGACTGTAGTAGGAGAAGCGGTTCATCCCACGCTCCGTTTTCGGGGGTCGATTGTGGCCGGCCTGGTCGCCGGCCGAACACTCGGTCGATACTATACGGTGTTCCGGGCCGCGCGTCGCGACGCGGCCATACTTTTGCGTAGTTTGGAAGAACGTGCGATGAGTCGAGTTGCGATTGTCGGTGCGACGGGTGCGGTGGGGCAGACCTTCCGGCAGGTACTGGAAGAGCGGCAATTCCCCGCGACGGAGTACGTGCTGTTGGCGTCGGAACGGTCGGCGGGCAAAGCGGTCGACTGGGTGGGCGGGCAGCACACGGTGAAGCCGTTGACAGCGGATTCATTTGCCGATGTACAGTTCGCGTTCTTCTCCGCGGGTGGTTCGGTCAGCCGGGAGTATGCGCCGTTGGCGGCGCGGACTGGCGCGCTGGTGATCGACAACTCCTCGGCGTTCCGCATGGCCCCCGAGGTTCCGCTCGTCGTGCCCGAGATCAATGCCGATGCGGCGCGACAGCACCAGGGAATCATCGCGAATCCCAACTGCTCGACGATCATCATGACCATGCCGCTCTGGCCGCTGCACCGACACAACCCGGTACGTCGAGTGGTGGTGAGTACGTATCAGGCGGCCAGCGGGGCCGGCGCGCGGGCATTGGAGGAGCTGGAGTCGCAGACGCGTGACGTGCTTGCGGGCCAGCCGGCGGTACCGTCGGTTTTTCACGTGCCGTGCGCGTTTAACGTCTTCAGTCACAACACGGCGATTGGTGAGGACGGCTACAACGTCGAAGAGAAGAAGATGATTCTCGAGACGCACAAGATCGTTGGCGATGGGTCGATCGCAATTTCGCCGACCTGTATGCGCGTACCGGTTGCGCGGGCCCATACGGAATCGCTGGCGATCGAGTTCTCGTCTGCCATCGAAGAGTCCGCTGCGCGCGAGTGGCTGGGAGCGGCGCCGGGCGTGACGGTTGTCGATGACCGTGCGCAGAACCGGTTCCCGACGCCGTTGGACGCGTCAGACCGCGATGATGTGCTTGTGGGCCGCATTCGCCGCGATCCAAGCGTGCCGGAGAATCGCGGCCTGTCGCTGATTTGCTCAGGAGATCAGCTTCGGAAAGGGGCCGCACTCAACGCGGTACAGATCGCAGAGCTCTTCATCTAGTACCTGATCGGTAGTGGCGCCGCCGCAACCGATCCGTTGACGGAGGGAAGCACGATGTATCGGTCTTTTGTCGTCCTCGGGGCCTTGTTGACCGCGATAATGTTCACGGATGAATCGGCGGTTGCCGATACGGCGCGCGGGATCGTCTTTCACGACAAGAACGAGAACGGCAAGCACGACGCGGACGAGCGCGGTTTGCCGGACGTTCGGGTCTCCAACGGCGAGACCGTCGTCAAGACGGACTCCCAAGGTCGGTATTCGATACCGGTCACGGACGACACGATCGTCTTCGTCATCAAGCCGCGCGGCTGGTTGCCGACCGTCGATGCGCTGCAACTCCCGCGGTTCTACTACGTGCATAAGCCGGCGGGTTCCCCGAGGGGCCTGCGATTTGCCGGCGTGGCGCCCACCGGGCCGTTGCCGACGTCCATCGATTTCCCCATGACGCCGAATGACGAGCCGGACCGCTACCAGGTGATCCTCTTCGGCGATCCGCAGCCGCGGGACCAGAAGGAGATCGACTACATCGCACACGACATTGTCGAATCGCTGGTCGGCCACCCGGCCGCGTTCGGGGTATCGCTCGGCGATGTCATGTTCGACAACCTGTCGCTGTTTGACGCGCTGAATCGTGTCGTGGCGCGCATCGGCCGCCCGTGGTTCAACGTGCACGGCAATCACGACATGAATTTCTTCGCGACCGAGGATCGCTACGCGGACGAAACCTGGGAGCGCGTGTACGGGCCGGCGACCTACTCGTTCGACTGGGGACCGGTGCACTACGTCGTGCTCGATAACGTTAACTATCACGGCCCGGCCGACCGGCGCTATCACGGCGAATTTGGCCAGAAGCAACTCGACTGGCTGCGCGCCGATCTCGAGCACGTGCCGCAGGATCAGCTCGTCGTGCTGATGATGCACATTCCGTTGCCGAAGTTCTTCGACAGCCCCGCGGTCTACACGAAGGATCGGGCGGCGTTCCTCGCGCTGCTCGAGGGTCGGCGGCACACGGTATCGCTATCGGCCCATACGCACATTCAACAGAACCTGTTCGTCGGGCCCGAGGACGGTTGGGCCGGGTCCGACCCGCACCACCATCTCAATGCCGGCACGATCTGCGGGAGCTGGTGGAGCGGAGCGCCGGACGAATTCGGCATCCCGCACACGACGATGCGCGACGGCGCCCCCAACGGCTGGTCGATCATGACGGTGGATGGAAACCGGTACAGCATCGAGTACTTCGCGGCTGGCCGACCCGCGGATCATCAGATGGCAATCTACGCGCCGGAGGTCGTAAAGCAGGCAGACGTGTCGACGACTGACGTGCTCGTCAACGTTTTCGCAGGGTCCGCTCGATCGTCGGTCGAGCTGCGCGTCGACAACGGTCCGTGGATCACCATGGAGCGGACCGAGATCGAGGATCCTTACTTTGCCGCTGCCAAGGCGCGTGAGAAGCGAATCAACCCGCTGCCCTGGCGCAAGCTGCCCGACGATGTCGTGAAATCGTCGCATATCTGGAAGAGCCGGTTACCGGGACCGCTGGCTCCGGGCGTCCATGCGTTGCAGGTACGGACCACCGACATGTACGGGCACACCTACAACGATCACCGGTTCATGCGCGTCGCTAAGTAGTCACGCCAATGGGACTCCCCAAGCGGGCATTCACGTTCTGGGGCATGCCGCGCGCCGTCTGGAACGTGCGCTGGCCCTGGGGAGTTGTGATCCTTACCTGCGGTGCGATCAGCCTTTCATTGGTTTTCCTGCGGCTGGTGAATCCAGCTTTCGTATCCGCTCGACCCGCAATACTGGCCCAGGAGATCGGAACATTCCTGATTGTCATCAGCGCGGTCTGCGGGCCGTATCTTGCCCAGCGATCACTCAAGCGGCGCGTGCGGAAACTCGAAGGGCGCTGTTGCCCCTGCGGCTACGAACTCGTCGGGCTTCCGGAGGAAGGCAAATGCCCGGAGTGCGGCCTCGATTACATGGTCCCCGACTTGCGCCAGTGTTGGACCCGCTGGCTCGGAATCAAGTGGGCCGATGGGTAGGCCGCTACGCGGTCTCGCGGCTGGGCGTCGGTGGGAAAACGAACGTACGGCGAGCGCGGTCCGATCGTAGCAACTCTTGCGGGTAGTATCGATTCAACAGATCGCGGTCGAAGAGATCCGGATTCGCGGCAGCGAAAGCATTCCAGCCGCGGTTGTCCGTGCTGCCGATCCGTTCGTGTATCAGGCACGTGAACGCGAACGTGATGGTCTCGTGGTAGTACTCAGGGTGCCCTT
The DNA here is from genome assembly GCA_028279405.1 of Phycisphaerae bacterium. Lineage (GTDB taxonomy): Bacteria > Planctomycetota > Phycisphaerae > UBA1845 > Fen-1342 > JANQNU01. The sequence continues at coordinate 117,530 of JANQNU010000036.1, forward strand.
TGGACGACGCGTACCGCTGCAAGATCCCGGGCAGCACCGCCAGCGTCGCCGCAAGATCGGAACGTGTGAGCAGGTACCAGGCCACCCGCACGTGATCATCGTGACTCAGCGACTCGAGCGTGCAGCGTTCCAACGCCGAGAATAGCGCGGCCGTTTCGAAATCCGCCTCAGACACTGCTTGCATCGGTGCCCTCCTCGTCCAACTGGTGACTGTCAGCGGCATTCAAATCCAACCCGTAGATCCGCTTGAAGTCCGCGACCCGCGCGAGCGTCTCCGGCGAGAACGGAACCTTGCCCTCGAGAACATGCAGACAGATCCCCTCGAGCAGATCGCCGAAGGACAAGTCCTTGTACTCCGCCAAGCCCTTCAGAACCTTCACCAGACGCTTCTCCATCCGAACCCCCGTCTGGACGCGAACCACCGTTCGGCGCCGGCTTCCGCTATCAGTCGATCCCGGTGTTGTCATGCTAATATGTTAACTTGGTAACATCATTTGTCAATGTGCCGGGTTCATAGATGGTGCGGTGGGCTCAGGTTCTACCCTTAGATGTATTGACCCAATCTGCGCAGTGCGAGCCCGGAGCGCAAGCGACGGGTGGGGGTTCGGTGTTGGACCGCTCGCGTGCGATCGGGCTGGTTGTGTTTGGTCTCTGGTTCGCGCCGGGGCCCGTGGCGTAGACACGGGCCTCGCAAAGGGAGCTTGCTCCCCTCGCTCGCGCTCGGGGCTCGTTGTGTTTGGTCTCTGGTTCGCGCTGGGGCCCGTGGCGTAGACACGGGCCTCGCAAAGGGAGCTTGCTCCCCCCCGGAGCGCAAGTGACGGGTCATTGGCGGGCGAGACGCCCGCCCCACACCGTGTTTCTTGGGATCGTTCTTGCAAGGACCCGCGCCGCAGAAGCGGGCCTCATCAAGGGAGCTTGCTCCCCGCCCCCAGGATGGGGTGGGGTCAGAGCGTAGCGGCGATCTCGGACGCGACCCGCTCGGCGTCGAGCAGGCTGTTTTCGACCGCGGGTAGCGCCCAGTTGTCCTGGTTGACGAAGAAGATGCGGTCGTCCATCGGCCGTTGGAGCATTTCGGCGACCCCGCCGGCGATGATTCCCGGGGACGCGATCGGCATCGCGTGGCCCCAGCGGGTCAGGCGCACCTGCTGTATCGCGGACACCGGCATCTCGAGCAGGTTCATCATCCGTACCAACTGGGGCGCGAGTCGTTGCGCGAAGCGTTCCAGGTGGTCGTCGCCGAAAATTACGCGGAAATGGGCGCCGACGAACGGCAATGGCCAGTAGAGCGTCAGCACGTTGCGGTCGGCGAGATCCTGCTGCGCATAGCTCCCGTGGAGCATGTCGACGACGCGGTGGTTCTCGGCAAGATCCGCATCGTCTATCGGGAACATGTCATCGGTGATCAGGAACGTATCGTAAAAGTCGCGCGGGATGCGCTGATTGAGCAACACGTTCGCTACGACATACGGCGAGTTCGCGACCTGATCGAACGCGGAGCGCTTGATGGGGTCGAGCGCCGGGAGGTCGGGCAGGATGTACTTGGCGACGTGTTTGGAGCCGGCCATCACGACCCGCCGGGCGCGGATGGCATGCGGCTCGAAGTTGGCGTCGAGGTATGTGACCCGGACATGGTCCGGGCCGTCGAGCCGAACGTCGACCACGTGCGACGAGCCGCGCAACGTGTACGGACGTTTCTTCGTCGGCACGTCCTGGTCCAGTTCGGTCAGGCGTTCCCAGAGACGCTGCGCCATGAAAGCGACGCCCCCCGGGAAGATCCAGCGTCCGAACTCTTCCGCAGCGACGAAGTTCCAGCCGGCCGCTGCGGAGATCTCTTCCATTGAACGACCGAACGAGGAGTAGAAGTAGGACTGCACCCCGGCCTTCAGGAACGGCGTCATCGGAATGCCCATTCGGTTCTCGACGTCCTCACGGAAGTTGAGGATATCCATGTCGAGAATCCACTGGTTGTCCTTGCCCTCGGGTAGCGGGATCTCGGGGTAGCTGTTGTTCGCGATATCCTGCACGACCTCGGCGTATCGCTTGAACGCTTTTTGTTCCTCTGAGGAGAAACCTTCGCCACACCAGTACGTGTCGCGGATTTTGCCGTACACCTCCATCGGGTCTGGCGGGAACGACTCCCGGACCACTCGGTGTAGTCCGAGGCCGCGGTAGAAGCGATCGAGAAATGTATCAGGGTCGGGCGTAATGACGTAAGCGGTTCCGAGCGAGTAGCGCGCGTCTCCCCAGCGCTCGCCGAGCGCGTTGCCGCCAAAGCGGTCGCGCAGTTCCAGGACGATTGGGTTGTGACGTTTCAGGAGGAGTGCGGATGCAAGGCCGGAGATTCCGCCACCAACGACGACGACGTCTGCGGATTCGCTCGGCTCGGGCTGCTTCCACGTCGGCTGGTTGTGGAAGTAGATTTCGTCCCCGGTTTTTCCGTAGTAGTCGCCGGTCCAGCGATCGTAGAACGGGATGCCGTCGACGAAGAAACTCTTGTTGAGGCCCGCGAGAGGTGCCAATGGCGCCGTCGATTCATCCAGTGGTGCGAACGGCAGCAGCTTTCCCGCGGCGCCGAGGGTCATTTCCGGAAACATCCCCGCGGCGAAGGCCCCGAGGCCGCCACCGACGAACGATCGGCGTGTAGGTCGACTCATGATTTGCGCTCCTCCTGCAACCCGAACGGGCTCGTGGTACTATAGTGTAAAAAGGATGCAGATCGTGACGTTTCTTATCACAAATTGCGGACTTCCAGCGAGGCGTCAGGTACTCGGGCGCCGGATCGCGAGGTGCTTGCTGGCCCTTGTGCCGGTTGTTTTGAGCGGTTGCGGCGGCAGTGCTGACATGCAAGCGGTGTTTCCCAGCGACGGTACGCCGGCGCGGATCCGGGAGAGCGCGCAGATGGAAGCGGTCCTGCTGGAGCCGACGCTCGAAATACGGATGGGGGAAGCGCCGCCCGATGCGTTTCCCACTCGTAGCGCCGCGATACCGGTCGAGGAGTCGGTCGCGCGCGAGCTCCGGTCGCTGCTGGTTTCCGCGCGAAGTTATGAAACCGGTGCTGCAAAGGGGTGCAGGCCGACGCCTGGAGTGCGGCTGATGCTGTCCGGCGAAGACGTTGATATCAGCGTGTTGATCTGTTTCGAATGTAGGATTCTGACTATCTTTGAGGGTGATCGCTCAGTGGGTGGCGGCAGTTTCGACCCTGGGGCGTCACGTCTCCTGCACCTGATCCGGCAGGTCTTTCCCGACGATTCAGTGATTCGCCAGCTCGAGGTTCCGTCTTGAGTCTCGGCGTCCCCATTCAGCCGATCACGGATCGCAGGTGGAAACGGTGTTCGACCTGCGGGGCGCGCGTCGCGCAGCAACGGTCCACTTGTTTCGACTGCGGTTTCCACGCGTTCGGCTCGATCGTCATCAATCCACGGTTCGGGCGGCACTGCTGGTGGTCGTGGGTGTATCGGCTCGAGCAGGTTTATGGTTGGTTGCTCGCGGCGATTGCCCGCGTGATGGTCGTGGCGGCTGCCGCGACGCTGATCCTGAAGAAGGTTCTCGATTGGGCCTGGGCGTGACGTGATGGGCTCGAACGCGACCGGGGACGGCGAGAGGGGGGATGCACTGGCCAACGGGGGGTTGTGGGGTTACACTCGGATACCGCAAGAAAGAGGCGGCTGCGGGGCGAACCAGCCGTCGAATCCGAGATTCGCGCGAGAAAGACGTGGGCAGCTCAAGCAGTATCGATCAGGTCGCAGCGTGCGATGTGCCCCCGGGGCTCGGCGCCCGGGCCGCAGAATCGTTGCGTGACGCGCCCGGCGGGCCTGCCCGGTGCCGTTGATCCGAATATTCCGTTCCCCGTGAGGTGACTCCGTGCCACGCAAGACGCTAGAAATCCCGCGAAAGATCGAATGGCTATCCGTGCTGGACCACGAGGGGAACCTCGACAAAAAGCTGGAACCGAAGATCCCGGCAGAGGATCTCCGCAAGCTCTACAAGACGATGCTGAACAGCCGGATGTTCGACGAGCGCTGTTTTCACATGCAGCGGCAGGGTCGGATCGGGACCTATGGCCCGACGAAGGGGCAGGAGGCGGCATCGCTGGGTTTTGCGTACGCGATTGGCAAGGATGACTGGCTGGTACCGTCGTTTCGGGAGACGGCGGCGATGCTCTGGCGCGGCTGGGAGATGGACAAGATCCTGCTGTGGTGGGCCGGAAACGAGGCCGGGGCCTCAGTTGCGGAGGGGATCAACGACCTGCCGATCTGCGTACCGGTCGCGTCGCAGTGTCAGTACGGTATGGGCGTTGCGTGGGGCTGCAAGCTTCGCGGCAAGGGGCAGGTGTGCATCACGTTCTGTGGTGATGGCGGGACGTCCGAGGGCGACTTTCACGAGGCGATGAACTTTGCGGGTGTCTATCAGACCCCGATGGTGATGGTCATCCAGAACAACCAGTGGGCGATTTCGATTCCGCGCGAGTCTCAGACGGCTTCGCAGACCATTGCCCAGAAGGCGGTTGCATACGGGTTCGACGCGTTTCAGGTTGACGGCAACGACTTGCTGGCGGTAATCGTGGCCGCCCGGGAGGCTGTCGAGAAGGCGCGCAAGGGCGGCGGCCCGACGCTGATCGAGTGCATCACGTATCGGCTCGGCGTCCATACGACGGCGGACGACCCGAAGAAGTATCGCTCGGACGACGAGGTCAAGGAGTGGGAAGCCAAGGACCCGCTGCCGCGATTGCGAGACTACCTGATCAAGAAGGGGGTGTTGGACGAGAAGGGCGATCAGGCGGTTCGCGACGAGATCAAGGCTGCCCTGGATGCCGCGACGCACAAGTTCGAACAGTACCGACACGATCAGTACGAGATGTTCCATCATATGTTTGCCGACATGACGCCCGAGTTGCAGCGGCAGATGGCCGAGTTGAAGGATTATCATGAGTGGAAAGAGTCAGGCAAGAAGCGCCAGCCCAGCCGGGTGATCTAGCGCCGCCGGGTCGGCCGTTGGTGTCGACCACGGTCCGCAGCAGCGAGCGCGGACGGTTCGGGTTTCGGGATAAGCAGAAGAGAGGATCAAGCGATGCCGCAGATGACGATGGTTCAGGCGCTGAACCTTGCGATGAAGGAAGCGATGCGTGAGGACCCAAACGTCATGGTCATGGGCGAGGACGTCGGGCAGGACGAAGGTGTCTTTCGCGTTACCGAGGGTTTGCTCGACGAGTTCGGTCCCGATCGTTGCGTGGACACGCCGCTGGCGGAGGCTGCGATCGTGGGTGGGGCGGTCGGCCTGTGCTTCATGGGATTCAAGCCGATCTGCGAGATGCAATTTGACGGATTCTCGATGCAGGCGTTTCATCAGACGGAGGGTCACGTCCGTCGATTCCGAAACCGTACGCGTGGTCGGCACACGTGCCCGATGGTGATTCGCATGCCGTATGGCGGCGGGATCCGCGCGATCGAGCACCATAGCGAGGCACCTGAAGCGACGTATGCACATCTGGCGGGCCTGAAGGTCGTGCTGCCCTCGGGGCCGCGGAACGCGCGGGCGCTGCTACGGGCGGCGATCCTCGACCCGGATCCGGTGATCTTTCTGGAGCCGAAGGCGTCGTATCGTGCGTTTCGCGAAGACGTTCCGGAGACGCCCGAGACGATGGAGATCGGCAAGGCGCAGATCGCACGGACCGGTAAGGACGTTACGCTGATCTCGTATGCGGCGACGCTCCGGGCGACCCTGGACGCGGCCGAAGAACTCGAGGACGAGCATGATATCGACGCGGAAGTGATCGACGTGTTGAGCGTTGCGCCGCTCGATTCGGAGACGATCAACGCGTCGATCCGCAAGACGGGCCGCGCGGTGGTCGTGCACGAGGCGCCGCGACATTGCGGCGTCGGGGCGGAGATCGTGGCGCGGGTGGTCGAGGAGAGTTTGTTGTATCTCGAAGCGCCGATCAAGCGTGTGACCGGGTTCGATACGATCATTCCGTTCTTCGCGAACGAGATGACCTACTTGCCGGACGCCGGGCGCGTGATCAAGGCGACGCTGGAGACGGTGCGTTTCTAGCGTGTCGATGCGTTGTCGCGCGTCTGATGGTGCTCACGGAGTCTCGGGTGTTGGAAGCGAACGGTGGCGACGTGCTGCCGGTGGTTGCCGATGAGCGGCGCCCGCTAGAATAGTCTCGGTCGACGCCCGGCGCGTCGTTGCAATGGAAACAGATGCCGTCCCGGGCATGTGCCGACGGCGCCCAGCCGACTGAAATCAGAGGTTGATTCATGTTCGAATTCAAACTGCCCGACCTCGGTGAGGGCATTCACGAAGGCCAGATCGTCAACGTGCTTGTCAAGGAAGGCGAGCATGTCGAAGAGTACGCTCCGATGCTCGAGGTAGAAACCGACAAGGCTGCGGTGGAGATTCCCGCGCCGAAATCGGGGACGGTGGTCAAGATCAACGTGGAGGCCGGCCAGATGGTCAAGGTCGGCGACGTCATGTTGTCCATCGACACGGGGGCGGGGGCGGCGACCCCCGCGGCCGCGCCAGCTGAAAAGGCCTCGGAAGCGGCGCCTCAAAAGGAGACAGCGCAGGGCTCCAGCACTAACGGCGAGACCCGCCAGACAGCTCCGACTGCTGCAGCGACGGCGCCGGCCCCGGCAGCTCCAGCGCCGCGGCGTGGCGACGGTCCGGTGCCCGCGGCCCCGGTGGTGCGCAAACTGGCGCGCGAGTTGGGGGTTGATATTGCGGCCGTGACCGGTTCGGGTCCACACGGACGAGTGCTCAAGGAGGACGTTGAGCGCTACTCTCTGGGTCATCGGGGTGGGGCGCCGGCAGCGGGCGGCATGAGCGCGGGCGATGGCGACGCGGCGCTGATGGTGCCCACCGAGGCGCTTCCCGACTTCAGCCAGTACGGGACGGTGCGACGCGAAGCGGTCTCTCAGATTCGTAAGACGATTGCGAAACAGATGACCCGTTCCTGGCTCGGCGTTCCGCGGGTCACCCATGGTGAGCAGGTGGACATCTCCGACCTGGAGAAGAACCGCAAGCGCTACAATGAGAAGCTGAAAGAGGGGCAGTCGAAGCTCTCGGTGACGGCGATCGTGATGAAGGCGGTTGCGGTCGCGATCGCGGAGCACCCGCAGTTCAACTGTAGCTTCGATGCGGCCAACAACGAGATCATCTACAAGGACTTCATCAACCTTGGCGTGGCGGTGGATGGTCCACGTGGGCTGGTTGTACCAGTCGTGAAGGATTGCCAGGCAAAGTCGCTGCCGCAGATCGCCGCCGACCTGTTGACGATGGCGGACAAGGTACGGAACAACAAGGTTCAGATTGCCGATATGCGCGGCGGCACCTTCACGATCACGAATGTCGGAGCGCTGGGCGGGACGTTCGCGACGCCGATGGTCAACAGTCCCGAGGTGGCGATCCTGGGGATGGCCAAGGCATCGTGGGAGCCGAAGATCGTCGATGGTGAGATCAAGCCGCGGTTCATGCTGCCGCTGTTCATGTCGTTCGACCATCGTGTGATCGACGGGGCCGACGCGGCTCGCTTCTGCAACGAAATCAAGGACATGCTGGAGAATCCCCTGCGGCTGCTCGGGGTTTGATCGGGTGAGAAGAAGGGCCGCTACGAGCGGCCTTTTTTTGTCGCCGGAGCCAATTTCGGCATCGCAGTCAGACATTTGGAAAGGACGCGCATGGTCGTCGGAGAACTGACGGAAGAAACACAGTTGCTGGTCATCGGCGCCGGCCCCGGGGGGTACGTTGCGGCGTTCCGGGCGGCGGACCTCGGTCTCGAAGTGACGCTGGTCGACGCCGCTGAGTTGTTGGGCGGCGTGTGCTTGCGAGAGGGTTGTATCCCGTCGAAGGCGCTGCTGCACGTTTCGCACCTGATCGAGAGTGCGTCGGAGGCGTCGTCGTTCGGCATCGGATTCAAGAAGCCGACGATTCAGGTCGAGAAGCTGCGCGATTGGAAACAATCGGTCGTCGACCGGCTGTGTGGCGGCGTCAAGTTGCTGGCGGGCAAGCGTAAGGTGCGGGTGATCCAGGGAAGGGCACAGTTCGAGGATTCGAAGACGGTCCGTATCGAAGGTGGCGAAGTTGCCCGCGTCAAGTTCAAGAACTGCATCATCGCCACGGGTTCGAGCATCAAGCACTTGCCGGAGTCGGTGATCCCGGCGGATTGCCGGATCGATTCGACTGAAGCGCTTGAACTGAAGGACATTCCCAAGTCGCTGCTGGTTGTGGGCGGCGGGTACATCGGGCTCGAACTGGGGCAGGTGTACGCCGGTCTGGGTTCGAAGGTAACGGTGGTGGAAGCGTTGGATCGCATCCTGATGGGGTGCGACGAGGATCTGGCGCGTCCGCTGATCGCTCGATTGCGCAAGCAGTTTGATGCGATCCACACGGGCGCGATGCTGGAGGGAGCCAAGCCGACGAACAAGGGCGTCGAGGTCAAGTTCAAGAAGGGGGCCGAGACGCAGAAGGTGATCGTCGACAAGGTGCTGGTCTCCGTGGGCCGGTCGCCGAATACGCAAGGGCTGGGGCTCGAGAACACCAAGGTGGTCGTCAACGATCGCGGCTTCATCGAGGTGGACGATCAGCGACGTACGGCGGACAAGCGGATCTTCGCAATCGGCGACGTGGCAGGTGACCCGATGCTGGCGCACAAGGCCAGCCGCGAGGGCATGGTGGCGGCCGAGGTCATTGCGGGGCAGTCCTCGACCTTTGACGTCCGCGCAATCCCGGCGGTCGTGTATACCAGCCCGGAGATCGCGTGGTGCGGCCTTACCGAAGCGGAAGCCAAGGCGCAGGGTAAGTCGGTCAAGGTCGGCAAGTTCCCGTGGGGCGCTTCGGGACGTGCGATCGCGATGGGCCGCACGGATGGCTTGACCAAGATTCTCGCGGATGCCGAAACGAATCGGGTTCTGGGCGTAGGCATCACAGGTGAGCACGCCGGCGACTTGATCGCGGAGGCCGTGCTGGCGATCGAGATGGGCGCCACCGCCGAAGACCTGGCGTTGACGATCCACCCGCACCCGACCACGTCGGAGACGATCATGGAGGCGGCCGAGTCGTTGCTGGGTCACGCGATTCACGTGTTGAAGTAGGCAGCAAGCTGCCTTGACCGGCAGTCGCCTAAGGCGACTGCCCCGACCAGAGCGCGCGAGGGCATCTTCATGATCGGGATCATTGGTGGGACTGGGCTAGGCGAGGCGCTGCTGGGTGAGGCAACGGGCGGTGAGCACCGCGAGGTGGAGACGCCGTTCGGAAGACCGAGCGCGCCGATCCAGCTGGCGAACTGGCACGGGCTGGACATCGCGATTCTTGCGCGGCACGGGATCGGGCATCGGCTCAACCCGGCGCAAGTGCCGTATCGCGCCAACATCTACGCGTTGAAACAGCTTGGCGTGACGCACATCCTGGCCAGTGGCGCCGTTGGTTCGCTTCGTGAGGAGCTACACCCGCGCGACATCGTGATCGTCGACCAGGTGATCGACAAGACGGTTCGTCGGACGCCGACGTTCTTCGATGATGACTTGGCGGTGCATGCTGAGTTCGCCGAGCCATACTGCCCCGCGTTGCGCGAAGTGCTCATTCGCGTGTCGGAGAAAATGGACTTCACGGTGCGCCCGAAGGGCACTTATGTGTGCATGGAGGGGCCCGCGTTCAGCACGGTGGCCGAGTCCCACATGCATCGCGGTTGGGGGGGCGATCTGATCGGCATGACCAGCATGCCCGAGGCCAAGCTTGCCCGCGAGGCAGAGATTGCATACGCCGCCGTCGCGCTGGTGACGGACTACGACTGCTGGAAGCCGCACGATCCGAACGTGCCGAAGCAGGCCCTTCTGGCCGAGATCATCGGGCATCTCAAGGCCGCGACGGCCAACGCCAATACGTTGATCCGGGCGGCGATCGAGCACTTCGCGTCCCATGACTTACCCCCGTCCGCGGCCCATCGGGCGCTCGATCTCGCGGTCTGGACAGCACGCGATCAGATCTCGCAGAAGACGCGCGACCGGTACGGCGTGCTGCTGGAGCGTTTCGTCGCCAGCCTCTAGCCCCGCGGACCACATCACCACTTGCTGATAATGGGCCCTCGCTCGTACCAGGTGCGCGCGCCACCGCGTGTTTGGGTTAGCGTCGTGCGCGCGGGCCCGATTCGCTGGTGCGCAGCGTTTGCGCAGCGGGTGCGGGCTGCTGACGGTGTGGTAGATGTTCCGTTCATTTGACTGCGGCATTTCTCTCAGCCGATTGGCGAGCGGGCCGATAGGAAATCACGAGGTCCTCCGTAACGACCCATCTTGCGAGGTGCGGTTTCGTCGTGGACGCGGCTCGTGTGCGCTCATGCGGGCGTGCCGTCGTCCGCTGCTGCCGCCAATGTCCGTGACTGGTATCTGGCCCCGAACTTGGAGTGCACGATGAAATTGTGGCTGCAACTGACCTTCGGAATGACCTTTCTGCTCGCGGCCTTGAGCCTGGGCGGGTGTCCGCCCACGACCGGCGGTTTCGGCGATGGGTTCGACGATGACATCGACATGAACGATGACATGAACGATGACGACTTCGATGACGAAGACGACGACGACATCGACGACGATGACATGGATGACTTCGGCGACGGGTTGGCGATCAGCGGGTCGGTAGGGGCAGAGCTGGCGGCGCGCCGTGCGACGCAACAAAATCTGGATGACTCCGACGACGACACGCTCGATGATACAGTCGACGACACGCTCGATGATACTGAAGATCCCTTTGCGGGCGGCGACTTCGATCAGTTCCAGGTCGTTGCCCAGTCGGCCGACACGCTGAACGTCTACACCACGCTCACGGATGAGTTTGGTGAATTCGTTCTGGAGCTTCCGGAAGACGAAGAAGGCAGCCTGTTCATGATCACGTTCCTCGGGTTCGACAGCCAGTCGCTGGGGACGGTGATCTTCGAGAACGACGGTGACATGGGCTTCACCGGTCTCGAGGTATTCGGAAACGTCGACCTCGGTTCGCTCGACATTCCGTTGACGCCGGGCGCCGGTCCGGTCGTGCCGGGTGACGACGCCGACTTCACCGACGGTGAAATCGCGACGGACGTTTTCGCACGGTTGAACGAGGACGGTGCGCCGGTGGGTGCGGACAGCATCGGCAAGGGCGACGACTCGCAGACGGACGAGCCCAGCGACGATGAGCGGCAGCGCTGCGACGCTGACCGGGATGGTCTCATCGACCTGTTTGACGCCGACGACGATGGTAACGGGACGGTCGACGACTTCGACCCGAATCACACTGCGGTCGATCCGGCGATGGAAGACGGTGTGCGGCTCAACTTCTTCATGAATCTCAAAATCGGCGAGCAGGACGCTGCCATCTTCTTCCAGGGTGACGAGGACGGGATCGCTGACCTGCTGATGACCAAGACTGTGATCACTTTCGAGGTGCGTGCCGAAGAGAGCCTCACCAAGGAGATCACCGGCGTGCGCATCATCGGGCCGCCGGCACCATCCGCCCCGTATCTGGAGACGGCCACCATCAACAACACGACGACCCTGTGGTCGGACGAGGGCTTTGAACTCGACATGGCTGGTGAGAATCACTTCCAGCAGTTCGTCGTCCCGAACGCCTTCATCAACGGTGGCGACACCTTCACTGCCGAGGTGACCTTCGACGACGGCACCACCGGCGTATACAACCGGATGATCAACTACGTCTTCAAGAGTATTCCGAAGCTCGAGCAGTTCGGCTCGCCGGACGCCGTGACGCCGATCACCGGTCCGGACCCGATGCTTACCTTCGACGGGACGAAGAGTCTGGTGCTCGAGTGGGCACCGCCGGTGGATGAGATGGGCAATCTGCTCGTCGACCTCGACTATCGGTTCGAGGTGTTCTTCTACGACGCCAACAACATGCAGATCAACGGCATCGATGGCGAGGCCACCTGGCCGACGCCGCCGGCGAAGTGGGACGTCAACACCACCGCATTCAGCATCTCTGGACCCGAGTTGGCAACGCTCTCGGATGACAACACGCTGACCGTAGATCTTCCCCAGGAGATCTTCGTGGACACGGTCGAGACGACTGACGGTCCGGTCAATGTCAGTGCGTACAAGATCGACATCGCGTCGCAGAACAACGGCAATAACTCGGCGCTGATGCTCCAGTTCGAGAAGTTCTAGGTCGCGAACGAAGCGGAGTGCATTCGGCCCGGGGCTTGGTACCTCTGAATGCACGGGAGACCCGTACGGACCGCGCGTCCGTGCGGGTCTTTTTGTTTAGTCCATGAGCCATTTGTTCAGCCACAACGCAACGACCACGAACAATACGATCAGGGCGCCGCTCAGACAGAGCAGCCACCACATGTTGCGATGTCTATTGCGCCGTTTGTCGATCGCCCAGTAGCCTGCTGCCACGACCGGTGCCGCCAGCATATACATCCCCATCCACCCGCAGGCGTCGACGGCATAGCCGCTCAGGCTCGTCACGAGCGGGCTGATCTCTTTCGGGTCATCGATCCAGGCGCGTGGGGGGTGGCCGAGTGTCGCCCACGCTGCGAGCCAGGATGCCAACATTAGTCCGATTGCGATGACGGGGAAGCATAGGATGACCACGGCGGTCCAGAACAGGGGCGAGGACCGTCCGTACGATGCGAACGTCTCTTCGTCGTCGGGGTCGAATGCGCGCCCGCACTCGGGGCAGCGGGCCTGTTCCAAGCCGTCGAGTTGGTAGTCGCAGTCGAGGCAGTTCACGTTTGCATTGTAGCCGTCCGACGGAGATTGGCGGTGTTTGGCGTAGCCGCGCGGCCCTGACGGGGCACGGGCGGTCTGCCCGTGCCCATGTCGGTTGACGGTGTCAGTGCGCTTACTTGCGGTCTACCGCATCGTTACCGAGGGTGCTGTTGCAGATGATGGTATTGCCGTGGATCACATCGCGAGCGGTCGGGCAGCTCGGCGTTGTTCCGGCGATCAGACCGCCTCGCGCCATGACCGTATCGCCGGCCACGCACGTGCCGAGATTCTCCAGTTCGTAGAGATGTCCATAGATATCGTCTCGCAGGAGGAGGCAGTCTCCGGACCGTACGAGCGTGCCGCGCGCGAAGAAGCATTTACCGATTTCGTTGTCGGGGATCGCCAGCGCCGGGGCGGCAGGGAAGCAGAAGGGGTTATCCGTGCGGACGTCTCCACGGACCCAGATCCTTGTGCCGATGTTGAAGCCGAAGTGGTTCTCGATCGCGTAGATCTCGCCACAATCCGCTCGGAAGTGGTAGCAGCCGCCTTGGGTAACGAACTCGACGCGGCCGCAGCCGCTGAACGTGCGGCACGGGCACCCGATTCCGATCCTGGTGAGGATGTTGGCGTCCGTATTGTCGACGTCGCCGTCGAAGTCGAGGTCGCCTTCGGCGTATCCGACCAGGTTCGTCTGTCCGAGGTTGTGGTGGAGGATCTGCTCGTCATTGACGTCCACGCAGGAGTCGAAGTTGAGATCGCCGTAAGGGATGATGAACAGGCGTTCCTCGAACTGGGACCGGCACCCGACTTGTCCGGTTGGCGAGCAGTTGCTTCCGCCGGGCGGCAGGGTGATCGTCAGGCTCGGAATGTACGGCTCGAAGAGACCGAACCCATTCGGGAAGTGGTAGGAATAGGGATGGTAGCTGACGATCCGATCGCCGTAGTCGTTGACCGCACGGACGACCCAGATGTATTCGAGCGGGCTGCCGTCAGCCGGCGGAAGCGCACAGGTCGGCACTTCGAGATTGTCGCTGAATCGGACGATCTGGCTCAGGACGATCTGGAACGCCGGCACTTCGCGCACCGTCTCGTACTTTCGCAGCAACTTCACTTCGTAGTGGTCGACGTATTGCGCGTGTCCCCAGCGGAAGTCGATGCAGTTGTCGGCGTCTTGGACGATCGAAGCGCCGTCCGCGGGTGAGGTGAGTGCGAAGGGGCCGGGGGCGACGCCGAGTGGCGTGGTAGTGTTGTACGCGAATCGTAGGCGTACGGTGCGTTCTTTGAGCGGGCCGGCGAGTTGCAGGGTCAGCGTTGCGTTGAAGGTTGACGGCCAGTCGGATTGGGCGGCAACGCGGACGGTCAGGTTCCCCCCGGCGGGAATGGTCACGGTGCCGCTCGGAGCGTCCAGCAGTTGCCAGTCGACGCCGCGACCCTCGCTCAGGCCGAGGTCGACGGTGACGGGGCAGACACTCTGATTGGTGTACACGACGGTCGCTTCGGCCCGCGTACCCACGATCACGGGAGCGGGTGTCAGCGAGACTTGCTCGTTGTCATCGACCGAAATGCCGTTGACGGTAATGTCGACCGTCTCGTTCAGGTTGGCGGAGTCGAACACGCACGGGCGTGCCAGGCTCGGCGAGATCTGGTCGATGGCGCACTGCGTAAAGTAGGAGCGGTCGCTGAAGACCGTGGTGCCGTTGATCGATTCCAGGTAGCAGCGGAACTGCTGCACGTGTCGGAAGTACATGATGCTGCAGTCGGTTGATCGGCACGATTCGCCACACGCGTCTGCAACGCCGAAGCAGTAGACGGCGCCCCAGACGAGTGCCGAGTTGTGTGAGAAGCCGGCGACGGCGTCCCATGGGACGCCGAACTGCGTGCTGGCGGCGTCGGACACGATCAGGAGGCCGTTGGGGCTCGTGCAGACCCTGCGGATACCGCCGGTGGCGTTCGCCGTATCGTGTCCGCGACCGGCGAGATAGGCGACAAAGGCGAGGTTCTCTTCAGTGATCGTGTCGGCCCACTCAGTGCGCATGATGCTGAGCAGCTGTTGCGTGTCGTTCGTGTAGGGATAGGGTGTCTCCTCTGCGGTCAGTCGCAGGCGGACCGTTCCCACGAGATGACGCAACGAGAGGTCGCGTTCGTACTTGGCGTTCACCGCATTGATGATGAACTCGATGTGCGCGACGGTCTCGCAGATTTCGCCGCTGGGACCGTCGGTCAGCGAAACGAAGATATAGTCGGTGTCGATTCCGATCTCGACCAGATGCAGGTCGGGAGTACAATCGACGAGCGGCGGCGTGATCGGATCGCACTCCGGAGGCACACCAGTGCTCAAGGCGACGTTGCGATCGAGCGTACCGGCCGGTCCCTCTAGCGCAGCCGTCGGCTCCGCGTTCGCCGACGCAATCGGCAGCTCAGCCGACGCAAGCGTCTCCGGTGAGATGATCACCGAAAGACCGTGCGGCGCATCCGGCAGCAACTCGCGCAGCGCAGCAACCGGATAGGTGCGTCCATCCGTTCGATAGATCACGCCCATCGGTCCTCGGGGGCTGTCAGATCCGACGAACCGTGATCCGGGCCATTCGAGGACCGTTCCACGCCGCGTTCGGACCGGGCCCGGCGATACCTCCCGTTCGCGCCCGTCCGGCCCGGACACCAGCACCTTGAAATGGGGCCCGCGAAACGATACCCGTTCGAGGCTGACGGTGATCGGCTCGCCGTCGATCACCGCCGCATACTCCGACAGCGCCCCGTCGTCATATCGCTTCTGCAGCAGTGACGATCCGCTTGCGAACTCCTGGAGACGATGCACCCATTCCGCGTTCGGACCCTCCCCGGCGAGGATCGGCTGATCCTCCGCCTGGATTGGCCTGGCCGCGAGACTCGCAAGCGCGAGCAGGACTAGTTGTCGACGAGCCACCATTGCAATTCCTCCTCAGATTGGGCCATGACTTGTCGACAGGTCAGCCTGACCGCGTTGATATCGACGAGCCTTGGCGAGGTAATCGCGCATCTGATCCAACAACCCGTTCGGAGGTCGAATGCGCGGGATACACAACGACTCCCGGTCGCTGTGGATGGTGGGGAACGAACCCATCGTGTGCGTGGTATCGAGGTTGATCGAGATTGATGTTGCTGTAAAACCGAATCGCGGCGTGCACAGGGGGCCTCCGCCGATCGGCAACGATCGGTCAGCGGAACAGGGCACACTCAAGCCGGCGCGCCTCGGACGGACTGCTGCAAGATCGGCGTGGCCGGCCGGTCAGGGCGAGGCGCCACGTCGCCCTTGAAGCAGGCAAACAAGTCGGAGGAACGCGCCGACACCGCTCTTCAGCACAGCCTGGGACCGGGAAGCCCGGCTGTTCGGGGGCGCGCTCCTTTGTTCTATACGACGTGAAACAGTGATCTATCCGGACGTTTTCTTTTTGGACGAGTGCGGAGCAGCCTGCTGAGCCTGGCTTCTTCGTTGGGGAGATGCAGATGCGCCAGGTGTCGGCGCACGGTCGTCGCTACTCCGTTTCCTCGACGTCGGATGGCGAGTAGTCGCGCATCGAGGGCGCGCGGGTTGACAGATACCAGAGCGGCGGCATGAAGCCGTTGGCGGACGCCTCCCCTTGTCCGAGCGCCTCGGCAAGCTCGCGGAAGCGGTCGACCTGGCGCTCAAAGGCCTCGACGACCAATGGGTCGAAGTGCCGGCCCTTTTGCTGGATGATGATATCGGCGGCGGCGGCGTGAGAGATCGGCTCCTTGTAAACGCGCCGCGTCGTCAGCGCATCGTATACGTCGGCCAATGCGACGATCCGGGCCGGGAGCGGGATGTCGTGGCCGCTGAGGCCTTCGGGGTAGCCGCGCCCGTCGAATCGCTCATGGTGGTAGCGTGCGATCTCCTCCGCCGTCCGCATGAAGCGTGAATTGGGGAATCGCTCACGTACCGATCGTAAGCATTCGGCACCCGCGCCGGCGTGGGTGCGCATGATCTCCATCTCTTCATCCGTCAGCCGGTCGGACTTCAACAGGATGCTGTCGGGGACCGCGACCTTACCGACATCGTGCAACGGCGTCGCCCGACGAAGGTCATCGATGAACGCATCGTTGATCTCCGGGAAGCGCGGGTGTCCGCGAAGCTCCTCGGCCAACAGCACGGCGAAAGTCGTCACGCGGTCGAGATGCCGGCCGGTGTTGTTGTCGCGGGCTTCGGTGAGTTCGACCAGCGCCGCGACGATCGAGTCGCGCGCCTGTTCGCGCGTGTGCCGCGCCCGGATGGCCAGGACCGCGGCCGCGACCGCGGAACATAGCAGTTCGATGCTCGGGATTTCTTCGTCACGGTAGACGGGAATCCCGTAGCGACCGTGGAACCAGGCCACGCCGATGACGTGCTGGTCGCTTCCCGGGTCCGTCCCCGGAGAAACGAGCGGGACGAGCAACGCCGGGCTGGTGGCTTCCTCATCCCTTGCGGGCTGCGTTTCCGGTTCCGGAATGCGTCGTGTCTGCGCATCTCGAAACACGCCGTGAACGGTGGCGTCAGGGTGCGGTCGATGGTCTACGCGCCAGTCAGCGGGAATCTCGCCCGTGCCGGTTTCGTAGATCTGGGAAAAACCCAGTTCCTCGGTGATTGGATCGACCAGCAATATCGCGCTGCCGCGTGCGCCCAGAAATGCCGTCAGCTGCTCCGCCGCCATCGCCACGACTTGCTCTTCGTCCTGGCAGTGGTTGAGGCCCGTCGTGAGTTCCAACACCGCGAGCAGCGTCGTCGAGAGTTCTCCCCGGCGCTCGTTGGCACGACAGAAGTCCTGCCATGCCGCACGAAGTTTGCTGGCGGCCGCGACGCGGGTTGCCAACACGCCCCCGTCAACCGGCGCCGGCAGGTAGTCGAACGCTCCGGCATCGATCAGCGCCAGCGCTGCGTCAGCTTCTAATGGCGGCCCCACCAGCAACAGCGGAACTGCCGCCCCGGTCAGCATGGGACACAGCGTTCGGGCGATTTCGAGCGGGTCGGAATCCGGGCCGAAGGCGTAGATCAGGCAGCTCGGATCGGCGATGTCGTTGATCAGTGCGTGCAGTTGGACGGGGTCGAACTCCTGGCACCGCAGGTAGCGCGCCGCGGAACGATCGAGCAGATGCTCGTAGGTCGACGCCAGCACGCCGGTCTCGTCGATGACGACGGCCGTTGCAAGCGTAGTGGTCGATCCCGGTTGACTGACAGACGATGGCACGAGAGGGCTCCAACCCCTTGGTTCCGCACATTGCCGATGTCGTACTTCTCGTGAATCGACCATTCCAACAACATACTTGGGTGTCGTCGGCGTACTTCGAGTGGGATTGGCCAAGACCTGATAATAAGTGTCGGGAGGGGGACGTGATGTGCGGTACCGAACGCCGCTCGTGCACGTTGCTGGAATCTTTGAACGGTTGTGCGGTCAGCGACCCGGCGCGCCCGACGTTACCGGGCCACGTTCGATGAGCCGCGCGAGAAGCCGACGTTCGAGCAGTACGTCGCGTCCGAGCGAAACCCAAACGTCGTTGGACTGTCCGGGAAGCAGCCCGCTCCGGGCCGGGAGTCGACGACTGTACACCCCGATTGCGCCCGACGTCGTTGTGACCTGGCGCTGCGCCTGACTGAAGCGTTCTTTCTGCACCTCGACGCCGACCGCATAGCGCCCGTCGCTTACGCTCGACGTTTCCGGCGCAGCGACCGTCACGGTCACCGTTCGCCGAATGGTATGCAGGCTGGATTCGAGCGTCTGATAACCGCCCGGAGCGTCGCCTCGCCAGAACTCGAACCATTGTTTGCTCGTGGTCGGCTCGCTACGAATCAGCCCGATACTGCGGTCGATCACTTCCGGCTGGAGGTCGTGCTCGCGGAGTACCGTCAGCGCATTGTCCACGAACGCCTCATAATCGGCGATGGGTACGTCTTCGGTCGTGGGGCCGACGGCGCGTTCCGGCGCCTGACAGCCGACGAGTAAGAGCGGAATTGAGAGCATCGGACCGATAGTACGCAAAAGTACGGATTTCACGAGCGGCCCTATCTGAAAAGTCCAGTGTAGGCAAAGACTTATGTCGCATAATAGGGCTGTTCGGAGCGGATGCAAGCGGACGCTATCGGACCGCGGGCGGCATCGCGCCGATTCTGCCGGTTTTCGGCAGAAAAAGTCGCCTGCTTGAGAATTCGAAGGAAGAATATGGGTGGAAGCTGTCGTGTCCCCCTTCGGAGCCTCGGAACGGCCTGTTCGTTCCGGGGCTCTTTTTTTGTCGGCCCATCCGGCAGCCCCTCTCGTTCCCCGGCGATCCGCGCGTCGAGGCGCAATTCTCTCCGCTCCATCACAAGATTCCCAGGGTGCGCGACTCCCGAATCGCACACCGCGGATCGGGCCTACGCGAGCCGCTTTCGCGGCTCAATGCGGCCGTTCTCCGCGCCCGCTGTTCGCGAATCGGGTTTCAAACATATCGGGCGCTTGATCGCGGTCGCATTGTGGCCGAAAATAGGTTTATGCGGACGGGATACGGACTGCTACAGACGCGCTGGGCCATCCGCCTGTTATGGGCGGTGCTCTTCGTGAGTCACACGCCGGCTTGGCTGGGAGCCTTCTCCGGCGATGATGTCTCCTGGTTGCGCCTGTTGCTGATGACGCTCACGCAGGCGTTCTTCGTACTGAAGGTCGTCGACGCGCGCTGGCTGCGAATCCCGGAGGATCCGCAGTCGATCCTGCGATTCTGCGTGATCGTGGCCTTGTTGCACGCCGGTGTGATCCAACGTAACGCCGAGCCCGTCGATCGCTTGCTGCTCGCGGATGGCGTGCAAATCGTGCTGGCGGCGGTAGCGCTACTGGCGGCGGCCGGAGGGCGGCGCATTCTGCGTCACTACCAGAGTCGCGTCCGGTCGATGCAGAACTACGCTACTGCGCTACTTCAGCATGTCTCTGAACGTGTCGGCGTCTTTGAGCGTGCGCCACGTCTACAGCTACACATCTTATCGCGCACGATTGATCGCGCGCCTCCTGCCTAGTTGCGACTGTCCCCGTTGAGGGCGGCGCGTATTCGTCGCCTTCGTTCTGGAAGCCGACTCGAAGGGGTTTCGAGCGGTGGCTCAATCGCAACAGCTTCGTTCTAGTCGAATTCCGCGAGACTTGGTCCAGCGCTGCGCTGCGTGGTCTCACGGTGCAGGAGTTTCTCGATGCGCTCATTCTCATTGTTCACTTTCGCGCTGCTCGTGGTTGTTGGTCCGACCGCGGGAGCGCTTGCGGAAAAGTATACGTTGCTGACCGGTGTTGATGCCCGACGGAACCCGGGCAGCAGCCGAATGATTTTCATCAACCCGGGTCCTGGTGTGCCGGGGACGTTCTTTGACGGCGACCGCTTGGCCGGTACCGCCGACGTTGGGGCAGCAGACATCGCATATGTCGGCGATCCGGGCCAGGGCCAGCCGATGTACATGCCGAACGAGTTCGGCGCGCTCAGCTTCCTGTATCGTCGCGGCAGCGTGCCGCTCGGGCCGGCGGGTTTGTTGCCCTTCATGGGCATCGAGTTTCTCGGTGGGCCACTGCTCGACCTCGATGGCGATCTCGACAACGGTGCGCGTAGTCTGGTTCCGGTGACGGGCGAGAGTGCGGTCGAGATCCCTGAGCAGGAGAGTTTCATCGAGCTGGAGTTCGACCTGGAGAACGACAGCGTGGCACTCGTCGATCTAGACGTGACGGGCAACAACGAGGGCGGGCCCGGGCAGGGGCCGGCGATCGCGACCGTATTGATTACGATTGCCGGCACGCAGCCGGACGGTAGCAAGACCGGCGCGATCAACAACGGGGTGGACACGCGTAGCGGTACTGCGACGCCGTTCCTCGGAAACAGTGGGACGTTGGTCGGTGTCCATCGAATCGAGGGTCTGGGTTACGAGCTGTGGGAGGATACCCTGCTGAATTCGCCGGCCACCGGTCCGATCCTCGGCACGTTGCAGTACCTTGGCACTTTCGATGGCTGGCTGATCGAGCGCGGAACCGACGATGCATTTCCGACGCTCGCGGGTGAGGGACTCGGGGCGACGCCGTGGCCGCTCGTCGATGGTTCGCAGGTGGGCAATACCTTTGCGACCGCCAACGGGGCCGCGGGTGGCATGGCGACGATCGCGTCGGGCCTTGGCGGCGACGATTTCACGTTCTTTGGCAACGGCGGATTGGCGCTCACGGATTTCGGCGGTGACCTTGGTGCCTACCTCGATGCCGTCGTGTTGCCAGTGGCACCGGCCGAGGCGGATCGCGTGGTGTACCTCCAGTCGGCGGGTTTCGGAATCAACAACAGCTTCGATCCCGTGTTTGGCGACACGGTCGGCTACGATGCGGTGATCATCGCCGTTGGGACAGGCGATGGTTGCGCCGGCTTCCTGCGTTGCGATGCGAACTGTGACGGCGTGGTCAGCGTTGGCGACATCAATGCGTTCGTACTGGCACTGACGCAGGGACAGGCTGCGTACGAGGCCGCGTTCCCGGACTGCAGCTTCGAGTGCAACAACGATACCAATCTCGATGGTTCGGTCACGGTTTCGGACATCAATCCGTTCGTCGAATGCCTCACGGGCGTTTGAGTGGGGGGAGGAAGGAGTCCGTCATGAAAACGAAACGGAACGCTTTCACGCTCATCGAGTTGCTGGTGGTGGTCGCGATCATTGCAGTGCTGATCGCGATCCTGCTGCCGGGACTGCGCGAGGCGCGCGGGCAGGCGCGGAAGGCTGTGTGCGGGTCGAACCTGCGGCAGGTGGGTATCGGCATCTACAACTATTGGACCGAGTGGAACGGGCGTGTGCCGCACATCGTCAGTCCGATGACCAACGCGGCCTTCGGCGATCCGGCGCGGACCGAGGCGGAGGTCGACCCGTTCGATCGCGAATTGTGGCCCGAGTCGCTGCCGAACGTGCTGATGCCGCGCCATATGGGCGAAGTGCGTGAGGTGTTCGTCTGCCCGTCCGCGAACAACGGCTGGCCGCGGAACGTGGACGACGTCCGCTATGCGTATCGTCCGTCGAGCAGCAATCAGCCGAGCGGCTCGATTCGTCCTTTGGGGTCTTACGAGCGCGAGACGTTCGGCTTTATGGATGGACGGATGATGCGTCGGTTTCGCATGGATCTGCACGTGGACCCGTCCTCGCCGCAAGAGATCATCGACAATGCCATCGAGCTGGCCAAGTCGCGAGCGAGCTACGTTCGCGATCTGGTGAAGACACGTCGGCCCGGGGTCGACCCGGTGATCGGTCCGCACAAAGGCGGTATTCTGATGTTGAACCGCGACTTGCAGGTCGAGTATCGCGGCCCGCAGGCTATCGCCGAAGATCTGGCACCGAACGGCGGCGGCGTGCAGTTCTGAGATCGTTACGGGGAGGCGTCGCGGAGCGCTCGGCTGCGCTTCGCATGCAAGAAGCGACGCCTTTGTCGTCATCGCGTTCAGGCCACGGAGGGCGCCTGCTTCGCCGACACGGATGGTCGGGACAATGTGGTTCGGGTTCATGACGACTGCCAATCAGATCGCGCGTACGGTTCCACGACCGATCTCGCAGGATTCCGCTCGGCGATTGGCGCGGCGCTGGTTGATCGCGTTTTCCATCGTGGTCGGGGTCGCGACCACGACCGGTACGCTGGCCTATTGTTATCCGCGCACGCTGGGACCGCTTCGGCCGTGGAATGTCTGGCTGCATGAAATCAGTGGGGACGCTGCCGTGCTGTTCAGCATCGGATACCTGATGGTCCACCTTCCGCGCGTCTGGCGATTCAAGCGATTCGTGGTCTCACGTTGGTCGGGTTTCGTGCTTCTTGGTATCTGGGGCGCTGCGGGTTTGACGGGTCTCTGGGGCCAGCTCATGCCGTTGGAGGCTGGTTCATGGACGTGGCTGGTGCACGTTTGGGCCAGTGTGTTGTGCGTGGTGCTCGGGTGCTTTCACGGATTGTGGGCGCTGCGGCCCAGCCGGTCGGGTGAAGCGTAGTCGCATCCGGTGTCGATCGAGGAACCTATGAGCATACCACCATTCTCTATCTTCAGCGCGCTTTCGGAGATCGTCGTGACGGTCGTTGTGTTGTACACGTTGCTCCGTTGCCTGCGTGGCGGCCGCTTTCATTGGAAGTTGCTCGGTGCGGTGCTGATCTTCGAGGTTTGCGTTAATGTCGTGTACATGTCGATTCGTGCTCAGCAGGCGGAGGCGGAGGGCTCCGAACTCGCGGCGGGCATGCGGGCGTTCTACGCTGCGCACGGAATCCTGTCGCTGCTGATGCTCGTTGCGTTGATTACGTTTTACGCACTCGCCGTCGTTGACGAAAAGACGGGACGTCCGAACTGGTTCCGCCGATTCCCCACGGTGACATGGACATTCTTGTTCTTCTGGATGACTTCGGTGGTTTCGGGTGAAGCAATCTTTGTGATGCGCTACCTCTTGCCGGGAAGCGCGCCCGTCTCGACCTAGGATCACTGCTGCGCCGACCAGCTCAGCAGTCGGGCGCCCAGCAAGTACCCGCCGACACCGATCGCCACTAGCAGTGCGAGTCGCAGGAGCATATCGGGGTCGGCCGGCGTCAGGCCGCGCCAGATCGCGCCTTCGAGGCTAAAGATCGCCCAGTTGACCGGGCTTACGACCGCTACCGATTGCATCCACTTGGGCATCACGAACGTCGGCACCATGGCCCCGCCGAGCATGGAGAGCATCAGCAGGATCGCCCAGCCGATGCCGCCGGCGGATGCTTCAGTGCGTCCCAGTACCGAGAGCAGCATCATGATGCCGACGAACCCGACGCCGCAGGCGCCGATGGCGAGGGCCAGAATCGGCCAGGAGTCGGGCTTCACGCCGAAGAAGAAGTACGCCACCGTGACCAGCAGCAGGCAGACGAACGTCGTCGACAGGAAGCAGGCGAGCGCTTTACCGCCGAGGATCTGAAGGCGCGAAACCGGTGCGATCCGCAGGCGCGTGAGTGTGCCCTCACGTCGTTCGACGACCAGGCCGATGCCGAAAGCGGCGGAGCAGCCCATCAGACCCCAGACGATCGCCTGCGGGAAGGCGATTGCAAAGCTGTTGGTTGGACCCCGGCGTTGGCGGGTGATGCTGACCATCTCGACTTCAAACGGGCGCCACTGGGCCATGGGGCTCGCCCCGGCATCATCCGTACCGCCTTGCATGACCGGGCTGGAGACGAACGTTCGCAGGCTGGTCAGGAACATGGTAAGGATCGGTGCGTCCGGGCTGTCGCTGTCACGGAGTTGCGCGAGGCTTTCGTCGACACTTTGACCGATCGTATCTGGGTCGCTGAACGATTTTTGGAACTCCTCGAATCCTTTGCGCATGATGAGCCCTTCGAGCAGTCCCGTTTCCGCGAAGCGCGCCGGGTCGGCCGCGATTTCGACCTTCGCCGGATCGCCCCAGAACGGTCGACCAAGGGCCGTGCCGAAGCCGGGCATGACGCGCAGATACGCCGTTTGCCGCTGCAGCCGAACGTCCTCATGCGCGCGTTCCACCGAATCGTAGCGCGTCACAGCGATGTCCGGCGACTCGCGCAGACGCTCAACGAACGCCGTGGAGCGGGCGGATTGGTCCTCGTCGAGGACGGCGATGCGGATCGCGGAGCGTGCCCGTGTACCGAATCCCGAGTAAAGGTAGCCGAAGAAGGTGGCATAGACGACCGGAAACACGACGGCGAAGAACAGCGCAGGCTTATCGCGCGTCAGCAGCCGCAGGTCCTTGATTGCCATGGTAAGGATCGCCGCCATCAGTCGCGTAGGCTCCTGCCGGTGAGGTTGAGGAATACGGTCTCGAGATTGGGTCGCTCGATGTGGAGGTTCATGACGGCCGGGTCCGAGACCCGTTGCGAGACGACCTCGAGCGGCTTCGTCGTGGAGATCCGCTCATCGCCCTGTTTGCGTTCGATGGTGACCACGCTGTCGCCGCCGTGGGCGTCGATCAGTCCGTTGACGGAATCGAGTGCAAGCAGTCGGCCGTGGTCCATGATCGCGACGCGGTCGCAGAGTCGCTGGGCCTCTTCCATGTAGTGCGTGGTATAAACGACCGTTCGACCGTCGGCGTGCAACTCTCGAAGCAGTTCGAAAATGGCCGTACGCGATTGCGGGTCGACCCCGACCGTTGGTTCGTCGAGCAGCACCAGGCGTGGGTCGTGGATGATGGCGGCCGCCAGGTTCAGCCGACGCTTCATGCCACCAGAATAGTGTCGTACGTAGTCCGTTGCGCGGTCGCGCAGTCCGACGCGCTCGAGCAATTTCTCGACGCGTGCATGGCGCGCGCGGCGGTCGAGATGATGCAGACGCGCGAAGAAGTCGAGGTTTTCGCGCCCGGTGAAATCGCCGTAGAGCGCCAGCGACTGCGGGGCAACGCCGAGTTGGGCGCGTACGTGCGGGCGCGTCGGCGTGCCGCTGTTGTTGAAGTCCACGGTCCCGCGGTCCGGTTCGAGCAGTCCGACCGCCATCGCAATCGTTGTCGTTTTTCCGGCCCCGTTGGGTCCGAGCATGCCGAAGAACTCGCCGGGTGCGATCGCCAGCGAGAGGTCGTCGACCGCCACAATGCGACCAAAAGACTTGAAGACGTTCGTGAGCGTCAGCATGGACGCAGGTTCACTCACTTTCCGGAAGGCGATCCGATGTTGTCGATCGGTCGCGCGGGCCGCGGGGCAGCATTGCGACGCTCGCTGCCACGTATAGCAGCGCCCACGACATCGTATGCAGGCCGCGGACACCACGTGCGACGTCGTTCCGCAACCGGATGCTCAGTTTGTCGTCGTCGCGCGAGACTTCAGCCGATGTCGACTGATGAATCAGCAGTACGGTAATGGAAAGCAGGATCGCGACAAGGACGATCACGATCCGCAGCGACAATTTCACACCACATTGACGCTTCGTCAGGCCGATCAGGCTCAGTCCGCACCCGAGCAGGGCCAATGCTACGATCACCAGGCCGCGGAACGGCACGTCGACGCGGACCAGCAGCCCCCACGCGATCAGTACACCGCCGAGGGCCAACAGCACCAGGCACAGTGCGCGCGCGAGCACACCACGTGGTGGAGCACCGCCGACGTCGTCCGGCGGGTGTTCGGCGGACGGGTTGTGCAACCCGTCGTCAGTCACGCTCTCAATCCCCCATACACGTGCCGACGGCGCGCGCCATTCCGATCTGCGGGTGCTCCAGCGGGATCGTTCGTTGCTGGCCCGCGACGGATTCGATCGGAACCACGTCCGCGCGTCCCCCCTGCATGACGACGAGCTGGTTCCACTCATGCATCGCGACCAACGAGATCGCCTGGTGTCCGAACTCGGTCGCGAGCACGCGATCGAACGCGACCGGCGTTCCTCCGCGCTGAACGTGGCCGAGGATCGTCGCCCGGGTTTCGAGGTGCGTGCGCTGCGAGATCTGTTCAGAGAGCACCGTGCTGACGCCGCCTAGCCGGATCGGGTCGGGACTGTCGTGGACGATCTTGTCGACGACTTGCGCGCCTCCCTTGGGCGCTGCGCCCTCGGAGATTGCAATTAGCGTGAAGCGCTTTCCGCGACTGGAGCGCGCCAGGCAAGCTTCGCAGACGGCATCGATGTCGTAGGGAATCTCCGGGATCAGGATGACGTCAGCGCCAGCGGCGACGCCGGCGTGCAAGGTCAGCCAGCCCGCGTTGCGGCCCATCAGTTCGACCACCATCACCCGGTGATGGCTCGAGCCAGTGGTGTGGATTCGGTCGAGACACTCGGTTGCGGTCTGGACCGCAGTTGCGAAGCCGAACGTAATATCGGTATGCATCAGGTCGTTGTCGATCGTCTTGGGGACGCCGATACACGGGATTCCGTGGCGAATGAGATTCGCGGCGCCGGTCATCGTACCGTCCCCGCCGACGCAGACGATGGCGTCCAGCCGCCGTTCGCGCACGTGCTCGACGACGCGGTCAGTAACATCCTCGACGATCGGCGTTCCGTCCTCGGCCTTTCCGACGACGAATCTGGAAGGGTCGGCCTTGTTGGACGTGCCGAGAATCGTGCCGCCGACGGTGATGATGTTGGAGACATCATCGATCGCGAGGGGGTGCATCCGGTTGCGGATCAGGCCGAGATAGCCGTCCTCGATGCCCAGTACCTCGATACCGAGCTTGTTGATCGCGGCTTTGGTAACAACCCGGATGACGGCATTGAGGCCCGGACAGTCACCGCCGCCGGTCAGGATTCCGATGCGCTTGGTGGTCTTTCGCGTTGCCATGAGTCCCCCAGTATAGTCACGTGCGTGCCAACCGCCAGAAAGGATTGCGGTTAGCGTGCCCGGCCAAGCGGCAGCTGCTTAGGTACCCGTCACCAACGCCACGAAGCAGTTGATGTCGCCAATCGTCACTTTGTCGTCATTCGAACAGTCGGCGTTCAGGCGATCGCAGTCCGGGTAGGTCGATGCATATCCGGCCGGATCGATCAGTGCCTGCACAAACGGGTTGATATCGCCGACCGTGATCTGGCCATCGCAGTTCAGATCGCCGTCCAACCCCACCGACGGACAATCGCGCGCAGTGCCATCGCCATCATCGTCGCGGCACGCGGCCCCGGCCCCCTGCCAAGTGCCCAGTATTGAATCGCACGCCGGCTCCGACAGCGGCAGGCAGAACGTACCGGCAATACAACACGCGCCCGCTGGCGGGCAAGCGGCGATGACGCAATCGCTTCCGCCGCCGGCAAACAGCCCGGCTTGTGCAACACACTCCGTCGGATCGATGTCTTCGATGCAAACACCCGTGGCCAGGCAGCAAGCGCCGCTGACCGCACAGGTTGTGCTGTCACACAACACGTCGTCACCGGCGTATGTCCCGTCGGCATTTTCGCAGGCCATGACCGTCAGGCCGTCGGTGCACGTACCGTCAACGAAGCAGCAGGCGCCCGAGGGCTCGCACGCATCCGCGGTTCCGCTGCCGTCGAGATCTTCACAAGTGGTCTGTGGTCCGGCCCAGTTGGCGTCGACAGCAAGACAGTTGCCGACCGGCCACTCGAGGCAGAAGCCCGTGTCGAAGCAGCAGGCGCCGGTTTGAAGGCACGGTTCTTCCGCGCAGGTAGTGCCGACGCCGAAGAAGTAACTGCCGAGTTGGTCGCAGCCGTCCGCCGTATCGATCGTGCACATTCCGTCACTATCGCAGCAGGCGCCGCTACGAACACACAAACCTGCGGTACAGGACACGTCGTCACCTTCGTAGATGCCGGCTTGTGCCGTGCACGCAGCTGCCGTGGCCACGACGCACGACTCGTCTGAAAGACAGCAGGCGCCCGTGGCTGCGGGAAGGCATGTCTCCGCGGCGCATGGCGTCTGGTCCCCCTGGTACACGCCAGCCATTTGCTGGCAATCGTCGGCGGTCGCAATCTCGCAGCGATCGTCAGGCAGACAGCAGGCACCGCGCACGGGGCATGTAACGTTCATACAAGCGGTCGCATCACCTTCGTAGACGCCGCCGCCGGCAGTGCACGCGTCCTCCGTCAACGATTCGATGCAGGAACCGTCGGGCTGGCAGCAGGCGCCGCGCGGCATGCAGTTGCTCGCTGCACAGCGGGAGGCGCTCCCTTGCCAGACACCGCCGGCGCTGGCGCAGTCAGCTGTCGTCGTATCGTCGTCGCACGTTCCATCGTCGCGGCAGCAGGCCCCGATCGCCGTGCAGCTTGTTTCGGCACAGGTCAGGCCGAGTTCGAAGACACCGCCGTTCTGGTCGCATTCGAATGCCGTCCGGGTCTCGTCGCAAAGCCCGTCGCGCGTGCAGCACGCCCCGGACTCGCAAACGTCCGGCGTCATGTTCTTGTTCGCGTCCTCACAGGTGGTCGCGGCGCCTTGCCAGCGTGCTCCGGCAGAGACGCAATCGCTCAACGGTAAAACGAAACAGGTGCCGTTTGCGAAGCAGCACGCACCCGCATCGGTACACGACGCGGTTGCGCAGGTCGTATCGTCGCCGCGATAGACCGCGCCGGTCGTGACGCACGCCGTGCGATCGACAGCGTCGTCGCAGATACCGCCGGCCCGACAGCAGGCACCGGTCGGAGGGCACCAGGTCGTGTCGCAGGTCGTGGCATCGCCGACATAGTTTCCGTTGAGGGCGGTGCAAGCGGTCTCGTCCAGCGCGTTCTGGCAGGTCGCATCGGGCAGACAGCAGGCGCCGAATGGGGTGCAGGTGACATCGGCGCACACCGTACCGTCGCCTTGATAGATGCCGCTGGTGGTGTCGCAGTCTGTCATCGATCGTTCGTCGCAGCCGCCTGCAGGCGTGCAACATGCACCGGTTACGGTGCAGGTGGCCATCGCGCAGAGAACGCCTTCACCTTGGAAGATGCCGGGCTGAGCGACACAGTCGGTCGCGCTGACATTGTCCAGGCAGGCTCCGTTCGGCAGGCAGCAGGCGCCTGGCGCAGCGCAATCGACACTGTCGCAGACGGCGCCGTTTGGATCGTACGCGCCGCCTTTCTGCGTGCATTCCTCTTCCGTGAGGTCCTGGCAGTCGCCGCCCGGCAGGCAGCAGGCGGCAAAAGCGACACAGCTTGCACCCGCACATGAGGTCGAGGCTCCTTGCCAGAGGCCGTTGACTTTGTTGCATGCGGTTTCCGACGCAGCCTCGAAGCACGTTCCGTTTGGTCGACAGCATCCGCCACGCTGGCAAAGGTCCGCGACGGCATTGTTGTCGCCGTCCGCGCAATTGGTGCTGAGCCCTGCCCAGATGCCTCCGGCACCGGCGCAGTCCGCTTCGGAGAGCAACAGACAGAATCCGTTGAAACAGCAGGCGCCGTCGGCTTCGCACGCGTCCGGCACGCCGTCGGCGAGTCCCTCGACGATGTATGCGGCCCCCGCATTGCCGGCCGGCGTATCGTTCTGCGGTCCGCCGACCAGGATCCGATCGGCGCGGGCGTCGATACTGGCGCCGAACCAGTCTCCGCCTCCGCTGTCGGCGGCATTAAGTTTGCCGGTCAGGCTCCATCGGTCGTTCGTGCGACGATAAACGTACACGGCGCCAGTGGTGTCAGCGCTACGTGCGCCGGCGAAAAGGAGATCGCCGTGCACGTCCAGCGAGACGCCGAACGCAGTAGCGCCGCTCTGGTCAGGCGGTTCGAGTGTTTGCTGAAGCGTCCAGTCTCCGGTGTCGTTGGTGTAGAGATGAACACGGCCGGTCGCGTTTCCGATTTCGCCGACCGCGAGCGTGTCGGCGTCGATCGCGACAGCGGTTCCGAACAACCCTCCGACGCTGGGGGTCGGTGGATCGATTCGCGTGCCGGTGTCCCACGTGGCGCCGTCGTGGGAGAAGATGTACGCCGACCCGGCATCACTCGTGGCGCCGACGTTGTGGAGTTGAGCGCCGACGACGACACGTGCGTCTTCGACGGCCACAGCGATTCCGAACAAATCATCGGTTGCACCGTCGGCCGCTACCAGTTTCGCTTCCTGCTGCCACGTGCCGCCAACGTCGCGGAAAACGTAGGCAGCCCCGCGTCCGTCGGCGCCGGAAGCGCCGCCAACGACGAGCGTACCCTTGATTGCGACCGACTCGCCGAGGAAGGCCGACGCGCCGGCATCGTCCGCAGTCAGCTTGCGGAGCTGTGCCCAGGATTGCCCGTCGTGCCCGAACAAGTAGATTGCGCCGCGGCCGTCGAATACGCCGGTATTGTCGGCGTTTCGCGCCCCGACCACGGCTGTCGCGTTGTCGATTGCGAGCGACCAGCCGAAGAGCGCCAGTGGCTGCGGATCGGTCGGTGCCAGTTGTTGCGTGATGCTCCAGGTCCCCGGCGGATCCTCGGCGAATGCGTAGACTGTCCCGGCGTTGTTGCCCTGGTCGTCGTCGAAGTAAGCACCGACGAGCAGCCTGCCGTCAGTCAGGCCGACTGCTCGTCCGAAACGATCGCCGCCGGCAACGTCGGGTGCGTCGAGGCGCACAGCCGACGTATCGGTGCAGACCGGTGTTTTCCCAGCATGCACGATCGGCGTGAGAAGCAAGGGCAACAGGATCACGATCGACCTTCGGCTGGTTGCGCGCATACGGGTTCCATGGTGCTTGGTTGAACACATTATTCCTTGTTATCGGGGAGTTTGCGCGACCCGATGCCGCACTCGGCGTGCCGTGCGCCGTTTCGGCGCCGACGCCGATGGTGAGTGGCGCAACTCTTGCGCGGCGTCAAGCCGATACGAGGCAAGTAGTGTCCTTCATTCCTCGAAGGGAACGCACCCCATGGTCGCTGGTAGCAAGCTACCCGTGCCACCCGTTCGTCAAGCTTGCCGATCACTCCACGCGGTCGGCGGGCAGCAGCACGTACGCCACGCCGCCGGTGGCCTGGAGCCAGACGCGGTCGAGATCCTCGCGGTAATAGGTCAGCCGACCGTCCTTTGGTGGGGCGACGGCGGGGTCGTTCACGAGCACGTTTCCAGCAGCGTCGAAGCCGGTGATCACCAGCAGGTGGCCTGCGGTCTTCTTGTAAGGGGCGTTTCGTAGCATTCCTTCTTGTGGCGCGCGGATCGAAATGATCAACGGCTGGCCCTTGTGGATCATGGTGGCGACGTCGTCCCAGTTCGAGAAGCGCGTCAGGTAACCGGGCACGCCGAAGGAGTAGGCGGCTTGAACGCAGCGCGGCCAGTTTCCGTAGATGTCATGAGTTGCATCGTAGGCGCGCTGCGCGACCGTTTCGGTTGGTTGACGGACGCCGCGAAATTCCATGACCATTGCCACTGAAGTCGGACTGCAGATCCGTCCTGCGATGTCCGCCGATGCACTGCGCTGGCTGCGGAATGGTACGGGCAGGCGGCGCGGCACGACGTCGCGCGGCACGGCGTTCTGTGGCGCGGATTCGGACGGGCCGCAATCAGGGATTCCGAGTGTGTCGCTCGTGCATGTAGTGATGCGTCGGATCGCGATCGTGACGGGTTCGGGCGCGTTCGACCAGCCGAGGACTCGGTATTGCAGCCGATCGAGAAGCTGTTCGGACCGGAAATAGTCGACATCGATCTTACCG
Organism: Phycisphaerae bacterium; assembly: GCA_028279405.1. GTDB lineage: Bacteria > Planctomycetota > Phycisphaerae > UBA1845 > Fen-1342 > JANQNU01. The sequence continues at coordinate 149,191 of JANQNU010000036.1, forward strand.
AGGTCGGACGCAACCGTCGGCATTGTCTCGGAGGGCACATTGCCCCAATCGCCGACACGCATCCAAGGGGACCAGATATCGTCGTTTACGCGCCCGACGCGCAGCTCGATCGCTGCACCGGCACCGGCCGGAACGTCGAGATTCCATGACAGCAACGCCTCGTTGAACGCGCGTTTCGGTTTGAGGATTGGTCCTGGCGTCACCGTTTCACGTTTCGCGGTGATCTGCGATCCGGTTTCCGCGACGATCAACTCGTGGCGCGCCGGGGCGGGCTTGGATTCCGGACAGAGGAAGTCGTCGAGATCGGCGGCCATGCGTTCGAGGTACTCCTGTCCGCGGGGATGGTGGGTCGCGCCGGCCAGCAGATACACGTGGTCTCCGTGGCGCACGCGGGCCGTGTCGAGGTGCCAGTTCTCCCACAAGCCACTCTTGCGGATGATGGTCAGATCCCGTCCGTTCAGTCCGCGGACGAACTTGGTGTTGTGGAAGTCCAGGTCGGGTGCGCGAAAAATCTGGCGAAGTTTCGCGGAAACGCGCGGATTGACGAGCTTGCCCTGTTCCATGAGCAGGTAGTAGCGCAGGCACTGACGAACGGTGACGGCGTGCGAGTGGTCCCCGACCGGGTCGCCGACGCGCGGCGTGTCAAGGCCGTAGTGCTTGCCGCACCAGAGCCCGCCGCCGGTATCTTCGTCATAGAGACCATACTTGTCGTCGCGCACCATTTTCTGCAGGAAATCGAGTCCGACGATCTGGCTGTACTTGGCTGCCAGCTCGTTGTCGGAGCGTTTGATAACCTGCATCAGCTCCAGTTCGGTCTGCGCGTCGAGCGTTTGGAGCCGCTGGAGATCCTGTTGGAAATAGCCGGCCACGATGCAGATTTTCGGTACGCTGGCACCGTAGAAGACCGCGTCCGGCCGCAGGGCGGCGTAGCGCAGTTGTGTGAGATCGAGTACGGCAAAGGCGCGGTGCTTTTCGTCCATCGTCAGTGCGGCGCGGGCGCGTCCGTCGGCCTTCTCCATCGCCAGTCGCAGGGCGTCGTCTTGCGCGGCGTCGGCGGGCAAGCGGAACGACTGCAGTTGCATGGCGTGCGACCAGTCCCGGGGGAAGCCCGGCTCGTGCAGCGGCCAAGCGGTGATTTCCTTCGCAAGCGACTTGGGGTTCATCCGCGTGGCCCGTGGTTCCCTCCGGGCGCGCGCCATGCGCACCTCGGCGTCCGGTCGCAGGCGCAGGATTTTGATTCCGACGCAGCGCTTGTCGGACTCGAGGTAGTCGATGAGCGGCTCTTCGCGGACTGTCGGTCTTGCCGAGTGAAGAAAGTTGACCGAGTCGCCATGCGCGATCAGGCCGGTGTGACCGCACCATTGTGCGTCGCTATCGCCGCGAACGATGTTGACGAAGTCGGCGTCTTGCAGCTCGTCGAGGATCTCGGGCACGCGCTGCTTGGGAACATAGCTGTCGCTGATGGGTTCATCGGGCACATCCTGACCGATGCCGAATCGTGCAAAGAACCGCGCCCGGCGTAAGGTCTGCGTGAGCGGGACGTGCACCTGGCCGTTACCGAGTCGGGTCGTGATATCCTCGAAAAGGAAGTCGTTGTTGCGGTTCCACTCCGCGACGGTGTAGTGATTGCGCGTGAGCATCCCGATCTGCCCATCGCGGTAGCGGATGCGCTGCAGGTTGGCAAGGAACTCCCACCAGTCGTCCGCCATTGCCATGGCATACATATGTTCGGCGTGTGTCAGACAGTCGCTGCGCGTGAGGCAGTAGAGTGGATCGGGATCGTGCCCTTCGAACGGGAATTCTCCGAGTAAGTAGATCTCATAGGGCTGGCCGATGTTCTTGCGCGCCAGGTGCACGATTCGGCGTTTGACATCGCGCTCACGGGCGTGCAAGGACCGAAGGTAGCGATCCACCTCGGCTTCGCTGAAGGTGTACAGTGGTCGCGCCTCCAGCGGACGGCTGTCCGCCGTCTGTGCAACCCGTTCGGGGAGGTGCGGCGCCTCCGAGGTCGACGTCTCTCGCCGACCGGATGCGCAACCCACCAGCGCGGCCATTCCCAGACCGACGATCATCCACGCCCGACGATGGACCATCTCGTGCTCCTTGGATCCGCGGGTATCCTTGGCAGGTCGGCGATCGCCGACTACGCTTGCCATGATAACGGATGGTATCCGCCGCTTGCAGGAGGCAAACCGTGGCGAAATCGGCACGTAAGACGACCAAGAAGCCAGCTTCTCGAAAGCCAGCGACCAACGGCAAGGCGACGTCCGCCAAGACCGGGCGCTCCGCGTCCGGCAAATCCAGTGCGGCGAGACGAAAGGTCGACCGGGTGGCCGCAGGTCGGCGAATCACGGATATGGCCTCATCGATCGCGGGGCTGGTCGACGGCGAGAGCGATCCGTTCATCGAAATCCCCTCGCGCACGCTTAGCAACGTGCAGTTCAACGAGAAGCGCGGCATCATCGAGCTGCTCGACGGCAAACAGAAGCGATTCTTCTTCAGCCTGCTCGGTCGGCGAAAAGGTGAGGGCAGCCAGGCAAAGAAGTTCATGCAGACCGTCCGCGTCGCCGAGGTATGCAAGCGGCTGATCGACGCGACGGATTCCACCAGCATCCGTGATCTCTTCTACAACCTCAAGATGCCGATCAAGACGCTCGATGGCAAGCCGGCCAAGGAGCTGATCTTCAACGAGCAGGCCGAGTCCGACCCGGTGATCGAGGACGTCGAGGTGACCGTCAATGCGCTCCGCGAAGAGCTGGGCGTGCACGCGGAGCCGAAAGGCGCGATGGTCGGGCCGATGACGATCGTCGACGATGGCGACACCATCGACCTGACCACCATGGGCTCCGGCGGATGGCAGGTACCGAGCATCGTCGAGCCCAAGGTGATCCAGTTCAAGAAGTGCAGCGCCAAGTTCATCCTGCTGATCGAGAAGGGTGCGGTCTGGCAGCGCTTCAACAAGGACCGCTTCTGGCAGAAGCACAAGTGCATGATCATCCACGGCGGGGGCCAGCCGCCGCGCGGCGTGCGGCGATTGTGCTATCGGATGCACGCCGAACTGAAGCTGCCGTTGTATGTGCTCGTGGATAATGACCCGTGGGGTTACTACATCTACAGCGTCATCAAGCAGGGCTCGATCAATCTTGCGTTCGAGAGCCAGCGGATGGCGATCCCCGCGGCGCGTTTCGTCGGCATGAGCAGCTTCGATGCGATGGAATTCGACATTCCGGCGCACGTGCCGATGCCGCTGACCGATGAGGATCGTCGACGGGCACGCGAGATCCGCAACTACCCCTGGTTCCAAAGCCGCGCCTGGCAGCGCGAGATCAAGCGAATGGAATCGCTCGGCGTAAAGCTCGAGTTGGAAGCACTCAGCAACAAACACTTCAGCTTCATCACCGAAGAGTACCTGCCGCGCAAGCTCAAGAGCCGCAAGTGGCTGGACTGACGCGTAGCGAGCGCCTCACAACTGCGTCGTGCGCTGCGGGTCGGCAATGGCGTACATCCGATGGTTGAGCTGCGACAGGATCGCGAGCAGCATGCCGAGGGTAGCAGTAATCATCGCCGCGCCGAGTGCGATGGAGCAAAGCAGACCGCCGTCGGTCCCGCGCGGAATGGTCGTGCTCCAGATCACCGCGCTGATCAGCCAGGCGAAGTAGCCCCACCAGCACCACGCGACAAATCGGGACTGCCGCGCCGCACGGAAGAGGTGCATTCGCTGCAGCGTATGACGCAAGAGCGAGAAGTAGCTTCCCAGCAGAACACTGAGGATATGCGCTACGACCGTGATAGTGATTCCGGGATTGGATGTCGCAAGGCAGACACCTAGCCCCAGCACGAAACCGGCGCCCAGGATCCAAACGAGCCGCCGACGCAGCGTCCTATCATGAAGTGAGCGGACGCCGCCGATCAGACCTACCGGGACTGTAATCAGTAGCGGCAGGACGAGGCACCCAACCGCCGTACTCATTGTCAACCCGACGAACAGGGTCGACAGTCCATGGGCGACTACCTCAACCACTCGGCGGTCATTCCCGCAAGCAACACGTAGCGATTGTTCGATGGACGCACCGCACTCCGGGCAGTTGCCATCGAGTGGCAGACCACGCAACGAGTATCCGCACTTGTCGCACAACAATGTCACAGGTGTTGCGCGAGCTGCCAGCTGAAGTTGATGAAGCGCCGCTCTCATGAACGTCCCCGTCACGGACCCCAACCCATCTTAGGCCGAATGTGAAGCGCGTCGCAGGAATGAAAGATGAATAATAGTCAGCAACGGTAGGGTGCGTTCCTTCAAGGAACGCACCACTGGTGCCTCAGCTCATGCTGTGGCGGGGCCGGCGTCTCGTCGGTCATTGACCTGTCGCTTGCGCTCCGGGCTCATTTTTGGGATCCACACGACTTTCTCAGGTCACGACTACCCGATACCGACATGCGAGCCGCGAGCGCGAGCGAGCGGTCCCAGAACCCGTCGCTTGCGCTCCGGGCTCGTTGTGTTGAGCAGTCCGGTTTGCGCCGTGGCCCCTGGCGTTGACACAGGCCTTGCAGAGGGAGCTTGCTCCCCACTCGCTCGCGCTCGCGGATCGTTGTGGTCCGTGCATCGGTGCATGACAGGCAGGGTCCCGCTCCCCCAGCTCGTTGGGGCACCTCGCATAAGGTGGCCCACTTCGTCTATCGACCGGACGTCACGCGCCGCGTTGCAGCGCCGCTGCGATCTGGAGTCCCACGAGCCGCTCTTCGTCGACGACTTCATCCGGCCCGGCGAGAAGCAGTTCCCAGCGGTAGGTGTGGTACCGGGCGCGCGCCACGACGGTCGCCGACGGGCAGATGATGCGGCAGTTCTCGATGACGCGCCGGACGGCCAGCGGGTCGGGAATCGTGATTGCGACGGCAGCGACTTCGCTGAGCTTGGCATGCTCGAGAACGTTGAGGTGTGTCGCGTCACCAATGGCGGTAGCCAGCCCGTACTGACGCGCGACGTCGACATTCTTCTTGTTGAGGTCCATCACGAGAATGCTGTCGGCCAAGCGGTCATAGAGCGTCTCGGCCACGGCCTGGCCGGCGGGCCCGAAACCGACGATCAGCACTCGCGCCGCCGGTCGGTCGGGACGGTCCGGATCATCGCGCTCGGTGCCGGCGGTGTCGGGCGGCGCCGGTCGCGCAGGGCTCGTTTCAGCCGCGACCGCCTTGCGCGACGCGTATGCGATGAGCAGCGGAGTCATGAAGAGCGTCACGATCGTGGCCGGTGCGATCGCAGCGAAGATGTCCCCGTTCGCGGCGTTTCCCGTCTCTTTTACGGCCTCGGAGAGTACGAAGGAGAACTCGCCCACCTGCGCCAAGCAGAGCCCGGTCGCCCAGGCCGGTCCGTTCGAGAGGCCCAGCCCGCGCAGCAGTCCCCAGATCACCAGCGACTTGACCAACAGGATCAGCGCGACCACTCCCGCGACCAGCGTGGCGTTCTCGACGGCCCACTGCGGGTTGGCCAGCATGCCGATCGATGCAAAGAAGAGCGTCACCAGCAATGTGCGCAGGCCGGCAATGTCCGAGCGTACCTGATTCGCGAATGGCGACGCGCCCAACAGCGCCCCGGCCACGAACGCGCCCATGGCCGGCGAAAGCCCCGCCGCATGCGCGGCGTACGCGGACCCGAGAGCGAGCAGCACCGCCATGATCACCGGCAGCTCGCGATTCCGGGCCCATTGTTCCAGTTGAAGCAGCCGAGGGGCCAGGTGATTGAGGATGACATAGAGCAGTACGACCAGCACCAGTCCGCCGATCGCCGTCCGGGCCATGAGCGTCAGCGTCGATCCGAGCCCTTCGCCCGCGTTGAGGACCACGACCAGCAACAGTAGCGGGATGACAGCGACGTCCTGGACGAGCAGCACGCCAAGCGAGTAGCGGCCGTACAGACTGTCGAGCGCGGCGCGGTCCTGCAGGACCCGTAGCACGCAGGCCGTGCTGGAGAGCGCGACCATCGAGCCGATCGAGAACGCTGCGATCCAGCCGTGGCCGAAGGGAAGCAACAGCAGCATCACCAGCCCGATCGTCACACTGATCTGCAGCACTCCGCCGAGCAGCGGACCGCGGCCGAGCTGCAGCAACCGTCGAAACGAGAACTCGAGCCCGATCGTGAACAACAGCAGGGCCACGCCCAACTCGGCGATCACGGGGATGTGCTCGGCCTCACGCACGAAACCAAGGACGTGCGGGCCGATCAGTGTCCCGGCGAGCAAATATCCGAGGATGGCGCTCTGCTGCAGCCGCTCGGCGATCGTGCCGAGCACGAGCGCAGAAGCGAGAATGATCAGCAGGTCCTGCAAGATCTCCCAGGCGGGCATCACGCTCCCTCGCTTGCCACCAAGATGGGCGGAGTCACATCGACCGCCACGCGCGGTGCATCAATCCACGGCCGACGACCGATCGTAGAGCGGATCGATTCACGCCTAACGTCCGGGTGCCGACAACCGCGCCAACGGCCGGCATGGATCGGCTCCAGCGGTGGTCCTACCCGGCTGCGAGCCGCATCCTTGAACGATGGCATGATTCTCGTAGCCAGCGTCCATGAATACAAGCGCAACCCACGTGCTGTTATGATCGAGCCTGTGAGTTGCTCGATGACGGAGGCCAGTCCAATCCAGACAATTGCGGTTAGCGGCACGTCAGGCCTGGTGGGCGCGCGCCTCGTTCACGCACTGTGCGACGCAGGGCACGGTGTGCGTCGACTGGTCCGCTCACGCGCGACAACCGCGGCCGACGATGTCTACTGGAATCCTGCCGACGGTGTGATCGATCGCGAGAAGCTGAGCGGCTGCCAGGCGGTCGTTCACCTGGCGGGGACATCGATTGCCGGCCGGTGGACCGACGTTCGCAAGCGGGAGATCCGTGAAAGCCGCGTGAAAGGGACCGACCTGTTGGCGCGCACCATTGCCGGGTTGCCCGATCGGCCAGCAGTGCTGATTTCGGCCTCGGCGGTCGGATACTACGGCGATCGCGCCGACGAATGGCTGACCGAAGCGAGTGCACCCGGGAACGGGTTCCTGGCCGAGGTCGCCCGGGAATGGGAGTCTGCGACGCAGCCCGCGATTGATGCCGGCATTCGGACCGTGCAGTTGCGGCTGGGGGTCGTGCTATCGCGGGCCGGCGGTGCAATCCGTCAAATGCTGACGCCGTTCCGGCTCGGTCTCGGCGGCGTTGTCGGTTCCGGGGATCAATACCTGAGTTGGATTGCGCTGACCGACGTCGTGCGATTGATCCAGTGGCTGCTGGCTGCGACCGACATTTCCGGCCCAGTTAACGCCGTTGCACCGGAACCGGTCACGAATCGCGTCTTTACGAAGACGCTCGGCGCCGTCCTCGGACGTCCAACGTTCGTCCCGCTGCCCGCGGTCGCCGTCGGCGCATTGTTGGGTGAGATGGGGCGTGCGACATTGCTGGCCAGTAGCCGCGTCAAACCCGCACGACTGCTGCAAACTTCGTTCGAATTCGCCTACCCTAGACTCGAGTCGGCGTTGCGACACGCCTTGGCCGAGCCCGATTGAGCGAGAAGGTTCCGAAATGAAGTTCATCGGCTGGATGTACGATATCGCGCGCGAACAGTCCCCATCGGACGATGACCTGGACGCGCTTTGTGCGAAATCGCTCGCGAGCGGGTACAACGTCCTTGGTCTCTACCTGGAGCATCGTTTCGAATATCCCTCGGCACCCTGGGCTGTCGCTCCAGGGGCCCTGAGCGGGAGGGTCGTGCGGGCGCTACAGGACAAGTATGTAGCTCGCGGGCTGCGGATCATCCCGTTTCTCAACACGCTCGGACACATGGAAGGTTTCGTGCGGGCCGTTGGCGGCGGGCACCTTTCCGAAGGGCCGCGCGTCGGAGCGGCGCAGCTCTGTCCGTTGCATCCGGAAACCGTGCCCTTCGTTCAAGGCCTCATCCGGGATGCGCTCGCGGTATTTGACGACGAGTGGCTTCACATTGGCGGCGACGAGACCCAGCAACTCGGCCAGTGCCCGCGATGCGCGGCGCGCGTTGCCGAAATCGGCAAGGCTGGCCTATACGGAGAGTACTATGGGGCGCTGACGCGCTGGGTGCTGGAACAGGGCCGCCGGCCGTGTCTGTGGGGCGACATGCTGCTCGAACACCCCGAGGCCATGGACCACCTGCCGCGGGAGACGGTGATCTTCGACTGGCAGTACGAGCAGCGGCCGCACGATACCTCGGCGCGCTTTCGCGAAGCGGGCTTCGACGTCGTCTGCTGCCCGAGCATCCAGACGTATAACTCCGGCTGGTGCTATCTGGAACCCACCCAGCGCTACATCGACGAACACCGCGAAGACGCGCTCGCGCTGCGGGCGGAAGGTGTACTGGTCACGACCTGGGAGTTTGCCTACTTTCAGGACTATCCATCGACGTTGCCGATCGTCTACGCGGCGGGTCGCCGACTGGCGCAGGGTGCCGCATGGGAGGACGCGATTCGCGCGGAGGGTGGTGAATCGTACGCGCGCCTGGCGGAGATTCTCGGAGAAACGCTGCCACAGACGTGCGACTTCTTGCGGCCGCCGACGTGGCGCCAACTCCGCGACCGGTTCGTCATGCGACAGAACCCCTTCGCGCTATGGCAGGTGTGGCGCGACGATGCCTGCGGGCCGGTCGGCGACCGGATTCTGACGCTGTGTGAAGAGGCCGATAATCAAGGGCCGCGCGAGAATTTGGTTGGAGGTGCGCTGGAGTTGCACGCGGTCGCGGTACACTTTGTAAGGCGGGTCGAAGAGGCGAACCGAGCGTGGGAATCTGCTCGCTATTCGGATGTGATCGAGTCGCTGCAGCAGGCGGAGCAGACGTTGCTCCGTTTGCAAGCGGGCCTGTCGGCCACCGCGTCGGCGGGCGGCTCACCGGTGGATCCGCATCGGCTCGAGCGGTTGTGTTCGAAGGTGCGCGTTGCGGCGCAGCGTGTGGCGGAGTTTGCCGAGCAGCCCCCCGTTTCCGGCTATCGTCCGACCTTTGAGGTGCTCGTGCATGATTCATGGCTGCCGGAAGATCAGGCGGCGTGGCGCGCGGGAATGATTGTCTAGTTTCGATGGTTGCATAGAGTAGATTAGTATGTACGCGATCGAGACCACAAAGCTGACCAAGCGCTATGGAGACTACGAAGCGCTGCGAGCGGTCGATCTCCAGGTGCCGACAGGGTCGGTCTTTGGTTTTCTGGGGCCGAATGGGGCGGGGAAGACCACGACGATTCGCATCCTGCTCGGGCTCTTGCGAGCGACGGCCGGACGTGCGCGCGTTCTGGGCCTCGATGTCTGGACGGACGGGCCGCCGTTGCGGCAACAGGTGGGGTATCTACCCGGCGATGTGCGATTCTATGATCACCTGACCGGGCGGGCGGTGTTGCAGTTCGCCGACGCGGTTCGCGGCTCGAAGGCGGCGGCCGAGGTCGAACGGCTGTCGTCACTGTTCGTTCTGCAACTGGATAAGCGCGTGCGTGACTATTCGCGCGGGATGAAACAGAAGTTGGGGTTGATCCTGGCGATGATGCATCGGCCGCGGCTGCTGATTCTCGACGAGCCGACAACCGGTCTCGACCCGTTGATGCAGCAGACCCTGTATGCGGAGTTGCGGGTGTTCGCTGAGGAGGGTCGCACGATCCTGTTCTCGAGCCACACGTTGTCGGAGGTGGACGACTTGTGCGATCATGTCGCGATCTTGCGACAGGGGGCGTTGATCGAGCAGGACCGCATCGAGGTGTTGCGCCGTCGGGCGGTTCGGCGGGTTGAGGTCACACTCGCCGACGGTCGACCGTGTGCCGCGCCGCCGAGCGCGCTGCACGTTCAGGAGCAATCGGGGACGCGGATCATCGGATCCTGGACTGGTGAGGTCACGGCGCTGCTGAAGTGGCTGGCGGAATCGCCGATAGCGGACGTCGTGATTGCCGAACCGCGGTTGGAGGATCTGTTCCTGGCGTTCTACAACGAATCCGGGGGAGTCGCCGACGCGGGCGCCAACTGAGTTTCGCGGTCGCCGCTGACGTCGAAACTTGCATCTCGAAGTAGAATTCACTGACGGTTCCGCTGGTTTGCGAATACCATCACGGGGCCGAGCAGATGTCGTTCACGGACGGGTCCGATACCGTTATCGCGGTGTCCCCCCGCGAATTTGATGTTGCCGGCCGTGGTGACGCTTCCGTCTACGAGGAATGATCGATGCAGCGTGCTCCTTCTCGTTCGATTTGGCTGATTCTGGGTGTCCTGGGCATCGTCCTGGCGGCGCAGCTTGGCGGTCCGGTGGTGACGCGGGTCGCGTACGCGGTCGAGCGTGGAAAGATTCAGGCGGATCGTGAGGAGCTGCAGCAGATCAGCGGCGAGTTGGCCGGGGTGCAAGCGGTCTCGCGCGCTTTCCATCTGGTCTCCAACATCGTGAAACCCAGTGTCGTGCATATCCGGGTCGCGGGCGGCGAGCGGAGTGCGGACGAGATCGATCGGTTGGTTGATGACTTCCTTCGTCGTCGGTCGCAGGATTTGTCGGAAGAAGAACTCGAAGAGATGTTTGGCGAAGGCGTGGAGCCCCCGGCGCCCGATGAGCGCGAACGGGAGGGATTACGTCGACTGTTTCGCCGACCGCCACCGGGTTCGGGCAGCGGCGTGATCTTCGATAGCTCGGGCTACATTCTGACCAATAATCATGTCGTCGAGCAGCGTGAGGAGTTCGAAGTCACCTTGCACGACGATCGCGAGTTCGACGCAACGCTCATCGGTACCGATCCGAAGACGGACCTCGCGGTGCTCAGGATCAAGGCACCGAAGCTGCAGGCGTTGCCATTTGCGAACTCGGACCGCGTCAAAGTCGGCGACTGGGTGCTGGCCGTGGGTTCGCCGTTCGGCCTGACGCAAACGGTGACGCACGGAATCGTCAGCGCGACGGGGCGAACGAACATCGGCGGGCTCAGCCGAATCGAGTACCAGGATTTCATCCAGACGGACGCTTCGATCAACCCCGGCAACTCCGGTGGCCCGCTCGTCAATCTGCATGGCGAAATTGTCGGCATCAACACGGCGATCGCCACCAACGGCGACGCAGTCAATGCCGGCGTGGCGTTTACCATCCCGTCCAATCGCGCGCAGCGAATCTCGCGGGAGCTCAAAGACAAAGGCGCTGTCGCCCGTGGCTGGCTGGGAATCGGTCTTGAGGAGATCGTCCCGAGCGACGTCGAGAAGTTCGGTCTGACTTCTCGGCGCGGGGTCCTGGTCGATCGGGTTTTCGATGGGATGCCGGCGGCGGACGCGGGCCTGACGGTCGAGGATGTCATCGTGTCCGTCGACAGGAAGCGAGCGCGGAACATCAGTCAATTTCGCGGGATCGTCGCCGACTTCGGGCCGGGAAGAACGGTCGCCATCGATCTCGTTCGATCTGGCAAGCCGATGCGCATCGACGTACGGCTGGGAACACAGCCGGATGACATCGACGCGGCAACGCGCCGGGCGGTCGAACGTGTGACGGTCGAGATTCCCGAGCTGGGAATCGAAGCCCGCACCTTTCGACAGAGGCTTCGTCGGGCCTACGACGACAACGAGAGCGGCGTGTTGGTGTTGCGGGCGCGTGATTGGCCCGATCTCGATGGTTTCCTTTTGCTTACCGCCTGCAACAACGAAAGTGTGAAGAGCATCACGGCGCTGCGCGAGAAGTTGGCGCAGGTCCGCCCCGGGCAAACGATCAAGCTGCGTTTCAAGTCGGCAGTGGGGGATCATATGACCATGTCCGTCGAGCGGTTGCCGTAATCCGCGGACTGATCGGGTCCCTCGATCGCCGGCCCATCCGGCTCGTTCCACACATCGTCGTTCGTTCGGAAGGGAATCCTGAGGTGACGCCGCACCCCGCCCAGCGTTTCACGAAGCTATCCGCGATTCAGAAAGGCGTGCCGCTCAAGACGATGATGGGGTCGCGCCTGGTGCGGCTGATCGGCGAGTCGTTCGTGGACATCGTCCCGGGATTCGACCCAAAGCGGTTCCACGCGCGGGCCACACGTGGCCTGAAGGATCTTGAACTCATGGAGCGCGCGGCGCGAATCGGACAGGCGATGATGGAATCCCTGCCAACCGATTTTGACGAGGCAGCTCCGTTGCTGATCCGGTCGTTCGGACCGCGATTGGAAGCAACGGAGAACAACGGGCTGGCGCCGTTCTACTATCTCCCACATGCGCAGCTGATCGCGAACTTTGGTACTTCCAGCTTCGATTGCGGCATGCGGGCCAACTACGAGCTGACGCAACGATTCACGGCTGAGTTCAGCATCCGGCCGTTCTTGAGTGCGCAGCGTGCGAAGTGTCTGCGGGTGCTACGACGTTGGACTACCGATTCAAATCCACACGTTCGCCGACTCGTGAGCGAAGGGACGCGCCCGCGGCTTCCCTGGGCCGGTCGACTTCGCGAGTTCCAGGAGAACCCCAAGCTGGCACTGCCGTTGCTTGAACGGCTCAAAGACGATTCGGAATTGTACGTTCGTCGATCGGTTGCCAATCACCTCGGCGACATCGCCAAGGACCATCCCGACGTCGTGTTTGACGTGTGCCGGAGATGGATCGATGAGACGGAGAATGGGGACCCGCAGCGGCAACGACATCGTCGATGGATCGTTAGGCACGCAGTGCGACTGCCGGCGAAGAAAGGCGAGCAACAAGCGGTTGCAATTCGAGAAGCCGCGGCGAATCGTCCGGACGGCGCCGTTCGGCGCCGCCGTTGAGTCCGACACGAATCGCCTCGGCTGTCGTTTGCCAGAACACGTACGGCCGAGCAGATGCGCTCAGATGTTGAAGGCGCTGCCCGATCTAGCCGCCAAGGTACCCGAGCGTGCGTGCAACGGCGTCGGCGCCGGCGTCGAGGTCGGGGATCCGGACCTTCTCGTTGGGCCCATGGGCGTTGCAGGTGGGACCGGCGAACCCGAGCATCAGGCTGTCGGCTCCCAAGACCTCCTTGAACATCGGGAGAATCGGCAGACTACCGCCTTCGAAAATCAGCGCGGTCTCTTTTCCGAACGCTTCGCTGAGTGCACGTCGAGCCGCTTGCATTTCGCGGCTGTCGGTCGGCGCGCCGTAGGCGTCGGCACAGCCGTGGTTCAGGATCTCCAGGCGTACCGCATCCGGGCATCGAGCGCGGATCGTCTCGTCGAAGATCGCGCTGAGCTTCTCGGCGTTCTGGTTCGGCACGAGCCGCATACTGACCTTGGCGCCCGCAGCGGCGGGAACGATCGTATTGGCACCCTCGGCCATGTACCCGCCGTAGATGCCGTTGACGTCGAGCGTCGGCCGCACCGATCGGCGTTCCGGGGTTGTGTAGCCCTCTTCGCCGCGCGTGCCCGGGCTGCCCAGTTCGGCGACGTACTGCGCTTCGTCGAACGGGAGCGCTGCGATTTCTTTCCGCAGCGCGTCGCTCGGCGGCACGACGTCGTCGTAAAAGCCGGGAATATTCACCTGTTGCCGCTCATCGTGCAGCGATGCCACCAACTCGGCCACGATGGTTGCCGGATTGCCGACGACCCCGCCGTGCGTGCCGCTGTGGAGATCATGCTTCGGACCGCTGAGCTTGATTTCCTTGTAGAGCAGGCCGCGGGTGCCGCATGTGATCGTGGGATAGCCATCCTCGAACATCCCCGTGTCCGAGATGATCACCTGATCGCAAGCGAGTCGTTCCCGGTGCTCCTTGACGAACGGCGCGAGATTAGGTGATCCGATCTCCTCCTCGGCCTCGATCAGGAACTTCAGGTTGACCGGCAGCTTGCCGCGGACCGCGAGCCAGGCGGCCGCTGCGCGCAGGTGGATCAGCACTTGCCCCTTGTCGTCGGCCGAACCGCGGCAAACGAGCCACTGGTCATCGACGATGGTCGGCTCGAATGGGCCGGCGTCCCACAATTCGAGCTTGCCGACAGGCTGAACGTCGACGTGTCCATAGACGAGATAGGTCGGCGCGCCGGGTACCTCGCAATGCTCGGCGTAGACCAGCGGGTGCCCTGCGGTTTCATGGATCGTCGACTTCAGCCCGATCTTGGAGCATAGCGCGTGGGTCCACTCGACCGCTCGGCGGACGTCGGCCTCGTTTTCGGCCTTGGTGCTGATACTCGGGATCCGGCACAACTCGATCGCCCAATCGAGGTGTTCCTGCCGGTGCTGCTTGAGGTATTCGCTGAGGTCGTTCACCTTCTTCTCCTGTCGGTCCTCGTACGCCGCGAGACCGGTTTCCTGGAATGTTGGGGTTCGCCCTTTCCCAGTTTCCTTTATACAACACGCGTCAGGCCGCGACAAACCGCGCACTGTGCGGACGATCGTCGAACAACGGATGGGCACCGAGTGCCGGACAGCTGATTCCTGAGGCCAACTGTGACCCGCTGAGGGCGTTCCGTCGGCTGCAAAAAGTCGTTTGCTCCGCCGAGCCCATACGTCGAGAATACCCGCCTCAGTGGCGCGCACGTGCGGCCATCTACGACGGGGTGCATCGGTTCGTTGGCACCGGGGTCCGTCGTTGTTTCCAAACGCCCGGACGACGCGATGATCCGCGATTTTCTCGACACCGCGTGGCTCGAAGACTTCCTCGACGGTCTGACCCATACGACCGGTCTGGGGCACTACGTGTTTCACCAGCATGGTGGTCTTGTTGCGCGGCCGGAAGCGCACGCGAACGTCGCGCGCGAGCGCGAACTGACGCAATTGCCCGCCGATCTCAACATGAGTCCACTGGCACCCGCCGATGCGCCGCCCGCCGAGATCGGCTTCGTTACTATGCATGATGCGTGCTACGTCATCGCGCCCATCTACATCGATGATCATCGCGGCGGCTTTGTCGCGATCGGGCCGTTCGCTGATGCCGATGGGGCCGGGGCGGGTACACCGCTTCCGCGGTTGGAGCGGATCGGCAGCGCCCCCGGTGTCGTGGGGGCGCGCTGGACCGCGCGGATGCTGACGCAGGTCTGCCAGCGCGAGGCGCGGCTGATCACGGCCGGCGAAGAGATCTCCATGCTCGGAGACGTCGCCGAGCTGCTGCACGGTGACGCCGATCTCCAAGCGGTGCTCAATCGAATCGTGACCGAGACGGCACGCGTGATCAACTGCCGCTTCTGTATGCTTCGGCTCCATGACGAGACCCGGGGCGAACTGCGACTTCAGGCCGTTCACAACCTTTCGCCGGCGTATATTCAAAGGGCCCGCGTCTTCCCCGATGACAACCCGATCGATCGGGAAGCGTTACAAGGCCGCATCGTCTATGTCGAGGACGCGCGAAGTGACCCACGGATGCCATTCCCGGAGGACGTTCGGCGCGAGGGTATCGTGAGTGGATTGACGGCCGGACTGATCTATCGTGGGCGCCCGGTCGGCGTGCTCCGGGTCTACACCGACCGTAAAGTGCGGTTTCGGCGTGCCCAGCACAAGCTGCTGCGCGCGGTCGCGTATCAGGCGGCGTCGGCGATCGTGCACGCGCAGCTGGTGGAAGAGCGGATTGAGTCGCTCGAGACGCAACGGCAACTTGAACTTGCCGGCGACCTGCAGGCGCGAATGATGCAGGCACGACCTCCATTCAAGCAGCAGGTGCAAACCGCCTCGATCTACCAGCAGAGCCATCATGTCGGTGGCGACTTTTGCGATTTCTTCCTCTTGCCGGACGGGCGCCTGGCGGCGACGGTCGCCGACGTCGTCGGTAAACAAATCAAGGCGTCGTTACTCGCGACCTACGTTCGCGGCGCCTTGCGCGCGACAGCACACTCCACCGCCGATCTCGGCGAGATGATCACCTGTCTGAACCAGCAACTGTGCGGGGATACGCTTCCGTCCGAGTTTGTGACGCTCTTGATTCTCGCGATCGACGAGGATGGGCGGTCGATGGACTACGTCTGCGCCGGCCACGAGCCGGTGCTTCGTTGGCGCGACGGACGGATCGACAGCGGCGATGACGGTGGGCTCGTGCTCGGCGTCGATCCGTCGGCATCCTACGTCACCAGCCGGTTGGACCTCGCACCGCAGGATGCATGTCTGCTCTATACCGATGGAGCGATCGAAGCCATGAACTTTGCCGGCGAGTTGTACGGCCGCGAGCGGCTGGCCGCTGCGCTTGCACAACACGGCGCACTTGAGTTGGCCACGGCCCTGCGCGCCATCCAGTGGGACATTCGCCGGTTCTCCGGACTCGTCGAACAGTCTGACGACCTGACGCTCGTCGGGTTGCGCATCACCCAGTAGCCGCTTCAAGCAACTGATCTTGGCGTTGCCCGCGTCGCGTATTCAGCACGTCGTCGGGACCGAGACCCCATCTACGTTAGGTCTTGCGGCGATCTTCAGCGGGTAGACGACCGTTGCGACAGATGTCGTGACGCCACGTGAATCGGCGTCACGCGTCTGCCTGACAAGCGCCCGATCGTTTCTCTGGAGAAGAAGTTTCTCCATCGGGTCCGGCCGTTCATTTGTTAGGCTCGAAGTTGCATGTGGTTTCGTCGGGATTCTTCAAATTTTTCGGTAACGGTTTCGCCCAGATGATGCCTTGAACCTAACGGGTCGGCCGCAGGTTGGATGAAGGCCGTCGGGGCCTTCAGGGCCGACTTATCCGTCGATCGGCGCTCGACGGAATCACATCAAGAGCGAGCTGTCTTTATCACAGGAGCGCGACACGTGGGGGGCTGTCGGGGAGGGTGCGCGCGGAGGCAGCTCGCGAGAGGAGCGAGACATGTTGCGTTCAACGTCACTGCTGTTGGTTCTTGGCATGGGAACAGGCCTGGCGGTCGGACAGGATCCGTTGCCGGACAAGGTGGTCGTCACCTACGTCATCTATGACGATCCGGACGCCACCACGCCGGTGGTCGAGATGGAGGTCGACCTGTGGCTCGACCCGCAGAGTCGCTCAGGGGATGACGTCACCTGGGAAGTCGATCGGGTTCTCGTTCGCGACATGACAGGTAGCACGGTGGAGGACGCGTGGAAGGACACTTCACCCACTGTCACGGGCACGACGTGGACCGTGACGCACGCCGATGCGGACAACATAGACAATGACGACTTCGTTGATCCGCCGGTGATCACGGGAACGGCGTCGCCTGAAGCCGGCACGACCGGCGATCTCGACTATGACTTGGAAGGGTTGACGTACACGCCGCCGCAGTCCGGCGAGCACTTCACCAACAAGACGGGAAAGCTCTCGTACGTCTTTACGTTCCCGTCGCCGACGCCGGAACTCGACAATAATGATCCCGTATGGGTGGAACCACTCGAGATCGGGTGGCCGACCTAAGGGTCATTCAATCAACAACGACCGTTCATTCACTGGGGCGGGCTCGTCTACTGCTCGCGAGCGGATTCGAGTTTGCCTCGGGTCTTTTTGATTGACTCGTAGAGCTGGCTTCGTATCGCAAGAATATCTTCGGTCTCGATGTTGACCGGGGCGCTGTCGAGCAGTTGACCTGCCTCATCGAGGGCGCGCGTCGCTTCGTCCACGTGAGGCGCGCCAATTTTTGCCGCTGCGCCGGCGAAGTTCGTCTTTGCCGTCGCAAGTTCATAGATCGCCCGGATTGAGTCGGGATTCTGCCGATAGAAGTGTCTTGCATGAGGTACCGCTTGTCGCGCTGCTCGAAGCGCCCCGGTTCGGTCTTCTGCCAGTGATAGCACGCGCGACAGCCGTTGGTAAACACTGCCGAGCATGCGGTGGAGACGCTCGTTCTCAGGTTCCGCCTCTGCCATCGCTCCCAGCGTTTCGATGGCTGTGTTGAACGCGTCGATCGCGGCACCGCGGTGCCCGAGCGTCACCAATAGCTTGCCGCGCATGGCGACGTAGGCCATATAGGTTTCTAGAAGGTCGGAATTGTCGCGGAAGCGCGTCCACATGGACTCGAAGGATTGCTCCACGAGATCTGCCTGGGCGTACGAGGCATCCTCCCGGCCGTCCCTCAGATAGTATTCGGCTAGCTTCGTGCGGGTCATTATCAGCTGCTTGGCCCAGGCGTACGCGCCGGGATCGAAGCGGTTCAGCAACGTCCAATGCGCTACTGATTTCTCGAGGAGTTCGATGGCCTTTTGCGTGTCGTTGTTTCGGTTGTAAAACGTGGCCACTCGCCCTAGAAGCATCGCCAGTGCCATCCGCGACTCACCGTTCGCCGGGTTTGCCGCTTGTCGATGCTCGAGGATTGCGATGCTGCGCTGGAAGTCGCGGTCGGCTTCAACCTTCCAGCCCTCTTCGTTGAGCAATTGGCCGCGACTTCTAAAGGCGTGCGCCGCGAGTCCGTCCCAATCACCCGACGACCGCACTGTCTCCTTCTCATACAAGGCGATGGTGGCGTCCAGGTGTTTCAGCGCTTCCTCGCGGCGATCACGTCCCCTCAAGGAATCGCCGAGTTGAACCTCGAACGCGAACAATTCGAAACGCGTGGCCTGCGCTGCGACGGACTCGGCTTCGTTTCGGAAGAACTGTTGTGCGCGCGGGTAGTACTTCTCGGGTTGGTCGGTTGCCTCGGCCAGCTTTCGGTACGCCCGGACGATCGTCGCAGCAGATGCGTCGGTATGCGGCCGGGCATTCCATTGGGCGAGACTGCCTTCCAACGATTGCTCATAGTGGGCGACAGCTTGCGCATGCCTCCCACTTTCAAGTGCGACGTCACCTCGGCGTTCATCGATTCGTTGCAGGATGTCGGGGTCTGTCGCGGTGTGCTCCGCGAGCGTGGACAGGCGTTCATCGACCCCTTCGAGCGCTTCTCCCCGCATGGCTCGTCCGCCCACCAGGGTGGTCATACGGTCTAGCGTGTCCATACTCGCGTCGAATTCGTTGAATGCCAGTTTGGTGGCGGCGCGTGCGTTCAGCAATGCACTCCAGACCATGCCCGTTGCCACGCTGAACACGAGGAAAATCGCGGCTACGGCGCCGACCGCGACGCGATAGCGCCGAAGTGTCTTGCGGAGCATGTACCAGCGATGCTTGGCACGGGCGTCGACGGCTTCACCTTTGAGAAAACGCTCGAGATCGTCTGCGAAGTCATTCGGGCTTGGGTATCGTGCCGTCTTGTCCTTGGCCAGTGCGCGTTGCAGAATCGCCTCGAGGTCGCGGTTGGCGTCACGGACGTTTGCTCGCCGTTCGGGGTCCGCTTCGGCGAACGCTCGTCGGAGCGGCATCGGTTCGCGGTTGACGATCTGCTCGCGGACGTACCCGAACTCGCCGACGACGTCGTATGGAAAGGACTCGGTCAGCAGTTGATAGAGGATCACGCCCAATGAGTAGACGTCCGAGTGGACGTCTGTACCGTTGGCTCCGGCACCCACGTGTTCAGGGCTCATGTACTTGAGCACGCCCATGATCATGTTGGGCTGCGAGACGCGGCTATCCGGCGCTTTGCCGACTTCCTTCGCCAGACCGAAGTCGAGAAGGTGCGGCACGCCCTGCTCATCGACGACGATGTTCGCCGGGTGCAGATCGCGGTGGATCACACCGCCGGCGTGCGCGGCCGCCACTGCGCGGCAGACGTCGACGAACAGCTCGACGATCTCGCGGACCGTCAGATCGTGGAGCAGCGTATGGTCCTCGATGTTGAGGCCGTCGATGTACTCCATCGCGAAGTAGAGGCGTCCGGCGGCGACGCCTGCCTCGTATAGCGTCACGATGTTGGGGTGCGTCAATCGCGAACAGAGTTCGGCTTCCCGTTCGAAGCGAATGCGCTCCTCGATCGACGGATTCAGACCGCCAAGGAAGATCTTGAGTGCAACATGGCGGTTGGTGGTCAGTTGGATGGCGCGATAGACAACGCCCTGGCCGCCGTAATGGATCTGGTCCTGAATCTCGTAGGCGCTGAGCGCCTCGCGCAGGCCCGGGAAGTTGTCGATCGGAATCGAGTGCGGGTGCTTACGCGGCTTCTCTTTTGCCTTCTCGGCGGCATCGAAGATCCAGCGCGTGTTTTCGATGGCCTGATCGAGTTCGGGGAGCAGAAAGGCATACTCGCTCTTGAGGGCGTCGAAGTCGGGGGGTTCCTGCGACTGACTCCATCGCAAGATTGCTTCGTCCAGGATCGTCGCCGCCTGCTTTGCTTTCCGCTCCGAGGTGAGGTTGAGCGCGCTGCCCTTGCGTCTCATGAGGCCGGCTCCGGCGGTGTGTCGTCCGTCTGTTGATGGTGTCCGATCGAACTCAGGGAGAGCACCACGTTGCTCAGCGATTCGCGTAGTTCGCTCAGCCCCTGATGAATCAGCTTGGCCACCATCGCTTCCGACCGGCCGGTGCGCTCCGCAATCTCCCGGCGAGAAAGTCCCTCGAAGCGGGAGAGCTGGATGACGGTGCGCATGTGTTCCGGAAGCCGCGCCAGCGCGATCGTGACCGCGCTCGCCGCTTCCTGAGCGCTGATGACCCGACTGGGCGTTTGGCGGTGGCGGTGTAGCTCGTTGATCAGGTTCAGGGAGGATGTCTGCAGGCGGCCCGGGTCGACGCGCCGGACTTTCCCGCCGCGCTTGATGCGGTTCCAATCCCGGATCAGGTTCAGCAGAATATGTCGCGCGGCCTTGGTGAGCCAGTAGTCCCAGTTATTCACGGAGCCCGGGGGCGCTTTGTAGGCGTCGATCGCGAGTTCCTGAAGCACATCGGCCGTCGAGATGGTGCTGCGGAGGCGGGCTGGGATCTGGCCGGCGAGGAAGCGGCTGAGGCGCTCGTGATTGTCACACAGTGCTTGGGTCACTTCGCTTTGCCAGGCGTCGGCAGTTGGCGTCTTCACGGGGTTCGCCTCCTTTCGGCCCATCGCGAGTACCCGAGATTGGCGACATTGTAACGGAAACCTCCACCCGAGTCGGCGCATTGCCGGCGTAGAGGCCGCGTAAGTCTTTACCTGCCATGAGGGTAGCACGATGATCCGTCGATCGCGTTGCCGCGCGCCCGGCTGCCAGCCCCGCGGACATGCCGCGCTGCTGCTGCCAATATGACAGATCATGCTCTATCGGGTCGACAACTGACGTGTGAGCATAACTTCTTTTTTGAGAAGTGTTTACGAATCTGTTGCAGGTTGTCTTCGAACTGGCACGCCGATTGATAGAGGTGGGGTGATGCGCGGTGCGTACACCCGCTTCGACGATTGCTTTCAAAACGAGCATAACCAGGCTCTTTCGTGATCGCCGCCGACGGGCG
This sequence comes from Phycisphaerae bacterium, assembly GCA_028279405.1. Lineage (GTDB taxonomy): Bacteria > Planctomycetota > Phycisphaerae > UBA1845 > Fen-1342 > JANQNU01. The sequence continues at coordinate 170,297 of JANQNU010000036.1, forward strand.
TGTCGGTTGGCCAGGAATGGAGAGATTCGATGGCAGCGAAGCAGATTGCGTATGACATGGAGGCCCGTGAGGCCATCCGCCGAGGGGTTCGGCAGCTGGCCAAGGCGGTCAAGGTGACGCTCGGGCCGCGTGGCCGCAACGTCGTGATCGAAAAATCGTTCGGCGCGCCCACCGTAACCAAGGACGGCGTGACGGTTGCGAAGGAGATCGAGCTCGACGATGCCTATGAGAACATGGGCGCCCAGATGGTACGCGAGGTTGCGAGCAAGACTTCGAACGTCGCGGGCGACGGGACGACGACTGCCACGATCTATGCCGAGGCGATCTTCGACGAGGGCCTGAAGAACCTCGCTGCAGGTGCCAACGCGATGGATCTCAAGCGTGGCGTGGATCTTGCGGTCGATGCCATCGTCGAGGCGTTGAAGAAGCAGTCGACCCCGGTCAAGGGCAAGGACCAGATCGCCCAGGTCGGAATGTGTGCCGCCAACCAGGATAAGGAAATCGGCGACAAGATCGCCGAGGCGATGGAAAAGGTGGGCAAGGACGGCGTCATCACCGTCGAAGAGGGCAAGAGCCTCGACACCACCGTCGACGTGGTCGATGGCATGCAGTACGACAAGGGCTACACCAGCCCGCACTTCGTGAACAAACCCGAGTCGATGGAAGTCGTCCTCGATCAGCCGTACATCCTCGTTCACGAGAAGAAGCTTACGAATATCAAGGACTTGCTGCCGGTGCTCGAGCAGATCGCGAAGGCGGGCAAGCCGCTGCTGATCATTGCTGAAGATGTCGAGGGCGAGGCCCTGGCGACCCTGGTGCTCAACAAGCTGCGCGGCGTGATTCAGGGCTGTGCGGTCAAGGCCCCGGGCTTCGGCGATCGTCGCAAGGCCATCCTCCAGGACATTGCGATCTTTACCGGCGCCCAGCCGGTGATGGAAGACCTCGGTATCAATCTCGAAGCCCTTTCGCTCAGCGATCTCGGCCGCGCCAAGCGGGTAATCGTCGACAAGGACAACTTCACGGTCATCGAGGGCGCCGGCAAGGCCAGTGACATCAAGGGCCGCATCGAACAGCTGAAGAACGAGATCGACAACACCTCCAGCGACTATGACCGCGAGAAGCTCGAAGAGCGGCTCGCGAAGCTCTCCGGCGGCGTCGCTCAGATCAACGTCGGGGCCGCGACCGAGATCGAAATGAAGGAGAAGAAGGCCCGCGTCGAGGACGCGTTGCACGCCTGTCGGGCGGCGGTCGAAGAGGGCATCCTTCCTGGCGGTGGCGTCAGTGTGCTTCGCTGCGAAGACGCACTGGATGGTGCGCATCGCAAGGCGCGCGGAGATCAGAAGACGGGCGTCGATATTGTACGCCGGGCGCTGCGGGCTCCGATCCGCCAGATCGCCGAGAACGCCGGCCTGGACGGCTCGATCGTGTGCCAGAAGGTCACCGAAGGGAAGAGCAACTTCGGCTACAACGCCCTTGCAGACGACTACGGCGATCTGATCAAAATGGGCGTGATCGTCCCGTTGAAGGTCGAGCGTGTCGCGCTGCAGAACGCCGCCAGCGTCTCCAGCCTCCTGCTGACGACCGATGCGGTCATCAGCGAGATCAAGGAGAAGGACGACAAGAAGGCCGGCGGTGGTGCCCCGGGCATGGGCGGCATGGGCGGCATGGGCGGCATGGGTGGAATGGGTGGCATGGGCGGAATGCCCGGCATGATGTAAGCCGGACAGCCGCGTGCACCGTTCACGCGTCTTCTCAAACGCCGCGTGCTGTCGATCGAGCACGCACGGACAATCGGCAACCGGCATCGCCGGTTGCCCCCTACGTCACCGGCGGGGCAAAGCCGGCGAACATAGCGCACAGGCCGGACGAGACCCAAGAGGTCCCGCCGGCCTTGTCGTTTCTTGTTTCTTGGGGAGTTGCTTCGGGCTACGCGGACGCGAGGCGCCACCGGCGTTGTATGGCTCCAACGCTGGCAGCCTGGTAGACGGCGGCGAAACCGACGAGTGAGTAGACCACCTTGGCGAGTAGCGACGTGTTGCCGCCGAAGAGCGTGGCAACCAGGTCGAACTCGAACATCCCCCACAGGCCCCAGTTCAGACCGCCGACGACCAGCAGCACCGCTGCGATAACATCCAACTGCTTCATTGTCTTTCTCCTTGTGAGGTTGCTCACCTGATCCCGGCCGCTTTCGGCCAGCCACCGATATGTTCGCTCACGGGGCGTGGTTGGATTCAATACGGGTCGGCGTTTGTTCTGGGTGGCACCGGCAACGCAAAGGGGGAATGCCCCGTTGTTCGCAAGTGTTGGGGACGTGCGTTTGAACAAGTCGCTAGTGAATTCAGCAAATACTGCACAAGCACCCCCAGAACACTGATAGCAAGCTACCAGTGCCACCCGTCGTTTGGGGCTTTCTGGGTGGCACTGGCGGCTCGTCCGCCAGTGTTGGGAACGCGCGCTTGATCAAGTCGCTAGTGAACTCAGCAAATATTGCACAAGCACCCCCAGAACACTGGTAGCTAGCTACCAGTGCCACCCGACCGCTCGCTTGCGCTCGCGGCTCGCACTGCCGCCTCCTGGGCCCAACACGAGCCGCGAGCGCGAGCGAGCGGTCAACGCGCGCTCCCGCTTCGGGCTCATTCCGTATGGTTGCCGGTCGCGTGGCGTGTTCCTGACACGCTCCCAACGCCGGGCGCGGTTCGTGCAAAAAAACAAGGGTGCGTCCCACAATTGGAACGCACCCTCGCAGTGATCGGTCGCGCTGCGTTGGCCCGCCTTACGACGCGCGGCGACGACCGGCCGTCATCAGGCCTGCGAACGCGAACCCGAGCGTCGCCATTGCGGTCAACGGACAGATCGGCGTCGGAGGAATCGGCGGAAAGATCGGGCTGAGACCACTTGGCGCGATCTTGAGCACGTATGACTCGGCCGGGCTGAATGCGAATCCACCAATCTGGAAGAACTCGGCATTCGGATCGTAGTTCGGATCGATGAACGGGTCGGAGAAAGAGTAGCCCGCGATGTACGCGTTCCCGTCGGCGTCGAGCGCCAGACCCTGGGCATCGTCGGAGCTGGCGCCGCCGAAACGAACCGAGTAGTCGATCCGTCGACCGTCGCTGGTGAAGGCCGTAAGGAAGCAGTCGGTGATGGTGGCGTTGAAGTAACGCTGCTTCGAGATCAGGTTGGGCGTTTCCGGGAACTCCTCGAACGCAGAGGTCGAGCCGACGACCACGATGCGGCCGTCCGGGTCGAGTGCGATATCGTTGCCGAACTCGGTGCCGCGGCCACCGAGGTAGGTTGAGTAGAGCAGATTGGCGCCATTCGGACCGAGCTTGGACACGAACGCGTCGGCCGATGAGATGTCGCCGGACTGCCCGTCCGTGCCGGGAGTGTCCAGCGTGCGATCGACGGCATCATTCGTCGTCGGGAAGAATGGCGAGAAGGTCGCGCCGACGACGTACGCGTTCCCGTCACGATCGACAGCGATGCCGGTGCCGAAATCGGTACCGTAGACGTTCCCGTATCGCGGATCGGGTTCGCGCTCCTGGTCGCCGTCGCCGAGGTAGGTGGAGTAGACCAGCTCGGTGCCGTCGGAGTTGACCTTGGCGACGAACGCGTCGCCAATACGATCGCCGTCGGCTCCGGCCGGTCGATCTTCGAATGCGGCGGCGCGGTAGGCGCCTGGCGTCGTCGGGAAGTCGGGCGAGTTGGTTTGGCCCGTGACGTACGCGTTGCCGTTGGCATCGATCGCGACTGCGGTCGCATAATCGGGGAGCGTGCCGCCGATGTAGGACGAGTAAACAAACTCCGTGCCGTCGGCGTTGACCTTGCACACGAATCCTTCGGGGGCGCTCACGCCGCCGACTTGGCCTTCCATCGGTTCGGCTCCGAAGAATGGGTCGAACGCATCTTCAGTGACGGGAAACAGTGGCGAGAGGGTCTCGCCGACGACGAACGCATTGCCGAACTGGTCGACGGCAACACCAAGGCAGGAGTCGGAAGCGGTCACGGTTCCAAACTGCGGTTCTTCCGGATCTTCGAGGCGATTGGCGTCGCCGATGAACGTGGAGTAGACGACGCGACCGTTGGGGTCGAACTTGGTCAGGAATCCTTCGCCGACGGCGGGCGAGCCGTTGTTGAAGGGTTCAGTCGACAGGGCGCCGGGGGTGGTCGGGAAGTCGATCGAGTGGGTCTGGCCGACGACGTATGCGTTGCCGTTGCGGTCGACCGCGACATCCCAGCCGGATTCGTCGCTGGTGCCGCCGAGGTACGTCGAGTAGACCATGTCGCCGTTCCGATCGAACTTCGCGACGAAGGCGTCACGCGCCGTGACGGTACCGACCTGGCCATCCATCGGTTCCGGGCCGAGGTACCGGTCGAATGCGTTGCCGACGATCGGAAAGTCCGGCGTAACCGTATGACCGACGACCCAAATGTTGCCGTCGAGGTCGATTGCAACGGCTTGTGCGCGGGTCTCTTGCAAACCGCCGAACACGTCGAAGAAGTCGAGTTCCGGGGTGAAGTTCGCTGGCAAGACGTTGGGTTGCGCGAGCGCGCTGCCGCTCAAAGACGCGACGATTCCCCCAAGAACGGCTTTGACGAGAAATGGGCGCACTGAGTCCATAGCGATCGAATCTCCTTCCCGGCCGAGTTGGCCGACGTGGCGAGCGGGAACCCTCCGGCTCACAAGCTGAGCAATCGCCGTGCCAGAACTGAATTCGCGATTCCAGCCCCTGGGCAACGATTTCGACAGGGCTTCTCCCGGGAGTTGGGTGGGGAATTTGCGGGAAATAGTGCGCAGGTTCGGGAGCGGTTTCGCTATAGTGGAGGTCGGAAAATCTTTGCCCCTTCTTTACCGTTTTGGACCAGCCGACCCGGCTGGCTCCGCGACTTCCGGGTGAAAGAGCGAGGTCTCCCAAGTCTCACCCAAAGGAGGTATTACATGCTTCGACGTTATCTGGGCGCCATCGCGTGCGTTATCGGCGCCGCGCTACCCGTGCATGCGGGCATCGTTCTCGACCGGGCAACCGCCGTGGATGCAGTGATCGCCGAACTCGGGATCACGGATCCGATCGAACAAGCCGTTTGGTCATCGTATTCGGACCACGGCTTCGGCGCGGGCTTCGAGGGCCTTTTCCCGGCTGGGACGACCATCCGGCCGGCCAAGGCTGACTCCGGCAACGAAGTCACCCTGGTTGCCCCTATGTATGTGTTCATGGTGGACGACGATCCACGGGCAGCGTTCGAGCATGACGTCCGATTCGTCTACGTCGACGCGACCGCTGCGACGCCCAACGTCGTCGATGGCACGATCGTCGCTCAGGACCAGAGTTGGTGGCCGGTGGTCACGCTCCCGGGCGGGAAGACGGAAGAGGAGATCTACGGGCCCTATAACGGGACCAGCAACGAGCCGGCCGGCGCGTCGAATCCGGACGGTTTCGTCTTCGGCCACCTCGAGCTCGGCGACGGCCTGCTGGCGCTGCCGGCATCCGTTGGACTCGGCGGCGGCGGGCCGGCGGCGCAGAATCCATGCGGCCTGATCATCACCGGGGTCGACCCCAACTCCAATCGCGCCAATGACAAGGCCTTTGACGGCAGTGCGGATGCCATGAAGCAGCAGCTTCGCAACGACGGCGTGCCCGCCAATCGGATCCAGGACAAGCGACACGCCAAGCAGTCGGATATCACCGCGGCAATCACGGCGTTGTGCAATCTCAACCCGCCATGCGACAAGATCTACGCCTACATCGGCGCCCATGGTTACGCCGCCCAGGGAACCACGGAGGGTGGCATCGAGCTGAACGATGGCAGCGGAAACATCGAGAACGTCCCCGAATCCAAGATCTGCGAATTGTTGAAGCCACTCGGCGACAAGAACGTCCCGGTCTGCATGTTCATCGAGAGCTGCCACGGCGGTGAGTTCGTGGACACGCTGCGTCCGAAATTCAAGCAGGGCATCATCATCACCGGCGCCGACGCCAACAACAAAACCTGGATGGACAACGTGACTGGCGCTGGCCACATCGGTTTTTACATGTGGGCGTTTCTGCGCTGCCTGAACTCGACGGATCCAGCCGCCGACCTCGATGGTGACGGCAATGTCAACTGGGCAGAGGCCTTCAAGTGGGTTTGTGTCGGAGACAACGGCAAGGTTCCCTGGGGCGGGCGCCAGTGGGACGTGAAGACAAAGAACCCGGTTCTTTCGGGTCTACCGACCACTTATAAGAACTGGACCGCACCCGGCTCGGGGCGCAAGTACACCGAGTGCTTCTACGACACGGACAATGACGGTGCTTACGATCGCCACGACTGGGGTGTGGACCTCGATTGTGACGGTAACCTCGATTACCTCTACCTCGAAGATGACAAGGACGAGGACGGCAAGCCCGAACGTAAGGTGTGCTTCTACGACGATGATGACGACGGCGACTTCGATCGTCGCGTCGAGTTCTCGGACACCGACGACGACGGCACCTGGGACGGGATCGAGCTTTGTTTTAACAACAACGGCAACTGGGAGCCGATCGCGTTCGCGCCGCGGCGCTCGGTCAACCGGATGTCGGTGCAGCCCAATGCCGGTCCGCGCGACGGCGGCGTCCCGGTCGAGATCATCGGCAACGGCATCAACTGGAATCCGGACACGGAACTGTGCGTGATCCTTGGTTCGAACGTCGAGTTCTACAAGCCGCTCGGCCCCAATCAGCTCTTTGCGCAGACCCAGGGGTACTGGGAAGGTCCGCAGGACGTGATCATCATCGACTTCAACCCGGACAGCCCGTCTCACGGCTTCGACCAGCTGCAGAACGGCTACTTCTATCAGCCCGAGTTGCGCATCGACTTCGTCGATCCGGCGCATCTGCCTTGCGAGTTGGACTCGCTGCTGCATGTCTTCGGTCACCAGTTCAACCCCAACACGCAGGTCTTCATCGAAGGCCAGCCGCTCCCGACCACGTTCATCACGCCTGGTGAACTGCACGTCGACGTTCCCGGCGGTCTCTTCTGCGATCAACTCGTCGGTGTTGAAGTGCTCAACCCGGATGGTTCGAACATGTTCGCACCGGAGTCGTTGCTGTTCGGTCCGCCGCTGGACCTGCTGCCGCCGCAGATCCTGTGCCCGGATCCGCTGCAGCTGACCGCCGGTCCTACCGGTTGGGTTCCCTTGCCGCCGTTCTATACGGCTGATGGCCAGGACCTGTCCGGACCGGTCCTAATCACGCGCAACACGCTTGGCGCTCTATCTGTCGGTCAAACGCAGATTGAGTTCGAGGCCCGCGATGCGTCCGGCAACACGACGACGTGCACGTCGATCGTTCGCGTCCAGCCCGGCGGTGGCTTGCTCGGCGACATGAACTGCGACGGCGTCGTCAGCGTGAGCGACATCAACGCGTTCGTTCTGGCGTTGACCGATCCGGCGGCGTACCAGGCGCAGTTCCCGGATTGCGACATCCAGAACGGTGACATGAACGGTGACGGTGTTGTTTCCGTCGGCGACATCAACGGCTTCGTCTCGGCCGTGACCGGCGGCTAACAAGCCGTCTGGTGGTTGACTGACAATTCTGCCCTCCAAACCAGTGGCACAGGCCTAGCGCCTGTGTCGCTGTTTTTTTCGACACGCGCTCCGGCGCGCTCACTCAACCGGTCGCAATATCCACCAACCCAGAGTGGGGCGGGTGTTTCACCCGCCGTTGACCGCTCGCTCGTGCTCGCGGCTCGCACTGGCGCCCGCTAGCCTCGCAACGAGCCCCGAGCGCAAGCGAGGGGGCAGCAACGGCGGGCGAACGCCGCCAGCCACCGTAGCGCCGTTTTGCCGCGGAGAGCATCCTCCCCGGCGACAAAAAATCTTTGCCTCTCCGTGATCGCTTTTGAACCAGCCGGCGTAACTATGCGGACGACTTCCAGGGTGAACGAACGAGTGTCTTTAACGTGTCTCTCAATCTCACCCATAGGAGGTGTCCAATGCTTCGACGTTTCTTGGGCTCGATCGCATGCGTCATGGGGGCGGCACTGCCCGCCTACGCCGGCGTAGTGCTAGATCGCGCGACGGCGGTCGATGCGGTGATCAACGAACTCGGGATTACGGATCCAATCGAACAGGCGGTCTGGTCCTCATACGCGGATCATGGCTTCGGGCCCGGCTTCGAGGGCCTGTATCCAGCGGATACAACCGTACGACCAGCCAAGGCCGATTCGGGTAACGAGGTCACTTTGATCGCGCCGATGTACGTGTTCATGGTCGACGACGAGCCGCGGGCGCTGTTCGAGCACGACGTCCGGTTCGTCTACGTCGATGCCACAGCCGCGACGCCCAATCTCGTTGACGGGACGATCATCGTACAAGACCAGAGCTGGTGGCCGGTGGTCACGCCTCCGGGTGGACCGGAAGAAGAGATCTTCGGTCCGCTCAACGGTAGCAGCGATGAGCCGGCGGGAGCGGACAACCCGGACGGGTTCGTCTTCGGGCACCTTGAACTGGGCGACGGTCAACTCGAGCTTCTCGCATCCGCAGGGCTCGGCGCCGGCGGAGCGGCTCCGCAAAACCCCTGCGGCATGATCATCACCGGCGTTCCGACGAATCCCGCCCGTGCCGCTGACAAAGGATTGAACGGGAGCGCTGACGCATTCAAGCAGCAGCTTCGCAATGACGGCGTGCCGGCGAACCGTATTCAGGAGAAACGCCACGCTACGCAGGCGGACATCACTGCCGCGATCACGGCGCTGTGTAACCTCGATCCACCGTGTGACAAGATCTTCGCCTACATCGGCGCCCACGGCTACGCTGCGCAAGGCACGACTGAAGGTGGAATCGAGCTGAACGATGGCAGCGGTGGCATCGAAAACACCTCCGAGTCGAAGCTCTGTGAACTGCTCAAACCACTCGGCAACAAGAACGTTCCAGTCTGCATGTTCATCGAGAGTTGCCACGGCGGCCAATTGACCGACACGCTGCGCCCGAAATTCAAAGGAGGCGTCATCATTACCGTCGCTGACGCCAACAACAAAGGTTGGGCGGACAACGTGACCGGTTCCGGATTCATCGGATTCTACATGTGGGCATTTCTGCGCTGCCTGAACTCGACCGACCCGGCTGCCGACCTCGACGGCAACGGCGATGTCGACTGGGCCGAAGCCTTCAAATGGGTCTGTGTCGGGGACAACGGCAAGGTGCCGTGGGGCGGACGCCAGTGGGACGTCAAAACCAAGAATCCCGACCTCGCCGGTCTACCGACCACCTACAAGAGCTGGACGGGGCCGGTTAGCGGTCGCAAATATACCGAGTGTTTCTACGACACGGACAGTGACGGTGCCTACGATCGGCACGACTGGGGCGCGGATATCGATTGCGACGGCAACCTCGATTTCCTCTACCTCGAAGATGATAAGGACGAGGACGGCAAGCCAGAGCGCAAGGTGTGTTTCTACGACGACGACGATGACGGCGACTTCGATCGGCGCGTCGAATTCACTGACGGCAACGATGACGGTATCTGGGACAACATCGAGATCTCGCGCAACCAGAACGGCGAATGGATCGCGTTCGTGTCGGCGCCGCGGCGCTCGGTGAATCAGATGGCCGTGTTCCCGCCCAACGGTCCGCGCGACGGCGGCGTGGCGGTCGAGATCACTGGGAAGTCGATCAACTGGAACCCCTCGAGCGAACTGTGCGTGATCATCGGTTCGACCGTCGAGTTCTACGAGCAGTTCGGCCCGAACGTGCTGTTCGCGATGCCGCAAGGTTATTGGGAAGGTCAGCAGGATGTTGTCGTCATCAGCATCGGAGCTGGTCCGGACGCCGGTATCGGGTTCTTCGACGTTCTGCAGGCCGGGTACACGTATGAGCCCGCACTACGGGTCACCGAGGTCGACCCGGCGCACCTGCCTTGCCTGACAAAGGACGACCAGGTGCGAGTTCTCGGATCGCTCTTCACCGTCTCGACCGAAGTCCTGTTCAATGGGCTTCCGATGTCGAGCACCTTTCTCTCGAGCGAAGAGCTGCTGGTCGATGTTCCGGCCGGTATGTTCTGCGACGAGGTCGTTAGCGTCGAGGTGCGCAATCCGGACGGGGCAAACATGCTTGCCCCCGACGCGCTGATCTTCGACGGGCCGCTCGACCTGCAGCCGCCGACGATCGTCTGCCCCGATCCGCTCACCCTGGTTGCGGGCCCGAACGGCTGGGTTCCGCTGCCGCCGTTCCATACCGCTGACGGCCAGGATGATCTTGGGCCGGCGTTGATCACGCGAAACACGCTTGGAGCGCTCGCGGTCGGTGAGACCGAGATCCACTTCGAGGCGCGCGACGCGTCCGGGAACACGACGCAGTGCTCGGCGCCGGTCAACGTCCAGCCCGGCGGCGGCTTGCTCGGCGACATGAATTGCGACGGCGTCGTCAGTGTGAGCGACATCAACGCGTTCGTTCTGGCACTGACTGACCCGGCGGCGTACCAGGCGCAGTTCCCAGATTGCGACATCCAGAACGGTGACATGAACGGCGACGGCACCGTTTCCGTCGGCGATATCAATGGCTTCGTCGCGGCGGTGACCGGAGGCTGACAAGCCGCGTGTCGCTGATTGGCAATCCGATCTCCAACCCAGTGGCACAGGCCCAGCGCCTGTGCCGCTGTTGCTATGCGGGCAGTCGGTCTATTCGTCTTCGGGGCGGGTGATGTCGTACTTTTTCAGTCGGTACCGCAGGTTGTCGCGGCTGATGCCGAGGGCCTTCGCGGCCTGGGTCTGATTCCAGCCGTTGTCCTTGAGCGCTTTGACGATCATCGCCTTTTCGTAGCTTGCGAGAGAGGATTCGCTCGAGACCGGTTCCTCGTCGGGCTCGTCACCGACGATTTCGCGCGGCAGCTGTCGCGGCGTCAACTCGTCACCATCGCACAGCAACACCGCACGTTCGATGACGTTCCGCATTTCGCGGATGTTGCCGGGCCAGCGGTAGCTGCACAGCAGCTGCATCGCTTCGTCGGCGATCCGCGGATGAGCACGCGCCAGCTCACGGGCGGTGAGCCCGACGAAGTGATCCACCAGCAGGGGAATGTCGTCGCGACGTTCGCGCAAGGGCGGGAGGTCGATCGGAAACACGTTCAGACGATAGAACAGGTCCTCGCGGAACTCGCCCTCCTCCATGGCACGCTTCAGATCACGATTCGTGGCAGCGATGATTCGCACGTCGCACGCGATCGTCTTGGTGCCGCCGACGCGGACGAATTCGCGCTCCTGCAACACTCGCAGCAGCTTGATCTGGGTCGAGGCGCTGATATCGCCAATCTCGTCGAGAAAAAGCGTTCCGCCGTCGGCCAGCTCGAAGCGCCCCATCTTCTGGGCCGTCGCGCCGGTGAAGGCGCCCGCTTCGTGGCCGAACAGCTCGCTTTCGAGCAGCGTTTCCGGCAATGCGGCGCAATTGATTGCGATGAAGGGCCGGTCGTGGCGCGGGCTGCGCTGATGTGTGGCGCGCGCGGTCAGCTCTTTACCCGTGCCGGTCTCGCCGAGCAGCAAGACGGTCGCGTTGGTGGCGGCCACCCGGTCAACCAGGGACATGACCTGGCGCAGGGAAGCACTGTCGCCGATGATCGTGTCGTCGGGTTTGCTGACCACCTTGAGACCGCGATTCTCGCGGACGACCTCCTCATGCGACTTGGCGTTGATAGTGCTGATGGCGGCGAGATTGCCGAAGATCTGGAGAATGTCGACATCATCCTCGGTAAATTGGCCCTGATGTTTGTTCAGGACTTCGATGACGCCGATGACTTCGTTGCGGAAGCGCATGGGGGCCGCGACGAGGCCCTGGGTGCGGAAGCTCGACTTGTCGTCGATTCCCTTGAAGAAGCTCGGGTCGGCGCTCACATCGGTCACCAGCTCGGCGTGGCCCGACGAGGCGACGCGGCCCGCGATTCCCAGGTTGGCGTCGAATTCCTCTCCGATCAGTGCGTCGCTCCGGTCGCCGACGGCAGCGGTGAAGATCAGCCGACTGCGTTTGCGGTCCAGCAGTAGCACGGAGCTGGCGTCGGCCGTCAGAACGGTGGCGGCCGACCGGGCAATCGCTTGCAGCGTCGCGTTGAGATCGAGGGAGCCGTTGATCGCGGCCGAGGCCTCGAGCAACGCCGACAACGCTTGCTCGCCGATTGGTCGAGAAGGAAGCGAAACGGTATTATCGGACGGTTCCATTGGATTTTCCAGTGGACGATGTTACGTCAACCTATACGCTACTGGACCTGCATGGGTCGTCAACCACCGTTTTGCGGTGCGGTCCGAATCTTGTGGCGGATCATCCGAACCGGTTCGATTCGCGAGCGTATGGACTTTGAGACGGTAGGGAATGATTGAAGACGGACGAGCAACTACTGTCGGACCATCTCGATGGCGTGTCGGGCGCCCTGGACGAACTTGTCCGTCGTTACGTGAGCGATCTTTATCGGTTCGTGGCACGGTTTGTGGGCAACCAGCAGGCCGGCGAGGACATCGTGCAGGATACGTTTCTCCAGGTGCATCAGTCAGCAGGGTCCTTCGATCCGACGCGTCGTTTCAAGCCGTGGTTGTACACGATCGCCGCGAACAAGGCTCGGGACCATCTGCGGGCGCGGGTTCGACGGCCGGAGCAGACGCTGGAATCCGCCAAGGATCCCGAAGGAGTGGCTTGGCGTGACACGTTGCCGGCCGAAAGTGTCGATGCCAGCGAGGCACTCAGCGAAGAAGAGCGCGCTGCTCGGGTTCGCAGTCTGATCGAGCGACTCCCGGAGCACCTGCGTGAGATATTGTTACTAGGGTACTATCAGCAACTCCCGTACGCGGACATCGCCGAGGTGCTGAGCATCCCGCTGGGGACGGTCAAGAGCCGGCTTCACGCGGCAGTGCAGCAATTCTCGCGGCTCTGGGCGGCGCACGGGATTCCGGTTTCAGAGGACCAGGACGGATCGTCATGAATGAGGCGTTCGATCCAACGCTATTGGAACTCCACCTCGGCCATTTGTCCGAGGAGGAGCAGGCTCAGTTGCTAGCGCGGATCCGCGACGACGCTGACCTGGCTCGTCAGAACGAAGCGGTCCAGGCGCTGTTCGAGCGACTGAAGCTCGTCCGCGACGAGCCCTCGGTCCCTGCAGACCTCGCCGAGCGGGTGGTCGCGCACGTGCATGCCAATGCAGATGCACTGCGCGTCGTGCGCCCGGCGGACAGCTTGACGCGCACGATCGAACGCGAGCAGCGGCTACGGCTCTATCACGGGAGCTTGCGGGACATTCTGGCGATTGCGGCGGTGATCGTGCTGATGGTCGGCCTGGGTGTGCCGAGCGTGCTCCACGTACGCAGCCGAAATCAGCGTATCGGCTGCTCGCAGAACCTGGCCCAGTTGGGACAGAGCATGCAGCGCTACGCGGCGTCGCATGCGTCCAACCTGCCGTTCGCTGGTTGGGAGCCGACCATGCGCTGGAAGCCGACGGCGGATGGACGCGCGACCCTGGCGCACAACCGCCGACACATGTATCCCCTCTTGCAGGGAGCGTTCGTGCAAAACCCGCGGATCTTCATTTGCCCGTCGCGCTGGGACGTGCCGATGGCCGCGAACGACGTGAGTCGGCACCAGACGTTTCCGGAATCGCGTAACGTAAGCTATGCCTACTACAACATGGCCGGTGTGCGACCGACGCTCGAGGACGATCCGACGCTGCCGATTCTCTCAGACGATAACCCGCTCTTCGAGGACGGCACCCCGCTGATCGAGTTCCGTCGGCGAACGTCCAGCGATCCGACGCAGATCAACTCCGGGGCCCACCGGGCCGCGGGTCAGAACGTGCTTTCACTCGATGGCGGCGTTCGTTGGCGCGTCACCCCCCTGGTTGGCATTGAGCAGGACAACATCTGGACCCTCGAGGGCGTGTCCAGCTACACGGGCGCCGAAGGCCCGCAGTCCACCACCGATGCACATCTGATCAAGTAACGCGCACCCATTCAGCGGTGCGCCGAAGATTGACACTAAACAGTTGTATTGCGGCGGAGCACGCTACCGACCCGATCCGGTCAGCCGCGCAGCAGTACCCGCCTGAACAGGAGGGGTGGGGCTATGCGACGTTGACGCGGCGGCCGAGTCGGCGCTTGCGGTTGATGAGCTTGCGACCCTTGGAGGTTCGCATGCGCGCGCGAAAACCGCACTTACGCTTCCGTTTGATCTTGCTGATGCGATGTGGGTAGTGCATGGTCGATTGTTCCTCGGCCGAATCAAAACGCCGGTCCGAATACCTGCCGGACCTTGATTTCGAGCCCGGCAGTATGGCCCCTCTGGCCCGAATTGTCAAACCCCATCCAGGGTTGGGCAGCCGGCAAGGTTACCGGACGAGGCGGAAGACGCTCCTGGCGGTTCCGCTGGGGGAGTCGAATTGGTTATAGTTGGGTCATGTTCGCGCAAACGACCACCCATGCCACGTTACTTGCCCGGATCGCAAAAGGCGACGATGTCGCGGCATGGCGCGAATTCCACGACCGCTATCGCGACCTGATTCACGGATTCGCCAGGCGGCGCGGGTTGCAACCCTCGGATTGCGAAGATGTTACGCAGGAAGTGCTGCTGTCGCTTTCGAAGGCGCTGCCGGGGTTTGCGTATGATCCCGCAAAGGGCAAGTTTCGTTCGTACTTGAAGACGATCGTCCTAAGGACGATTTTTCGCAGAAGATGTCAGAAGGCGGGGGAGCAGGGGCTAACACCTATTGAAGAGGCGGATCGCGCCGCTGAGCGCGACACGGAGAGCGACTCGATCTGGGAGCTGGAGTGGCGGCAATACCACATGCGCCAGGCTTTGCGGGCGGCGCGCGCCGAATTCAACGATACGGATCTGGCGGCGTTTCAAGCGTATGCGGTCGAGTCCCAGGACGTTCAGACCGTGGCGCAAACGCTCGGGCTGAGTACCGATCAGGTCTATCAGGCCAAGTCGCGAATCCTCAAGCGGTTGAGTTCGATCATCGCGCAACAGGTCGCTGAGGAAGGCTAGCCGCAGCCCGTCGGAGGCTCGACTCCGCGTCCGGCTGCGCGGGGCCGGTGGTCCGGCAAGTCGCCGGCCGTAGCCGTTCGAACGACGATGGAGGTCGCGATGGACGCGTCGTCCGACTGGTATCACGATCAGGAGCAACTGGTCGACATCATTCGAGGCGGCGCTGCCGCGCTGCACCCCGTTCCGCGCATCACGGGTTATGACGAGATTCGTGAGATCAGTCGCGGGGGGCAGGGGGTCGTCTATTGTGCCGTGCAACGATCGACCAACCGGACCGTTGCCGTCAAGGTCGTGCTGGACGGCGCCTTGGCCACGCCGGCCCGGCGCCGCCGATTCGAGCGTGAGATCGAGTTGGTGGCCGGCCTGCGGCACCCGCACATCGTTCGCGTCTATGACAGCGGCGAGACCGAAGACGGGCGGCTGTACTACGTGATGGAGTTCATCGAAGGCGTTCCGTTGGACGCGTTGCTGCCGTCGGCCGGGGCATCCGACGCGCGACGCTACTTTGGCAATGTTCGCGACACGCTCGCTTTCTTCGCCAAGATCTGCGACGCCGTCACGTTCGCTCACCAGCGTGGCGTGATCCATCGCGATCTGAAGCCGAGCAACATTCGGGTCGATGCGCAGGGATCGCCGCACGTATTGGATTTCGGGCTCGCGAAAGAGATCGATCAGGTCGATCCGCATACGGCGGTCAGTGTCACCGGTCACTTCGTCGGATCGATGCCGTGGGCGAGTCCCGAACAGGCGCGGGGCGCCGTGGGGCAGATTGACGTCCGGACGGACGTGTACGCGCTAGGAGTGATCCTCTATCAGCTATTGACCGGGCAGTTTCCCTACGCCGCGACGGGATCGCTCTCGGAGGTGCTGGAGACGATCCAGAAGGTCGAGCCGACGCGACCGCGTGCGTTGCGGCGCGAGTTGGACGACGAGGTCGCAACGATGGTCTTGAAGTGTCTCGCGAAGGAGCCTGAGCGGCGTTATCAATCCGTCGGCGAACTTGCCGGTGACCTGCGGCGGTATTTGGCCGGCGAGCCGATTCTCGCCAAACGCGATAGCGCCTGGTACACCTTGCGAAAGGGTCTGGCCCGCTACCGCACGGCGGTTCGGGTCGTATCTGTGCTGGGCCTGGGCACACTTGCGTGGGCGATTTCGGTCTCGATCTTCTATCGCCGAGCGACGACGGCCGAGAACCTGGCGCAACAGAATCTGGGTGCGGCACGGACGGCGCGGATCCATGCCGAGCGCGAGGCGGCGAAGGCCGGTGCCATCAATACGTTTCTGCAGGATATGTTGCGATCGGTCGACCCGTGGGAGGAGGGACGCGATGTGCGGGTCAAGGACGTGCTGGACAAGACCGCCGGCGAGATCGATCGGCGGTTCGCCGACCAGCCGGAGGTAGCCGCTGCACTGCACGCGACCCTCGGCGCGACTTACCTGCAGTTGGGCGCTGATGCCGCCGCCGAGCGCCATCTCACGCAGGCCCATCAGATGAACGAGTCGCTCTATGACGAGGACGCACTCGAGATGTCTCGTCATCTGATTCGCATGAGTCATCTGCATCTGCGGCTGGGTGCGTACGACGAGGCCGAGCAGGCTTCGCGAACCGCGGCTGAGAACATTGAGCGGTTGCTCGGCCGTGATCATATCGAGACCCTGCGGGCAGCCGAGAACCGTGCGATGGTGCTGAACCACCGTGGAGAGGCGCAGCCGGCCATCGAACGCTGGGAGGAGCTGTTGCCGCAGATCATTGCGGTGGCGGGAGAAAACAGCCGGGAGCACCTGAAGATCACGCACAACCTCGCGCAGGCGTACCAGATGCAGGGTGAACTCGACCGTGCCCGGGCGCTTTTCGAGGATTTGCTCGAGCGGCAACGGCTCGTCCTCGGGCCGCAGCACGTCGAGACCTTGACCTCCCTGAACGTCCTGGGAACGGTCCTGCGCTACCAGCAGCAGTTCGAGCCGGCCGAGAAGGCGATGCGCGAAGCGCTGGAAGGGTTGCGGGCGGCGTTGGGGGAGGACCATGTCTCGACGCTGATCGTGCTGGCCAGCCTCGGCAACCTGATGGCCGATATGGGGCGGATGGATGAGGCCGAGCGCTACATGCGTCGGGCGCTCGAAATCCGCAAGGCGCAGTATGCGCCCGATCATCCCGAAACGTTGGTCGCAATCAGCAATCTGGCGGTGCTGTTGAGCGACACCCGCCGGCCCGACCAAGCGGAGGCGGTTTTGCGCGAAGCGCTGGACGCCGCTCGTCCGCAGCTCCCGGAAAGCAACACGCAGCTCCAGACACTGCTCAACAACCTCGCGTACGCGATCCAGCAGCAGGAGCGTTATGCGGAGGCGGCCGCCATGTTTCGGGAGGCGTACGACCTCCGTCGGGAGCATCTTGGACCGAAACACGCCCACACACTGCTGTCGATGCGCAACCTCGCCTACGCTTTGTTCAAGATACCGGACGCCGAGGCGGCGGCCGCGTTGTACCGGGAAGCGATCAGCCTGCACGAAGAGGCGTTGGGCCCGGAGTCATTCGACACCATCATCTTGATGAACAACTACGCGCAGCTTCTGGTCAGCCAGGATCGGTTGGCGGAGGCCGCCGATCTCGCAGCGACGGTCGTCGACCGGGCCCGCGTGGCACTGCCCGCGAAACACTGGGCGATCTTCGCGTTCCAGGGCAACTACGGAACGTATCTGATGCAGATCGATCGGAACGACGAGGCCGAGCGCGAACTGCTCGCGGCTCACGCCGGCCTGGTCGAGGCTTACGGTACGGACCATGCCCGCACGCGCGGCGTCGCGAACCGGCTCGTCGAGTTGTACGAGAAGCTCGACCGGGAAGACGCCGCCGACCGCTACCGGGCGCCAGCTGACGCGCCCTAGCGCCCCTCTACGACCATGCCCGGTTGGCGAGTGTCCGACAGTACGTTGCAAACTCGTGCGTCAATGCGACCTCGGCGGGATCGGCTGATCTGGCGGCCTGTTCGTCGTCTCCCTTCCTGACGGCTTGCGCCCGCGCGATCAAACCCCGCCAGTTTGGCTCCAAAGCCGCCTGTGCCCAGGTCATGGCCGCTTTCTTCGATGCAACCGTTCCGGTCTCGAGCGTATGCAGGATCCGGCAACACAATCCGACCCAGAACGCCTGCCAAGCGACCATGGGCATCGGTAGCCCCGTCGCGAGGAACCGATCCAAGGTCCGGCGGACCTCTGTACGCAAGTCGGCTGGCGTCACCGGGTCGACCAGGTCCTTCGGGCTCGGCCCGGCCAGAACGGTTCCCCGCTCGCGCAGTGTCCAGCGCACGACCTGGTTGTTGTCATGCTCGGAACGCACCAATGCCTTTCCCCCGTGATCCAGGTACCAGAAGGGATACGCCAAAGGCGGAGTCCCCAACAGTCCCGGGTCCGCCCAATCGTCCGGTCGCGGCTCTCCCGGAGGGTCGCGCGGCACGGTCGTCCAGCGTCGCAGGATTGGTGCCGGCGCATACGAGCCCTCGAGTCCGGTTCGCCAGTAGAGGCACGGCAACTCGTGAATCCGCTCGTGAAGATGCTGTAAGGCCTCTAATGCGCCGGGTGTGAGCTCTTCTCGCGTCACCACGATGAAGTCGCAGTCGCTGAATTCGCTATGGTCGCCGATCGCGAAGGAACCCTGCAGGTAAGCGCCGACGAAGTTCTCCGCGAGCGCCGCCTGTGCACCTTCCAGCCAGTAGGACAGGACCGTGTTGAGTTCTGCGTACGGCGTCGGTTCGTCGTCCCGGCGATCAACCACCCGTGACCAGCGCGACGAAACAGTTGATGTCGCCCACCGAGACCTGATCGTCGTCATTGCAGTCGGCGTTGTCACGACTGCATCCGGGGAACTGTTTGTCATATCCGGCCGGATCGGTCAAAGCGAGTACGAATCCATTGATATCGCCGACCGAAACCATTCCGTCACAGTTCATGTCGCCCGGCAACAGCACGGGTGCCACCGTTATCGACATCACGTCGCCGACGCCGGGCACCTGACCGTCCGACGGCGTGACTGTGCAGGTCACGACGCTGCCCGCGGCCTGGCGCGGGATCGCATCGGAATGGGCGGCGGACGTTACCCGACGGATCTCCACATCGTCCACAGTCCAGACGTATTCATAACGTACAAGGTCGAAGTCCATGTCATCGAAGACATTCTCCGTCAGGACCCGGCAGAAGATCACGTCGTTCGTCGTCGGTGCGGCCGGGTCAGGGGCGACGCCGATCGCTGCCGGCGGACGGTTGAAGTCAGCGGTGCGCTCGGTACGGACCTCGAGCGGAGCGCGCACGAGCTGTTCGTCGTTGAGGAAGAACTCGACGTGCCAAGTTCCGGTGATCGAGTGCATGGCCTCGATGTCGAACCAGAACCAGATCCAACCCCAGCGCCAATCCGGGTTGTCCAGCGGCCACGTCGGCGTCTCCCATTCGATCGTGCCGTCCGGACGCTCGAAGATCATGCGGTACGTGCTGTCGGCGGGCAGGTTAGCGATCTGCGTCCAGATGAACAGGAACGGGTCGCTGGTGGCGATCTGGCTGTCACGGGGTGTTTTGAAGGGCCAGCCGGGAATGACGCGCAGGTCCTCGTGGGTGAAGCCGAAATCCCACAGGTAGCTCGTCTCAATAAACGACGGCTGGTTGGCCCAGTTACCCGCGCCAGCATTGCAGGCGCCGGCATAGGGTTCGACCGCGACGCCGTTCACCTCGGTTTCGAAATGCAGGTGCGGACCGCTGCTGTTGCCGCTCGATGCAACCTCGCCGATCTGCGTACCCGCAGGGACGAACTGCCCGAGTGACACGCTCACGCTGCCGTTCTTGAGGTGAAAATAGCTTGTGTGGTGTCCGTTGCCGTGGTCTAGTACGACCAGGTTCGATACTTGCCCCAGCGCCTGCGTATTCATGTCCGGCTCGCCATCGTGCGTGAAGATGACTGTGCCGTCGAGGGCGGCAAAAACCGGCACGCCGACCGACTGCTCGCCGAAACTGCGCAGATAGGTGTCGACCCCGCGATGCCCGTTATAGGTGTATTCGGAACAGCGCCAATCCAGGATGCCACTCGTCGGATCGAGATCGACATAGTTCAGTTCGATCACGTCCCCGTAGAGTGTCCCGCCCATCGGAATGAAGGGATAGGGTGCAATGGCGCTGCCCGCCCGCGGGTTCGGAACAGATGAAAGATACCGCGCATTCCGGGCGGCCTCCTCGCGGACCCAGGCGCGCTCGAGCGGACCAATGCAGTTGTCCGTCGCCCACATGCTGCCGGTCCCGCCCAGACCGCCGGCGGACTGCCCAACGGCGGAGTCCGCCGATAGCAGGACCAACGAGACGATGGCTATTGTTGACCACATGCGGTTCATCACCAGTCTCCTCCAGGGACGGATCGGCTACGTCCCCCTTATCGTACCGGGGCGAGTCGGTGGTGCGGAACGGAATCGCGCGTTTTTCCTCCCCCTGCAGTATCCCCATCCGAGTGGGTCCCAAAAGAAAACGGTCGGCCTCGATGAGACCGACCGTTTTGATCGTTGTCTATCAGTGCTTGCGCCTAGCGGCGACGAAGCATGACGACGCCGAGACCGAGCAGCAAGGCTGCGGCCGGCTCGGGGACGTTGATCTGGACGCCGTTGAAGAGGCCCGAAGCGCCCCAGGTCGTGCCACCGTTGCTCGAGAACCGATAGCCATCAAACGTGGCAGCGGCCGAAGCGACAGGGGCGGTGTTGGGGGTCAGGGTCTCCCACAGGAGCGACTGCGTCGTGGTCGGGCCGTCGAGGACGAACCAATACGACGTGTTGGCCTCGAGCGTGAACGGCGCAGCCGTCGTGATCGAGACCTCACCGACCGGCGTGTTCGGGCCGACCGCGACCGGCGCAAACGGAGCCAGTTCGACGCCCGGGTTGCCGCCGACATCCGAGAAGATACCGCCGCTGAGCTCGCTTCCAGGATCGGTGTTCGAGATCAACGCAACCAGGTCCACGAAGGGCATGGCGGTGCCGCCCATCGTCAGCCCGACGGCCTTGGTCCGGTCCGCACCGTCGGGGTTCAACCCGAGGTTCGAGCCGGTGCCGCTGCCGGTACCGGGCAAGTTGCTCAGCAGCGCGTCTCCGGCGCTCACCTGAACGGCAAGCAGGAGACCGCCGAGCAACACTTTCGTGAATGCACGCATCATCCTTCTCCTCCCAAATTTGAGGTTCTGGTCGCACGCCTGGACACCCTCCACAGAATGCCCGCGCTGAGATGAACGCGTACGACCCCAGGATCTATACCTAGACTGTCAACGGTACCGATCACGGGTCCCCGAAGCAAGTCCATTTTAGGACCATGTTTACCGATTTTCGCATTCCGACCACACGAAGCGTAAATGAGAGAATGAACGAGTGTAACAACCACGGACGAATACACTTATGGGACGATCAAAGTGGAGTACCGCGCGTAGCACCCGGCGCTGACGGTCGACGTCTCGCGACCGGTGCTTCCCGGCCGAGACGGTCGCTAGGGCTAGCTGGCGAGGGGGCGAGGCGGGCGGTTGATCCAGTGGACGAGCGGGCTGGCGAGGACCGGCGCGAAGGCCAGCACTCCGATCGCCATTTGGACGAGACCTGGTCGACGGAGCATGGCGCTCGTGGCACGGCAGAGCGCCTGACGTTGCCGAATCATGCGTCGGTGTTGGTCGGTCCAGGCGCGCTCCAAACGGTCGTCCCAACGCGCGGCTCCCTGAGGTATCAGCTCTCCCGCTGCCCACGCGCAATCGAGGGCGCACGCCATTCCTTCACCGGTGAAGGGTTCGACATAGCCGGCGGCGTCGCCGATCAGCAGCAGCCGTTTGGCGGCGACGCGCGACGGACGACGGGTCAATCCGGGCGTGCCACGCCAGGGAAGCTGTTCGAGTCCGGGGATCGGGGGCAACCCCGCGGAGCGGAGCACGCGTGCCGCTACGGTCCCCATGTTCCCGTCCCCTTTGAGGGCGCTCGTGTTCAGCGCTGCACCAACGTCGAGCCGTTGATCGACCAGCTGTGCGACACCGACATACCCGTCGGAAGAGACGCCCATGAAGATCGTGCCGGGTTTGTATTCCGGTGGTGCGTTATTCACGATGACGCCGGCGCCCACTCGCGCGTCTGCAGCGATGTTCGGGACGATCTCGCTGTGCCGAAGCGCGCGCCGGTCGCCCAGGCCACCAGCCGCAACAACCACCCGCGCTGCGATGTCGGCGTCAGCACTTCGCGATTGCAGATGGACCGTGCGTGCACTTCGTCCGAGTGCGCCCAATGTTGCAACGGAGTCCGGCAGAAATGCGACGCCGGCACGGACGGCGGCGTCGATCAGCGCTGCGTCGAGCCATCCGCGCGAGATCACTGCCCCGCCCGGCAAGCCGAGGTTCGCGCGGCGCCCGCCGGCGGCCAGCGCCATTCGGCGCAGCGGTTGGGCATGTCGCGCCTCCAGGAGCGAAGCAAGGCCCATCCGTTCCAGCGCGCGGATACCACGTCGACTCAGGCAGCCGCCGCAGACTTTGTCGCGCGGGAACGTTGCGCGGTCGACGAGCAGGACGCGGGCGCCGCGACGTGCGGCTTCGCGCGCGGCCATCGAGCCGGCGGGGCCGGCGCCGATCACCACGGCATCCCAGATCGAGTTCGCTGCGTCGGTAAGGCCGATCGTCGCCGCACTCATCTTGATCCGCTCCACGTCAACAAATAGCGGCAGGGCCAGCGGCGGCGCACGTCGGCATTATCGAGTCCGGCTTCTGATGCAAGCTCCCGAACCTCTGCGATCCGAAACGCGGCGCAAACCGAGCGCGGACCGTCCGTGTGCACGACCTCGCAGCGCGTCAACAACTGCGTCGCGGCCAGCGACAGCAGTAGTCCGGGCCGACTTCGCACGAGATCGTAGACTGCAAGCCCGCCGGACGTTGCCGACTTCATGTTTCGCAGCAAATCGACAGCTTGCGCGCGGTGAAGATGGTGGAGGAAGAGTGAACTGATGATGCAATCGAAGCCGGCGGGCAGGGGCTCTTTTGTGACGTCGAGCTGGGTAAAGTCCGCCTGGATGCGGTTGGCCGCGGTGTTCTCTGTTGCGAGCTGGATCGCTTTCGGGCTGATATCGCAGCCGGCAAGCTCGACACGTAGGCCGGCACGCGCGGCGCGGCGCCCGATTCCGACCAGTACGTCCCCTCCCCCGCAGCCGACATCCAGAATCCGAAAGGGCCGCGTCGGCGTTGCTTGGCTGCGAATCGCGGACCAAATGGTGCCGACGCTACCGCTCCAGGCGTTGAGTCGCGCAATTCCCCGCAGCGCAGCGCGATGCCGGGCCGGATCGAGGTCTGGCTGATCCATGATCTCCGGTTCGACGACGCGCTGACGGAGGTCCGAGAGTATCATCGAATCGATCCTCGACGCATGGTCCGCGGACGCACGCCGCGATGACGCGGGGTGATCACGACAGCGGTCATGCGGCGTCCCAATCCAGGTGCAGCAACGCGAGTTCGATTGTCAGACCCGGGCCGAATGCCATCGCGACGCATGTCCCGTTGCGCCGCGCGCCGAGCAGTTCGTTGAGAATGAACAGAATGGTCGGCGACGACATGTTGCCATAGTGACGGAGAATGTGTCGCGAATGCGAGAGCGCGTCGGGCGCCAGTTCGAGGCATTCTTCGACCGCGTCGAGAATCTGAGGGCCGCCGGGATGAACGAGCCAATGGTCGACGGCGGCGCGCGACAAGCCGTTGTCCGCCAGGAAGCGGTCGATTGCTTCGGGTAGCGCGTCGGCCAGCGTCGCGGGCAGTTCCTGAGACAGTGCGAGGCGCAGCCCATGGTCGCTGGCGGTCCAGACCATCTGGTTGGCGACTTTCGGTAGCGTCGAACACCGGCAGTCCACGATGCGCACCGCGGAACGGTTCGGCGAAAGCAGCAGCGCGGCGGCCCCGTCGGAGAACAGCATGTTGGCCGTCAACTGATCGATATTCTCGGAATATTGAAAATGCAGTGAGGACAGTTCACAGCAGACGATCAGCGCGGACCGTTCCGCACCGCGCATCTGGTGGGTGAGGCGCAGCGCTGCGATCGCCGCCGAGCAGCCCATGAAGCCCAGGTTCCAGCGATCGACGTCGGCATCGATTGGGGCGTTGGCGAATACCGGTCGTTCGAGCCCCGGGGAGGATGCGTGTGTGCAGCTCACGGTGACCAGCGCCTGGACCGCTCGAAGCTGTTCCGGCGTGAACGCGCCGAGCGCGCGCGCGACCATCGGAGCCGCGGCCTCGTCGAACACCGCGCTGCGCGCGGTCATTCCGGGTCCGTGGGGCTGGTCGGTCGCGGCTTGGTAGAGTGAATCGGTGAGGTCGGGAGTTTGGTAGTCGAGTGCCGCGAGGTAGCGGGTCTCGATGCCGGTGAGGCGCATGATTCGCCGAAGAATGCGGTTGGTGCGCTCGCCGAGGGCTGCCTGCTCGAAGACGTCGCTCGATTCGTCGAGATGCAGGGCTCGGCGCGGAACTGCGGTTCCGATTCCGTGGATATAGGCGCTAGGACTCAATCTTGTGGTACTCCGTTGCGCTGGCGAGTACCCAATCATAGTCCAGTTTCCCGCCCACGGCGAGCCGAACCCGGTTTAGTCGCTACGAAGCGGATTCGGGCGGATCTGAGGGGAGCAATATCGATACGGCCCCGTGGCACCCGCGGTCTTGGCCAAGACACGTCGTCTCCACAATGCGCCAGCGCGAGCGAGCGCTTGATGAGACGTTTGGTCCTATGGGTAAAGATCATTTTCTTACGAATCGACCGCGATCGAGTGATAGAATCCCCCGACGTCGAGGGGACGTCGTCATGCAATCGGGAGGTCTGACACATGCATCGGTTCGGGGTGGTAGCGCTTGGTGTCACGGTGTTGGTCGTAGCGGGGGTGATGGCGGAAGAAACCGTCACTACTCCTTTGCCGTCGGAGTCCGAAACGGCCTCGTACGAGGGCAAGACTGTCCAACAGTGGCTTGCCGACCTGACCGTCGATGATGAGGCGGTCCAGGACGAAGCCGCGCATGCGCTGATCGCACTGGGGCCGGCGGCGTATCCGGAGTTGTTGGAGGCGGCGCGCATCGACAATCCTCTGCGTGGACGCATGATTGACGCTTTCGCGCGTCGTGGCGCGCCTGTCGTCCCGACGTTGTTCGCAATCGCACGATTTCGAGCATGCTCCGCCTTTCATTCGGGCTTCGTCGAGCAGACGCTGAAGAGAATGGGCGCCGTTGCGCATCCGGCGCTTCGGCGCGCGATCTTTGGACGCGACCCGCTGGTGCGCGAGGTAGCGATCGTCGCGCTGTGCTACGCAGACGATATCGCTTCCAGCGCTGCTGCCCAGACGATCCTGCGTGACGTGCTACTGCGTCATCCGGACGAGGCTGTCCGAATGAGGATCATGGAACAGATCGATCGATGGGGTACGTTGTACGAACAGCGGAGTGCGCTCATTCGGCCGAAGGTGGCAATGCTAGAGGTGGCGCTGGACGATCCATCGCCTCGTATTCGGTATCTGGCAGCACTGAGGCACGTTGATATCGATGGCGGGTACGACCCGCGCGTTGTCGATACGCTGGTGGAGATGCTGGAAGCGGGGGTCCGGCCGTATAGGGCTGCGAAGTCGCTCCTGTGGTTCGGCCCCCTGGCAGCGCCGGCGATCCCGAGGCTGCTCGCGGTAGTGGACGGAATTGAACACGCTGCCCACGCGGCGCGTGTGCTCGGTCGGATCGGGCCGGAAGCGTTGCCGGGTTTGCTCGAACGATTGCCCAGTTGGAGTACGGCGTCATGCGTGGCGCGCGCCATCGGTACGATCAATCAGCATTGGCATCCTTTCATGACCGATTCGCAGGTCGCGCAGATCTGCACAGCCTTGCTCACCGAGGCGAGACGTTATCAGTCTGGATTTTGCGAGGCGGTTGAAGCCCTGGGCGAGCTCGGACCACGGGCGAAGGACAGCGTGCCGATGCTGATCGCACTGCTTGACGATTACCCTCACCCTGGGTGCGTCTACCAAGCACTCGGTCGGATTGGCCCGGATGCGGTAGCGGCAGTTCCGGCCCTCGAGAAAGCGGTCGCATCCGGCAGTTCGTCCGCCGCCCAGGCGCTCGGGCGGCTGGGCCCGACGGCGGTGCCGGCCTTGGTCGCGGGTCTCGAACACCCCGACCGAGATGTTCGGCGCTGGTCGGCAGAATCATTGGGCGCGATCGGCCACGAAGCTGCCGCGGCGGCGGTGCCCGCGCTGCGCAAGGTGCTATGTGATCGTGCTGTTCGACGGACGGCGCTCGATGCTTTTTCGGAAATGGGCCCGCACGCTGCACCAGTCATTCCCGAGTTGATCCGGATGCTGATCGACGGTGGCAGCCCGTCGACCAGGGCGAGTGCGGTAGCGGGACTGCGTTCGATCGGGCCAAAGGCCGTTCCAGCGCTGATCGCAGTCAAGGACACGATTCTGGCCCGGATTGCTTCTCCGCGGAAAGGATACCTGGGGGAGTACTATTCCGCGTTGTTAATCATCGGTGAAACGGACGCACTGCTACCCGCGCTGGTACGCGACCTGGAGCAGGATGATATGGTGGCGTGCTGGGCGGCGCTGAGCGTCCTTGAGGAGTTGGGACCGAAAGCTCGTCCCGCTGCGGATGCGATTGTCGGGTTCATGAAGTCGGCGCCCCGAGGAAACGCGAGCGTGGTCATGGATCTGCGGGTCGTTGCCGCGCGGGCCGTAACCAGGATCGCTCCCGAGGACGGCCGTGGCACCGCTTTTCTGAAAGAGCGGCTTGTCGATTCGGACAGCAGGACGGCGATGTGGGCGGCCATTGCCTTGGCCGAATTGGAGTCTGCGGACACGAGAGCGATTCGGGTCCTTCGATCGCACCTCGATTCGGCGGATCCAAAAGGCGCCGTCGCATGCGCCGGGGCGCTTCTGCGCGTTCCTGCGGAACGCAAAAACGCCAGTCGTCATCTGCGTGACTATCTGACTCGTCGGTACACACAGTTATTGGCGGCAATCGCACTGACGGAGGCCGGTATCGCTGATCCTGACGCGATCCGGATTGCTGGGGTTGGTGGAATCTCCATCGGGGTCAACGGACTTGCCGCCGTTGCGGATCGGAGTCCCGCGGCGCACCTGTTACTGAGCGAGGCATCGCGGCACCGGGACCGCTATGTTCGTGTAAAGGCGCGTGCCGCGCTCGCGACGATCGCCGAGTAGCGAGATCGCAATGCGCGGCACGGATGCCTTGGTACCTTGTCGCGACGGTCGAGACGACTAGAGGCTGGCCACGAACACTGCTGAGTAGAATTGCAGTGGTACGCCGGTTTCGTAGACCGCGAGGAATCCAAGCTTGTCTCCGTCGAGGGCCTGCTCGTCGATTGCCAGGTCGACGAGTGTCAGGTTCGGGTCGTTGACCAGTAAGGACGAGAGATCGACCACGCGGGTAAGGGTGTTGGTGCGTGCGGAGAACAGGTAGATCCCGATCTGCCCGCCGGCACCTGTGCCGCGAAACGCGATGCGGTTCCCGTCGATCGAGGGACCGTAGAAGAACGTGAAGCCGGTGAATGTGCCGGTGCCGTTCGGGATGGGAGTCGAAAGGTCCGCGACGCGGCGCAGCGTTCCGCCGAGGTCGGTGTAGATGCCCTGTTGGCCGGCGGTACCCTGGCCGTAGAAGACGGTGGCGCCGCGGTCAGTGGAGGGGCGGTCGCCGAAGGAGGTGAACGTCCCTGTGCCGCCGGGAATGGCGGTGGTCGTGTCGGCGACGGTCTGCAGCGTCGTGGGGCTCGCGCCGGTGTACACGCCGGACCGCTGGGCGTTCTCACCGGCGAAGGCGACCTCTGTCGCGCCGGCGCTCACATTCGGCTGGAAGAATGTAAACGGCTGATTCGTGCCGGGAACCAGCGTGGTTGTGTTGGCAACCAGTGTGAGTGCGTTCGTTCGAATGTAGACCGCCGGTCCGCCCAGCGTGGTCCAGGCGGAGAATCCGATCGTGCGTCCTTCGCGTCCGACGAAGAAGAACTCCGTCAGGAAACCGAATCCACCCGGGTCCGGCGTTGCGGGGTCTGCGACAATGGTCAGCGGTCCGTTCCCGTTGCGCGAGTAGATGCCGCGGCAGTTGAAGCCGGCGTAGTTGGCGGCGCCACTGAATGTTGCGCCTCCGGCCCCGAGTGCCGGCTGACTGAAGCCCACGAACAGCAGTGGACAGCCCGGCATGGCGGTGCACCCGTCGGCGATTGCTTGCAACGTACCGTTGCGTGCCCGGTAGATGCCCTCTCCCGTGATGCAACCGGGTGGGATCGCGCCCGATCCGAGGAATGCCACGTCGCCGTCGTTCAGCGACGGCTGCGAGAGCGATATGAATGTGCCGACCCCGCCGGGGATTGTCGTATTGGTGTCGGCGATTCGTGTGAACGTGATGCCCTGCGCTCCCGAGAGCGCTGCTCCAAGGCCGAAAACTCCGATCGTTAGCAAAGCGCGATGCAGCGGTGCCGTCGTCATGATGCTACTCCTCCAACTTGGGTGGTTCGAGACATCGGCGCGAGCAAGACCGCTCGCGCTCCCCGACAGCGACGGCGTCCACATCCTACGACTCGGTGTATAGTGTGTACAGAATTTATGATCGCAAGCGGATGGATTGACGGCTGAGATTCACGGTAGTTTGCGACCGTCCGGACACGTCAGCGTATATTGTGCTGGTTACGCAAGCGGTTACGACAGTTCGGTCTTGAAAAGGAGTGACTCGATGAAGATCCTGTCAATCTTGGTTCCGCTGAGTTTCTTCGCAGGTCTGGCGGTTCTCACGGGGTGTGCCGGCCAATCCTCGGCGTATGCCAGCACCGTGTCGCTATTGCCGGTCGACGGGGATACCCAGGCGTACGACGTCACAATCGTTATTGAGGACCGGTCAGACGGGGACCGGCCGTCGGTCATCAGCGCGCCGCGTTTGCGGCTGGTAGCAGGTGAACCGGCGACGATGAACATAACCGATGCCGAGGAAGGCATTGCCTGTACCGCGGTCGTGGATCAAGCCGCGACGCCGCCCGAAGTACGGACGACGGTGACGATCACGAAGGATGGACGACCCGTCTGGTCCGAGGAGCGGACGACTGCGCTGCAACAGCCCTAGAGGGGCAGGCGCCGGCTAGAACGAAGCGCCGAACGAGAAGTTGAACACGCGGTTTTCGTCCTGGTCGTTCTCGGAGATCGGGAAGCCGAAGTCGAACACCAGCGGCACGGGGCCGAAGAAGTCGAGCTTGACGCGGAATCCGAAACCGACCGATGCTCGCCAGTCGGTGATCTCGAAGTCTTCTTCGACGGTTCCCATGTCCAGGAACGTAACACCGCGAACGCTGTCGCCGTAGAGCGGGAACGAATACTCTGCGCCCGTCAGCAGGATGAAGTCGCCGCCGACCGGGGTATCGAGAATCCCTCGGCGCGGCGACACGCCTCGGAAGGTGAAGCCGCGCAATGAGCCAAAACCACCGCCAAAGAACCCTTCGAAGATCGGTGCGTCGCCAACGATGAACGACGCGTCGGCACGCAGCGCTAGAACGTGCTTGCGGTCGAGGACATCAGTCCGAACGGTCTTGTACCAGGTGATTCCCGCCGCCGGCCGTCCGAAGTCGTAGTCGCCGCCCAGTGCGCCGACCTGTTCCCAGCCGAGGCTGAACCGGTAGCCGCTCGTGGGAAAAACGCGGCTATCGGTGGTATCGCGGATGAGTCCGGCGCGCATGCTGGTCAGGAAATTGTCGCCACGCTCGTCGCGAACGTCGCTCGGTACGAGAGCGTCGAGATCGTCGACTTCCACTTGTTCGAAACGCAACGAACCTTCCAACGCCCAGCCGTCGAGCGCCCCGCCCTCGAATCGCTTGCCGAGGGTCACGTTGAAGCCGAGCCGCTCCTCGTCCCAGCCTTCGCGCGGCCGTTCGAACAGATACGCCGCGATGTCGAGCCGAAGCGGCTTGTCGAAGAGGTAGGGCTCCGTGAAGTTGATCCGGAACTGAGAAAGCTCGGTACCCGGGGCGAGGCGAATGTTGAGCCGCTGACCGTCCCCGCGAAACGCCTGGCCACGCAGGAACTCCTCCCAGCTGCGCGGCCAGTCGAAGAGGTCGAAATTACGATTGTCGATCGTGACGGACCCGATGGCGCCATTGTCCGTGCTGACGCCGATGCCGAAGAGAATGTTGACCGTTTGCGCCTCCTCGACCTCGACCAGCGCTTCACGCAGCCCGCCTGATTCCGGCAACGGCGTGATCGAAGCCCGCGAGAATAGCGTTGTCTCGCGGATGTTGCGCTCGGACTCGCGGACTTTGCCCGAGTCATAGAGTTCGCCCGGCGTGAGCGCCACCTCTCGCCGAACGACTTCGTCTTTGGTGTATTCGTTGCCGCGGATCGTCACCCGCCCGACACGCGACTGCTGATTCTCGACGATGCCGACGCGGATGGTCGCGACGGCCTCCTCCTCAGCAAACGCCAGGGTTGCATTGATCTGAGCGTCGATGTAGCCCGCGGTCCCGTACAAGTCACGTACGTTCTGAACGTCACGGCGCAGGCGGTCCTCACGAATGATGTTGCCCGGCATGAGCTCCATCACTTCGCGAACGCGCTGGTCGCTATACACCTCGTTGCCATCAACTTCAATCCCGGAGACCCGGTATCGCGCTCCCTCCTCGATCACGAAGACGACCCGCAGATCGCTGCGCTCCGCCTCGTCGAACTCGAGGCGATACCCGACCCGCGCGTCGAGAAACCCGTCATTCCGATAGAACTGCTGTAGGGTGATTGCGTCCTGTTCGGCCCGCTCCTCGTCGAGTGCTCCCTTGCGGAAGACCCACAGGTACGTGCTGGTGGCGATCTTCGATCGCAGCTGGGGCGTCGGGAAGGCCCGGTTCCCCTCGAACTCGATATCGCGGACGCGGACCCGCGGGCCCTCGCTGATGCGATAGACAACGCGGTCCGATTCCAGCGCGGTCTGGTCGAGTTCGATTGTGGCGTAGTAATACCCCCGCTCGCGATAGATCCTGAGCAACGCATCGCGCCCTCGGCTGATCAGGAACTCGTCGCGCGGCTCGCCGGCGCTGAAACCAAGTGCATCGAGCAGATCGTCTGTTTCGACCTCTTCGTTGCCCAACACCTCGAGCGACTGGACGATCGGCTTTTCACGCACTTGAAAGATGACGACGACGCCGTCACCTTCGATACGGGTCGCCGCCCGCGCGCCGAGGAACTTGCGGCTCTTGAGGAGCTCGTTGACGTCCCGTTCGGCCACGGGCGTGCTGAATGGCTGCCCCGTACGGGTCTGGATCAGGGCGCGCACGAAACCGTCGCTGATCGTTTGCAGCCCTTCGAACTCTACGCGCCGGACGATCCGGCCTTCACGGCTGTCCTGAGCGCCGGCCGGCAGCGCCGCCGCGATCAGCAGAGGGACCGCCACCAAAGGGAGCAGACGTGGTACATCCATGAATCACCGCCAGACATTGAGCGAGCTGTTGATCATGAGATTGGCGCTGATCGGATCAGCCTCGAAACCGCGCTTCGGTCCGTACTATAGCGAGCCGCGCCGGGGCTGCAATCCTGCCGCTCGCATTGTCGCCGCCTCGGGCCGGGGCACGCCCCGTCGTCTCGATCCGCGCCTGGCGCGATCTGGAACGGCGCTGCGGCTACCGCCAGCCATCGTACAATGGTGACAATGAGCGCGGAGCACGGAGCACCACCGGAGATTGCCGTCGTCGATGTCGGTGAAACTTCGTTGACGCGTGCGCGCGCGACGCGGCTGGCTGCGCAGTTGGGCGCTCCGTTTCTGGAGAACGCCGACGCGGCTGCCTCGTGGTTCCTGGCCGTGACGGCTGACCGGGTCGAACTCCGTTCGGGCTCTTCGAACGCACCAGGTCCGGTGTATGCCGAATTCGTCGCTGGCGCCGCTGGCTACGCCCGTCGTCGGAGCGCGCCACAGGGCTTGCTCGTACGGACGGTCAAAGGGCGGCTATCGGCTCCGAACGTGATCGATGCGACGGCTGGTCTTGGGCGCGATGCGTTCCGTCTGGCCGCTGCCGGCTGCCAAGTGTACGCGATCGAGCGGCGTCCGGAGATCGCGGCGCTCTTCGAGGATGGTTTGCGACGGGCGGCGGAAGTGCCGGCGTTGCAGCCCGTCGTCGAACGGATTCGGCTGACCGTCGCTGATGCGCGAAGCGCGATTCGCGCGCGGCAAGTGCCGGCGGACGTGATCTACCTCGATCCGATGTACCCCTTGCGGAAACAATCCGCACTCGTCAAAAAAGAGCTGCGGGCGCTGCGAAGTGTCGTTGGCGACGATCGGGATGCCGAGCAGTTGCTGGCGGTTGCGCGCCGCGCCGCCAGACTCCGCGTGGTGGTCAAGCGAATGCGGACGGCGCCCTGCCTGGTCGAGTCGCCGGTTCGCTCGACACGCGATCGAACGACACGCTACGACGTCTATGAACGCTCCTAGCGCACGATCAATGGAGTCGATTCGAAAGTCGCAACCGGAACGACCTCCGTTCCTACAGTTACCGTGGGCTGCGGCATCTGGGCGCTGCCGGGGCGCGTTGCAACCATCAGGTACGAATGCTGGTATCGTCCTGGAGCGATGCGCCCGAGCCGATAGCGCAGCCGATCGCGTTCGCGGCGTTCGAGGATTCCGATCGCGATCGCCTCGCGCTTGAGTGACTTTGGAACCGCAAGTGCAAATGTATTTGCGGGCATCGTCTGCACCCACGCGATTGCGTCGACCGGTCGGCGAAAGTGGACGGTCTCGCGAACGAAGATTGTTTCGCCGGACGCGAACTCTGTAACCGGCTGCGTGTCGACCTCCCAGTGCTCGCTCACGTAGACCCCGCCCGTGGGCCGCGCTCGCTCGCGATCCGTGCGACGGGCCCGATAGTACGACCGCTCGACGGAAATCGACGGAGCCACTGCCGGCGGGAGCGGATCGGCGACAACGATCGGCTGCGCGACCTGCTGTTCGACGCCGCTGACAGTCATTCGAACATCAAAGGTCGCCACCCCGCGGGCGATCGCCTCGACCGGAACGATCAACGACACGATCTCCCCGGCTGCTATTGTCTCCTTCTTGCGGAGCGATCGATTGACCCGTCCGCGATCGAGCAGGGCCGTTGGCGCTCCCAGGTCGAGCGCCGCCTGGTCCGGAAACGCGATCGCAAAGTCGATCGGGTCGCGCGTTGGGTTCCGTAGCGAGATCGACAGCTGGACACGGTCGCCGACATGCATCATTGCCGGCGCGTCCACCATCACTTCGAGACCAGTGTTGGCATCGATCAGTGCGTTGCCAGTGGCCATGATCCCACCCGGCCCGACCGCAACCGCGTGCAGACGATAGACCGACGGATGCACCGGCAGCGGTACAACCGTTCGCGCGACTCCCGCTTCGAACGGAGCGGATGCGGTCCACCATGGCGCGGGACCGGTCACCGCGTCCGCCAGCGGGGCGGGAAGCACGACGTCGGTGGTCAGCGTGGCCGAGTTGCCCCGATGATCGGCCCAGACAAAGGACGCCCCGGGGCGTCGTCGAGCTTCCGCATCGATCGGGGTCAGCCACGTATGAAATCCCTGATCGTTGGCGTCGACGAGCCGCAACAGCACGTGCGTGAGACGAGGATCCGTCGACCGGATCGTGACGGCCACTGCTGCGCCGGGCGCGACGCGCTCCGCGGGCGCCGCGATCTGGAGCGCGCCCACAGACACGGACTCGTGCTGCTCGACGGGCAGGATCTCTGCGGGAGCGCCATTCTCGAACAGCAGCACGGAAGCCGGTGTCTCGGGTATGTCCGGGATTCGCTGGTCCGCAGATCCGCGCCTCGCCGGAAGGCGCTGCAGCTGGAACGGATCGTCGTGCAGGACACAAACGATGCGTTCGCGATTCGTATCGTCGATCGTCAATTGCAACGTTTTTTCATTCGAATGCCAATGCGCGGTACGTTCGATCGGTGCCAGCGGACGCGGTGACCCGTCTCCCGCCACCTCGAACGCACGTTCGGTGAACAGCGACGCACCGGTGAGGCTTGGAATCTCCGCCGTCGCGCGATAGTGGCCTGGCTCGGTCGGGCGCCAGTATTCCGTCGCATACCCATTTACTCCCTGCCGCGCTGTAAGCGTCGCCACTGGCTTATCGCCGCGGAAGATTCGCACGGTCGGCGGGTCGGCGAGGATTCGCTGTCGCGTGTCGAACCAGCCGACCTGGAAGCGGGCACCTTCGCCCACCCGCGGGCTCCCCGGTTCAACCAGTAGCCAGGCCGTGTGCTCCGCGCCATTTGTGAGATAGGCGCGAAAGTCGACGGCGCTGCTGCCGGCCCAGCCGGTTACCGTCGACCAGAGCCCGACCGCCAACGGTTGCGTGTGCGGACGGAGGTGAGCCTCAAGCGTCGATACGCCGCGTTGGTCTGTATGACCGTGCTCCGAGAGTCCGCGGTAGTAACGCACCCGTGGCGTTTGCGTTGTCGCGGGAATGAAGGTGCGGGCTGTGACATCCGCCATGCGATCCGCGACCGGCGTTCCCCAGGGGTACCATCCCATGATGGTGAGCGGTACTTCTTCCTGTCCAAGCGACAACCGTGTCGGGGCACGGAGTCCGATCAGCAGGGGCTCGCCTGTCCGGTCATCCGGATGCACGCGGACCTGCCGCGGCAAGGTCTCCAGCACACGACCGGCAGCCGCCACGTTGACGCGCAAGGGTTGCGCGTCGAGCGTCTCGTCCAGCTGCAATGATGCCGAGAACAAGCCGACAGCTGAAGCTGTCGTGCGAACGGTTCGACGGTGCTTGTCGGCTGCGTCAGAAAAGGTCACCTCAACATCGACGGGTTCGTCTGTCGACCACGGCGTTCCGCGCGCATCGAGCAGCAGCCCGGTGACGTCGACCGGGGCTCCGCGCACCGGCATCGGCGGCGTGGCAACCACCAGGGCACGTTGGGGCCCATCGTCCGACGGAGGGACGCTTTCCCCTTGTAGCACGACCTGGCCCGCGTCGGTATCCACGACACAAACCCAATGATGGTCGACCAACACGCGCCGCTCCGGCGGTAAGTCGAATCGCGCCTGTCCCTCCCGGACGTCAAAACGCGTCGGCACGAACGAACCGCGCATCCAGAAGTAGCCACGACCATTGGCCAAGCGGTCCAGCCAGACCAGGGCTCGCGTGCGGCCCAGGAGGGCCGTCCCGCGCGTGTCTGAAAGCGTAAGGAGTTGTTTTTGGCGTTGCGTCTTGCCACTAGGGAGCTTCCATCGTGCGATCAGAACCGCCGCCTGCCCGGAACTCTCGGTGAGCGCCACGTCGGAAACGTGCGTTTCGTTCGGCTGTTGCGGGTCCGGCGCCGCCGGCGTGAGGCGCTGCCGGAACAGCACCGAGCCCGATTCCGGTAGCTGTGATTCGATCAGCCGTCCCTGCCGCTCGGTCAACCACGCTACGAGATCCAGCTTGCGCAACTCGATCTCGAGTTCGTGCACGTTGCGCGTACGCACTTTCAAACCATCCGGTGCGACCACCACGGACACCGAGGGACGCAGCAGTTGCGCGAGGCGCCCCTGCGCGGCTCGGCCTGTCGCGGAGCTGCATTGCGCGAGTCGTCGGTCAATCGCAACCGCCGCTTTCAGACGACCGCAATCCACCATGAGCTCCGAGAGCAGTGCCGCAGCGGTCTCGTGCGTCGTCGACCACTCGTCGCGTCCGACGAGCAGCGCCAAGTGTTCCTCCGCGAGCACCTTCCGTTCGCCCGCAAGATGAAAGCGCGCGAGCTCCAGCCGAACAGGGTCCGCACCAGTCGGCGCGACGGTCAGCGCGCGTGCCCGCTCGAGGGTCTGTTCGATCCAGCCGAGCCGAAGCTGGTCCGCTTGTTCCGTCGTTGCCGGTCGTTCGCGCACAAAGTCGATCGGAGTGATCTCCCATTCGCCATGTCGACCCCATGCCCGGGCGAGTGCGGCCAATGCTTCGATCGCACGCGAGTCGTCACCACGCGCGCGAAAGTTCTCGTACGCCTCCTCCAGCACGTCGATCGCCAGCATCGTTTCGGAATCAGCCGTCGCAGCCTGTCCGTACGCCAGTTGAAACTCCGGTCTTTCGAGGGCCGCCGGGTAGGCCAGCTCGAGCGCGCTCGACAGGACCCGCCCATCGCGACGCGCGTCACGAGCCGGCGCGCGAAGTGCCGCCATGGCTTCGATCGCGCGGGCTTCGTTGCGAATCGCCGGATCTGCCGGGTCCGCGGCCGCAGCCAGCCGCGCGAGCCGTAGGGCCTCGTCCGTTTCCCCACGACGCCACGCCAATAGCGCCGGCTGCAGCGCCGGCTGCCATTCGGTGGTGAAACGCTGAGCGTCGTCCGACTGCGCCATGGAAGCGGTGCAGAAGACCAGCAATACGAAGATCATCAGCATTCTCCAGAGCATCCGAGTCTTTGAGACCGGCGCAGTCTCGATTTCGGCACGCTCGAACTTCGGAATTATTCGGAATTATAGGGAGCCTTGCCAACCCGTCCTTCACTGGCTCGGAAAAGTCTGCAGGGCGGGGCGTGAAACGGAGGGAGAGACGTGGCCGCGGCAACGTGAGCGTGCCGTCGGCCCGGCACGTCCCTCCAACCGAGGGCAGTGCCGGGGGACAGGTTGGGGCTAGCCGATCTGGAAGCGGAGGTACTTCTGGATCGTCAGATCAGGCGCGACTTCCTTCAATGCCTGCTGAATGGACTTCTTGTCGTCCTTGACGAACGGCTGCTCGAGCAGGACGAACCCGGAATACCAGCGGCTGAGCTTGCCGTCGACGATCTTGTCGATAATGTTCTCCGGCTTGCCCTTGACCTCCTCGCGCGCCGACTGACGTTCGCGCTCGACTTCCGCCGGATCCACTTGCTCGCGATTGAGATGCTCGGGTTTCATTGCGGCGACGTGCATGCAAACGTCTGTCTTGAGATCGTCCGGGCAATCGCGGTTGAACTCCACCAGCACGCCCACCTTACCATTGTGATGCACGTAGGTTCCGACATGGCCGTTGCCATTGCCAGCGGCGACCACCTCGAGCTTTTCGCGCAAGCGGTTGAAGACCTCGTCCAGCAGTTCGCCGAACTTGTGGCCATCCGCCGACTCTTCACGAATCGCAGCGGCCGTCGGATCGTCCAGCCGGGCGGCGATCTTGGCCGCTGCCGTGGCCAGTTTCATGAAGTCCTCGGTGCCGGCGACCGGATCGGTCTCGCAGCCCAGCGCGACGATCCCGACGCGGCCCGAGTCGTCGTCACGGTGAATGACGACGCGGCCTTCCTTCGTCTCGTTCTCCGAGCGTTCGGCGAACTTCTTGAGACCACGCTGGCGCAAAAGCTCCATCGCTTGATCCGCGTCGCCGGATGCCTCGGTCAGTGCCTTCTTGCACTCCATCATGGGCAGACCGGTCTTCTTGCGCAGATCCATCACCATGCCGGCCGTAACTTCCATCGTTTTGGTCCTCCACCGTGTGCACCACGGCAAGGGTGCATTCGTTTCGAGACATCGGGAATCGAAATCCGTACTTAGGTTACTCCGACGATGGCGCCTGCTCGACCGACGGCGGCGTCTGTTCGACAGGCGAAGGCGCCTGTTCGGCCGTCGGCGGGGGCGTCGTCTCCGTCGATACCGGTGCGGCGTCGCTGGCCGCCGGGGCCGCTACGGTGGCGGCAGGCGCCGGCTCAGGCCGCGCTCCACGGTTTCGCCGGCGCGCAGCCGGGGCTCCCTCGAGCGAGCCGCGATCTTGGTTGTCGGCAGTCTTGACCGGACGGCCGCGCGTCCCGGCTTCGACTGCGTCCGCCAAGTGCTTCAGGATCACGTCGACCGAACGGAGCGAGTCGTCGTTGCCCGGGATCGGCAGGTCTACCTTGCCCGGATCCGAATCCGTATCGATCAGGCAAATCGTCGGAATCCCCAGATGGCGGGCCTCGCGCAGCGCATTGGTCTCCTTGCGCACATCAACCACCACCAGCACACCCGGCAACCGGTTCATGCGCCGAACACCACCGAGGTTGCGCTGAATCTTGCGAAGCTCACGCAGCAGCGTGGATTTCATCTTTTTCGAGTAACCCGTTTCCCACTCGCTGCCGGCAACCAGACCCTCAAGTTCCTCCAGACGCTGCAGCCGGGATCGAATCGTGCGAAAGTTCGTCAGTGTGCCGCCAAGCCAGCGCTCGATCACGTAGTGCATCTGGCAACGATCCGTATGCTCACGCACCGCCTCGCGCGCCTGTCGCTTGGTGCCGACGAACAGCACGTCGTCACCCTGACTCACTCGCTGCGCCAGGAACTTCTTCGCGCGGAGCAGACCCTTAACGGTCTCGCGGATGTCGATGATGTGAATGCCGTTGCGTTTTCCAAAGATATACGGTCCCATCTTCGGGTCCCACCGGCTGCACCGATGTCCGAAGTGAATCCCCGCATCCAGCAGTTCACGAACCAAAGGCGACGACAAACGACACCTCCTCAGGGGTCGAAGAAACGGCGATCGCACCACCGACCCGGGGCACGTAGCGCGCGAAAACCTATTCTGGTCGAGCCGAGCCCACGCAGTGGAACGCCCAATTCCATACGGAACGTGGCATCATAGCCCGAGTACGCGGGAGGCGTCAAGGTTGTCAATCCCATGATTTGGCCGCCCCGAAACGGGGATTCTGAGACGACGAGGCCGGTCGGCGAGGGCCACCGATGCGCTCTCTACCTGCGTTTACGGGTGGCCGTCACTCAACAGGAAAATCGTGCGAAAACGCGCATTCTCTGCCGATAGAAAAGGATAAACTCCGCCAGGGTCGGTCGATTGTCACTGCAATCGGGCCCGAACAGGAGTGTATATCGGTGAAGCGGAAGGGGATGTTGCTGCTGCTTGTCGGTGTCGCGGCGTTGTTCGTTCTTCGACAGGGGAGTTGTGTGCCGGCCTCCTGTCTGCCGAAATCACGCTGGCAGCCCGTCGAGCCTGCTCGGCTGCCGCAGACGAGCCCCACCGGCGTCTCGGCCGGGCGGTGACTGAACCCCTGGATTTGTTCCGAATCGAATCGTTCTCGACCGGCACCAGGCAGGGACGCCAATATGTCACGCCGTTGGGGATTACCGCTCGTATTTGTCGTTGCAGGCCTCGCATTCTGGGGCGGAACCCGATTGGCCTCCACACCGACCCGTGTCCAGGGCACGGGGCCGACCGAGGCACAGGTTCGTCGGCTCGCAAAGCTCGTTGTGCTGCGGGTTCAGCTGGCCGAGGTGATCGAAGGTGAAAAGGCCGGTGCCCGATTGGCGGTCGTGGTCAAGGGTGACTGCGACCTCGCGACCGATCTCGGTGCCGCGCGGTTTTTGAGCAAGGATCCGGCGCGACAGGTGGCGGTCATTGAGCTTCCGCCACCGACGCCGGATCGGCCTCGGGTAGACCACGACCGGACATGGGTTTACCGCTTGCCGCCGCGGTGGTCGGTGTTCGGGACGATGGTCGAGTTGGTGGCCAAGCCGCAGGAGGTCCTGTTGACAGAGGCGATGGCTGCCGCCCAGCAGCGGCTGGAGGCGGTCGTGAATGGCCACGATTACGTCGACCAGGCGCGCCGCCATGCCGAGAGCGTCATTGCCGGCTTCTTTCGTGAGGCATTTGATTGGACCATCGAGGTCCGCTGGTCGGACGGGAAAGCGGGCTCGTCGAACGCGCTCGTGGCCGCAAGATGACGCGCTCGTCGGAATCGGCGCTCGAATCGGTCATTTGTCCACGGAAGTAGGCGACACTACAGTAATGAGGATTGCGGGCGCGCCGGTCGGCTCGGCGGGTTTCGCCGTTTCATGGGCTTACCCCTGAGGAGGTTGCAGCGAATGTCGGATCCCGAGAAGAAGATCATTGTCGATGACGATTGGAAGGCCGAAGCGCAACGTGAGAAGGAGCGCCTGGCATCAGAAGTGGAGCAGAAGAAACCGGACGCCGAGGGCGTGCCGGTCACGCCGTTCCTGGAGTTGTTGAATCTGCTCGCGATGCAGGCGATGGTCGGTCTCGGCGGGTTTGCCGGGCCGGACGGGCGGCCGATCCCAGCGAATCTGGAAGCGGCCAAGCATTTCATCGATCTGCTGCAGGTACTCGAAGAAAAAACCAAGGGAAATCTCACGGAAGAAGAAACCAAGGTGCTGGATCAGACGTTGTAT
Source organism: Phycisphaerae bacterium (assembly GCA_028279405.1). Classification (GTDB taxonomy): domain Bacteria; phylum Planctomycetota; class Phycisphaerae; order UBA1845; family Fen-1342; genus JANQNU01. The sequence goes on from JANQNU010000036.1 coordinate 210,393, forward strand.
GAATTGCGGATGCGGTTCGTACAGTTGGCCTCGGCTGCCGGAGGCCCCGGCGGCGCTGGCGGTCCCGCCGGTGACACCCCGTCACCGTCTGAACCGAGCGCGTAAGGTACCCGCGCAGCTGTCGTTCGGGATTGGTTGACAGGAGCCCTCGTGCGATCTTGGTGGCGAAAAAGCGGCGCAGGCGGTTCAGCGTCGGCGGAAGACACGTTCGACGAGTCGGCGGTCGGCGTCGAGCCGATGTCGGAGCTCGAACAGCAGAATCCGCTATTTCGTTGGCTGACGCACCTCGGCATTCCGATCTCGTCCAGTCTGTTGATTCACATGCTGCTCATGGGGGCCGCGGGATTGTATGTCTTCACGACCGTCACGACGCCGACGGAACGTGAGTACTCTGCGACGGTGACAAACGCGCTGGCTGCCCAGATGCGGAACGCGTTTCAGTGGGGGCAGGAGGATGTTCTCCAGCCGCTTTCGCCGCAGGATGACGTGCTCGAGTCGCTGGACGATCTCAAGACAATCGGCGCACTTGACCTGTCGCAGATGGAGTCCAGCGACACGCTGTCCAATATGATGACCACCGGCAGCGGTACAATGGCGGACCTTGGCGTTGGCGAGGGGCGTTTGTCGGTGCTGGGTACGGGGGGCGGCGCCGCGGCAAGCGGGGAGGGCGGTCTCGGTGGCGGATTCGGCGGCGCAGGACGAAGCGTCGGCCGGGCCGGAATGTGGGGCAAGTTCGTCGTGGCGAACTCGATCGTCTATGTCGTCGACTTCTCCGGCTCGATCATCGTCGCGGTGGATGATTTGCGTCGCGAGTTGAAGCGGTCGATCTCCGGTTTGCGCGAGTCTCAAGCCTTCAACGTGATCGTCTTCTATAGCATTGGCGACAACTTCAAGTCCGAGAGTTTTGCGTCGCGCCTGCAGCCTGCCACGCCGGATGTGCGGGAGCGGTTCTTCGAGTGGATCGACCGCAAGTCGCCGGACGGTTCGACGCAGCCGTTGTCCAGCGTGAAGCGCGGCTTGCGGATGCGTCCGGAGGCCATCTTCTTCTTCTCGGACGGCTACTTCGACGATCGTGTTGTCGACGAGATCCAGGATGCCAATCGCGGCAAATCCAAGATCTACTGTTTCGTGTTCGACGAACTGCTGTTGCAGCACATGAGCGATTTGCCGCCGCGTTTGACCGATGGAGCGCGTCGCTTGGCGCGGATTGCGGAAGACAACGGCGGATCGTCCATGGTCGTGACCGGCGGACACCTGCGCCGTCGATAGCTCGCGCAAGCCACGCCGAACACTGTGCGCCCCCCTCGGGCACGTCAGTCACACCCGGGCCGGCGTCGATCTCGATTGTTACACAGCCGTGCTTTGCCGGGGGCGGCGGGCATTCGCACTAGTCGCTGATGTGAACCTCGACCCGGGTAGCGTTCACGGTTGGGACGTGGGCCGGGATCTCGACGCGCTTCATCTTCCCGTTCGTTACATTGACCAGATAGATGCGGTCATTGACGGCGACCGCTGCCCAGTCGGTGCCCACCCGGTTGTTCTTGGCCGAGACCGCCAGACATCCGGCGAGTCCGCTCGACAACAACAGCAGCAGTGCGAACGTGCCAAACTTGGTACGCATGCCTCACTCCTTCCTCGGTTTCTTGATTCGATTGGCGCCTGATAAGACCCGCTGGGGGCCGACACGTTGGGCTGTCGACCAAAAAAATCGTATCGGAGCCGGACGCCGACCACGCTACGTTGCGTCGAACGCCGGCGTCTGTAGAGTGCCAGTACAAAGCACCTCTGCTATTCGTTGTGCGGCGCGGCCGTCGCCGTACGGGCTAACACCCGTCGCCATGGCATCATAAGAGCCGGGGTCCGTCAGCAGTCGCCCCGCTTCGTCGAGGATTCGATTCGCATCCATGCCGACCAATCGGGCAACGCCGGCGGCAATCGCCTCCGGACGTTCGGTCTTGTCCCGCAGCACCAACACCGGCGTTCCGAGTGCCGGCGCTTCTTCCTGGACGCCGCCGGAATCGGTCAGGATCAGCCTCGCACGCTGCATCAGGGCCACCATCTGTGCGTAGTCCAACGGTTCCAGCAGGTGCACCCGCGATTGGTCGCCCAACAGTTCGTGAACCGGCTCGCGAACCTGCGGGTTCAGGTGTACCGGGTAGACGAGTTCGACGTCGTCGTAGCGCTCGACCAGCGTCCGCAGCGCGGCACACAGTTCTCGCAATGGCGCCCCGAAGCTCTCGCGCCGGTGCGCGGTCACGAGCACGAGCCGGCGGTCCGACGCGAACTCGGGCAGCGCCGGCGGAATTCGCGCGTTTTGTTCTTTCATCCAGAGCAGCGCGTCGATGCCCGTGTTGCCGGTGACGGTAATGGTCTCCGCTGGAATGCCCTCGCGTAGCAGGTTGTCCCGGGCTGCACTCGTTGGCGTAAAATGCCAGTCCGCAACGACGCCGGCGACTCGCCGATCGATCTCCTCCGGGAAGGGGGCGCGCTTGTCCCGTGTCCGCAGCCCTGCCTCCACATGCGCGACGTCGACATTGTGCAGGAATCCGGCCAGCGCCGCCGCCATCACGGTGATCGTGTCACCCTGCACCACCACCACGTCCGGACGCCGCTCTTCGAGGACCGGGCGCAGGGCCATCAAGGCGCGCCCCAGCAGGTCGGCCGGATGCTGTCGCGGTTGCATGAGCCCGAGATCAAGATCCGGTTCGAGCGAAAACGTTCGGCACGCGGCGTCGAGCATCGCTCTGTGCTGCCCCGTTGCACATACGATCGGCACGGCATCGGGGCGCGCCCGCAGTGCATGGACAAGCGGTGCTAACTTGATGACCTCAGGACGGGTTCCAAAGACGATCAGAATGCGCTTCATGACGGGTTCGCAGTCCGTACGCCCCAGCGCCGGCGTTCGGGACGCGACCTCACACCGTCACCGCCGCTCGATAGTCTGCGGTCGTTCCGAGCATCTCGCAGCTGCGCAGGAACTCGTCCTCGCTGATCTTCCAGGTGTGGTCGTCGAGTGAGGCGGCCCGGTGCAGGACGAAGTTGAACCGGTCGGCCGAGTAGAGTCGATAGCCTGCTGCGCGGCACGCCTGCAGGAATTGCGTGTCCTCGCCGCGATTCACATCCTCGAACTGTAACTCGTCGAACAGCTTGCGCGCCATGACCAGTGTGCCGCCCTGCAACAGATCCGTGTAGCGGTGTTCCCGGCCTGCAAACCGGACCGCTAACTGCCCGCTCCCTTCGAGATAGGCGTAATACGTGTTCTTTCCGACCACCGTCGCATCCGAATAGATGAACGGCAGCGTCATGTCGTTCAGGTAATCAGCGCCGTAGTGGTTGTCGTCATCGAACTTGGCCACGTACGGCAGTCGCGACTGCCGGACCCCTTCGTTGAGACAGGCGCCGAGCGTCTGGTGCTCCGGAAGCTGGAATGCCCGGGCATTGGGGACATCCGCCAGCCGCGCGCGGACGGCTTCGAGATCGAACGCGTCGTCGTTCAACATGACGACCAGCTCTTTCTCGGCGTAGTCCTGACGCAAGTAGTTGGCGATGATCGTCTCGAGTTGGTGAGGCCGGTTGGTGCAGGTGACCACCGAGACCCCTTGAGCCGTTGCGGGCACTGCAATTCCGAGTTTCTCCAGAATGAAACGCAGGCGCTGCTCGTATGTGTGCTCGCGAAAGATTCGCCGCTGGGCGCGTTGCACGATCCGATCGGCCAGATCGCGATCGTTGAGCAGGCGACCCATCCACTCATCTGCCGCCTCGTGGGATTCGACCATCGGTACGTTCTCGCCACCGAGCAATCGCTCGATCCCCAGCGCCGGCGTGCTGATCACCGGCGTTCCACACGCCAGTAGCTCGAAGACCCGCCGCGAGAACATCGTCGGCGAGTCCTTGACCGAGTTCACGTTCAGGAAGAGGCGGTAGCGCTTGTACGCGTCCAGCATCTCCGGGTACGACAGCGCTCCGTGAATCGCCTCGGCGTACTCGGGCGGGAATTGGTAGCGCGGATCGTTCTGTTCGTGCATCCGATCGAAGACGTGCAGCCCGTGTCGCAGCGCCGGCCGTAGCAGGATCTCCATATCGACCTGCCGATCGGAGTGCTTCTCGGCATAGTACGTGCCCGCGAAACAGATGTTGCCAACGATACGTCGGTGGACGTCGATCGGGTTGTGGATCGCCGGCTGAGCGGCGAACGGCATCGCATACACGCGATCGTGATCGACCTGGCGACGGTAGAGCGGTACGCAATCCTCGTCCGTCGTGAAGATGTAGTCGAAACGTCGCGCGACGTAGATGAAGTGCTCGAAGTTCGGCGGGTCCTCCTTGTTCCAGAAGACCGTGGGAATCTGCTCTTGGGCGCACCATTCAAGCAGTTCGAGCAACGGGCTGGCGGTCTGGAACTGCGCACGCGTCAATTGCGACGTCCAAGCGCCGTCGTTGCCGCGCCACGCCGACTCGACGAACAGGAAGTCCGGGCGCTCACGCTGCAGCTGCGACCGCCATTTCTGGGGGTCGAGCTTGGTCAGGCGACACTCGGTGCGGAAACACTCGTAGGTGAACTCGTCCATGATGACCGCGGCCTTGACCGGTAGCCGCGGGGCCCGCTGCGGTGCGACAACGGCGTCAAACTCCGGCGTTCGACGCGGCTCGCGCCCCGAGTGCGTCGCTGTCCCATTGGCGTGCCCGTTCCTGTCGGCATGCGCGCGCCGCACCGGCGCCGCAGCCGCGCGCGGCGGCTTGTCGGAAGTCGGTTGACTACTGCCGTTTTCGCTGTCCTCCTTCGGCGCCGGAAGCGCGAGCCGTCGCCGTTCGCGGCGGCGGCGCATGCCCGAGAGGAAGAGCTTGGTCATTCTTCCCGGCAGAAGTACGAAGTCGGTCGGGCTGCTCGCCGCCTTGACGAAGGCGTCGCCCAACTTGTACCGGACCTCTTCCGTGCGCAACGACAATTCGTTCTTGAAGTAGGTTACGAGATCGCTCTGATTCTTGAGCCGTGCCTTGAGGTTGTTCACCATCGTTTCAAGCGAGACGCGCTGCTGGTTCGCGCGGGTCAGGGCCTCTTGAGACGACCTCTGCTGCGACTGGGCGGCCGCGAGCGCTTGCTCCAGGTGCGCGATCTTCTCGGAATACTCCCGCTCGACCTTGGCCAGGTGCGCCGTGGTGTCGCGCTCTTGCTCGTGGAGTTTGGCCTGATGACGCGTCTCGAGCTCGGAGACCAGACGTTCATAGTCGCGCTGTTGCGCCTCGCGATGCCTCTTCTGCTCCTTGACTTCCTTCGCGAATCCCGCGAGCAAGTCGTCGAGCAGCCCGATCAATGCATTGAGCTGCTGGCCGACCGCACCGTTCTCGCGCAAGGCGGGACCGATCATCGCGATCCGCGCCCGCCACTCGCCTGCCGGTAGCGGCACGCGCGAGTCGTTGATCAGCTCGGTCAGCTGGTCGGCGAGCGCCACCGTTTCCGCACGCCAGTGTTCGCCTGCCTGCATTCGGGTCGTGGCCTTGGTCGCTGCCTCGCGGGTCTCGCGCACGACACCCTGCAGCCGCTGGACCTCTTCCTTGGCACGGAGCAGATCGGCATGTTTCTGATCGACCCGCGCCAGGTATTTGCGCTCGACGCGTTCGAACGACTGCTCCGAAAGTTCGAGCAGATCCTCGATGTTGGCCCGGGCCCGCGCCTCTTCGGTCTTGTCCGGCACATGACGTCCGACGAAGCAGATGTACTTTTCCAGCACCTGGATCTGGACGGTTTCGAACAGGGCCTCGACCTGTCGCACGAAGTTACCCAGGTAGAACGTCCGGACGTGGTCGGGATCGGGGTGCACACCGAAAGGCGTCGTCACGACGACCAGGCCGCCGGGGCGCAGCAATCGGCAAACCTCGGCAAGCATGAGCTGGGGCCGCGTCTGGTGCTCGAGGATCTCGCCGAGCAGCACGGTATCGAACGAGTCATCTTCGAACGGCAGTCGGCCCGCCTGAACGACCATGAAGCGGACGTTGTCGCGCATCGCATCCGGATACGACGTCAGCTCGTTTTGCGCGTATTCGACGGCATCCGGGTTGACGTCGACACCGACGACCTGGTGGCCTTCGCGCCCGAGGAGGAGCGACGCGATTCCCTGCGAGCAGCCGATGTCGAGCACGTCTCGGCCGGTCGCCTGCGCGCAGATCCAGTGGATTCGTTCGCGGCAGGTGATTTGCGTTTCGCGTTGAAAGATCTCGCCGCGGTAGAGTTCATTGACTCGATCGCCCGCCATTTCCCGTCACTCCTTTTCTCCGGTGTCCGCATCGGCCATGGCCGGCGCGGTTGCCAGCTCGTATGCGTCCATGACTTCGTCCGGACGGCCTTCCATATGGATCGACCCGTGGTCGAGCCACACCGCCCGGTTGCAGCGCTCGCGGACGAGGCTGGTACTGTGCGTCGCAATGACGACCGTCTTGTGATTGCTCCGGAAGCGGTCCAGAATCGTTCCGGCCTTGGTACGAAAGGCCGCGTCGCCAACGCCGAGCACCTCGTCGAGCAGCAGCACGTCCGGGTCGATATGGACCGCTATCGAGAAACCAAGTCGTCCCTTCATCCCGGCCGAGTAGGTTCGCACCGGGGCATCGATGAACTCTTCCAACTCGCTGAATGCGATGATCTGATCGATGCGCTGGTCGATGGCGCGCTTGGTCAGGCCAAGGATCGAACCGTTCAGATACGCATTCTCCCGCCCGCTCAGGTGCGGGTTGAAGCCTACGCCGAAGCTCAGCAGGCACCCGACCGTGCCGCGCACCTCCACGCGCCCGTGATCCGGGCTGCATATGCCGGCGAGCGTCTTGAGCAGCGTGGTCTTTCCCGCTCCATTGTGCCCGACAACGCCAATCACGTCGCCTGGATAGGCCTTCAGGGTGATATCGCGCAGGGCCCAGAACTCGCCACGTCGAGCGGCGTGCCCTCCGTGGCCGTTGCGCCGATTCCAGCGCAGCATGTTCACGAAGACGCCCCGCAGGGTCGCTTCACTACGATGATGCCGCACCCAGAAACGGACCCAGACCTGATCGGCGTCGATGGTGGGTTGCTCGCCGTTCCGCTCAGACATATTTCGCAAACGCACCCTCACCGCGACTGAACGTCGCGAAGCCGACGACTACGCTCAATGCCGAGATCGCCGCCAGATATGGCAGGTACCCCGGCGCCTCCCCATACAACAGGACACTGCGGTAGGATTCCAGAAAGCAGGCCATGGGATTCAGCATATAGTACTTCAAATACTTGACGTCGAAACGGGCATTCGGCCCGGAAACATGATAGAAAATAGGAGAAGCGTAAAACGACAGGCGCAGGATCACACCAACGACGTTCGTCGTGTCCGCGAAGAACGCGCCCAGATAAGCGACAATGAACACAACTCCCGCTGTGAAAAGAAGTTGCAGCATTACGAGCGGCGGCAGCCAAACCAATTGGAGGGTCAGCGGCGGCCCTAGCCAAAGTAGAATCGCAAACAGGACAATCAGGCCCCACAGCATGTCGTACAGGCGCGACAGGCAGATGGAGATCGGGAAGATTGCCTTGGGAAAGCTGATCTCGTGGATCAGGCCCCGATTGGCGCGGACGCACTGGGTCGCTTGCGAGACGGAGGTTTCGAAGAAGCGCCAGGTCACGACCCCGATGAAGAGGTAGATCAGGAACTCGGTGTGGTTGTCGCCGCCCAGTCGCAGGCCGAGCCCGAACACCAGGTAGTAGATCGTCATCAGCAGCAGGGGGTCGAGGATGTTCCAAAGGTGCCCGAGCACCTTGTCGCGGTGGCCGGCCTTGAGGTGGCTGCTGACCAGGAAGCGGATCGTCTCGCGCCGGTCGAACAGGGCGCGAATGCGCCGCGAAAGGTCGGGCAGGGACCGCGGCGGGGGCGTGATCGGGATCGTGGACATCTTTTCCTGTTTCACGGTCGGACCCGGACGGCAGCTCCTGAGCTCCTCGGGTGGCGCACTGCGCGAACGCCTCTGTTGGCGCACAGCGCGGTCATCTTAATCGCCGAACAAATCGCGGGCAAAGCCCGAGTTATCGGTCGCAGTTGATCCTAGACACCGTCTCAGGGGCAGATTGCCGGGCTTCACACAATTTTTGGGACCCTGCTTTACCAACATGTATTGGAAGGGCACTCAGCGTTTGCTACGATGACACCGGCGGTTTCGCTGAGGGAAGCGCGGAGGTTCGTCGGGACTTCGCTTATCGCTTCGAATCAGTTCTCGCGCTAAACGTCATCACACCTCATTGGTCGACGCAAGGAGTTCGTCCGAATGCACACAGTCATCCATCGCGCAGCGGTCGGGCGCCGTCTGCTCACCGTGGCCGCGCTTGCGGCTTCGCTATCGATCACGTTTGCTCATGCGGAGGACACCACCAATCATACCAAGGGAATTCTCCCGCTCCGCAACGCACCGACCCTGATCGCTGCCCAGCCTCCTGAACAGGCGGCGGCGGCGGTGACGGCGCTGCGCGCCAGCCTCCAGCACTTTGTCATTCAATTCGCGGCGCCGCTCAGCAAGACCGAGCGAATCGCACTCGAGCGCGGTGGTGTTCAACTGCAGACCTACATCGGTGACAACGCGTTCTTTGCCCGGGCCACCGAGCGCTACGCGGCAGCGACGCTCGAAGGGTTCGACAAGCTCTTCGCGGTCGTCCCGATCGAGCGTGACTGGAAGCTGCACCGGAGCTTCCTTACCGGCGACATTCCCGACTGGGCGATCCTCGTCACCGACCCAGTGGAGGAGCGCGACCGGCAGAAGGCCGCGGAAACGGGCGCCGATCCAGCTTCCGGCAAGCAGTCCGAAACCTGGTTCGCGTCGTACGTACTCTTCCACAAGGACGTTACGCTCGCCGATGCAGCCAAGCTCGTGCACAGCTACGGCGGCATCGTCCAATCCGAACTCAAGACCATGAACGGTCTGGTGGTCCTGCTCCCGCCCGATGGACTCTATGCGCTGGTGGACGAGGACAGCGTCCAGTATGCCGAACCGCCGTTGCCGCCGTTCTCAACGGTGAACGCCGAGAACCGCGCGATTACCGAAACGGATCTGGTTCAGGCGCCCCCGTACAATCTCGATGGGTCCGGCGTCACCGTGATGGTGTATGACGGAGGTACCCTGCGGACGACCCACCAGGACTTCAGCGGCCGCGCAGTCAACGGCGACAGTACCGGCACGTCCAGCCATGCAACGCACGTTGCGGGAACGGTCGGTGGTGACGGCACCGCCAGCGGCGGCGCCAACCGCGGCATGGCACCCGGCGTCAATATCGTCGGATACGAATTCGAAACAGCGGGTCCGCTGGTGGAGGGCTTCCTGTACACCGATCCCGGCGACCTCGAAGCCAACTACACCGACGCGATCGCGATTCACGGCGCCCAGATTTCGAACAACTCAATCGGCACCAATACCGCCCGCAACGGCTTCGACTGCGACGCGACCGGCGACTACGGCATCACGTCCGGCGTGATCGACGGGATCGTGCGCGGAAGCGTCAGCGGCGGTGAACCGTTCCGCGTGATCTGGGCCAACGGCAACGAGCGCGGCTCGTCCCGCTGCGGCACGAGCTACGTTTCGACGGCGCCGCCGGCAGGAGCCAAGAACCACATCACTGTCGGCGCTCTTAGTGCAATCACGGAAGAGCCCGCGAGCTTCACGAGTTGGGGGCCGGTCGATGACGGCCGCATCAAGCCCGACATCTCGGCACCCGGCGTCGATGTCGTGTCGCTGAACAACACCGGCGACACGGCCTACACCTCCAAGAGCGGGACCTCGATGGCCAGCCCCACCGTGTGCGGAATCGCGGCCCTGGTGATGCAGGACTTCCGCGTCAACTATCCGGATCAGCCCGATCCGCGCAACTCGACGTTGAAGGTGCTGTTCGCCCACAGTGCAGCGGATGAAACCACCGGTCAGGACAATCGCGGACCGGACTTCATCTACGGTTACGGGTCCGTGCGGGCGCCGGCCGTGATCGAACTCGAGCGCTCCGGCAACTTCCTGGAGGCGGAAGTCGATCAGGGCGAGGTGTTCTCGTTCCTGGTGTTCGTCAATCCAGGCGACACGGAGCTGAAAGTAACGTTGGCGTGGGATGACGTACCGGCGTCGCCGCTGGTCATTCCCTCGTTGGTCAACGACCTCGACCTCGAGGTCTTCGATGCGGCCAACAACCAGCATTTCCCATGGACGCTGGATCCGGGCAACCCGTCGGCACCTGCTGTTCGGACCCAGCCGGATCATATCAACAACATCGAGCAGGTCGTCATCGACGCGCCGGCGCCCGGCGCGTATCGCGTCAACATCGTCGGCTTCAACGTTCCGCAGGGACCGCAGGTGTTCTCGGTGACGGCCACGCCGCAGTTGATCAACTGCTCGTCGCAAGGCGTCGTCTCGCTGGACAAGCGGTTCTATCCCTGCGCGGCGACGGCAACCGTGCGCGTCGTGGATTGCGACCTGAATACCGACGACAAGCTGGTCGAAACGGTCGATGTGCTGGTGACCTCGGATTCCGAGCCTGCCGGCGAGGTGCTCACGCTCACTGAGACGGCGGCGGAGTCGGCCGCGTTCGAAGCTGTGATTCCGCTTTCGACGAGCGATGCCGGCGGCACCTTGCTGATCGCGCCCGGCGACACCGTGACGGCCACCTACGACGACCTCGATTCGGGGGCGGGCAAGCCGGCCGTCGCGACTTCCGAAGCCACGGTCGACTGTACAGCACCGGTCGTCAGCCTTGTCAGTGTTCCCACGATCGAGCCGCGGAGTGCCGTGATCACGTTCGAGACGGACGAGCCGAGCACGGTCAGCGTGCGCTACGGCACGAGTTGCGGCGCCCTCAACGAGGAGATCGTGGGTGGGCTGAACACCACGCATACGATGACGGTGACGAGCCTGATCGATCAAACGGATTACTTCTTCGCGATCACGGCGACCGATCGGGCCGGGAACAGTGCGACTTTCGACGACGGTGGAAACTGCTTCACCTTTACGACGCCGGACATTCCGGATTTCTTCACGCAGGAATTCTCCACGGGCTTCCCGCTGCAGAATCAGTCGCTTCTACTGGTCCCCAATGCCTCGGTCGACGGCTACACCCCGTGCCTGACACCGATCGCCGCCCTGCCCACCGATCCAGCCGGTGGCACGGTGCTGGGTCTTCCGGACGATAACGAATCGATCTCGGTTAATTTGCCGAGTCAGGTGTCGTTGTACGGGACCGCTTACAGTCAGGTCTTCATCGGGACCAACGGATACGTGACGTTTACGGGGACCGACACCGATTCGACCGAGACGCTCGCGGATCACTTCGACACGCCGCGAGTCTCGATGCTGTTCGACGACCTCGCTCCGAACGAGGCAGGCTCGCTCAGCTATAAGATCGAGGCGGATCGGTTCGTGGTCACCTGGTTGAATGTGACCGAGGACAGTACCAGCAATTCCAATACGTTCCAGCTCGAGCTGTTCTTCGACGGCTCGATTCAGATGTCGTGGTTGGAGATCGCAGTCCAGGACAGCATCGTCGGACTGTCGGCGGGTAACGGAATCGATCCCGACTTTATGCCGAGCCTGCTCGACTCGTTTGACGATTGTGGGCCGCGCCCGCCGAGCGCCGGCAGTCAGATCGTAGAGGTGCCGGAAGACCGTTCGGTTACGATCACGTTGCTGGCGACCGACGACGGTACCCCCGGCCCGCTGACGTACACGGTCGATTCGCTGCCGACGTTCGAGTTGCGTGATGCGGACAACGGTGTCGTGATCGACGCCGTTCCGTACACACTCGCGAACGGTGGCAACCAGGTGATCTATCAGTCGAATGGCGGGTTCAACGGCGACGACAGCTTCACGTTCTTCGTGGATGATGGCGGGACGGCGCCCGACGGCGGCACTTCGAATGTTGCCACGATTACCGCACGTGTGCTGCCCGTACTGGACGTCCCGGTCCGCGACGATTTTGCCGGCCCGGCGTTCGATGCCGACACGTGGTCGGTCGTCGAAGGGGCGACGATCGACGACCTCGCGATCAACCCGCCGAGTGGTCCGAACACGGCTCGGCTCAACGCGAATGCGGACCTGATCGTCACGCATTTGATCGACCTCAGTGCTGCTGGTGGCGATGTCGAGCTTCTTTACCAGTACCAGCGTACGGGTGGCGGAGACTCGCCGGAGAGCGGCGACGATCTGCTGGGCGAATACGTCAACGATCAGGGCGTCTGGGTCGAGTTCCAGCGACACCTCGGATCGGGCCCGGACATGACCACCTTCGAGCAGGTCGAACTCACGTTGCCGGCCGATGCGTTGCACGCGGCATTCCGACTGCGGTTCAGCACGAGCGGTTCCTCGGGCGCCTTCGATGATTGGTTTGTCGATGATCTCGAGCTCAAGGTGCTCAACGCGCCCGAGGCGCAGGATGTGGCGGTCGCGACCGCTTCGAACTTCGACGTGGTTATTCCATTGTCGGGAAGCGATCCGAACAACGACCCGCTCGACTATCTCATTCTGTCGTTGCCGGCCAACGGCGTGCTTGTCGACCCGCAGGGTGGCGCAATCCTTGCGGCACCTTACACCCTGATCGCCAATGGCGACGAGGTCGAGTACGAGCCGGATCTGGGTTTCCTGGGCATCGATACGTTTGCCTATCAGGTGACGGACGGCAGCTTCGATTCCAACGTGGCGGACGTCGCTGTCACGGTCGGTGGCGTGGAGTCGCTGATTCAGTTCGACCTCGAGACGGATCCAGGCTGGGCCATGACTGGCGGCTGGGACTTCGGCATGCCGACTGGCGGCGGGACGCACAACGGCGATCCGGTCGGCGGCTTCACCGGCGACAACGTCTACGGCTACAACCTGTCCGGCGACTACCCCAACAACCTGGCCACGACGCACTACCTGACGACGTCGGCCCTCGATCTGGCGGGTATCACGGGTAGCACGCTACGTTTCCGTCGCTGGTTGGGCGTCGAGTCGTCGAGCTTCGACCACGCGCAGATCCAGGTCTCCAATAACGGAACCGACTGGATCACCATCTGGGAGCACGAAGGACCTGCGATCAACGAGAGCGCCTGGTCGCTGCAGGAGTACGACATCTCCGCGGTCGCGGACAATCAGGCGGCCGTCCAGATCCGTTGGGGCCTCGGACCGACAGACGGTTCGGTAACGTATCCGGGCTGGAACATCGACGACGTCGAGATCCTGGGGCTGCGACCGGTCCTTGCCGGCGACGCCAATTGCGACGGTGTGATCTCGGTCGGCGACATCAACCCGTTCGTTCTCGCGATCACCGATCGCGACGCGTATCAGCAGCAGTTCCCGGATTGCAACCTGGCGACCGCCGACACCAACGGCGACGGCCAGTTGTCCGTCGGTGACATCAACAGCTTCGTGCTGCTGGTGACCGGAGGCTAGGCTACGGCGCGGCCGCACACGGCCGCTGCGCGATTTGACCGAGGGAGCGTCAGTCTCTGTGAGGAGGCTGACGCTCTTGTCGTTTGAATGTGATGGACGAGCTCGATCGACCGGGGTCTGGAGATTCCAGTGTTTTCACGGTTTGTAGAGGGGGTGGCCCGCTGTCAAATCTGATCGAATCGCGTAAAATCGCGGTATCCGTGACCGGAGCGGGGCATCTTTGTGACCGGAGGAGCACCATGAGCGTAAGTGCGTCGGCTGACGACCTCAAAATGAACTGGGAGATCCAGGAGGATCCCGACAAGCTCGCGCAGTTTCAGGCGAAGATTGATGCCGGCGAGTTGATCGAGGCGGACGACTGGAAGCCCCATAACTACCGCGTCGGTATGCTCCGCATGGCGGAGCATCACGCGAATTCGGAGATTGTCGGCGCGTTGCCCGAGGGTGAGTGGATCACGCGCGCCCCCAGTCTCAAGCGGCGTCTGGCGTTGATCGCCAAGGTTCAGGACGAGGTTGGGCACGGTCAGATGCTCTATCGCGTATCGCAGGATCTTGGAAAGCCGCGCGATCAGATGTTGCGCGATCTGATCACCGGCAAGACCAAGTATCACAATGTCTTCAATTATCCGGCGCCGACATGGGGCGACGTGGCCATGATCCAGTGGCTGGTCGACGGTGCCGCGATCATGAACCAGAAGAGTCTCGCGGACGGTAGCTACGGTCCCTATGTCCGTACGATGATGCGGATCAACATGGAGGAGGCATTTCACTTCAAGAGCGGCGAGGACATGGTTCTCACGTTGATGAGTGGAACGCAGCGTCAGAAGCAGATGGCCCAGGAGGCGTTCGATCGGTGGTGGAATCCCTGTTTGATGTTCTTCGGCCCGCCGGACAAGGACTCGGTCAAGACCGGGCCGTTCATGGTCTGGCGGATCAAGACGCAGACGAACGACACCTTGCGGCAGCGTTTCGTCGATCGCTTTGCGCCCGCGGCCCGCGATCTCGGTCTGGTCGTCAAGACCTACAAGCGTGAGCGGGGTTCTGACGGGGCTGAGCGGATCGTCCGGAACGCCGACGGGTCGCCGATCTGGGTGCCTGACGAGCTGCTTCAGCCGAACGGGGAGACGGGGCAATGGGGTTTCAGTCAGCCGGACTGGGATGAATTCAATCAGGTGATTCGCGGCAACGGACCGCAGAATCGGGAGCGCGTCGGCCTGCGACGTTTCAGCTACGAGCAGGGTGCCTGGGTGCGTCGGGCGGTGATGGGGCATCGCGGCGGATTGCCGCCGAGCCGGAACTGACGTACGGGCGCCCGTCGGCTCGGTTTACGGGGAGTGCGGGAGGCAGGATGCATCAGATGGCGACCGGTCGATCGGGACAGCGGGCTGGTTTCGCCGGGCTGCGGGCGACCGCAGAGCAATACTTTGCGCTTCCCGACGACGGGATTCGTTACGAGTTGATCGATGGGGTGGTGGTCATGTCGCCGAGTCCTTCTGTTCGTCACCAGGTCGTTGCGGGCGAGATCTATCGCCAGCTTGCCAACCACGTTCGTGCAAATGCCCTTGGGCTGGTGCTTCACGAGACGGACGTAGCGCTGGGCGCCGGGCCGGACGGGCGCGACTTGGTCTACCGACCGGAGATCGTGTTCATTTGCGCGGCGCGGACGCAAGACGTGGGCGAGCGTCTTCGGATCGTGCCCGATTTGGTCGTCGAGGTGATTTCGCGTGAGTCGCGAACGCTCGATACGGAGACCAAGTTCGCGGATTATCAGCGCGTTGGCGTTGGCGAATACTGGTTGATTGATCCGATCGAGCGTCGCATGACGTTCTTCGAGTTGCGCGACGGGCGGTTTGCCGCGGGAGCGCAGACAGAGCAGGAGTATCGTAGCGTCGTGGTCAGCGGCTTCGAGCTGCGACTGGATTTGCTGCGGGACGCGTTCGGGCCGCGAGATGGAAGCGGCGGTCCGGGGTAGAGAAACTGGGCAGAGAAAGGGATCGTCAGCGCCATGTCCAAGATTCGTCAACAAGTGCCGGTTGCTACGGGTGAGCTTCAGGAGGAGGGTATCGGGGACCTGCGAGCCTACGAAGTGTTCGTGCAGCTCGAGCGCGGCAAGCCGCATATGTATTGCGGCAGCGTGGATGCGGCCGACGACGAGATGGCGTTGCAATTCGCGTGTGAGCACTATGGCCGGGACCAGAAATGCGTACAGGTGTGGGTTGTGCCGCGCGACGCGATCATTCGCACGGATTATGACAAGGACCTTGTCTTCCGGCTCACTGACCAGAACTACCGCTTTGCGAAGGGTTACGACGTTCGGCCGAAGTGGCGTAAGTTCCGCGACAAACAGGCCGATGAGTCGTACGCCAAGGAAGACATCAAGGAACATTTTTGAAGCAAGCGGGTGCGCCCTTCGTCGGGAAGAACGCACCCGTGATCGCCCTGCTCTTCTGTTTGGCGCTCGCGCGATTACCTTCCGGGTGACTTTCCGTTGGCCCGTAGACCGAACGCTGCTATGGTCAGCAGGATCATGCTGCACGTAGCACACATGAGTTGGTTCGCGACGAACCGCGCCTCGACGGTCGTGTCGCCGTCGATCAGGAGTGGGGCGGCACCTTCGCCCGTCGGCCAGAGCGTACCATCTTCGAGGAAGATTCCCTGGAAGAAGCTGCAATCCCCATCATCAAACGCAGTGAAGTAGACGCCCTCATTCACCGGGACTTCGACTTCGAGCTCGAAGTCGCCGTCTCGCGTGTCGTACATGCCGAGCTGGACATTGAACTCCAGCGCGTTGTCCCAATAGCGGGCGCTCACCGTGCCGTGACCGCTACCGATGTGAACGATCCGGAGAATCGGCAGGCGGACCTGGAGGCTTACGGGGACCTGAAGCCGTTCGACGCCGTTGATGGAGATCGCGAGCGTGGCTTCGTATGAATTCAATGCCAGTCCGCCGGTTCGCGGCGTGACCTGAATACTGGCGCGCCCGCCCTCTGCCGTGCCGGAGCGCGGAGTGACTTCGAGCCAGGACGGGATCGTGTCCGCCGCCACTTCAAAAGCGTAGGCCGTCTCTGCGTCACGAGTGAGCGTGATGGTGCCTGGAGTGGCCCGGCCGACGGCGGCGGCACTCAGCGCCAGCGGGTCCGGATTGGCGGTGACGGGCAGTGGAGTGTTGAAGTCTGCATCGTCTGGGTCGGGTGTCGTCGACTTTAGCACGTAGCCGGTGGGTTGTTCGCACTGCTGGATCTCGTCGGCGGGGCTGGTGAAGCCGTCAGCGTCATCGTCGCGACCCCAGATCGGAGCGGCGTCCTGGTCGTCCGGTACGTTGTTGCAATTGCGGTCTTCATTCGCGTTGCATTGCGGCTGCGCCCCCGGGTTGATTGCGGGATCCTCGTCGTCGCAGTCGGTACCATCTTCGATGTAGCCGGACGGGCGATTGCAGGCCAGCATGCTGTCGTTGGCGTCGCCGTAGCCGTCTTCGTCGCTGTCGCGGTACCAGCGAATGGCGTCTTCGTCGATCTGGCCGTCGCAGTCGTTGTCGAGCCCGTCGGCACAGTCAATCGCAACGTTGGGATTCACGAAGCGGTTGCGTGGCGCGCAGTCATCCACGTCCAGCACGCCGTCATTGTCATCATCGTCGTCGCAAAGGTCGCCGATGCCGTCGTTGTCGCTGTCCGTCTGCTCGGGGTTCGGTAGATCGGGGCAGACGTCGATATCGTCGCATACGCCATCCTCGTCACGGTCGCCTTCGCACGGACTGACCTCGACGGTGATGGTGCGGACGTTGTTCTCTTCGCTGGTTTCGACGACTGTGCGGTTGGGGGCGAGGCCGCATGAATCGGCGCTCACCGAGTAGCTGAACGTGCCGGCCTGCGAGTAGTTTCGCCAGAACTGGACGGTTACCGTTCCGCCAGGCGTTAGTCCGGCGACCAGCTGGCTGCGGTTATCGCATCCCAGCAAGCCGGCGCCGGAGACGGCGCGAGCGCTGCCACCGTTTCGCGGGCCTGGCGGGCCGGCGATAATGACATAGCTGGGCGGCGTCGTCGGCGGGAACTGCGTGATTGCGAAATCGCCGATCCGGAACGGGATGGTGCTGCGGTTTCCGTTGTTCCGAATCGTCGCGGTGAACAGTGCCCACTGGCCGCGCACCGGCCGCGCCGGTGAGACGGTGAGGCTTTCCACGACCAGATCCGGGCCGGTTCCGGCATTGCTGGCCACTACCTGGAATCCCCAATCGTTGTTGTCTTCGAGCGCCTCCTCGATCTCGTTGCACGGATCGACGATTGCCCACAGATTGAACGAGCGCGCCTCGTTGAGCGTGATCGGAATCGTCACCGTCGCGACGCCCGTCGGCTCGAGGCCGACGGCCTGGTCGACGAAGCCGAGTTGAACGAAGCAGGCGGTTTCCGGATCGGGCACGGTTGCGCTGGCGACGATCGCCACGCGGTACGGATCAGCCGGCCGACTGCCGAGGTTGGTGATCTCGACCGTGACGTCGAATGGTTGGCCGACTGTTGGCGTCGTGTTGCTGGCCGTCACGTTGCTTACGGTCAGGTCCGGCCGACCGACGACCAACTCCCGCATCGTCAAGTTGTTGTTTTCGTCGGCTTCAGGGACGTTGTCGATGCAGTCGATCCAGCCCCAGACCGGATACCGACCAAACGCGGGATAGGTACGCGCGGGCATCTCGAATGTCTGCGTGCTGAACGCCGGGAAGTCGACACGGAGGATCGTGTTGGTAAAGACACAAGGGCTGGGCTGCTGGGCGTTGTACCAGACACCAATCTCGTAAGCGGCCCCCAGCACCGCGCGCCCATTGTTGCGAACGGTCACGAGTACCGGGAATGCCTGACCGGGAACGGGGTCGGCGACAGCGGGCGCAATGTCGATGATCTGCAGGTCCGGCAGGCCGACGCTGAGATCGCGCTGGAAGCGGTTGTTGTTCTCATCCCACTCGGGAACGTCCTCGCAGCCGTCCACCCAGGCCATCACAGTGCGTGTGCCAACTGAGTTGTATACGAGCTGAAATTGGTAAAACCGGCTGGCCTGACCGCCGCTGGGGATCAAGTCCTCGATCACTTGTCGATCCGGCGCTGCCTGGCACGTCACCGTCTGCATCTCCAGATCGTCAAAGAGCAGGAGGTCGAATGTGCTGAGCGGTGCCGAGTTTCCGATGTTGCGAATCTCGACTTCCGCCGTCACAGTCTGGCCGACTGCCGGCGTCGAAGGGGTGAACGTGATGTTCTCCACCACAAGGTCCGGAAACTGCGCCGCGGCGGGAATGCTCGTCGCGAGGCACGCGGCCAGTAAGGATGTTCGGTAGAGCAGTGAGTTCTGCATTCTCGGGGTCCTCCAGGACGTGGGTTCGGAGCCGCTCTGTCAGATTTGGCCGGTGACGAGCGCAATCTGTCGCAAAAAGGGGAGCAAGCTCCCTCTGCGAGGCAAGCGTCTACGCCGCTTGCCCGGGTAAAAGCGATCCCGAGTAACAGGATGGGGCGGGCATCTCGCCCGGGCAGCAAGCTGCCAGGACGAGGCAAGCGTCTACGCCGCCTGCCCGACAAGGAACCATTCTTCAGGACCAGGGTGGTGCGGGTATCTCGCACGGCCACGCGCGTGTACGACCCCGCCATTTTGCCGGTGGTCCATCCCTGCTCTATGATGCCGGTTTCCGCGCGAGCCGTTCGCGCTACAATCGTCCCCAACCGCCCACGAATGCCGGCGTCGGGCCTCGTTGACCAGTGCCGCGCGCCGGCCAAGACCCAGGTGATCGACATGGCTGATACCGCCTTCATGGAAAAACTGACCGCGCTTTGCAAGCGCAAGGGCTTCATCTTTCAGTCCTCCGAAATCTACGGCGGCATTGGCGGCTTTTGGGACTATGGACCCCTGGGAGTCGAACTCAAGCGGAACATCAAGGACTTGTGGTGGCGCGACATGGTGCTCAACCCGCCCGTCGGACCGGACGGCAACGAACTCACCATGCTCGGCGTGGATTGCTCGATCATCATGAATCCCCGCGTCTGGGAAGCCAGTGGCCACGCCACCGGCTTCGCCGACCCGATGGTCGATTGCCGCACTGAAGGTTGCAAGGCACGCTTCCGCGCCGACCAAATCGCGGATTCCGCGTGCCCGCTCAAGCCGAGCAAGTGCCCAGGCGCGTTCGACAAGTGCGATCTGACCGAGCCGCGCTCGTTCAACCTGATGTTCGAAACGTTCGTCGGTGCAATGCAGGACGCCTCGTCGAAGGCGTTCCTTCGGCCCGAGACCGCTCAGGGCATTTTCGCCAATTTCAAGAATGTGCTCGACACCTCACGAGTCAAGCTGCCCTTCGGAATCGCGCAGGTCGGCAAGAGCTTCCGCAACGAGATTAATCCGCGGAACTATACATTCCGTTCGCGCGAGTTCGAGCAGATGGAAATCGAGTTCTTCTGCCATGACGGCCAGTCGATGGACTGGTATCAGTTCTGGCGGAACACACGCTTCAACTGGTACGTCAACCTCGGGTTGCAGAGCGAGAAGCTCAGGCTGCGTGATCAGGAAGGTGACGAGCTGGCCCATTATTCAAAGGCCTGCGCCGATATCGAGTACCTGTTCCCGTTTGCGGACGAACACCAGGAGTTGGAAGGTGTCGCTCACCGCG
Source organism: Phycisphaerae bacterium (assembly GCA_028279405.1). Lineage (GTDB taxonomy): Bacteria > Planctomycetota > Phycisphaerae > UBA1845 > Fen-1342 > JANQNU01. The sequence continues at coordinate 230,428 of JANQNU010000036.1, forward strand.
GTTGCTTCGATCTCGGCCAGCACCAGCAGCACAGCGGTCGCGACATGACCTACTTCGACGACGATGCCTGGGAGCGTGACAAGGGCAACTATCCGGACAAGGACGCCGCGAAGGAGGCCAAGCTCAAGGAGCCGTACCGCTTCCTCCCTACCGTGATCGAACCATCGGCAGGCGCCGACCGCGCCACACTCGCATTTCTTTGCGAGGCATACTGCGAGGACGAAGCGCCGGACGACAAGGGCAAGCCGCAGACGCGGGTCGTCATGAAGTTCCACCCCAAGCTCGCGCCGATCAAGGCGGCGTTCTTCCCGCTGGTCAACAAGGAAGGGATGCCCGAAGTCGCCCAGAAGCTATACAAATCCGCCAAGCAGCGCCTTAATGTCACCTACGATGCCAAGGGCGCTATCGGCCGACGCTATCGACGACAGGACGAAGTCGGTACGCCATTCTGCGTCACGATCGACGGCGACACGCTCCAAGATGGCAGCGTCACCATCCGCAACCGCGACTCACTTGCGCAGGATCGCGTTCATACGGACAAGGTCGTCGACTGGCTCGTGGAGCGCGTCACCGGCTAGGGGGACAACATGCTCTAGCGGATGCAGCTCCTTGCGCGGCAAGCGTCTACTACCCCGTGCTACCGGGTGGCACTGGCGGCGGTCCGCCAGTGCTAGGACCGTGCATGAATCAAGGGTGGGGCGGGTGACAATCGCCTAAACAGGGCAAGAACCTGGTGCGACAGCTCGCCAGAGCAGCAGGCCGTCGACTGCGCACAACGCCAAGCCAGCGACCGCGAACCAGCGGTCCGGTGCCCGTAGTGTGGCGGCGGCGGCATAGATCACCGCGACCGGAAGTCCGAAGACGAGTGCGGCCGAACTGGCCGACGCGAGCAAGCTCCCTCAGCAAGAGTTCAGCGTGCCCCAGTAGCCTGCCAACGGAACCAGCGATAAGAACAACGCGATCTTTCCAGCACCCATGAACGTCTCCCATTGTTGTCGTCAGCGTGCTCGCTCAAGGATCTTATCGTCAATGGCCCGGAATTCCGTTACGGATTCCGGCTCGCCGCGGCCCGGATCGAACGCGCCTCAGCCTAGCGCGGGCGTGGCTTGGCTCGCACCCTGTGGTACGACACGCTCCAGCGTCACCCGTGGACGCGTTTCGTCTTCGTCCGGCGGCAACGTATCGAGTCCTTCGCCGGAACGGACCAGACGAGCCGAGTTGAACACGACGACAATCGAACTGGACGCGTGCAGGAACGCTGCCAGGACCGGCGACACATACCCTGCCGCACTGAGTACCAGCAGGAACAGCACGTAGGAGACGCCGAAGATCATGTTCTGCCGGATCACTGCGACACACAGCCGAGACAACTCGACGATGAACGGGATTCGGTTGAGGTTGTTGTTCATTAGCGCGATCGACGCCGAGTGGATCGCGACGTCGCTGCCCGCAGCGCCCATCGCGATCGAGATATGACCCGCCGCGAGCGCCGGTGCATCGTTCACGCCGTCGCCGACGACCGCGACCGTGTGTTCCTTTTTAAGCTGGTCGACCATTTCGAGCTTCTCGCCTGGCAGGACTTCAGCCTGCACGTCCGTGCAGTGCATCTCGGCGGCGACCTTTCGTGCGACCGACCAGCGGTCGCCGGTGACCATTACCAGATTCTTGACGCCCAGGTTGCGGACACGGTCCATCGCTCGGGCAGCGTCCGGTCGGGTGCGGTCTTCGAGCCCGATCCAACCCAGCGCCCGTCCGTCCTTGGTAACGAACAACAGGCTGAGCCCCTCGGAATTGGACGTGTCGACCGCGTCGAGGCTGATGCCGCGTTCCTGAAGCCAGGTGTTCCGCCCGACGAGAATCTCGGACCCGTTCAGGACGGCGCGCACGCCGCGCCCGGAGACCTCTTCGAATTCCTGCGGCTGATCGGGGGCCACGCGCGCCTTGGCTGCGACCTTCATCACGGCGCGTGCGACCGGGTGTCGTGAACTTTGCTCGGCAGCGGCGGCCGCGTGCAACAACTCCGCCGGATCGACACCGTCCACCGGCTTGAGCCGGGTGACGTTGAGTTGGCCTGTTGTCAGTGTGCCGGTCTTGTCGAACACGATCGCGGTCAGGCCGCGCGCGATCTCCAGGTCCGTTACGTTCTTGATGAGAACGCCAAGCCGAGCAGCCGCGCCCAGCGCGGCGACCAGCGCCGTCGGCGTCGCCAGAATGATGGCGCACGGACACGCGATCAGGATCATCGCAATCGCGCGATCCATGTCGCGCGTAAGGAACCAGACGATTCCCGCGAGCATCAACATGATCGGGGTGTACCAGCGGGCATACTTGTCTGCCAGTCGCATGATCGGGATCCGGGTTGCCTCCGCCTGCAGGATCATCTGCTGCACCTGACCGAGCGTGGTGTCCTTGCCGGCCTTCGTGATTTCGAGATCCATCGCACCGGTGAGGTTGATCGTGCCGCCGAAGACGTCGTCACCGACTTTCTTGTCGACCGGAAACGACTCGCCGGTAATGTTGGCTTGGTTGACCGTGCTCTCGCCGACGACTACGCGTCCGTCGCCGGGGATGTTGTCACCGGGCCGGACCCGGACAACGTCGCCGGGGGCGAGATCCTTGGCCTCCGTCTCGACTTCGGTACCGTCAACGAGCCGCGCCGCACGAGTTGGCGTGATGCGCACCAGCGATTCGATACTCTTACGGGCACCGATCGCCGTCCGGCTTTCAATCAGGTTAGCGATCAGCATGAAGAACGCGATACCGCCGGCCGCCAGATACTCGCCGGTCGCGAGCGCCGCCAGCACGCCAATTGCGATCAGTTCGTCCATATGCCCATGACCGCGAATCAGATCCTGGACCGCCCCGACAATCAGCGGGCCACCTAGCATCAGCGCCGCAATCAGCGCCAGCAGCCCCGCATGCACCCCCTCCTGCCACTCGGCTCCCCACGGCGTGAGATAAGGTGAGCCTGCCACCAGCGACGCCAGTAGCAGCATACCACCGACCAGCGTCAGGACGATCTTGGTGTTCGTACTGAACAGGTCATCGTGGTGGTGATGGGCCAGGCTGTGGTGTCCATGACCGTGGTGATGGTGATGATCGTCGTGTCCGTGATGATGATGATCGTGGTGATCAGCCATTCGATAATGCTCCGGGAGGCAAATGCGTCTAACAAGAATGAACCGGATCTCGCCGAACGGAATTCCGCATTATGCGCGCAGAATGCACCGCTTGACTATACGGCGCGAGCACCTGACCGGTTCGATCGCTTACTTTTTTTCGGACCCTGAAACCGGGCCAGCCTCATTTCCACCCACCTGGGGCGACAGGCAAGATGCACACGTCCCATAAAGTACGAGCTCGTGCCCGTCCAATTCGAAACCGGTCGGTGCGATCTCGGAGAAATCGCTGGGACATCCGGGCACTTCGTATACGCGCGAGCACGTTCGGCAATAGAAGTGGTGGTGATGATGCTTGCCCGCGAGTTCGTAGCGCGGCGGCTCGCCGGGGATCTCGACCGCGATCAACCAACCATCTTCGACAAACCGCTTGATTGTGCGATAAACCGTTGCGATACCGAGGTTTGGGGCGTACGGCTGTGCTGCCTCCAGCAATTCCTGGGGGCTCAGCGGATGCTCGATCTTCTCAAACACACGGCGGATTGCTCGCCTTTGAGCCGTGTCGCGCTGCAAATCACTACCTTTCGGCTGCCGACCGCAACCGAGGCAGCGGTCGAAGGAGTCATCGGTACGGAGCGTCGCAGGTCGGAGATGCGACAATCCTCATCGCTCGATCCCCTTTATCCTAGCAGAATTCGCCGGCTGGGGAACGGTGTGGACACTGACGGCAGGCTCCGTGGGTAGTGCTATTCCGCGGTGACCAGTTTGATGAAGCAGTTGATGTCGCTCACGCCGACGGATCCGTCGCCGGTGCAGTCACCGTGGATGATGCGGCAGTCGGGAAACTGCTGCGCGTAGCCGTTCGCATCGGTTAACGCCAGTACGAACGCGTTGATGTCTCCGACGCCGGTGACACCGTCGCAGTTCATGTCCCCGTGCTGCAAGCGGGGGACATAAGCGCGATAAGCCTGGCGCAATCCGGTCGGGTCCTCTGCGTAGCCCACCATTGTCGTGCCGTCTGACGTCATGTCATACACCGAGTAGATCTGCCAGCCTTCCAGATCGAGCCCGAAGTCGCGTTCGAGCAACGTTCTTAGGCGGATCGCTCCCCGTACGGAGTCCCATACGATCGCCTCAGCGGTCGGCACGCCGAAGATTTTCCAACCGGCTACGATGGCACCGTCATCGGAAACAGCCCAAGCGCTATAGTGGTTTTCCGTATCATCAGGGAGGGACGGTAACTGGACTATTCCATTCTCGGGGGTCCAAAGGAATGCAAACCGGATTGCCGATGAGTTGAAGCTACCGACGACTGCCTGCCCGTTGCGTGACACAGCGAGCGCTTGCATTATCGTCGAGTCGCTTGTCAACGGAACGAATCCTGTCTTCGCCGTCCAGCGGGCCGCGGTAAACGTGTTCGTGGGTTGGGATGCCCTGCCGGCAATGACATCGCCATCGTCCGAGACTCCTTCCGCGGTGCTGAGACTATTGCCGGACGGTGGTTCTCCATCCACACTGCCTAATCCGACCAGCCCCGTTTCAGCGGTCCAGCGGAATCCCTCTTCGATCCCGTCCACTCGCATAGTCCCGACCGCGACACGCCCGTCCGATGACAGGTCCCACGCCCAAACGGAATCGGCGCCGGGCGTTGTTAACGCCGTTATCGCGGATCCCAGCAGAATCCAGCTTCGTTGTCGGTCGGATGAGGAGTCAGTCGTCATGAGCACGGTCTGTCCGTCTTCGGAAACCCCCCAGGCCGAGATCAGTCCTTCCGTGATACCTGGTGGTTGCGGAAGCCGCTCCATTCCGGTCGATGCGTGCCAGCGGAACGCAGCGCGATGCAGTTCGCCGACGACATACTCACCGTTGGCCGAGATGCGTTACGCTCGTGAGAAGGTCTCGCTGGCCGGAGCACCCAATCCCTGAAACGTCGCTTCCTCCGCCGCCCGGGCGTGCGCGCCACTCAAGAACGCTAGTACGATCGCCAGGCACTGTGCGGCACCGTTTCGTCGCATTGATTACCCCTGTCCCCGCTCGGAACCGCAGCAACCACTTCCTGCGGTACCCGTATCATGGCGACGATCGGGTCGCGATTCAAGCCGAGTTAGCCCGAACCCTCATTACCGCCACCCTGGATCACATCTGTCACGGCAGCGATGTGTTCCGGCGTCGTTCCGCAGCAGCCGCCGACGATCGTGGCCCCAGCCTGCAACCACAGACGGGCGTGCGAGGCATATTCGTTCGGCGTCTTGTGCTCCGTGAAATTCCAGCCCGGCGTCGGTCGCTCGTTGCCGATGTGGGCATATGCCGCCAGCGGCAACTGTGTGCAGTCGCGCAACCGTGGCAAAAACCGATCGATCCCGCTCGGCGGCATGCAATTCAGCCCAATCGCAGTCGGCGAATGTTCCTCCAGTGCCTGGATGGTGTCGGCGAGGCCATCGCCGCTCAGCAGACACCCGTCTTCGCGCAATGCGAGACAGACCACGACCGGCAAACGCGTCTCCACAGCACACGCCGTCGCGATCTCAGCCTCCCTCCGGGAGTTCATCGTCTCCAGCCAGAGTAGATCAACGCGTGCGTTCTCCAACCATTCCGCGAATCGAGAATGCTCCTCGCGGAGTGACGCGTCGTCCGGCGCCGCCTCCGGCTGGTAACAGTCCGCTGCAGGGGCCACACTTCCCGCAATCCAGGTCTGGCGTTCCGTCTCGACGACCGCCTCGCGCACAATCTCGACCGCGCGACGACACAGGGACGGGCCGTCGGCCAGTCGATCGGCAGCAGCGAGTGCACGCGGATTCGTCCGAAAGGTGTTGGCGACGACGATTTCTGCCCCAGCCGACGCGTAGAGCCGATGAAAACCGCCCAAACTCGCTTGATGTTGATCGAGCGCGATCGCGGACCACAAAGGTGCCGGACACGCGATCCCGGCCGACTCCAGTAACGTGCCGACACCGCCGTCGAGTACCATCGGAGTCCCCGCCCGATGCGATTCAGCAAGCCGTTCGTTGAATGTGTCGGGGTCGGCGCTGGGCACGGCGGCGCTCCTTGCGAACATCGAACCGAGGTCCCGCGCCGTTGCCGTTAATCGTGATTCGCTCGGCGCGGATGGTGCGATTATATTGCCGTTCGTAGACGACTGGTCATTTCGTTGTCGAGGTATTCCGTGTGAGCCATAGCATTCTCATTCGCGACGGACGCAGCCGTTCGGCTGTTGGCAGCGCGTCCGTCGGTACGCGTTCTTGGCCGCTGATCATTTCGTTGTCGAGGTATTCCGTGTGAGCCAAAGCATTCTCATTCGCGACGGACGCAGCCGTTCGGCTGTTGGCAGCGCGTCCGTCGGTACGCGTTCTTGGCCGCTGGTCATTTCGTTGTCGAGGTATTCTGTGTGAGCCAGAGCATTCTCATTCGCGACGGACGCTTGATCGACCCCTCACAGGAGATCGACGAGGTGACTGACGTCGTCCTCGCTGACGGACGGGTCGCGGCCATCGGTCGGCAGTCCTCGGGATCGTTCGAGCAGACGATTGAGGCCGGGGGCCAGATTGTCTGCCCAGGCCTGATCGACATGCATGTTCACCTGCGCGAGCCCGGCGGCGAGAATGCTGAGACGATCGAGAGCGGGACGCATGCCGCCGCGGCGGGCGGGTTTACGGCCGTCGCGTGCATGCCCAACACGCGCCCGGCCCTGGATGCCCCGATCCTGATCGCCGGCGTCCTTCAGCGGGCGCGCGAGGCTGCACATTGCCGGGTCTATCCAATCGCGGCCATCACGCGCGGGCGGCAGGGGGCGGAAATGGCCGAGTTGGCGCTCATGCGCGAAGCAGGCGCCGTTGGCTTCAGTGATGATGGGGACGGGATTGCGGAAGCGGCGATGTGTTTGCGCGCCATGCAGACCGTTCGGCCGTTCGATGGCCTGATTCTGCAGCACTGCGAGGACCGGTCGTTGGCGGCCGGTGGGTGCATGCATGCCGGCCCGACGGCAACCCGGCTCGGGTTGCCTGCAATCTCGCCTTTGGCCGAAGAGCTGATGATCCAGCGCGACGTGCAGCTGGCGCGGGCTGCCGGGGCACGGTATCACGTCTGCCATATTTCAACAGCTGGCGCGGTCGAGATCGTTCGACGCGCCAAGGCCGACGGCGTTCGCGTCACCACCGAGATCTGCCCGCATCACCTGCTGCTAACCGACGAGACATGCGGCCACTATGACCCCAATTGGAAGATGAACCCGCCGCTGAGATCGCAAACGGATGTGGATGTCTGTCTCGAAGGTGTGCGCGATGGGACGATCGACTGCCTCGTGACGGATCATGCTCCACACTCGCCTGAGTCGAAGGAGCGCTCATTCGAGGACGCCCCATTCGGTATCGTGGGGCTCGAAACGGCGTTGCCGTTGTTCGTGCAGGCGCTGCTGACGCCGGGACATCTCGATTGGCCGGGCCTGATTCGTGCCATGTCTACGCTGCCGGCCGAGCTGTTGGGTGTTCCCGGAGGAACGCTGAAGATTGGCGCGCCGGCGGACGTAACGATTATCGACCCCCAACGCGAATGGACGATCGAGCCGGAGCGATTCCGCTCGAAGAGTCGTAACACGCCGTTCGCGGGATGGAAAGTGCGCGGTTTGCCCACATACACGATCGTGGAGGCGCAGATCCGTTACACGGTTGATTAGCGGCCTCGGGGGGCGGTCCTTGCGCGGATTGTGGCAATAAAACGTAAGCCGATGCGGAACAGAAGCTTATCGTTGAATATCGGCTCGCCGGTCGTGGAAAATGTATTGAATCATACAGTAATGTACGATAATATCTCAGGTGTGGCATTCAGGCTGGAATGCCTGCATCGATGATAAGATCGATCATAAACAATCGATAATCCGGTCTCATATCGTCATACGCCTTCGTAACGATCCAGCCGACAGGGTGAAACACGTTGTTGGGCGTAGGGTGTTGCGCACTCTTGAATCCCGGTTGGGGACCGTTGCGCACATCGAGCAGAACGAGGTGAGGCTGTGTCTGAGCCGATTTCGTGCAAGTGTCCCGATTGTGGGGCCAAGTACCGGCTCCCTGCCGAGGTGCAGGGTCGTTCGGTCCGCTGCAAGAAGTGTCAGTCCAAGTTCAAGGTTCCGAAGCGGGACAATCTCGAGGATAGCATTCTCGATTGGCTGACCGAGGCGGATCCGGAGGAAGAAACCACGACCTACGAGCCGCGCGTAATCTCCATGCCCGATGAGGGGGATGACGAGGCGACGAGCGAGAAGATTCGTCAGTCGCGCTTCATCCGTCAGAAATCTGCCGGCTCGGCGGAGCAGAACGGGCACTAGGACGCAGTTGCAGGCGGGTAGATCGGGCGCGGTATGTGGTTGACGGTCGCGGGCGTGAACGGTTTCATCGCCGTGGCTGCAGGGGCGTTGGGGGCCCATCTGCTGAAATCACGCCTCTCGGCTGAGGCGCTCGAGTGGTTTCACACGGGGGCCGAGTACCATATCTATCACGCACTGGCGCTTGCGATTGTCGCGTTGGTGGTTCGACAGGAACCCGGACGCGCGGTTTCTGTGGCTGGCTGGGCGTTTCTAGCGGGGATTGTCCTCTTTAGTGGTAGCTTGTATGCCTTGGCGCTGACTGAGGTGCGTTGGCTGGCGCACATCACGCCTTTTGGGGGGCTCGCGTTTCTGCTGGGGTGGCTGGCGCTCGGATTGGCGGGCTTCCGAGGCCGCGGATCGCGGGCCTAATCGGCTGGCATGCAACGTTGTCGGGCCCATGCCCGGAGTGTCGCGACCTTCTCGGCCATCGTCACCGACAGCGGCGGCGACTCCCCCAGCACGGCGCAGATCTGCTCGGTCGAAAGGTCCTGCTGCTTTCCAAATGCTTCGTGCAATGCTGTGAGAATGGCCTGCTCGATCTCGGCACCGCTGAAGCCGGCCGACTCGGCCGCGAGCCGATCGAGATCGAAGGACGCGGGATCACGTCGGCGTTTCCGCAGATGGATCGCGAAGATCTCCTTGCGGACGTCATCAGTGGGCAGGTCGACGAAGAAGATCTCATCGAAACGACCTTTCCGCAGCAGTTCCGGCGGGAGCGCGTCGATGTTGTTTGCGGTCGCGACCAGGAAGACCGGCGCGCGGTGCTCCTGCATCCAGGTCAGCAGCGTGCCGAACATTCGCTGGGACAGTCCGCCGTCGGTGCTTTGGGCGGCGGCCGATGCGAATCCCTTTTCGATCTCGTCGACCCATAGAATCATCGGCGACATCGCCTCGGCTTGCCGTAGCGCGTCCTGCAGACGTCGTTCGGACTCGCCGACGTAGCGGTCATACAGGGCGCTGACGTCGAGTCGCAGCAACGGGCGTTGCCAGGCGGTCGCGATCGCCTTTGCGCACAAACTCTTGCCGGCGCCCTGAACACCGAGCAGGAGTACGCCGCGCGGCGCCTCGAGTCCGAATGCGTTTGCCTCGTCCGTGAATGCGCGTTTGCGAAACGAGAGCCACTGCTTGAGACGACGCAATCCGCCAATGTCGTCGAGGTCGTGTGGCGCCTCGATGAACTCGAGCAGGCCGGCGGAGGCGAGCATGCGACGCTTCGCGACGAGCACTGTGTCGAGATCGTCGGAATCGAATCGCCGATCTGCGATCGCTTCGCGCACGACCTGTTCCGCTTGTCGCCGCGACAGGCCGCGCAGGTTGCGCACCAACGCTCCCAATTCGCTACGACGAATGTCGATATCGATCGGCGACTTGGCATGCATGCTGCGGAGCGTCTCGCGCACGAGCAGCTCCAGCTCCTCTTCGTTCGGGAGGCTCAGCTCGAATTCGACCGAATGGGCGCGCACGACAGGGGGAAAGTCGTCAGAGTGGTCGGCAAGCACGACCATTGGGCCTCGGCCGGCCGCGGCCTCGCTGATGAATGTACGGAAGACGCGCAGTTGGCGCTCGTTTCGCAGGTAGGGGACCGGGTCAAGCAACACGGCGATTGTGCGGGGCTCCAGCGTGCCGAGGTGTTTGATCGCGGTGGTGAACTCGGTTGTGCTGGGCATCGGCGGCTGGCGGACGAGCAGGTCGCGAACGCCGGTGTCGCCGCTCCAGACGACGCCCGGCCGTTGCAGTCGACCCGCGACCTCGCGAATCACGACCAGCAGATAGTCTTCCTCATAGGTCGATGCTGCCAGGCAAGCGTGCCCGCCGTCGAGCAGCGACTGCAATCGATCCGCATCCCGCATGGGATCCTCCCATCGTACGACCCGGTAGGCGATCGCCTACAGTGTAGCGTCGAATGGCCGTGCAGTGGGGGAGCAAGCTCTCCTTAAGAGGCAGGCGTCTACGCCGCCTGCCCTTGCAAAGATGCTCGCTTTGGTGGGTGGCACTGGCGGCTTGTCCGCCAGTGGGGGGCGTTCGCGTCTACTGCTTGCGAGCGGCGGCGTTTGCGTGATAATCCATGGTCCGGCTGTTTGCCGCGGACAGACCGTCCGGCGGGCAGTCCGGCTCAGGAGCGGTGTCCGAGTGGCCGAAGGAGCACGCTTGGAAAGCGTGTGTGCGGGCAACTGCACCGTGGGTTCGAATCCCACCCGCTCCGTTCATTCATCAGATGTACTGTGGGGCCGGCCCGCTGCGAGGTGACCGATGTCCGTGAATCTGCCGGCCGTCAGCAAGTGTGCCGTTCTGACGGCGTTCAACGAACCACTGTCCGTCCGCGAGTACCCGATGCCCGCTGAGTTGGGGTCGGGCGAGCTGCTCGTCGCGGTCGAGCTGGCCGGCATTTGCGGCACCGACGTTCATCTTCAACGCGGCGAGTTGAACGTGCCGTTGCCACTGGTTCTCGGGCACGAGACGGCCGGCCGCGTGGCGGCGGTGGGTGGCGATGACCCCCGCGACTGGCTGGGCAACCCGCTCGCGGTCGGCGATCGCGTCTCGTTCACGGTCGGTCGCACCTGTCGTCACTGTCGTTACTGCCGGGTCTACCGTCGGCCGAGTCGGTGTCTGAATCGTACTGCCTACGGCGTTAATCTGACCGCGGCGCGCCCGCCGCACTTGCTCGGCGGCTATGGCGAGTATCACTTTTTGTATGCGGACACGGCCGTGTTTCGATTGCCCGACGATTTACCGAGCGAAGCGGTTGTTGGCGCGGGGTGCGCGTTGGTGACGGCGGTGCACGGCTTCGAGAACCTGCGGATGCAATGGGCGGAATCGGTCGTGATTCAGGGATCGGGTCCGGTCGGGTTGGCGGCGTTGGCGCTGGCCAAAGAGGCTGGTGCGCGACCGCTGATCGTGATCGGCGGTCCGCGCGAACGACTCGAGCGCTGCCTGCGATTCGGGGCCGATCTGGTGATCGATATCGAGGAAGTACCCGATCCGGCGAAACGCCGACAGATGGTGCTGGATGCCACGGGAGGGCTCGGTGCCGATGTCGTGGTCGAGTGCGTGGGTATGCCGCAGGCGGTGGCGGAGGGTTGGGAGCTGTGCCGCGACGGAGCCAAGTATCTCGTGTTGGGGCATTACGGCGACGCCGGCACGACGGCGCTCAACCCGCACGTGATTACGCGCAAGGAGCTGACGATTCTGGGGGCGTGGGGCAGCGAGCCGCAGCACTGGACGGTCGCACTGGAGTTTCTGCGAACGCGGCGTGACCGTTATCCGTTCGACGAGCTGATCACACACCGCGTCGGTCTCGGGGAGGTGAACGAAGCGCTGGATGCTGTGGCGCGGTGGCAGACGGGGAAGGCCGTCGTTTGTCCCAACGGCTGACGCCCGTCGCGCGGCGGGGGTGATCAATGAATGTGGTGCTGGTCTGTCGCGGGTGCGGCGAGACGCTCATCGGTCTGCGGGACGGTCGTTGTTCGACGTGTAGGATGCGGTTCGCCCCGAACGATCCCGAACTTGCGGCGAATGCGTGGGAGCGTCAATGCACTCGTTGGGCCTGGTCGTAGCGATGGCGACCGTAGCAATAGTGAATCCGATTCACATGCCGTAGTGCGACTGTGCCCGGCTATCATTCGTACCATGTTCTGCGGGCATTGTGGCTACGACCTTGCCGGGCTCGACGACTACCGTTGTCCGGAGTGCGGGACGCCGTTCGACGTCGTAGCGCCGACGGCCTCGCGGGTCTCGGTTACCGACGCGATGGTCGTGCTCGTTGCGGTGCCGCTATTGTCGACAGTGCTGTTTTGCTCGGGGATCGCGAGTTTTGGGGAGCGGGCGCTGATTCCGTTCCTGTTCCTGGTTGCGACCGGCGTGTTGGGGACGAGCGCGTGGCTGGCGGGCGCGATTACTCAGCCCGACCCGGCGTCGGGCCGGAAATCCCGCCGGCAAGTCATACGTACACTGCTGTTGATGTTCGCGTTCATGTTCGTACAAGCATCGTTGTTGGCCGGCGTGGGTTTCGGGTTGATCCAGGTTGCCTGTGGGATGGGGCCATGCGGTTATTCCTAGACGGAAGCGGATTGGGGTGACTGTTGATGCGCTGTTTCAACTGCGACTATGACCTTACCGGACTATCGGTAAACCGTTGTCCGGAGTGCGGGACGCCGTTCAATCCAGTGGGGGCGGCGCGGCCGTCGCGCGTCTCGGTCGGCGGCGCGATCCTAACGCTGGTCATGGTCCCATTGCTGTCGATTGCAGCGTTCTGGGTTTTTAGCGACAGCAGTGAGACGCTATTGTCGGTCGTGCTCTGTCTGGCGGCGGCAACGGCAATCGTCAGCAGCGGATGGCTCGCGGTACGGCTCACGCGCACGGTTGGCCCGACGCCGACCGAGGAACGCGTCGCACGCGTGCTCTACGGGTTGCTGCTGATGTTTGCGTTTCTTGTTATACAGTGTGCGTTGTTCGCCGGTCTCGGGATCGGGTCGATCCTGGTTGCCTGCGGGATGGGCGCCGGACGGATCTGAGGCTACATGGTGCGTCGAGGCCTGCGCTCATGCGTTGTGCGACGTGCGACTATGATTTGACGGGGCTTTCGGCCAACTGCTGTCCGGAGTGCGGTTCGCCGTTCGATCCGATCGAATCTCGGGCTGCTGTGTATGGACGTCTCGTCGGAAGTGTGCTGGTGCTGGTTGCGGTCCCGATTCTCGCGACGCCGGCGCTGTGGTTTCATCTCGGCGGGAGTGAGCGCGAGACGCTCCGCGTCTTGGTCTTCATCGGACTGGCTGCGCTGATCAACAGTGCGCGGCTCGCCGTGAAGATGTGCGATCGTCGTGGGGGCATAGTTGATTGGCGTCGCTGGGTGCTGGCGGTACCGTTGTTGACCGTCGCGTTCCTGGCGGTTCAGGCGGCAATGCTGATCGGGCCCATCGCGGCGTGCGGGATCGGCGGGCCGCTGTAGGCCGAGGCTCGGTGCTGGTCGCGGCGGACGGCTGACGCTAGACTTTCGTCGGGCGATCGACGGGGCGGCCGGGGGAGGTTCTGGAGGGGCGGGGTGATTCCGAGACGAGCGAGATGTTACTGACCATCGAGACAACTCATCAGCCGGCGACGGATCTCGGCTATTTGCTGCACAAGCATCCGGCTCGTGTGCAGTCGTTTTCGCTTTCGTTCGGACGGGCCCACGTGATGTATCCGCGTGCGGACGAGCAGCGCTGCCGGATTGCAGTCGTGCTCGACGTTGACCCCGTCGGTCTTGTTCGGAAGCATCGCGGTCCGGCTGTTGATCGCTATCGGCTCGACCAGTACGTCAACGACCGTCCATACGTGGCATCGTCGTTCATGAGTGTTGCGCTCAATGAGCTGTTCGCGACCGCGATGAACGGCCGGAGCAAGGAGCGGCAAGCGCTGGTGGATCGGCCGATCCCGCTGCGTACCGTGCTGGCTGTCGTACCGTGTCGCGGCGGCGAGGGCCTCCTGCGGCGACTTTTCGAGCCGTTGGGTTATGACGTTTCCGCGAAGCAACATGCGCTCGACGAGCGGTTTCCGGAGTGGGGGGCCGGGCCGTACTTCACGGTCGCGTTGCAGCAGACAGTAACGATCCAGTCGTTGCTCCAGCACTTGTACGTGCTGATTCCAGTGCTCGACAACGACAAACATTACTGGGTCGGGCGGGATGAGGTGGAAAAGCTGCTGGCGCGGGGCACGGCGCCGGGCCCGGACGGCACGCCGTGGCTCGCGCAGCATCCTGAAAAGGACTTGATCGCGCGGCGTTACCTGCGGCACCGCAGTCGTTTGACGCGTGATGCGCTGGCGCGATTGGCCGTTGAGGACGACCCGGACCCGGATGCAACGGATCGACTGGATGACCGCGCAGAGGCGGAGATCGAGCGGTCGCTGAGTCTGAACCAGCAGCGGGTCGGCTCCGTGTTGTCGGTACTGAAGGCGTGCGGTGCAGCGACCGTGCTGGACCTTGGCTGTGGCAGTGGAGGGCTGTTGCGGGAGTTGGTTGCGGAGAAGCAGTTCACCCGCATCGTCGGCGTCGACGTGTCGGTTCGCTCGTTGCAGCATGCTGCGCGCCGGCTCCGCTACGATCGCTTGTCGGAGATGCAACGACGGCGCGTCGAACTGTTGCACGGGTCGTTGACCTATCGCGACGATCGACTGGCGGGTTTCGACGCGGCTGCGGTGGTCGAGGTGGTCGAGCATCTGGATCCGTCGCGGCTGTCGGCGTTCGAGCGCTGCATCTTCGAGTTCGCGCGTCCCGGAACAGTCGTCGTCACGACGCCGAACCGGGAGTACAACGTCATGTGGGAGACGTTGCCGGCAGGAGCATTGCGCCATCGGGACCATCGCTTCGAGTGGACGCGGGAGGAGTTTCGCGTCTGGGCTGAACGGGTCGCGAACGAGCACGGCTACGGCGTGCGGTTTCTTCCGGTCGGTCCAGTGGACGACGACGTCGGCGCGCCGACGCAGATGGCGGTGTTTGAAACGAATGTGCGGAGTGGAGCGTTGACGAGCGAATGAACATCGAGCTTCCTGAACTGTCTCTTGTCGTTCTGGTCGGTGCGTCGGGCTCCGGCAAATCGACCTTTGCGCGCCGGCACTTTCGGTCGACGGAGGTGATCTCTTCGGATGCGTGTCGGGGGATGGTCAGCGATGACGAGAACGCGCAGTCGGCAACGCCGGACGCTTTCGAGCTGTTGCGTTACATCGCAGGCAAGCGGCTGAAGAACGGGCTACTCACGGTGGTCGACGCCACCAGCCTGCGTCCGGAGGATCGCCGCGGGTATGTTCAGTTGGCACGTGAGCACCACTGCCTTCCGGTGGCGATTGTGTTGGACGTGCCGGAACGCGTGTGTCGGGAACGGAACGAGCGTCGATCGGACCGCGACTTCGGACCGCACGTCATTCGTAACCAGTGTCGCGCGTTGCACCGGCATCTCCGCAATCTGCGCCGGGAAGGTTTTCGATACGTTTCGGTGCTCAAGACCGTGGAGGAGGTCGAAGCGGTCACGATCAAGCGGGCCCCGCTGTGGAACAACAAGCGGCATGTCAGCGGTCCGTTCGATATCGTGGGCGACGTACACGGTTGTTTCGACGAACTCGTCGCGCTGCTCGAACGTCTCGGGTACGCGATCGATCGTGCTGGTGACCGAGAGGAAGGCGATTGGGCGATCGTGCCGCCGATGACGGACGGTCGAGCGCGGACGCTCGTGTTGCTCGGGGACTTGGTGGATCGCGGGCCGAAATCGCCGGCGGTGCTCCGGCTTGCCATGCGCATGGTGCGCGAGGGGACGGCCTACTGTGTTCCTGGAAATCACGACGTCAAGCTGATGCGGGCCTTGCGCGGTACGCGCGTGCGGATCGCGTTTGGATTGGCGCGCACACTGGAGCAGCTCGAAGGTGCGTCCGATGCGTTTCGTGATGAGATCATCGCGTTCATCGACGGGCTGGTGAGTCATTATGTCTTCGATGAGGGCCGATTGGTCGTGGCGCATGCGGGTTTGAAGGAGTCCCTGCAAGGTCGTGGCTCGGGTGCGGTGCGCGAGTTCTGCCTCTACGGCGAAACGACGGGCGAGACTGACGAGTTCGGTCTTCCGGTGCGCCACAACTGGGCGGCAGACTATCGCGGACATGCGATGGTGGTTTATGGTCATACGCCGATACCCGAGCCGGAGTGGCTCAATGGAACGATTTGCATCGACGCCGGTTGTGTCTTCGGCGGTCGACTGACGGCATTGCGTTATCCGGAAGAGGAGCTGGTATCCGTCCCGGCCCGGGAGCAGTACGCCGAGCCGGCTCGACCGTTGGATATTGGGTCTGCAACCGACGGAGCCGAAGTGTCGGCCCAGCAACGGCATGACGACATGCTGAATCTTGCGGATGTGCTTGGCAAGCGGATCATCGAAACGCGACTTCAGCGGAGCGTTACGGTTCGGGAGCAGAACGCGGCGGCGGCGCTGGAGGTGATGAGCCGGTTCGCGATTGATCCGCGTTGGCTGATTTATTTGCCGCCGACGATGTCGCCGTGCGAGACGAGCGCGCGGCCGGGCTTGCTCGAGCACCCCGCTGAAGCGTTCGACTATTATCGTCACCGTGGCGTCGGCGCTGTCGTGTGCGAGGAAAAGCACATGGGCTCGCGCGCGGTGGTGGTGGTGTGCCGCGACGCCGACATTGCTCGGGAGCGGTTTGGAGTTACGACCGGCGAACTCGGGAGCTGCTATACGCGGACGGGGCGTCGGTTCTTCGACGACCTCGAGTTGGAGACGGCGTTTCTTTCGCGCTTGTGTCGTGCAATCGGTGCGGCCGGCTTGTGGGAAACGCTGGCGACTTCATGGGTTTGTCTGGATTGCGAACTGTTGCCCTGGTCGGCGAAGGCCCAGGTCTTGCTGCGCGAACAGTACGCGGCCGTTGGATGCGCGGCGCGGGCGGCGCTGTCCGATATCATCCCCGAACTGCAAGAGACCGTCAGGCGGCTCGATGATCCTGTGGCTGGCGACCTTGTTGTGCGATTCGACGAGCAGCTGGTAGCGATCGAGCGCTACACTGACGCCTACCGGCACTATTGCTGGCCGGTCGCGTCGCTCGATGACTTGCGGCTCGCGCCGTTTCACGTGCTGGCAGGGGATGGTGCGGTTCACGTGGACAAGGACCACGTCTGGCACATGAGTACGTTGGCAGCACTGGCTGCGCACGACGACCTGCTGATGGCGACGCCGTACCGGTCCGTCGCGTTGACGGACGCGGCGGATTGCTCGGCGGCGGTAGACTGGTGGGAGTCGCTGACGCGGGCCGGTGGGGAGGGCATGGTCGTCAAGCCGGAAGCGTTCATTGAGAGCGGGCGTCGCGGCCTGCTTCAGCCGGCGATCAAGTGTCGCGGCCCGGAGTACCTGCGGATTATCTACGGCCCGGAGTATCGCCGCGACGAGCATCTGACACGCCTGCGAAGCCGGGGATTGCGGCACAAGCGCTCGCTGGCGCTGCGCGAGTTCGCGCTGGGGATCGAGGGGCTGGAGCGGTTCGTTCGGGGCGCGCCACTCCGACGGGTTCATGAGTGCGTGTTTGCCGTCCTGGCGCTGGAGAGCGAACCGGTCGACCCACGGCTGTGATCGGGGCAAAACCGGGCTGGTGCGCTACGAATCAAGCGGGCTTGCTTCTATAATCACTCCTCGCCGATCAATCAGGGATGCGAGGAGCCCATGTCGAAGAAGCGCAAGCGGCGCGATACCGCCGGGCGGTCGAACGCCCGCTCGGAACAGTCGCCATCGTCTACCGCGGATATGGCCGTGAACCCGACGCCGGCCGCGTCCACCGTCGTGTTCGTGATTGGGGCCATTGCGCTGCTGGTGGCGACGGCTGCTGCCGGAACGTTGGTGGTCGAGCATCTTGGCGGGATCGCCGTACCGGGTTGCGGGGATGGCGGGCCGTGTCAGGAGGCGGCGAAGAGCATCTGGGGTAAGGTGCCGCTGGTGAACTGGCCGGTCTCGAACCTCGGGCTGGCTTACTTTGCCGCGATGCTGATTGCGTGGCTTGTCGGGCGGGGCCGGCTGAGTGGGGCGGTCGTTCGATGCGGGCTGTTTGGTGGACTGATCTCCTTGTTCTACATGGGCGTGGTGCTCATCGCCAAACTGCACTGCCCGTATTGCATCGCTTCGCACATTGCGAACTTCGTGTTCTGTGCACTCTTGATCCTCGGTCGCAGGTCGGCGGTCGGCGGCGCTGGCCTGGTGATACCGGCCGGCGTTTTCCTGGCGACAACCGCGTTCCTTGCGGGCGCGGAATACAATGTGGCCCAGCGGGTCGAGGCGGAGCGCGAGAAGTCGACGCAGGAGATCATCGAGCGCTCGCGCGCCAACCAGAACGACAACGCCAGCGACACACCGCCAGCCAACGCCAATCTCAATGCCAGTTCGGGCGCTGACGCGAACGCGAACGGTACGACGGCGATTGGCAACGCGAATATGAATGGAGCTGCACCGTCGCCGCCGACGGTCGACGAGCCTGAGCCGTTCACGGGGCGCTGGTTGTTGGGGCCGAAGAAGTGTCCGGTGCGAATCGTGATGTTCACGGACTATCAGTGTCCGGATTGCCGCATCTTTGAAGGCCAGGTGATGGACATCGTGCAGGGCCGGTCGGACGTGTCGCTGTCGGTAAAGCATTTTCCCTTCTGTACCGAC
Source organism: Phycisphaerae bacterium (assembly GCA_028279405.1). Taxonomy (GTDB): domain Bacteria; phylum Planctomycetota; class Phycisphaerae; order UBA1845; family Fen-1342; genus JANQNU01. The sequence continues at coordinate 249,066 of JANQNU010000036.1, forward strand.
TGCAATCCCTATGCCGGTCGGACGCTGCACCCTAATGCCTGTTGGGCGGCACGGGCTGCTGAGACGGCCGGATTGTTGTATGGGAACGAGGGCTTCTGGAAGATGCATCGCTGGCTCTTCTCGATTGAGGGGCGCTTCGAGACGACGGAGTTTCTCAATGACGGCATCAGCGGCCTGGGGTTGGACCCGACAGGCTTTGCGGCGCGGATGATGCAGCCCGAGAGGCTCGATCTGGTCAAGGAGGACATCGAGGAGGCGTTTGCGCTCGGGATCGAGCGCACGCCGATGATTTTCATCAATGGTGTGGAGTTTAAGGGCTGGCATACGAGCGACGCGCTGAAACGCACCGTGGACCAGTTGATCGCCAGTGATCTGCCAGCACGTACGGCCGCCGCCGATCAACCGCAGTCGGCACTTAACCGCTGGGTCGAGAAATGGCGATCGCAGTCGCAGCGACGGATCCCCCCGTTGCGCGACGCGTTTTCGTTCGGGACGCCTGGCGAGAAACCGGAAGTGCTCATGTGGGGAGACTTCCGCGAGCCGTACACCCAAATCGCGGACAAACACATTCGCGACTTCCTGGCGGCGAACGGTGGCCACTACACGTTCCGGCACTACCCGTTCGACAAGTCGTGCAACACGTTCCTGCAGGTCGACACTCGGCATCCACTGGCCTGTTTCGCTGCCCGACTCGCGGAGGCCGCCGCTCAGCTCGGCGGTGTCGATGCTTATCTAGCGATGCACGACTGGCTGTTCAAAAACCGCGAAGCGCCGATCGATGGTATGCTCGATGAGGCGGCGGCGCTGATCGGCGTCGACACCGCGACGTTGCAGCAGACCATGGCGGGCCCGGAAGTGCGCGAGGCGGTGCAGGCGGATATGGCCGTGACGCGCCAGCTGCGGATGCGCGGCATCCCGTTCATGTTCATCAACGGCAAGTATCTCCAGCGAACGCACCACGGTGAGGTGAGTATCATCGACGGTGTGCTCACGGCGGCGAACGAAGGCGAGTAGCAGCGGGCCGTGAATATCGAGGTTCGCAACCTTTCGATTGCGATCGGGGCCGGCGCCGGTCGCCGGTCGGTGGTGTCAGGTCTCACGTTTGCGATCGCGCCAGGCGAGGCGTTCGCGCTGGTCGGGGAGTCCGGGAGCGGCAAATCGATCACGGCCCTCGCGATGATGGGTCTGTTGCCCCGCGCTGCGCGGCAAACGCACGGCGAGATTCTCTACGACGGGTGCAACTACGCCGATGCGTCTGACGCGTACTGGCGGACGCTTCGCGGGTCGCAGGTCGCGATGATCTTCCAGGAACCGTTGAACGCCCTCAATCCGCTCATGACCGTTCAGGATCAACTTTGCGAGAGCCTGCGCCGTCGCCAGCGTTCCGCCCGTGCCCGGCGCGCGGATGCCGTCGCGTGGCTACAGCGGGTTGGAATCCCGGCGCCGCGCGAACGCGCACGTGCCTATCCCCACGAACTCTCCGGCGGTATGCGGCAGCGGGTGATGATTGCCATGGCGCTGGCTTGTGAGCCGGCGTTGTTGATCGCTGACGAGCCGACGACGGCGCTCGACGTGACCGTGCAGGCGCAGATTCTGTCACTGCTGACGGGCCTTCGACGAGAAACAGGCTTGTCGCTGCTGTTCATTACGCATGATCTCGGCGTGGTTTCGCAGATCGCGGATCGTGTCGCGGTAATGCGCAGCGGTCAGATTCTCGAGATCGCTCCCGTCGCTGAGCTGTTCACACGGCCCCGGCACGAATACACCCGCGAACTGCTCGACTGCACTCCACGATTGGAGGCGTGAGGCAGGGGCAGGCCCGCGATGGCGTGCCCCGGGTCGAGCGCCGGCGCAGCGATTGCGCCTCCACCGGCGTGTCCTCGCTCCGGATTTGATCATCCGTCTTTTTTTCGACTTTCTTGCAAGGCTCGGCTCCCCGTCGCGACCAATCGGTCAAACGCGGGCATGGCGCGTGTCGTGTCCGAAAATGTCTGGGTTGATTGGACTCACGGTATCAGAGAAGTTCATAAGGAGAACGAGGAAGATGCGTACAGCACGTCTATTTTCGACTGGAATTGTCGCTTTGGCTGCCATGGCGACGGCGCGGGCCGTCGATATCGATATCACGATCGAGAACACGCAGCCGAGCGGCTACTTCTACTTCACGCCGTTCTGGGTCGCATCCCACAATGGTGGGTTTGACTCGTACGATGGCGGCGACTTCGCGGCCGGTTTTCCCGGGATCACCGAAATTGCGGAGGTCGGCAACACCGGCCCGATCAGTGCGGCATTCTCGGCGAGTGCGGCGGGCGCCGCTGGCGGCGCGCAGGACACGATCACGGCCGTTAGCGGTCCCGGCGATGCGCCCGTCTTCGGACCCGGCGAGTCGCAAACGGTCACGCTCGACATCGGCGATGCCACCGTCAACCGCTACTTCAGCTACGCATCCATGGTTGTTCCCAGTAACGATCTGTTCGTCGCTAACGGCAACCCGCTGGCGCACGAGCTGTTCGACGCCGCGGGCAATTTTCTCGGACCGGTGACGATCAACCTCTTCGGCAGCAGCGTGAATGACAACGGAACCGAGACCAATTCCGCGGTCAATGACGCCGCCTTCTCCGCGCTGGACGGTCAGTCGTTGCCGGAGAACGTCGTCGTTCGGAACTTCTTCACGGCCCCCGGCGACGCGGACTACCTGGACAGCTTCGTCGGCACGCAGGTCGCGACCGGCGACACCATCACGGGCGCCTTCGGCGCCGATACGCTGATTGGCCGGATTACGATCACCCCTGAACCGGGCAGCCTGGCGTTGCTCGCCGGGCTCCTGCCGCTGGCGCTTCGTCGTCGGTACTAGGTCAGCGGCAGGCGTAGCGGTGCGGTGTGTTCCCCGGACAGCGTCCGTGTGCCAAGGCGCACGTGACCGGGAGCACCGCGGTCCGGCGGAAGCACCGACACCGCTGTTATTATGGTAGAATGCGCTGGAGCAGTGGGTGTCGCGGCACGGTGTCCGATACCCACTGCCTCGGTTTTTTTGAGGACTTGCTGCACGATGACGGGCGTGTGCGACCAGTCGACTCCTGAGGCCATCCCGCCGTCGGATCGCGGTGCCGCGGTGGACCCGGAGGCGTGGATCGATCGGCATGGAGATGTGCTGTATCGGTTTGCCTTGACGCGACTGGGGCAGGTCGACGCCGCGGAAGATGTCGTGCAAGAGGCGCTGCTGGGTGCGTGGCAGGCGCGCGATCGGTTCGCAGGCGCCGCCAGCGAGCGCACCTGGCTCATCGGGATTCTGCGGAACAAGATCGTGGATCGCATTCGCCAGAACGTACGCAGCGAGACCATCGACGGGCCGTCGACGGATTCGGTTGGCGCGTTTCGCGACGGCTTGTGGATCGAGGCGCAGCAGGACTGGTCGGCCTCGCCGGATGGTGCGCTGCAGAGTCGCGAGTTCCGATCGGCGCTCGACGGCTGCATGCAGGCGTTGCCGTCGCCTTATCGCGAGACATTCTGCCTGCTGGAGATCGATCACTACGACAGTGCGGCGGTTTGCGATATCCTGTCAGTGACCCGCACCAATCTCTGGACGCTTTTGCATCGGGCGAAGCTGCAGCTGCGGGATTGCCTGAATCACAAGTGGTTTTCCGGGCGAGGCCGACCATGAAACGCATCTGGTACATCCTGAGTATGCGATGCGAAGAAGCGGATCGGTTGCGCTCGGTCATGTCGCAGGTCAAACTGACGCGCAGCGAGCGGATCGCGATGACGTTGCATCAGGCTATTTGCCGTTCGTGTCGGGCCGCGGCGAGGCAGGTGCGCGTGCTTGATGAGGCAGTCCGGGACTTGCGGGAGACGCCGGAATCGGTGGGTGGGGTGCCCGAGGTTGGCCTGTCCTCCGCCGCCAAGGATCGCATCCGGCACCGTTTGCGTGCAGCGCGTTCCGACACTTCCAGCCACTAGCGGCCCGATGGGCGCGCCGCGACCCATGCAGATGATGGTTACGCGATGATTTCTTCGTGTTGTTCCGTGGCGTTCGCAAGATCCGCAATTTCGCCGTCGTGTCGCATTTCCCGCGTCGTGGGCGGCTCTTCTTGCGGGCTTCCGGACCCAACCGGCGCCGCTTGCGGCGTTCCCGAACGTCGCGGCCGTGATCCCCAGCCCAGCATGAAGAGCCCGATCGCGAACAGCAGCAGGAACGTCCCACCCACGTAGCGATCGGCCCGTAGGAACCATAGCCACTGAAAGAGGCATAGTCCGCTGAGGGCCAGCTCGGCGAGCCAGACGCGCGAGCGTATCGCGTCATACTGGCTTTGTCGTCGATCGCGGCCCTTGCTTCCGGACTTCGGCGTGCGGACGAATGTGCCGCCGCGCTGGAAGAGCCCGGCCACAACCGCTAGGCTGTTGTTGACGGAGAGGCCCAGTCCCAGGCAGATTAGCTTCAGCAGGCCGAACAGGCCGATCCTCCGGCGCGCGATTGTCCAGCGCGCATACCAATAGGCGATCGAAGGCGCAGCGGCAGCGATCAAGACCACGAACCAGCTCGATTCCAGATACGGTCGGTACCGCTCTTCCGGCACCGCCATCAGCAGCCAACGCCCGATGACGATCATGAGGAGCATGTACACTGCGACCGAGTACTGCGTCAGGTGGATCGTCGCCTCGAGCTTCTGCACGATGGGCAGCCTCGCGGCCCAGACGCGCGGAAGGATCTTGCGGGCCGTTTGGATCGAGCCCGTGGCCCATCGTCGTTGCTGGGTTTTCAGGGCATCCACGTCGGCCGGGATTTCCGCCGGGCATTCGACGTCGAGGCAGTATTCGATCTTCCAGTTTGCAAGTTGCGCCCGATAGGACAAATCGAGATCTTCGGTGATGGTGTCGCCGCTCCAGCCGCCGACCGCTGGATCATCGATGGTCGCCTTGCGCCAGATGCCCCCCGTGCCGTTGAAGTTGAGAAGCAGTCCGTTCCAGGCCCGTCCGCCTTGTTCGACGCCGAAGTGGCCGTCGATACCGATCGAGATCGCCGCCGTGATCCAGTTCTCGTCGCGGTTCAGGTGGCCCCAGCGGCCTTGCACACAGCCGATCCGCTCGTCGCTATCGATCAGCGGGATCATCTGGCGAAGAAAATCGGGTCGCGGTTCGAAGTCGGCGTCGAAGATCGCGATGTAAGTGCCTGTCGCGGACGTCAAACCGTGCGCCAATGCCCCGGCCTTGAACGCGGTGCGCTCGGGCCGGCGAACGACCTCGATGTCGTACCCGTCAGCCTGGAGCCGAGCGACGCAAGCGTCGACGATTTCACGCGTGGCGTCGGTGCTGTCGTCGAGCACCTGGATCTGATGCCGGTGACGCGGATAGTCGAACGCGGCGACGGCCTCGATGATCCGTTCGGCGACTGCTTGTTCGTTGTAGAGCGGGATTTGGGTCGTTACCGCCGGTGCTGCCTCTGCTGTGCGGCTACGCCAGTAGTTCACGACCACTTCCCGTTGTCGACGCTGAACAGCGGTATGCCGGCGCCAGGCGAGCACCATCAAGGCATAGAGGTGCAGTCCATAGACACCCGGCGTCGCCATCAAAATCAGGAACAGCGTGATGAAGACCGTTTCGAGGGTATTCAAGTCGGTATCGCTTACTTCTCAGGCTCGCGCACTCAGTCGCCGGGGCCAACGGCGCGGCGCACTGGCACTCTACCGAGCGGCGCCAAGTCATTCAACGGTGGACGTTCGGCCGGTATCGATACCCGCGGATGGGGCTGGATCGTCGTTGGCCGGCGATATCGGTAACGCATTCATTTCTGGCTGGGCCGGGTGGTGGAGCCTGTCGTTTGCAGCTTGTCGCGCTCGGCCGCGGCCAGTCGTTGGGAACGGGTCGGGAGCGTGTCGAGCCGCTCTTTGAGTCGGGTGAAGTATCGCTCGACCGGCGCCTTCAGCCGTTGATAGCGTTTTTCATACTTTTTCAGGTCCTCGGGATCTTCTGTCTTCTTGATGAGCGCCTCGAGTTTCTGATAGTCCGGTAGCTTGATTGCGAGGTAACGGTCGCGGGTTTCCATCGCCTCGCGCAAGAACACCTGGGCACGCTCGCGCTGGCCATCCTGAAGCTGGTAGCGTTCGATGAATCGCTCAACGTATTTCTCCCACTCATCCTGGCCCGCCTTCTGCGCGGCGGCTACTTCAGAAGGGCGGCGCGGCAGTGGCTCGTCATCAGGGACTCCCATCGCGGCACGCCGCGCGGCCTCCTCCGCTTTGATATGCGCCTGATGCTCCGCTTGTTGGGCTTCGCGGTGCTTTGCGCCTTGGGGCCAGTCGATATCAGGGTCGTAGCCACCATCGGCCCAAAGCTGCATTTTGCTCGAAAGGGCGGAGAACCCGACGCGGATGGCTGCCAGATCGCCGTCCAAGATGATCGCTTGGTCGTAGGTTAGGTGCGGCCGCATTTTGTCGCCGCATTCCTGGATGACCTCGTGCAATTCGGCGGCCAGGGGCAGCGTCCGGTTCGCCCAGCCGGCGACATCCTCGATCGAGGGCGGTTCTCCGTTCAGTAGCGCCTCGATATAGCGGTTGGTCAGCCGTTTGATCTCGCCCTTGTTGCGTTCAAGCCACTGGGGCACGCGGGCCTTGATCACCTCTCGAAACTGATCCAGCTGTTCGTCATCCAACTCGAGTTGTTCGGCGAGTTCCTCTGTGATGCGGTCGATCGCACGGTCGACCATGACCGGTGTCGGAAAGAACCCGTCAACGGGGACTTCATCCGGCTCGCCGAGATCGTTCTGGGCGAAAGTGATGGGCGGCAAGCACGTGAGCGTGATTGCCAACAGAAGCGCGTGTCGCTGAACTCCCGGTCGTTGGGCCATGGTTTGCGTCCTATTCGCGTGCTGTTTCAGCCTTCTCCGGCGTTCGCTGTAGTGCCGCGGCACGTTGCTTTCTCGTCGGGAGCTTCTGGAGCTTGCTCTTCAACATGGTGAAGTAACGCTCGAGTGGTGCCCGGAGGCGTTCGAGCTGCGCCTTGGCCGTCGCTTTGCCACCATCCGTGCGGGCGGAGGTCGCCAATTTTTCGAGCTTGGTAACCCGGCCGGAATAGGTGCTTTCCCAGCGGGACCGTTGCTCCTGCGCAACACGGAGGAAATCGCGGGCCTTGTTCGTCTGGCCATCATTGAGCTGGTAGCGACGAATGAAGTCCTCGACGTAACGGGTCCACTCGTCGGACGCCGACTTCACGGCTGTGGCGCCGTCGCCGCGCTGGCGATTTCGCGCCTGTTGGAGGGCCCGCGCCGCGGCTGGATCGCGCGCCACCGGCGGGTTGGCCGCTGATGCCGGTCCGGAATCGACAAGCCGTTGCGGCGTTGCGGGCTGCATCCGGCCCTGCTCGTCGAATTGCGGTGGTTCGCGACCTTCGGCGATTGCTCTGGCGGTCTCCTCTTCCTGGTAGCGGAGCCGGCCCTCTTCCCGGATGTACTCGGCGTGTTTGGGGCTGCGGTGCCAGTCCAATTCGCGGTCGTATCCGCCTTCCTCCCAGATCTGGAGCTTCTCGCCAGCGAATCGCGTGCCGACCTCGAACGCGGCCATGTGCCCGTCCAGCACCATCTTTTGGTCGTCCGTCAGGAACTCGCCGAACGAGTCGGCGGTCGAGAGCATCTCTTTGGAAAATTCGTGCAGCATCGGCTTGGCCCGCCCGGCCCATTCCGCAACGTTCTCTGCGCTGGGCGCTTCGTCGCCGGCCCACATGTTCATGAAATCGTTGATGACCGGTTGCAGCCCCTCGCGGTTGTCGACCAGGTAGCGCGACAGCGTCTGTTCAAGCCGCTCGCGGGTGAGGTCACGCTGCTCGATGTCCATGTCGAGCTGGTTTCCGAGCTGATCGCTCATTCGCCCGACGATCATCTTGACAAGATCCTGAGTGAAATAGAAATCCCGCGGCAGCTCGCCGAGCGCGTCACGCGGTTCCTCGGCGTACTCGTCTTCCAGCGCCATTGTTGGCGTTGCGAAGACCAGAATCGCCAGTAACACCGCTCCACAGCGACACAGCATCATGCCGATCTCCTATCCAGGGGTGCGTCCGTACCCGCCGCTGACGTGCGACGAATAGGGCCAAGCGTACCCTCGCCTGGCAGTATACGAGCGTGAAATCAAATCCCGGACGCTCCAGAACCGTCAAATTGTACACGCAGATAGACGCGGGAACCCCTCACCCAAAGCGAGTTCTGACAATCACGGACAAGTCCGTACAATGAAGCAATGCCAATTCCGGGCCCCATCCGCGTCCTGGCGATCGACGACGACGAGGTGGTCTGTCGGCGAATCTCCGGCGCGCTGGTCACCGCGGGCTTCGACGTCGTGACCTTCACCGATCCGACGGCGGGGCTGGCGTTCGTGAAAGAGGCCGGCTGCGATGTGGCGCTGGTCGATCTCCTGCTGCCGGAAGCTGACAGCTCGGACGTGATTGCCGAGGTCTTGCGTCGGGCGCCACGTACGATAGTGGTCGCGTTGGCAGCCATGCCGGAGCCGCATCGCATCATCGCAGCGATGCGTGCCGGCGCGTGCGACCTGGTTGAGAAGCCGATTCAGAGCCCCGCGTTGTTGCACGCGATCGAGCGGCAACTCGCCCGCAACGGCCGACTCGTGGCTGACGAACGGGCACTCGCAGACTGGGTTGCACACCGTGTACGCGCACTTCGCCAGGAAGCAGCGCTGACCCAGGCGCAGATCGCTGAACGCAGTGGCATGTCCGTCGCGCAGCTTTCCTCGGTCGAGTCCGGCCACTCGCTTCCGACGCTTTGGACGTTGGCACGCGTCTGCGACGCTTTGCGAATCCCGTTATCACGCTTGTTCGAACAATGATGGAACCGTGGATGTCTTCCAGGACGCTGCTGGCCGTTTCCGTTACGCACGATTCCCCAGGGATCGCTTCGCAGGTCCGCGCCGCAATCACGGCGGGGGCGGAGGTCGTCGAGCTGCGCGTCGACCTGATCGGAGACATCGAGGCCGTGCGCGACTACCTGCGAGACGAGCGCGCTGATGTACCACACATTCTCACCATTCGCTCGAGTACCGAGGGCGGCGCTTGGGAGGGTGACGACGCAGCGCGCATCGCCTTGATCGAATCACTCGGTCTCGAGCTGCCCGGCTATGTGGACATCGAGCTGGCGACCTGGGAGCGGTCGGCGAACCTGCGACAGAAGGTCGGACTCGTCTGTGCGCGAACCGATCGCGCGTCCGTCGACGAACGACCCAAGAATGCGTTGATCATGTCCTGTCATGACTTCGAAGACGCTGCATCGCTGGCACCGCTGCTGACGTCGGTCGGTGCTGCACCCGCTGCAGTCCGTAAGGTCGCGGTGATGGCACGGGATGCGACGGACGCCTTGCACGTCCTGAACGCGCAGCGGCAACAGGCGCCGTTCGAAGCGATTCTGATCGCGATGGGGCCGGCTGGTGTTGCGACGCGCGTTCTCGCGCGCAAATTCAATGCGATGCTGACGTTTGCAACGGTCGATGTCGACAGCGCTTCAGCACCCGGTCAGCTTACGCTCGACGCACTGCGCCACGACTACCACTGGGATGAAATCAGTCCGGATACGCGCGTCTTCGGCGTACTTGGCTGGCCGGTTCAGCATTCGCTCAGCCCGCGCGTCCACACTGCCGCTATGCGGGCGGCGGGGATCGACGGTGTCTACGTCCCGTTTCCGGTTCGCGAAACCTACGCGGACTTCGTGCGGTTCATGGATTATGCGGACGCACATCCGGAACTCGATCTGCAAGGCTTCAGCGTGACCATCCCGCACAAGGCGCACGCATTGCGATGGCTGACGGCGCACGAATTCTCAGTCTCGGACGTTGCGGCGCGGTGTGGCGCGGTCAACACACTGGTACGGACGGCGACCGGCTGGCACGGCGACAACACAGACGTCGTCGGCGTTCGCCACGCGTTATCGACCCACGGACCGCTGTCAGGCCTGCGTGGCACGAAAGTACATCTAATTGGCGCCGGTGGAGCGGCGCGCAGCGTCCTTGCCGCGTTGTCGGACCTTGGGGTCACGGCGCACATCTTTGCCCGGCGACACGATCAGGCCGAAGAGCTGACGAATGCGTTTGGCGGACACGCACAACCATGGGCGGATCGAGCGGCGGCTTGCGATCTATTGATCAATGCGACGCCGATCGGAATGCTGCCCGCGACCGAGGAGAGTCCGGTTCCGGTAACGTGCCTCGGGCCGGAGACATTGGTGTTCGATACCGTGTACAACCCGCGCCAAACGCGATTGCTGCGCGACGCGCTCGCGCGCGGTTGCGCGACGATTGCCGGCGACGCGATGTTTATCGGGCAGGCTGCCGCTCAGTTCGAGTTGTGGCACCAACGGCCTGCGTCGCTCCCGCAATTTCAGACCTTGGTGGATCGACTTCTCGCCGGAACGTGAAGGGGTGGGTCTGATAAGAGAAGGCCGCTTCGTACCGGGTGCGTGTTAGGGCGGGCAGACCGGAGAAGCAGGGGGATTTTCTTGCTCGCTGCGGAATTGCTTCGCATGCTTCCACTGTCGCCGTGCTGGCCGGGATGGCTTGCGGGGCACAGAGGGCTGCCAAGTGCAGACCTGCCGCTGCTGCGGACAGGCGGATCGGACCCGCGGAGCTGTCCGGAGGGAAGCAAGGAAACCGGGTGTGGGCAAGGAAGCACGGACAAAAGCGGCCGATCGCGGCCGGCATTCTCAACTTGGTGGGAGATGAAGATGCAGACGATTCAGAATCGCATCAAGCAGTTCATGGTCAGCGAAGATGGCCCGACCGCGACGGAATACGCGGTCATGCTGGCGCTGATCATCATCGTCGCACTAGCGGCGATCACGCTGCTCGGCCAGAAGGTCAACACGATCTTCACGAACGTCGAGGGCGCGTTGCCTAACGGTGCGTAGTTCTACGGGCTTGCCGTAGGACGACCGAAGGCTAAGGACCAGCGGCGGCGCCGTTCCGTACGGTGACCGCCGCTGTCTTTGTCACGGACCACGGTTTCCTGACCGATGAATCAGACGTGCGGCGCAACTGCGGCGTACGACTATGGGACTCGACGAGGAGCCGGCCGAATGAACCTTGGGTACTGGGAAATCACGCTCGCCTTGCTGATTCCCGGGATACTCTACGCATCCTGGATCGACTATGCGGAACGCCGCGTGCCGAACTGGCTCAACGCGACGATCGCAGTTATCGGCTTGTCATTCCAAACCGCGTACTTCGGTCTGGACGGATTCGGCTGGGGTATGGCCGGTCTCTGGATCGGCTTTGCGCTACTGATCGTGCCGTGGCTCATGCACGGGATGGGCGCCGGCGACGTCAAGCTGATGATGGCCATCGGCGCCTGGCTGGGGCCGTGGCTGACCATCTACAGCTTCGCCGCGGGGGCGGTTATCGGCGGCATCGCCGCGATCATCATGATCGCGACCACCGGTCGGGCCGTGCACGCCTATACCAACCTGCAGACGATCATGACCAAGATGCGCCGGTTCGACACCGCCTTCGGCGAGTTCGGCGGCGCCAAGACTTTTGGGGACACCAGTCAACTGCTTCCGTATGGCGTACCGCTGACCGCGGGGACCCTCGCGGTCTTGCTGACCCATTACTTCGGAGGATGGCTGTCGTGAAAAACGCAATCGGAAAGAAGCGACGTTTGGGAGGCGCAGCAGTGGAAATGGCGATCGTCATGCCGCTGCTGCTGACGATGCTCTTCGGGATCATCGAGTACGGCTGGATGTTCAACGTCCGACAAGGACTGTCGACCGCCGCCCGCGAGGGCGCCCGGACCGCGACGCTGCCCGGGTCGACTGAAGCGGACGTGCAGGCACGTGTCAATGAATACCTGGCGCCGCTCGGAATCACGTCGGCAAGCGTGACGCTGACGCGCGCGACCGAAGGCAATCCGACCGAGACCGTTTCGGTCATCGTGCCGTATGCGGACGTGACGCTGGTCGGCGACTACTTCGGAACCGGACGGACCGAGGTCGGTGCCAAGGTTTCGATGCGCAAGGAAGGATTCTGATCGCGACGGAGGAGTCGCGATCGGTCAGGGGATCTGGAGCAGGCGCGCTCGGCGCGCACGGTCACCGACCTCACGGCGAGGTCGGTTCCGGTCTGCGCTCGGTTTTTTTGAGGGAAGCTAACAGATGAACACCAGAGCGATTATTCCACTCGTCGCCGGTCTCTGCATCGGTGGTGTCGCGCTGAAGATGGTCTTCGACACGGTCAAACGTGCCAAAGGCGCACAGACGAAGTACGCCGCCGTCTTGAGCGCCCAAGGCGAGATCCCCCTGTCGAGTCTGATCTCCGAGGGCAGCCTCACCACGATCAAGTTCCCCGAGAAAGCCGTTCCGTTGGGCGCCTTCACCAAGAAGGAAGACCTGGTCGGGCGCGTACCGCGCGTCTCGATCGTGCCCGGTGTCCCGATTGTCGAAGACATGCTCTATCCGGAAGGCGTGCCTCCCGGACTCGTTCCGCCGAGCGGTTTCCGCGCTGTGGCAGTCAAGATCGACGAGAGTTCCGGCGTCGACTACCACCTCTATCCGGGGTGCTTCGTCGACGTGATCGGTTACTTCAACTCGCGCCGTGCGGGCAAGCAGGAAACCATCGCCCGGACGCTGGTCGAGAACGTCGAGGTCGCCGCCGTCGGTGATCGGATCGCGATCGCGTCGACGAGTGAGGACGGTGGGCAGAAGGAGAGCGGCAAGCCGATCCGGGCCGCGACGCTCTACGTCAAGCCCGAAACCGTTCCCATCCTGCATTTGGCCGAGCAGAAGGGCAAGCTCAAGCTCAGCATGCGCAATCAGAACGACGCTACCGGCGTTGGCAACAAGAAGGATGGCTCGACCGACACCGTCGACTTTTCCGTCGTCCTGACCGGCAAGTCTGAAGAAGAGGGCGAGCCCAAGGGCATCCTCAGTTGGTTCTTAGGCGGTAAGCAAGATGAGCAGCCGGTCGTACAGGTCGCGGCGATGCCGGAGCCCGAGCCGGAAAAGAAGCCCGGCTGGAGCATGCGCGTCGTCAACGGCGCGGATGAAGAGGTTGTTGACTACGTCAGCCCCAACTCGCGCGAACTGTTCGAGCCGAAGAAGAAGCGCGGGAATTCGAGGGCCGATAGATTTCAGCCGCCGCCCAATCCGTACGACAGAAATACCGGAAGGGACTATCGAGGCGACAGGACGCCAGAACCCGAGCCCAAACCACTGCCGCAGGAGCCATCGTAATGAGAATCGTTATTTCACATTCTCTGATAGTGCTGGTCGCTGCGCTCGGCCTGACGAAGCCGACCTTTGCGCAGACCGCCACGGGAGCCCAGCTCGAATTTAAGGTGACCGAGGTTCCCGAGCATGCCCGACTCATACACGTTTCCGTCAACAAGGGCGTGCTGGTCGATTTCAATCAGCCGATCAAGGAAGTCCGCATCGCGAATCCGGACATCGCCGACGTTTCGGCGACCTCTCCGAGGCAGGTGTTGGTCAACGGTCGCTCGTTCGGCACGACGCAACTGATCGTCTGGGTGGACGACGATCGCCAGCAGGTCTTTGACATCGCGGTCGATCTCGATCTGAAGCGGCTCGAAGCGAGCATGCTCGGCGCCGCACCGCGGGCAAACGTGCGCGCGACGTCGGTGCTCGATTCGGTCGTGCTGACCGGAACGGTGCCCGATGCCGAGTCGGCCGAGCGCATCCTGCAGATCGCGCGGATCTTCTCCGACAAGCTCGTGAATCACATTCGCGTCGCTGGCGTTCAGCAGGTGCTGCTGCGCGTCACGGTGGCTGAAGTGAATCGTGCCGCCACGCGCCAGCTGGGCTTCAATGGCTGGCTCGCAGGCGACAACTTCCGCGACGTCTTTGCGGTTAGTCAGCTCGACGGCATCAATCCCGTCAACATCGGCGGCGCCGCTGACGTGAACGTCGCCGGCACGATTCCGTTCCTGACGGATACGAACGGTCTCCCGCTACAGCCGACGCCGGCGCTCAGTCTTGGCTTCCCGCGGCTGCAGATGCAGATCTTCATCAAGGCATTGCGCGAGAACGCGCTGTTGCGTGTCCTGGCCGAGCCGAACCTGGTGACGGTCAGCGGCGAGCGCGCCGAGTTCCTGGCCGGCGGCGAATTCCCGATTCCGGTTCCGCAGGGCGGCCTGAATAGTGCGACGACGATCGAGTATCGCGAGTTTGGCGTGCGGCTGAACTTCACGCCGGCGGTCCTGGATGGCGGTCTGATCCGGCTCAATGTCGCGCCCGAGGTCAGTGAGCCCGACTTCTCGACGGCGGTAACGCTTAACGGGTTCGTCGTTCCGGGTCTGACGCAGCGGCGGGTCGAAACGACTGTCGAACTTGGCTCGGGCCAGAGCTTCGCGATCGGCGGATTGCTGAGCCATCGGACCCGCGCCATCAGCCGTAGCATTCCTGGCCTGGGCGAGGTGCCGATTCTCGGCGCGCTGTTCCGCTCGGTGGACTACCAGGAGGACGAGACCGAACTGGTCGTGCTGGTGACGCCCGAGTTGGTGGCGCCGCTTTCGCCGGACCAGATCACGGGTATTCCGGGCGGCGGGTTCGTGGGCCCGAATGATTACGAACTATTCATCGAAGGCAAGCTCGAGGGTGCAGCGAGCCGCGGCAACGCACTGCCGCCGCGGACGCACCGCGACTGGCCGGCGCGGCCGAGCAAGAAAGCCGGCGGCCCGATGACCGCGAGCCTGCGGGGCCCCTTCGGACCGGCGGGTATGAGCGAAGGCAAGTAGCGATCGATGGCAACGTCCCGGGCGCCGGTGTCCGGGACGTCGCCGCGTTTTTTTGCGGAGGTGGAAATGATGGAAACACAGGTTCGGTGTTCCATCGACTGGCATTGGTAATTCGGTTCATTGCATTTTGATACGGGCGATTCGGGAATGGAGGATTTGGAATGAAGCGCATGCCCATCGCACAACAGAACGCGCGCCGTCGCGGCGCGGTCGTGGCACAGGTGGCCGTGATGCTCGTGGTGATCATGGGTTTCGCGGCGTTGGCGATCGACGCCGGTTCGATGTATTCGACGCGCGCCGAGTTGCAGCACACGGCGGACGCAGCGGCGCTGGCCGCTGTCGGCATCATCATGGAGGGTGAATCGCCGGACGGAACGACGCTCGAGGAGTACGCGCGTCAGATCGCTGCCGAGTACGCGCTGAAGAACGAGGCCGGCGGGGTCAACATCGTCGTCGATCCCGACGGCGACATCGAACTCGGCCAAGCGGCCTACAACGCAGGTACCGGCGGCTGGGATTTCACGCCGACGGCCGGCGGCTTCAACGCCGTCCGGGTGACGACTCGTCGTACGGACAGCAGCGCCAATGGCTCGCTGGGGCTGACCTTCGCCCACATTTTCCATAACACCGAAGCGAATCTGACCGCGCAAGCGACGTCGATGCTGCTTCCGCGCGATCTGGCGGTGGTGATCGACATCTCGGGTTCGATGAACTTCGACAGTACGCTGCGCGACTGGAACCGCAACGACGGCGGTACGGCCAACCTGCGCGATATCTGGGCGTCGCTGGACGGTCCGGAGCCGTCTCGACCCTACATCCCGGTCGATGAGACCGAGTCGGAGTATGCCGACGATACGGGTCCGACCTACGGCTACATGACGCAGTGGGGCGACCCCCTGTTCCCCGATACGTACAGTCCGTCGTCTGATGCGGCACTGGTTTACATTCGTCGCTATCAGAGTACCAACGATGCGTCGATCACGGCCAACCTGACGAGCGCGGGCTACAACTCCGCCGAGCGCAGCGCGCTGATGAGCAGCTCGCACGACAACTCTTCCTCGCACTTCCGGCGTCGGACGGGTGTCATGCTCGGTCTGGCGACGTGGAATTCGGGCAAGTCGGGTTCGGCTTTTCCGGGCGGTAACGGGGACAACCAGCTCGATAGCTGGGAAGTCAACTGGCTTCCGCTGCCGGACTATCGCGCATCGAGCTGGGACTGGGAAGACTATGTCTGGTGGGTCTACAACGGCAACGAGTACCGCGGCGGCAATGATAGCGTCTTCCGCTACCGCTACGGTCTGAAGACCTATGCCGACTTTCTGCTGAGTGGTTCGGCGCGTCCGTATCAGCGGACCGACAACCTATGGGGCACGCCGGCCCAACCGTTGCGGGCGGTGAAGGACGCGGTACAGATCCTGTCCGACACGATCGCGACGATGAACACGCCGGACCGTATGTCGCTGGAGGTGTTCAACGGCACGTCGAGCCACGAGGTGAGCCTGACGGACAACCTGCAAGAGATCCCCGATCGGCTCTACGACATGCAGGCGGACCACTATCTGCCGGGCGGTACGGGTATTGGCGCCGGTCTCTTCCGGGCGACCGCCGAGCTCGACAACTCGGACCGTTGGGCCGCGAAGATGATCGTGCTGATGTCGGACGGCGTTGCGAACATCGACGAGGACGGGAACTACAACACGTCGACCGCTCGCACGTACGCCATCGCTGAAGCACAACGTGCGGCCGATAAGGGCTACCTGATCTACACGGTCAGTGTCGGCTACGGCGTCGACCGCGCCTTGATGCAGGAGATCGCCGAGATCGGAAACGGACGTGAGTTCCATGCGGACGGTTCGCCGGAGGAGTACACCGAGGAGCTGGAGCAGATTTTCCGGTCCTTGGGCGGCATCCGACCGACGGTTTTGATTCAGTAAGCGAGGTCTGATGTAGCGACGGACCGAATCGCACGATGTATTGGCAGACGCCCGGCATCTTTGCGCCTGGCGTCTGCGATGCCAACCGGAGCCGCGCACGAGCGCAAGAAGGACACAGGCAGCCGTGAGTGCCACCGTACGCGTCATAGTAGTGAACACGGACGAAGAGGCCGCCCCGGAACTTCGGTCACACCTCCTGAGCGTCGACGGTGTCAAGATCGTCGCCGAGGTGGACGAGCCGGCGTTCCTCGCGCAGGCATTGAATCAGTTCCATGCCGAAGTCGTCCTGCTGCATCTCGACCCTACCCCGGGGCCGATGATGGATGTTATCACCCCTTTGCTCGAGGCGCGCAAGGGGGAGTTCGTTGCGATCGGGATGACCGAGGACCGGGACGCCGAACTGGTCGTGCGAGCGATGCGCGCGGGCATGCGCGAGTTCCTCTGGAAGCCCTTCCCGCCCGAACAGCTCACCGAGATCCTACGGCGTGTCCAGAACGAAGCGCCCGAGGGCGTGCGTCGGTCGGGCAAGCTGATCCCGGTCGTCGCAACCAGTGGTGGAGCGGGGGCGACGACGATCGCGACCAATCTTGCGGTTGAGTTGGCTCAACTCGAAAACTGGGACGGCCAGCCCGCGACTGGGGGAAAACCCCGGGTGGCGATCGTCGATCTCGACTTTCGTTTCGGCCAGGTGGCGATGTTCCTCGACGCGCAGCCGGACTACACGATCGCCGAGCTTTGTGATTCGGCAGAGATGCTTGAAGCCGACCAGCTGGAGCGCGCGATGTACAAGCATCCCTCCGGCGTTCACGTCCTGGCGCATCCGCCGGACTTCGAGCAGGCCGAGCGGATCACCGCGGCGCAGGCGGTGAGCGTGCTGGCGGCACTGCAGGAGCACTATGACTACGTCGTGCTCGACGGCCCGTTGCGTCTCGATCATAGCGCGCGCGCCATTTTCGACATGACGGACATGTATTTGCTGGTCGTCCAGCTGCTGGTGCCCTCTGTGCGTAGCGCGGATCGCTACATCTCGGAGTTACGTCGCAGCGGCTACAACACGGATCGCATCCGGTTGGTTTGCAATCGCTACGGGCGCGAGGCGGCGTTTCTCGAGCCCGGCGACGTGGAAACGACACTCAATCGCAAGCTCGGCTGGATCCTGCCGGACGATTGGAAGTCGAGCTCGACCTCGGTCAACGTCGGACAGCCGTTGCTCGAGTCGGCACCGAAGAGCAAGTTGCGCAGCACCTATCAACAGATGGCGCAGGATATTGCGAAGGCGCCCCCGTCGGAGACCGACTCGGGTGATGAAGGCGATGGCAAGAAGGGATTGTTCTCGCTCCTGTCACGGGGCGGGTGAACAGAAGCAAGCGACGGATGGGTTGAACGATGGGATTGTTCACGAAGAAAGAACCGACCGCACCGGCAGCGCCGAGTAAGCCGGAGGCACCGACCAAGCCGGCCCCGCCGCCGAGCGGAAACGCCGCTGCCCCCACGGCACCGGCCAAGCCCGCCGCAGCGCCAGCCAAGCCCGCTCCGCCGCCCGGCGGAACGAGCGTCGCGACGCCGCAGATTCCGTCGGCCCCGCCGCCGCCGCCTGGTGGCGCGAAGCCCAAGACCGACGAACGGGCCAATCGTTTTCAGGAACTGAAGGGTCAGATCCACCGCAAGCTGGTCGAGCAGCTCGACATGAACAAGCTCGCTCAGGACGCGAGTGGCGACATGCGCGAACAGGTCCGGCAGGTCGTTGAAGCGCTGTGCGAGGAAGAGAACACGCTGCTCAACTTCTCCGAACGCAAGCGTCTGTCGGAGGAAATCCTCGACGAGACCTTCGGGCTCGGTCCGCTCGAGAGCCTGCTGAAGGACCCGCTGATCTCGGACATCCTGATCAACGGCCCGCATCAGGTCTACATCGAGAAGAACGGTAAGCTCCAGATTGCGGACATCAAGTTCAAGGACAACGCCCACCTGCTGCACGTCATCGACAAAATCGTTGCGCCGCTCGGACGGCGTTGCGACGAAGTCTGCCCGATGGTCGACGCGCGACTCAAGGACGGCTCGCGTGTGAACGCGATCATCCCGCCACTGGCGATCGACGGCGCGTCGATGTCGATTCGGCGGTTCGGCAAGGATCCGATCAAGTGGGAAGACTACGTTCGCTTCAAATCATGCGCCCCGGAAATGGTGGAGTTCCTGAAGGCGTGCGTGAAGTCGGGACTGAACATCCTGATCTCGGGCGGTACGGGCTCGGGTAAGACGACGCTGTTGAACAACCTTTCGAGCTTCATCCCCGAGGACGAGCGGATCGTCACGATCGAGGACGCCGCTGAGTTGCAGTTGCGCCAGCCGCACGTCGTGCGACTGGAGACCCGACCGGCCAACATCGAGGGTAAGGGTCGCATCACGATCCGCGATCTGCTGATCAACTCACTGCGTATGCGCCCCGACCGGATCGTGGTCGGCGAGTGCCGCGGTGGCGAGACGCTCGACATGTTGCAGGCGATGAACACGGGCCACGAAGGCTCGATGACGACGATCCACGCGAATAACACGCGCGACGCGGTTCAGCGTGTCGAGACGATGGTCATGATGTCGGGATTCGAGCTGCCCGCCAAGGCGATTCGGCAGCAGTTCGCGTCGGCGATCAATCTGATCGTCCAGGCTGCACGCCTCACGGGCGGGCCGCGAAAGATCCTCAACGTGACTGAAGTGCAGGGTATGGAAGGCGACGTCGTCACGATGCAGGACGTCTTCAAGTTCGAGCAGGATGGGATCAACAGCGAAGGGAAAGCGTTCGGGCGGATCGTCTCGACCGGCGTGCGGCCCAGCTTTCTGGACCGCCTCAAGGCGCACGGCTGCCACATTGATACGAACTGGTTCTCGCCGCGCACGCTCATCAGTGATGTGGAGTAGCGCGGTCCTATTTGTTGGAAGGGTAGCGGGTGCAGGCCGTTCTTGATGGGGAGTTCGGCGAGTGGCACGTTACGTCGCAGATGACGTCTTAGTCGCAGAGACAGGAATCCGGTTATGGAACTGTCAGGTGGTATGAAGGACATCATTATGGTTCTGGCTCCGCTCGCGGGTGGTATTATGCTCGCGTACGGGGTGTTCCAGGTCGTCTATGACGTACGCGGCAGCACGCGCAAGCGCGTGATGGACCGACTCAAGTCCGGTGCGTCGAGGGGCAAGGACCAGCAGAAGGAAGCAATCGACTTCCGTCGGACGACTCAGAAGGCCACCGGCGTGCTGGCGCAGCAGTTCGCGCGGATGAGTCTGGCGAAGAACCTGCAGAAGACACTCGACCAGGCCAATCTGAACTGGTCCGCGCCTCAGGTGCTCGTCAATCTGACGGCCACCGCGCTGATCAGTGTCGCCGGCCTGATGTTCTTCGGCGTTCAGTTGATCGCCGCGTTGGGAATCGGGCTGGGAATCTTCGGACTGCCGATCATGTACTTGCACCAGCGTCGCAAAAAGCGGCTCAAGAAGCTGGTGAACCAGTTGCCCGATGTGTTCGAGTTGCTGAGTCAGGCGCTGCGCGCCGGTCACTCGCTCGCCAGTGGAATGCAGCTGATTGCGAAGGAACTGCCCGATCCTGCCGGCACCGAGTTCGGACGTGTCTTTCACGAGCAGAACCTCGGTCTCAAGATCGAAGACGCGCTCAAGAGCATGGCGGACCGGATCGACATGCTTGACGTCCGTTTCTTCGTCACGGCCGTGTTGATTCAGCGCCAGACCGGCGGTGATCTCGCCGAGGTGCTCGACAAGATCGGCCGCGTCATCCGTTCGCGAATCGAGCTGTTTGGCAAGGTCCAGGCGCTCACCGCCGAGGGCCGGCTTTCCGGCTACGTGCTGCTGGCGCTGCCCGGCATCGTCTTCACGGTCATGCTCCAGGTGAACCGCGACTACGCCATGATGCTGTTCACCACGGATCTTGGCCGCATGATGCTGACTGGTGCAATCGTCATGCAGATCATGGGTTGGCTGATGATCAAGAAGATCGTGAACATCAAGGTCTGATGGCCCGGGAAGTCGGAGAACAAGCATGAATACCGAAATGCTGGTTACGGGCGGCCTGGTGATCCTGTCCATTGGACTCGTGATCTACAGCCTCGCTCCGCGCAAGAAAGACGACCGCAACGTCGTCAAGCGGCGCCTCGCCGGGCGCGGCGTGAAAGAGGATCCGAACCGTCTGCGGGCTGAAGCGCGGCAGCGCGCTACCGACGAGTTGGTCAAAAAAGCCGCGCCGATGCTGTCCAAGCTGATCATGCCGACCTCGCCGGAGGAGACCAACACCCTTCGGATGAAGCTGCAGACCGCCGGTTTTCGACAGCCGCAGGCGCAAACGATCTTCCTGGGTAGCAAGACGATCTGTGCCGTCATGGGGCTCGTTCTCGGCGTGATCGGCGGTATGAGCGCCAAGCTCGACATGACCTCGCTCTTTGGCGCCGTGGCGTTCAGCGGCGGAGCGGGTTTCATGCTCCCCAACCTCTGGCTGTCGCTCGCTGTCAGTACCCGCCAGGAAAAGCTGCGCAACGGATTGCCGGACGTGCTTGACCTGCTGGTCGTCTCCGTCGAATCGGGACTGGCGCTCGATGGCGCCATCAAACGCGTCGGCGACGAGATGTCCGCAGTCCATCCCGATCTGAGCGAGGAACTGCGCATCGCCACCATGGAGGCTCAAATGGGCATTCCCCGCGGCGAGGCGCTCGACAACATGGCACGCCGCACGGCGCTGGACGAGATCCGCAGCCTGATCTCCGTCATCCTCCAGGCCGAAAAATTCGGCACCAGTATCGCCCGCGCGCTGCGTAACCAGGCCGATGCGCTCCGCACCAAGCGAAGCCAGGCGGCCGAAGAACGAGCACAGAAGACTGCGGTCAAGCTGATGATTCCGCTCGTGCTCTTCATCTTCCCCGCGATGGGCGTCGTGCTCGGCGGACCCGCGATGCTCAAGATGATCGAAGCGCTCAAGAACAACCCGACCTTGAACTGACGAACGCGCCGCGGCGCCGGCAACACAATCCCCTCCGTACCCAGGTGAACCGGACTCCCAGAGTCCGGTTCTTCTTTTTTCGCGCCCAACACATTCCGTGGCGGGCTGCCGCCCGATGCGGTCCGGCTTCCGCGATTCGATCACGATGCCTGTCCGCCTCGCGTGAACGTCGTTCTATTGCCGCAGTTCTTCCATTCTATTTTCGAGCACCGTGACAAACGTCGGCAGTCGCGCGCCAAAGGACCTCATCGGGCAGTGAAAGCTCGATCGGCGGCATTCCCCGCCGACGGAGGTGGCGGGATGGCGGACAACGGTGTGTCTGCGGACGCCGACTTTTTTCTTCATCAGGAGGACTGTGTTCATGATGACTCGTTTCGGGATCGCGTTCGGCGTTCTCATCGGCGGCAGCGCCACGGTTCTGGCAGGGGGCGTTTCCAGGTTAGGCATCCAGCCGACGACCGATGGCCTGGTAACCTTCGACAGCGAGCTTGGCTATTCCGTCGAGGATCAGTCGGATCGGATTCGTGCGGACAACTCCGGGCCGAACAGCGTTCGCGACGGCGTCTTCGAGTTCGACCTGTCGGTGTTGCCGGCCGACGCACAGATCCTTGGCGCCAACCTGCAGATCACGACGGCCGACGTAATTACGGCGCCCGGGATGCAGGCGCACGTCTTCTACTTCGGATTCGCGGCTGACGGCCAGATCGGCGGCGACGACCATCGCGACAACACGCCCGGGGTCTACCTTGCCGACGAGCGCTACGACGCCGGCCCCGCCGGCGTTCCGGCCGGGGTCCAACTGACCGTGGCCTTCAACGACATCGCACCGCTTCAAGCCGTGCTGGATGATGGACGCTTCTTTGGCGTGCGCATCCAGGCCACGGAAGGGGTCGTCCTCGACGTACACAGCATTGAGAGCGCTCTCGCCGATGCCCGCCCGGTGCTGAACGTCAGCTACGTGCCCGAGCCCGCGGCGCTGCTGTTGCTCGTCGGGGGAACGGCGCTGCTTCGACGAAGGGGATAGCACGCGCAACCGACAGGATTCTCCACACGGCTGCATGCGCTGGGAGACGGGTGCTGGGTGAGCCGCACCCGTCATTTTTCTTTGCAGAGAAGCCGATGCCGGTCTATCCGATCAGGCGTCGACGGGCGCTAGCGATCGTCCACGATCGTCAGCTCCGCGTCGTCGTAGTAGGTCACGCCCGTTGGCTGGTAGCGGTATGCGATGATGGCAAACTGCGGTCCGAGCGTCGCATCGTCCGGCAACACGATCGGTAAGCTCTCGAATTGACGCTTTTCGCCCGGCTCCAGGACCGGCAGGCTGTAGAGGTTCGTGTGAACGAGCTTGTCGACTTGCGGGTCGAGTCGCTCGTCCTTGGATAGGTAGAGGTTGACTACCGGATAGTCGCCGAGCGTGCTCATACCGACGTTTGTTACATGCATGATGAACTGAAAGGGGGCGTCGCGACTCACGATCTGCGGAATCTCGAGTTTAACGGTCAGTTGGAACGAGCACTCGCCACCGACGTGGCGTTGAAACACGGCGACATCCGCGAGGTTCGACTCACAATCCCCGGTCAGATCGCCGGCGACGCCATCGCCGGAATCGATGAACCGCGCGAGGTCGTGCAGGTCCTCTACGTCGACTGCGCCGTCCTGGTCAAAATCCGCTGCGCACGCGAACACGACGATGGGGTTGCCCGTAGAACTTGCCAGCGCTGCCAGAAGCAGACCCGTGGGAAGCATGGTCATGTTTTCGCCCTCTTCTCCGGATGACATGTTCGAGACCGGACTCCCAGTATGCCGGAGCGGCCGTCGCGATTCAACGCAATTCTGCACGGTTCGTGACCGTGCGGGTGCTCAGTTGCCCGCGATGATTGTCACCGATTGGACGTCGTAGTATGTAACCCCGGTGGGTTGATAAAGATATGACATGATGATGAACTGTGGCCCCAACGGGACATCGTTGGGTAGCTCGGGCAGCGCAGCCCCGAATCGGCGATCTCTTCCCGGAAAAAGGGCCGGGAGCGTCGAGAATCCCCAAAACACCTGCGTGTCCTGATCCCGGTCGAGGCGTTCGTCAGCCGAGAGGTACAAGTGTACCAACGGGTAGTCCGCCAGGATGTAGGTTCCCGTGTTGGTCACATGCATGTCGAAGGGGATAACCGTGCCGAGCGAAAGCACCTCGGGCAGTTCGAGCGCGACCGTCAGGTCCGCGAAGCAATCCGCGCCGGCGTACCGTTGCAGGAACGCCATATCTGCGAGATCCGCCTGCGTGTCGCCATCGAGGTCGGCTGCGAAACGATTGCCCGTAGCGATCAGCTCGACGAGTGTCGCGAAGTCTTCGACGTCTACGACGCCATCCACGTCGAGATCGGCCCCGCAGGGGTACTCCGGATTGGGTTCGCCGGTACTCGAAAGGGCCACGAGAAACAGTGTCGCTGGCAGCATCGCATGTTCTCCATCCCATTCGCCGAGTTTTCACCCTAAAACTCAGATCCAGTATGCCATCTGACAACGCAGGGTTCAACGCAATCCGCAGCGTCCGCTGTATTGGATTCCCGCCGACAGGCCGTTAGAATCCGGGACTCACGCGGCCGAAGTGGCGGAATTGGCAGACGCGCGGGATTCAAAATCCCGTTCCCGCAAGGGAGTGTGGGTTCGATTCCCACCTTCGGCATTCTCTTCTTTCTGTTCGCTTCATCGGGTCGGGGACGTATGCCCAAACGGCGTGGCAAAGTGCGGTTTCCGTGGCGCGATTGGCCGAAGCCGTTGCGGTGCGGTGTCTGGTGTCTACTGGCCCTCGCAGCCTACTGGCCGTTGTCCGGCTGGGTGGGTGGGTCTGCCAGCCTCTGGCTGTATGGCGTTTCGTCGGGGATTCGTTGCCAGCCCGGTGCGATCACGGTCGACGCGCACTATGTTGGCCAACCGAAGCCGCGAACCTACGCGCACTGGCTCGGCTTGCAGTATGAGCATATGAGTATGAGGCAGCCGAGCGGTTATGGTTCGACGACGAACGTTGTAAGCGTGCAGGTACCGATTTGGATTCTGCTGCTGATTGGCGCGACACCGGTCGGGTTGTTCTACTATCGATCGCGTCAGATGGTCGTTCTCGCAAATCGTCGCCGGGTGAGAGGGGCGTGTGTCGAGTGCGGCTACGATCTCTTCGGCGTTGAATCCGGCACCTGCCCGGAATGCAGCGCACCGGTCCCATCGCCACGCTCTCGAGGGTGGGAATGAGTCGTGCGCGGCAAGTGCTCCAGGACCGCGTAGCGTTCGCGAGCCGGTCTTGCTAGCAACAGTGGTTCGGTAGTCGGATTGGGGACCGATGACGAAACCTCCGCGTAGACGACGCATGCCCTGGCGCCGCTGGCCCTGGTACCTGCGTTGGTTGGCAACGGGTACGCTCCTGCTGGCGCTCTACTGGCCGCTGTCGTACCACGTCGGCGGATTCAGCCAGCTAGAGGGGGATACTGTTTCGGTTCGACTTGCGGCCGCCAGTGGACGTCGTCCATCACACTCCGTTACTACGCCGACCAAGGAGTTGTACCCGTTTGGGTGTTCTGGCGTTGCTGTTTCGAGCGAGTCGATGACGGCTCACGCGATGTACGACTTGATCGCGATCGGCAGCGTGTCGGCGACTTCGCGGGCCAGATAGCCGATCGGCGTTTGGGTTTGCGCCAGGTTGTCCGCCGCTGCGCCGTGGACGTGCACGGCCAGACAGGCTGCATCGAACGGTGACATACCCTGACCGATCAGCGCCGCCAGGCAACCCGTCAGGACGTCACCCATGCCGCCGGCGGCCATGCCCGGGTTGCCGGTCGTGTTCACAAACACCTGTTGACCGTCAGTGACCACCGTCCGATGGCCCTTGAGCACGACGATTGCCCGCGACTGGCGGGCGAACGCGACCGCCGGGCCGACGCGGGTTTCGTCGGTCTCGCCCACTTTTTGCGGAATTCTGGCGCCGTCGAGCAACCGCTGCATTTCCCCCGGGTGTGGCGTCAACACCGCGGCGAGTGGGCGTGCAAAAACCGCCGGCGTGCGAGCGAGTACGTTCAGTGCATCTGCGTCCAGCACGGTCGGGCCCTGAAACCGTTGGAGTAACGCGAACAGGAAGCCGGCGATCGATGGCCCTTGCCCGAGTCCGGGGCCGACTGCCATGACGTCCGGCCAATTCGTATCGATCTCGTACGCCGACGGTTCGGCGAGCTCGCCGATCCCGTCTTCCGAAACGGGGGCACACATCAGGCACGGCTCGGCCGTCGCGACAACCGGATGCGCGGACGCAGCGGTCATCACCCGAACCAGGCCGGCTCCGCTCCGCAACGCTCCAAGGCCACACAGAACAGCCGCGCCGCCCATCGTGCGCGAACCGGCCACGATCAGGACTCGGCCGGACGTTCCCTTGTGGGCTTGCTCGGCGCGCTTGGGGAGCGTGGGGATGTCCTTGACGCGTTCAGTTGTCTCCATGGTGCGTGCCCCCCTCGGGTGCCGGTGGCTTGGATGCACGTGTGGCGTCCGGGTTGCTGGACTGGGACGCCAGCCGATTGATCAGGGCCGCCTGGTAGCCGGCGCCGAACCCGTTGTCGATGTTCACTACCGAGATACCGGCCGCGCACGAATTGAGCATCGCCAGCAGCGCGCTGATTCCGCCGAAGTTGGCACCATAGCCGACGCTGGTCGGAACGGCGATCACCGGACATTGCACGAGGCCGCCGACGACGCTTGGCAGTGCGCCTTCCATGCCGGCGACCGCGACAATCACGTTCGCCTGCTGAATGACGTCCGTTTCCGCCAGCAAACGGTGCAAGCCCGCGACACCCGCGTCATGGATGACCCGGACCGGCTGGTCCATCAGTTCCGCCGTGATGCGCGCCTCTTCGGCGACCGGGACGTCGCTCGTGCCTGCCGAGACGACCGCGATGTAGCCGACCGGTCGTGGTGTGGGCTGCTGCTGACGCAACGTTACCAACCGGGCTGCGTCGTGGTAGGTACACCCTGGAAATCGCGCAACGAGGCGCGCCCCGAGATCGGAGTGGACACGCGTCACGAGCAGGTTGCCGCCGGCGGCGATCAGGCGTTCCACGATCGACTCGACCTGTGCCGTTGTCTTTCCTTCCGCGAACACGACTTCCGGAAACCCGCAGCGTAGCGCGCGATGGTGGTCGATGCGCGCTTCCCCGAGTGTCTCGAAGGGCCAGGAGCGCAGGGCCGCGAGCGCCTCCGTGACCGGCATGCGGCCGGCGGCGACAGATTCGAGCAACCCGTTCAACGACTCGAGATTCATGCCCGCTATCTTATCTCGGTTCTTACGTAACGCACGCGAGTCGGCTAGAATCGCGTTCCGGAGCGAGGATGATGGCACAGACGCGAAGGACCACCGCATTGGAAACCGTCGAGCCGATCGGCAAGCGGGTCTTGATCCGCAAGGATGAAGACAAGAAGACCACCAAAGGCGGCATCGAACTGCCCGGCAACATCGAGATCCCGACGATCACGGGGCGCGTCGTGGCGGTCTCGTCGCAAATCGATCGCGACGAGGACTATCCGATCGCCCAGTACGATCGCATCCTGTTCAACCCGAAGAACGCGGTTCCGGTCGATTTCGAAGGGGATAATCGGCTGTTCGTGATCCCCGTCGAGGATATCGTCGCGGTCTTTCGCCGATCGGCACCCAAATCCGACGAATAGGCTCACTCCGCCGCGCCAGCACGCGGCGACTTCTTTTTCCACGGTAGCTTGTATCAGCGCCGGCAGTTGCGCCTCTTCTTGGCGAAGCCGTCGACACGCGGGCGGTCTGATTGCCGCCGACGGCGGAGTGCGGGCACGTCTTGAATCGAGAAGGAGGTACACCGTGGAGAACATCTTGCGCATTGACCGAATCTGTTCCGCATTGGTGGGCTTGGGCTGGATCATCCCGTCGCTGCCCGTCGCTGCCGATGAGTGGCGCCTGATCAAGCCGACGAATTCCGGTGTCCCCGGGGAGTCGGTCATGTCCGCCCGGTTTGCGCCGGACGGAAAACTGTGGGTTTCGGCGCGTTGGCCGTTCTTTCGTGAAGGTGGGATCGGCATCTACGACTTCGACACGGAAACGTGGGAGACCCATGCGAACTGGGACTCGCCGATTCCGAGCGAGTACGTCAACGACGTCGAGTTCGCCGCGGACGGTTCGGTGTGGATGGCATCGGGCGCGATCACCGGACCCGGCGGGCTGGTTCACAAGGCCGGTGACGAATGGACGATCTACGATCGCACGAACTCGCCGTTGTTGCACAACATCGTTGCCGCGATCGATCTCGACGCGGACGGCCATGTCTGGGTACTGAACCACGGCACCCAGGAAGTTCGTAGCGCCGTGTTCGAGTTCGACGGCGAGAGCTGGCGCAAGTTCGAGGCGCCGACGGAGATTCCCTTCGAAGCGCCGTGGGACGGTCTTGCGGGGATGCTTGTCGCTTCCGACGGACACGTCTTCGTCACCAACACCGTCCTGCCTGGAATGGCCGAGTTCGACGGAGAGCGCTGGACGCTGCACGGTTCCGATGTGACCCGGTTCAGCGGGATGATGGAAGACGCCGAGGGCAATCTCTGGACGGCGGGCGGCGTCGGCGGCGGCAACCTCTTCTACAAATTCGATCGGACCACAGGCGAATTCACCAGCTACGGCAGCCACAATACACCGCTCGCCAATACGACGCCGACAACGTTGTCTCGTGATCGCGACGGTCGGGTCTATCTGGGAAACTGGTTCGGACAAGTCGTTCGCAGCCCGGACTTCGGCGAGAGTTGGTCGCTGTTCACCAATCAAGGAATCCGAATCACATCGATCGCGCAGCAGGGTGACGGCGACTTCTGGGTCGTCACGCCCGGCGCCGTTCGGCATCTCGATTCCAATGGGACCTGGCTGGAGGCTTTCAATACGTACAACACCGGGATTCCCGATAACTTCGTCGATCGATTGCACCGTGCGCCGAACGGAAACATGATGGTCGGTTCGCTCGGGGCCGGCTTCTCGGAGTACGACGGTGCACGCTGGAGCAATCTCGGCTCGCACAACCCCAACGATCCCTGGCCCGTGCTCGCGGACGGCGTCGATACGGTCTTCGTCGACGATACCAACAGCGTTTGGCTCGGCACGAACGGCGTCGCGCGCTACGCAGACGGCTTTCTCGAATTGTGGGACTGGCGCAACACGCCGGCCTTCGGAGTAATGGGTGTAAAGTCGCTCGGCCAGGACGGTAACGGCGAGATCTGGGGGGGCACAGAGTACTCCGGCCTCTATCACTTCGACGGCTTCGAGTGGGAGTTCGTCGACCTGGGCGCCACCAGTGGGGCCGATCGCAACATTCAGAAGATCTTGCGCGACAGCGCCGGCAACATGTGGGTCGCGGCAGAGTCGGCACTGCATCGTTACGACGGGGCGCGCTGGCAGACCTGGGACTGGGTGTCTCATCCAATGCTCTTCGACCAACGCGGGATTCAGTCGATGGCGATCGGCCCCGATGACATCATCTGGCTCGGCATGGGCGACGGGCTGATCCGCTTCGACGGCACGACCTTCTCGCTTTTCACGCAGGCCAATTCGCCGCTTCCTGCCAAGAACGTACGCAGCATCGCATTTCGAGAGAGCGACGGCCGCATGGCGCTCAGCGTGCACACGTTTCAGGCAGTCACGCCGTTCCCGCACGGACTGGTCCTGATCGACGGCCCCATCGAGGATTCGAAGAACTGGACCATCCATACGTTCCAGGACTCCCCCATGCGACACTACCAACTCGGTGACGTCGCGTTCGACGGCGATGGCAATCTCTGGCTGGTCACCGTCAGCGAAGGCGTCGCGATTCTGCTGAATGATGTGCTACCCGGAGACTTGAACTGCGACGGCAGCGTGTCGGTCGGCGACATCAATCCGTTCGTGCTGGCCCTGACCGATCCCGTCGGTTATGCGGACGCGTTCCCTGACTGCGACCCGCTCGGCGGTGATTGTACCGGTGACGGTCAACTGACGGTCGGTGACATCAACTGCTTCGTGGCACTCGTCGCCGGCGATTGACACGGAGTGCCGATGATGGCGGCCCTGCCCGATCGGCGGTATTCCGATTCGGCTGGGCCGCTAACCTGCGCCATGCGGCGCCCAGAACTCCTTCGCTTACGTTTACTCGGCAGGGCCCCCGAGCGCCGCCAGGCGTTCGGCAATCCCCACCGTTCGGGGGTGGTCCGGGCCGAATCTCCTCGATGCGATGCCATGTGCGCGCTCGAGCAGCTGGCGCGAACCGACAGTATCGCCGTGATCGTGCAGCACCGCCGCGAGCCGACTTGCAATGATTGCCGTCGGGAGACTGTCCGGTCCCGCCACGCGCTCAGCCAGCGCGAGGGCCTGACGGCCCTGTATCACTGCCTGCTCCGTTTGATCGCATTGACGCAGGACGTCCGCACCGATCGCCAGGCAGAACGCGACATCGAGATTATTCTCGCCGAACAGGGTGCGGAACATTGTCAGTGCGCCGGCGGACAGTTCCAGCGCGCGACCGCATTCACCCTCTTCCGCCAGAAACCGCGCAAAATTGTCCATCGTCGTCGCCAGGTCCGGGTGTGGGCCGGGAAACACGCGTTGCTGGATATGCAGGGCTTGCTCGTAGTGCTCTCGCGCAGCTTCCGTATCCTCGAGTTCTTCGTCCAATAGCGCGAGGTTGGAATACGTCAGGGCCGTGTCAGGATGGTCGACGCCGAAGAGATCGATGCCCAGCTTCAGGGCCTCTTCGTATGCCGACCGGGACTCTCGGTAGCGCCCCTGACGCTTCAAGGCCAGTCCCAGATTGTGGTACGCGGTGCGATGCTCGTCGGACTCCGCAAGCGCGATGACCTCCCGAAACGTGCGTTCGGCGTCCGCAAACCGACCGCGTTCGAGCGCCATGAGGCCGACGTTCGAGAGCGCCGCCATCGCGTTGCGACTCGATGGTCCCTCAGCGGCGCGAATCGACTTGAGCGTCAGATCGGCCATGGCAGCGGCTTCGTCCAACTGACCCCGTTCGCGTAACACGCTCATCAACTCCCCGGCGGCCAATGCCACGCCGCCGTGCGGACGTGGCTCGAGCGATTGCTGGATCGTCAATGCCTCCCGCAGATTTCGCTCGGCAGCGTCATAGTCCGCCAGACTGCGATAGACCGTTCCGATCGTCACGCGAATCTGGGCCCGTACATCCGGCAGCGCTTCCAGCCGATCGACGCGCTGGTCGGCATCCTTCAGCACCTCTCGGAGGAGCGCGGTGTCCGCGCCCCGCGCAGATTCGGGCGTGATCGAAAGCAGGATGTCCTGCAGGAATCCGGAGAACTGCCCCGCCTTCAAAGCCTGGGTTCGTGCATCATTCTCGGCGGCCACCGCGTCCTGCTCGGCGGCGACCGCGTCGTTACGGGCTTCGATTGCCGCGTTGCGCTCACGCTCGAGCCGACGACTCTGCCAGCTTGTCGTGGTCGTCCATCCGGCCAACAGCACGACGATCGTGGCCGCAGTCGCCACACCGAGCGCATTCCGCGCGACGAATTTTCGCAGGCGGTAGAGTCGGGCCGGGGGCCGCGCACGTAGCGGTCGGCGATCCAGGTAGTTTTGAATGTCCTCACTGAGCGCGGAGACCGTGGGATAACGTCGTGTCGCATCGCGCTGTAAGGCGGTCGCGAGCATTACGTCGAGATCGCCGCCCAGGTCGGCGCTTCGGTGCGATGGCGCGACACGACTTGCCGACGGGGGCTCTCGCGTTGCAACCGCATGCTTGAGCTTGTCGCGCGTCTGCTCCGATTCCTGAAACGGTCGACGCTCGCTGAGCAGTTCGTACAGCACCACACCCAGCGAATACACATCGCTGGCGACCGTAACCGGATCACCGACGAGCTGCTCCGGACTCGCGTAGGGGAGCGTCAGCGCCTGGTCGGCTTCAGCGGTCATTGTCTGGAGCCCGTCTTCATCGGGGCCGGCCAGCACTTTGGCGATACCAAAGTCCAGCAGCTTGACGACGCCGTCGTCCCTGACGAGGACGTTGCTGGGCTTGAGGTCCCGATGAACGACGAGCTGCTGGTGTGCCGACTGGACCGCGTCGCACACAACCCGCACGAGCGTGAGCCGGGCACGCGTATCGAGCTCCCGTGCTGCACAAAACGCATTGATCGGCGTACCCTCGACATGCTCGAGTACCAGATACGGCAACCCGTCCGGCGTCGCGCCGCCGTCGAGCAGGCGGGCGATGTTCGGGTGCTCGAGCCGCGCCAGCACCTGACGCTCGTTTCGAAAACGTTCCAGAATCGCGTCCGTGTCCATTCCGCGCTTGAGCAGCTTGATGGCCACCTGCTTCTCGAACGCTTCATCGGAGCGCGATGCGCGGTAGACGGCACCGAATCCACCAACGCCGATCACCGCGTCCAGCCGGTAGGCGCCGATCGTGCGCCCGACCGCATCGCGCGCATCCAGGCGCGTGGACAGCGCCTGCGGCAGACTGCTTGGCAACACGGAAACACCCGCGTCGGCGTCAAGTAAGATGCTCACTTCCTGCCGAAGCCGAACGTCTGAGCCGCATGCCGATTCAAGAAACGCGGCGCGCTCGGCTGGCGACAAGACGACTGCGCGATGAAACAGCGTCTGGACACGCTCCCACTGGTCGTCATTCAATGGAACGAATGAGGGGGATCCCGCGGTCATGAGCCTGCCCCCGGCATCTCGCGCAGACGGCTGGTCAGCCAGGCGCGCGCTACACGCCACTCCCGTTCGGCAGTGGGTACGGAGATATCGAGCGTTTGCGCCGCTTCCGCCATGGTCAGCCCGGCAAAGAACCGCAATTCGACCAACCGACCTTTACGCGCATCCTGCTGCGACAAGGCATCCAGCATCTCGTCCAGATCCAGCATGTCCACGCCCTGCTGGCCCAATGCCTGTACGGCTTCATCGAAGAGCACCCGCTGCGCGCCTCCGCCGCGCTTCTGTGCCTGACGGGAGCGCGCGTGATCGACCAATACGCTCCGCATCGCCTTGGCCGCTACGCACATGAAATGCGATCGGGACTCCCAGTGCGTCCGAGCGTCCGCGCGCACCAGTTTCAGAAACGCCTCATGAACCACCGCCGTCGTCTGCAGCGTTGAGTGGGGCTCGCTGCGCAGGATGTGATGCGCGAGCCGTTGAAGCTCGTTGTACACCAAAGGAACCAATTGCGCGAGCGCGTCAGACCGCCCCGCGGCTGCCTGCGTCAACAGCCTATCCACGTCAGTCGCGTTGGTCATTCGCCTTGGCTCCGCGAGCCCCTTGGGAGATGCCTCATTTTATCCGGCCTCGCCTGATCCTTCCAGAATTTTCGCGGCAACCTACCGCGAATCAAACGGGATCGCTTCTGCATCGACTTTCGGAATTTTTCATTGGAAACAGTGATGGCTGATGTGCCATCTTCACGTGATGTGGGGCAAGCTCCCAATCCGACGCCCTTGCGGGCAAGGAGACTACCATGAGAACGCTGCACGCATCCCTCCAGCCCACTTCCGCGCTCGTATTGCTGTTCCTTTGTAGCAGTCACGCCTCAGCGGCGATGATCAAGACGATCTGGGTCAAGAACCAGGCGGCCGTCGTCGGTACGTCGCTCGAGGTGCGCCACTTTGCCAGGACCACGCGGCCCCGCGGTGTGACGGCTGCCCGGCAGATCTTCCCATCCGAGACGTTTGACAGCGTCGGTGGCATTGGCACCAACGTGTTGCGCTTTTTCCAAGGATCGCTCGCTGCCGGTGCCACGGACAGGTACATCGTCGGAATCAACGGCGAACCCGGTCGCGGCGCTGCAGTCCTCCGAGGCATAACACTCCGTTCGGCTGCCGGCGCCGCGCTGGCGCGCACTTTCGGGGGTTTCGGAAACGACGAATCACTGACGCTCGAGGGCGGCACGCATTGGCTGAACCTCGGCAACGAGCTCGGCGACGGCACAAACCTGGCCATGGACGAACTGTCGATCTGGACGGATCTCTCACGCAGCCAATTCAATGTAGATCAGGTCGACGACGTGGCCGGGCCCGCCAGCTTCACGGTACCCGCGGTCTCCCTCGACGCCGACGACGAACTCCGCGTCGACCTCGGAAGTCTCCTTTCAGACCAGACCTACGTTCTTGCCCGGGCAACGAACCTGCAGATCACGGACAGCTTCGGTACCTCGAACTTCGGTGACGGCTTCTTTGCCATCGAAGTGCCCGAACCCGGGTCGCTCAGCCTTCTGCTGCTCGGCGGCCTCTCGATGCTGGGCGTACGTCGGCGCTAACGAGCATCGCTCGGCGATCCGCTAGCAGCCTTTCATCACCAGCCGGGTCCGTCGTACGCACGCGCGACGGACCCACCCCTTCCCACGCCGGCATCCCCATGGTGTGCCAACGCGGTTGACACACGCTTGTCTTCTGTATATGCAGATTTAATGTCCGCCGAGCGTACCACATCCGCCGTCAGAATCCCCAGGGAGTGTCTGGCGCTACGCGTCAAAATGGTCAATCGCGTCATCACCAAAATCTATGACGACGCCCTGCGACCACTCGGGATTCGCGTTACACAGGCGGCCATGCTCGCATTTGCCCTCGAACGCGGCGTGCTGCGA
This sequence comes from Phycisphaerae bacterium, assembly GCA_028279405.1. GTDB lineage: Bacteria > Planctomycetota > Phycisphaerae > UBA1845 > Fen-1342 > JANQNU01. The sequence continues at coordinate 283,325 of JANQNU010000036.1, forward strand.
CAGTCCGAGTTGTGCGCCGAGTTGCAGCTCGACGATTCGACGATGAGCCGCAACCTCGAGCGATTGTGCAGCCAGGGTTGGCTCGAGCCAGTCACGGAATCCAGCGACGCTCGACAGCACCCGTACCGGCTCACCCGCAAGGGGGCAGCGCTGCTGGAACGCGTCATGCCGCGCTGGGAGGCGGCGCAGCAACGTGCCCGGCAATTGCTCGGTGCCGACGGCGTGAGCGCTGTCCGCGCCTTCGCATCAGCGCATGGCCTGCACGGATAGTTTTTTGTAACCAATACCTGTATATGCAGTCAAAAGCGTGGTGCCGGATCGGCGACGGGCCGGATGGGCATGTTTCTATGGGAACGGTTTGATCACGGTGATGTCATGGCGTTCTTCAGCTACGCACGAGGGTTCAAGGGGGTTGCGGACGTTTTCATGCGGGATCCCGAGCTCTACGAGCCGATGATCGAGTTCATTTCTCGGGTAATGACTCGTGAGTCGGATGTGAGTGTCGTGGAGCGTGAGATGATTGCGGCCTATGTCTCCGAGCGCAACGGCTGCAAGTTTTGTATCGGCGTGCACCGCGAGACGCTACACAGCCTGGGCGTCGAGGATGAGGTCATCGATGCGATCCCGACTGGGTCCGCTGCGCCGGAGTTCGATACGCGCCAGCGGAGCGCATTTGCGTTCGTGGATGTCCTGGTGGACCGGCCGCAGGCGCTCTCCCAGGCTGACGTCGATCGGGCCGTGGCGGCCGGATGGAGCGAGCAAGCCGTGGAGGACATCGTGAACGTGGTCGGGGTCTTTTCGTACGTCAACCGGCTCATTGACGCGTTCGGCGTACAAGGGCAGCCTGCTTACTACGAGTACGTCGGTGGAATGTTGGCAGCCAGCGGCTATTCCCCGCTCGTTGATATGGTCCGCGCGCAGGCCGTGAGACGATCGTTGCAGACGTGAGCGCGCTAGCGAACGGAGTTGTCGGCATAGCACTCGGGTTCGGAAGCGTAGCGGATGCTTTGAGGAGAGGTCCCGTCATCGGGCTGGCGGATGTACTGGATCGGGCTGCGCAAGGACAGTCGAACGAGCGGTTACGGAGGCGCTTCGGAGTCCCGCTTCCACTTCCGGGGCGCCCCGTACCCTGCTCAGTTCGGAGCGATCAGGCCCGCCGCGCTTTGCTTGAAAAGATGTTCCTAGGAGGTGGTCGGATCGGCGCGCACGATGAACTGCCGGTCGTCAGCGAGCCTGACGCGGATTGCGAGCTGACCGCGTTCGTTGATGGACACAGGGTTGAGCGCAAATTCAACGACGGTTGAGCCCAGGAGTGCGTCGCCGATGCCCAGCAGGCGGTCGTGCTCAGGATTCGGGCCGGTGAAGATCCCGAATTGCCCGCTGCGTGTCGTCGCATAGAAGATCACAGTCCCTGCGTTATTGATCAGTGCACCGCGGAACGTCTCGAAGGCGCCGTCGGAATCGATGATTGTTCGAAGCTCATTGCGCACTGCGGCGAAGATCCCCGTTCCGCCGGTAGACCGCGTGGCAGCGAGGATCACCGTACCTCCATCGTTGAGGCACGGAAACGCACCAAGCTGCGACAGCTGACCGCCCGTCGCGACAATCGGCTTGCACTGCGTGCCATCGCTTAGGCAGATCTGTTGATCGCCTTCGGAACGGTCGACGCGAAAGGCGACCGTTCCATGAGCGTTGACCACTGGAAGCCCGTGAAACGCACTGAACGGACCGCCGGTCGCGGCCAGACAGGCGGTGTTCGAGGTAGATGCAATGTACACGCCGTTCGCGTCGGGGTCGTTTTCTGTCGCGGGCGTCGCGCGGAGCGCCACTTGCCCGGCATCGTTCATGGTCGGTCCGAGTGGGCCGCTCGGTTGTCGGAGAATCGGGATCACATGGGCGTCCCGACAGAGAAATGTCGCCGGGCCGTGCGCGAGATGTGTAGCGTAGAAACAAACGGCTCCATCGCGATTGATATCCGGATGACTATAGATGTCTGAGAACGGATCGTCGGGCGCGATTACTGTACGTACGGCGTCTCCATCGCCGATGTGGATACCGAACCCGCCGGCACGGTGGGTTGCCTGAAAGGCGACCATTCCGTTGTCATTGATCGATGCGACGTAGGGTGCGAAGTCGCTGAAACGGTCGCCTGTCTCCGCGATCGCGACCAACTCGTATGTTTGACTCGCAAGACCGATATGCATGATGGAATCTCAACGGGCGATCAGAGTCGACCGTCGACATAGTGTCAAGCCAGGGAGTACGACGGGGGCCGTCGCGGATCAATCGACCTGCTGCGCCGCGCGACCATTGCGCGATCTGACGGCATATCGGCGATGTTCGGCGGCGCGCTCCGGATCGTCCTTGGCGCGTTCGTAGAGCTGCGCCAGGCAGCGATGCGCCAGTGTGAGCATGGGATTCAGTTCGAGCGCAACGTGGAAGGCGCGAATCGCCCAATCGAATTGTCCGACCTCGGCGAGCGCCAGGCCGAGATGGACGTGGGTTGTCGGGCGATAGTGCAGCAGCGAGATCGAACGCATATGCTGCTCGACGGCTTCTGCCGACCGGCGCTGCCGCCGGTACGCGACGCCGAGTCCATCGTAGGCCTCCGGGTCGTGCGGATTGAGTTCGATGGCCCGCGCGAAGTTGCGCTCGGCGTCCTTCCAGCGCCGCCGACGGAGGTAGACGGAGCCAATCTGTCGATGCAGCCCCGGGAGTTCCGGATTGTCGCGTTCCGCCGCCCGCAGATGTGCGAGCGACTCCGTCACGTTGCCGCGGTGAAAGGCAATTATGCCCATGATGAGTTGGGCCCGCGGCGCGTCGTCTTCGGCGTCCAGCACTTCGCGGGCGACCGCCTCGCAGGCGTCGTAGTCCCGGAGCTGCAGGTGACACATGGCTTTTGCCATCTTCGTGCCGACGTCGTCCGGCTCCGCCGCAAGGACCTTGTCATAGCACTGCAACGCCTCTGAAGGGCGATCAGTGGACGAGAAGACCTGGCCGAGATTGCGCTCGCGATCGAGGACGATCCGCTCGCGCTGCTTACCCGAGCTCCGCTCGATATAGCCGAGTGCCTCGAGCTGCGCCAGCATCTGCTCGTTGGCCCAGGGATCTTCGCGGTAATCCACGATCGGCGCTGCCGCCTCCTCGGTGTCGTACGTGGGGATGCGCGGGATCCGGACGGACGAGATGTCAGTCGACAGAACCTGTCGCAGCGGCTGGCCGTCCATGTCGCGGGCGACCGGGAGACCCAACAGCATCAGCACGGTTGGAGCGATATCGAGCAGCGACGCCCCGTAAAGGCGCTCATCCTTCTTGATGCACGGCCCGCGCAGCGCCACGATTCCATGCTGGCGATGCCATGCCACCGGGTTGGCGTCTATGGCGCTGGAGCCGGCAGGTCGCAACTCGTCACAGTGAAAACCGTGATCGCTGAGCAGGATGATCGTCGCGTCGTCGCCGGCCAGCTCCATCTGTCGGCCCAGCATCATGTCATGGAAGCGATAGCAGGCGGTCATCACCTCCCGGTATCGCTCGAACGCCTCGGGCTCGACGTGCTCCATGCGTGGCGGATGGAACTCCATGAAGCCGTGAGCGAAACGATCGATCGCGTCGTAGTAGACGCCGCAGAAATCCCACTCCTGCTCCTGCATCAGCCAGGTAGCGGCCATGTGTACGGTCGCGCACTGTGCCAGCAGGCCGCGGAGTTCCGCGACGTGCTTGTCCGTCGTGGCGTCCCAGCTGCCGAGTGTGGGCAAGAATTCCTTGAGCTGACGGGGATTGACCATTGCGGGGTGGACGCGCAAGCGACAGGCCGGCTCGAGCAACGCGGCGGGATGAACCGAGTGTTGCACTGCGGGCCACTCTTCGTCCAGCGGCCCGACGGCTGTCGGATAGCGATCACTGACGACGAAGCCGTTGATCGGCTCTGTCGGATGGCTTGCGAACCAGTTCACGACTCCGGCTTTCATGCCGGCGTCCGAGATGATGTTCCAGAGCGCCTTGCAGCGGCGCGAAGTGCTGGTGACCGGGCGGATGCCGTCGGCGTGCGGATCGGGCTCGGCGAAGCCGAGAATGCCGTGCTTGTCGGCGTGCTTGCCCGTCGCGATCGAGGTCCACAAGATCGGCGAGAGCATCGGGCGCAGACTTGCAACATTGCCCATGATGCCTTCATCGAGGAAGCGCGCGAGGTTGGGCAGCTCGCCGCGCTCGATCAGCGGCTCGATCATCTTCCAGTCGGCGGCGTCCCATCCGATGAGCAGGACACGCTGGGACCAGCGCTTGGCAGTGGGCGTCGCCGGTTGTTCCGCGCTCATTCGTGCGCCTCCTCGCGACGGACGGGCCATCGCGCCCGGCCGGAGAGCAAGGAAGCGGGCAGGCCCGACAGCCACTGCCCGCTCCCAATTCGATGCTGGCCGCAAATGGGGTTACTTCGTCTAGACCTGCTGCCTAGTGCCGACGGCGCGGGTTGCCCGCGGCGCAAAACCCGAGCGCGAGCAACGCCAGGCTGCCGGGCTCGGGGGCGCCGGCCGGCACGCTGACGCCGGGCTCGCTCTCGTAGCCCCACGCGAAGGTATCCAGCCGTCCCTCCGTTCGGACAACGCCGATCCAGCCGTAGTGCGTCTGATAGTCGATCTGGATTTGGGCACCGAGATAGGTCTGCACGCCCTCCGGGATGTACGTTGTCTCTTGGCCGTAGTACGTGGACAAGATGTTGGTCAATCCGGTAAACGTGCCGCCGCCGCCGATGATCGTGCCGCCATCGACCCCGATCGCGTGCGCGTTGGTGGAGAAGATGCCCGCGTAGGAGTAGATCGACGTCGTGTAGTTGCTGCCGCCGTAGTAAAGCACCTGTTTGAAATTGCTGTAGCCAAGATAGGTGTCGCCTTGGCTCCCGGCATCAAGCGTGATATCGAGGAACTGCTGTGGCATACTGCCGCCAAAAAGCGGTCCCAGCTCCCAGTCCCATTGGTTCCCGGGATTCTCGAACCGAATCGGGTCCGCGTAGGCCTGAGTGCCGGCGGCGATCACACCCGCGGCGGCCAGCGCCTTCGTGCCGGCCTTGTTGAGCGTTTGCTGACGGGTTCGCTTGTTCGACATACCTGCTTCCTCCTCCACCCCATTCCGGGCTCCATCTGACGCGAGCTTCCCTCGGAGGCTCCGCACACGTGCAGTGCTCAGGCGGCCGCGCACAACGCCGATCGGGCTGCCTGCCAACCTTGAGAGCCAGTCTACAACACTCGCGATCGCTAAATCAACAGTTTTTGGACAAATATCCAAACATGCGTAAAACATTTTAAAATATTGACTTAAGAGGCTATATTGATGAGATTCTGCTTGAGTTCCCTGTCGCTACCGTGCTAGACTATCGCCGCGATGATGATGGTCGATGATCCACATTCTCAGCCGACGGCGGCGTTTGCCACCGAAGCGCGTCAGGTGATTCAGGAATTGCGCGGTGCGCTGGGCAGTGTGATTGAGCGCGTCTCAGGCGACCCGAACGTGCGGCCTTCGAGGCTGGCGGATGCACTGATCCTCGATAACCGGTTGGCGTGGAAGATCTCCAAGGTCGTGAGTACGCGCGATCCGTTTCTGGCGTCGCAGTACGTACCGGGCTCGAAGGGGCTGCGGATCTTTTTGCGCGCGGCGGCGAAGAAGGACGTCGCGGATGAGGTGCTGACGGCGGCGCAGGTTGCCTTCGATCGTTTCCGGACCATGATGAAGCTGCACGCCAGCGACCGGACGAACTTCGAGTCGCTGCTCGCGGGGCAAGTGAGTGAGGACCCGGCGCGGGTGGACTTGCAGCACCGCAAGGGTGCCTTTCAGCATCTCTCTTATATCTGGGGTGTTCAGGCACGGGCCCATTTGCACACCTATATCATTCGCGCATCCGAAGACCAGCGTCGTATCGACGCGGCCACGTTGCGCGGATACATCGACCTGCGCTGGATTCGACCGAACGTTCCGTGGCGGTTGTCGCGTTTCTATACGGTGGACGATGCGGGGGACCGCCACACGCGATTCGATCGTCAGCCATTGGCGCCGACCGCGTCCGGCGGAGCGCAGGTGCCGGAGTTACCGCTGTTGACGGACTTCTGCTCACAGCCGCTGCCGCGCATTCGGCGAGTGGACGGTCCGCGGGGCGACGTCTGCTATCAGTTGGTTGAGGGTGCGGTCGGCAATACCGGCTCGTTGACCTGCGTGCTGGGGGAGGTGATTCGCGGTGCCGAGCCGCGATTCCGGCAGCCGGATCATCGCGAGTTGGTGATGGTGGCGTTGCCGCGCACGCCGTGTGAGACGCTGTTGTTCGACATCATCATTCACCGCGATGTGTTGGAGCGCGTCGACCCGCGCGCCGAGATGTTCAGCGATCTGTTCGACCGTGCCTTCGACGAGCGTCCTGCGGCGCATGATCGACTGCCGTTGCACGCGCGCGTCGCGCACCTCGGATCGGGGCCGGCTGTCGTGAGCACGCCCGACGTACCGCGCTACCGCGAGATGGTTCGTTATGCGATGAAGCAACTCGCGTGGCCCGAGGACGAGTTCGACGTCTATCGGCTCCAGGTTCGATATCCGCCGATACCGACTGCCGTTCGACTCGTCCAGGAGTTGCCGGAGCCACCCGCGGCCGAGCCGCGCATGGATACCTGATCGGCGGTGAGGCGGTCGACGCCGCCCATTGCCAGAGCGAGAGACCAGGGTTGCAGGGCCTCGTCGTCGACCGCGTAACGAGGCGAAGGGAGGAGAGCGAGATGGTGCATCCATTGAAATGTCGGCTTGCCTTTGCCGTTGCCTGTGGCGCGCTACTGGCCGCGACGGCCGCCGCGGCACCCGGGATTCGGTACGTGGATGTCACGGCAGCACCCGGCGGCGACGGTCAGGCGTGGGGGAGCGCCTACGATGATTTGCATCGTGCGTTGCAGGAGGCCTCCGGAAACGCCGCCATCACACAAATCTGGGTCGCTGACGGCAGTTACCCGACCGGCGGCAGTCCATTCATGCTCACCGGTGCCGTACAGGTCTATGGTGGATTCGCCGGAGGCGAACAGTCGCTCGAGCAGCGCGATCCAGCGGCGAACCACACCTTGCTCGACGGTGCAGGCGGCGGAAGCGCAGTGGTCGCGTTCGCAACGAACACAATGGCCCGACTCGATGGATTCACCGTTGCGAGTGCCGAGACGACCCGCGGCCTCAGTTTGGCCGTCTCCGCGCCGACCGTCGCGAATTGTCGGGTCCTCGACAACCGTACCATCGCCAGCGGTGCAGGTGTTCGGATCGAAGGGGGATCGCCGACCTTTCGCGCGTGCGTCTTCGCCGGCAACGTTACCAACGATCGCGGCGGGGCCGTTTATCTCGTCAGCGGTGATTGCTCGTTCGTGAATTGCACCTTCGCGCGCAACGAGGCCTTCAATGGTGGCGGCTTCGCTTCAAACGCCGGTACCGCGACGTTCGTCCAGTGCGTCTGGCACGACAACCAGGCGCGATTCGGCGGCGGCGCGTACAGCTTCTCCGGAACGCTGGAACTGATGAGTTGCACGCTCACCGAGAACGACGCGGTTACGGCTGGCGGCGGTGTCTATACGCTGATTGGCGCGGCGAGCCTTTCGAACTCGATCGTGTACGGAAATACGGCCAACAGCGAATCGCAGATTCGCGGAACCGCGACGGTGTCGTACTGCTGCGTGGAAGGGGGAGCGGCCGGAGCGGGCAACATCGATGATGCGCCGGTCTTCGTCGATCCCGCGAGTGACGACTTCCGGGTCCGACTGCCTTCGCGCTGCATCGACGCCGGCAGCAATCTGCTGGTTGCACTCGATGCCCACGATCTGGACGGCGATGGCGACCGGACCGAGCGCCTTCCGATCGATCGGGCCGACGCGCCGCGGTTCGTGGACACGGTCAATGCCCCTGATGAAGGTGTCGCCGATCCGCCCGACTATCCCTTCGTTGTCGACATGGGCGCCTACGAATACACCGACGATTGCAACGGCAACGGCATACCCGATGCGGAAGATCTCGCGATGGGCAGCAGCCTCGACTGCAACGGTAACGGTCTTCCGGACGATTGCGAGCTGATCAACAACGACTGCAACGCCAACGGCGTCCCCGACGAGTGCGACCTCGGCGGCGATCCGCTCGTTACCTATGCACTCGATGATGGTGGGGCCGAGGACAGCATCGGCCTGAACAATGCCGGCGATACCGCGTGGCTGACGAACTTCGTCGTGCAGCCGGACGGCGAGTCGATCGGCGCCCTTCGAATCGCATTCGGCTCCGTGGCGGAGGGAACACCCGTGACGGCCTACGTCTGGTCCGACCCGAACGGAGACGGCCAGCCCGATGACGCGCAAGTCATCACGTCGGCCGTGTCGAGCGTCCAGAACCCTGACTCGAGCACGTTCACCTTCATCGAAATCCCGGACACGCACCTCGGTCCGGTGGGCACGAGCTTCTTCGCTGGTGCGCTCGTCACGCACAAGGCGGGCGAACTTCCCGCCGCAGTGGATCTCGACCAGCACCAGGGGGCGGGATGGGTCGCGGCCAGCAGCGGCGGCGTCGATCCGAATGACCTCAGCGCGGCCGGCGTCTATGGATTGGTCAACGGCAACTGGCTTGTGCGAGCCGTGTCGGCCGGGGCGACGCCTTCCAACGACTGCAACGCGAACTCGATTCCCGACGACTGCGAGATCGCCCAGGGCAGCCCCGATTGTCAGCCAAACGGCGTACCGGACGAATGTGAGCTCGCAGGCAACGATTGCAATAACAACCTCGTCCCCGACGAATGCGACATCGCGTTGGGCACAAGCCGCGATTGCCAACTGGATGGCGTGCCGGATGATTGCCAGCTACTCGATGGTAGCGAATTCACGTACGTGCTGGACGACGGGAGCGCCGAAACCAACATCGGCTTCGCGCCGGATGTCTATGCGGCCTGGTTCAACGGATTCACCGTCACAGAGGGGCACGAGCAGGTCGGCGCGATCGCGATTGCGTACGGCGCCATCGCCGCCGGGTCGCCCGCGAAGCTGTATGTGTGGAGCGATCCTGACAACGACGGCAACCCAGCGGACGCCGAGGTGTTGGCAGAAGTGGAGACGATTGTCGCCAACCCCGACACCTCGATCCTGAACGTGAGTACGTTTGAGCCTGTACGGATCGGGCCGGCGGGAACGCGGTTCTTCGTCGGCGCGATCATGCGCGTGCCGATCAACAACACCGCCGGGGCCCTGGACAACTCTCTGTCGGCGCAGCAGAGTTGGATCGTTGTCAACAATGCGGTGCCGCCGGACGAGGACTTCCCGATCGATCCGAACGATCTCCTGCGTCCCTATCCGGGCCAACTCGCCGGCTTGATCGACAACTTCAACTTCCCCGGGAATTGGCTGATCCGCGCGCTGGAGCCGCCGGCGAACGATTGCAACGCCAACGCGGTCCCCGACGAGTGCGACATTGCCAGCGGGCACTCGTTCGACATCGATGGCAACGGCGTTCCGGATGAATGCGAGCGCTTGATTGGCGATTGCAACTGCAACGGCACGGTGAGTGTTGGAGACATCAATGCGTTCGTGTTGGCGCTCACCGATCCTGCGGGTTACGTCGCGGCTTTTCCGGACTGCAACATCCTCAATGCCGACTGCACCGGTGACGGCAATGTGAGCGTCGGCGACATCAACTGCTTCGTGGAACTCGTTACCGGATCATAGCACTACGGACGAAGCGAGTACTCTCCTCCGCTCCGGGCAGGTACCCCGCCTCTCGAGACACCCTCGCGAGGCCGGCCCTGCCAGCGGGGCATCGAGCGAAGTGGTCGGTAATCCAGGCGACGATCGCCAGAACCGGGCAGCGACGCGCTCGCGCTGGTCATTCAGGAATCGATCACCGAGTTCCTTCAGGGTACAATCCGAACGACCGAACACGGTTGCGCCCGTAGCTCAGTTGGATAGAGCAGCGGACTTCTAAGTCTCGCCGTGGACCTGCTCGCTTCGTCTCATCGCGGTTCTTTCGCCGACCAAGCCGCTGCAATGCGCCGAAGTCCGCAAGAAGCAATTCTTACGGTTGTCGCGACAACTGGTCGACTTCTCCGTTCGTGCGGTCGTGTCGTTGCCGAGCGTGACGTAGCCGTGCCGCATTTCGGGCACCGTCCGGTTGTATCCTGACTAAGAGAGTATCTGCACCGACACTCTCTAGCGGTGGCGCGAAGCGCAATCGGATCCGCCAGGTAGTTCCATCCCCGGCGACTGGCGCACCTTGAGTTAGTCAGCATTCCTAATCGAAGTTTAACGCACTTGGATATTAGAGCGAATCGTTATAAGTAATAGTTGCAACACCGTATACAAGGCACCCCAGTTTCTTTCGAATAAACACACTGCTGTCCGAGTCGCCAGGATCGCTAAGCAGTCGACAACACCAGCACACATGGCGAACTGTAGTGACAGGCGCCTGGATGCGATCGCCAACTCGCCCAACCTACAACGGCCTAGTCTTTCCTCTGGGAAGCAAGACGGCGCCGCATTCGGGGCAACGAGATGGATTTGACGCGATATCATATCCGCAACGCGGGCACTTGCCTTGAATTACGCGAATCCGGCGTTTGGCCATTGCAACTAGGCGCAAGACCAGAAGTGCAGCCAAAATAGCCAGACCGAGATTGCGGAAGCAGTTCATATGGACTGCGATGGACTCGTTTCCAATCTGGTATACGGGTTGGTGCACGGACAGCGTTAGCAAGTCACTATAGACATCAATTCGGACTGGACTTTCTTCATCAAGGACTATGGCATTCAGGTCCATGCCGACTGAGCGAGGCTCAGATGAAACAAGAACCTGAGCACTTCTCGGCCCAGGTTCGCCGTTGCCATCACAAGTCCTCTCGTCGGTCGAGAGCTCGGTCAAGTTCTCTGGTGTCTCAGGCTCGCTGACGAGGCAATATTCGTGCCGATGGGGATAGTGTGCCAAGGCCGCATAGCCATGATCCATAATCAAGCTGTAGGGGCCGAACAGGTTGATGTGGAACAGGTCATATGCACTGGAGTACCGAGATGTTGCCTGCCAAAGCAATAAGATCAGTATCGATACTGCGAGCAGTGAAGCGCGGAGTGCCGAGATTGTACTCGATCTTTGACGCTGATCTGCGGGGATCGAAGGCATCAGAAGTTACTCCGCGCTAGTCGTAGGCAAGGCTAGTACCTAGAGCCCGCAGGAGGCCATTGCTGCTTCGAACTCTGCGGCGAAGCTTCGTATAATCGCCAGTTCCTCTCGATCGAACGCAAGTCCTTCTTCGATCCATTGGCGCACTCTCTGCTGATGTATAGCGTTCGCTATCGCCACGTTGCCGGCGGCAATTTGCTCGGCCATATTCTCGGCCCCTTGCGTTCCGCACGCAGTCTTTGTCACCGGGGGAAGACTGAATGGCACAAAGATCCTGCGAGCTGCTGCTTCATGTACCATTTCATGCTTCACCGTGTAGGCCGTCAGTGCATTTGCAATACTTATCAAGGCCGGGCAGCGCGCAGCCCATGCTGGCGGTATTTGGACCGGACTAATAAAGATGTTAATAGATCCCGAATATGTGCAGCGGGTTTTCACTTCCACTTGCCATTTTGTTCCGCTCCCGTCCTCGCAACATCCGAGTTTTTTGTACTTAGTGGGGTGTTGGCAGCCAAAATTCAAGTCCATTAGAGAAGTAAGTCCAATTTGGGCATTGCCATTAGGATCATTTGCGATGTCTAAGAACTCTGGTAGGAGGAAACCCGGTATGAAATCAATGTTGGTACGGATAGGTTCTGGTGGGGCTGCCATGAGGCCAGCTGGATCGAGAGAGTTTAGCGGCGAATGAAGCCTGAGAGCGTAGCGGTTGTTGCCACCGATGGGACCGATCGGGTCCCGGGTCAAGTATCGACTTGCTCGTGTACCATACTCCCGCCATCGATTCTGATACGCATCTTTTTCTTTATCGAGTAGTAGCCCTTGATCCAGGAATGGGCTCCCGTTGACGCCGACGAGTTCGACGGCTCCAGTGGTTCCGTTCCGGAAGGTTGGGGTACCGTAGGGCGTGTAGCTGATGCGCTGCTCGATCTTGCCGTCGGAGCTTCCGCCGATTCCGGGGCTCTGGTAGCCGGTCAGCGCGATCACGTTCCAGTTACGGTCCTGGTGATAGAAGTAGCGGCGATCGAGTTCGCTCTCAGCGGTTTCGCTACCGGCTTGCGTGTCCGGACTACAGTCATTGTTATCGCTGGGATCACTGTTGACGTCCATCAGGACCAGTTCATCGGTGTATCGCCACCCCCACAACCACTGGCGCAGCGCCCGGTCGCTACCATCGCGCGTCTCGATGATGTTCCAGCCGGGTTGCGAGGCTATACCGGCGTAGTAGAACTGCATGGTTGTGTTTCCGCCGTCGCCGGCGAGGTATTCGGTGCCGCGGTTCTCGACGACCTTGCGCATCCGTCGGTTACGGCCATCGTACTCGTAGCTGGCGATCCGCTGGCCCAAATCACTCTTGTCGCTGTCGGCCATGTAGACCTCGGCGAGTCGGTTCCAGCCGTCGTAGACGTACTGCCGCACGCCGTCGTTGGTCAGGTTGCCGTTGTTGTCGTAGGTGAACGAGACCTTCTGCCAGGTGCTGCTCATCGGGTCATTGAAGTCGTAATCGGCCCAGATGTGATCGCCGGCGTCAGCAATATCGCCGTCGGCGTTCTGATCGTCGCCTGCCTTGAAGTCATCGAAGGTGATCGTGGTCGAGGTGGCAGACGTCGTCCGCCCGAGTCCGACGAAGCCGCCGGACCAGGTGTCGTCGATGGTGCCGGTGGACAGCGGCGTCTCGTCGCTGAACGAACCGTCCTGATCGGTGTCACAGGCAAAGCTCAATGTCTGGTTACCTCCCGACTCGGTCACCTTACATTGTAAACCATACACCTGACCGTCCGTCAAGCTGAACGTCGAGCTGAACGCCTTGCTGGTGAACTTGCCATCGCGCACTTCCCACAGCAGCAGCCGCTTGGAACTGCCGGTGTCGTTGATTACGGCGAAGTTGTAGTTGCTGGGATTCTGGTAATGCAGGACGATGCCGCCGTCGACGTCGTTCTCGACCTTCATATCGACCTCGACGATCCCGACACCCATACGGATGCCAGAGATCGCCAGTCGGCCAGCTTCGTCACTGTTGTAGAACTCCAGCGCGCCGGAGTTGACGCGCACATTCGCGCCCGTCGAGGTAAAGCGGCCGTCGACGGTGAACTGGCCACCCATATCGCGACAGACGAAGTTGTCGGCCTTGACTGCGGCCGAGCCCGCACCCGCCCAGACGCCGACCTGACCGGCCGCGGTCCCGAACGCCGCTGGCAACAACAAGGTCCCGGCCGCAACGATTCCGTTGATCGCGCCCGCACGGATGTCCAGCGCGATCGAGTACGTGCCGCCACTGCCGGAGACTGAGCCCCCGAGCGTGCGCAACGTCCACGTTCCCGCACTCACTTCATACACGTAAAAGGTGGTGGCGGCCGGTCGGGCCAGGATCACCCAGAAGTTTTGGTGGTCCTGATAGCCGAAGACCAGGCCGGCGTTCTCCGTGCTGCCGACGGCGATGTCGGCACTGAGCCGCACATCCTGGAACCAGCCTTCATCGACCAGCAGTACACTGCCGTTGCCGCTGTCGGGCGCGCCGGTGACGGCTACGACCGTATCGTTCTGCAACTGACCGGACGAAGCAGACCAGGTGCCGTCGTTGTTGTTGGCGCCGTTGCCGGTGATATCCGCCACAGCCCAGTCGACCGTGTCATTATCCGCAAAATCGTCATCCACGAACTTGCGGACCGACTCGGCGACGTAGGTGACGTCTACGATCTCATTGGTCGCGTTGTGCGTTCGCGTCTGTGACGCGCTGGCGCCGGAATTCTTGTAGTCGATCGCGGTGAAGTTGCCGAGGATGTCCATCGTGTAATCGATTTCTTGCGGGGTGGACCACTCGCTGATCACCGCGGTCTGTCCGCTGTTGAGCACGCCGACGTCGGCGTTGGTCAGTCGATTGAGCGTGTCGTAGGTGTAGATGGCGCTGTAGGGCCGCATGAACTGGACGGCCTGATCGGCGAACTTCGGGCTGCCGTCTTCGTTGGCCTCGTAGTCGATGTCGTCGCGGGTGGTGGCCTCGTCGGCGCTGCTGACGAGCTGGCTGACAACGCGGCCGAAGATGTCCTTGCCGTTGTACTCGTCATCGGTACCGGTGTCGTAGTCGAGGAACGTGTCGTTACCGGCAGAGCCGCTGGTGTTGTCCGCTTTGCGACCGACCAGTTCGGACAGGCCGGCAAAGGTGTAGGCGACGTAGGCATCGCCGCTGGCCGTACCGCGGATGGCTGCGACGCGACTAAAGGCATCGTCAGTACTGCTGGCGGCGCCGTAGTACATGTAGACCTTGCGGTCGTTGGGATACTCGACGTAGTCGAGTCGGCTGTGGTTGTCGGTACCGTTCTCGGTCCAGGCGTATTCGACCGCGAGCGTGCTGCCGTCGACGAGACCGTCGTATTCCTGCTCGTCCTTGATCAGCTGGCCGTAGCCGTTGTAGGTGAACTCGACCTCGTTGCCGACGGTGCCGCTGTCCTTGGTAGAGCTGTCGCGACTGGCAATGCCGGAGATGCGGCCGTGACTGTCGTAGGTCCAGACGAGTTGGAGGATGGCGTTGTCGACGCCGCTGCCAATGGCGGTTACACGCTCGTGCGTCTTTCGGCGGAGCGTGTCGTAGTCATAGGTGATCACGCTACTGTTCTGATCCGTCCGAGTCGCGACGGTGCCGTCGACGTTGTAGGTGAACGTTACGGTGTCCGCCGACGCAGTCGACGGCTGGCCGTCACTTCCCGGATAGTGGATCTTGGTGAGCCAGACGCTGCTGACGTTGTCTTCGTACTTGTACTCCGTGACCTGATTATCGAGCCCCGAGTGGCCGGCGTCATACTCGCCGACCGCTTCGGCGGTAATCTTGGTGAGCTTGCCGTTGCCGTCGTACGCGTAGAGCGTGACGCGCTGCTTGCCCGACATGGCCGCATCTTCGGTCATCTTCGTTCGTCGCCCCAGATCGTCATACTCGTATGTGGTCTCCATGCCGTCGGGCGCGACCATCTTCTGTAACCGACCAGCTGTGTCGAAGGTGCTGGTACTGACGTGCACGGTTGGCGACGCGGTCTCGGGCGATGAAGCGTTGTAAGGGCTGGGATCCGTTCGACTACCGTTCATTGGACCGTCGACGCCACCATCGGCGTAGGTGCCGAAGCTAGTGTTCTGCTTGTTGCGGTCAGCGTCGTCGTAGTAGGCGCGGGTCTTGCTCGCCATGCCTTTGGCACCAGGAACTGCCGGATCGATCGTGCCGCTCGCACCGGCCTCGAGCACCCAGTGGTTGGTCTCGATCACGCGACCGCCGGAGTCGTAGGTCAGCTGGCTCATCTCGATTACCGGGTTGTCGCTGGTGTAGTCGAACGCGCCCGAGCTATAGATCGTCGAGCCGACGCTCCGCGCGATCTGCGTCTCGGTGACTTCCCCGGCGCCATTGTACTCAGTGATCTGCGCGCCACCGCCGGGCGAGACTATTGCCACCCGCCGATTTGCGCGATCGTAGTAGGTATCGGTCGTCAGGCTCGAGTCGAGCGTGCCGTTGGTCAACACTTCATGTCGCTCAGTCTGATAGACGCGGCCCTGCTTGTCGTAGGACATTTCGTTCAGGCGAAGGCGGTTCGTACTCGTGGTCGTCGGGTCGGCCGCCGAGGCCGGTGCGGTGCTGTACGTCGCGCTGGCGACCATGCGGCTGAGGTTGTCGTACTTGTTGAGCGTGTAGGGCGCGTTCGGCGGCGTGGCCAGCAAGAGGCGCCGACGGAAGTCGTAGGTGAAGGAGGTGCTGTTCGAGTTGCTGCTGTCGTAGTAGCTCTTGACTTGCGTCACCAGCCCCAGTCGACCGCGCGAGTCGCCGGTCCCCGGGGTGGCCTGATCGTAGAGCCACTCGGTGATCGTCACGTAGCCGGTCGGCGAGCCCATGCTCTCCTGGGTGGTGCGCTCCAGCTTGGTTCGACGACCGATCGCGTCCGTCGTGGTGCGCGTATAGCCACCTTCATGGTCCTTGACCTGTACGGTCTTGACCTTCTTAACGTTGTCGGCAGCATAGCTATACGTCATCTCGTAGTAGTTCGTGCCGGAGCTGCCATCGCCGCTGGTCGGGATCGTGTGGTAGCGCTGCACGCTGGACTGTTGCAGATTGCCGTCGTAGGTGGTCTTGGTCCAGGCAACCCAGTTGGTCTGGCCGCTGAGGTCGGTCGCGCCGTTGGGCGGATCGTTGACCGTCATGCTGGTCGCAATGCTGATCGTCTGCTCAGTCCGACCGTCCTCGTCGGTAAGCACCCGGCGAATCGGCGCCGCGGTCTTGTCGGTGGTTGAGTCGAAGTTGGGATAAGTGATCGTCTCGCTGTCGTTGTAGGCGAAGTAGGTCTTGTCGCCGTCGGGACTCTCCTGCCATCGCAGGCGGCCGACGCGATCGAACGAGCGCTTCGTCTCGCGCTTGACGCCGCTGGACGTCTGGAAGTCGTAGGCCGGCGTGGCCATCGTGTCCTTCGGCGCGGCACCGGTCCAGGTAGCCCAAAGGTTGACCATGTTCTCCTGCTCGGGAGTGACAATCCTAATAGGTGAGATCGAGCCTTGGGTCGTGCCGGTGTTCACGTCGCTGACCGTGTAGGCCAGATTGCCGGTCAGGTTGTTATAGCTCTGGTAATCGACGTTGCCTTCGGCGTCCTTCGTCCAGCGCGGCCGGCCGACATCGTCGATGTAGGTGAACTCTTCGACCGCGACGTTCGGACCGTTCTCGCTGGTGGGGATGGTCGGTCGGATGACCTTCACGACCAGCGGCCGATCGCTGTCCTCGGTCGAGTTGGTGTCGCCGTCGTCGTCACCGGAATCCACGTAGAAGACATATTGATAGTCGGTCTGGATGCGGCTGGAATCGGCCGAGTTGGTCGTCTCGGTCGGATAGACGTAGGACGCATCGAGGTGGTATAGCGTGCGATAGCCGAAGCTGGAATCGGTGTACTCCCAGAGCCCGAGGTACTTGGCGCTGCCGTCGCTCTCCGAGTACTTGCGGACTCGCTTGCTGGCGATCCGCTTGGCGTTGGCGTCGTAGGTGTAGACGAAGACCAGTCCGTCGTTGTCCGTTGTGACGGCGTTCGTTGCGACGTCGTAGTCGGTGAAGCACGACTCGGTGAACAGCTTGGTCACCTGACCGGTAGCGGTGTCGCGATCGTATTTGCGGATCCAGACGGGATCGGTGTTCGCGTCGTCGGTGGTGAAGAGCACGTCGAGGAACAGCTCGCCCCAGTTGTTGGTCTCCATATAGCGCGTTGTGCCGTTGTGCGTGATCTTGCAACGCGCCGCCCAGTCGTTGCGGTTGCTGCTGGATTGCGTTGTATAGGTCAGCTCAAAGACCTCGGCGCCCGCGCCGCTACCACCGCCGCCGCAGCAACCGCCACCGCCGCCGACACCACCGGCGATGGTCTGCTTGTCACAACGGTTGCTGGAGTCGTACTCGAACTGGTAGGTGGCGTAGTCGTCGACCTGCGCATCGGTCGCGGTCAGTACGTTGGTCAGCGCCGCCTCGGCGCGATCGAAGTGCTCTGACCGCAGGATAAACTTCAATTCGTGCGCGTGACCCGGATGCGTATTGTCGTTGAAGGTCTCGTTCTCCCAGTAGCGATAGTGGACCGTTCGAACGATGCTCAGGTTGGCGCCGGTGTCGCTGGTCTTGCGGGTCTTGACGACCACGCGGATCAGGTCGCCGACCTCGCCCACACCGTCGTCGTAGGTGCTCAGGCTGTCCTGATAGGTGAACTCGACCCGCGCCATCAGGTCGGCATCGGTAGTCCCCGAACTCTTGAACACCCGGATATAGTCCAGCTTGCCGCTGTTGTCGCCGCTGGAGAGGTAGGTGTAGCGGAAGTGGTGGCCGGATGGGTCGGTAATGTAGTCGATCCGCCCGCTGCCGTCATAGAAGACCGACAGACGGTTGCCGTACAGGTCCTTTATGTATTTCAGATTTCCACGCTCGACTGCTGTCGAGTGATCGAAGTCGTAGAAGATGAAGAGTGTGCCATCGGGGAATTCGATGCGGTACGTATCTGCGGGATCGCCGGCGTGCTCATGTGACAACACGGCGAAGGTGTCGTCGTTCGCATCAAACGTATAACTCCCAGTATTGTTAAACAAGAAGGTTCGCCGTGCGTTCGAGCGCCAAGTAATGTCCGCATCCGCGTTGGCGACCGCCACCTCCTTAACTAGGTTCATCATGTACGTATGGAACCAGTGGTAACCCTGTGACGTGTCGCCAGGACCGTTTGATTGGTGCTCAAACGTCCGATGGTGCTTCCATTGGACTACCGAACGCCCCTTCGACGGTAGTAATAGGTCGGCCTTGCTTTCATGCACGGCTCCGGAGTGGCTAAAGACGAGGCCGATGTTCCGTCGGCTCCAGAGATCTCCGCTGGCCTCGATTGGCGAGAGTCCAATCCGTCGTGCTGAATCGTCCCAACCGCCGCCGCCGGGAGGTAGAGGCGGCGGACCTTCCCATCGTATGCAGCCATCCCCGTAGGTCTCCTCGCCTCCACCTGGAACACAGTCGCCACAGATCACGACTTCCCCAAA
This sequence comes from Phycisphaerae bacterium, assembly GCA_028279405.1. Classification (GTDB taxonomy): domain Bacteria; phylum Planctomycetota; class Phycisphaerae; order UBA1845; family Fen-1342; genus JANQNU01. Next base: position 301,982 of record JANQNU010000036.1, read on the forward strand.
ATAGTCCACACCCCAGGTAAAATCGCCAATCCTCATCCCTGGGAATGGTGTTACGTTCTGAGCGGTGCACTTCTCCTCGATGGCAGGAAATAGGCATAACAAGATCGTGCCGATCACGGGCGCTCTGTATGTGTACATTGCTGAGCCTCCTATTGGCCTTTAGTTCTGTTCTGTTGGAATGTGATTGCCCGCCGGGCCCAGTCGCGCCAGGCAGGATCGTCGTCCTGGGCCGCGACCTGTTGCAGCCAAGCCAGCGTCTCGGATGTGCATTTGTCCTGGCGCAGGTGGACCCGCGCCAGTTGCCCGATGATCTCGATATGATCAGGAGCGCGCTCCAGCGCGGCGCGCAGCAACTGCTCCGACTCGTCGTACTTGCCGACTTTCTCGTAAAGAACCCCCAGGTTGACCCGCGGCTGGCTGGCCCGCGGCATCAGCTTCGCCGCGTAGTTCAGGTGCCAGCCGGCATCGTAGTACTTCCCCAACTCCAACAGGCACACGCCTAGATTGCAGTGTGCCGGTCCGAAGAATGCATCGGCCGTCAGGCTTCGTCGCAGCAGCTTCTCGGCGTCCTCGAACCGCTCGTTCGCGAGCAGTTCCAACGCTTCGTCGTTCCAGCGCTGCGCCGCCAGCCGATCGCGGCGCGGAGCACCCGCCCCGTGCAGACCGCGCTCACGATGCGCGCAGCCGCACAGCTCAATGACGAGTCCCGCACCGAGCAAGATGCGCGTAATGCGCAGCCTCATCGGCGCTTCTCGATTCCTGAGTTGTCAGAGACGGGGTTGTTTACCGTGACAATCCCGCTTATGTCTCACGCCTATTCATGCGCAGACCTGCCGACGAATGCAAGAAAAAAGTGCGCGACGAACACCGCGGAATGGGTTGCGCTGCGCGCTCATTCGACGCAAGCACCAGCCGGTTAGATAGTTAGCGCGCAGACCGCCCCGAAAAAAAAGAACGCGCATCGAGTAACATGGGGGCGATTTCCGTCGAGCGCGCGCGAACCAGTGTTGCCAAAACATGTTTCAACACCTGTTAACAGCAAGGTTGTTTCGATGAAGGGCGCTGGCAGTCACCGTTCGGGCGGCGCATGCATTCATTGTTGGATGGTGTTGGAGCGCGATGGACAGTCTGGACCAGCTTGTCAACACCGTGCGCGCACGAAGATGGTTTTTTCTTGCAAACGAATTGCGCGATGACTACGCTTCTCAGCAGTGCGGGCGTGGGCTTCTTGTCGAAGCCTGGTTACGGGCGCTCTCATTTCTGAACAACATTGCAGGTGGGAGATGCAATCATGTCGACACGCACGTTGCAACAACGCGCAGGCGTATCTGCATTGGCCGTATTGACGGCAGTCCTTTGTGCGGCTGCATCGCCGTTCAGCTTCCATCCATCGCATTCGTATTCGGTCATGTGGTACTACACCTCGTGGACCGAAATGGATGGGGTGGCATTGGGCCATGTCGACCAGCTCATGGCGGATGCTATGTTGGACGACAATTCACTTGCCTGTCTGAATCTCTCACAACTCCAGTCCGATGGTGTCTTCGAGGGTCTGCGAACATGGTACGAGGCGAACACTAGTGCTTACACGACCGCACTTCAGGCGCTCCGCGATGCGGAGGCCAAGGTGCGTTACTGGGAGGCCGCGATCGGCAACGGCGAAGATCGCGCGACGGAACTAGCGTCCGCCCAAACGGCGTTGACCACTGCGCAGTCATCGTACAACACGCAGGTGGCAGCAGCGCGCACCGCGTCGATCTCTGGATTGACCACGGAGCAAACGACGCTCGCCGATGCGCTGACCGACAACTCGGGGCCGATGCCTTATCGCGTACTTGAGTTGACTAGTGCGCAACTGCAGGGGTTGGAGGACGCGCTCGAGACGCTCCGCCAGCAGCTAGCGGTCGCAACGTCTGCGCAGCAGCGCGCCACGGCACGGTCGACGTTCGATAGCGCCGTTACGACGGCAATTGGATCGGGGAACGTAAGCACACTAACGAGCGTTCAGGCATACCTCGGCACTGTCGCACATCGCGTGATGATGTCGCGATGTGAGGTGTTGCATGGTGTGACGCACTAATTAGCCTAACCACATTCCTGAGCCGCGCTCGCTGGGACGGAGGATGGCAAGAGAGCGGCGATAAGATTATTGGTGTTTGTGGTTCGCTTCGCCGGCTGCGCTAGCAGGTCGGTTGCAGGCGCACCGGGCGGTTTCTTTGTCGGGAACAAACAAACGCCCCCTGCGACTCGTGAGAGGAGCCGCAGGGGGACATAAGCGACGCCTACTCCCGGAGGAGCAGACGTGTCACGGTCAAGTTCTGTCTTCGCACGTCAAGAATGGAAGCAAATCAGACCCAATCGAGGGCTTTGCGCTGGACTCGCTCTCGTGCTCGTTTGCACTATAGCCGCTGACGCGGCCGATGCAGCGCCGGAAAATATGAAATTTGGCCGGGGCGTTCGCGCCGCGCCACCAATGCTGGACTTCGGCGACGTTGTCCGTGGACGCCCCTATGTAAGAGAAGTGGGGGTGCAACTTATAGGGCGTGAGCCAGTAGCCCTAACGGCGGGGTCGGACTGTGTTTGCTTGACGCCGGCGCCGGAACGGCTCACGGCGATGCCGGGTAGGGCGTTTACCTGGTCCCTGAAGTTGGAGACCTGCTCGTTGCTTGGTGACGTCCGTAGCCGCGCGTGGCTGCAGGACATGTCGGGGCGGGTCGTACTCGATCTACCCGTGCGCTACCGCGTCGTACCCTCGGTGTTCGCCGAGCCGCCTGCGCTCCATATGGGGATTCTCGGCAACGAGCCGGCTGACCTGCTGGTCCGAATTCACTCCGCTGACGAGGAACGCCGGGTTCTCGCCGTAGGATGTGGTCATCCGGGTGTGCTTGTTGAAGCCCAGGACCGGACGTTCGCCCCGGGTGCGCCAGCGACGCTTCGTGTGTTGGTCCAAGCGGGCGCGCCGGGACCGTTTTCGGCGGTCGTCTGGGTGGATACCGACGATCCGGAACGCCCGCGACTGCGGATTCCGATCGTCGCGACGCACGTGCCGGGAGCCAAATGCGATCCACGGGCCGTGAACTTCGGCGAGGTTCCATTCGGTTCATCACAGACGCACGAATTGCTCATCGATTGCCCGCCCGGGACGACGATCAGCGGACTGCGATCGTCCGACGACGCGGTTCGGGTGACACAAACCAGGACCGCTGCGCGCGCGGGAAGCGAAGATATGCAGGTGCGGGTCACGCTGTCGTCGAGTCCCGAATTGCGGCTCGGTATCTTCTCCGGTCGGTTGACAGCCGATTGTCGGGGCGCGTACGACGGCAAGATCTACTTCCATTACCGGGGCCGGGTCGTGCCCCCGACTGCTAACGATGTTTCGACGGACGAACGTGGGAATGGGGCGCCGGGCGCGGCGTTCGCCGGCGTTTGTTTGCTGCTGCCCGCGCTCTTGTCGGCAGACGAAGCCGTGCGGCTCGATTTTCCGGAGAGCGTCGAGCTGCGGATCCTCATCGACTACGTGGCGCGCACGCTGGGACTCAACGTGCTCTACGATGCGAACCAGGTTCGCCAGGAAGTATCGATGCGAGTCACGAATACCGTGAACCGCGACGAGTTGCTGCCGTTACTCCGGGCCGTGCTGCGCAGTCGCAACCTGGCGCTGCTGCCACGAATGGCGGACTGGTATGAGGTGGTACCCACCGACCAGTTCGCGGCGCGGGTTGGTGCGTCGGTCGAGGCGATTCCTGACGGTAATGGCGACAACGAGGTTCTGAGCCTGCTGATCCCGCTGGACTTCGCCGACCCGCAGCAGGTGAGCACGGCGCTGAAGCCGTACTTGCACAAGAACGCGGCTATTTCGGTCAGTGGGCGTCGGCTCGTCCTGACCGACTTCGTCAACAACCTGCGCCGGGCGCAGGCCGTCGCGGCGCAATTGGACCAACCGGCGACAGCCCATGAGATCACGGCAATTGCTGTCCGGCATCGATCGCCGATCGAACTTGCTGCCACAATCAACGATCTGCTCCGCGAGCCCGGTGCGCCGAAGCTGCCCGGCGTCCGGTCCAGCGCGGCGGTCCAGCCTGGGCCGGAGGGCGCCAGTCTGCTCGTGCTCGGCTCCGTTGCGCTGGCGCAACGGGTTCAGTCTCTCGTGGAGCGGTTCGATGTCCCTTCCGATCGGCTGACGCGAAGCTACAACCCGCAGTACATCACCGCGGCGCGCCTACGTACACTGATCGAGCAATTGTTGCCGCAATACGACTTGCTACTGGCGGCGGACGAGTTTTCGAACACGTTGATCGTCGAGGCTCCCGACGCCGCCCATACACGGATCGTCGAGATCATTGCACAGTTCGATCGGGCGCGGATCAACGCCGCGACGCCGCAACGGATTTACAGGCTGCTGAACCGTCGGGCAGACGACATGTTTGCGACCCTCGGCAGTCTCTTGCTTGGGGAAGATGCAAATGCCGGCGCAGCTGGAACGTCCGCACAGAATCCGCTCACTTTCGCCAACGGCAGCGCTGGCGGGGCCGACTCCGCGCCGCGCGATGGCAACATCGGTCAGGCGACGAGCGGCGGGGTAACATCGAATGCGAATGGTGATGTTGCCGGTGCTGGCGGTCGGGCCGTGACGACGGCGTTACGTGGCGAAGGATTCTCGCTGGCGCTCGACGAGCACACCAATTCGATCATCGCGATCGCGACGCCGGAGGTTCATCGACAGATTGAGGACCTGATCCGGCAGCTCGATCGACGCCGGCCACAGGTGTTGATCGAAGTAACGCTCGTGTCGGTCAGCGTGGAAGAGAGCGTCAATCTCGGCGTCGAGCTGCAAACGCTCGACCTCGGCGATTCGTGGGACTTTTTGCTGTTCACGTCCTATGGGCTGACAAACGTAAACACGACTACCGGGCAGCGCACGCTCGCCGTCGCGCCCGGCGGCAGCGGGATCCTGCTCGCGCCGGACGAAGTGCCGATCGTGCTGCAAGCGTTGCAGTCCAGGGGCACGACACGGGTTTACTCGGCGCCGCGAATCCTGGTCGACGACAACGCAACCGGTCGGATCGAAAGCGTGGCCGAGGCGCCATTCACGAGCGTCAATGCATCGGACACGGTTGCGACGACGGCCTTCGCTGGCTTTGCCAAGGCGGGTACGCAGTTGACGATCGAGCCGCACATCGCCGAAGGGGACCACCTTGAGATCGAATACGACCTGACGGTGAGCTCCTTCACCGGCAGCGGCGGCGCGAATACGCCGCCCCCCCGGAGTTCGGACGCGATCAGCAGCACGATTCGGGTCCCCGACGGGCACACGGTGGTTGTAGGGGGGCTGCTGACCGAAACGCTTGCCGAGTCAACTAGCCAGGTGCCGGGTATCGGCGACGTGCCAATCCTCGGTTGGCTCTTCGGATCGCGGTCGGACAGTCGAAGCAAGGTGCGGCTCTATGCGTTCATTCGCCCGTCAGTGTTGCGCGACGAGGCTTTTGCCGACCTGCGTTACCTGAGCCAGCGGGATCTCGAAGCCGCCGACGTCGACGATGGCATGCCGCCGACCCGTTTGCAGACAATGAGGTGAATGATGGCTGCCCCGTTTCAGCCTGCCGACATCAGCCGATTGTTCGCCGAGCGCATTCCGATCCACTTTGCTCGCCGTCATACTCTGGTCGGCCTCAACGATAATGACGACCGCTTCATTCGCGTCGCGACGGATGACGCCGACAAACAACGGATCGTCGACAATCTCGCGGTGACGCTCGATTGCGCCGTTCGACTGGAAGTCCACGATGCGGCAGCCATTCAGGCCGCGATCAATACGGCGTACGAAGAACAGTCGGTCGATGTCGCCGGTGCGATTCATCGGATCGATGTCGAAAACGGGTCGGAACAGGCCGTTCAGGTGGAAGGCGACCTGCTTGATAACGCGACCTGCGCTCCCGTCATCCGGCTGGTCAACCTCGTGCTGTTCGAGGCGGCGCGGCGACGAGCGTCCGACGTGCATGTGCATCCGCACGACGGCCACGTCATGTTGCGGCTGCGGATCGACGGAGTACTGATCGACTACCAGCAGGTGCCCGGCACGTTGCGGGACGAGCTGACCTCGCGGATCAAAGTAATGGCCGGCATGGACATCGCCGAGAAGCGCTTGCCGCAGGATGGCCGCAGTACCGTCCGTATCGGCGAGCGTTTGATCGACCTACGCGTTGCCAGCATTCCCACGGCCCACGGCGAGCGGATCGTCCTGCGGCTGCTCGACAAAGGGGCGCGGCGGTATGACCTGACCGAACTCGGCATGCCCGACGATACGCGCCGACGCTTCGAGCAGTTAATTCAGCGCTCCCATGGCATGATCCTGATGACCGGTCCGACCGGCGCCGGAAAGAGCACGACGCTGTACGCGGCACTACAATGCATCGACTACCAACGGCTGAACGTGGTGACGCTGGAAGACCCGATCGAATACCAGCTCGTCGGCATCAGCCAGACCCAGGTGAGCAATCGCAAGGGGATGACGTTTGCCGCCGGTCTGCGCAGCCTGCTGCGCCAGGATCCGGACGTCATCATGGTCGGAGAGATCCGCGACGAGGAGACTGCCCGATTGGCAATCCAGAGCGCGCTCACCGGCCACTTGGTCATCAGCACCTTGCATACCAACGATGCCGCGGGCGCTCTCACGCGACTGCTCGATTTGGGCATCGAGCCGTACCTGGTCGCGGATTCGTTGCTAGGTGTCGGTGCGCAGCGGCTAGTACGCACCAACTGCTCGGCTTGCTCGCACGTGGCGCGATTCGAGCAAGCGGACCTCGCCGAACTGGGATTGGAGCCGGGCCGCGACGGATATCACGCAGGTGGCGGGTGCGAGCAATGCGACGGCCTGGGCTTCCGCGGACGCGTGGGCTTGTTCGAGCTGCTTGTGATCGATGACGCGATCCAAGCGCTGATACATCAGCAGGCGGCCCTGAACGCGATCCGCAATGCTGCCCGACAACAAGGGATGCGCACCCTCCGCGAAGAGGGCGTGCGGCTGGTCCAGGCTGGCGCGACAACCCCAGCGGAAGTCCTGCGTGTGACGCAACGAGGTGAGCTGGTCGAAGAGGTCGCATAGGGCATGCCGACGTTCGCGTACAGGGCACTTACTGCAACGCAGCAATCGGCGGCGGGTACGCTGACGGCCGACACGCCGGCCCAGGCGCGGATGAGCCTCCGCGCGCGCGGCTACTGGGTGACCGAACTTGCGCCCATGAACAATGGCGCGCGGGGTTGGGTATCGCTTCGGCGCCGCGGGCAACAGGCGGCGATTGCCGAACTCTGGCGGAATTTGGCGCTATTGCTGCAAGCCGGAGTACCGCTCACGGATGCGGTGAGCATTTGTCGCCGACAACGGGGCGGTCCGCTCGGCGCCATGCTCGACGAAATCATCGAAGAGATCCGCGGCGGTCGCTCGTTGACCGAAGCGCTAGTCGGGCATCCGCGTTGGTTCGACGAGTTGGCCCGCGCCATGCTCGGCGTCGGTGAGCAGTCCGGCGATCTGGCCACCGCGTGCGGCGAGTTGGCGACCTACCTCGAACGCGCCCAGTCGACCGCGAATCGGCTCGCGACCGCATTGATCTATCCGGCAATTCTGACACTCGTCGGCATTGGGGTTGCTGGATTCCTGATGACATACGTGGTGCCGCAACTCATCGAGGTGCTGGTCTCGGCGGGCCGGGAGCTGCCATGGCCGACGCGCGTGCTGCAGGTCTTGACGAACGTACTCACCGCGTGGTTCTGGCCGATCTTGATCGTCGTCGGCGGGATTCTGGCGGGGCTTGGCGCACTCTATCGTACGTCGACTGGTCGGCGCGGCTTTGAGCGCGGTTTGCTCCGCATCCCAGTCGTTGGCGATCTCGTTCGTAAGTCGGGCGTCGCGCGCTTCAGCATGATGCTCGCAGCGTTATTGCGTGCGGACGTGCGCTTCACGACAGCCGTCTCGATCGTCCGTAAGAGTTTGCCGCCGGGTTTGCTCGCAGCCGAGTTGCAGCGACTCGAAACCGCCGTCGAAGAAGGAGCGGCGATCCGCAAACCGCTCGAGGGCAGTGTTGTCATCCCGCCGCTCGTCACGCACCTGCTGCACGTTGGCCAGGAGAGCGGTGAGCTTTCGCAGATGCTCGACCAGGTTCGTGGCAGCTACGAGGACGAACTTCGTATCGCCACCCAGCGGTTTCTCGCTGTGCTCGAACCGACACTGATCGTGATCCTGGCGCTGGTTATCGGCTTCATCGTTTTCGCAACCGTGTTACCCATCCTGGAATCCACGAGGATTGTGCAATGAGAGGACGATCAGGCCGGTCCATTCGTCGCGCGATGACGCTCGTTGAGCTAATGGTCGTCGTCGTGATTCTCGGGATCCTCGCGACAACCGTCGTCATCTCGGTTCGCGACTACCTGGTCACCGGCAAGCAGAGCGCTGCCAAACAAGAAATCGCGCAGTTGGTCTCAGCGCTCGAATTGTTCTACCTCGAAAACGACCGCTACCCGTCGTCGCAGGAGGGGCTCGCGATCCTGCTCGAACGCAGCGAGCAACACCCGGATGGGATTATCCGCAGTGGCGATCTCAACGACCCGTGGGGTAATCCGTATGAGTACGTCCAACCCGGCGTGCACGGCAGCTTCGACATCGTCAGCTACGGTGCCGACGGTCTCGAAGGTGGCAGCGGCGGCAACGTCGACATCACGAGCTGGACCCAGGAATGACTCCATGCGGGCCTTCACGCTGCTGGAACTTCTGATCGTGGTTACGCTGATCGGCCTGCTAGCCGGATTGGCGACGCTCAGTCTAACATCGCGCACGGATGGCGCACGCTTACGCGGCGCGGCGCTCCAGATCGAACAGACGCTTCGACGGGGCCAGTTCTTTGCGCGGACACGGTTCACGCCGATTTGGCTCGAGTTCGACGTCGGGAGCAACCGGCATCGACTGCGCCGTACGTCGCCTCGAATGCGGGGGCTGGCTGCCGATCCAGAGGAAGGCGCCTGGAAGACACTCGTCGGTGTCACCGTCGGGAGTGTTCGGTACATCGACCATCGCGACGGGGCGTCTAATCGCGACCATGTGCGGCTCCGCATCCTGCCTTCTGGCGCAACGCTCCCTTGGGAGATCGAGCTTCGCGCGGGGGAGCAGCGACGAATGTATGTGACCGACGGAATCTCGGGCGTGCTGTCGAGAACGGAGCTCATCGGTGAAACGCAAGCGTAGCTTTACGTTGCTCGAAGTCGTGGTCGCATTGGCCTTACTTGCATTGCTCGGTGTGCAGCTACTGGACGCGCAGTCCCGCGCCGTTCGTCAGCTTCGGGCAGCCGAGCAGCGGAAACGGGTCGCTTTGGCGGTCGATAAGCTGCTCGATGAATGGGCGGAGGCGGGCGTCAAGGTGACGCTTCCGGCAAGCGGTGCTCTCGACGAGCCCGACCTTCGCTGGGTTCGCACAGCGCGCCCGGTTCGTATCGCCCGCGGCGTGCTGCCCAAGCAGGTCACGTTGACCGTGTTCGATCAACATGACGAAGCAGTCGTGCGCGTCGACTGGTGGGTGCCCGACCGGCAGGATCGCAGGAGCCGCCGATGAAGCGCCGTGGCCTTACTCTAATCGAGCTGGTCATCGCGCTGGCGCTGGGGGCGCTCATCGCCGTCGCACTGCAGACGTTGGCGGTTCGTGCTTATAGCTCGCACAAGCTGGTCGTCGAGCGCGATCGCACCGCACGTCGGGGGGAACTGCCGCGGACCGTCTTCGAGCACGACTGTCGGAACCGCGCCGCCGGCGACGACTTCGAGCTTGCAGGAAACATGCTACGGTTCCGCACGCTGATGGCGTTTCAGAGCGAGCGGGCTGCCACGCGGCATGCGGTCGAAGTGCGCTATACGATCGTCCATGAAGACGACGAGACGGTGCTTCTTCGAGCCGAACGCGAGCTCGGCGACCAAGCGGCATGGTCGTCACCGCTCCGTCTGGGGCAGGCACAAAGGATCGATATCGCAGTATTTGACGGCCGAATGTGGCATTCGAGCTGGCCGTTGGCCATTCGCCGAAATGCGCATGCGATTCGCCTACGGCTTTCCGGCGGAGACGGTGCTTCGGGTACTCCGCGCTTTCACGAGAGCCGGGTGCGTGTCCAACCGCCACGTTGGAGGAACCACCGTGAGTAGTCGTCGCCGGGCGATGCTACTGGTCCTGACGCTGCTGACGCTGGCGTTCGCCGCGGCACTCGTGTTGCCTCTGGCGACACTGTCAGGAACAGTAGCGTTGGAGGCGGGGCGCGACGCGCAAACGCTCCAGCATCGCTTGGCCGTTTGGTCTTTGGTGATGTTGTTGCCCGACCTGCTGGAGAACGACGCGCTGCTCGTGCGCGATCTGGACCGCGACAACTACGCGATTCGCCGCTTCACGATCGGGGCGGTCGAGCTATTCGTCGCCATCCAGGACGACCAGGCAAAGCTGCCGTTGCGACTGTTCAGCAATGATCGTCTGCAAATCCGGCTTCATGCGGCGTTGCAGACGATACAGTCGTCGGCGCGCCTGTCGGGCACACTTCGAGTGCCAGCTGAAATCGAGATCACTGGTTGCAACGAGGATGTCTTCGCCGAGTCCTCCGACACTTCGATTTTCGGTATGCCAGGTATGCCCGGCTGGACCAGATACGTTTCTCCGCTCGGCGCGCAGCTAAGCCTGCAACGAACCGATCGATTCGTGCTGGAGGCGGCGCTGCAGGACGTTCGACCCGGTCTGGGAGCCCGCATTGCCGCGTTGCGCGGGGCTGAGGACCGTGAAATGGCGCGCATCCTGGATCGGCTCGACCTGCCTGCAACCGAACGTCGCGCGGTCGAGCAGCGGATCCGCACGACGCCATCGGACCGATACAGCCTGCTGATCCGTACCCAAATCGGCCGCGATGTCCGGCAGCACTACATTGTGTGCCGCGCTAGCGACCCGCCCGTCGTGCTCGTTGATTGGGAGGTGGCGCCATGAGGAGTCGTTGGTGCTGGTTGGACTTTGTGGCGGGTGTCGCCGCAGTTGGGTCGCTCGTCATCCTAGCTTCACTGCTCAGGCCGCTCCCCGGCTGGAATCGGCCCGCATCTGACACCCCGGAGTCTGCGCCGAAAACGGCCGTACCCAGTATTGCTCTCGCTTTGGACGACTATCGCGTGATCTGGCAGCGCGATTGGCGTCAGCCGTTGTTCGATGCACCACCCACGGTAGCCGCAGCGCCCGCCCCGTCGCCTCCGCCGTCGGTCGAACTGTTGGGAACGATCATCGAACCGGGTCGGCGATTCGCACTGCTGCGTAACACAGGCAGGACGCACCTGCTTGCCGAGGGCGACGAGTTCGACGGTTTCTCGGTCTCACGGATCGATCGCGGCAAGGTCCGCCTGACACGAGGTGACGAATCCTACGACCTGCTTGTTCGCTGGTACGAGCAGCTTGCGACGCGGGAGGTGGCGGGTGCGCGCTAGACCCATGGTCTGCGTACGTGATCGCACGGTTGTTTGCGGCGATCGGTCAGTCGAGCTACCGGATTATTCGGGGCGGGTGGCCGCAGAGCGAATAGCCGAAGCGATACGCGCGGTATACATGGAGGCTACCGGCGAGATTATGCTCGCCATTCCGCTCTCATGGTGCTACGTTCAAGTGATAACCGTTCCGCAGCGCCGCCCCAAGCACGTCGCTCTCGTGTTCGCACTGGAAGAATTCCTGCCAATCGAGGCCGAGCGTCTGACCTGCGACTTCGTTCGTATCGCTCCCGGCCGCTTTCTCGGCGTCGCGGTCGAGACCGACCGACTCGTGTCGCTGGTCGAGCGATTGGCGTTGGAGGGCTTGCAGATCGGCTCCATTGTTCCTGAATCCTTCATCATTGCGAGAGATGCGTCCGGTGATCAGATCGTGTGCGATTGCGATCACATGGTCTATGTTCAACTGGACGGTAGTCGTATCGGAGACGTTCGTGGCGTGCGATTGCCCGAGGCCCTCGACGTCGCTGATTGGGCGGAGACGATCGTCGCCCAGCTTGGTGATTGCGATCGACCCTTCCAAGTCTATTGTGCTGGTCCGGACTCGTGGCGCATTGGCCTTGCAGAGCGCATAGAGCAGGATGTCTTGCCCCCGTCGCCGTCCATCGATGGAAGGACGCACAGCGCTGCCGCATGCGATCTGGCGCACGGCGCGCTAGCTCCGGCGGTTCTGAATCGCGCGCGCGACCGTTCGAATCAGCGTCTTGCGATTATCCTCTGCGCTGCACTACTGATGATCGCGGGTGGGCTCGGCTGGAAGACGAGCCGAATCGAGTCGCAGCGGGCGGACATCGCACGTTGGCACAAGACGACTTTTTCCGATGTCTTCCGAGGCGAAGCTGTCCCTCGGGGCATTCGGTTGCGGGTCGCTTCGGAACGCAAGCGGCTGGAAGCGCTAAAGAATGTAGACCAGGTTGCGCCTGGTTCGCTCGATGCCCTTGAGATCCTACAGCACGTCATCGCAGCACTGCCGGAAGGCGTTCGTGCAAGATTCGATGAGCTTCGGATTGAGGACGGCCGGATCACGCTGCGGGGGCTCTCGCGGTCCCACGCCGACGCGGATGCGCTCGCGCGCGGGCTGGATGAGGCCCCGTCGATCCAATGTCCGCCGGCCCGCAGCGATCGCGACCGCAACGCTGGGGTGCGTTTCTTCCTTCAGGCGCGGCTCGCCACCGAGCAGGAGCATGCGGATGAATCATGACGACGTTCAGCGAATTGACCGATCGCTGCAGCGCGTTCGTTTGCTCTGGGCGGCGGTGGTAGCGGCAGCGCTGCTCTGTGTCGTGTCGTGGCGGCGTGCGGACGCCGCGGCCGGCGCCTTGGTGGCCGATCGCGTTCAGGCCTCTCGCGTCGCGAACGACCTGCGGGCAATCCGACGGCTGCGCGATCGCCCGGAACAGGCCGTCGAAGCGCCCATCGAATCGAGCCAACTCCTCAGCACGGTCCAATCGGCAATGCGAGCCTCCGGCGTATCGGAGCGGCAACTGCTGAGCACGTTGCCCGAGCCGTCCCGCAGAACACGGGGAAGCGATCATGCCGTGGTGAAGATTCGGCTGCAGCTCCAGGGGTTGACCATGAAGCAACTCGTTCACTTTGGCGTCGCATTGCGAAATGAACATCCTGCATTGCGTCTCGCGGCCTTGAACCTGCGTCCTGAACGCGACGGCGAGGATTGGGACGCCGAAATCGTCGTCGCATACTCGGTGTACGCGAGCAGGTAGCTACAGGCCGCTGGAGGTCTGTCGAGCAAGCGGTTCCCAAAGCAGCAGATCATGAATCCGCAGGTCAAACCCCATTCCCAGCCCGCCAGGGCCGTTTTTCACGCCCAGTCCAGCCCGCCGACAACCAGCGGGCGGTACCTGCCACCGATAACCGCGCGCCTCGTCGGGATTCACTATATAAGGTAAGTGGCTTTGTTGGGCAGAGGAGAGGTTATCAGACGGACGGGAATAGTTCGCACGCAACTGCGAGCGATCGAAGGGGGTCGTGCAATCTGAACATCGAATATTCAAATCGCAACATCGCGATCTGATAGGTCAGTCCGTGTACACCGGTACCCTAGCCCCCAAAGAGCTAGGGTACCAGGTAGTGATGTGAACAGGCGCAACGGCATCAAAACGTCAATTACTTCCCTGTTTGTGGACTCGCCGATCAGCTCCCGCTGAGCATCGCGACGAAGCAGTTGATATCATTGACAGTCACCGCTCCGTCGCCGGAGCAATCGGCATTCAGGACGTCGCAATTCGGGAACTGTGCCTCGTACGCTTGTGGATCGGTCAACGCCAGCACAAACGGATTGACGTCGCCGACCGAAACCACGCCGTCGCAGTTCAGGTCCCCTGGTAGAGATCCCGGCGAATAGATGTACCGGACTGTCACCTCAAGATCGACGTCGGCACTGAAGTTATACACACACCCGGTGTTGGAGATCGTGACTTCCTGGATGAAGTCAATGCGGATCGGCACGCTGACTGTTCCACTCCCGATGTAAGCATCGAGGACGGTTGGCGTCACGGGACCGGCAGTGGAATTCCGAGCTGGATAGTTGAAGTCCCACACAAGCACCGAAGACGTAAAGCACTCCGTCCGGTTGAAGAACGCTTCGTGTCCGAACGCAGACGCGCCCGGTGGCGAGTGCTGATACCGCACGCGCATGTTTGCATTTGCCCCGGCGCAGATTCCGGGGTCGTCCACCACTTCACCGTGCCACGCTGCGTCGGTGTGGGCCGTGACTTCAATCTCGACTGCCTGCAGGAGTCCCATGGATTGGTCGAATTGTGGAACGCCGAGGCTGCGGTTGGCAGTATTGGTGTCGGTTCTCGAGAACGGCACGAAGCGTGTGGGGAGCACCATGTTTCCGGAGTCGAGAACAGCCGTGTGTTCGATCTCTTCCGATCGTGCTCCAATCGCGGTGGCTTCAGCGATACCGATCGCGACGCAGAAAACTTTCCACTTAGTACTCATGATAAAGATCCTCATTACTATCGCGTTACAGTTCTCTGTAGGGGGGCGCGGGCGGGCAATGACGACCCGCGCGCCCCAGGTGCTCAATTTCCTTGCAGGAGTGCGACGAACGCTCTTATGTCCGAGACGGACACGATCCGATCCCGATTGACATCCGCGCAGATCGGATCGCAATTCGGAAACAGCAGGCGATACTGTTTTGGATCGGTTAGCGCGAGAACGAACGGGTTGATGTCGGCGATCGTGATCGCGCCATCGCAATTCAGATCGCCGAGGACCGATGAACCCTCGGCGCATCGCTCGACGTCACAGACGTCGGGGATGCCGTCATCGTCGTCATCCGGGTCCACTGCATCGCAAGTCCCGTCCCCGTCGCAGTCCTCGCCAACGACGGTGATTTCCTGTACAGCCGTGCCGACGTTTCCACAGGCGTCCGTCGAACTCCACTCGATCGTCGTCACGCCGATCGGGAAGGGATCATCGATACTCAACCCGTCCGAGCGGGAGGCGCTCAGCGTCGTCGGGCCAGGGCAATCATCTGACGTCGATGCACTACCGACGTCCACGTCTGCGTCGCACCGGCCGGCGTCGGGCTCTGCAACAATGTCCGGCGGGGGAGTAATGATCGGTGCGGTCGAGTCGCTGACGTTAATGACCTGCTGACAAGTAGTGAGATTCCCGCAAGGATCGGTGACCCTCCATGTTCGGCTGAGAGTTCCATTGCAGGCATCGCCTTGGAGGGGACTATCGCCAGTGTGCTCGATGAGCAACTCCTCGGTCCCGCAGTTATCCGTGGCGCTGCCGTTGGTGAAGTCGGGGGCCGGGATGTCTGCCAGACATCCAACCGACAGTTCCAGCGGACATGTGACGGTCGGGTGTGTGGTGTCGGCAATGCGAATGATCTGGTCGCACGTTCGCGTGTTGCCGCAGCTGTCCGTGGCACGCCACGTTCGGGTGATCACCCGATCACAAGCGTCTCCGGCCGTTGTGTCGCGCACGTGGACTATGTTGGGAGAGCCGCAGTTGTCGCTGGCCGTGCCGGTGAACTGCGGCGGCGGGACCTCAGCCGGACACTGCACTGTCATGGGTGACGGGCAGGTGATTGTCGGTCGCGTTGTGTCGCAGACGACGATGATCTGCGTGCATTCACGGCTATTGCCGCACTGGTCGGTTGCGCGCCATCGCCGTGAGATCGTGCCTCCACACGGGCCACCACTCAGGCTACTGTCGGAAACCCACTGGAGGTTGACTGGGCCACAGTTATCGCTTGTAGCTCCGCCGCTGAAGCTCGGCGCCGGCACATCCGACAGACACTGGACTGTCAGGCTTGGAGGACACGTGATCGACGGTCGAACATTGTCGGCCACTGTGATCAATTGCACACAGGTCGCCGCGTTCCCTCTGGCGTCAGTCGCTCGATAGGTACGTGCGATGGTGCCGCCGCAAGGACCGCCCTGGAGGGGGCCGTCACCAACGTGGACAACTGAAACGGGTCCGCAGCGGTCGTCGATCGCGATGATCGCCCCGGGATCGGGGGCAGGTACCTGTCCGACGCAGGGAACGCTGATCCCGGCTGGGCAGATGAAATCAGGCGGGGTCGTATCCCGACGCGTTGTTACGACGATTCGAAACGCCTTGCAGCGCAACACTCTGTCGTTCGTCCGCCGTTGAATCGAAACTTGGATCGTGTTCACCAGGCCCGGATTGTTGCACCAGTCCGCCAGATCGGTGATATCGCCGGCGTCACCGAGTCGCCAACCGCAGTTGCCGTTCGAACTTGAGAACGTCTTATTGATTGTCCGATTCCCGGCATCTGAGAGCACCCGTGCGCGAATGTTCCCGGTAGACGGGAAGTCATAGCGCGCAAGCACGTCGACCTTGACGCGAACAACGACATGCCCGGCTGGTAACGTGAAACGGGTGAACCGCGTGGCGACCAGCGGGGTGCTCTGAAAACCAACCCGATTAACTGCATATGTCTCGGGGTTATGGTCGCAGTCGTTGTTCCCGGGCGCACCTTGGGCTTGTGATTCGAAGTCCCACGAGTTCGGCACCCGCGGCACGTCGCGGGCATAAAGCACAAACTGATCCGCGAAAGCGCTCCCGGTCCCGGCAGTCGCCTGCAGTACCAGGCACGCCGTTATCCATCGAACTGACCGAAATGTTCCACTACACCACGGAACGCCAATTCCGCTTACTTTATTTGACAAATGGCAATTCAAGATACGTCTCCTTACACAGGGATTCCTAATAGTCTTGCAATGCACGCCACATGTGCGGACCGACAATTCAATTTGCGAGTCTCCGGGAGGCGCGCGAGACGACTTTCCCGAGTTGAAACACTTGTAGATGCCTAGAATGACTTGGAACCGGACGGGAGCCGGAGGTCTTCCATGAGTGCGTATGCAATGCTGAGTCGTAGCTGGGAAGAGTCCCAGTCCTGCGCAGTGATGGAGTCGATCAGGCTGGTTTCCCTCGCCTCTTTGCTGCGGAAAGGCCAAAACATCGTCCCGAATGGGGCACTCGAGCCCGGGCCGGAGAATGGCACGGGGACTTGGCCTCATCCCACGTTGTTGACGCATGTCCGACTCCTTCGTCTAGAACAGCACGCGGAAGCGTGCGCTGGAGCTCGTTCGCTCCCCGACGGGCACCAACGAGAACATGCGCCGATTGAGTGGCTCGCCCTTCACAAGAGTGGGAGAACATTCGGGGTTCTTTGTAAGTCTGCTCAACTTCTGGGCTTACGGTGATGCCGGAGTTTCGAGAAGCTTTTTCTTTGAGGATCGAGAACATGTTTGAAGGACGGTGGCCGGCAATCGCGCAGTTGATAACAGCTAGTCGTGAGGGCGATAGCACGGCCCGTGATCGGTTGATCGATGCTATCTATGAGGACATTCGAACCTTGGCAGCAAAGAAACTCGCAAACGAGCTGAACCCGGACCAAAGACGGCCAAGTTCCCTTGCGAATGAGTTCGCCCTTCGCTTGTGGAAGTCGGAGCTACCCGATGTAGACGATCAGCGGCACTTCGTGGCAATTCTGGCTGGCGGCATGAGACAAGTCTTGGTCGACTGGGCCCGAAAGCGGAAAGCCGTCAAGCGTGGAGGGGGGAGGCTGTCCGTCGAGCTACACGAAAACGTGAGCGCTCCGGCGGACTCCGCTGAAATTACTCTGGCTGTTGATGAAGCCCTTGCGCGGCTGTCCTCTCATGCCAAGAACAAAGAACTTGTGCAGTTGATTGAGCTTCGGTTTTTTGCAGACCTCGAAATGAGTGACGTAGCAGAGCAGATGAATGTGAGTATATCGACTGCTGAGCGGCGTTGGCGGCGTGCAAGAGAGTTTTTGTCGGCATACTTGGGCGAGCATGAGCTGTGGAGTCCACGAGGCCTTCCGAGAGTATCAGAATGAGCAAAGAAGCTCTCAGTCTGTTGTCCATGCTTGATGGTCTATATAGTGCCGATCCTTCCGAGCGTGAGGCGGTCATTGGCCAAATTGCACCGAGGATTTCCGGAGGTCGCGCGCTACTGGAGCGTATGTTGAGTGTCGACTCCAGTCGCGCGCCGTCGATTCTGGATGATCCTGCAATCGTACACATGGCGCGAGATCTAGCCGGCTTACCCCGTCGTATTGGGCGATACGAGATTATCGGAGAGCTGGGCAGTGGCGGAATGGGATCAGTGTATCTCGCTTTCGACCGACTGCTTGAACGACAAGTAGCGGTGAAAACAGTTCTGCCGTTGCAACAGGAAAGCGACTCGATTTCCTGTCGATTCAAGAGAGAAGCAAGAGTGTTGGCTGAGCTCAGGCATCGAGGCATAGCGGCCGTGCATGACATTGGCCAGAGTGAGCTAGAGACAGCTGACGGTCGCCGATGGCCTCAGACATTTATCGTCATGGAGCATGTTGACGGAATCACTCTCGATGAGCATCTATCTGATAAGACAGTTTCTCAGCACGAAACGCTAGTCCTTTTTCGAAGACTATGCGACTCTATCGCATATGCGCATAGCAAACAGATCATTCATCGTGATCTCAAACCCAGCAATATCTTGGTTGGCAAAGACGGCATCCCTGTCGTAGTTGATTTCGGGATCGCAAAAATTTTAAAGAATGAGTCTGTTTCAGGAGCGGCCAGGACGCAGGTGGGCGCGCTGCTTGGGACGGTCGGCTATATGAGCCCTGAGATCATTGAGAAGGGGAGCGTCGTCGCGACCAGGTCGTCCGACGTCTACTCGCTCGGCGTTATCTTGTACAAGCTGTTGTCCGGCCGACTTCCTATCCAGCCGGAGGCTGCGACGCTTCCAGGGTTTGTCCAACAAGTTTATCATCAAGATCCCACGCCGATTGAGAGAATAGCAGCCTGTCCTCGGGACCTCTCGACGATCGTTGGTAAAGCGTTGGCCAAGGAACCTTTTCGCCGATATGCGGATGCCCGTGAATTCGCCGACGATATCATCCGCTATCTCGAGCATAAGCCTATCCAAGCGCGCAGGCCAACATTGCAATACCGGGTTCAAAGATGGCTTGGACGAAACCAGACGATCTCGCTAGTTGTGTTTATCGCGATGATCTTCTTGGGGGGAGCAGCAGGCTTCAGCTTCTCCAAGATGGTTCACGCCAAGCAAGAAAGAGACCGCGCCAAGGAGGAGACGGTTCGTGCGAATCGCGAAAGAGCTCGTGCGGATCAAGAGAAGGTTCGCGCTAATCTAGAGAATCGTCAACGAGGCGCTACGCTACAGTTCCTTGAGACGATGTTGGCTGCTGCAGATCGAGGGGCGATGCGCGGTCGGGATGACGTTCCAGTGCGCGAGGTTGTCGAGTGGGCGGCGCAGCAGCTTGACGAAGGGAGTCTTGCGGGTGAGCCTGTCGTGGAGGCCGCGATTCGCACGACTCTGGGGATCACTTATCATGCGCTGGGGCTTTTCACGGAGGCCAGAAGACAGCTTCGTTGTGCTGTCGATCTGCGAAGCGCGACTATTGGTTTGGGGGCGCGCGATACCTGGATAGCGCAGAATCGTCTTTCCATGGCGCTCGTGGAGCTCGGAGAGATCGACGAAGCTGCCGAAATCTGCGAGGAGATTTGGCGTCAGATGGAACTTGCTGCCGAAACAGAATCGCTGGATGCCGCCGACGTTCAAAGCCAACTTGGTGTTATCTACATGGAGCAAGGTAGACTCGAAGAGGCGCTCAAGCGTGCTGAACTCGCGGTCGATCTACGCCGTCTCCATCTCGGAGACGATCACGATGAGGTGGCTTCCGGGTTGATCAACCGGGGTGCAGTACGAACGGCCCTTGATGATCGGCCCGGAGCCGCTGCTGATTTCAGCGAGGCGCTGCGAATCCGCCGGGCGAGCTTACGCTCCGACGACCCTCGAATCGCGGTCATCATCCATAATCTCGGCGCACTCGCGATGGCGGACGGGCGCATCGAGGAAGCGGAAGCGCGATTTCGGAAAGCACTCGACGTGCGTGCCCGAATCTTGGGCGAAGACCATCCCGAAACACTTGAAAGCGCTAGCGATTTGGCGGCTGTGCTGGGCCAACGCCAGGAGTTCGGTGCCGCTGCCGCGCTCTTTGTCAGGACAATAGAGGCGCAGCGGCGCGTGTACGACACGAACCATTCATCGCTGGCGCGATCGCTAATGAACTTCGGCGCTCTTCGACGAAGGGAGGACCGATTAGAAGATGCAGACGAACTCCTCACTGAGGCAGTCGCGATTCTGGAGGCGACCGCGCCACGTAGCACGGACGCTGCAAGCGCTTGTAGTTTGCTAGCGGAGCTTCGCTCGGTGCAAGACCAGCTGGATGAGGCGGAGGAGCTCCATAGAAAAAGCCTTCATATCCGTCGAGTGCTGCTCGGAGACACGGCGGCAGTTGTTGGCCTTAGCTGGCGCGACCTGGGAGAGCTACTGCTGCAACGAAACAAGCTGACTGAGTCAGAGCATGCCCTGCGCGAATTCCTTGCAATCGCCAGCAAGGGACTATACTCCCGTGCCCTCGTCGCTCACACCGAAGGCGCCCTTGGGCGCGTCGTATTCAAACAGGGGCGCCGACTCGAGGGTGAAGAGCTGATGCTCGGCGCCCACGCTCAGCTCGAGCAGTTGGCCAATGAGGTCGACCCACTCTTTCGAAGAATATCCACTCTGCGGCTCTATGCGAGCTACCGCGAGTGG
Organism: Phycisphaerae bacterium; assembly: GCA_028279405.1. Lineage (GTDB taxonomy): Bacteria > Planctomycetota > Phycisphaerae > UBA1845 > Fen-1342 > JANQNU01. The sequence continues at coordinate 322,650 of JANQNU010000036.1, forward strand.
TGCAGAGCAGATCCGACCGAGCTGCGTCGGCGACAGGTCGATGACTGGAAGGCGGCGCTTCAGGTCTTTGATGCGGCGAACCCACATTAGGGCATCGAAGTCCGAGCTGCACGGCCGGCCGCAACGATCAACGCACTCAATGACGCGGTGCCGCCGAGCGCAACGGCCGTTGTTCTTATGACGTGCCGGCTCGAGCGCTTTGTCAATACTCAACAGACGCCGAATACTCCGAGACAAAGGTCGTTATAATTACTGGCTGCTTGACGAGGCATTCTCGATGACACGGCTGATGTTGCTGACCTTCGCGATCGCAATAGCGTTCGCTCTTCCGTTGCTGGTCTTCGGAGACCGCTTCGATGTTTACTATGGCGGGCCGAATGCGGTCAGCAAACTGCGAACGTGGGGTTCCTGGGCATGGGTCATTGGAGCCGCACTTATTGTTGCGGACCTAGCCCTGCCGATACCCGCAACGGCTGTCATGGCGGCGCTTGGCGTCATCTATGGTCCGATTGTAGGTGGGTTAGTCTCTGCGGCTGCTTCGGCAGTCGCCGGGTTGTTAGCGTATGGCATCGCACGATGGATTGGGCCCCGGGCCGCAAGTTGGCTGGTCGGCGATCGGGACATGCGGCGAGCACGACGGTTTTTTCTGCTTGGCGGTGGTGCCGCCGTCGCTGCAACGCGGCCACTGCCGCTCCTCCCAGAGACGGTTGCGACCATGGCGGGCTTGGCCGAAATGCCTTTCCGTCAGTTCTGCGTCGCGCTCATCTGTGGGAGCCTCCCAACGGGGTTCATGTATGCGGGTGTCGGCGCGATAGCGCGCATTTGGCCATCGATGTCACTGCTGGCGATGATCGTATTGACTGTGCTCCTATGGGCACTCGCACACAAATTGACGGCCCTGGGCGGTCGTAACAGACGCCGTCTTGCAAAGCCTTAATCGAGAGTTTTCTGCTCGTAGGAATTGAATTGACTTTCGAGATTGTGACAGATAAATTACAGAGTCAATTGATCGATGACGCTTCTATTCTCGCGTGCGTCATAGTTATCTCAACAAAGAACGCTGCAGAAGCATCGTGAGCCGGAGCGGAAAGTCATATCGTAGCCAGGTGGCTTTAACCAATCCGGATTGCTAGCGGAACGATTGTTAATCGAGACACCTTTCTTCGCTAGAATACGACATTCTGAGTGTTGTGATCGCAGTCTGGGACTGTCAAGGGATTCATTATTCTCTTAGTGAGCCGATGATGGCGGAGAGCCGGGGTGCAGTAACTGCGCTTCTGCAGGCGGTCCGTGACGGTCGACCGGGTGCTTCGGACGAGTTGTTGCACGTTGTCGGGGATGAACTTCGTAAAATCGCTCGTGGACAGTTGCGAAGATTGCCGGTGACTGACTTGCTGCAGCCGACGGCGTTGTTGCATGAGGCCTATATCAAGCTTTTCGGGGGTGAGCAGCCTTCTTGGGAAGGGCGCAATCACTTCTTCTGGGCAGCGGCCCGGGCAATGCACGACATCCTCGTCGATCAGGCTCGTCGGCGAGGGGCGCAGAAGCGCGGTGGCGGACACCGGCGAGTGGCCCTGCATGACGACCTGCCGGAACAGCGACAGTCTCACGAGGTCCTGGCGGTCAGCGAAACGCTTAAACGACTTAGCGAAGTGCATCCGCGGCCGGCAGAGGTGGTTTTGTTGCGCTTCTTCGGAGGACTCAGTCACGAAGAAGTGGCGCAGACTCTGGAAATCTCATCGGCGACTGCCCGGCGGGAATGGACATTTGCACGGGCCTGGCTTCGGGATGCGCTCATCGATGAAGATCAGCGTGGAAAAGACGACGCCTAAAAATCGCTGAGCGCAATCATCTCCCGTTTTCGGCACTCTATTTGAACGACTCGATGTCCCCGCGGAGTTGGCAGCGTGCATGAGGAGAAACAACTACGACGGCTCTTCGACCGGCTGGTGGAACTGCAGCCGGCCGAGCGAGACGAATACCTGCGCGAGCATTGCCCGGACGAATCACTTCGTGTGCGTGTTCAGCGCCTGCTGGCCCAGCATGAGGCGACCGAAGACCTGCTCGACCAACCCGCCGTACAACGGTTCGCCGACTTGATCCTGGCCACGGGGACGGCCGTTGGTGAGTTCAAGATTGTGAAAGAGATTGGACGTGGGGGGATGGGAGTCGTCTATCTCGCGGATGACACGGTCCTTGGACGCAAGGTCGCGCTGAAGCTGCTCTCGCACCAGTTCACCGCTTCGGAGCGGGCGCTGGGACGCTTTCGACAGGAGGCCAGGGCGGCCGCGCAACTGGCGCATCCGAACATCGTCTCGGTTTACCGTTACGGGGAGGTGGACGGAACACACTACATCGCGATGGAACTTGTCGACGGAGTGACGCTGGGAGGCTGGCTGGAGAGGCTGCAGGCGTCGCAACCGCCTGCGGAATCGCGGGGCGTGACTGGTTCGACATCCGATACGGTCCTCGCCCTTCCCCGGGGCAAGGGGCACATGTCCGAATGTGCGTCATGGATCAGCCAAGTCGCTGACGCACTCGATTGCGCTCACCGGGCTGGCGTCATCCATCGTGATGTCAAGCCCTCGAACATTCTGATCGACCAACAGAGCCAAGCACGACTTGCCGACTTCGGCATTGCCAAGCTTCTTTCTGAGGAGCCCATAACGCAAACCGGAGACCTCGCCGGAACGTTCTGGTACATGAGCCCCGAGCAAGCTGCGGCGCGCAGTGTACAAATCGACCACCGCTCCGACATCTTCTCGCTGGGCATCGTGTTGTTCGAGTTGCTCACCTATCAACGACCCTTTGAGGGCTCCTCGCCGCAACAGGTGCTGGACAGTCTTCGTAGCTGTACGCCCGTTCCAGTTCGCAAGATCAACCCGGCGATTCCGCGCGACCTATCGACAATATGCCATAAGGCGCTGCAAAAGAACCCGGCCGAGCGCTACCAGACCGCGGCGCACTTCGCCGCCGATCTGCGTTGCTTTCTTTCCGGCGACCCGATTCTGGCACGCCCCCCATCGATCGTCCGCCGCTGCCGGCATTGGGTGACGCGTCGGCCCGTTCGGAATCTGTCCATCGTCGCTGCCTCGCTGGCAGTCCTGGTCTCGGCCCTTCTCGGAGCCGACGCTGCGCGTCGGCGAGCCGAGCGATGCCCGGTCGCAGTGACGTCGACGGTCGATGGTGCGGAGGTCTACGCGCAACGTGTCAATGAGGAAACGCTGATGTTGGGCGCGCCGCTTCTTCTCGGCGAAGCCCCCTTGAAGGGCATACGCTTGCCCACCGGACAGTATCGCCTGACGGTCGTCCTCAGCACGGAGCGGTTCGCAGAAACGGACATCTATCTGTTCGAGCGCGGCGTTGGCACCGAAGTCGACATGCCGCTGCCCGAGCCGGGCGAGGACCGCTACAAGGATATGGTTCTCTACGACGTGCCGAAGGGGACGTTCGGGCGCGCGGGAGCGAAGGGCTTCGAGCGGCGCCGGACGATCTCGGTACCACCGTTCTGGATCGACAAATACGCCGTGTCACAAGGAGAATACAAACAGTACCTCGACGATACCGGCCGGGAATGGCCAGAACTCTGGCTACGATGCGGCTATCACGAAGCGCTTGCCGACTATCCGGTAGTCGGCGTGAAGCCCGCAGAAGCCGCCGCCTATGCTCGTTGGGCCAAGAAGCGGCTTCCCACCGTGTTTGAATGGGAGCTTGCCGGCCGTGCACCGGACGGGCGGATACTCCCAAGCTCCAGCTCGCCACCGACTCGCTATCCGTTTCTCACGTTGCGCGAGTACTACCGTGCCGTTCATCGGACGGAGATTGACAGCTTTGACGAGTATCTTCGCCGTGTGCTGACGGTTGCGAGCGATCCCTGCCCGTCGGCGCTTGGGATGCATCATCTGATGGGGAATGTTCGGGAGTGGACCTCTACCTTCCGCTTCACACCGACGTTTGCCGTTGTCCTCAAGGGGGCGGCCTGGACCGATGACCTCGAGACGGCGAATTTGGCGATGCATCGAACGCTGCCACCCAACATGTATTCGACGATCACCGGATTCCGTTGTGCGATTACCGTACGTCATGACAATCTAACATCGGAGAATTAAATGGGAGCCTATACGGATATTCAAATCTGGTTTGAACTGCGCGCTGCAAAACCGTCGCATCTTGCCGTCGCATGGGAGAAGTTCAAGGACAGTTATTGGTTCCCGACAACCAACTGGGATTCGATGAGCATTGATGAGAATAATCTCGACCCACCTCACGATGTTGTCGCGTTCACTACATGGCTCAACAACATATTTGTAGAAGAGCTCAAAGACGAGTGCCCAGTTGCTGGGACGTGGGATGGGATCATGCCTCCGTTTGAATCCAACGCGTGGCAAAACTCAGGCAGTCGACACGAGACGGATGGTCGTCAGATCCAATATGCGCTGGTTGGCAACGTCGGCTACCCGAACGAGTTCCAGTTTGATTATGAACTGAGATCGCGGAACACCGTGAGGACCTACAGGGCCAGTGTTTACGTAGCGGCGAGTTACATTCCACCTCCACGCCTGTTGTCAAGCCGCCAGGCTGATTCCGTGTCCGAAGGAAAGCCGTATACGAAGTTGTTTGACACGCAGCTCGTTGCGCCAGAGGATCTTTCCGGGTTGGATCGCATTCTGCTTACATTCTACTGGACCCGTACCATCTATGGAAAAGGCCGCCTCCTTATTGGCGATGATGAAATCGATCAGCCTTCAACGCTGCATGGTGAGAGTGATGAAGATCTTCAAGTGTCATTGCAGCTCCCGATCAATGTCGGTGATTACGCCGGGAATAAAATGCGAGTTCTAGTTCCCTACGCGGGTGAGCCGCCGGAGCTACTCGATGTCCAGTGGCTCGGGCATAAGATTGTAGAGAAAGCCATTGATACTCGCGCCCGTCGACGATCATGGATCGCTTGCCGGTCTCAGTCTGCCCAATCGGCGGCTCAACGGTTCTTCCTCGCGCTAGATCTCGAAACCAATTTCACGTTGTTTTTCGACTGGCCTAATCGTCAGAACGCGGAGAGGTGTCGGTTATTAGAACGGGTGACTGACGGGCTGGCGGACCGACTGTATCATCGGGCCCGGAGTCGCGCGGACCAGGAAGACGCCATCCCCGACACGGCTTCCTACGCCGATGATTTGGCGGCAATTTCCGACTTGATGCAGAAGTTGATTGCGCAACATCTCGGTCCGGAGCCTGAAGCAACAGAAACCGCATTTGATAACTTTGCGGCTGGTTGGCTACGACAGCATTGTCGTATAGGGGTCGATGCACTTCGTGCGACGATGACCTGCGATGCGGACTCGGCGCAGATGTTCCTATTTGCCGAAATGGTATTGGCTGTCTTGGATACGAGTCGAAAAAACCACGACAAAGAGTGGGTGGAACGAACGGCGTTCTGGCGACCAAGATTGAATGCCTTTGTTCGAATGCAGAAGATCTACTTGAAGCGATGGAAGGTGCTTACTTGCGACTGCAGTCAATGCGAGTGTTGCATCGAACTGTACAAACAGATGAAGGACTTCATTGATCCAAAATGCTTCGACAGTTACGGAGGCGCGATCCCACCACTCCATGGAAACTACTCGTCGCTCATCAAGCCGTTCAGAGCATTACAGCCTGCATCCGCGGGACGAGAAGAGCGGGGCCGGGAGGAAGACCTAGAAGAGCACGAACTGCGCAAGCGGATGGTTGCTCACCTTCGGGATGCTGGTGCGGATAGGCCCGGTTGCTTTGGTGGGCGGGCAACCCCAGCTGTCAATCGATAATCAGCGTAGGTGCGCCCGATGATTTGAGCGCATCACTGTTCCAATTACGGCTGTCTCTCTTGGGCGAGATTAGTTCACGCACAGGAGAGACAGCATGGCACAACTTCCGGATTCCTTCCACATCTTTCATGGTCGCTACCAGGCGGCGTTGCTGACGGTCGGTACGGAGCTGCATCGTCCCGGGATGCTCGTCCAATGTCACTGGGAGCCGGGGCGGCACGAGGGGTGTGCCTTCTGCGGCCTCGATCCGCAACGGCACGTGCCGGTGACGATCTTCAACGATGGCTATGCCTGGGATCTCGTATCGGACCTGGAGCCGGCGCCGACCCAGCGGATCGACTCGGCATTTACGCAGCAGGTGCTCTCGACGAGCTTCGATCTGACGTTTGGCGCCCAGTTGCCGCAGTTCGGTGTCGAGTTTGATGCCGCACTGGGCCTCGACCGCAAGCTCGAGTTGAGTATTGCCGGCGTGCAGGCGGAGGTCTTCGAGAACAGCGCGACGTGGTACCACCTGCGTTCCCGCCTGGAAGCCACTCAGCGGAGCGAGCCGGGACTCTGGGAGTCCGTGATCGCCGACGACCTCCTGATCGTCGAGAGCTACTTTGCGCAACGGGTAACGATTGCCTACCAGCGACGCGGGAACGTGAGTCTCAAGGGGGCGTTCGAGCGCGGCCAGATGAAGGCCCGGGGAAACGTCGACATCAAGTGGCACCATGACGATCGCGTCACCGTCGAAGGCGGTATGACTGTGCCGTTCGCGGTCCGCAAATGGCGAATGGTGAACGGCCAGTGACCGTAGCCCATCGGTAGAGACGAGGACAATCGTCTTCCAGGACTAACCGCACGAGACTATCAAATACAGACGAGGGCGAAGATGAAGGCGAAACCAAGGCCCATTGCCAGCAGTGGCTTCAAAAATACGAACGTGCACTGCGCCGCGACGGTTAAGAAGAGGCCCACCGTCAGCATTTTGCTCGTTCCCGTCGCGCTGCTCACAGTTGTTTCGGCCGGATGCCGGCAACTGAACGAGTTGCAGTTGAGCACTCATGAGTTCCTGGACACAGCCTCGGTGGGCATGGCGGAGATCTCACGCGTCGGACGAACGGTTCGTGGGCAGTTGCGGGAGAACGAACAAAAGGTCGAGATCCTCGTGGACCGGGTTCAAGTCCTCTCGGACGAGGCGAGCGAACTGGTCGTCAAGGGTACGGACGTCGCTACAGGTCTCGATTCCCTTGCTCGTAGAATCGGAAATCTCACGGGCGAGGTCGAGCCGATGAGCGCATTTCTCACGTCGAAAGGGCCGCGGCTGATGGACGACATCCAGCTGGCTGTCCTGGATTTCCGCAACCGTACGGACGATGTACGGAATGCCGTCGCCGATGCACGAAGCTGGGTCGCTGACTTTTTTGACGTCCAGGAAGACGCGCCTGCTCGAACGATTGCCGATTATGAGGAATCCGTCCGGGGTGTCGCTACGGAGACCAGAGAGAAGCTGGGCGACTACGGCGCGCAACTCAAAGGTTGGCTCGAATACGGCGTAATTGTCTTTTTGATCGCAGCAGGTACGTCCGTACTGCTCTGGGGCATATTTCTTCGTTGCCTCTTTCGCATGAACCGCCAAAGCGCGCGAGTAATGTCGGTAATCGAGCAATGGATTCAACAGCAAGGCTCATCGCTCCGTAAGGTCGAGTGTGCCATTGCACGACCAAACGGTGGTGACAGCAGGACGGCTGGCGACATCGATGCGAAGGAGGAGAAAGAAAAGGAGCCGGAACGATGAAAATGACCCTCTTGGCGGTTGGTCTGTTATTCGGTATTTCGGGCTGTGCCGTTCCAGGCAAGGTGGCCGTTGGCGTTGAGTGGCATGTGGATCTCAGTGCTGCGGCATGGGCCGTGCAGGAGCCCTCCGAGCCACCCTCGCTACGATACGCGCGTCCCGAGCATACCCCGCGGCGCCGACCGCCATTGGCGTGGCGGGAGGTCGATAGCCAATCGCGGGCGTTCTTCAGACGCGGCAATGCGCGCGGCTCAGCGAAGGTCCGTGCGATCGTCGAAAACAGCGGTGCTCGTCGTCGTTCAACCGCGATCGCCCGGGCGAACAAGTCCCGCCGGCAGTCAGTCAATCTTGTCGAATCAGCACTACGCTTGGAAACGGAAGCGCTTCGCGGTGAAGTGAACCACCGAGTCATATCGGACGCTCACGCGCGCCTGCACTTCGAAGTCGCACCTGGACGGACGATGCGCGTGATCGGTGTGACGCGTGCCACGACGGACATGCGAAAAGAGGACGAGCGTGCGGACTGGTCTATCCCGAAAGATGAAAGCGAAGGCCTGTTGGTTGTCTCCGTCGATGAGCACAACCAGGACCTCGTAACGTACTCACCGTTTTCTTATGAGAAGCTCCGTTTCGAGCAGAAGCGGCTTCCCGGACGCGTACTCGAGCCAGTCATCCAGGTCGCGTTGTCGGGCCCAGTGTTGAGGAGCGGGAAGGGAACGTTCGTACTAGGCCCCAACATAGAGTCCGAGAGTGGCGAACAGTTTGTCGTCGTTACCATCCAGGTCCCCTGCGACGGGCAGCCACTCAGCGGCGACATCCAGTTTGACCTCATTACATCGGCCGAATGGGATGTGGATGATCCACTCTTTACTGCAAGCCGAACGTATGACGATCAGTTTCACACTTGGTGGCGGTGGCACAGAGCATGGACAAAGAAGGAGCAGAAAGCGCATGCCCGGTCTATGCGCCGTTCGTTCGATGTGAAGACGGTGTTCTTCCGCGAAGAAAAAGACGGTCAAATAGTCGAGTGTAACAAGCAGGTTTGGGAGAAACTCAATGGCGAGATCATTCGCTCAAAAGGCTGGATTGCGAACTTGCTGGGGCTATAGGTTCGTTCTGGCAATCCTGATGAGTTGTGTGTATGTCGAGGCGGGCACGGAAGACATCAACTGGCGGAACATAGGCGAGGTACCCGAATGGACCGTGACTATTGATGCTTGCGGGGCTGCGAACGTGCCAGCGATATATGACACCATCTGCGAATATTTCGGTGTTCACGATCGCCTCCATGCGTCGATCAAGCAACGGGATCCGAATCGCATCCTGGTCAGTATTCGTGAGAGTGAACGTGACCGCATTCAGGCGAAACTCGACCGTGTGCTTGGAGCCCTCGACGAGAAGATTGAGGTGTCGTGGCATCGCCCCGGGCCTCCCGGCACCGCCCCAACATCGTGCGAGCCGGCCGTTCCGAGCGATCCCTCGCCCTCTTCATCAGAGGTGGCTGAATCTGAGACAAAAAAGCCACAGTCGCCCAGCATGTTGATACTCACTACTTGGCACGAGGCAAGTGGGGCGCTCAATCGTCTTCATGCGCGCCTTGTCGCGGCGCAATGTTTGATCCGCACACCGGTCCCAAAGAACTTGGTCGCCGACATCTTTCAATTAAGTGGCGAGTGGGCGGCTAAGTCACGTAATCGCCCGGCTCAGACGACCGGCGCGGATGAACTCATAGCGAGAACGCAATGCGCGTTGGATCTTGCGAGCGCAATCGGCCTAGGGACTCCTAGCGTGCAAGAGGCGCTCAATTCTTTCAAGGAGGGCGCTTCTAATGCAGGAGTGATTGCCAGCCGCCTTACAAAGCTAGGTCACACCGCACTTCAGCGCAATGATTTCACGCGCATGCTTGAGCGGTATTCAGAAATACTCCAAACGACTGGGAGAGTGCGACTGCTTATGGCCGGCCTTGGTAGCAAACTGCACGGCGACACCCAGCCGCCCAAGCGGCGCGGGACGAGCGAAACGATCCCGACTCAGTCTACCTCGCCGGCAACGTCACCCGTCTGGATCGACGTCGCGTTTGTAATATTGTCCACGGACAACGCGAATCACGAGGCCACGCTGGCCTCAAAAAGTGAATGCATTCCCGAGCTCAAGGTAGCGCGCTTCCGAGCAGAGCGCCCTAGCGATTGATCCCCCTGGTCGGGCGCGACCCTTGACCGCTGGATCGCGAATCCGCAGGTCGAACCCCACTCACAGGTCGCTAGGGCCGTTTTGACGCTCAGTTCAGCCCACCGACAACCACGACAACCGCGGGCGATAGGCCCGATAGACGGCGGTGTACGACGACTACCGTTGACAAGATGGTGTCGGTTTTTCTTGAGGGCTAGCAAAAGTAGTGATCCGCGCAGCGTTGATCTGGCAGCAGCCGATGGCGTGTGACGGGAACCGGCCGTGGGGCGGGTATTCTGAAGATTCGAGGTGTTCGTGGAGATCCGTCGCGGAGCGGAAAAAAGACCACGAATCGGCTGGGATGGTGCTGAACCGGCTGTCGCGCCACGGCGCCTTGCGGGAGACTCGCGACTGGGAATGTTGATATCGAGTTCACGCAATTGAGACATCAGACTTGTTAAGGCACGACGTCCAATCCGGCAGGCTGACGATCGTCGCGGCCGAAGCGCAGCCTTGGATGCCGCGCTTCTTAGACTCGAATCCGGGGGGGCAGATCCCATTCCCAATCCGCGCCCGTTTTGCAGATATGAGGGTCGCCTCACTGAGCTAAGAATTGGCGTGGCGAATTGGTGACCACGCCGACTAGACGATGTTGTCGCAAGTATCATTAGGTTACAACAGACTGTGCAAAATTTTCGTATCTATGCATCGCGCAGCCTTGCTTATCGAATCGCCAGATTGCTTGTCGGTTTGAAAACCTTGGAAGCATATGGTAGATGAAGCAGCCGTGGTGCACAAATGTCTTAGCAGATTAGTTGTTACGTGGCATCCCGCGCAGTAACGCAAAGAATCGCAGAGTTCCATAGAAGCAGGTGCTCGCCACAGATACCTTGCATGCAAGATAATAAGTAGATTCTAAACACTGGATCAAGTAGTCTTACATTCCTCAAATCCGGTCACTAGTGCTCTAACATCGGTAGGCGTCCGAAGACGGTGCGGGCGGTGACAGACCGGGCCCACAGCAGGGATCGGCTCGCCAAGGCCGGCAGGTGGGTGGCGCGTTGCTCGGCGATTCGCCAATCCGTAGGTCAAGTCCATCTCGTGGCCTCCAAACGCCGTTTTTCTAGGGCTCGATCGAGTCGAAGACCGGGACGACAAATGGCGCTCGCCGGGGCCATCAGAAGGCACGCTCAAGTGCTCGGAGTACGCCACACGGAGACGGCGGTCGTCACTGTCGGACATCCTTCTCGTGGAGGTCAAGGGGGGGGCCTACATCCCGTTGCATCCACACGACGGCGTCGCCCCTCGTCCAGCCCGCGGCGCGCAACAATCCAAGAATCGCAATGTTGTCTGGCTTGGCCAACGCAACGACACGCAATCCTCCGGCCACCTGTTGACGAGCGCGGGCAATCGTCAGTTCAAGAAGGCGATTGCCGATTCTCTGTCTGCGCCACTCGACATCAACTCGTAGATTCTCAATATGGAGTTTTCGTACCGCTTTGTGTAGGTGCGCCAGGCACACGCCGACCACGTCATCTCCTCGCAACGCACCGTAGCATGGGTCGTCGGATTCGACCCAATCGACTATCTCTTGTGCGTGCCATACCGACATTTCGCTGGGGCTAACGCGAAACGACCCTTCCCTGGCCACGATGCGATGCACTTTTTCCGCGTCGCGCTTTTGCAATCGACGAAACTCAAAGTTGTTCACAAATCACCCTCGGCTATCGACTCATCTGCCTGCTGGACCATGCACGCCGACTGCCAACTGACCTCTACGACGAATGATGTGGAAGCACCGAACATGGGATTCCCAAGGAAGGAATGGTAGTCCGTTCACTACGACATCGGCGGTCTCGAATTTCGCAATCTCGCCGTCTCGCAGTGTTGAACCTGCCCTAGTGGCTGTGCGCGGCATCCCAGGTGACCGCCGAGGGCACATCCTGTTCACATCCCTAAGCAGGGCAGGCTCGTTATCTCTCTGAGAACCAGAATCACCTTGATCCGGGCACTCGCAACATCCGCCACACCGCAGGCACTCCCTGCTGTTGCCCTACGAGTCGGCCCCTCCCGTAATGCATCGGGAGATCAAAAGACAAGACCGATCAACTCCTCCGATAGACCTAAATATGCGGACAGCTCTTCCATTTCCGCCCATTCACGACAGTGCTCGCATAGTGTATTGACAGCAAACTGACCCTGAAGATGACTTGCCCGCAGTTGCTGTAGCTGCAGTGAATGCCAGACTTGATCGACGCCCTGCTCCACGACGTTTCCAAGCGAGAACGAGTAACTCCAATTATGACAGCACAGCAGCACGTCGCCCTTCCAGTTCACCACCATCTTAAACCACAAGTCAGCGCACGGTACTCGCTTGTGCCGATCGTATGGGGCGCCATGAACTGACAGCCTTGCCAGTGCAGGGAATTGGCCTGCCCAAGTGCTTACCCAGCCGACCAACGGCACGGCGCCCCGTGAGCGCCAGTACGACTTGAACGCCTCCTCTTCCTCGGCGGTCATTCGAATGCCGAGCCCTTTGACGATTACCATCGGGCGCTCGGCGTTTCCCCGACACCTGAGCAGTTGCTCCGCACTCCGTACGCTTTCGTCGAACGAGGCGCCAATTCTGATGCGCTCGTAAGCCGTCTTTTCCCAGCGATCGATGCAACAGATGACTACATCTACGTCCCGTCGCAGGAGACTGTCGATCGTGTGATCATCCATTTTCGTCAGATTCGAGCTCAACACCAACTTTCCGCGAACCTCTTCTCTCATGATTCGCAGAAGCTCGTCGAGCTGCGGGTGCAGCAGTGGCTCGCCCATAAAGTAGCACATCACCAGTTCGGCTGTCGGGCCGATCGAGGCGGCGATTCGACGGGCGTTCTCCAATGTCATGTCTCCTAGATCCTCAGGAGACAGTTGATGGTTCGGGCACATGATGCACTGAATATTGCAGCGGCTTGTGGGCTCGACAACAAACACCGACGGGAGGAAATCGCCCGTGATGCATCCTCCGCGATAGGCGGCGCGGACGCGGGATACATTGGTCGCGTTCACGAGCGATTCAGTCGGAGGAGGCATAGTTTCTCGTCTCCTCGCTGTCTCGCGAAGCCCACCACTTGTCATAGTGCCAAACCGACAACATAAAAAGCCACGATATTGCCAGACAGCTGATCACGCCTTCGTGGTACTTCTTGGGGCAGGCCCGGCTGAACCAAGCGAGCCCACCGTGCAGTACGATCATTCCGCTCATCAGCGTGATGTACAGGTGATATCGCTTTCGACGCTTGTAGTCCTCAACATGTGGGAGGATAGCAATGTCCCAAACAATATACGCAGCCAGCACTAGGCAGGAGGAGACGCAGTACTATCGGCGAGTCCGGTACGGCTGAGCAAGATAGCGCGTCGTAAAGTCTATTGCGGTCGGATTCACTTGTCCGACGGCAGCCAGCTATAAAAAGGCTGCCGAGCACGGCACAGGTGTGACGTTCATTCGTCACTCGTCAGAGCGCATGCTGGTTTGTTCGCGACTGTCTTCGAGCGCAACATTTAAATAGTCCGGCTCCCTCAATAGCGCCATGACTTCGACCAATCTCAGCACGGGAGCACGATGCGCCGCCGAGGCATGGACCAAAGATAGTCCTCGCCCGGTAGGGGCATCGAACAAAAAGGTTCCAGTCCACGGCAACACGCCACGTCGGTTCAGTACTTATGTAGGGACCGCGCTTCCACTCGGCGTGAAGCTGAGGGATCGATACTTGCAGAGTAAAGAGAAGTTGCTGGCCGACGAGGAGATCTGCGCGGCGAACCGCAGGCTCTTCGAGCGGTTCTTTGAATTCCAGGAGTACAAGCTCAAACGGATCAACGGCCTGCAAGCGCTGGACGATCCAACATACAAGACCCTTTGCGTCTACGTCTCACGACTGCGTACTGTGAACCGCTGGTTTGCGAACAAGCCCTGGGAGGGTCTGACCGAACAGGACATCAAAGACGTGTATGACGACATCGAGGATGGCCGGATCGTAACGATGCGCGGGACGCCGTTCGTCGACCGCGGCACGTACTACCGCAAGATCTTGCTCGGCAAGCCGTTTGAACTGGCCGGGAAGAAGGAGATCGTGAAGCGCGTGATGGCCTTCGGCGCCGGATCGCCCCGCAATGAGGTCCGGTTCATTCGGGAGGAGACTTTCCGCCGACTGATTGCGACGATCGGGAACCCCGACCACCGAACGCTTTTCTGGCTCGCTTGGGATATCGGTGAAAATGTCAGCTCATTGCTGCAGCTGCGCAAACGCGATTTACGTCGGACAGTCAACGAGCACTCTCACCCCCCGGAGTACGAGATCAACCTCAGACGCGAAGTGCTGAAGCGGAGCCGGATCCCGCGGACGGAGGTAACGAACTACCCCGAGACCGTTGACCTGCTCGACGATCTGCTACCCAGCCGCTTCGACGACGAGCCGCTGTTCCGGTTCGGAACCAGAATGGCCGCCAAGGCCCTGGCACGTGCCGTCCGGCTTACCGGCGCGACCTGCATTCCGAACGGCGAACCGGTTTCCCTCAAAGACCTGCGCAGTTCGATGGCCTGCGATCTACTGAGCAAGGGCTGGACCACCGACGAGGTCAATCAGCGCCTCGGCCATCGCCCTAGTTCTCGTGAGATCGACAAGTACGTCAATTGGCTCGCCCTCGACCGCAACCGTCCGCGTCGCCGCCTGCGTGACAGCCAGTTTGAAGCGCTCAATCGCGAACTCCAAGAGGCCAAGGATCGCGAACGACTCCTCCAGCAGCGACTGCGACTTATCCAGGAACAGCATGGCGGAATGTGACTGGACGATTCGAACGCTAAAGCATGACTGCGCAATGGCGCTCTAGTCGTCATCGTACCACCTAGATGGCAGCTCCGATTCGTCGGCAATTACAAAGACCATCGCGCACCCACTGTATGGGATCACGACGTAGAATTCTTGGACGTCGATAGGCTCACACTCACCATCAAGCCACTGCTGCGCTCTACCCCAGCCGGTTCCCTCGCGAAACTTCGAGTAGGATGTGTCAAAACCGAGGAACTTGGAGGCGTCGACACTGCTGGGCGCTACCGAACGCTTTGTCTTCCACAGCCCGTATCGCCGAAATACGTCAGACGCAAAACCCCACTGAATCAAGCCTCCCCGAATACACAGCGTGGCACATGGAAAGTGCGACAGCTGAGTCCAACGAACCATCATGCTTGTGAGGCTGACATCAAAATCGCGCGCGGTCATTTTGATGACATCGAGCGTTGCCTCCGGCTCGCAATTGACGCATTCCCCAAGAAGATAATTCGGCATCAGTAGTCCCGTTGCGAACGCATCTGCCTCCCGCTCTACCTGTTTGCTTGAATCGAACTCGACGAACGACTCAATCGGCTCTTGCCGGGTGACCAAGAACTCACGATGCTCGTCCAAGTAATAGTGCCCGAGCTCGTGGGCAATTGTGAAGCGGATCTTGGGATGGTGGTTGCTGTTCCGTGGCCATCGGTTGTAACAGGTGTTGAAGATCAGAAGGAAACACCCATCGTGGTAGCTCAATCGACCGTCGAAGCTATCACGGAAGTCATCACCTTCGGCGTGGATTATACCACCTTCGGACTCGATTACCCGAAAAGGGTCAACTGGGCCGGTGACGAATCCGTTAAGGCGAGCAATCTCTTCTCCCTTCGCAAGGGCGACATCGCGTGCTCGTTGTTCACGTCTCCATTGCTGATCAGCCACGATCAGACTCCTCATCCGACCTCAGTTTCTTGGCTGCTCGCTCTTCCATCTGCTTGACCTTAGCCGCAAGATCAGGCGGCAGTGGCTTGCCCTGAGCACGATGCAGCGTTACTAGCTCACGTTCGTACGCGGTGAGTTCTGAATTCTCGACGGGTGCGACGTACGAGCGGTCAGGAAACACCGGCTCCAAACCCGAAATCTTGCGAAGCATCCGCTTCTCTTTCTCGATATCAATCGGCTCAGAATCGATGGCATCAAGCATTTTCTCAATGTCCTCATCTCTAGTTGGCCTGTACCCCTTGGGGACTAGGGCCCGGTGAAGCAGAGCGTCGAGTCGCATGTATGCGGGCCGGTCATTCATTGGTGTACCCCAGAGCGTTGAGATCAAACCCCTTTTTTCTCATGCATTTGTCTAGCAGGTCCCACGCACGTGACTTGTTGGTGCGAATCGTTCCAGCAGGAATCGGTACGCCGTTTTTGTGCTTGTTTCCCAGATCCCTGCCGACGACGGATGCGTCGAGTGAATTTGCGCGAGCACTTCCATATGAAAACAGAATATCCTGCTGCAACGCGGATAGCGCGTCAAAACACTCAGCCAGGGCGGATTGTACTGGTGATTTCTCAGCGCCGACGTCATCCGGAGGTTCTTCATCTGGCTCGTTGACTTCGATTCTTGCAAAGAACTCCGCATCGTGGCCATGCTCCTTGAGCATTGCTTTCTGCCATGCGTACCGTCCCGTAGCGCGCTCGGACGCAACACCAACTGCTATTTTGTAGAGCAGTGTGCCGATCGTACCCAGCGCTGGATCGTATATTTCCCGGTAGTACTGCCAAAAACGTGCGATGGCCTCGGCAACGACATCCTCTCGGTCATGCTCGCTTAGGCGTGGATATCGCTTCCCAATCGCGCGCAAGATCTTCCCTCCCCAAGCGCGAAGCAAGTCGCCCTTTGCCGAATCATCCCCCTCCCACAACCTGAGGGTCAAGTCATCCTGATCTGCAGGTTGCACTTGTTTCCTGCCAGTTTCGAGTCCTGATGACTGCCATACCTGAGTGTCTGGCATACTAGGTTATACGATTTGCCGTTACACCGACACGATACGCCTCCCATAGGCGCGGGAACTGACCAGCAAGGCTGGCTCGTGTAACGCGCTTTCGTATAACAGAGTAGAAGGCAGCGATGCGACGCTGTGGTCCGCGTGATGCTACCGTGTGTGGCCGTGCGCGCATTAGGGCATCGGATTTTGAAGACGTTATTGTCGGGAGCGTGGCAGTTGATTACACGATTATCGTCGCCAAGTCGCAAATCGGTGCGCGATGACGCGAGGCGGTGTCCGGTGGGCGATCATGGTGGCTCTGGCTTCATCTGCCGGTCCGAGAGTAGATGGGCACGTCGACCGTGCTATCCACGCATTGGGACGCTCACATCCAACACGTTGTATCGATTAAGCACTCGCACTACCACATGTGCCACATTGGCAGCCTTTGAGTCCGATAATACCAATGCGGCAGCTTTGAATTACGTAGAATCCGTTCTAGAAGGCTCGGACGCGTTGTCGCAGAATGGCACTCGAAATGCCTCATCGGCATCCTTAGGAGCCGTTCGCAGGTTCATGTTAGCAGTGGGGATCTCAAATGCCTCGTCTCCATCCAGAACTTAATTTGCTCAAGCCTCGTCAACGTCACCGCCTTGATGAGCATCTCGACGACGTAGCCGCCGTGCTTAGGCTCGACGAGGACCGACGTGCGCTTGCGGAACACGCGGCGGGGGAACTCCGCGATTGGATCGAATCGGCGCCGGAGTTGCGGCTCTTACGTCCGGTTCTTTATCCACAGGGCTCATTCCTTATCCGGACGACCGTTCGGCCTCGGAAGCAAGGGCGCGATGTGGACGAGTTCGACCTGGATATCGTGATCGAATTTATAGAAGGATGGAGCGGCTCTCCAGACCAATTGTTCGAGCTGCTTTGGCGTCGTATTCGAGCCCATCCCGAGTACGGAGTTTACGCAGAGCGGAAGCGTCGCTGCATTCGCGTGAATTTTCCCGGCGAGTTTCATCTGGATGTCCTTCCTGCACGTCCTGATGAGCACAGACGTCGAGCTGGCCATCTGACAGCAATCGAAGTCCCCGATCGCCGACTGCACGAGTGGAAAGAATCAGATCCAATGGGATTTGCGGGATGGTTCGACAACCAATCGAAAATTCGCGTTCGCGAAAAACTGTCGTTCGCTGATCAACGCTTGCTCCCACAGGATGACGATGCGGCGCTTGACGCACTCCGAAAGTGTGTACAGCTTACGAAGCGCCACCGGGACGTTGTATTCAATGGCGACAACGACTCGCCTCGTTCAATCGTGTTAACAACTCTCCATGGAGTTCATTACGTTGGCGTACAGTCCATTTACGTTGCGCTTCTTGGCGGCGTCAGTCGCATCCTCGAGTGGTCAGAGGAGGCGAATGGTGTACCGGTGGTGCTCAATCCAGTGAACGAGGAGGAGAATTTCGCCGAAGCGTGGAATGACGAGTCGTTCAACGTCTTTCGTACTTTCGTTGAGAGCTTTCAACATAAGCTCGTTGATCTGGGCGAGGCCTATAGGCCAAGCGAACTCAAGGGTCGCCTAGCGGAACTGTTCGATGAGCGCATTGCGAGCCAGGCCATGGAGCGGTTCGGCGAGCGGATGAAGCGGGCCCAAGGTCAAAGAGAGATGATGTACGAGCCAAAGAAAAAGGGAATGATCGTCGTGTCGACTGTGACCGGCCGCGGGCCAACCGATACTGCTCGACCAATCCCTCGTGGCACCAACTATGGTAGCTAGAGGTTATTGGCCGAAAATCCTCAGTGTTCGAGAACAGCGTGCTCGATTTACGTGGTTTTGGCCTACCTGGAAGACATCGCTCAGTCCTCGCCCGTGGTCCGCTTCCAAGCAGGTTTTTGTAGCGGTCGGAGAGCTTCGCCCGTTCGAGCGGGGTGCTGTGTATGTCACTCGAATCGAGTATGACGGGCTCGTTGTGCCGAGGATCTGGGTTGAGTCGCCGGAGCTTGTACGCCGCTCCGACGATGAGGAGATCCCGCACATGTACGATCAAGAGCGCATCTGCTGTTTTATGCCGAGAGAGGACTGGAGTGGCGACATGACGATTGCCCGCTACATTCCTCCGCGCGCCTCTCAATGGCTCTTTTGGTACGAGCTCTGGCATGCTACGGGTATATGGTATGGTGGAGGTGTGCATCCTAAGCGGTCCGCTCCGCTACAACGCGGTACTAAGGCGAGTAAAGATGATCTTGGGGTGTCGCGTGACTAGCGATCGACGCCCTCGTCCTTGCAGAGTGTTGGCTTTAGACGGGGGAGGGATTAAGGGGGCTTTCACCGCCTCAGTTCTGCACGAGCTAGAGATTATGACCGGGCGGTCGATAGCGAGATCTTTCGATCTCGTTGTTGGCACATCGACGGGGGGAATTATGGCACTGGGAATCGGCCTTGGACTCGATCTGCAGGACATTGTCAGTCTGTACACAGAAAAAGGAAGTAAGATCTTCCCGCCAAGTCCGCGACTGATGTTCGCCGGGTGTCTTCGTGGACTGTTCAGGGCGAAGTTCCGGCCGGCCGGCCTTCAGACGGAGCTTGAGGCCGCGTTCGGAGCTCGCTTGCTGGGTGAATCGCGATGTCGCCTCGTGGTTACGGCATTCAATGCGGATGATGGAGACGTCAAGCTGTTCAAGACGGCCCATCATGAGCGCTTCCGGCGCGACTACAAGCTACGGGTCTTAGATGTTGCTCTCGCCACCAGCGCGGCACCGACATACTTTCCTGCACATCAGATTGAAGGGGATCTCGCACTTGTTGATGGAGGCGTTTGGGCAAACTGCCCTGCACTGGTAGGAGTCGTTGAAGCAATCACTATTCTCGGCTTCGATCGCACCGATATTGATGTCCTAAGCATCGGGACAACGGACGAACCGTTCGATATTCCGCGAGAGCTGCGAGTGGGCGGTAAGTTACGATGGGCTTGTCGTGCGCCCACCACCTTAATGAGGGCGAGCGAAGTCGCGTCTGTGGCCCAGGCTGAACTTCTTACACGAAGAACGCAACGAGGTGACGGACTCCTACGACTGAATCCTCCTACTCGTCCTAAACGGTTTCAGATGGATTCACCGGCTGAGGTAAGTGGTCTTGTTGCACTCGGCAGAAAGACCGCTGAGCATCGAGCTGAAGAGATCGCCCAACGTTTCATGTGTGAGCCTACCAAACCGTTTTCTCCAGCTCACCGGTTGTTCGCGACTGAGAAACAATAGTAGTGCACCCGCATCTAGCGCAGCGGCGACGATGGCCCGATCTCCGGCGCCATCACGGAATCCGACGCGCCAGCCTCCTTATCTGCTCGTCGGCTCCGGAAGCGTAGGCACTGAGGCAGGTTTCGCTGCAAAATGGGATCGGGTCGGCGAGGTCCACAAGGCCGCGCGGTCCCATCACGCTCGGCTGCAGTTGCAAACAGTCCTCGCCCATCTGGATCGCACGATCGCATTGCCGGCATCTTGGGGCGGCTTCGTTTTCGTTCAGTTGTTCAGGTTCATTCATGTTCGTCGTTTCCTCCTTTCATCTTCTGATACCGGTGGCGATCGCTATTAACCCTTGAACCGATATGGCTGGCTTCCCGAGCGGTCGAGGACGGGGTTAATCGGTCGAACGCTTAGGAACGCACCACGCTTTCCGGGCACATGGACATCACGACACTGCTCCGCAAGCTGCACCCGCTTATTCCGAAAGAAGTGGAGCGATGGAGAGCGACGCTGCCGTTCCTCAATGTGGAATCTCGATCGCTCCTGGAGCAGGAGATCAAGCTGACCGCCGAGCGCGTGCTGGGGAACTATTGGAACAAGGTGCTGCTGACGTTGCCGCCGAAAAAGGCGTTGTCCGGCCCGTTCCAACTCGGAACGGTTCAGTACGAAACGCCGAAACACGAAGCGGGATGGAAGCCGAGCGAATTGTTACAGCACACCGCGATCTTCGGTCGCTCGGGGGCAGGCAAGTCGAACGTCGTCTTTCTGTTGATCGAGCAGCTCTCGAACGCCGGCATTCCGTGGCTATTCCTCGACTGGAAACGCACCGCACGTGAGATGCTGCCGCTGCTCAAGGAGCGCGTGCAGGTCTTCACACCGGGGCGATCATTATCGCCCATGGCGTTCAATCCGTTCCTGGTTCCACCCGGACTGGATGCAAGTGTCTACGTCACGCAACTCGTGGACGTTCTCGCGGAGTCCTTCACGCTGGGCGATGGCGCCCGCAGCGTTCTGCAGAAAGCCCTTGCCGTCTGCTATGCACAGCAAGACGCCCCGACGTTGCTCGACGTCATTCGCGCTGTCGAAACATTGCCCGCCACGCAACGCGTGCACGGCTGGAAGATCACGGCGTTGCGCGCACTCGAAAGCCTGCGATTCGGAAATGTTCTACCGGTCGACCGCGACGAACAGGCGGGTCATACACGAACCCTGTTGAAGCAAAGCACAATCGTCGAGTTGGACGCACTCTCGCAAGGGGCGAAGGCGTTTCTCGTTCCGATGCTCTGCCTCTGGCTCTACTACGTGCAGTTCGCGACGCGGAAACGCGAGCAACTGCGATACGTCATCGTGATCGAGGAAGCTCACCACGTTTTGTATCGCGGCACGACACGCCGACACGAAACCGTGATGAACATGCTGCTGCGACAGTGCCGTGAGCTGGGAATCGGGATCATCGTCGTCGATCAGCACCCGCACCTGATCTCTGCCGCCGCCCTCGGCAATGCGTACACGACGATCTGCCTCAACCTCAAGGATCCCGCCGACCTCACGCGGGCCGCCGGCCTGCTGCAGCTCGACGATGGCGAGCGGCGGCACCTGAGCAGCCTCGAGGTCGGTCGCGGGATCTGCCGCAAGCAGAACGGCCACGGCCCGTTCCTCGTCCGCTTCCCGCTCGGCCCGGTCCGCAAGGGCTCGGTCACGGACGAGCGGCTTGTCGCGTTGCTTCGCGGCCACGAGCCGCGTTCCGCGTGGAAGGCCGACCTGACCCGCGAATCCACGCACGTTTCGCGGATTTCCAGCTTGGATCGTTCGTTGGATGAACCGACATTACGGTTCCTCCAGGACGTCATCGACCATCCCGACGACCCCATCCGCACCCGCCATCGGCGCGTTGGTATTAGTGTCCGCCTCGGACAACGCATTAAGGACCACCTCATCCAGCGAGGCTGGCTCGACGCGGCGTTGATCCCGATCGGGAACACACGAAAGCTCGTGTTACGCGTGACGCCGCAAGGGCGCGCGTTTCTCGGGCTCTCCGACGCAGATATTGCATCATCGGAACAGCGACGTGAGTCGGTCGCGCATGCCTATTGGAAGCAGTTCTATGCAGATCAATTTCGAGCGATGGGCTATCGCGTGGAGATGGAGCGTGCGCGCACTGGCGGCCATATCGATGTGCTCGCGGTGAACGATAGCGAGCGCATCGGCATCGAGATCGAGACCGGGCAAAGCGATGTCGTCCGGAACGTGCGGAACGGCTTACGTTCCGGGTTTGACCGCATGTTGGTAGTTGCGACCGATGAGGCTGCTATGCAACGCGTTGCCCGGCAACTCGGGCGGAGTGGGCTGCTCATTCCCAGCCGGGTGGAGCTTGTGTTGCGCGATCGCACCACCGCTTGAGCCACGTCACATACTTGTAAATACATCTTTTCAAGAAATACAAGGAATAATCGGAATCCTCCGTTGACTTCACCAGACGAGAACGCCCTGATGCAACGAGACGCACCGAACGGCGTGTGCGTCGAGCGACGTTCTCGATGCGAAGGAGCGACGATGAAAAAGAGTGATGTGAAGGTCGGCCGCATGTACACCGCCAAGGTGAGCGATCGGATCGTGACAATCCGGATCGACAGCGTTCACAGCAAGCAGGGCTGGACGGCGACGAACACTGCGACCGGCAAGCGGGTTCATATCAAACGCCCCCAGCGACTCCGCGGCCCCGCGCGCAGAGCATCGTCGCCGGACAAGGAATCCAAGGAAGCCAAGCAAGGCAAGGAGGCGACGATTCCGCCGAAGACCACGAAGGCTACGGCCCAGCCGGCCATACCGCCGCAGGCTGATAAGCCGAAACGCCTGAGCGCTCTCGACGCTGCCGCCGAGGTGCTGAAGGAGACTGGGAAGGCAATGAACTGCAAGGTGCTCGTCGCTGAGATGGCGAAGCGCGACCTCTGGACCAGTCCACAAGGTAGGACGCCGCACGCTACCCTTTCATCCGGCATCATGCGGGAGATCCGTGCGAAGGGCAGCAAAGCACGGTTCGAGAAGGCTGACCGCGGGCAGTACCGGTATCGCAACGAAGCCGCCGCCGACTACGTGTAATCGCTTCACTACATCTCTGACCCTGTCCGACACCCTGGCGTTTCACCGGGGTGTTGCTCGTGTGTCAGCAATTCTCTCTCAAGCAGCCTTCCCGTTCTCGTTTGCTCGCACACCCGATCGCCTGCACCAATTCAGTTCAAACGTTTAAGACCCGCGCTGCCTCGGGCAGGTATGACTGATGCGCTCGCCCGATTCCGCAACAAGATCATCGTGACCGACGTATTGAACGGGCTTGCCAAGCTGCCCGACAACTCAATCGATTGCGTGATGACGTCGCCGCCGTACTGGGGCCTGCGCGATTACGGCATCCCGCCAACCGTGTGGGACGGCGATCCCGGTTGCCGTCACAAGTGGAAGCCAGCGACAGTCAACTCTGCTCGTGAGAAGCGTAACGCCGCGACCAAGAAGGCCGGCGGATCCGCGGTCCGAAACAACCAACTCGGCGCCGAGCTTGGAGCAAGAGATTTCGGGCAGTTCTGCGTTCATTGCGATGCATGGCGAGGATGCCTCGGCCTTGAACCCACGATCGACCTTTTTCTCAAGCACATGCTCGCTGTCTTCGACGAGGTGAAGCGCGTTATGAAGCCGACCGGCACCTGCTGGGTCAATCTCGGCGACAGCTACGCCGGCGGCTGGGGCATGAAGCGTGTAGGGCGACCGTCGAGTGGCCAAGCTAACGCGATTCGCGTACGGTCAAAATCGCTCTGCCTTGTGCCGCATCGGTTCGTCATTGCAATGTCGGAGCGAGGTTGGATCGTTCGCAACCACATCGTCTGGTACAAGCCGAACCACATGCCGAGTTCGACGCGTGACCGGTTCGCGAACTCGTGGGACCATGTGTTCCTGATGACGAAGCAGCGACGCTACTACTTCGACCTCGACGCGGTCCGCGTGCCGCACCGCTCGCTACCGCGACAATCCGCCAACGCCCGCTCCAAGACGCGCGAAGGCGATCTTAGCCGTGACGTCGGGGCGGACGGAGCAACCGCGTTCCACCCCAACGGCAAGAATCCTGGTGACTGCTGGACTATTGCCACCCGCCCGGCCGCATTCGCTCACTTCGCGACTTTCCCGGAGAAGCTGGTCGAAACGCCGATCAAAGCGGGCTGCCCGCGCCTCGTCTGCAAGCAGTGTGGCGCTCCAAAGCGCGACATCCGCTACCGTCCGCCGAACCCAAACGCCTTCGCAATGAACTACCGCGACGCCCAAGCCGGCAAGCATCTCCCCGGCAAGAAGCGTCTGCGGCCCGACGAAGTTAAGCGCTACGACGACCGCGCCTACTCATCTAAAGGCGGTACCTATACCGTCGCCCCTGGCTGCCCATGCAACCGTGGCTACGTGCCCGGTATCGTCCTCGATCCCTTCGCTGGCACCGCTACTACGTGCGTTGTCGCCAAACGACTGAGACGGAATTATGTCGGCTTCGAAATCAATCAAAGACACGCTGTTCTCGCTGACGATCGATTACTCAACGTTTAGTTGAGCATTTTCGTAAGGCAGCCCATCCTCCTCATCAGCCATTGCACGAATGCGTCGATCCCGGTACATCTAAGCAACGATATGATGTAGGCTATATTAGGGAGGCGATACATGTCGTCAGCAACTCTTACAAGCTTAGCAATGTTGAAAGTAGCTGTCGACAAGGGGGGTGATTACCTCGACTATTTACGTCCGTTTGTGCTACAGGTACTTGTAGATGACAGACCCGATCCTATCCGGGACGACGCGGTCAGAGAGTCGATCAAGCGTCAGTACGGATTGGATATCCCTCCGCGCGCTGTTCAGATTGTCTTAAAACGTCTGTCCAAGACTCATGCGATAAAAAGGGAGATGGGAACTTTTCACATAACGGGGGGCCTCCCTGACCCAGGGATATCTGTACGAAGAGCGGCGGCGCAGCGACACATCCGCGCAGTTGTTGATGCGTTGCTGGAATTTACGAAAAACACGCCTAAGCCGATTCAGTCATTTGATGAGGGTGTCGACGCCATCTGCGCCTTTTTGTCCGAATTCGTCGTGGACTGCCTTCGAGCATATGTACAGGGAACTGCTATACCCAAGATTTCCGGAAAGAAAAACAGTGACATCATTTTGGTTAGCGAATTTGTCATTCACCTGCAAGATAGTGCACCGGAAAGGTTTGATAGCTTTAACATACTCGTTCAAGGACACATGGTTGCAAATGCACTGCTCTGTCCGGATCTGAACGATGCGCCAAATAACTACAAACGGTTAACGTTCTACTTTGACACTCCTTTGCTTGTTCGTTTGCTTGGACTGGAGGGCGACGCCGAAAGGCGCGCCGTGGCTGAACTGGCGAAACTAATTCAAAGGCTGAAGGGAAGGATTGCTGCCTTTTCACACTCGCGCGAGGAACTGGAGCGTGTTCTTAAGGGGGCCGCGGCGCACATTGAGGCGCTTGACGGCCGGGGCGCGATTGTAATGGAGGCGCGGCGACGAGGGACAACCCAATCCGATTTGCTCCTACTAGCAGGCCGCCTTGATGATGAACTCGCCAGTTGCGGAATTTCCATTATGCCGACTCCAAGATACATTGAAGAGTTCCAGATCGATGAGAGAGTATTTGATAAAGTTCTTGAAGATGAATTATTTTACTATAACCCGCGGGCGAAAGAGTATGACATTAACTCGGTTCGCAGCATTTATGTACTGCGCTCAGGAACATCGCCCACAACGGTCGAAAAATGCAAGGCGATCCTTGTAAGCAGCAACGCCGCCTTTGCGCGCGCTGCCTTTCGGTACGGGCAACAACACGAAGAATCTCGGGAGGTCTCAAGCGTTATTGCCGATTTCAGCCTTGCGAACGTCTCATGGCTCAAGGCTCCGTTGGGAGCGCCGTTCTTGCCGACCGCTGAAGTTCTTGCCTTTTCATACGCCGCGCTTCAGCCGTCGACTGCGTTGATGAGTCAGTATCTTCGAGAAATCGACAAACTCCTTAAGAATGGAAGGGTTTCGGCCAACGACCACCAACTTCTACGAAGTAATGTACTTGCACACGACGAGCTCGTGCGTCTCACGCTGGGAGATGATGAGGCATTGTCGGAAGAGCTCATTACCGAAACGTTGAGGCGAGTGTCGGACGAAATCAAAAAAGAAGAAGCAGACAAGTTAGACAAGGAAAAGACTGAACATAAAAAAACAAGAGAGCGCCTAGGCCGAGAGCGATCGGAAAAGATGCTGTTCCGGCAACGCCTTTATTGGCGCCTCCGGCGGCGCGCCAAGGTGTTCTCTTGGATCATTGCCGGCGTTCTGGGCGTCATGTTGGTCATAGGGGTTGTTGCCGGAGCCGGGTTGGTATCCACCAACCCGGTCGTGGGCTGGGGCCTTGCAGCTCTGTCCGGCCTGGCTACGCTCGCGGGTGTTGTGGACCTAATACTTGATTTCTCCGTGAGACAGATGAGAGTCCGCCTAGAAGAATGGTTGCTTGCTCGGGCCATTCAGCGAGAACTAGCGGCGGGAATCGACCTAACGGAAGTTAGCTAGCGTCGGCCAATCGTGCGTATGGCGCCGGATGCCAATATGCAAGGTGATTGTCGGACGTGTACAGGGTAATCCAAAGCCGGAGGCGGACGGCAAGGGTCGGCTCGGCTGGGTGGCTTGGCAGTGGGCTGTTCGCTTCGAATGGAAGCGAGGAACTGGCTTTCATCAGCAACTCGAAAACACGGGCGGCACGTATCTTCAGAAGGGCGCTCTTTAATGCACATGGGCGAATACCCAACTGCGAGATGGCGAACGCGTCAGCCGACATCTCGTAGCCGAAGCTGTTCTCTAGGGTGCCGGCGAACCCGCTCCCGAAGAGCGTGATCCGGCCCAGCAGGTGGAGGATGTTGTGCCGGTGGCAGTGCCGCAGTACGTGATGCGCCAGTTCGTGTGATACGACAGCGTCGAGTTCATCCGGATGGAGCACCTCTAGCGTACCTTCGGAGATTTCGATGTAGCGACGCGAACCGCCCAGCCCGAACACATGGGCGGCGGCCCGACAGTCGTTGCTCGGGACAACGGCCAACAGCACGGAAGCTGCATCGAGTTGGTGCAATGTCGCTTCACGCAACCGGGAGCGAACAATCCGACACGCATCGTTCTCCACATTCTTAAAGATGGTTCTCGCAACCCGACGGCGACACAACACGTAGTGCGAGATGGAACAAATCGGTAAACCGATGGCTAGTACGCCGGCGGATCCAAGCGCGACCCGAGCAATCACCGTCCACCAGATCGGATGACCGCCGATCAGGAATGCGACAGCGCGGCCAACACCTTCTGCAACGCTGGTATCTCGGAGAGCTATGAGGCTCCCGTCGACGATAGCGTCAAGCCCGATTAGCAACACGCCTATGATCCCAATCCATACAAGAATACCGAAGCCGATCCACGTTATGGTTAGCGCGGCTTGGAGGCTGCGAAGGAAACGCGCCCCAGACACCGCACGCTGCGTACTTACCGCGGCTGCGTCTCTCTGCAGCCGAAGACAGGATCGCATAAAGAGATCGACTTGCCGGAGACTGAGGAGCAACATCGCGATCCCGAGCACCAGCGATAGAACGGTTCCGCCCATAAACACGAACACAAGAACTCGTATTTGCGCGACTTCGTCGGCGTTAGAGCCGTGAGGGGTTGCCAGTGACTCCCAGGCGAACTGCGGAATAGTCCCTAATCGGTACAGCGGCAAGAATGCTGTGAGCATGAAGAGCAGGCCCAGCACGCTCGTGATCGCCGAGGCTGCCGGCGAGAGCCTCTCCACCACGCCGGGCCGTCGGAAGCTCAACGCGATCAGAAAGCACAGCGATGCACCGACGGCGAGTAGGATCAGGACCACGAAGGCGCCGAATACGCGGGCAGGCGTCACAGCGAGATCCAACTCGCTAGCCGTCGCCACGAATCCGCCAATGAGCAGCGCGCCATAGAGGCCAATCAACATCACGCCCGCAAACGTCGACCGCACGCGCTGCCCAAACGGTTCGCGCGCAAGCAGCTGGTCGTGTTCGTTGATCCGATCAGCTATTTCGTCGAGAAGCAGCGTAGCAAGCCGACTCCCCCGTAGAATTAGCAGCTCGCAGGAAACAAGGGAGAGCGCGATGCCGACAACCGCCACCGCTAGCATGTCCCCGGAGATACTGGCTGATTGAGCAAAACGGATAAGCGTTCCATGGACGCCATATGCGAACAGCACGGCAGCAATGACGACGACCGCGAAAAGCATCCATCGCCCGGGCCGAGCATATCGCATGTCGAAGCGAACAGACGTCCTCTCGACGGGTGTATCGCGGCGGACATCCCAACTGAAGTCGTGCCGTAGCCCGAATCGATCGAGGACTTTCGCAACGCCTCGGATGCGGGATGGCGATCTCTCCGTTGTGGCGCTGGCACCGGTCTCTCGTAGAACCACGTCAGTAATCAGTTCGACGAGCGCTTCCGGCTCCATCTTCTCTACGGAATACAGGCTGCCCCAGGATCGGGATGAGGTGTGCATCCGTTCCGACTCCATCGGCGTTGGTACGGTAGCAATGACTCGGTGCGAATTGTACCATTGCTAAACGCCCCGGTCGCATCGTGGAGGATGGCAGTGGCCCAACTCGATCAAAACAACATACCGGCAATAACACTCCGGATCGTCGAGGCGTTCATTACCAAACATCGTCCCGATGAGACGTTCCTACTGTCGTCGTTGCCGCGATTCATCGGACGGCTGAGCGCTGGTGAGGCAGACTCGTCCGGACGCGCCGTGACAGACTTCGGGCTGCCGGTGGATGGTGGTACCGGCGGACCGCGGATTGCGACGCCATATGCCACGATGACAGTCTGGGCAGTTCTCCAGGAGCTACGACAACTCGGTCTGGAGCCGACGCGGGACAAGGTCGAATCGGTCGTGCGGCACGCGGCGCAGCAGTTCGGCGCGACAAAGCCACTGATCGAGGAACTCGCTATGCATCTCACCGCACAACTCATGGCGGAATTTGGTAGCCCGACACCGCCAACGGAAGAAATCGGGTCCGAAACGTACATCGTCGAGTGGTTCGACCGGCGATGTGGTCCGATGGAAGAGCCGACGCCCGAACAGGGTTCCTTCGGCGAACCGGATGTCGAGTCGAGATTCCGCAAGAAACGAAGTCAGTTTGATCTCTTCGTGGATGAACCGCGATTGGCGATTTATATCGCCGGCTCCAAGGAGAATCGGTGGCCACTGCTCGAGCCGCAACAGTGTCGTTTCCTGTTCCAGGTGCTCCAGGCGTTCAAGCGGCGGTTCCTTCCATACGACATGATCGAGCCCAACAACGATCGCCTCCCGGAAAAGGGCCGGTCGCGTACAAAGAGCGAGCTCAACAATCACCTCGGGGGCATCCTCAACTCGATCGTCAAGGCCAAGAAGGGTGCGGAACGCTACAGCGTTGAAGGGCAATTTCCGTACTGCTGGATTCGCCGATCGAATGAGCCTTCATTGCTGGCTGCTGAACGAAGTAGTTAAGGGAGCGGCGGGGGCCGGCAGCAGCAAGCACCACGACATCAGTTCACCTCGTCCAGCGTCAGCTTGTGGTGTCGCGACTTGTCTGCGCGATCTTCACGTCAGTTCACGTCCCAGCCACGATCACATACTAGTACTGTGTATTGATCTTCGGTGACTGACGGGTTCGGACACGCCGCCTGAAGAATCCGCAATAAAGACATTTCCCCGAAACTTACCCGAGCGTTGACCGAAACATCGTTCCGAAAATCACGGCCGTCCAAGTCGTACTTGATCTCGAATCAAAAAGGAACGCCGTGATGAACCCGTGGACGTTGAACGCTCTTCGATTGCTGCAGGACCTGATCCGCTTCGCGTTGTGGGCGGCGTTGATCATCAACGCCGGCATGGCCGCGATCTTTTCCATCTGGTTCGTCGGCCATTTCCTCTGGTCGCTTTCCGGATGGGCGCAGCGAGTCCTCTTCTCCAACCCGTGGTGAAACGATGCAACCGATCCGAAGTGAACGAACGCGGAAGGTGGCTTCGTCGTCGTGGGACGCGAGCGACCACCCCGTTCAACAGGACGACACCGACCACACACTATCGCAGGCCGGTGCGATCGAATCCGACCGCACGACGCAACAGATGGCCTGCCACTGCGGTTGCCTGCGACCGCCGGCCGGGTTCTGTGCCGAATGCAATCAGCTGATTTGCGAAGTGTGCTATGCCCGCTGTTCAGGCTGCAACAAGCCGATCGGCCCGTGCCACTACGTCAAATCGCAAGACCGCACCGGCCGCGTGCTTGTCGAGTGCCGGTCGTGCAACGGCGCCCGCAAACGCAAGTCACTCATCACCGGTCTGTGGCGTGGGATCGCCTCACTTGTGATCGACTTCGAGGATGAACGATGAACGCACGTCACGATGACATTCCTGATCTGCTGCATGACATCGTCTATGCCGAGCAGAACCAGTTGATGGAGGACGCACCAGCGCAGGCAATGATGCGGGCCATCCGGTTTGGCGTCGGCGACGGCCTGCCGATCGCGGAGTTGCAGAAGCGTGTCCGCGACCACAAGCAGGACCGCTTCCGCGAGGGCGTTTTCTTGGCCGCCCAGCTCGCCCGCGGCGAAATCGTCCTTGGCGGTGGCCAAAATGGGCGCGAGCTCCGCATCCCGCTACAGACGCTCAATCACCATACGCTGACGGTCGCGGGCACCGGCTCGGGGAAGACCAACCGAGCACAACTCGTTGCCCTGCAAGTCGCACCGCGCGTCCGCGGCCTTTGGCTTATGGACTGCCGCAAGGCCGAGTTCGCGAAACTGAAGCAGGCACTCGAACGGATCGGCGTCCAACTCGCAATCGTTCGCGCCCGGTCGATGCGCTTCAATCCGTTACAGGTGCCGGTCGGCGTTGAACCCGCCGAGTGGATTCCGCGCCTCGCCGACATGCTCGTGATGGTGCTGACGCTTCCGCCGCGAGCGTCGAAGGTCCTGCAGATCGTCCTGCGTCGACTCTACGACGGTGCCGGGATCTTCGCTGGCGGCAAGCAATTCCCGACGCTGTTCGACCTGTTCGACGTCGTGAAAGCGGACAAGCAGCTCAACCCACCGGCCCGGTCGGCGATTCTCGACAACCTCGAATCGCTGTTCGCGTCGCTCGGCCCCGACGTGCTCGGCTACCGCCGCGGCTGGACGACGCACGACCTCGCCCGCCTGCCAATCAACTTCGTCCTCGGCGGCGTCTCCGAAGTCGCCCAGAACCTGATCATCAACTGGCTCCTGCTGGCGGAATTCAACAGCCGCGTCGCCCGCGGCGTCTCGAACCGCCCGCTCGACCTCTTCGTCGCGATCGACGAGGGCCAACGCCTTCTCGCCGCGTCGTCCGCCCAGAACAACGCCCTGGCCGACCTGTGGCCGCTTGTCCGCGGCACAGGGATCGGAGTCGACGTCGCGGTCCCGACCGGCCACGGCCTGATGCCCGCTGCAATGTCGTTCAGTGCGACGAAGTTCATGGGTCGTTGCGGGAGCGCGTCCGACTACGAACTGATAGGACGGTCGATGGGGCTTTCGCGCGAACAGCTCGACTGGGTCTTCCATCACACGCGTCCCGGACGCTTCGTCGCGCAGGTCGGCGATGGACCGTGGCGATACCCATTTGTGCTCGACGTCCCGATGCTGCAGTTGCGGTCAGTGACCGATCTTGATCGAGAGGACCTCGGGCCACTGGCCGGCCTCGAAGTCGTGTCGGCGACGTCGGAAGGCGCGACCGAAACCGTGTCGGCGACCGATCCGGCGAGGCTAGCGTTGACCACGCCGGGAACGAGTTCCACGGCATCGCCAATTACATCTACTAATGGTCCCGCAACCGGGCACGATCTCGCGGGCGCACATGATCCCATAACCGCACACGAGGCGACCCTCGGCGACGAACGTGACTACCGTTTTCTGAAGACGGTGGTCGACCACCCGCTGCTGCGGTCGAGTGCATATCCGAAGCTGGCCGGGGTTGGGCCGCAGACGGCGATCAGGATCCGCCATCGACTGATCGCGGGAGGCCTGTTGCGCGAGCACCGGGTCGAGTCGGCCGGCCGCGGTCGCAGTGCGATCGTGCTCGAAGCGACCCCGACCGGCGTCGTCGCCGTCGCCCAACATCAACATAAGGAGGAAGGGGGTCCGTCATGTTCGTGATCGCGGCCCTCTTCGTCGGTACCGTCCTGCTCCAACTCCTCCACATGCGCGGCGGCGCTTTCCACAACCTGCTCGTGGCCGAGGCTGTCAGCGTCTTCGATCGACACGGCTTCGAAACCGTTCCCGAATGTCCGGTCCGTTTGCCCGATGGTCGGACGGACTTCGTCGACCTGCTCGCCACCCGCGACACGACCGTGATCGCGTGCGAGATCGAAACGACTCCGCGGAACGCGCTCTTCAACATCCGCCGAGCGGACGCGGCACGGCTGCCGCTGTTCGTGATCGTGCCGACCCGAGCGGTCCGCGCGACCGTTTGCCGACAAGTCGCGAGCGTAGTGGTAACGAGCGAGTCCGGGCGGAAAAAGGGTGGCGTCGAGCGGATTTGGATTCTGTTGCCGGACGAGTTGCCGCAGGCACTTACGAATTGTTTTCCCTTGATTTCCCCGGCGAATGGCGCCGCGAAAACGAAATAAAAACCCCGAAAAGGAGACATGACATGCGCATCAAGTGGGATCGGCTGATCGCGCTCGTCCTCGTCACGACGGCGGCGGTCCTGCTGATCGGCAACCGCAACGAAGTGGTCGGCTTCCTCACGACCATGAAACACGTCGGCCCCGGCCACTCGCCGGAGCAACTGACGATCGGCCTGATGGCGTTTGGCCTCAGCGTCGTCGCGATCCTCGCCGCCCTGAAAATCGCCCTCAACGCCAACGACAAGGACCAGCCATGAATCCGAACGACCCCCAACTCACGCTCGACGAACCCCTGGAGCGGACGCTCCCCGGCCACTCGCCGGCTACACCTGAGACCGCGACGGACGCCGATAGCGACGCGTTCGCCGATGTTGCCCGACGGCTCGAAGACCTGACCGAGATGCAGGCCGCTTTGCTGATCGAGATCCAGGAATTGAAGGCCCAGGACCGCGTGCTGACGGACCTGCAGGATCAGTGCCAACGGTACCGCGAGAGCGCGCACCAGCGCGATATTGTTCAGCCGCTCGTGCACGCCTTGATCGGATTGGCCGATCGCGTCCGTAACGACCTTCAGCGACTTCGACAGTTTATCACGAAGGCGGCCCCCGGATCGTTGAACATCGTGGCGGCCCACTACGTTGAAATGCGGCAGGCGGATCTCGCGGAGATCGAGGCCCAACTCCACACGCTCGGCGTCGAGCCGTTCGAAAGTGCGAGCGACCGCTTCGACGCGGCCCGGCAGACCTGTCGGCAACGTATCGCGGCACCGTCGGCCGACCTGCACGGCTGCATCGCCGACCGGCTGCTCCCCGGCTACCAGCGGGACAACCGCGTCGTCCGCCGGGAGCAGGTCCAGGTTTACGTCACCACTACCACTACTAATGGAGATTAACGATGAGTCTCACCATCGCGATCGATTTTGGCACGACCCAGACCAAGGCGGCATACGTCGACCAGTCGGGCAAGCCGGTCATCATCCCCAATGCCCGCGGCGAGGATGTCACGCCGACGGTGCTGTACTGCCCCGCGTCGGGTCCGCCGATGATCGGCACCGACGCCGTCGAACAGGGCGTGCTCGACCCCGACCGCGTCATGCGACATTTCAAGTTGAAGCTCGGTACCGGTGACAACCTGCTGCCGGGCGGCGGCTCGCCTATGACGGCGCGCGAGGCGGTCACGCTGTTCATCAAGGAATGGAAGGCGTCGGCGGAGGCGTTTCTCGACTTCCCGATCACGGAGGCCGTCGTCACCTGCCCGGCGGACTTCCGCGACGACCAGAAGCAGGGCCTGATCGATGGCTTCGCGGCGGCCGGCATCAAGGTCGCCCGCCTGGTCGCGGAACCGACGGCGGCCGGCCTGGCGTACGCCTTGGAGAAGTCGACGAGCAACGCCCGCATCATGGTCTACGACCTCGGCGGCGGAACATTCGATGTCTCAATCCTGGAAGTGCGCGGCGCTCAGATCGACGTCATTGCCACCGCCGGAGTTCGCGAGCTGGGCGGCATCCACTTCAGCGCGGCCCTCCGCGAACTCGTAATGCCGTCGCTCAACGGCAAGGGCGACCTGTCCGACCCGCTCTCTCAATTTGACCTCGCCCAGCGGATCGAACGGGCAAAGGTCTCGCTCTCGTCGCAACGCGAAGTGCCGATCATCGTCAACCAGACGGTCGTCAAGATCACGCAGGAGCAATTCCACAAAGCGGTCGACCCGCTGATCCGCCAGACGCTCGACGCATGTGACCGTGCGATTGCCGAAGCAGGTCTCACCTACGACAAGATCGACCGCGCCATCCTCGTCGGTGGTGCCGCCCGGCCGGCGTACATCCAGAAGTGCGTCGCCGACCACACCGGGCTCGTACCGAAGACCGACATCGACCCCGAGCGCGCGATTGCGTTCGGCGGAGCGCAGGCAGCGCTCGTGCAGATGGCAAAACAGGGTCGGACGGCGACGCTCCGCGGTCAGGTGATACCCGCACCGGAGGTTTTCATCCGCGAGATCACCGCGCACGGCGTCGGCTGTGCGGTCGCCGAAAAGAACGGTACGCGTTCGCGGCTGGTCAACGCGGTGATCATTCCAAAGGGCACGCCGATCCCGTGCAAGCGGCTCGACACGTTTCGGCTCGAAGACGAAGCCCAGACCGCCGCCCGCGTCGAGATCCTGCAAGGGGATGCCGACGCCGACCGCGACGACTGCCTGCTCATCGGCGAGATCGTGCTCGACAACCTGCCGACGGAGGCGAAGCGCAGCGAACGCATCCAGGTCGAGTACGTCATCGACGACAACGGCATGGTCGCCGCGACGATCACCGACACCGTCAGCAGTCGCAAGGAATCGACATCCATCGACTACCGCAAGGGCATCAAGCCGACCAACAAGCCGGCGTGCGTTTGAACTGAGGACGGCAACTGAATCCCTAACCGGAGGACTAGTGATGCATACCATGATGGACCGCGTTGCTCGCTGGATGGCGGGCGCCCCTGCGCCGTCGGCGGCTGTCGAAGTCGCAACACTGCAGCCATATCGCGACGCGATCATTGTCATCGATGTCTCGGCCTCGATGGACGAGACCGACTATGAGCCTACGCGGCTCGCTGCGGCCCAAGCGTCGGCACGCACCTACGTCGAGCGTCTTGAACAGGAAGAGCCGGAGGCCACAGTCTCGATCGTCACCTTCAGCAATTACGGCCACATCGCGTGCCCGCCGACGCGTGTCGGGGATTCGGTGCCGATCCTGAATGCGATCGACGAACTGGAGACCATCTACTCGACCAACCTGACGGCCGGGCTGTGCAAGGCCCTCGATATCCTCAAGCAACTTGGATCCAACAATGGACAGGTCATCGTGCTGTCCGACGGACACCATAACGGCCCGCGACGGCCACGTCGTGTCGCCGAGAAGCTGCGCAACCGCGGCATCGTCGAGTGCGTCGGCATCGGCGGCAGCCCCATGGACGTTGACGAAAAACTGCTGCGGGTGGTCGCGTCGTCGAAACCCGACGGCGGCAAACGCTACCGCTGGATCGGCGATCGCGAACAACTCGTCCAGCATTACCGTCAGCTGGCCGGGCGTATCACTCGTTAGTAATTGACGCGGAAGTGACCATGAGTCAGCAGCGTAAGACGGACAATCGTCACGATCAGCGCTCGGTGCCAGGGGAGCCGAGCCTGGTCGCGCTGCTTGCGCGGATTGAAGCGCATCTCGACGCGATCAGGAACGCTCACGAAACCGCCAATCACGAATGGCTGACCGTCGCCGAAGTAGCGGCAGAACTCCGCGTCAGCCGGGCGACCGTCGAACGACTCATCCACGCCGGCCACCTCCAGGCGGCGACCATCACCACGTCCCAGGGCCGCGGCAGCCGGCACAGGTTCCGAGTCCGCCGGGCTTGGATCGACGCCTTCCTCGAAAGCCAATCAACGCCGAAACCCCACGCCCAACGCCCCCGCCGCCCGCGATACGACGGTCCGGACTACCTCGAAGGGCTGTAGGTCTACATCGCCGTTCTGCCTAGCGCTGAATTTTTGTCTTTTCTTTCTCATTTTATTGTTGTAATTTTTGGCGAGGAGCTTTGAGAAGGAGGCATTTATGCCGAAAAAGGGTAGCAAGATCCATATCCAAGAAAGCGTGGTTGGCAAGGAAGTCGAGGAATGGCTCGAGCACAAGTACGCCCTCGAACTCATCAACCGCAGTAACATCAACAAGTGGCTCTGGGCCGCACTTATAGCCTTGGTGGCATCTGGAGGGTTCTCCATACGTTCATGGGTGGTTGCCGGCGCAGCCGAGCACAAGATCGAGTCCGTTGAACGGGAACTCGAATCGGTCAACGAGCAAGCGCAGGCGATAAGAGAGCGAGAACGGCAGCAGGCAGAGCTGGACCGCTACTACGGCAGAATCGAGAGGGATATCCGTAAAGGCTTTGCCCTTTGGATCGACGGGAATCTCGATCGGATCATGCACCAATCGATCACCGAAGTGCTTAGCAAGGATGAGATTGAGGCAGTACGCCGAGAAAAAGCGGCGGATTCCTATCGGGTGGTCGCAGCAGGGATTCGAGCGAAGATAGACTGGCTGGCTGAGCATCTTAAGTCTGAGTTCAACGGCGTACTGAGAGCGGAGATTGCAATGACAGGCAACCTTCCGCCTTTCGCCCGAAATGTCTTTAGGGAGTGGCTCGATCCAGACACGGGCAAGAGCAAGCTGGTTGAAGACACGATAGCCGATGCCCTGGCTACTCGAACGCTCGTGGACGCGGCCATTTCCTTTATTCGCAAGGACAGGAACTCCAATTGGGAAGACGCCCAACGCGATGAGTTTATTGATTTGCTCAAGGCCAAGCTGCAATACAGTCTCAACCGTGGCCGGTATGAGGTGGAGAGCATCTGGCGCGAGCAAAACGCAAGTGAGTAGCCAGACCAAGGGCCTAAAGGGCCGGTCTGTTGAGTCCGGCACCTGACTCGAAAATCCGCCCGTGCACATGATCGACGACCGCACGGAGGCGGTCGAAGCCGATTTCCTCGATGTAGTGGCCGGCCATGCCTTCGATCGCGTGGCCCATGATGACGCTGACGGCATGGTTGTCGCGGACTTCGTCGGCGAAGGTGCGGAAGACGTGACGGAGCGTGTAGAAGCCCCGCTGCGGCTTCTTGAGGTCGGTTCGGACGAGGAGGTCCTGGAACCACTTGCCGAGGCGGTCGACGTAGGTCACGCGTTTGATGACGCCGTTCCCGGAGTGCTTGACCAGGTCGCGCACGAGCGGTCGGCCGGACTCGGTGCGGAACACCAGATTCTCGGCGTCACCATCGATCGCCGGTCGGCGTTTGGATAGCAGGGCTTCCAGGGCCGCGACGGTCTCGTCCCATAGCGGTACGACGCGGAGTACGGCGGTCTTCGGCCGCTCGAAGGTAATTCGAGGGCCGTTCCTCGCAGAACCGTTCGTGTAGTTGAGGCCGCGATCCGTAGGGATACCACGATCAGTATGGCCTGGGATACCCCGATTCGAATCGCCAGGGAGACCACGATCAGTATCGCCTGGGATAGCACGATCAATACTGCCACCGACGCCGCCATCCAGGTCCAGCGCCGCGATTGGTAGGGCGGCGCAGTCGGTGTTGCCAAAGCCGCCGTTGATGCCGAGGAGGATTGCGGCCTGGAGCTTCAGGTCGGCGGCGCCTAACAGCATGCGGATCTCGGCGGGCGTCAGCAGGTTCTTGCCGTGCTCGCGTTCGCGTTTGGCCCGGCTGCGACGACGGTCAGCAGCCGTCGGTTTGGCCAGGGCTTCGCCCCAGCGCGGGACGCGGTCGATCAGGCCGGTGCTCTCCGCCCAGAAGTAGGCCATGCGGAGGATCGTCAGCGTGCGGCCGAGGGCATGGACGCCGAGCCCCTTGCGCCCGGTCAGTCCATGCCGCACGAGATGTGCCCGATATCGAATGAGTTCGTCCGCCGTCACGTGTTCGGCGGCGCGGGACGGGCTGACGTGCTGGGCGAAGTGTCGCAGTACTCGGCGGTAATCCTCGAACGACCGCGCGTGGATCTGACCGGCGGCGACGCGATCGCTCTGGTACTTCAGGAATCGATTGGCGAGTTCCTTGACGGTACAATACTGCGCGCCCTCGGCGGTGCGGGGCACGCGGCCGGCACGAATGTCGGCGACGCGCTCCTCGTACCGGGCCAGGGCGGCGTGCGGATCGTCCCACGCGCCGAAGTGATAGAGCTTGCCGCGGATCTTCTTGACCCACTGACCGTTGGGATGCGGGGTCAGCGGAAAGGATGGATACGGCTTGATCGGTTTGGCCCGACGGCCACGACTGACGCTCGGCATCGTGACAACCTCCACGAGGGGTGGCGCGGTTCCGTCTGAGCATAGCACGCTGCTAGCGTGCACGGCTCGTTCACGAGCGCGTTTTTTATCAAACGCGCGGGCCGGCGATTTGTTTATTGCGCGCGCCGCGAAATCGCCGCGCACCGGCCGTTTGTTTTTCGGCCGCGAAACATCGCGCGAATCGCGTGGTCGGCGGGCGATGGCGATCGCCACCGCCGCAATCCGACCTGTGGATTCCGGGTTCGCCGGTCGTGTTGGAAGGATAGCGCCTGGGTGCGGTTGTCGGAACGGTTGTCGGGCCGCAAACGCGGTGTTTGAAAAAGAATTATAAACCGTTTTTTGATAAACGGTTGCGCCCGTAGCTCAGTTGGATAGAGCAGCGGACTTCTAATCCGCAGGTCGCAGGTTCGAATCCTGCCGGGCGCGTTACTAAAACCCCTAAAAAACAAGAACGAAACGGCCTTGCGGGTGTCCCGGCGAAAGAGCGGGTTGATCGCTCGGTCCCGTTGTGGTCCAATAGAGTCAGGGAAGCGAGCGGCGGATAACAGATCCGAAGCGCTATCGCTCGCCGCCCGTTCGGCCGACCGCCCAACGGCTTGGGCGGCTCCTTCGGAAGACTCGATCTCGCTCCACAGTTCGTCGGAAAGCAATGTGAACGCCATGATCTCGCCTCCATGCTCGTCGTGGCGATCCTTTCATCGGAAATCCTCGGGGTTTCGAAGCAGCCTCTTACGATTGGCAGCAAGTCTTTTTGCCAAATCAACTGCGTCGGATTCAGCCTTCTCGCGGGACATGCGATGTCGGTCGTCGCGAAATTCCTGGTACTCAACATGAATAGAATGTGATTCCGTCACGCCGAGATAATGCGCAATAGACTCGATGTGACCGTCCAAGTGGTTCATGTGTTCACGCACGCCGCCGGGTTGGAATCCGAATTCACCTTTTGACGTCAGCGTTACCAGCATCTTGCCATCTAAAATCGGTTCAAGCGGAAAGTCACCGCGGTCGAGGTCAAAGCTAAAGGTCTTGCCAATACGCACAACTTGGTCAAACCAAGCCTTCAGAGACGCGGGCATACCATAATTGTACATCGGCGTGCCAAGGACAATGACATCTGCTGACTCAAGTTCTGCGATTAGTGCATCTGAAAGTGCAAGTATCGCATGTTGTTCCGCCGTCCGTTCGTTTTCGGCAGCAAAACAAGCAGCAATCCACTCCTGCGAAACGAATGTTGGAGGATGCAAGCCTACATCCCGCCTGACGACCGCATCGCGCGGTCGTTCAGCGAGCCATGTCTTCACGAAACTCTCCGAGAGTGCCCGAGTAATCGAGCGTTCGACTCGAGCACTCGCGTCGATGTGTAACAACTTCATATTGTCTCCTTTTGCGTTTGTCGCTTAGTACGACAACGCGGGTTAGCAAGATACCGCCAAACGAGAGCGGTTCGACCTTGTGAAAACCGCGATTCGGCGATCAAAACTCAAATGCTTCGTGACACCGCAAGCATAACCCGCGTTGTCGTACTGGAGGGAGTCGGAAAGGCTCGCACTTGGACGAGTATATCGGTCCAGTTTCGGTCCTGTGGAGCGTTGTGGTGGGTGGTTTTTTGTACGGGTTACTTTCGGGTCGGGCCCCCCTGACGTGCTCAGAATCGACCCTGCGACCTAGCACTCAGGATTCTAATCCGCAGGTCGCAGGTTCGAATCCTGCCGGGCGCGTTCCGCGAGAATTCGCCGACTCAGCGGCGGTTGCGCATTTCCGCGCCGCATGCCCGGCTGCCGCGCACGTGCCTACCCACCATCAGCGACAGCCCGACGAGTAGAACCGCCGCGCTCGGTTCGGGGAGCGGCGTGAATTGCATGTCGTCATACCAGATGAAACCGTCAATGAGCCCGTTACCGTCGATTTCCAGGCGATGGATCGGCGCGTCGAACGACCACCCGTTCCACGTCCATGTGTTGTTGCCGTGTACTACGTGTAGCACATCCTCAGCGACGATCTGATCGTCAATGTCGAAGAATGTCACCAATGCATCGTCCACGCCGCTGTTGTTGGCGAAGTAGCCGCCAAAGCGTGCGGGCGGTTCGTGGAAGATCCACTCGGCAATTCCAAGTTGCCCGCCCATCTTGGAGCCCGAGCGCGGAAAGACGAGCGTCCCACCCAGCGTGGAATTGGGCTCCACTTTCAACGAGCCGTCCGGCGTCAAGTTGTTGATCGTCGCTGCGCCGCCGAACACTTCGAGGCTTGGATGGGAACCCAAGGGGAAGCTTTCAAAGCCCTCGGCGCGCGCGCCGATAAATGGCCCAGAATCCTCGATGGTGGCCGAAGCCGCGGGTCCGACGACAAACGAGAGTCCAAGCGGCAGTACCGCGCACCAGGCATGACGAGAACCAAGAAACATCACCATTCACCTCCTCATCTTGTTTGGAGTACGTCGTTAACCTCAACAGATAATACCTAGCAGTAATAGGTATATCAACAAAAAAGCACCGCCTCCAGTGAAGCCGCCGTCGGCGCATGCTCAGTCGACGAGCGGAGTTCAGGGGTGGCGCGACGATAGAAGGGTCAAAGAGGGGCTTAGCCGGCGCGCGCGGACGTCAGTCGTACGATATGTCGGCGGGTCCAGGCAAACGCGCCGAAAACTGCAATTGGCGCGATCAATCGAACCTCGTCGATGCCGAACCGGTTCATGAAAAACACGCTCCCGCTGGCAGGGCAGAGCACGAGCCAAGTCTTCACGAGGCCGGCAAGGCTCAACGTGCAGCAGGCGTACAGCGGCCACCGGAGATCGCACCGATGGCGATTCGCTAGCGCGCAGAACGCAATCGCCAACGTAGGGGTAGTGCCACAACCGAACAGCTGGTACGCCCCGAGGAAGACCCGGCGAAGTGTCGGATCGGTCCGCGGGACGTGCAGAACTTGTGTCGCGCCGAGCAGGATCCCGTATTCGATCAACGAGAACAGCCCGATCGCGAGCGCGACCAGAATGCACGGCCCCACGATGAAAGCAAGCACAGGCTGCCGACGAGCCAATGGGCGTAGCGTAGGCCGTGCGAGCACCTCGTTCGCGATCGAATCGGCGTCCCCCAGATCTCCAAGAGCCCGTCGCGCAGCTTCCGCGGGTGGCAGTGAGCGGCGGTGCCGCGCATAGGAAGATTGGTAGTGATCCTCTAGTTCGCCGGCCAGTCGCTGGACATACCCGGCGTCGATCCCGCGCGCGACGAGGCGCCGGCGCAGCCGATCAAGCCAGTCCCGGTTCATTACGCCGTCCTTCCAGCACTTTCTCCACGGCCCTCACGACGTGACGCCAATCAGCGATCGATGCGTCCAGACGCCGCGCGCCCTTCCGCGTGAGCGCGTAGTAGACGCGCCGGCGTCCGCTAACGTCGCAGCGCCTGGTCTTGAGCAGCCCTTCGCTCTCCAGCGCGTGCAGCAACGGATAGATGACACCTTCGGCGAACTCGAGGGACTTTCCGGATGACTCGTAGATCGCCTGCGTTAGTTCGTAGCCGTACATCTCGCGCTCGGACAAGAGCTGTAGAACCAGCAACTCGGGGATGCCATTTCGGAATCTGGATCGGTCAGCGCTACGCGGCATACCGCATATCATACCATATGCTGATAGGTATTATGGCAATTGAGGCAATAAATTCGACCTTGTCGCGGCGGTCCGCTGCCGGCCGGCCAGGCTTCGCTCGGCTCGACGTCGACGGCGGATATCCCCGCTCACTCCGCCCGCTGCCGCCAGAGTCCGCGCGATGCCGTGCTCTGTTCGAAGTGGATCATCAGGTCGTATTCATCGGGAATCGTGTGGGGTGAAAATTCGTAGGACATCTCCAGGGCGCCGATGGATCGCATGAGCAGTTGTTTGGTGAGCCACTCCGAGCCGGGATCGCTTGCGCGCGCCGGACGCAGGTCCAGCACAAACCGCTCCAGTCCGCTCTTTCGAAAGAAATGCTCGATGCTGCCTGTAGCCGGTGAATCCAGGACCAAGTCGCTGCGCAAGCCGCCTTTGCGGGCGCGCGCGGTGTACGTTCCCGCGGATGACGTGAAGCCGACCACGAGATAGTCCTTGCCGAAGCGATCGGCCAACACGCGTCCCATCGAAGGCGCCATCCCCAGGTTGCCGCGGGCGACGTGCCCGTTATGTGCCCAGAGAACAATCCGCGTGCCCGGCGGCGCCTGTTCGAGGATCCACTCCACATTCCGAGCCATACACGTGTCGCGCTGCATCCGGCCCGCTTTCATCTCGAAGCACTGCTGCGCGACCCGTGCATGCTGAATCGCGGCCGCAACTTCGGCCGCAGTTCGTTGTTGGCGATACTGTTCCGCCCGGCTTTCTATCGTCTTGACGATTCGGACGCACCGATCTGCGGCGACGCGATCCGCTGCCGGATCCTGCACGTTGGTCAGCTGCGACACCATCCGCAGGCTGCGATCGCCTTCCTTGGCGACGTCCGCATCGGTCGCGACGCTGTAGCCGATGCCGCCGCAGTGGAAACCGCGCGGCGTTTCTTCTTCGAAACCAACTCCAAACAGCGCGTTCGCGTCATACGGCTTGCCGTCGAGTTCGATTCGCAGACCGTCGAACCACGCCTTGCCAACCCCGGTGTGAAGGATGCCGAAGTTGATGTTGACCGTCTCGTTCGGAATGGTGAGCTCGAGCACGTACTCCCGCCAATCGCGTGTTCCACGGATCGCCTGTCGTTGCATGTTGTCGAATGCAAGTGCGCCCTCGGGGCCATCGCAGCGCCACCATAGGCCCGCAAAACCCTGCTCGAGCGCCTCGGTTCGAATCCACCCGCTATAGCGCAACTTGCGGCCTCGAGCGGCCTCGACCGGAAACGTGGCAGTGGCGACGCCAAAGCGACGCCGCGGTTCGGCGGCCTTCCGCAGTGCTGCATACTGCTTGTCGACCTCCTCGGCGTACTCCGGATCGCATTCACCGAGAAAGGCCACAACGTTGTCCATCGCGGACGGCGCGAACTGCATGTCGAAACCCGTGAACTCGATCCGCCCACGCCCCGACGCGTTGTAGGCGCGCATCCACTCGACCATTGCCAGCACTTCCTCGGTGTTCCACGTCCAGAAGTGCATACCGGCAATCAGGGCCCGAGGATCCCCACGCCCGTGCAACACGTAGTCGTTGAGCCGATAGGCCTCAGGCAGGTTGGCCTCGATCGAGAAGATCGTGAAACCCAGCTCTTCGGCGAGCAGCCGGACGAGGCGGTGCTTCATCTGAAAGAACTCACGCGTTCCGTGCGTGCCCTCGCCGAGCGCAACGATTCGCGCGTCGCCGATCGCTGCCTTGAGCGACAGGAGGTCATCAAGCGATCCAGCCGGGTCGGCAGATCGAAAGGGGAGGGCGTGCTCGCGGATCCACTGCAACTGGGCGGGTGTCGGGTCGCCTGCCCAGGCCGCATGCCCGGCGAGTAACACCATCAGGGTCCAACAGGCCGTGGTCGCGGCCAGTCGAGACGGATGCGCGGGGGGACGCGAGACGGGTGCCATGTCGGCCTCCTTCGCTCTGTGGCGCGCACGGATTGCGCCGTAAGGTAGCTGGTCAAGAACCGCGACAGTGCGACAGACGCTGTGGATCGCTGTACCAAGGGAATAGACGAGTGCCGGGTCGCGACCCCGCAAAAAAAGTCTCGCGATCCGGGTGGAGAATCGCGACGGGCCACCAGGTACGCGATCATCGTAAGGTCGCCGCTGCGCCGCTGGAGTAGACGCAGCAGTCTAGGTGAGCAGCAGTTCGAACGGCTCGACGCGCTCGGCGAAGTCGCGCGTGGGAACGTTGACGGTTCCCCACTTAGGACTTCGAACACGCGCGTTCTCGCGATAATCATCTGCCGGGATACCTGCAAAGAGATACTGCGCACCACGGTAGACGTGTACCAGCTCGGGCGGCGGGGCCCACCCATCGGTCTGCAAGCACGCCTCATCCAGCCAGTACGCGAACACGAGCAGTGCGCGGAAGCCGTCTCCGAAGATCCGCTGCCACTGCAGCAGCCCGTCGAGATCGTCCTGTGTGACCCAATTCTCGAGTGCCGGACGGCGTGCCCCCTTGCGTCGGGTCCAGCGCCGACCCTTGATGTCGGTAAGCCAATTGGCTTGGCTGGCTGCGTAGACGATGAAGTCGAAACTCTTCAGCTTCGCGTCGCGAAAGCTCGCTTTCTTGGCTTCATCCACGGCGACATACGGAACGCAGCTCTGCTGCAGGTAGTCCTGAAAAGCCATCTCATAATGAACGTGTCGTTTCATCGAACCCCCATGATAGCGCGTGACGACTCTGTCGCAACGCTTCCGGTTCAGGG
This sequence comes from Phycisphaerae bacterium, assembly GCA_028279405.1. GTDB lineage: Bacteria > Planctomycetota > Phycisphaerae > UBA1845 > Fen-1342 > JANQNU01. Next base: position 367,288 of record JANQNU010000036.1, read on the forward strand.
CGCCGGTGCGTCACCGAGTGCGAACGCCTCGTGTACTGCGCGCAGCGCCGTTTCGGCATCGTCCGTGCTGACCAGGACGCTGATGACAATCTCGCTCGTAGCGATGTTTTCGATGTTGACCCGCGCTCCGGCGAGCGCCTGGAACATCGTGGCCGCGACGCCGCGGTGGCTGCGCATGCCGACACCGATCACGCTGACCCGCGCCAGTTGCGGATTGACGTCCGCGTCCGAGAGATCAAACGACGAGCGCAACTGCTCGACGGCTTCTCGGATCTCGTGTTCCTCGGCTCCTTCCACCGTGAAGCCGAGAGTGGCGCGCTCGGCGTGGTCGGCGTGCGATCCGGTCAGCACGACGTTTTGAATGATGTCGTCAACGAAGAGGCCGCGCCGGGCAATCTCCTCGAAAATCGCGGCGGTGATTCCCGGTTGGTTCGGCAGCCCCGCCAGCGTGACCCGTGTGATACCGCGCTTCAACGTGGCGCCCTGAACGGCGACTTCTTCCATCCCCGGTGTTGCGGCCATGATGATCGTCCCTGGCTTGTCCGTGAAACTGCTTCGTACGTGGATTGGAACGCCGTATTTCTTGCCGAGCTCGATGGCACGCCCGTGCATGACGCCGGCGCCGAGGCTGGCCATCTCGAGCATCTCGTCGTAGCTGATCCGCTCGAGCTTGCGCGCTTGCTCGACAATTCGCGGGTCGGTCGTGTAGATCCCGTCGACGTCAGTGAGGATTTCACAGGTCTCGGCTTGCAGCGCCGCCGCCAGTGCGACCGCGGTCGTGTCGCTTCCGCCGCGTCCGAGGGTCGTGATGTTCCGCTCGGCATCGATCCCTTGAAAACCCGCCACGATCGCGATCTGTCCGTCGCGTAGTGCCGCTTCGATCCGCTCGGCGTCGATCGAGTGGATCCGGGCTCGGGTGTGCTCACTGTCCGTGACCATCCCGACCTGCCCGCCGGTGAAGCTGATGGCGCTCCCGCCGGCCTCGTGGATGGCCATCGCGACCAGCGCAATGCTAACTTGCTCCCCGGTCGAGAGCAGCATGTCGAGTTCACGACGAGGCGGTTTGGGCGAGACTTGTCGAGCGAGGTCGACCAGTCGATCCGTTTCGTGGCCCATTGCTGAGACGACCAGAACGACGTGCTTGCCCGCGGCCTGTGTTCGTAGTGCGCGCGCCGCCGCGTTTCGGATGCGTTCCGCATCCGCGACGCTGGTCCCGCCGAATTTCTGCACGACGATCGGCATCGGCCGTTGATTCCTCCGAAAACGGCGATTGTGGCGAGACGGCGCGGCTTTGGTCAAGCAGTCAAACGGTCGGCGGCCCGAATCTGCCCCTCCGCTCAGCCCGGCCTTTCCCGTGACAGATCGAGGGCAACCGCCGCCAAACAAGTAGTGGGCCCGGTGCATCCGTGACGTTCGGGCGTTTGGGGGTTGGCCGGTATCTGGGGATTTTGTACGATGAAGGGACTGTCGGCTGATGTACGGGAGGAGGAACACCGAATGAGCACGACGACGCAACCGGTCGCCGAATTCTTCGCGGAGTTGGATCAGTACGAAGAGCGTATCCCGCTCGAGCGGTTGACGGACCTGCTTCGCGAGCTGGCGATCACCCGTAGCGACATCGAGCGATTCGCGAAATTCAGCGCCCGTAGCTACCAGCGCAACCTGATGCGCGAGGGGCCGGCGTACCAGGCATTGATTCTTTGCTGGCGCAGCGGCCAGCGCAGTCCATTGCATGACCATCGCGGTTCGTCGTGCGGCGTACGGGTTCTCGACGGCGCGCTGACCGAGACGGTCTTCGAGCGGACCCATGCCGGCCACGTCTACGCCACCCACACCCGTCATCTTCCCGAGGGCGGCGTTTGCGGTTCCCAGGATGCCGATATCCACCAGGTCTCGAACCTGCAGGACGAGGGGCAGGATCTGGTTACGCTGCACGTATACTCGCCGCCCCTGATGTGCATGGGAATGTACTCTCTCGAGACCACGCGGATTCGCGACTTCGTCGACCCTGTGGTCGACTTCCAGGACGGCGGCGGCATCTAGGCGCGGTGCGATCCGTTCCGATCGGGGCCATTACGGTTGGCGGCGGTTCGCCTTACAATCGAGAAATGGATAGCGTTGAGACCGTATCGCTGGGACCGTACACGGTCGGGCCCGGGCAGCCATTGCTGCTGATCGCCGGACCGTGTGTGATCGAGACGCGCGAACATACCCTGCGGATGGCGGAATCAATCGCCGCCGTCGCGCGTCGACTGGAACTACCGTTCGTTTTCAAAGCGAGCTACGACAAAGCGAACCGTTCGAGCGTGCACTCGTTTCGCGGACCCGGGCTCGAAGAGGGCCTCGAGATCCTCCGCACTGTCCGCGACACCGTCGGTGTTCCTGTATTATCGGACGTCCATGAGCCGGGGCAGGCTGGTCCTGCCGGTGAGGTGCTCGATTGTCTGCAGGTGCCGGCGTTTCTCTGTCGTCAGACGGATTTGCTGGTTGCCTGCGGGCGGACGCGCAAGTGCGTTAACATCAAGAAGGGACAGTTTCTCGCGCCGGAGAAAATCGGCCTGGCGGTTGAGAAGGTTCGAGAGACGGGCAACGCGAACGTACTGGTTACCGATCGCGGCACGACCTTCGGCTACGAGCGATTGATCAACGATTTTCCGGGCTTGCAGATCATGCGCCGGTTCGCGCCGGCGATCTTTGATGCGACCCATTCGGTCCAGCATCCGGGTAGTGGCGGCAACGTCACCGGGGGGCATCGCGAGTTTCTGCCGCTGCTGGCGCGCGCCGCGGTCGCTGCGGGCATCGACGGCCTGTTCATGGAAGTGCATGACGATCCGGACAACGCCAAGAGCGATGCCGCGACGGTCTGGCCGCTTGATCAGCTCGAAGGGCTGTTGCAGACACTCATCCGAATCCGCGCCGCGCTCGCCTAGCGCGCCTTTGCGTGCTTACCCTTAAGGGCATTGTTGATGCCGGGGATGTCGTCGGCCCCGGCGTGCACCTCGATCGACGAGCCGTCGAAATCATCGCCGATCGGTTCGGCACGGCCGCCGAGGTGTGCGGCGAGGAAGCCTTCGGTCACGGCCCAGAACGCGAGGCTGTTTTCGGGCCGCGCAAAGCCGTGTCCCTCGTCAGGAAACAGCACGTACGTCACCGGGATCTGCTTCTCGCGCATCTCGCGGACGATCTGGTCGGACTCGGCCTGTTTGACCCGCGGGTCGTTGGCGCCTTGTCCGATCAGCAGCGGGCAGCGGATCTGATTGACATAGGTCAGTGGGGATCGTTCGTGCAGCAGCTTGCGACCCTCCTCCGTGCGCGGATCGCCGACGCGTTGCGCGAACATGTCGAGCATCGGCTTCCAGTAAGGCGGAATCGAGTCGATCAGCGTGGCGAGGTTGGACGGGCCGACGATATCGACGCCACAGCAGAAGATCTCGGGCGTATTGGTGACGCCCCACAGGGTCGCGTATCCGCCGTAACTGCCGCCCATGATCGCCACCCTTTTTGGGTCGGCGATCTTCTGCTCGATTGCCCATGCGACGCCGTCCAGTAGATCGTCGTGCATCGACCGGCCCCACTGACGGTCGGCTGCGTTGATGAATGCCTTGCCGAATCCGGTCGAGCCCCGGAAGTTCACGCTCAGCACGGCGTAGCCGCGGTTTGTCAGCCACTGGTGCAGCGAATCGTATCCCCAATCGTCCCGTGCCCAGGGGCCGCCATGGACCAGCAGCACCATCGGGAGCGGCTTGTCTGGCCGGCCCGTGCGGTCCGCGTCGCTGCCCGGCGGCAACGAGAGGTAGCTGACCAACTTCTGCCCGTCGCGGGCATTCAGGACACGTGGGTGCATCGTCGCGAGTTGCCGGCCCTCGAGCGCCGGCCGGTTGGTGAACAGGAAGCTGCCGTCCTTTTTCTGCCGATCGTAGTAGTAGTACCGCACCGGGCCGTCGTCGACGACGTACTCGACGATCCAGTAACGGTCGTCGAGAGAACGGTCCTCGACCGAGAAATCTCCGTTACAGAGTGTCTTGAGACGCTCGAGGTCGGCTTCGATCGATGGATCGACAGTTTTCCAGACGGCGCGCTGGTAGTCGAACCGTACCGCCTCGACGGCGCGCGTCCGCGGATGCCGCATCGTACTCCCGGCATCCGCCCGCTCGTCCTCGGCGAGCACCTTGCGGCTTCCGTTGGCGAGGTCGATTGCGATGCAGGCCGCGGTGTTCCGATCCCGGCTGTCGATCATGTAGAGGGTCGTGCCGGCTTCGTCCAGACCGATTGGATGGGTCGTGAGCGCATCCTCGTGCGGGATCGAGAGGAACGGCTCGAACGCCTCTTCTGCGGTATGGCGCATCAGGTCCATTCCGCCGTCCGGTCGCATTCGCGAAGCAAACCGGACGCGATAGTCGCTGTCGGCCAGGAAGTCCAGAAATCCGGGGTTCTCGATCAAACGAGTGCGTGCCCCGGTGCGGATGTCGACGCGGTAGAGGTCGTGCAGGTTCGGATCGCGGTCATTCATCGCGATCAGGATCTCGTTCGGGAACCGCTGGCTCACCTGCTCGACCCGTGCCTGGATGCTCTTCAGGGGCGTCAGGTCACGACTCTCGCGGGTCTCGACATTGACCGCGTACACGTGCCAGTTTTCGTCGCCGCCGACGTCCTGAAGGTATAGCACATGCTCGTTGTCCCAGGCCCAGAAGTAGCGACGAATGCCGCGATCGCGGTCACTGGTAACCGGTTTTGCCCGAGCCGGATCGTCCGCCGGACCGACCCAGACGTTTAGCACGCCGGCGTCCGGCGCCAGGAAGCTGACCCGTTTTCCGTCGGGGCTCACCTGGGCAGCGGCCCGTTCGGGGTTGCCGAAGAGGATCTGGCGCGGGATCAGCGGTTGCGTCGTGTTCATGAGATTCTCGGCGTTCGCGGGTATCGACAAGCCTGTACACCAAGCTGCGGCCAGGTAGACGAGGCCGCGGGCCGGACCGGAGCGCCGGTCCGCTACGTCTGAATTCATCCTGATCTCCTTAATCCGGTCGAGATGATGATCGGTCGCGGCCCGGAAAAGTCAAATCCGGCGACCCCCCATTTGTCCGCGATGCCAATGAGAGAGACAACGCTGTCGACGCGAACCTGTCAGAATCGCCGATTGTCACGATCGAACCTCTCGACAGACCTGCCCGCCAGGCCCGGGGGGGGGGCGGAGGCCGGCGGTTGTTGACAGGCACGCGGTTTGTGGGTTGTCTATGACGGGGTTGCGTCCGATGATCGTCTTGGATGGTCGCGGGACGGGATCGGTCTTTATTGCAGGCGGAAGGATCAGCATGGCCGCGACTCATGTGGAAGTGCAGCAGATTGGCGAACTCGTCCGCAGTCAGGCGGAGCATTTCGAGAGGCTCCTGACCGAGATGCGCCGCGTCATCGTTGGGCAGGAGGCGCTACTTCGCAAGCTTCTGATCGGGCTGCTGTCGGACGGGCACATTCTGTTGGAGGGCGTTCCCGGGCTCGCCAAGACGACTGCCGTCGCGACGTTGGCCCGCGCGATCAAGACCACTTTTCGGCGAATCCAGTTCACGCCCGACCTGCTCCCGGCGGACATCCTCGGAACCCAGATCTTTCAGCCTGCCACGGCCACATTCAAGGTCAAGCGCGGGCCGGTCTTTGCCAACATCGTGCTCGCGGATGAGATCAACCGAGCACCCGCCAAGGTTCAGAGCGCGATGCTCGAGGCGATGCAGGAGAGGCAGGTGACGATCGGCGAGGAGACCTTCGCATTGGAGCAGCCGTTCCTGGTGCTCGCGACGCAGAATCCGATCGAGCAGGAGGGCACCTACCCGCTCCCGGAGGCGCAGGTCGACCGCTTCATGCTCAAGGTCGTGATCGACTATCCGACGCAGGAAGAGGAGCGACGGATTCTCGATCGGATGGCCACCGTTCGGCGGGCGCCTGAGATCCAGCCGGTAATCGAGCCCCAGCAGATCCTCGATGCCCGTCGGGTGGTCGACGAGATCTTCATGGACGACAAGGTCAAGGACTACATCGTCGCGCTCGTGCATGCCACGCGCACGCCGCGCGATCTCGGGCTCGACGTTGCCGACTGGATCGAGTTCGGCGCCTCCCCCCGGGCCACGATCTACCTCGCACTTGGAGCGCGGGCAGCGGCGTTCCTGGCCGGTCGCGGCTACGTGACGCCGCAGGACGTGAAGGACATCGCACCCGACGTGCTCCGTCACCGGGTGATCATCAGCTACGAAGCCGAGGCCATGGAAAAGACCAGCGACGACGTCATACGGCACATCCTGGATCACGTCGAAGTGCCGTAATCTGTCGCCAATACAACGGTTATGCCCCGTTCTTGCCGTTGCCGGGCTGCGGTTGCGGCTGCGGTTCGAAGAAGCGCAGCTGATTGCGCTCGAACACGTCCTTCTGGAACGAGGGGTCGATCGGGATGGGGTACTGACCCGAGAAGCATGCCGTGCAGTAGTGCTCCCGTTTCCCCTGTACACAGGACAGCATTCCATCCTGAGACAAATAGGCCAGTGAATCGACACCCAGATACTTACGGATTTCGTCGACCGTGCGTTTGCTGGCGATCAACTCGTCCCGACTGGGAAAATCAATTCCGTAGTAACAGGGGTGCATGATGGGCGGACTTGCGACCCGCAGGTGAATCTCGCGCGCGCCGGCGCGACGCAAGGCGTCCATTTTCCCACGCGTGGTCGTTCCTCGGACGACCGAGTCTTCTACCACGACCAGCCGCTTCCCATCGACGCTGCCGCGGATCGGGTTCAGCTTCATGCGGACCGTGAGGTCGCGGATGCTCTGCGACGGCTGAATAAACGAACGACCGATGTAGTGATTCGTCGTGAACCCGCGCCCGACCGGGATGCCCGACTCCTCGTGGTACCCGAGCGCTGCGCATCGCGCACAGTTGGGAACCGCGATCACCAGGTCGCCTTCGGCCGGTGCTTCGCGCGCCAGCTGTGCGCCGAGTCGACGCCGAACCAGATGCACGTTCTCGCCGAAGATGTTGCTCGACGGGTCGGCAAAGTAAATGTGCTCGAAGATGCAATGGGCCCGCCGGCATTGCGGCTCCTCGGCGAACCGTCGCGATCGAAAGCCGTGCTTCGTGATCGTGACGATCTCGCCGGGCTCGACCTCACGGACGAATTCGGCTCCGATAATGTCGAACGCGCAGGTCTCGCTCGCGACGACGTACGCTCCGTCAACAGTACCCAGGGAAAGTGGTCGGTTGCCCGCAGCGTCGCGCACCGCCTCGATCCGGTCCGGGTAGAGCAGCAGCAGGCAGAAGGAGCCGTGCAGCTGTCGCATGACCGCGGCGAGCGGGTCTGGTTGGTCGGCGAACCGCCGATCGACCAGCATGTGCAGAATCACCTCGGTATCCGAAGTCGTAACGAAGATGCTTCCGTTGCGTTCGTACTCGGAGCGCGTCGCACTGGCGTTCACCAGGTTGCCGTTGTGGCAGATTGCCACTTCACCGATCGCGCCGGTTACCTTGAACGGCTGAGTGTTGGTATCAGTCGGTGCGCCCGTCGTTGAGTAACGCGTGTGGCCGATGGCCGTTTCGTTGGCGAGATACTCGAGATCGCCGTCATTGAACGCCTGCGACACGAGCCCCTGCCCGGTGCGCCGGCGGATGGTCCGGCCATCCGTGGAGCACATCCCGGCCGCTTCCTGGCCACGATGTTGCTGGGCATAGAGTCCGAGGTAGGCCATCTGTGCGGCCTGCGGGTGGTGGACGATACCGAACAGGCCACAGTAGTGTCGTACTTCCGGCTGCATGGGACTCCTGCAATTGTCTCGCCGGTCAGTGGACCGACACCATACTCTAGCATACCACGTTTTTCAAAGAACGCCCGCCGCACACCCGCCACTCGCGGACCCGTCACCGTCCGCGCACGGGACGGGGCCCATTGACCCGCGGGCCGATGACCCGATAATGCGGCCTTGCGATCCCTTCAAGCGAGGACCTGCGTGCATCAAAGCAACTCAACGCGATTGCGGCGAACACTGCCCCTCGAGCCCGCCTGTGCCGTCCGCACGACCCTCGGGCGGCCCGTATGGTTCCTGGTGGCTGCAATTCTGATCGGGATGCCGATCGGGGTGGCGCGCGCTCAGGACATTGCGAACGCGGCCACACCACTCGTACCGGAGATGATCAGCGATAGCGACGTCGAGATCAGCGGTCGCTACGTTCGGCAATTCCGTGAGGATGACGGTACGTTCGTTCTGGTCGTGGAGGGCGCGTTTCGGCTGGACTTTGCCCGGAAGAGGCTCGCCGCGGACAACGGCGTGGTTTGGCTGACGCCGCGACATGACGAGGCATCTGATCGTCGTTACTTCGAACTGGTGGTCTATCTGACCGGGAACGCCGAGATCGTGGAGCCCGGAGGGACGACCACGGTTGACGAGGTGTTGCTGGTCAGCCGATTGCGAAGCGCCGGGCGGGTCACGAAGTCGCACGACGCCCACGACTCGAGCCCAAAGGCCCGCAACGCGCCGCTTTACCGGCAGGCGTGGGAGGATCGTCTGCTCATCGAGGATGGTGTTCCGCCGGATGAGCCGATCGCGGCGGTGGCTCGCCCTCGGGCGCCGCGCGTGGCGCGTCCGCCCAGCGTCGTACGCTACGAAGTCGAGCGATTCGAGCCGGCCAGCACGCCACCAACGCCGAGTGCGCCGAACGGCGAGCGGGTTTACGTTGCCACCGACGGCGTCTATTTCTCCCAGGCCGGCGGGCCGAAACAGCCGCTCCTGGAGATTCGCGCACGATCGGCGGTGGTCTTTCCCGTCCCGAACTTCAGTCAACGCCTGCTCGACGATAGCAACGACGACGCTGGGCAGGGGGGAGAGTCGGCTGCTATTGACCAGCCATCGGCGACACCGGCTGGATCGCCGGGGAGCATGCAGCCGGTGGACGGCGCGCCGTCGTCGGCGATTGCCACGGCTGATTCCGCACCACGGCCGCCCGCGCCCGCGCCGTCGGGGCCGCTGGCGGTCGGTCCGATCCAGGGGCGGATTCGCGCGGTCTATCTCGAAGGCGACGTCCAATTGTCATTAGGGGACCGATTCATCCGCGCCAGTCGGTTGTACTACGACTTTGAGCTGCAGCGCGCGGTGATACTGGACGGTGTGTTCCGCACCGATGTCCCCGATCGTCAGGTCCCCCTGTACGTTCGCGCTGATGAGATCCGGCAGCTATCCGCGACCGAATTCTCCGCCGAGAACGCCCGGATCACGACCAGCGAATTTTTCACGCCCCATTACCACGTCGGCGTCGAGCAGCTCTATCTCCGTGACGTCACCGCCCGTGACACCGGCGGTCGAGCAATCGCGCCAGTGGCCGGCGAGTACGAGATGAAGAACGCCACACTCAACGTGGGCGGCAACCCGGTACTCTTCTGGCCCTACGCGAAGGGGCGATTGGAGGATAGCGAGACGTTGATCAAGAGCGTCCGCGTGGGCCAGGATGGTGACTTCGGGACCATCGTCCAGACCGACTGGCACCTCTTCAACCTGCTCGGCGTCACGCCGCCGCCCGGATATGACGCCACGTTGCGACTCGATTACTTTTCCGACCGCGGGCCGGCGGTCGGAATCGATGCCGACTACGAGACCGACGATCGATACGGGCTGTTGCGGACCTACCTCATCAGCGACCGCGGCGTCGATACCCAACTCGGCCCACTTCGGCGCCAGGCCTGGGAGCCGTCTTCCGACACCCGCGGTCGGGCCCTCTGGCGACATCGCGAATACCTGCCCGGCGATTGGCAACTGACACTCGAAGCGAGCTACATCAGTGACCCCAATTTCCTCGAGATCTACGATCGCTCCGAGTTCAACGAGGGCAAGGAACAGGAAACGGTCTTCTTCCTGAAGCGCGCACGCGGCACGGAAGCGATCACGTTCCTAGCCAACTGGCGATTGCTCGACTTCGTCACGCAGACCGAGCACCTGCCGGACCTCGTGTACCGGCGCATCGGGGACACGCTCGACAACACGCCGCTGGTCTTCTACCACGAATCCCGCCTCGGCGTGGTGCGGTATCGGCCGGACGACCGCTTCGTCTTCGACGATCGCCCTTTCTCCAACCTCGGGCTGACTGATTCGACGGCGCGGGTCGACGTTCGTGAAGAAGTAGAGGCGCCGATCAAGCTCGGCTGGATCAACCTCGTGCCGTTCGCCACCGGGCGCGGGACGTACTGGGACGGGATGGATCTTCACGACGGCGGACTCTGGCGCGGCTTCGGCGCCTACGGCGTGCGTGGCAGTTCCCAGTTCTGGCGGATTTACCCCGACGTGCAGTCGGATTTGTGGGATTTGAACGGGATTCGGCACATCGTCAATCCCTACTTCGTGGCCTGGTTCGCGCACAGCAACGTCCGCAGCGACCGTATCACGCCGTTCGACGAAGGAATCGAAACGATCGATGACTTCTACGGCGGCAAGCTCGGTGTCCGTCAGATCTGGCAGACCAAGCGCGGCGGCCTCGAGAACGCCCACACCGTTGACTGGCTTACCGTCGATCTCGAACTCGGCGCCTTCACCGACGCGCAAGCAAACGAAATCTCAAACGGCTACGTCAACGAGTTTCGGCCTGAAGACAGCCGGTCGCGCAACTATATTGCTGGCGACGTTGCTTGGCGGGCGGGCGACACGACGACGATTCTCTACGATTTCAACTTCGACATGAGCGACCGCAGCTACGATCGCCACAGCGTCGCGCTCGCCGTCGAACGCAACCCGCGCTTCGCGTACATCCTCGGCGCCCGTTATGCCGGCGACATCGATATGAACCTGGTCGGCGGCGGCTGGAACTATCGGCTGAACGAAAAGCACATCACCGCGTTCCGCTTGTGGCACGATATCGGGCGCGGCGACCTGGGCGAGGTGGCGTTTGCGTACATCCGTCGGCTGCCACGCTGGTATGCCGGCCTGTCGTTCGAGTGGGACAACGTCGACAACGACTTCAGCGTCAGCTTCAGCCTCTGGCCAGAGGGCATCCCGGAATGGGCCCTCGGCTCCCGCCGCTTCAACGACCTCGCAAACTCGATCGGTCTGCGACCGTGAGATCGTGGATTGCGTGCGCTACAAACGCATCGCCAGCGACAGGTCCGCCACGAATGCACCGGCGAGCCAGCTTTCATCTTCAAGCGATGCGCGCTGGCCCGCGTCGGCTGGGCGACGAACTTCGGAGAAGGTCTTTTTGTCCAATCGCCTTGTACCAGCGTGCGTGTGATCCTGGCTACTTGAACGCGCCGATCGATAGACGATCATGCGGCTGGTACACCGTGCCGGCAAAATCATGGCGAATTGTGCCGTAGTTCGCGCCGCGAAAGCCCCCAGTCGCGAAGTCGTTCTCGAATTCTTCGTACACGTTGTCAGGACCATCCGGATCCCACGTTCCAACGCCGACACACGGACTCGAAAATGAGTCCAGTCGATAGTCGTAGCGGCGCGCGTTGATAAACTGCGGCTTCCGGTCAACGTTGAACTCGCAGAATCTACCGCCACCCAGCAAGCCCTGTACGCCCTGGAACAGGTCCATGGAGGACTCGTACGAATCGCTGAGCTCTGCAGGGAACTGGAAATAGATGTTGCCAAAATGACAGTTATCGTCCATCTGGCAACGACTGTTGGAGATCATCTCCTGTCGACAGATCCTGATGTGATTGGCCACATTCCATTCACCGGTTTCCCAGGCATCTGCGAAGATGTTGTTCCTTAGATCCAATGGGCTATTCGCGTCCGCTATCTCGGTCGGCATGCACCCATGATCCACGCCCTTCTTGAAGCGATGGAACGTATTGTTCCAGATCTTCGTTTCCTGCATGGCGCCGACGTTGATACAGGTTCCGAAGTTGTTGGAGCGATCATCGAAACTGTGGATGTCGTGAAACAGGTTTCCGACGATCCGGATACGTCGCTCATCACTAAGCGGGAAATCGTGCAGGCCTTCCGGAATGTTGTTCGTTATGCTGATGCCGCGGTGTGCGTCATAGATCTCGTTGAACAGGATCCACAACGCATCACTGTAGTAGTTGTCCGCCGTATCTGGCACGACTTCGGGCCCGATCGCATCGGGATTGTGAATCGGAATCGCATCGCCCGCGCTCGATGTGCTGCGCCGGAATCGGTACATCCAGTTTTGCGAGACGACTCCGCGCTTCACCATTTTGATGTCGATAGCATTTTCCCGGCAATGGTGAAAGTGATTACGTCCGATGTAAATGTCCGCCGATGGTGCCTGATAATCGAGAGCATTGTTCCGTGTCATCGCAGCCGCATCACCCTGGACATGGTGGATGTGTGAATCCAGCAGCCATCCATAACGGCTGTTGGCGGCAAAGTGCACCCCACCCAGATCGTAGATCTCGGTGGAGTGGATGTTGCCGAAATCATGCACGGCGATGTCGTACGCGACCACGAACTGGCTGAGATCGGTGCTGTTGTTGGGTGACACCACTTCGTTGACGTGGGTGACGCCGACGAATATCGCGACGCCTCCACCCGAGACATCAGCCGGGTAATCGTGAAAATGGCAATGCCGTATAGCGATATGGTCAAACGTCTCCCAGGCGTTCCCGTGTTTTTCTTCCGCTACAAAGATGATATGCCGAAACTCGGGTGCTGCCGGGTCGACGCCACTGCAGTCAAAGTCGATATTCTCGACGATGACGTAGTTGGCGTTGATATCGAACGCTTGTCGAACAATGGGTTTGCTGCCTGGATCGGCTCCGCGGAAATAGACAGGTTTCGTCCCCGTCACACCGTTGACGCGAATCGTCAGTGGTGCCATCGTCGTGCTCATCACCCCGTGTATTTCGACGATGCTACCGGCATCCACGACCGCGGGAATCGTCTTACGCGGGCGCTGCGGAGTTCCGTATACGTTGTTTCCCGAATCGTCCCCGTTGGTCAGATCGACGTAGTGCGTGTACGGGTCGCCTGCCGGAGTTGTCGGATACTGCCGTGGAATGCCCCCATTGAAGGAATAGGTGTGGTTTGGATCCAAATACATGCGATGCGAATCCAGAATTCCGAACGGTGGTGCCGGGATCCCGAATGGCGGATCATAATCGTCTCGGATACTGATGCGGATCCTGCCTGAATCGACTTCTCCTGAGTTTCGATCCAGAACTTCAAATGCGAAACTGTCCGAGTCGACCGGATTTCTATCGGTATGGACGTACCATAGGTTGGGAGGGGTCCCGTACAGCCGGCCATGGTCCGGCACGTCCGTAATCGTCCAGTGGAAGTCGTCCGGGTCGGTCGGTTCGCGATCGGTTCCCATCAGTGTTGCCGATGCGTAGCGAATGGCGCGCAATCCGATGAAGCGCTGTCGCTTCCGCAGCACGTCGTACGAGTCGTCATAGGCGACCATCTCGGCGATGGCGCAGCTCGTTGATACAAAGGCAACTAAGGCGAACGCAATCAAGTGCCGTGTTGGATGACGTGTCATGAAGTTCCTCCTTCCAGGAGCGCGTGATTCCCACCGTGAGCCTGCAGCGCGTGCAATGACAAGTCTCATGCAAATCGCACCGAGGGGCGAATCCAAAGGAAATCAGCGCATGACACACGCCGACGATGGCAGTGCACGCGTGCCCCCTTGGCCTACGGCCTCCGTGAGTCGCGACGTCGCGCCTTCTTCACCTGTATTGACCGGTGGGTCCCCGAATCTCGTGCCTCTGCTGATTTTTCCTTGAAGCGGATGGCGTTCCGGGGTCGTGCGGTGTGTAAGCTCGACGACAATGCGCACGAGCCCTTCTTGCGGAGCACGTGTGATTCGGGTGGGCAATCTGTGTCGGACCAGTCAGGATGGGCGGCGTTTCGCCTGCCTCGTCCCGCCTACTCGCTCTTCTTGGCGTCGCCGCGGGCGAAGATGCTGGCGACGTAGTTGAGGACGTCGGTGGCGCTGGTCTCGTTGTAGCCGAAGAACTTGATCAGCCGTTGCTTGACGACGTCGATCTTGGCCTGTGTCTCGTCGTCGACGACCCCACTGACCACGTTCTTGAGCTTGATCGTGTCGCGCGAGTCCTCGAACAGTTTGAGTTCGAGCGCCTTGTTCAGTCGGGCGTTGGTGTGGTACTCGAACTTCTTGCCGTCGAGGGCCAGCGCGCCGATGTAGTTCATGATCTCCTGCCGGAAGTCGTCCTTGCGGCTCTCGGGGATGTCGATCTTCTCCTCGATCGAGCGCATCAGCCGCTCGTCCGGTTCCTCGTCGCGACCAGTGTACTTGTTGCGAACTTTCTCATGCTGAGTATAGGCTCGCACGTTCTCGATGTAGTTTGTGCAAAGTCGCTGGATGGCATCCTCATCCGCACTGATGGCTCGCTGTACTTCGGTCTTCAGCGTGTCCTCATACTCGTCGCGGACGACGGTCAGCAGTTCCTTGTAGCGCTTCTTCTGTTCTTCGTCGGTGATAAGCGAGTGGTGGTGCAGGCCCTCTTCGAGTTCGTTGATGACCATGAACGGGTTGATGCCCTTCTCGATGTGTGCCTGCTCGCTGACGAGCGCGTTCGAGATCTTGTCCTGGATGTAGCGCGGGCTGATGCCGAGCATGCCCTCGCGCGGCGCCTCCTCGCGCAACTCCTTGATCGAGTCTTCCGTGAAACCCGGGATGCTGCGCCCATCGTAGAGTTTGAGCTTCTGGAGCAGCGTCAGGCCGGCCTTCTTGGGCTCTTCGAGGCGCGTCAGCACGGCCCACATCGCCGCGACTTCGATCGTGTGCGGTGCGACGTGGATCCCCTTGACCTTGCTGGTGCCGAAGTCCTTGTCGTAGATCTTGATCTCGTCGCCGAGCCGTGTGTTGTACGGCACGTCGATCTTGATCGTACGATCGCGGAAGGCCTCCATCAGGTCGTTGCTTTGCAGTTTCTTGTATTCGGGTTCGTTGGTGTGCCCGAGGATCACCTCGTCGATGTCCGTCTGCGCGAACTTCTTCGGCTTGATCGTATGTTCCTGACTGGCGCCCAGCAGATCGTAGAGGAACGCGACGTCGAGTTTGAGCACTTCGATGAACTCGCAAATGCCGCGGTTGGCGATGTTGAGTTCGCCATCGAAGTTGAAGGCCCGCGGGTCGCTGTCTGAACCATACAGTGCGATCTTGCGGTAGTTGATATCGCCGGTCAGCTCGGTCGAGTCCTGGTTCTTCTCGTCCTTGGGTTGGAACGTGCCGATGCCGACACGGTCCTTCTCGCTCAGCACCATCCGCCGCACGACGATGTGCTCGAGTACCTTGCGCCAGTCACCCTCATACTTGACCAGAAAGTCCTCGAACATCTTGCGGCAGAACGGGTCGAGGTCGCCATCGATCCGGACTTGCTGCGCTTCGGGCAGGTCGGCGTTTATACGCGCCATGACTTCCTTGCGGGCGCGGCGCGGAATGAGCTTCAGGGGCTCTTCGTGCATCGGGCACGGGTAGATCTCGACCTGTCCATCCTCGTCGGGTACGCGCCACGAGAATGTATACATCGCACCTTCGTCCAGCGCCGAGTAGTGCTCGATACCCTTCTTCAATAACCGGGCGATCGTGCTCTTGCTCGAGCCGACCGGGCCGTGCAGCAGGAGAATGCGCCGATCAGTCCCGTAGCCCTGAGCGGCCGACTTCAGAAACTCGACCAGTCGCATGATCGAGCCGTCGAGTCCGAAGACCGCGTCCTTTCCGTCATCGATCGGATCATCGAAGAAGTTGTAATGGACGTAGTCTTCTTTCAGGTACGTGTACTTTTCCGTCCCGAAGTGCAGCACCATGTCGTACAGCCGCTGGAACGCATTTCGCGCCAGCCGCGGATTCTCGATTACGCGGTCGAGGTAGTCCCCAAAGGTGCCTTCCCAGTGCTGTTCTCGAAATCGGCTGGTGTCCAGATGGCGATCGACCAGGGACAGAAGTTCGTCGCGGTTGGACATCTGCGTTGGCCTCCGTGCGAGCACACGCGTCTAGGCGGTATCGGTCGAATCCGTTGCACAGGGGCGCCCGACAAATCATCGTCGGACACACCAGATGATGCTAGGACGGTCGATTTTGCGAGTCAACGCGTGGAGACCGTCCGCCTTCTTCGTACCATTATCGACACCCTGCGGAAGAATTGTTGGTGTTAATCCGAGAATTCGCGAATTCACCGCGCGGGGGCAGCGTTCGCGTTCGTCAGCGGCGAGGCGCCGACTTTCGGGCTGCGGCAATGTGGACAGCGGATGTTCAACTGGCCGACCGGCGGCAGGAACTCGCGGTCACAATTCAAACAACGCCATTTGGCATGGCAGCCGCGCTGGCTGCATTCCGGGCAGAGTAGCGGAAACGACTCCTCGACGAAGATGTTGCGCTCGCCGGCGTAGCCGCACTCCGAACACTCGAGCAGCGCCGGGTAGCGCCGATCCGCGCCGCCCGATCCCGGCGGTCTCAGACGGACATACAGCCAGATCGCGCACGACATCAACCCGATACCCGCGATCGCGATCATGATCCGACGGCGCCGGGCGCGCAGCGCATGCGCGCCGATAGCGACGTCACCGGTTGCCTGTAGTGCTGATCGATAGTCCAAGCGCACAGCCGCCCGTCACACTCCGACCTTCTCGTATCCCTCGGGCACCTTCATCTCGAAGGGATTCTTCTCGTGTTTCGGGCTGACCTTCAAATCCTCGATCGTGGTCTGCACCGACCCGGCCGGGCCGTTCTCCGTCATCTGAAATCGCTCGACCTTTCGCGGCAGAAGATCCTCCGTGGCGAACCACCAGGTGGATTCGCTGGCCTCCGGGTCGCTGTACTTGACGTGGATCTCGTAGCATTCCTGATCGCCGACCTTGGTGATCCCCTTCAGTTTGACGATCGATTTCATCTCGTCGCCGAACGGACGCGAATGCGAGAACTCGCGCATCGCGAGCAACTGCAGGCGTCCCTCAACCGGTCCATACACCCGCGAGCTACTGCCCGCGATCACCTTCTTGTCCTTGTGATCGATCATCCAGTACTGATCCCCGCGTTTTCCGATCTCAATCGGCCGCGGCAACGGGATCGCCGGCCATTCCACCTTGAGGTGCAGCCGGTCAAACCCACTGTCATCCTCGCCTTGCATGATCACATCAGCGACCATCGGCGGGATGGCACGCTCCAGTGCGCCGGTACCCTTGAGGCGGCTCTTGTACTGCACCGACTTGACCGCTCCCGTGGCCTTGTCCGCGCGCTTCAGGATTTCCAGCGGATCGCTGAGTTTCTTCGGGCCCGCGGTCGGCTTCGCAGCCTTCTCCTCTGCCAGCACAAGGCTGCTCACGCAAAGTACCAGCACCGTTGAGAGCAGCTTCTTCATCACGAACTCCTGTCGTTGACCGATTGTTGAATCACCCGCCGGAGAACGACGCCGCACGCCGTCCGCACCGCATGCAATCCTATCGCAGAAAAGCCTTGCCGCGCAGTCGGCGGATCGTTGCGAGTTGGCCGGCATGAAACGCTTCGTGCCGCCCGCAATGCGTCACGGCGCCGAGTTTGTCTCGATAGTGCGGGTGAATTGCCCCATCCTTACCAAATGCCGCTTCTGCCAGCAGCGTGTCGTCCATTTCGCGCACGGCCGCCAGCGTCCGCTCATGCACCTCTCGAAGCGTCGTCAGGACCTCCTCGACAGGCGGGTAATCATGCTCCGCTACCGCCTTGACGGGCACTCCGATCGGAAAATGGGCGGCAAACCGATCGTCCAGGACGCTTTGCCCCAGACAGCGGACGTGAATCAGCAGGTCCTGGGCCGCTGCCAGGTGCCCAACCAACCATCGCGCATGTGCCACACCCGCGGCCGGCTGGAAATCCCAGTCGTCCCCATCGAAGTCCGCCAGCAGCTTGAGCGTCCACTCACGCGTGCCGTCAAGTTGTTGCGCCAAGATCGTTCCGAGAGACATTTTCCGTTCTCCCGCCGGACACACGCTGGCTACGACAATCGAACCGGTCCGGCATCGCGGTCGGAATCGCTATTCGGCATGCTCCTTCTCGGAGGTCTGCTCGCGATGGTGCTCCTGGCCCTCCGGCGGTGGACGCAGCCGACTCGACGATCGATCCTGACCGTCCTCGTTCAGCCCGTCTTCAACGTCCTTGAGCCCACGCTTGAACTCGTTCACGGAACGCCCGATCGAACGCATGACCTCGGGCAGCCGGTTGCCGAACAGCAGCAGCGCGATGATCAGGATCACCAGGAGATGCATCGGGCTGATTGCATTGAAAAAGGCCAACATGTTCCGAACCCTCGATTCCAGTTGAGGTTACGGCCTGCCCCCATCCCATACTGGATTATTATCGGTTGGCCGCGCGAGCGTGTCAAAAAACTTCGTGAATCACCGCCAATCAGCCCCCAGAGCCCGTCCCAGCCCCCATCCCGTAGATCAGAACGTCCGCTTTTCCACGGTCCGCCGATCGATATGCAAACCCGTCGTCGCGCGAGATGTAGAGGATCGTCAGCTTGCGGTCGCCCGGCTGTCGGGCCCCAAACGCCTGGACGAGACCACCATCGGACGCAACGTGGAACCCACCCACGATATGAAAGACGCGCTGGCTCGCATGCTGCCGACGATGCGTCGCGATCGCGTCCGCCATCGCATTGTCCCATAGCAACTGGGAGCGATAGAACCCGGCCAGATCGACACCGCCGTGGCCGTGCGAACTCTCGGTAGCACTCGATCCGTCCGCAGCAGCGCTCGGCTCCGCGGTACTCACCGGCTTCATTTCCTGTGGGGCCGATTGGACGCCACCGGTTTCCGCGTCAGTCGCCGACGCTGCTCCGCCGGACGGACCGTGGCCGCTCATGATCGCGAAGAAACGCTCACGATAGGCATCATCCACCTCGATGTAGTCCCGCGGCAACCATCGCTGCTCCTCCGCGGACCGCGACGCTCGAAACCCTTCGTAATCATCGCCGAACTTGCGGAACGCACGGACCAGCGCCCGTGGTGCGTTCGCCGCGATCACCGGGACCCCGACGACCCGGCACAACTCGATCATCGGCCGATGGCTCGTCGCATACCGCCGACCTGTCCGTGACCGCTTCCGGAAGGCGCCCTCATCCAGTCGCCTCGCCAGATAAGCACTGAGATCCGGCTGCGTGTCAGCCTCGAAGAACTCCATCGACAGCGACCAGTGGCCCGACCGCTTCATAAGCTCGGCCAGCAGCTGCGCCTCGAGTTGATTGCACACCACGTCATTGTGTCGCTCGCCAAAGAACACGACGTCACTGCGATCACAGCGCGCCGCGACATCTGCGAGCGTCAGTCGGTGGCCCTTGCTGGAGTATGCCTCGTATTGGCGGAAAAGTGCCGCATTACCGCCGTCTTTCGACAGCGCTGCCGAAGCTGGCGCCCAAACCGCGCAGCCGGTAGAAGGGAGCAGCAACAGGGCCGTGACAGCCCACGATCGTCGCGCGTGTATCATCGATCCTGCCCCGGTGGCGGCGGCAGCGGCGAGTCTTCGAACCCGTCCGGCCAACCCCACTGTTCGACCTGTTTCAACATCCCGCGGTCCGTCAACTCGAACCGCAATGGTGTGATCGCCACGTACCGTTGCCGAATCGCATGCAGATCCGTGTCCGGATAGCGGTTCCCGTCCGGAAGCCGACCGTCGAGCCAGTAGAGCTTGCGGCCGTCTTCGGCATCTTCACTGCGATAAGCGTCTTCCATCACCGTCAGCCCTTGCGGGGTGCAGCGGATCCCGAGCGGCCAGCCGGCATCCAGCGCGGGAATGTTGACATTCAGGCACGTCCCAGCCGGCGGTTTGTTCTCGACATAATGCAGGAAAATTCGCCTCGCGATCGCCCCTGCACGCTCGAAGTCGAGCTCGTCCGACAGCTCCAACGAGAATGCGATCGACGGGATCCCGAAGAAGCACCCTTCCGCCGCTCCGGCGACAGTGCCGCTATACAACACGTTGACCCCCGTGTTGACCCCGTGGTTGATGCCGCTCAGCACGAAGTCCGGCTTGTGATCCAGCAACTCCACAATCGCGAGCTTTACGCAATCTGCGGGCCGACCATCCACGCTCCACCCGTGAAAGGTTTTGTTCACGTGGACGCGATGGACCAGCATCGGCGTTCGAACCGTGATTGCATGGCCCACCGCCGACTGCGGCGTCTCCGGGGCCACCACCTCGACCTCGCCCAGATCGGCAACGGCGCGATAAAGCGCCTCGATCCCCGGCGCCAGGATTCCGTCATCATTTGTTACGAGAATACGCATGTCGGCGATTGTACGGCCAACCCGCAAGACACGGTAGCGCGCAGCGCTGGGAGCCTGCTCTTGAAGTCTACGGTCGGTGGTATGGTGCCCCAGGGTCCTACCCTGGGGGACACATTGAGTGCCTGACGGAACGCGTCCCCCACCCTGAAAGGGTGGGGCACCTCGCGCGCGGCGCAGGGTGCTTTCCTTTCAAGGAGCGCACCGAAACCTAGGCTTCCCGCGCACTCAACGGCAGCGACAGGCGCATGACCCTCGCCAACAACGCGCAGAGTGCAATCAGCATCCAAAGATGAACTCCGTAGGCGCGCATCGTCGGCCACGCCCAGGCGATCATCCCACTGAGCCATATGAGCAGTGCCAATGGCGCCAGCAGCGTCATGGGCTGGCGATCGTTTCGATCGGGCGCAGGTAGTCCGGCACAGCCGATCACGACGAGTAGTGGCAGCGTCCATACGAGGTAGTAGGTTCTCGATAGCGGCGCGAAGACGAACATGGCGCTGGCAGTGATCGCGGCCTCGCCCCAGCGCTGCCAGGCGTCGAGCGTGGACCAGGGCTTTCGCACGACCCAGAGATACGCCGCCAACAGGAGGAACATCAACGCGATTGCCGCCCATCGCGCCGTCGTCGCGGCCAACTGGGTCGGCTGGAATGCGACCCGTTGCGGGTTGTCAGGATCGAAGAGGCGCGCGAACACGGCCGGGATCGATTGGTTTCGACGGTCGGCGAAATGCACCACCATCGGGTCATCGTCGCTGCCGCGCTCGTGGACCGCTTTCCCGGCGATGTTGTGCGCCCACCATTCGCCATGGTAGCGCACCGTCTGCTCGAACCCGAAACAGAGCGACGTCGGTACCCAGGTGATGACCAGTGTCGCAACGACGAAGGCGCCCAATGCCGCCCAGCGTCGCTTGATCAGCAGCCAGCCGGCGAAGATAGCCGGCAGAAGCTTCAGGACCGCTGCGCAGGCCAGCAGCGTTCCGGCGCGCACCGCGCGATCCCGATCCAGAGCCGCGAGTCCGCCGAGGACTAGCGCGAGCGTGAACCAACTCAGTTGGTTGAACTTGATCGCCTCGAGGGTCGCCGGCAGCGAAACCAGCACCACGACCGTCAACACGAACGGTGCATGTGCGGCGCCGGAGAACCGACGTGCCATCTGATGGAGTCGGTAGAAGCAGTAGCCCATTGCCAGGACCTGCAGGCCGGCCCATAGCCAGGACGCGACCGTCGGGCCGCCTGCTGCGAGCGGCGCGAGCGCGAGCGGCACGGTCGGCAGATAGAACGGCAGCTGTCGCGTCGCGTCCGCGTCCTCTGCGTCGAGAACCGGATTCAACGCTCCATGCGCCCAGACATAGGCGGCGTCCAGATAGAAGTGATGAAAGTCATAGCGCTGGCGCAGCGCTCGGTCGAGCGAGATCCACCCCGCTACGACAAGTGTTACCAGCAGCACCAGCCGGCCGAAAACGCGCCAGTAGCGCAGGATCCGTGCCTCATCGAGTGGCGCGATCAACCGCTCAGACATGTGCCGCGGTCCCCGGCCCCGATCGGTCGCGCGTGCGGCCGTGGGCGGTCGGCACGTCAGGATCGGCATCGGCCGGTTCGCCGGGCGCGCCGCGCGTCAGCAGGTTCTCATCACGGACCACGCCGACCCGAGCCGCGACCAGCGGGATCGCGAGTGCAGGCACTACTAACAGCAGCGCACCGCCCGCTTCGAAAATCGGTTGCACGGAAAGGAGTTGCACTACGACCAGCACAGCGATCGCGCCCAGGGCCAACTGCCCCAGCCGGTGCCGAAAACCCAGATAGTGCACGAGCGGCCCGAGCAGCGACACCGCCGGCAGCAGCCAGATCAGGTGGTAACGCCGCATCACCGGCATGAACCAAAGCATAGCCAGCATGAACAAGACGAATTCGAAGCGCAGCGCCCATGACGACAGCCGACGCGCCGGCCGCCGACAGAGCAGCGCGAGCAACAACAAACTCCCGGCGTGAACGGCCGTGACCAACTGCGCGACACGCGTCGTTGGTAGATCCACCACGTTCAGAAACCGCTGCTCGGTCTCGCTCGGCGCCCGCGGCTCATTGTCGAAGTGCGTGTTCCAATTGGTCCGATGCAGCCAGCGACTCGCTACCGCGCCGAGACCCTGGTTCCGCCAATCCATCTCACGCTGCTGCAGAATCAACCCGCGGTGCGATCCGCTGGTTACCGCGCGCTCCAGCCAACTCGAGTAGGCCTCCATTGTGCCTGCCGGCCCGAAGACGAAGAGATCCGAAACCGGTCCCGCCAGCAGCATCGTCGTCAGTGCAACCAGCACCGTCCGGTATTGTCGCTTGAGCAGGAACCATCCGATCAGCAGCCCAGGCGTCACTTTGAGAAGCGCCGCCAATCCGAGCCAGAAGCCCGCCGTTCCCGCCCGTCCACGCTCCCACAATGAAAAGCTGGATACCATGAAAAGCAGGGTAAAGATGTTGATCTGGTTCAGCCGAAACTCCCAGGTCCAGAACAACAAGAGCAGCAGGAACGGTACCAGCTGCGTGACCGGCCAATCGTTCGGCGGGAGTCCGGACAGCGTTCGACCGATGAGACGCAAGGTCGCAATCGTGGCTGCGATGTTGAGCAGCAGCCATAGCCCGCCTGCGTTGCGGAACGGCAGGAGCGCAAAGAGCGCCATGATTCGGTGAACGACCGGCCAGTACCAGTCGAGCGTCCCGCGATACTCGCGTTGGCCGTCCGGCCGGACGTCATAGCCGGCGTCGAAGGTGCCCCGCTCGAGCAGCGCCTGGCCCGCCTTGTAGAAGTACTCGAAATCGGGCTGGATATGCTCGATCTGCGTCGCAGCTCGTTTCACGAGGGGCAGCAACGAGACCAGAATCAGGGTCAGGGCGAGCCACCGGATCGGACGGGGCGCCTCCCGGTCGGCACGCTGAGCCGGAAACTGGGGCACGGGTCCACTCATGATCCCCGTGATTCTAGCAACGCACCCGGCGCGACGCGAGCATCCCGAGAGGCCCGCAGTTGGCGGCCACGAGCGAGGCAGGAAATCGGGACCGGCGTCGCTTCCAGGTGATTGGCGCTTGGCGAAACCGCGCCGGGGAGTAAAATATCGCTCTTAAGGGAACCCACTCGTGAACGAGATTCTGTCACAAGTCCTGGATTATCTCGTCGAGCCGGACGGGTCGTCGTGCACGCCGCGCCCCGGGCGCCGGATCGATCTGCACTGCCACTCGACCTTTTCCGACGAGCGTGTTCGGTACGTTCCCGGGCTGGTGTTCCACCCGCTGCTCGAACCGCACGAGATCTATGACCTCGCGAAGTCGCGCGGGATGGATTTCGTCACCATTACCGACCATGACACGATCGACGGCTGCCTCGACCTGCTGAACCGGCGCGGCGACCTCCCCGACTTCCTGGTCGGCGAAGAGGTCTCGGTCTCGTTCCCGGAAGACGGAACGACCGTGCACGTCAATGTGTTCGATCATGACGAGGCGCAGCACCGCGAGTTGCAGCGGTTGCGGGACAATATTTATGACGTCGTGTCGTACCTGCGCTCGATCGACAAGCTCTATGTGCTCAACCACCTTACCTGGACGGCGCAGCACCGTGTCCTGCAGAACTGGCAAATCGAACGGATGATGGAGTTGTTCCCCGTTTTCGAGGGGCTGAACGGGACGCGCAGCTACGCGCATAACGCGTTCGCGTGTCTTGCCACGCGCGGGCGCGGGAAAGTCCTGGTTGCGGGCAGCGATTCGCACACCAATCGCATGGGAACCACCTATACGCTCAGCGAGGGTGAGACGCCGGCCGAGTTGATCGCGAACATTCGCGCGGGCCAGGCTGCGATGTGCGGCGCCTTTGGCACGCCGGAGAAGCTGCGGGACGATGTCTGGCTGATCCTGCATCGCAACGTCGAACGCGAGTTGGAGCGGGAGACCCGCGCCTGGCGCAAGTTCATCTGCCACGCGGTCGAGCAGCTTGGCAAGCGGCTGTCGCCGATCGTCTGCCTCGGCTACCACAAACGCCAGGACACGATCATCCGCGGCTTCCTGCACGAACTGGCGCTGGGCTAGCGCGGGGACCACGTAGACCACACGAGCCTCCCAGCGACAGTTGCGTTGCCGCCGGGAGATTCGGGCCTCCTACCATTCTGAGACGCTGTTACCGCTCGTAGATGTTGTTGTTGGAAGTGCCGCCAAGGAAGGCGACCAAGTCGACTGCAAGCCCATCAATTGTGATGTTCGAGCTTTCGGCAAACGTCGTAACCGTAACTGCTGTCGGAAAGCCGCTGGTGTTGTTCGGGCTTGGTGTGTATCCGTAGATGAAATCCAGATCGCACCGGAACAGGCGATCGGCCTCCACGATGGAATAGGGACAGGTGCCGCCCGTGCATGTTCCAAATAGCGTGAATCGATTGCGCGCAAGGCTCCAACTGTCCATATACGCCGGATAGACGATCGCGCTCTTCTCCGTGACAATCTCGCAGTCCGCGATGTGAATTCGCGGGATGCTACGAGGGAGTGGGGCGTTCACCAAGATGAAGTGGTCAGCTCTTCCGCCTTCGGAACGGACGCCACGAAATGAGCAGTTGTGCAGCTGGCCCCCACTGCCTGTCGCCTCCATCAAGATGGTTGTTTCCGCGGGTACGCTACCTTGGCCTGAGAATTCGCTAATGGACATGTTGCCGCCGATGAAGTGAAGGTTACCCATCGTCGTTCCCTGTTCGCAGTTCCAACGAACAACCGGATCGACGTTTCCGGCTTCTGATGGATACTTGCTGAAGATGCAGGAGTTGAACAAGGCGGTCAACATGGTGGATGTGCCCAATGGCTCTAACGACTTGATCTGACCGCCGAGGTCGCTGGTCGTGATCAACAGGCAGTTGCCCGCTGCGGCGTGATTCGTGCACTCGACGTGATCGTAGCTATTGGCTTCGGACGCCACACTAACCAGATTGCCGACTGAAAAGGGCCCGTGAATGTAAACGGTGTCCATTCGATGCGTGCCGGAAGAACCAGCCGAAGCGAATCGCGCGAACAGCACGCCAATGCCGGCGCCGCCGCTTGCAGCGGCCGATGGTCCATTGTTAATGCGAACGTCGCGAATGGTCATACGCGTCGCGCCGGTGGCGTCAATCATCGGATAACCAACGTATTGCGGGTCGAAGTCCGCCACGATCTGGCTCCCGTAACCCGCACCTTCGATCGTCAGTCCCCAGAAACCGCGACAGTCAAGCGGCTCGGTGATCGTGTGCAGTCCCGGAGGAACCACGATCTTGGGCATCTTGATCGAGCGCCGGTCCAGCACCGACAGCGATCCCGGCGGCAGACCATTGTCGGACTCGTACTTCGCGATCTCGTCATCAAGTAGTGCCTGAAGATCGATTGCGACTGCTGGCGCCGCAACGCAGATCATCATTGTGCAGATGGAAATAACTCGATTCGACATGACACGTCTCCCTACTGATTGCCGGAGCGGATCGCCCGGCGTTTCCCCAAAGCCAACCGTGCGCGCCACGTGGCCCGACGGATGTGGCTCCCTGATGGTCGCGAACCTAGCTTGCCCGACCGAGTGTGTGGATATGCGGCTTGATCGCCATGCGCACCCCCCCAAGCGCAAGACCATAACGCAATTCTTGTCGAAGCGAACGAATTATTAGGGAATGATAAGAAAAAAATTGCGGAGTGAGTAGGTCGGTAATTTGCTAGTGTTGCCGACACGTCGGAACGAAGCGAATGCGTCGCGCGGACTACGACAAGGGAGGCGAGCGGGCAGCCGAGGCCGAAACCCAGCTTGCCCCCGCGTGGGGGGCCTGGGGAGCATGCGATCGGCTGCGGTCGTCAGGTGCCGCTAGTACTGCTGACACCCGCCGCGGGTTTGCGTTAGTGGGGTTGTGTGGCCCGCTCCGTTTGCACCATTCCGTCCGTGTCCATTGGCGCCGTTACCGTTCCCGGTCGAGCTCTGGCCCGGCGCGTCGGCTGCGAGATGCAGTCGCTCGTCGAGGCCGTAGGGTTTGCCCCCAAAGCAGTCGAAGCGCACGCCGACCGGGATGTAGGAGCCGGCCGCGGGCTCGAGCTGGTCGAGCCAGAATGCCTCGTCGTTGCGTTTCATGACCATGAACTGGCTGCGGTTGTGCGGATCCTTGGCCCGGTGGTATCGCAGGTATATGTGCCGGTCGTCGACGCCGAGGATCTCGACCTTGCCAGTCTCGTGCGACATCGAATAGCGCAGCCGGCCGGCGAGGCCCGATTCGCGCGTGACGGCGTCGCGGAAGATCTCCCAACCGCGAACGATCGACACCTCGTACGGCTCGTTACCAGCTGTCGGCCGACCCTGGAACAGGTAGTAAGGGTTGCAGCCGACATAGGACAGTTCGCGCCAAAGCGTGCTGAGCGTGTCCGGATCGTCGTTGACGCCCTTGATCAGCGGGCACTGGTTGACGCAGATAACGCCACACTCGATGAACTTCGCGATCCCCTCGCGCGCCTGAGGTGTCAGCTCGCGCGGATGATCGAAATGTGCCATGAGGTAGATTCGGCGTTCGGCGGTGGAGTGCGTCCGCAGGAGATCCTGGAGATCAGGATCGTTGATTCGAAACGGATCGAACGCCGGCATCTTCGAGCCGAGCCGGATGATCTTGACGTGCTCGATCTCGCGCAGCGCGGTAATGATCTCGCGGAGTCGGCGCGTGCTCATCAGCAGCGGATCTCCGCCGGTCAGCAGTACGTTGCTGACTTCGGGGTGCTTGCGGATGTACTCGATGCCCGCCGAGACGTCGTTGCTCACCTCGTCGTTGTCGTTCATGAACAGTCGCTTGCGGAAGCAATAGCGGCAGTAGGCCCCGCATACCTCGTTGCACAAGAGTAGGACAGTATCGTCGTACTTGTGCTGGACCCCGTGATCGACCGTGACCGCAGCCTCATTGCTGGCGTCGAGTTGGCCCCAGTCGTTCAACTCCTCGACCCGCGGAATGATCAGCTGGCGGATCGGGTCTGCCGGATCATCCCAATCGATCAGTTCGAGGTAGTAGTCGTTGGCGCGGAATACGTAGACTTCACTCACGCGCTCGAGCTGTTGTCGCACGTCCTCCGGCAAGTTCGGGATCTGGTCGATCTTGCGGAGATACTTAACGCGCGTTCGGTCAGTCGACGAAGCGACCTGGGGGAGTCTCACACGACTCATTGTGCCTCCCTTTGGTGCGAAGGTTTAAATTATCGGACTAAGGGGCGAGCCACGACCTGAGAGCAAGACGACAGGCTGGAATGTGCACGCCCAACGACGCCCATGACACGTTGTTGGTGGAGCAGCCGATGCGGTCTCGGTCACGAGTCCTTTCGTTCGGGTTCGCCATTCGCGACGACCACTGTGAGGCTGCCCTTCGTGCATCCTACTAGCGATCGGACCCTGACGCAACTTTCGATTTGGTAAGAGTTTATAACCGCCCGTAACCGTCCGGAAACAACCGACTTAGCGGCACCTCGTCGGGTTTCGCCAAGTGGAGTCCGTCGGAAAATGCGGAGCACTGTCCAGGATCGGGCCGGAGGGAGGGGCCGCCGAAAGCCCTCACGGACGGCAGCTCAGACGCCCGCTTGCGGTCCGAGGTCGATGCTCATGATCGACTCGTAATCGCGCAGGTAGAGACGCGTGCCGACCAGGGCCGGCGCCGTCCAGGACTTCTCCTTCAACATTGGCGTGCGACAAAGCACCTCGATTTGGTTATCGGACGGCTTTGCGAGCGCCAGGATTCCCTGTTCGTCGAGGACGATGAGCTTTGGTCCTGCGGTCATCAGAACGTTGGCCTTTGCGAAGGTGCGGTTGCGCCATGAGATCTTGCCGGTCTGGGCGTTGAGGGCCATGAGGAAGGCGGGGCCGAAGTCGCCGCTGGAGGCGTAGACGTGCGTGCCGTCGAAGACCATGCTGCCGTGATGCACCTTCATTTTTCGGTGGTGCCATAGCTCTTTCACGTCGTAGCCGTCGTCGTTGCGCTGGACTTCGAGAACCCGGGTACCTCCGCCGTAGGCGGCCGAGAACAGGATTCGACCGTCGCCGACAACGATCGGCGTCGCCATGATCGCGCCCGATTGCTGGTCCACCGAGTGCTCCCAGCGCGTGTCGCCGGTGGCGGGGTCGAGCCCGATGCGGTCGGGGCCCGTGGCCGCGACAAGGTGGTCTTCTCCGCCGATCTTCGTCAGGATCGGGGAGGAGTAGCCGGGTCGACGGGCGCTGCTCTTCCAGACGGTCTCGCCATCCGCCTGACGGAACGCGACGAACCCGACCTCCGGGCTGGCGACGTTCAGGATGATGGTGTCCCGGTACGCGATCGGCGATGCGCCGTAGCCACGGTTGACGTGGCTGGCGCTCAACGTCTCCATCAGATCCTGCGACCAGAGGATCTTGCCGGTCTTCTTGTCCAGACAGTGCAGCTTCACGGTTGCGCCGACGGTGAAGACGCGGTCGCCGACGATCAGGGGCGTGGCATGCGGTCCGGGGCCGAATTCGAGCCGCATTCCGGGCTTCATCGGGGCGTCGTAGCGTGTTTCCCACCGTTTCTCGCCTGTGCGGGCGTCGAGCGCCAGGACGGCGTCCTGCTCCTCGCGTCGACACATCGTGATCAGGGTGTCGCCGTCGACGACGATGCCGGAATGTCCCCCGGTGATCGACTGTTTCCAGAGGATCTTCGGCCCGGACGGACTCCACCGGTCACAGATCGTTACGCCGCGTGCGCGGAAGTCGCGGTCAGGCCCGCCCCACTGTAGCCATTGCCCGTGTGCCGCAGGCGCGAGGGCAGACACGAGCAGCGGCAGCAGCGTACCGCTCACGCAACACATCGTTTTCATAGGGTGCTCCTTCGCGAGGGGAGACGCTCCTCGCCAAAGGAACCGCTCAGATTCTCGCGCTCTGAAACGAGCGCGAGTACCTGCATTCGTGGAATACCCGTACGTGCTGGGCCGCCTGGCTAGGCCGGCGGTGCCCCGCCTTCGTCGACGGTGATTTCGAGCCTGGCGATCTTTCCGTCACGGATCGTGAACAGGTCGTGACCCTTCATCGGTGCCGGGAACACAGGCGAGGTGCAGGTCCATTCGGCCCGGACGCGGTCGCCGTCAAGATCCACTCGATCGATATGGAGCGCGATCTCGGGCGGCGGGTCCTTCCACATTTCCTGGAACGCGGCCGCGACGGCGGGCTTTCCCGTGTGCGTGACCGGTCGTCCCGAGAAGGGCTCGATCATTACGCCGTCTTCGGCGAACAGTGCCATCATGGTCTCGGCACTGGAGGGGCCGGCTTGCATGGCCTTGAACAGAGATTCGATGATGTCGCGTTGTTGAGCAGTTACGGACATGCTGGTGAGGTTCCTTTCGTTACAATGAGTTCATCCGAATCGGGCCGATTCGGAGATTTGGAGACTAGACGGGAGTATCGGATGTCTGAGACCGTACCGTCGTTGCCAGCGGAGACGTTGCAGGTCTTGCGCCGGCTCATCGGTCGCATACAGGAGCGCGATGGCCGAGCGCTGCCGATGGCGGACTTGGCGGCGCTCGCGACAGCCGGCCAGGCCGGAGTCGGTCTGACGATCGATTTCGGCGCCGCGCGCGATCTGGGCCACCCGTTGGTGGTTCTTCGGCTGCCGTCGGACAATGGTGGTGACGGGACGCGCTCGGTCGGTTCGGAATCCGCAGCAATTCGTGCTCGCTTGTCGCCTCGCCAGTGCGAGGTCGCGGGGTTGATTGCCGAGGGATTGAGCAACAAGCAAATCGCCGCCCGTCTCCATATCTCGCTGGGGACTGTCAAGGATCACGTGCACCATATTCTTTCTGCGACCGGACTTCCGAACCGGACGGCAGTGGCACTTGCGCTCGGAAGCGCAGCCGCCGACTGACGGCCGCTTATCGTCTCGGTTCATGGTGCAGCCTCGGCGATCGGCGTTCAATCCATCTTTGGATGGATTTCGGTTCACTGGAGAGCGGTTGTTTATGGTCCCCGAGGCGTTGTCCTATCTGAAGAGTCCGGCGATCCGTTACACCGTTCGGATCATGTCTGGCTGCCGGGACGAGATCGACCGGCAGATCGAAGTGTACGCGGCGACCGTAACCGGTGACGACCCGCTCTCGCGCGTGAGCGACCGAGTCTGGTCGGACCGCTACCGGATCGTGCAATGGCTCGACACCATTGATGACGATGCGCCGTTCAAGATGGAAGTCTACGGTCTCTTGCAGCTATTGGATCAGTTATCTCAGCGCGACGTAACGCCGGTAGCACGGCCGGGCAAGTACATGGTCGAGGTGCCGTTGGATTGGAGCCGCCTACCGGAGAAGTTGCACTACCTGACTGAGGATGCAGAGCGCCATCGCGGACACTGGGATGTGGAAGCGGCGATCGGGAAGTTGAGCCAGAGTGAAAAGCAAGAGCTGTTAGCGCTTCGGGCGAGCATCTATGCAGCCGGTCACGACAGGCTGATACGGAAATGGGATCTTCCCCAGTCCGGGTCCAACGCCGCCACCGCAGCAATCTGGGGGCTGGTGCACATGCTTGACTGTCTGTTCGACGCGCTCGAAGACGAGGAGGGCTCTTGGGACGCCGACGCCGATGGTGATGACGACGAAGAAGGCGACGATTATCAGGATTTCGTCGAACCGGAGCAACGGCAGATCGATCCGTGGCTGCAACCATACGATCCGGCCGGATTACCCGACCCGATCGACGAGATCGAAGCGCTTGCCGATCTGGCGTGTGCCGGCACAAAACGCTCGGCGGACGCGCTGCTCGTGCTGGGGAACTGCTGTGCCGACGACGCAGCCGAAGCGCGGCGTCTGGTGCGCTGCCTGCTTCGAGTGGTCGGCATGGAATCGGCGGCCCGCGAGCAGATTGAGCCGATCTGGTGGATAATCTGCGACTTGGTTTCGGAGTACGAATTGATCAAGGATGCGGGTTTATCAGCCGCACTTGAGGACGAGAACGCGGAGTTCGACCTCGACGCCATGCGCCGAACTGCGCGACAGCTGCTGGCCGTGATGTAAACGGTAGTTGACGTCGTCGGAGCGGTCGGGCGCTACGCTGGCGTGCGGCGAAGGACCGCTCGCTCGCGCTCGCGGCTCGCCGCGCGCGTCGGATGGTCAATGCGAGCCGCGAGCGCTAGCGAGCGGTTCATTGGCGGGCGAGACGCCCGGTCCAACCCGAACGCCGGACGGCTCGCAATTGGAGATCATTGGACGCCGGACCCGGAGGTCCGGCATTACGGTCGGGTTTTCCTGCCGTTGCAATCGCGCGCACTCGCAAGGGGATTGCACCATGTCAGACGAGGGCTTTTCGTTTCGTTGCAGCACATGCGACGAGGTGCATGTGGGTACGCCGAGCTTCAGCTACGACGCGCCGATCTATTGGGAGTCGGTGCCGGAGGCCGAGCGCGGGACGATCTCTCATCTGACCACGGACACCTGCGTGATTGAGGGGCAGCATTACTTCGTCTGCGCCTGCCTCGAGATCCCGATTCACGGCTACGCCGAGCCGTTCGTGTGGGGCGTCTGGTCTTCGCTGAGCGCGGAGAGTTTCGGGCGCCTCGCCGCGCTGCGGGAAGCGCCCGTTGACGGCGAGAGTTTTTTCGGCTGGTTCTGCAACCAGCTGCCGTTCTATCCAGACACGCTGAATCTCAAGGTACGCGTGCACCCGCGCTCCGACGGGCTGCGGCCGTTTCTCGAGCTGGAGCCCACCGACCATCCGTTGGCCGTGGACTATCGCGAGGGGGTGACCATCGATCGGGCGCGGCAGATTATGGAGGCCGCGTTGCACGCCTGTGTGCCGGACGCGGATCAATCGGACTGACTGCACCCGGGACTTGATTCCAGCGTAACAATGCTAGTGAGCAGCGTGCAGATCGTTGCACGTGTGCGGGGTTGTACCAGTATCGAGGACGCTTGTTGGAGGCATCACCATGTGGGTATGGATCAAGGTGCGTGTGCGCGCGTCGTTCGAGCTGGTCTCGGAACGCTAGTGTCGGTTCGGGTGGCAACGGGCGGTTCCGGCACCGGATCATCGGTGGGCGGGCCAGCCGACTGTGGCCACGCTAGACCGCTCGTTTGCGCTCGCGGCTCGCTGTGCGCGTGGGATGGTCAATGCGAGCCGCGAGCAGCGGTCCATTGGCGGGCGAGACGCCCGCCCCACCCAGTAACGCTTGACGTCTCGGTCCGGCGGAACTCGCGAGGTGCTTGTCCGGGTGGCACTGGTAGCTTGCTACCAGTGTTAAGAGGGTGCTTGTACGGCATTCCCTGAATCCACCAACGACCTGATCAAACGCACGTTCCGAACACTGGCGGGCAAGCCGCCAGTGCCACCTCCAAGGCGTGACACACGGACCGCTAGTAGCTCGATTCTCCGAGCGTTACGCGGCCGCGGAACACCCAGTACACGACTGCGGTGTACGAGAGCACGAACGGCATACCGATGCCGGCGATCACGAGCATGATCTTGAGCGTCTTTTCGGAGGAACACCCATTGAAGATCGTGACGTTCCAGCGCGGGTCGATGTCCGAGATGACGAGGTTGGGATACATCGCGGTCGCGAACAGGAACGCGAGCGCGACGATGATTGCGCTGGAACTGAAGAAGGCGTAGCCGGGTGAGCCGTGTCGCAGCGCGCGTGGAATGTTGGCGATCGCGAGCAGGTTGAGGACCGGGACGATCCAGAACCAGGGGTGTTGCTGAAAGTTGGCGGTCGCGCGGGGCACGTTCAGCGCGACATAGGCGGTGGTGAGCAGATAAAGCGCGAGAAACGCGAAGTAGCAGCGCCAGGCCCACTTTCGCATTCGTGCTTGCAACTCGGCTTCGGTCTTGAGCAGGAGGAAGATGGCGCCGTGCATCGCGAAGAGCGCTACCGTCAGCGCGCCGACCAGTAGTGGCAGCGGTGCCAGCCAGTCGGAGAGGTCCAGCGCCGTGTGCAGGGTTTGGTTCATCGGGATGCCGAGCATGGTGCGTCCGCCGGCCGCTCCCAGGAGAAACGCTGCCAGGAAGCTGCCGCCGAAGAAGCCGAAATCCCAGAGGCGGCGCCAGCGGACCGCTTTGACCTTGCTGCGAAACTCGAGGCTGACGGCTCGAAAGATCAGCGCGACCAGCAACAGCATGAAGGGCTCGTAGAAGGCACTGAAGACGGTGGCATACGCGACGGGGAAGGCGGCGAAGAGCGCGCCGCCGAAGGTCACGAGCCAGACTTCGTTGCCGTCCCAAAGGGGGCCGATAGCGTTCATCAGGATTCGTCGATCACGGTCTGCGGGTGCGAAGGGGTGCAGGATGCCGACCCCGAGGTCGAAGCCGTCGAGCACCACGTAGCCGATGAGCAGGATACCGAGCAGACCGAACCAGATGACGGCGAGTGTTTCGATCATCTCATGCTCCCTCTGTCCGTGAATCGGAATCGAGCAGGTGAGCGCCGCCTGCGAGTCGGTCCGCCTCTAGCGCGAGCAATCCTTCCGGCGGCGCATCGGGTGTTGGCGGCGTCTGGCGGTGTTGCTCGGGATCGGTCGGTCCGTGTTGAATCTTCTCGTTGAGCACGTAGATCCAAATGATGAACAGCAGTAGGTAGACGGAGCCGAACAGGATGATCGACCAGAGCACCTGGCTGGCACGGACCGATTCGCTGAGCCCTTCGCTGGTACGGAGCCCGCGCATTTCCACGCCGTCCTGGATGCTGGGATAGACGATCCATGGCTGACGGCCGACCTCGGCGGCGATCCATCCCGCCTGGTTGGCGATGAACGGTCCGACGACCGCGAAGACGAAGATCCACAGCAGCCAGCGCTGACGGTAGACCCGGCCGCGCCACAGCAACGGCAGTGTCCCCAACGTCAGGACGATGAAGAACATTCCGAGCCCGACCATCAAATGATACATCTGGAAGGGGAGCCAGACTGGCGGTTGTTGGTCCGCGGGGATCGCATCGAGTCCGGTCACTGGCTTCTGCGTGTCGTTGTACAGCAGCCAACTGAGCATTCCCGGGACACGGACCGCACCGTGGACGGTCTTCGCGCTCGCATCGGGCCAGCCGAACAGGTAGAGATCGCCGGGCCCGGTCTCGAAGTGTCCTTCGAACGCGGCCAGCTTGGCGGGCTGCGTCTTGGAGACCGTCTTGGCTTGGTCGTGTCCACTGACGAGCGCGAGCACGCTAAAGATGGCCGCCACCCAGAGCGCTATCGGAAAGCACCGTTTCGCGAAATCGACGTGGCGGTTGCGCAACAGGTAGAAGGCGCTGATCGAAAGCACGAAGAACGCTCCCAGGATCATCGCTCCGATCAGCACGTGGG
Source organism: Phycisphaerae bacterium (assembly GCA_028279405.1). Classification (GTDB taxonomy): domain Bacteria; phylum Planctomycetota; class Phycisphaerae; order UBA1845; family Fen-1342; genus JANQNU01. The sequence goes on from JANQNU010000036.1 coordinate 401,773, forward strand.
TCAGCCGATCGACGCTCGATGGATTGAAGACCATCGCCCAGAAGTCGGTGATCTCGGCGCGGTATGCGATGTGATCGTTCAGCGTGTACTCGACGACGTGATAGCCGGCCGGCGTTTGCTGCCAGCTATTGGCGACGACGATCCAGACGGCACTGAACATCCCGCCTAGCCAGACCATCAGACTGGAGAAGAAGTGCATCTTCGGGCCGACCCGATCCCACCCGAAGACCAGCACGGCGAGAAACCCGGATTCGAGGAAGAACGCGAAGATGCCCTCCGCAGCGAGCGCCGAGCCGAACACGTCGCCGACGAACCGACTGTACGCCGCCCAGTTCGTTCCGAACTCGAACTCCATCACGATCCCGGTCGCAACGCCGAGCGCGAAATTCAACGCAAAGATCCGCGTCCAGAACCGGGCAGCATGATTCCAGCCGATGTCGCGCGTGCGCAGCCATTGAAATTCGAGCAGCACCATGATCAAACCGAGACCAATGGTCAACGGCGGAAAGAGATAATGGAACATGATCGTGCCCGCGAATTGCAGGCGACTGAGCAACTCGACATCCATCATCGATATGATCCCGTTCGCGCCAGCAGGTGGGTATCAAACGTACTAAGGTGATTGTAGACCAGCATGTCCGGTTGTCGTCGATCAGACGCTGCAATTGTCCGCAATTCGTTGAGCACGGATTGAACGAGCAGTCAACCAACGCGGCTGATGACAATCAGATGACAAAGGGAGGTGGGTTGGCGTGTCGAGCGCATGGATGCCGGTGCGCATTGCTGATCGATGCGGGGCTAGGTCAGGTTGCGAACATCCTCGGGTTCCGCGACGCCTTCCACGAATCGTCGAACGTGGTCGTCGCGCGCCGCGCGCAGTTCGGCGACCGTGCCGTCCGCGATGAACCGTCCGTTCCATAACATGAGGATCCGGTCGCCGACGGCCTCGGCACTCTTCATATCATGCGTGACGACCAGACCCGTCACATTGAACTCATTCTGCAGATTCCGAATCAGCCGATTGATGACGTCGCTGCGCTGCGGGTCAAGGCCGGCGGTCGGCTCATCATAGAGGATCACCTTTGGCGGCGGATCAATCGCGATCGCGCGCGCCAGCGCGACGCGTTTCTTTTCACCGCCGGAGAGATCAGCTGGTCGCTTCTCGCCGAACCCTGACAATCCGACCAATTCCAGGCAGTCCTGGACGAGTTTGTCGAGCTTGCGCCGGTCGAGCCGTCCGCGCGCGTGCTGTACTGTCGGAAAAGCGACGTTCTCCGCCACGCTCATGGAGTCGAACAGGGCGTTGAGTTGAAAGACGAAACTGATCTGTCGGCGAATCGGCCGCAGCTCCCGCTCGCTGAGCGTGTCCACCCGTTGTCCTTCGAAGTAGACCTCGCCCTCGTCCGGACGAAGCAGCCCCACGATATGTTTCAGCGTGACACTCTTGCCCGTGCCCGAGCGACCGATGATCACCGTCGTGCGACCGCGTTCGACGCTCAGATCGATCCCCTCGAGCACGCGCTGCTGTCCGAAGCGCTTGCTGACCTGTCGAAATTCGATGATCGGGTGATCGTCCACCGTGCTCCTACATGATCAGCGAGCGGAAACCGTACCAGACCGTGTACAACGTGTTGAGTACGATATTGAGGCAGAAGTCCAGCGCCAGGATCGTGATGAAGCTGGCCACGAACGACTCCGTGCAAGCTTGCCCGACACCCTCGGCGCCCGCGCGACAGTGGAACCCCTTGTAGCAGCTGATCAGTCCGATGGCGCCGCCGAAGAAGAAGGCCTTGACGATGCCGGTCCCGAGGTCCCACATCTCGACGACTTCCGCCGTGTAACGCCAATAGGGTTCAGGGTCGCCGCCCTTGACGAACACATAGACTCCCCAGGCGCCCAACGAGCCCATCAGGTCGGCGTAGCACGTCAACAACGGGGAAAGCAGCAGGCACGCGAGGAATCGCGGGGTGACCAGGAATCGCACCGGGTCGGCGCCCATCGAGCGCAGCGCGACGATCTGTTCGGTGACGTTCATCGTGCCCAGCTCGGCGGTCAGCGCGCCACCGACCCGTCCTGCCAGCATCACGCCGGCCAGGACCGGTCCGAGTTCGGCGGCGACCGAGATATTGACGATCGCCCCGAGTCGGTCGGCCAAGCCTGAAGCGTCGAACTGTTCCCAGCCCTGAACGACCAGAACCATCCCGACGAACGCCCCAGTGACCAGGATGACTGGCACCGATCGAGCGCCGACCAGATAGGCCTGGGGCATCAGTCGCCGCCAGCCACCGGCTGCCAACATCTCAGTCGGTCCGGCCAGGATCGCGTGCCCCGAGAACACGAAGAATCGACCAAAGCCGTCGATCCAGCCGACGACCGCGCCGCCAATTGCCGCAATCAAGCGAAAAAGGAGATTCTTCCGCGCCATGCTGCCCATTTCGCCGTTCGAGCGATTCCTTTCGAGAACGCCGTCTGCGCCAGCGTCGATGCAGCCGCACCGCGCTCGGCCGTACTCTTCCGCGTCACGACCCATTTGGGCCGAGGAACCCGATTTTGTCTAGTTAGGGTAGCGACGTCGACGTTTTTTGGCGACCATAATATGATTGGTTACTGGACAGGATGTCGCGAGGTCGTTTCACGGATGAAATCTACCACGCCAGCCGAGCCACGCCGCGCGGCGATACGGTACAGCGTTGCCACCATCGGCGTTGTCTGTTGCCTCTTCGGCTGGGTCGCACTGCTAAGTTTCGATGTTGCGGACGCACCCGCGACCGTCGTCTGGCCGCGGCCCGCTCACACGCATAACCTCTGCGGACCGGTGGGCGCCGCTCTGGCGTACCGGCTCTTCTATCACCTCGGCCATGGTGCCTATGCCGCGCTGGGCGTTCTCACGCTCGGGATGATCGCTCTTTCGCGCGGGGCCCTGTGGCGCGACCTGTGGATTCGGTTCCTTGGCGCAGCGCTCGCAACCAGTACGGTCAGTGCGGCGTCGGGCATGTTCCTGCCGCCGAGCGATACGCTGACGCTGGCCGGCCCCGGCGGTGTGCTTGGCACCTGGCTCGGAGCGCTGCTGACAAGTCACTTCCAACTGTGGGGTGGCGGCCTGGTGCTGCTGGGCGCGTTACTGATCGGTCTGCTGCTGGCCTTCGACGAATACGTCATTCGCCTGGCCCGTTGGATGGGCTGGATGAGCCGTAAATCAGGCATCGCATTGCGGGACCACGGCGGGCAATTGGCGCAGGCCGGCGCGGGTGCGTTTGCCGCCGCGGGGACGATGGTAGCCAACGGTGTGGCCTCGGTCTCCGGTCGTCTGGCGACCGCAGCCGCCAGCACGGCTGGCGGTTCGAGCGCGGCGACGGATGATGCCGCCACAGGGCCGACCAAACCGCGCTCCGCACGACAGCTCGACCTGGCCCTCGCCGACCTCAAGGCCGCGGCGGACGACGACGACGCAGAAGATTACCGGTACGAGGAAGACGTCGACGACGCAGCGGACGATGTCGAAGACACGGACGAGGAGTGGGAAGAGGAGGACGAAGACGTCGAGGATGACATCGACGAGGCGGAAGAAGAGGCCGACGAAGAAGAGGGCGATGAAGAGGACGAGGAGGTCGAGTGGCAGGAGGAACCGGAGGTGCCGGTCACGGCCCGTCGTCCCACGCCGGCGGCGCGGCAGACGCCGTCCGCACCCGCGCGCCGTGAGGACCCGCGACCCAAGTCGACGCTTGAGAACTACACGCTACCTCCGTTGAACCTGTTGGAGGAGGCGCCGCCGGTCGACAAACGTGCGATTGAAATGCTCTGTCGCGAGAAGGCCTTCACGCTCGAACAGACACTCAATGAGTTCCGCCTCGAAGTGCAGGTGGTCTCGATCGAAACCGGACCGGTCATCACCGTTTTCGAGTTGAAGTTGGCGCCGGGCATCAAAGTATCGCAGATCGCTTCGCTGACAAACGACATGGCGCGGGCGCTCAAGGCGCCGGCAGTGCGCGTCGTCGCGCCGTTGCCGGGTCGGAACACGGTCGGGATCGAAGTGCCGAACATCGACAAGGAGAAGGTTCGACTCAAGGACATCATGCAGGGCTTCGGCAAGCGCGCCGATTCGCTGGCGATCCCGCTCTACCTCGGCAAGGACGCCTCCGGCGCTCCGTTGGTGAGCGACATGACGCGCATGCCGCATATGCTGATCGCCGGGACGACCGGCTCCGGCAAGAGCGTCTGTATATCGAGCATCATCCTCTCGATCCTGATGACCCGTTCGCCGGCCGACGTCAAGCTGATCCTGGTCGACCCCAAGGTGGTCGAACTTGCGATGTTCAAGGACATCCCGCACCTGATGTGCCCGATCATTACCGAGATGTCCAAGGCGGAGGGCATTCTCGATTGGGCAGCCACGAAGATGGACGAACGCTATGCCCTGCTGGCGGAGGCCGGCGTCAAGGACATCCGTTCCTACAACCGCCTCGGCATCGAAGGTCTCAAAGAGCGGCTCGCGATCGAGGACGAGAGCGAGATGGCGCACATTCCGGTGAACCTGCCATACATCGTGATTGTGATCGACGAACTGGCGGACCTGATGATGACCGCTGCGAAGGAGGTCGAGTACCATCTCTGTCGCCTGGCGCAGAAGAGTCGTGCCGTGGGGATTCACCTGATCGTTTCGACGCAGCGCCCGCAAGCGAACGTCGTGACCGGGTTGATCAAGTCGAACCTTCCCTCGCGGATCGCGTTCCGCGTTTCGAGTCGGCTCGACTCGCGAATCGTGCTGGATCAGAACGGCGGCGAGGTGCTGATGGGCCAAGGCGACATGCTCTTCCTGCCGCCGGGGCAGTCCAAGCTGATGCGTGCCCAGGGGACGTTCATCGACGACGATGAACTGCGCGCCATTGTGCGCCAGGCGCGCGCCCAAGGCGAGCCTGAGTATCATCCCGAGTTGCTGCGGGCACCAAAGTCCGCCTCTTCCGACGTCGATCGTGACGAACTGTTCGATCAGGCAGTCGACATCATCATTCAAACCGGCCGCGGATCGGTCAGCCTGCTGCAGCGCCGCCTCACCGTGGGATACGGTCGCGCCTCCCGGCTCATCGATCAGATGTACGAGGCGGGGATCGTGGGCGAATACAAGGGCAGCCAGGCGCGCGAGGTACTCGTTACCGCCGACGAATGGTCCCAGATCCGTCAGACCCGCGATCGCGAAGAGGCCGGCGAAGCCGCCGAGATGTTCGACTGACGCAACCCAGGGGCTGACAGGTAACGTGACCCTGGGGCGGTTTATCGGAAAGGGGAATGGAGACGATGGGATTCGAACCCACGACCTTCGCATTGCGAACGCGACGCTCTCCCAACTGAGCTACGTCCCCGTCGAATCGACCATTATAGATTGACCGTTCATCGCTGCAACTGCGCGCGATGAACAATGGCTTGCATCAACGCATCACGCCAACAAAACGGCGGCGCGCCCGACAGCGCACCGCCTTCCTTTTCGCGCCTGCAGATTTCGATTCGTGATTCCGCGTCAGTTGCTCTCGAGCGGAACCACCGTGACGAAGCGCCCTTTGAAAGCGACGGTTCCTTCGGTGAGTGCGAAGAGCGTGTCATCCTTTCCGCGACCGACGTTCAGGCCGGGCTTGAACGGCGTACCGCATTGCCGGACGATGATCGAGCCGGTCTTGGCATGCTGGCCGCCGTAGAGTTTGACACCGCGGTATTGCGGGTTGCTGTCACGCCCGTTGCGCGACGAACCCTGTCCCTTCTTATGAGCCATGATTCCGTTCCCTGTTCGATCTCAGGTCAAAACACCCAGGCGTGCCGACACGCACAAACTCACCGCATCACCCACCGGGTGACGTAGCGAACGGGCTCCGAAGCGGCCCGGCCCGCGGCCGAACCAGGATGATTGTAGCGGATTTCCAGGGTCTTGCGAAGGGTGAAGCGCTTCGGATTCACCTCGACCGCGACCGATCGGCCCTGGCGATCGATCTCTCTCGTTTCCGGCTTCTCCGGATCGAACGCCGGGTTCGTTACCAGCATCGTCTCCCCGCTCAATCCGCCGACGTAAATCTTGAAACGGCTGGAACTTAGGTCGACGTCCCGCCAGATTGCGACCGACTCGATCGCGTTGTCAGCGCCGGTCCGCAGGTTTCCGATCGCTTTCGACGGATGGATCAGGTCCGGGAACGTGCGGGTGTGCAGCTGCTTGATTGCGTTGAAGACCAGGGGATTGATTCCGACATCCATCTCGACGACCCGGAGGTCGTCCGTTACCACCTGGAATCGGGGATACCATTTGCGCGTTCGTGCGTCCGTGTTCGTCACGGTATACAGCAAATACCAGAAGGTGGTGGGCGCGCTGTCGCCGGGCAGGATCACATCGATGCGCCGGGGCGGCGAAACGAAGTCAAACCGGAACTCCCAGGTAATCGGAAACGCCGCCGGACGCGGCCCGGCGGGTTCTTCGATCGCGGACTGCGCGGAGAACAACAACAGCAGTGGAGCGACGATGTTCATCAAGACTACCCCTGATACCGGCTACGGATGATCTCGCTCGCCGGATTGGACGGCAGGTTCAATGCACCGAGCGCCCGTGATGCCGCCTCGCGCAGCTCGGAAGCGGGCTGGTCCTTCACGAACGAAACCAACTTTGTGATCGTCTCGTCGCTCAACTGGTTCTTGCAATGCTTGCCCGCAATCGCGAGTGCGTCGAACATCGCGATCCGTATGGTCTCGTTCTCCGCGTCATCGAACGCGACGGCCGCGACCGGCTCCTGCGCTTCGGCGGAGCAGACATACGCCAGCGCCTCCGCCGCCATGATCCGCAGTTCCGCCACGTCCGTCTTGAGCGCCGCGACGAGCGCTTCACGGGCGCGCGAACGATCGAACAGCGGGTTATCGCGATCGCCGAGTTCGCGCAATACCTGCGCGGCTTGGATCGCGAGGTCTGTACCCAGCTCGGCCGTGATCATTCCCTTGCCAATGCTCTCGGCGATCCGGTTGATCTCATCCAGCAGCACGCCGGGACCGTCTTCGACCGTCACCGCCGCCAGCCGATCGCTCGATTCAGCCAGTCGACGCGTGTCCACCTGTTGCCCTTCTTTGGCGAGCAGGATGATGGGGATCGACGCGAACTGGAACTCGCCCTGGAGCTGCGACACGGCGCCCGCGACGTTCGGCGATTGGATATCCGATCCGAGTACGATCGCGTCGAGCGTCGGCATCGTCTCCCGCGCCTGACGCAGGCCCTCATTTAGGTTGGGGCTGATCTGTACCACGTAGCCGTTCTCGCGAAGCCGGTCGGCAACGCGATTCGCGCTTTCATCGTCGGGGTCCACGACCAGCGCTCGCTGCGCGCCCCCGGACAACTGCAACGCCTCGGCCAGGACCGGCATCAAATTCTGACTGTTGGCAAATGCCTGCTTGGGGTTGCCGTTCGCGAGCGTCAACGCGGCACGGACCCGAACCAGTCGATCGGGGAAAGAGAGCGCCTCCGCCAACGGCAGCGTACCGCTCGCATCGGTCAGCAGGCTCTCGGTTCCCGCCGTACTCCGCAGCGCTTCGATACAGCCCAGCGCGACCGCCGGCTCGACCCGCTCCACCGCCCGTGCGAGTGCGCCCAGGCAATACTCAGGGCCCGCCGATTGCGCGTAATACACGCCGGAGCCGAAGTTCTCCGGGCGGGTCGCATCTTCCGTGTCGGCCGGCAATTGGGCTTCCCTGCGAAGGTTCGCCGCGAGCCACAGGGCCAACGCCGGCTTGTTGTCCGGATTGTGCCGCAACGATTCCTCGCACGCCCGCATGCACATGACCTCATCGAAGATTGGCGTCGGCACCTCGATGTTCTGCAGGATCCCGTCGCGCCAGTACCACACGTTGGCGACGTCCTTGCGGGTATCGGCCATGAGCGATTCATCGTTGCGATAGTACATTTCGGCCAAACGGAAGAATGCGTCCGCGGCCCCTCCCCAAGCGCTGACTGAAACGCCGTTCTGGGCCAGGACAGACAGTGCCTGATCCACGCGGGATCGTACCTGGCTGGATGTTTCCTGATCCTCACGCAACGCCAGGAGATAGGGCACCGCCTGGGCATAGCCGATTTGGCCGACTGCATCGATCAAGTACTGGTTGGTGGTGTCGTCTTTCATCCGCAGCGCCACGACCAGTGGGTTGAGCGCCGGGCGGTCGATCTGCGGCAGCGCCCGCACGATGACGCGCGTAAGTTCGCGTTCTTGCGGATCTTGCAGATACTGGATCATGAGCGGCGGCGCAAACTCGCCCGAGGCGCGCAGGTTCACGACCGCGTCGTTGTAGACGCGGGGCGGCCCGGCGAGCCGTTCGATGTTCTCGCGGATTCGACGCGGGTCGGCAGCCAGGGCCAACTCGCCACGTTCGACGACACGAATCATCCCCCGGATGGACTGTCCAATGACCGGATGGCTGACCAAACTGCTGAGCACGTGTCGCCGGCGCTTGTCGCGATCAACGAAGGCAAGGACCGCTACAGGATCAGGACTGTGACCGAGCAGCGCCTCGAAGTTGGCGTTGGCGACGTCGAAACGCCCGATCGATGCGAACCAGAACCCGTCGTCCAGCTCGTTGAGCCGCTCGCGGCCGTTGGTCAGGAGGTCGGCAATCTGCTGCCCGTTATCGCCGAGGGCGCCATTGGCGGCATCCTGCTCGAAGAGCAGGACGGCCCCGGCCAGCTGCCCGCGTCGGACGGCATGCTCGGCCAGCAGCGCGGTCCGCAGCGGCGAGGTACCCGCCGTCAGCAACTCGCCGAAAGCCGTTTCGGCAGCCTCGCTGTCGCGGTCGAGGATGGCCTGCAGCGCCGTGCGCCAGTGTTCCCACTGCGTTTCGGCCTTGCCGCTGAGAAAATCCTGCGCGGTCGCGTGCGCGGCCGTGCCCGCCAGGAAAATTGCGATCGCGACCCGTCGTCCGGTCCCGGTCCAGGCGGTACTTCGCACAACCACCTCCAAAAGTTGTTTCTAAGTGGCTCTTGTCGGTCGTTTCGGTAAGCTACACCGCTCGCCCAAGCGTCGCAGGGTAGCGGGGATTCTACCCCGGGGGGTAGGGGTGTCAAATATTGTACGGCTTGCACGCATCCCGAATCCACCCCTGTCCCGACACGGTTGACCCGAGGCGCCGGGCCATGATAGGTTGCGCACATGAATGCAGCTACAACGACCGAGTCGATCTGGGCGGCCCGGGTGCGGGTGACCCTGGCGCTGTTGCTGGCCTGGCTGGTGATCGGCGTGGTCGGCTCGGGCTTCGTTTTCTCGGGTTTTGCGCCGCCGCCGGTGTTCGCCGGGGCTCCGGTCTTCGGTGCACTCATTCTGCTCGCGACGCTGATTCTGCTGACGTACGTCATCGGGCTGACGACGCCACAACAGCAACCATGGCAGCCGCTGATGATCGTGTACGCGGCACTTGCGATCTGGATGTTTCCGCTCGGCACCCTGGACCACTGGCTCGTTAATATCAACGAGCAGGTCGGGGCGCCGCGGGCGGCGCCGTACTGGCCGCTATTGGCCGACTTCCTGCTCATCATCCCCGCAACGTTGGGATGCATCGTCGCCGGTCTGGCAGCCACTGGTAATCTCACCGAATTCCGACAGTACATCTCCAGAATGCGAGACGCGCGGGCCGATCGGTCAGCAGGCCTGTTGGCGATGGGCACCACGGCGGCGGTCTTTCTTGTGTTGATGGCCGTGTTAACCGGGCCGCCGTTGGGGCAGACGTTGAAAGGGCAGGTGTACTTCGCAGTCGCGGTGGCGGCGGGCGTCGGTGCCTGGGCTGCGGTTCGTGTGTCGCGGGTTGACCATCCGATCTGGTTGGTCGGCGGCCTGTTCGTGGCGGGACTTGTCGCAGTCCTGGTCGCCGCGGTGTTTCCGGGACTACGGATCCCGTCAGACTACGAGTTGCTCAACACGTTTCCGGCGTGGGGGCCCGTCCGGGCGCTGCCGCTCGAGTTGGTATCCGTCGGTGTTGTCGGCGTCCTGTGGTCGCTGCGGCAGATGACGATTGCAGCGAGTGCTTCCAGCCCGCATTGAGTGCGGTCGGCGGTCTGCGACGGTTGATCGTGTTGCCTGGGTGGGGCCGGAATCCGGAGCGCTTTTTCGGCGCCGATTACCATCGAACCTGCTATAAATAGAAGAGTCTCGGTTCGTACTCACATTTCCCGGATTTCGGAAAGGACGATGTTGCGCGGCGGTTTTCGCTGGCTACAAGGTGCCGAGAGCTACGAAGAGCTCCGTCGACGGATGATCGACGAAACCAACGCGTTCCTGACGGAGTGCGTGCGCAACCCGGAATTGGGCGTCCGTATCCCCGTGGTCCCTTCGGGGCAGTCGAGCTTTCCGCGTTCCTTCGCGGACGCGTTCTGGGAAGCGCAGTTCGACGAGCAGGGGTAGTTACATATACATTCCGCCGTTGATGTTGATCACTTGGCCGGTGATGAACGATGCCTGCGGAGCCGCGAGGAAACGCACGGCGCGCGCCACCTCTTCCGGTTTTCCGAGACGTGCCATCGGCGTCAGCTTGCAGACGACATCCAGTACTTCATCGGGGACATCCGATGTCATGTCGGTTTCGATGAACCCCGGTGCGACGGCGTTGACCGTGACCCCGCGCCGGGCGACCTCACGCGCCAGCGTCTTGGTGAACGCAATCAACCCGCCCTTTGCGACTGCGTAGTTCGCCTGCCCGAAGTTGCCCATCTGCGCGACGATCGACGTGATGTTGATGATCCGCCCCCACTGGCGTTCCACCATCTGGGGCAGCAACGCGCTCGTGATGTTGAACGGCCCGTTCAGGTTGACCAGCAGCACCTCGCTCCATTGCTCCGGTGTCATCTTCAGAAACGACTTGTCGCGCGTGATGCCGGCGTTGTTCACCAGCACATCGATACGCCCGAATCTCTCCATCATGGCGGCAATCAGTGCCTTGGCCTGTGCGCGATCGGAAACGTCGGCTCGAAACGCTTGCGCGTCGACACCGAGTTTCTTCAACTGCTCCACGACTTCCTCGGCCGCGGCCTCGTTGGCGTTGTAGTTGACCCCGACGCTGCAATGCTCTTCCGCCAGGGCCAGACAGGTCGCGCGCCCGATCCCGCGTGAGCCGCCTGTCACCAACGCCACTTTGCCTTTGAGATCCATGAAATCCTCTTTCCTCGTCAGGTACAGGAGGCTCGGCAACGCCGAACCGGAAGTGTCTTGCTCAACTGGCGCGTCCCGGTGCGCGCAAACGAGCCTACCGCATGCGGGACGTGATGTTAAGAAAAATCCCTGTTTGGTCGGAAATGGATGTAGTAAGCAGGCTGCGCTGTCCTACCGGCGCCGCGTCCCCACCCCGCCGAGGTGGGGACTGCTGGCGTACACGGATGGGTGCGCGATCAATAGTCGCGTTGCGGGATCTTCATGCCCTTGCGATCGGGGTAGCGCGGCCGTTGAGGCGCCTGGTAGGGCTTGTCGCGCAGCTCGTCGAGCATCAGCTGGATGGCGGCATCGAGTTGCGGGTCGCCGCCGTCGACCATCTTCGCTGGATCATCGAGCACCTCGATGTCCGGATCGACGCCGTGACCTTCGACGCCCCAGGTCCCGTCGTTCTCGTAGAAGGCGAAGGCCGGCACGGTGATCCCCGTTCCGTCCAGCAGCGGCGGATTGCCGGTAATACCGACCAGACCGCCCCACGTGCGCATGCCGACTAACTTGCCCAGCCCGGCTTGCCGGAAGTAGTAGGGGAAGGCATCGCCGCCCGATCCCGAAAGGCCGTTGATCAGCATGCACTTGGGACCCCGATGGGCGTCCGGTGGCCAGACCCAGTCGTGGCCGTCGCGTCGTGCCCAGTAGTTTGTCACCGGTCGATTCAACAACTCGACGAACCGCGTCGGGATCTGGCCGCCGCCGTTCCAACGCTCGTCGATGATCAGCGCCTGCTTGTCGCGTTGTCCGTAGAACTGGCGGAACAGGTTGTTCTGGCCGTTCTGCGTCGTGTCGGGCACGTAGATGTACCCGACCCGGCCGTTGGTCTTTTCTGCGACGTAAGCGCGCTTCGCCTCGATCCAGCCGCGATAGCGCAGGTTCGTGTCGTTCGACAGCAGCCGGATGACGACGTCACGCGCGTCGTCATCGTGCTCGCTGCGTTCGCTGACCGTCAGCGTCACGACCTTGCCCGCCAGACCCTGCAAGGCCGCATAGGGCGAGAGCTGCGGGTCGACCGGCCGGCCGTTGACTGCGAGCAGGTAGTCGCCTTCGTGCACGTCGATTCCCGGCTGGCTCAACGGTCCGCGCGCGTCGGAGTCCCAGGGGGCCCCTTCGTGGATCGTCGCGATCCGGTAGGCACCATTGTCGAACGCAAAGTCGCAGCCCAGCGTTCCCACCGACATCCGCGGGCCCGATTCGGATGGTCCCGTCCGGTAGTATGCGTGCCCGACATTGATCTCGGAGATCAGTTCTCCGATCAGAACCGAGAGATCGTCCTTGCTGTAGCAGTCATCGAGCAGACGTGCGTAGTGATCGTACATCGCGGACCAGTCTACGCCGTGCATGTTGGGGTCGTAGAACAGGTCACGTTGCAGTCGCCAGGTCTCGCGGAGCATCTGCGCCCACTCCTTGCGCGGATCCACCGTGGTCTGCATGCCGTCGGTCGGGATGGTCTTCTTGAGCTTCTGATCGGGCTTGGCGTCGACGATCGCGTACTTGCCGTCCTTACCTACGAGCAGCTTCTTGCCATCGCCGGAGAGCACGAAGAACCCGGACCCGTCAAGAACCGTCTTCTCCTTCTTCTCCTCATCCTCCGGGTCGAAGTACTGAATCGTGCGTTTCGACCGATCGAGGCGCGAGCCGCGGAAGTAGATTAGCTTGCCATCGTGGGTAACGGTGATCCCACCGAACGAGCCGTTATCTACCGGTAGCGGGATCGCCCGGCGTTCGAACCCGTCGAGCGCGATCTCGAGCGGCGTTACCTCGTCCTCATCGCTCTCATCTTCATCGTCATCCGCCTCGTCATCACCTTCGGCGTCTTTCCCGTCGTCCGCGTCCTGCTTGTCCGCATCCGTACTTTCGTCCGACTCGTCGTCCGCCTCGTCTTCCCAGGATTCTTCGTCGCTCTTCGGGAGCCACGGAGACTTGACGTCATCCCGTAACGGTACGGCCAGCAACACTTGCGTATCGGCGTAGACGAATGTCGTGCCGACGTCTTCGTACCGCGGCGCGCGCCACGCGCGGCGGCTCGTGAAGTAGAGGAAGTCACCCTTACGATCGAACGTCGGCAGGCCGTCGTCGAACATCCCCGCGGTGACCTGGTGCTTTTCGCTCGTCGGCAGGTGATAGAGCCAGACGGCACCCTGGACGTTATCGCCGCCGATCGCGTACGCCAGCCAGCGCGAGTCGTGTGACCAGCTCATGGGTACCGGGTTGCCCCATGGGTTGCGATCGACCAGCCGGACCTTGCCATCGTCGAGCGAGCAGATGTAGAGGTTGCCCGCCTTGTCAGCATAGGAGACGTACTTCGAGTCCGGCGACCAGCCGTTCATGAAGTAGTAGGTCTTGCTGTTCTTGGTCAGTTTGCGGGGGGTATCCTTGCCGTCGGACTGCATAACGTAGAGTTCGTACTCGCCGGTCTCGTCCGAGAAGTACGCGATCCAGCGTCCGTCGGGGCTCCAGGCGGGGTCGCGCTCCGCGACGCCATCCGTTCGCGTCAGATTGCGCGGCGTGCCGTTCACTGCAGGGAGTGTCCAGATGTCGCCGCGCGCCTCGGCGACCACTCGCTTGCCGGTGGCCGAGATGTCGAATGCGCGCATGCTCCGTCGAACATCGATCGTCTGCGGGCGAACGGTAGGTCGATCGCCGGGGATCGTGATCGAAACCTCGTGCAGCTCTTCGTCCTTGAGCGTGAGCCGGTAGAGCTTGCCCGCGTTCTCGAGCACGATCTCGCCGCTGCCGTCGGAAGCCGGCCCGATCGCCGGCCATTTGACGTCATAGTCGGCAAACCGCGTCACCTGTCGGCGGTTGCTCCCGTCGCGCTCGACCGTCCAGACGTTCAGGCGATGCTCATCGCCGGCGTCGGACAGGTAATACAGCTTGCCGTTGTGCCACATCGGCTGGGTATCGGTGCCTTCCCAGTCCGTGATCTTGCGGGAGGCGCTGGTCTTGAGGTTGAAGAGCCAGATATCGGTCGCCATTCCGCCGCGATAGCGCTTCCAGGTCCGGTTGTCGCGGGTGTTGGGTGTGTATGCGAGCCATTCGCCGTCGGCGCTGATCGCTGCATTCGCCCCGTACGGGACAGGGAGCTTGGCGGCGAGTCCCCCGGTCGGCGCGATCGTGAACAGCTGCACCAGCCGTCGTAGCGGGGCATAGGCATTCGTGAAAAAGACCAGTCGGTTGTCTGCGGACCAGTCGCACAGCGTCTCGTTCGCGCCATGGTAGGTGACGCGCGTCGGTACGCCGCCGCCGAACGGAACGACGTAGAGGTCGCTGTTGCCGTCGTAGTTGCCCACGAACGCGATCTGTTGCCCGTCCGGGCTGAATCGCGGGAACTGCTCGATTCCGTCCGGGCTTGCGAGCGGGACGGCGACGCCGCCGGTGCGCGGCACGACCCAAAGGTCATTGGCGTAGGAAAAGACAATGTGCGTGCGGCTCACGTCCGGCTGGCGCATCATTCCCGCGCTCGGCTTGACGTCGGCCCGAACTGCTTCCGCACCGCTGCCGACCAGCAATAATGCCGCCAGGGCAACGCATGATGCAGGCAGACTCCGCTTCTGATTCATCTCGTGGCTCCGAAATATGACCGGTTAAGAAAACGCCGTTCCTGGTTTGTAGTGGACGCTGGGAACCGCGGCAACCTGTCGAAAAACGGAGCCGGCCCTCATCGGGCCCGGGACGCCTCTAGCCGTCCGGCCAGGCGCCACCAGGCACACGCCAGCCAGGCCGCCCCCATCAACAGCCCGCACCAGCCGACAAGAAGTACACGCCCGAGCAGCACATTGCGGGTGGTATAGTACGCCTTGAACGGGAAGAAATGGACCTGGTGCAGGAGGCGGACCGACTCGAGCGGTACCGGCGTCTGGTGCAGTTCCGCGTTCGGGATGGCGGGCGCGGTGGTGCGGATCTCAGGTCGACCCAGCGCGTGCATCGCGATGTTGTGGAACCGGCAGACGAGCTGCGATTCTGCGGGTCGCCAGACGTACGCGTCGGGCACCAGTCCGTGGCGACGGTCCTGGAAGAACTCGAGCGCATAGCTGTACACTACCGACGCGATCTGAATTGTCGCACTCAGCAGCGCCAGTCCGATTACCCAGCGGGCAATACGATCCCGCTCGAGCAGCGGCAGCAGCCCGAGCGAAAGCATCGCTACGCACGACGCAAGGTAACGCACACCCCACGTCAGGTCGCCGGCCCACACTGTAAAGCGCGCGTGCAGCAGCAGTGCAGCACCGGATGCGAGGAGCACAGTCGTCGCCAACGCGGCATGCTCGCGAAAGAGCCTCGTGACGACGGGGATCGCTGCGAGCAAGATCGGATTGAAGACGAGCAGGCCTTTTCCTGGGCTCAACAGCATGCTGACGAGGCCATAAGCGAGCGGTGTCTGAAACAGGCTTAGCCCGCCGAGGCGCTCTGCATATACCTGTGCGTATCCCGTCTCCGCGATGCTCCCGAAGCGCGCATAGTTGTACCCCGCCAGCAGCGCTGCGAGGGGGACGAACCCGGTGAGCAGAGCAACGCCCCAGCGGCGCGCAGCCCGCGCCCGTTTGTCAGGAGCGCACCGGCGCCAATCGAAGCAGACCGCACTGATCAGAATGGCGCCGGCCGGGAGTGCGGCCGAATATCGAACTGCGATCGCCGCACCCAGTGCAACACCCGCGAGCCAGCGATAGCGCGTATCGTGGCGCAGCCAGGCGCGCTGAGCCGCCCAAACGCCGACGAGCAGGCCGAGCGCCACCTGCGATTCGTCGGCGCCACTAATCGTGTGATGCCAGTGCATTGTGGCCAGGCCGGCCAATAGCACGATGCGTCGTGCCGCTCTCTGTGACTGGGCCGCGTCGATCGCTATTGCATACAGCGCTACGAGGCCAGCCGCGCCCACGGCGGGAAAGAGCATCACCGATGCGAGGAACTGGCCGTACATTGTGGCCGTTCCGGGCAAGGGAAGCGGCAGCGTCGCGAGCAGCCGACCGCTCCCGACAAACGGAAGCAGAAGCAGCGACTGTGCTGGCGCCCAAATCGGGTAGGCGCGCCCGCACCGACCAATCGCGTGGTAATCGACAAGATCAGCATCCGTCGCGAGAGTGGCGTGATCAAGCCAGTATGTCGCGATCTTCCAGCGCATATTGGTATCGGCAGTAAGGTCGCCGCTGGACGTCGCCGCATACACAAGCCAAAAGAAAACAAAGATTAGAAACGGTTCCCGCGCCCGCCAGTTTGTCCGCGAGGCCGCAGAAACCAGCTTCTTCCCTCCCTGCGGTCCCACGAGATGCTCCCCTCACGTCCACCGCCTGGGTGCGTGAACAATGGGCCGCATTGCGCACCCGCCAGCTTCTTCATTCAGGCGGCGGTGGGACCGAGTGCCCGACCGAAGAAGTGCTTTCGTTTGGTCACCCTGCTGGAATTATAGCGAGGCGGTTTGGCAGAAAAGCAAGCGCACCGGGACCAGAAACTACCTTTTTTCGTTAGAAAGCGTGGAAGACGGTGGTTCAGTCAGCCGACGTCGCGTGCGTTGCGCGACGCGTTCACGCAGCGCTACTTTCCGCCTTCCGAGATCGGAAAAGCGTGCCGGTCCGCGGACTATTTTCCGCCGCTGGCGGGCATCGTGATGTCGAGAAACTGCTTGCAGTGCTCGTCGCTCGGGTCGTAGCGCAGTGCCGCCCGAAACGCCTTATGGGCGTCGTCGAACTCCCCGCGCTGGAACTGGAAGAACCCGAGCAAAAACTGAAGGTCGCCGGACGGTTTGGCCCCAACGTACTCTTCAAGCGCCTGTACGTGCCGCGTGAAGTCTCGGCTGTTGGCGTAGTGCCGTTCGAGCCGTAGCGGAACAAAGATCAGCTTCGGTTGCAGCTCCAGTGCACGGCGGATGGCGCGCGCTGCCGCGTCGTAATGGCCGAGTGCCAGGCGGGCCTGCGCCAGATGCACGCGGCTGGCGGGGTCGCCGTGATTCAGCTCGCTCGCAAGCGTGAACGCCACGACCGACGCCGCGTAGTCGCCACGTCGAAACTGCTCGAGGCCGGAGCGCTGCGCCTTCTCATTCGCCGACAGCAGCCGTTCTCGTCGGAGTTCCATCTCATTCACGTTGAAGAAGCGTTGTGCTACGTCGATTTCGTACTCCCGTACGGCGATGTAATCCTGACCAGGCGAGGACCCGAACGGAGCGCCCTGGCCGAAGCCGGGGCCGTAGCCTGGCGCGAATCCAGGCGCGACACCCGGACCGTACCCATAGCCAGGACCGAATGGAGCCGGATGTTGCGGTGGAATCGCCAGTCGGCCCAGAGGCAGCGATGGGTCGTATGGGGGCTCCTCTTCAGCGTCGTCGGACACTTGCGCCGGCTGTCCTGCAGCCGTCGGCTGCGGGTAAGAGACGGTGTAATCGCCAAGCCGGAAGGACCGCCGCGTCGACGGTTGCGCCGTCAGGATCTCCTCGGCGATCGAGCGCTCCGAACGGTGTTTCGCTTGCCCGGCAGTGGATTGGGCTGGCGTGGCCGTCAGCGGCCGGGGCCGGCCGACGTACTTCTCGTACGCGGATTGGACGGGAGCGAGTCCGCCCCGCGATGCGGCCTCGGCGACCTCCAGGACCGGCCACCAGGCCCCGTTGCGGTACACCACAAGCGGCTTCGCATCCGGGTCGGCTGCCCAGAGCGGGCTCGCGATCACGATCCAGCACCCAACTATCGCCACCAAGGTCCGCCGCATGGCCAATCCTCCGCTGTTTGTGGACATTCGATTGTACAACGGCCATCCACGCGGGTAGCGAATTTGGCGAATTCCCGCCCCGGATCGTCCATTTTCGACACAATCTGAGCTTGAAGAATGTCCGGGCCCCGCAGTCGGGCCTGACTGAAGAACCGGACAGCGCCCGGTCGATGAGAACAGAGTCAAGATGCGGGCCATGGGTCCGCTTGTCTGTTGTCGTAGTGGAAATCGCAGGAGGTCGAGATGTTTTGGGCATTCTTCGCCGCGGTACTGGCCACGCTATTCGGCGGACTATTCGCGTTCGCCGCCCCCTAAGCTAGCTCGAAACCGCACATCCCCATCAGCGCGTTTTCCACGAAACGCGCCCCCGGGCGCAGCCCTGCGGACGGCGCTACGCGCTGAATCCGCGCCTAGTCGCCTGTCTTCCGTTTCTTCCGCCCGTTCTCCCGCTTGCCCTTGGCTCGCGGCGGCCGTTTGCCACTCCGCACGTCCTCCTCGAACGTACGTTTGCGACGAAGGATATGGTGGTAGTGCTGTCCAAAGCGGTGCGCCTCATCGCGCACCTGCTGTAATAGCCGAAGCGCTTCATGATTCCGAGCAAGCCGGAGCGGTTCGCGCCGGGCCTGCACGTATACCAGCTCCTCGCGCTTGGCGAGCGACGCGACCATCGGGGGCCGCGCAGCGTGGCCGCGCTCCAATTCGATCGCCTCATACAGCCGTTCGAACGCCTCCAGCGCCGCGTGTAGTTGGCCAAGCCCGCCATCGATCAACACGACGTCCGGGAACAGCTCCTCCTCATTCGCGGCGTAGCGATACCGCCGTGCGACTACCTCGCGGATCATGGCATAGTCATCGATTCCCTCGACGGTCTTGATCTTGAACCGCTTGTAGCCGCTCTTGAACGGACGACCGTCGATGAAGCAGACCAGCGACCCTACCGAGTCCTCGCCTTGCAACGTCGCAATATCGATCCCCTCGATAATCCTCGGCGTGCGTTCGAGCCCGAGCACGTTGCCCAGCTTTTCCAATCCCACGCTCGGGTCGATATAGAACACTTCCGGCTGGACGTCCTCATCGACGTCGCCGGAGAGTGAGAGCGATTCGATTGCCTTGATCCGATCACGCAGCACAGCCGCCTCCTCGAACCGCATCTCGGCCGCGGCGGCTTCCATCTCGGCGTGCAATTGACGCCGAAGCGTGCTTCGTTTCGAGCCCAGAAATCGGCGTAGTCGCTTGATATCCTCCGCGTACGCCTCCGGCGAAATCAGGTCCGCACACGGCGCCGTGCACTGATTGATCGCGTGCAGCAAACAAGGCCGGAAGTATCGTCGCTTGGGATCATCCGCCAGGATTTCGAGCTCGCACGTCCGGAACTTGAACACCTTCTGTAGCGCCTGGACCGCGTCACGAAGCCCGCCAGCACTCGTAAAAGGGCCGTACAGCTTGGTTCCCTTGGCGCGCGGCTGACGCGTGACATACACCCCCGGGAAGTCCTCGCGCGTCGTTATCTCCAGGTATGGAAAAGACTTATCGTCTTTGAGTCGTTCGTTGAAGGGAGGCTGGGTGTCCTTGATGAGCCGATTTTCGGTCAGCAAGGCGTCGACCTCGGTGTCGCAGTCGAGGAAGTCGATGTCCTGGACGAGGGTCGCCATTCGAGCGATTTCGGGGCCCCGGCTGCCGAGCAGGTCGGCGGAGTCCTGGAAGTAGCTGGAGACGCGAGCGCGCAGATCACGGGCCTTTCCAATGTAAAGCACCCGTCCCTCCCGGTCCTTCATGAGGTACACCCCGGGGGTTTTTGGAAAGTGGCCGATTCTCTCCCGCAGGCGCGAGATCCGTTCGTCGACAGGATTGGGCATTTCGGGTCTACTATACGCGGGCAGCGTCGCAGGGACAGGTGAACGCCCGGATTTGTCAGTCGTCGTTTCACGACGGCTTGAAAAGTCGCCGGCACTCCGATATGACAGGCAGCGTTGGACCGGGTATCTTCTTTCGCAATTGCTTCGAGAACGCAGGTAATTGCGAACCCAATCTCTGCCTGAGGAGCGGGTCATGCAGGAATACGATCGTTTGCGGGCGTTGGTCGACGAGGTCGCTGAGGATATTCGCAAGGCGGAAGGGGGCAACAAAGCCGCCGGCACGCGCGTGCGGAAGCTGATGCAGGATATCAAGAATGTGGCCCAGGAGATCCGCAAGAACATCCTCAACATTCGAGACGAAGACAAGCCAAGCTCGTGACACGATTCGACTGAATCCTACCCAATTGAAGATCGGCGCCGGTCAACAGCCGGCCCGGCGTGAAAGGTCGCTATGCCGCCTCCGGTGATTCTCGATCCGGCCGGTCTCGATCTGGACAATGTCGTCGCGGACCAGGAAGAGATCATGCGGTTCAACCCGCAGCGATATGAATTCCTGCTGCTCGACCGTGTCGTGTACTTCGACGACGATTCCGGAATCTTTGCCGGATACCACGACATCAAGCCCGATGCGTGGTGGACCCGGGCGCACATTCCGGATCGGCCGCTGTTTCCCGGCGTGCTGATGATCGAGTCGGCTGCCCAGCTGAGCAGCTATGCGACGCACCGCGCCGGCTATGGCGGCCGTTTCATCGGCTTTGCCGGCGTGGACGCCGTCAAGTTTCGCGGAGCGGTCGTTCCGCCTTGTCGGCTCCTGATCGTCGGTCGGGCGACCAAGCTCTCAGCGCGTCGAACCGAGAGTGTCACTCAGGGCTTCGTGGACGGTACCATGGTGTTCGAGGCCCAGATTACGGGCATGCCGATCTAATCCCGAACCCCGCTCATGGTGCATCCGGAGACACTTCACGAGGCGTTGCCGGAGTCGCGGGCCTGGCCTGCTGCCGTCACGGAAAGCGACCTGGATGGGCTCGGCGCCTATCCTGCGGTCTACCTGCTCGTGGACCAGCGAGACCAGCCGATTCTGCTTGCCAGCACGCAGAGCTTGCGTCGGGCTGTGAGCGCTCGATTGCTCGAACGACCGGAGGCCTCGGCGCGCGCCGACCTGCGGGCCGTCACCCGCGGGATCCGTTGGTGCCAGGTCCATTCCCCGTTCGAAGCCCGCTGGTGCTATTACCGTCTCGCTCGTTTATTTTATCCGGACGTTTATCGCAAGCAGGTCGGCTTTGGCCCGGCGTGGTTTCTCCATGTCGATTCGAGCGCGTCGATCCCCGAGATTCGCGTCACGGAGCGGATTTGGCGTTTGCACGGACAGTTCTTGGGGCCGTTTCCGACGCGCGCCACGAGTCGGGCGGCACTCGAGGACCTGTGGGACCTGTTTGATCTGTGTCGTTATCCGGAGCAGGTTCGTAAGACGCCGAACGGGCAGCGGTGCAGCTATGCCGAGATGGGCCGCTGCGACGCGCCGTGTGATGGGAGCGTGCCGCTCTCCTCGTACCGTGATCGCACCGGTTGGGCTTGGCAATTCGCGGGCGGGGCCGGTTTCCAGGACGGGCCGAATCGATCCGCCGACGCGTGGATCGCGGGCATCGAGACCCGTATGAAGCAGGCTTCGTCGGAAATGGCGTTCGAGCGGGCGGGACTGCTGAAACGGCAACTCGAGACGGCGCGGCAATGGCGGGCCAAGTACGCCGAGCTGGTGCAGGATGAATCGATGCGGTGGCTCGTGATCCTGCCGGTGACGCGTCGCAAGGCCTGGAAGCCGTTCTGGTTCGATCGGGGGGTGCTGGAGGCGGGAGACATCCTGGCGGAGAAAAAAACGCCGACGGGGGTGCTGGAGTGGCTCGCAGACGTTTGGAGTCGCCCGAGCGCTCGTGTTGCCGACGAGGTGCGGATGGAGCAGACATGGTTGCTGTTCCACCTTCTGAGCCGGGTCGAGCGGGAGCGTGCGGTCGTCGTTCAGGTCGGAGACGTTGGCACTGCGCCTGACCCCGCTGTACTCGCCGACTTGATCACACAGGCGCGATCGCGCAAAACCGACCCGTCAGCTCCTGATTCTGTATAGACGGCGTGTCGCGTCTTTGGGTGCGGTGCCGGGGAATTTCTCGAATGACGTGGACGTCGACCGGCGTCGTCGATTCGCATTCGACACGGGCTCGCCGGGATCGATAGGCCCTGGCGCATCGTGGCCTAATGGCGTGCGGTGTCCAACGATGGGTTATCGGCGACGATCTTCGGGCGGTGATGTCGGCCGTCGACGGAGGGCCAATCGCGGGCCTTACGGAAGTCGTCTCGGGTGATGGCCGATCCTTCTGATAACGAAGCACCGGATTCCGCAGGAGGATCATTGGATGGCGACCAAGCGTCTGCAGATCATTCTCGCCGGCCAGGACGCACCGGAGGCCCTGACCAGGGCTGTCCAACGTGTGGGGGCGCAGGCATCGTACTGGCCGCTCAAGCGGGCGCTGCAGGCCGAGGATCATGCCGCTGCCGACGCGATCGTCATCGTCGTTCCGCGCGATGCGCGCAAGCAGAGCCACGCGTTGCGGGTCTTGTTCGACCGCATCGCGGAGGATCCCCGCGCCACGCTCGTGCTGAAGCCCGAAGGCGAATGCGTGACCAAGGTCAGTCATCCGCCCAGCGTTCCCGTCTCGTTCGCGTGCGATCTGGACGACGCAGACCTGGCGGTCCGGCTGCAGACGATGTTCGAGATGCGCAGTTCGTTGCGAACGTTGCATCGCGGTGCCGTCGATCGCGGCCGCGAGAAGGCCGAAGTCATGCGGCGCTACCAGAACCAGATGCGGATCGCCCAGCAGGTCCAACGCGAGCTGATGACGGAGCCGCTGGCGGGCGTCGGTGCCTTGCGGTTCTCGACGGTATCCCGTTCGGTGGACTACGTCTCAGGAGATATTCTCGACGTTGCCCACATCGACGATGAGCATGTCGGTATCGCGGTCGTCGACGCCACTGGACATGGTTTGCCGGCAGCGTTGCTGACCGTTTTCATCAAGCGCGCCTTGCGTGGCGTTCGGGAAAACGGAGCTGCGCCGAACTGGTCGCCGGCCGATGTGCTGACGCGTCTGAACGCCGAGCTGTTTGAGGCCGAACTGTCCGACTGCCCCTTCGTCGCGGCGACCTACGCCGTCGTCAACGTCAACGAAGGGACCGTGCAGCTGGCTCGCGGCGGCGCACCCTACCCAATCATTCGTCGCGCGAACGGATCTCTCGAGCAAATCCGGACGGACGGCATGGTGGTAGGCGTCGTCCCCGACGCGACGTACGAAGTGGCGACGTTGTCCCTGGAGGCCGACGACGAGTTGGTGCTCTATACCGACGGGTTGGATCACATCGCGCTCACCAACGGCGCGCTACCGGCCCCGACGAATGGCGCAACGACCAGCGAGGTAATGGCGGCAACCCTCGGCGATGCAGACAATGCCTCGACCGCCTTGTTGACCGAAACCGCCACGCTCGATGCCCAAGCCGCACAATCGCCATGGTTTAAGACCCTGCGGGCAGACGGCGGCGCCGCGGCGCTGGAGTACGCTGCAGCGCGATTCGATACGCTTCGGCGAATGGGAAGCGAAGTGGATGACCTGACGCTCGTTGCGGCGCGGTTCCGGCCCGCGGGCTAGCCGCCCTCGCCAAAGAGGTCGTCGTCTTTGTCGTCATCGAACAGGTCGTCGCCCGAAGGCTGCTCACCGGCTCCCGGTGCGGCCGGGGCCGACTCGACGCCGCTGAAGTGCTGCTGAAAGGCGACCAGCGGTCGTAGCAGCGGGCTCTTTTCACGCCCCGTCAGCGCCGTGTTCATCAGTTCGATTGCCCGCGAGCGCATCGCGCCCGCCTGCTCCTGATCGATCCGCGCGAGCAGTTGGTACACGCCCGCGGCGGAGGATTGCGGCACCCACTGCACAGCCGCGGGCAGCTTGCTGACGAGATCTTCCTCGAAACGCTGTCGGGCACTATCCAGCGCCGTGCGACCCTCTTCGCGGGCGGTGTCGAGGGCTGCCGCGAAAGGAGTCCGCTCGAACTGGAAGTCCGTGCGAATGCCGGAAAGCACGTCCGTCACTCCCAACAGTGACTCGATCGCCTCGACGCGCAGCAGGTGCACACGGCCAAGCAACACTTGAGCCGCTGCCTGTGAAGCCACTGCGTACGCTTCGAAGTACGGTTCGTTGGCAATTCGTTTCAGCCGGTCGTTCTTGCCCGCCGAATCGAACTGCGATCGCATCTGCGACGCCCGCGAGCGCCACCGCTGCGCCGCACTTGCCGCCTGCTGGTAGGCGTTCGATGCCTTCGTTGCCGCATTGATAGCTCGATCTTCGACCTTGAACGCGGCTTCGGCCAGTTCGCCGAGCCGGCTCGTGAGCCCATCCTGGGCCTGCTCGAGCGCGGCGATCCGCTTGCGAATCTCATCCATCACTGCCTGATTGCGGTCATCCGTCTCGCGCACGGTCTCGAGGGCGCTCCGATCGCTATCGAGATAACCAGTCAACGCGGCTGACCGAGCCTGAGCAGCCTGTAGCCGCTCTCGGACCTCGTCCAGGCCGGGGATCAGCACATTCCCATCCACCGTGACCGCGGACGCGTCCTCGGTACCACGATTGTCGCCCAGTCGATAGCCTTCGCGCAGCGCGTGCTCCTGATGATGCAGCTCCTTCAAGCGCGCAGCGATCTCGCGATACTCCCGCTGGTACGTCGAGAAACTCGAGTCGTTGCCCGGCTGAAAACCGCGTTCCTCGAGTTGGACCAGCGCCGACTTGGCCCCGGCCAGTGCGGTCGCGAGATTGGCAAGACCCGCCTCGCGCTCGCGGATCACCGCCTCCAGCGATTCGATTTCCTGATTGGTCTCCGCGAGCATCGCTTGCTTTTCAGTCCGGCGTTCTTCAATGTCAGCCGTGACGCCGGCGCTATCGTAGCCGCGCGCCTGATCGAGCCGGTTCTGCTGGTTCTTCCAGTCGACAGCCGATTGCAGGAGCTGCGATTGGATCTCCTGCATCTGTGTTCGCAACTCGGACGCCTCGGCAAGCGACTCGGCGGCGCGAACATAGTCGATGATGCCTGCGGCGTGCCCGGTGCCCACATTGTTCGTGCCGGCATCCCGCGCCAGAGCGGCGGCCGCATCGAGCCGGTCGGCGTTGTCCCGAGAGAATGTCGCAAATTGCTGCGCCGTGCCCTTGAGCCGGGCCGCGTCTGCCTGAAGCGGCGGGATCGGCGACCCATCCAGCCCGGCATCCGTGTCGACCGCCCTGACTCGCTTCTCAGTCTTCTGGATCTGTTGATTGAGCGCCGCGACATACTCCGAGATCGAGACCGGCTCGCCATCGGCGCCGAAGATCGGGAACGCGAGCAACGTATCGAGCTGGTCCGCATCCGTAGCGGCGATCGCCTCGTCCTCACCGAGCAGCGTTGCCCGACCGAGTCCTACGTCGTAGCGTTCCAGCGAGACGAGCGCTTCGCGGGCCTTGGCATGGGCCGAGAGCCCGGCCGTCCCTGGTCCGGCCACTCGCGGCACAAACCACACTCCGGCCAACAATGCGATAGCGATGACGGCCCCCGAAACTACCTGCGGTTTCACGATGGAGTCACTCCGATTAACGCCCTGGAGGTCAGACGCCCATTCGTCTCATCCTGCCGCACAGTATAGGCGATCCCATGCAGCCGTGTCGAACCAGCCTCCGTCCACGAACGGGTCGAGGGGGCTACGACGGTCGGGTGGTCGGCGGAGCGTCCGCGGGTCGGGCACCGGCAAGGCAACGTGTGGCGAGTCGTAGCGCGCCGGCGGGATCGTCCGCAGTGCCAACCAGCCGGCCGGCGCGGTCGATGCCGATGACGAACGGAATCGTCCGGATGCCCCATGTGCGCAGAAAGGCGTGACCGTAGCCCAGCCCGTCGTTGTACTGTTTCCACGGGAGTTCCAGCTCGGTCGCCGCGCGCGCCGTTTGCCGGGGGTCGGCGTCAATCGCGATGCCCAACACAAGCGTATCGGGGTGCTGCTCCTGAAACGTCCTCAGCGCCGCCGCCGTATCCCGGGCCGGGCCGTGAAACGCCGCCCACACGACGACCAGTACCGGCCGACCACGCCAGCGCCACGTATCGAACGAGTCCGCTTCGTGCGTAAACGTCAGTCGAAAGGGTTCACCGACCCGCTCGACCAGCTTCCTCCGGGCAGCCAAGGCTATCGTGATTGGATGTCGACGGGCGTTTTTCTCCAGCAGGTCGGTGAGCCGGGCCAAGGCGGCGCGGTCGTCGTTTTCGATCGCATCGGTGAACAGCAGTTGGCACAGTCGCGGCGCGTATCGGCTGCGCGGAAAGCGCACGACGTACTCGTTCAGGACCGCACGCTGGTGGTCGGTGAGTGTGCTGACCGCGGTGTCGATCGGCGCCGGGCGTTCGGCGCGTACTCCCGCCAGTACCAATTGCCAGTAGGCCACGATCGCCTCGAGCCGCCGACTTGGCGGCCGTGCGCGGAGGGCATCGAGGCGGCGGGACATGGTGCTGAAGTCACCCGACCGAAGCGCGCCCAGCTCGAATCGCAACCGCAATTCGAGTTCGATGACATCATCGCGACGAGCGCCGCCGGGATAGCTGGTCAGATACTGCCCGATGGTTCGCAGCGTTGCCTCGTGGCGCGCGCTCGTGTCCTCGAACCAGCGCTCCGGGGCGGAAACGGGGCGTACTTCGGCGTCCGCGACGATCGCTTCGTACAATGCCTGCTCAGGGGTCCCGGTTTCGTCCGCGCCCGCGATCCCGGCCAGGATGATGATCAGCACGGCGTGTCTTGCCATTACCAGAATGACCAGTCGCCGACGCGTACGACGTAGTAGTACAGCAGCAGGTTGGTGACGCCGTGGACGATGATCAGGCACCAGATACTACGCGTCCAGATGAAGAGCGCATTGAAGAAGAACCAGCACGGAATGCTCACCGCCCAGTTGTCCGGGTGCTGCACGGTCGAGAGCAGCGCCGTGCCGACGAACGAGAACCAGGTGAACGCGCCGAGCGGAACGCGCTCGAAGCGGTTCCAATTGATCATGGCGCGCAGCAGGAACGCGCGCCAGAACAGCTCCTCGACGACAGGCACGGCCGTGCAGGCGACGACGATCCGCAGAATGCTGGTAGTCCAGAAGAGCTTATAGGCGCCGAGGACCGCTCGTGGATCCTCAACGACCTTTTCGCCGGGGAAGCCAGGCAATCGTCCGCCGAGTCCGATCGACTCGAAGTAGTAGTCTCCTACGATCCAACCCCAGGCCGCGAAGGCCCCAGCGGGGACCGCGATCCAAATATAGGGTTTTCCCCACGACGGCATGTGCGGCAGGAAGAGCCATGCCACGAACAGCGACCCGACGCCCCGCAGAACGATTGCGACCCATTCCAACTGCGGCGGGAAGAAGCCAACCAGCGCCAAAAGCAGCAGGTAGCTCATGTAGGGCGCCATCAGCACTACATCCGGCCGCTCGCGGCCGATGTTTTCAAAGCGGGCCCGAATCCCACCTTGTGCTGCCCAATGCTGTTCGTCGGTCATACCGCTCGCTTTCGAAGCACTCGGAATCGAAGCGGGTACTATACACGTGTGGTCCCGAGGCGCGTACCGGCCGGATACGATACAATCCCCAACAATGAAACGGTCATCTTCCAGCGCCGCCGCTAGCCGCCGATGTCAGGTCGGCTGCTTGTTTGCCGGTCTCGCTTTGATCGCGGGGGCGAGCGCCGCCGAACCCCTGCCGCCGGAGCAGCGCGCCGGCCTGGAACGCGTGGCACTGGCGCGCGCCCGGGCCGCCTTGCTCGACACGCTCAACGGTCTGCCTGCCGGCGGTCGTGAAACGGTCGGGACACTTATCGGTCGCGACGTTCGGCTCGATCGCGCCTGGCGCTTGTGGGTGCGAACGCGCCCGGTCTTCGGCGGCTATCGGCTCTTCAGCGACCAGACCTGCGATGCCGATGTACGCGCCGCGCCAGATGAGGTGCTGACGGCGCTCCTGCAGATCGCAGACGAAGTCTCCCCAGCCATCGTCGAACCGACGGTACGGAAGCGACTCAAGGCGGCCGCGGGCGATTGGCCATTATGTTACGGTACCGGCACGGCCGAACGGAAGGACGTGGCGAACGTGCGGAAGCCGGCCGGATGGGCCGACGTTTCAATCGAAGGGATCGAGGTGACCCGTCGTGCCGCGAGCGCCGACGCGATTCGCGCCCTGCTCGGGTCCACGGCCACGATCAAGGTCACAAACGCGCGTCAGCTGAGCGATCTCGTCGAGCACTCGGTGAGCGTGCGCGATGCGTTTCGGGTGCGGTTGGCCGAGGGGGCGAAGGTCGAGGTGCGCTTCGCAGCGGACCAGGTCGCGACCGCGACGGCGGAGATTCGGCTCGCCGACCTCATCCGCGTCACGATGGCCATCCACGAGGATCTGCTGGCCAATGAACCGGTGTTTGGCGCCCGCGATTTCTCCGAGATGGTCATGATCCATGGGAGCGCCGAACGGGTCGTGCGTGCCACCGGGATCGCAACGCCTCCGGCATCCGCGATCACGCATCCAACGTACTCCCGGGTCGAACTCGATCGGCCGGCGTGGGCGGCGCGGAAACTGACAGCGACCGGGACGTTTACGCCGGAGGATGGCCCGTCACAGCCGTTGGAGCAGGCGCTCGCGCGCGACGTTGCGCGCCTTCATGGCATTGATTCGCTTCGCGAACAGGTGCTCGAATTGCCGCTTGGTGGTTCGGCGACAGTCGCCGCCCTGATCGATCTGCGTCCAGAGCTGAAGGACGATATCGTCACCGGCTTGCATGCGGCGCGTCCCGTGCGGACGACGGTCGGGCCTCGGGACGGGGCGGTCACGGTCACGCTCGAACTGCCGCTGGAACGGCTATGGTGGATTGTTCGGCGCGGAATGGACCGCGTGGACGTCTTTCCGACGGATGCGCCGGCGCCTGTGATTCCGCAGCCAGCGACCGCAGAGGAAGAGTAGAAGGGGACGGATGGCAACGTTCGCGACATTCAAGCGGCTCAAGGACAAGGGCGTGGCAGCCATGCAAGGTGGTGACTACGTCACGGCGCGACCGTATCTGATCCAGGCCGCAGAGTGCATGATCGAACTTGCGGAGGAAAACGACGACCCCAAGATGCGCGGCGAGCAGGAAGACTACGCGCGCGAGTTGATCGAGCTGGCCAAGAATTGCGAGCAACGGGCTGCTAAAGGTGGGGGGCGCGGCGGCGGTCGCGGCGATCGGGCCCGCGATGATGCGGACGAGTCCGGTACCGATCCCGACGACTGGATCGTTCGTGACAAGCCGAACATTCGATTTGACGACATCGCGGGGCTCGACGACGTGAAACAGGAGATCATGCTGAAGATGATCTACCCGTTTCAACATCCCGAGGCGGCGCAGAAATACGGGATCGACGTCGGGGGTGGAATGTTGCTCTTCGGTCCGCCGGGTACCGGAAAGACGATGTTCGCCAAAGCGATCGCGTGTGAGTTGGATGCGACGATGTTCGTACTCTCGCCGGCGCAGGTTCTGAGCAAATGGGTCGGCGAGGCGGAAAAAAACATCCGTGCCTTGTTTGACGCGGCCAAGCAGGAAGATAAGGCCGTCATTTTCATGGATGAGGTGGAGGCGCTGGTACCGTCTCGCCGCGGTCAGTCATCGACGGTGATGCAGCGCGTCGTCCCGCAGATTCTACAGGAGCTGGAAGGCTTCGATCGCAAGTCCGGGCGTGCGCTGATGTTTCTGGGAGCGACCAACGAACCATGGGCGCTCGACGCCGCCATGATGCGCCCCGGGCGTCTCGACGTGAAGGTCTACGTGCCGTTGCCCGACCCGGAGGCGCGTTTTCGGCTGTTCGAGATCTACCTCAAGGGCCGGCCGCTCGACGATGACGTGAACTTCGCCGAGTTGGTGAGCCGGTCGGACGGGTATAGCGGGGCCGACATCAAGGCGGTTTGCGCGCGGTCGGCGAGCCTGCCGTTCCTCGAGACCGTCTCCGGCGGCGTCGCGCGCAACATCGGGATGGCCGACCTGCTCAGCACGCTCGAATCGTTACCGCCGTCCGTCTCCAAGAAGGACTGCGACAAGTACGACCGTTGGGCCGAGCAGGTGTCCTGACGCCGTCACCGTGGCGCAGAATGCGCGAGGTGGACGGAGCCTTCGTACACCCCGCGTGCGCACCCGCGGGACTAGCCGCCGGTTCCGCCGTCGCCGGTTCCGGTATCAGCGCCGTCCATCTCAGGATCGAAGACCGCGAACAGGCCGTCCACGAGCCCGTCGAGGATGGCGTTGACCCCGGCCTGCAACGACTGCGCCGACGCGGTCCGGAACTCATCGCGGACGTCGTCCTGGCAGTCGGCGCCGACGAGCAGCGTCATCAGGACCAGTGTGCCGAGAATTGCGCGGATTCGACCGGCTTTGCGCGTCAATAATGCGTACATCCAACAACCTCCTGCATCGTTCCCTGCGTAAGCTCCGCCTACACGCGGTTTCAGATCCACATCTCGTCCGTGAGATGGGGTCGCAGGATCGGTTATGCAAAGGCCGTGCCAGTTGCGCCGAAGGCGATCCACGTGCGTGCGACACCAGTATCGAAGCCGAGGATTCTGGTCATCGCGGGGTTCACGTCGGCGTGCGAAAACAGGGAAGGGGGCGCGGGGCGCTGATTTGGCCGCGCAGGTGTTGCGCTCGCAAACGTGCCGCTGCGCGATATGATAGAGAGGACCTATCAGGGAAAGGATGATCTCATGCGCGCGAAAGAGCAGGAAATCCGTCTCGAGAACCAGATGGAGATCGATCAGGCAATCGGCTACCTCGAAGAGCTCGTCAAGAGCCTGCGGGCGCGGCGGATCGCAATGACGCACGGCGAAGAAAGCGTGACTCTCACGCCACCCGATGACGTCAAGTTCAAGATGAAGGCCAGCGGCAAGGGTTCGAAGGAATCGGTGGCACTCAAAATCAGCTGGAAGATCGCAGCGCCCGCCGTCGAGCGCAACGGCGAGGCCGAAGCGCCCGATCTGACCATTACCTCCACCGCCGGTAGCGCCTAGCACCGCGAGCTGACCAGCTCGTGCAGCCGGTCAAACACGCTACGACCAATCAGGTGCGGGCGCCGTTGAGGTGCCCGGCCTCCACACGTCTCAGCCGGCAAGTGGTCCGCACGCTTCGTGCGCGATGCGGCTTGTGAGCGGTTCGTTCCCGACAGTCTGTGATGAATTACAAAAAAAGGACTGCACGCGAGGTGCAGCCCTTGTATATCCAATCGCAGTTCGTTGGACGATTACTTCTTGGCGCCGGCGTTCTGCGGCTCCTTGGCCTTGGCGATGACGTCGGACTGCACGTCGCGCGGAGCGACCTTGTACGACCCGAACTCCATCGAAAACGTGCCGCGACCCTGCGTCATGGAACGGATGTCGGTGGCGTAGCCGAACATATTCGCCAGCGGTACCTGTGCGACGACCGTAGTGGCGTCGGCCTTGGCCTCCGTGTTCATGATCATGCCTCGCCGACTGGTCAGGTCACCGACGACCGGCCCCTGATTCTCGGCAGGAATCTCGACCTCGACGACCATGATCGGCTCGAGGATCGCGGGCTTGGCCTTCAGATAGGCCTCTTTGAAAGCCTCGCGGGCCGCGACCTGATACGCGATGTCCGACGAGTCGACCGAGTGCGACGTGCCATCCTCGAGCGTGATCTTGACGCCGACGACCTCATAGCCTGCGAGCGGACCGTTCATCCGCGCGGCCTGGAAGCCCTTGTCGCAAGACGGGATGTATTCGCTCGGAATACGACCGCCGTAGACCTTGTTCTCGAAGACATAGTCGCTCTCGCGCTCCTCGGGAAGCGGTTCGAGCGTCCCGATTACGTGTCCGTACTGGCCGGAGCCGCCGGTCTGCTTCTTGTGCTTATAGTCGAACGGAGCGTTGGCAGTCGGCGCTTCCTTGTAGTTGACCTTTGGAGCACCCGTTTCGACCTCGACGCCGTACTCGCGACGAATGCGCTCGATGTAGACTTCGAGCTGCAGTTCGCCGACGCCGGCGATGACGGTCTCGCGCGTGTCGGGATCCGTTCGGACGTGGAACGTCGGATCCTCACGGACGAAACGCTGCAACGCCTTGGCCAGTCGGTCGCGGTCGCCACCCTTCTTGACGTCGATCGCGAGCGAAATGACCGGCTCGGGGGCGTGGATGTTCTCCAGCGCGTAGTTCAGACGATCGGCACAGAAGGTGTCACCCGATGCGCAGTCGACGCCGATGAAAGCGACGATGTCGCCGGCGTGGGCTTCCGTGACGTCTTCGCGGTCGTTGGCATGCATGCGGACCATGCGTCCGATGCGAGCGGTTTGCCGGGTTCGCGTGTTCACCAGTTGGTCGCCTTTGCGAACCGTTCCCTGGTAGATCCGCGTGTACGTCAGCTGTCCGAACTGTTCGTCGACCAGCTTGAAGGCCATCGCGACGACCGGAGCGTCATGATCACAGGTGATCGCGACTTCGGCGCTATCGTTATCGAGGTCCTTGGCGTAGTACATCTGGTCGAGCGGCGACGGAAGGTAGCGGGTAATGGCGTCCAGAAGCGGCTGAACGCCGCGGTTCTTGAACGCCGACCCCATCATGACCGGGACGATGTCGCGAGCGATCGTCAGTCGACGAATGATATCGTGGACCTTGTCGACCTCCGGCTCGTGGCCTTCCAGCAACTGCTCCATCAGCTCGTCATCGTAGAGCGAGAGGGTTTCGAACAATGCGTTGCGGGCCTTGGCGGCCTGATCCTGGTACTCGGCCGGGATCTCCTTGCGGACAACCTTCTCGCCGCGACTTCCCTCGAAGTAGACGCCTTCCATCGTGATCAGGTCGATCACCCCGTCGAGGCTGGCTTCGAGGCCGATCGGCAGCTGGAGCGGGACCGCCGTCAGGCCCAGCTTCTCTTCGATCTCAGTGATGACGCGGGCCGGGTCGGCACCGACGCGGTCGAGCTTGTTGATGAACGCGATCCGCGGAACGCCGTAGCGTTTCATCTGCCGATCGACCGTCAGAGACTGGCTCTGGACGCCGCCGACGCCGCACAGCACCAGGATCGCCCCGTCCAGCACGCGAAGCGATCGCTCGACTTCGATGGTGAAGTCGACGTGCCCAGGCGTGTCGATGACGTTGATTTCCTGGTCTTCCCAGCTCACAGTCGTGGCGGCGGACGTAATGGTGATGCCGCGTTCCTTCTCGAGGTCCATGTGGTCCATGGTGGCGCCATCGCCTTTGACTTCCCCGACCTTATGGATACGGCCGGAGTAGTACAGAATCCGCTCCGTCAGTGTTGTCTTGCCGGAGTCGATGTGCGCCGAGATACCGATGTTTCGAATCTTGTGTGGAGTGTGCATGGCATCAACCATAAATACTTATTTTAAAGAGAGTTACAGAAACTCAAATTCAAGCGGGCACGCGCCCGGTTGTACGCTACACTGGCCCGCATACGCGGCGGGTTGAATGAGAAACACCAAACTCAAACAGGGATGAGTTTCGAGCCGAGTCAGCCGAAACTGCTGCAATCCTGTCGCCCCCACGGACTCGGTCCGACCGAAGGCAATCCAACTCCCTTATCGGATTGCCATGCGACCAGCCTCAGCAGCGAGCACGGCAAAGTCCTGAAAAACGGGCGCGAACAACACCTACCCGAAGGCCAGGCCTCCCGAAATCGTTTCAAGACAATAGCCCGTCGACGATTCGAATTCAAGCCGATCTTCCAAAATCAACGAGAGTTCAAACGTATCTTAATTGTTTGGAAACGCGTATTTTATGAGCCGCCCTGTCACTCCCTCTGCGTCTGCCTTATGATCGCCGACTGCGCTCGGAGAGATGCGGACGGCGACGGGGCCAGGGGTGTTCCGCTGGCAGCCGCGGGGTGCCTGACCAGGAACGGAATCATGCGTACATTCACCAAACTCGTGGTCGTCATGGCCGTGCTCATGGCTACCCGCTTAGCGGTCGCGCAGCGGGGGCCGATGAATGTCGCGGTGTGCCCGGTCCTGGAGGACAACCTCCCGCCCACCGTCCGGCTGGTCGGCGATGTGCTGGCCGATCGGCGTTCTGTGGTCGCGTCCGAGGTGGCCGGGATCGTTTCGGCGTTCGATCCTCGGGAAGGACGATTCCTCAAGGCCGGTGAACTGATCTGCCAGTTGGACGCGGGTGTCGTGCAACTGCAACTCGACGAGGCCCGCGCGCGACTCGATGCGCTGACCGAGGCGCTTCGCGAGTTGGAGGCCGGCGAGCGCGCCGAGGAAATTCGTCGATTGGAGGCGGTCGAGTCCGAGTCGCAAGCGATCTTCGACAAATGGGCCTTCGAGCGCGAACGAATCGATCGGCTGTTCAAGAAGAACCAGGCCAGCGACAAAGAGATGCACGATACGGATATGGAGTTCCTCGCCGCCAAACTCCGCTTGGCTCAGGGCAAGGCCGCGCTGGAGATGGCGCGCAACGGAGCGCGCAAGGAGGTTATCGCGCGCGCCCGACATGACGTCGCGGCCCAGAAGGCGGTCGTGGCGAGATTCGAGCGGGATCTGGCGAAGACTGCCATTCGCGCGCCCTTCGACGGGTTTCTGGTCACGCGCGAGACCGAGGTCGGCGAGTGGCTTCCCAGCGGCGGTGCGGTCGGGACGCTGGTCGCGCTCGATCGCGTTCGGCTTCGCGTGCGGGCACCGGAAGAGGCGGTACCGTTCGCGCAGCCGGGTCAGCCGGCGCGCGTCGAGATCCCGGCCCTCCAACTCGAGCAGCCCGCGACGGTAACCCGGCTGATCCCAGCGGCGAGCGAATCTGCGCGAACATTCCCGTTAGAGGTCGAGGTTGAGAATCCGGAACACCGGATTTTGCCAGGCATGTTCGTGTGGGTGAGTGTACCGTCGGGACCGCCGGGCACGCGTCTGCTGGTCAGCAAGGATGCGATCGTTCCCCGCGGTCTTCAGAAGACGATCTTCGTCGTTCGAGGCTCGCCGGACGGGGCGCAGATGGCTGTGCCGATGACCGTGGAAACCGGGCTGGAGAAGCGGGGGCTGATCGAAGTGCGCGCGGCCGGCCTGGCGCCCGGCGACTCGGTCGTCTGCCGTGCCAACGAGCGGCTCTTCGGCCCGACGCCGGTGATGCCCGTCCCCCTCGAACAGTTCGCCAGCCAAGGCAGTTCAGGGGGCTGAGCCACAGACGGTCGTCGGCGTTTCCGCACGGACGGCACCGATCAGTCGCAGTATGGCACGGCCGTGTCCGGGCACATGCCATGCGTGGAACATCAGCGTATCGTGTGTCGTCCCGTTCCAGCAAAAGATGTGGAGCCACCGGCCCACTGCGACGAACTTCAGTAGCGTGCCAGGCTGGATTGGGTACGAACGAACGCGCGGACGCGTTTGGCAGAGCGAACGGTCGATGAACCGGATGCACCCGGGCTCGACCTGTGCATCGATCCGATGGAACAACAGCACTCCGGCAGCGATCAGGATTGGAAATGATGCAACCATGCCAAAGAGCATGGCGGCATAGTTTGAATCTTCCATCGTTGAGGTCCAAAACCCGATTGCCACTACTGCCGCTCCGATTCCCAGCGGTGCCATCACGGCCGGGAGCACCCAGGACCGAATCGTCTGTGGGGGCACGTGTTCGATTCCCGGAGGCGGCAACGTGATTTGACCCTGCACGATCACCGGCACGACGTCCCGGCGTACGAGACCCGATCGCCGAAGTCGCTGGGCAATATCCGCAAGCGTCAGCTGCGACTCGGAAAGGGCGTCGCGCAACAGTCGGCCGGCGGGGTCGTTGAGGTGCTCAGGATATTCACGTTCGAAACGCTCGCGCGCGCGATGGTCCGCACGCCATCTCCGGTACTCGCTATGCGGGCAGATCGCCAGGCTCAGGAAACCAAGAGCGCAAACGACGTATATCACCGGTGCTTGCTCCCGGGGGATCCCGCCGTTCGCGACCAGTTGCGCGAACGCCCATCCGAATCCGGCCATGATCAATGCACCAACGACGGCAAGCCGGACGTACATTCGTCGCAAGTGCGACCGGAATTCGTCCCGGTGCTGCGGAATCGGCGGCACTGTTGCGAAGACCAGCCGTAGTGGGGCGGCATTCATCGGAATGCTCACGTCACGAACTCCTCTTCGTTGAGTGGCGGCGTCGCGTGAGGAGCCAGGAGCGCCTGTAGAATGGCCTTGAGCAGCTCACGATCGCGTCGCACATGAAGATCGGTGCGCCAGTAACGGCCGGCCTGCTCGATACGGAACATCCAGTAACTCGACCAAAGGCTGCACGCGGTCACGACCATCCCCGGTGCCACCGATAGCGTGGTGACAGCCGTGCGCGGCCACCAGATATACCGGCCGACGATCTGGATGACGCCCGGGGCGATACGGATGTACGCACGGGAAACTGCTCTGAAGAGGATGCATAAACCGAGCAAGTACACGCTGGCGCCGAGCAGCTTTGCGATTGTCTCGACGGCATCGCGACGCCAGGTGACGCTGGGCTCCAAGCGCAGGGCGTGGATCAGTGCGGGAATCCCGATCAGAACGAGCAGTACAACTACGATCTCCAACCAGTAGCCAGACACTCGTTGCCGGACCATCGGCGTGAAGCGTCGATCGAGCCCGTTGTCGATCGCGGGCAAGTGGCCGCGAATCACGAGCAGTGGTTCGTTCGTTGCGATCTTCTCCGTCGCGAGTGCCTTGCGCACGGCCTGTGGCTCGAGGTCGGCGGTCCGGGGCAGTTGCCGGATCAGCGCCGCGGCGATCGTGCACGGCTGGTAGTCCGGGTGCGCTGCGACAAACCGACGATGATCGCGCTGCGTTTGCCAGGCGCGGTGTTGCGCGAGCATGAGAAAGAGCGGATAGACCAGCAGCAGCATCGTGACGAGATCACAAGTATCACGGTCGGCGCGCGAGAGCGGCGCCAGATTGCGAAACGCTATCAAGCCACCGATGAGCAGTGCGGCGATCGTTGCTAGTGTGCGGAACCAAGGCACCCGAGACGTCACCGGCGGCAGCTGCACGATTCGTACCGGACCGGGGCGAGCGCTCCGTTTCGTGGCCTGTTCGGCCGAGGGCCCGATCCGTGGTCCAAACATCAGTATCCTTAGTAGTCCCCAGATGGTTGCGGGCATGGTCGCGAGTTCTCGTATGACCGAGCTGGCCAAGCCGGGGCCGCGTGACGCGTCGCGGGTCAGGTTGTTTCCACCTGACGCCGGGCGCACGGCGGGCGATCTGCCGCGCTCGTATACCTGCTGATTCAATTGAACCCCGCCGTCGTTCATGGTGTGCCGATCTTACCGGGCGCGCGGTGCACGCATGCTTACAGATCGGCGGCTTGTTTCTAACGGCCGCGTCGTGCACGGGCGTACCATGTCCGTTGAAGTCTCAACGATCAGCAATGCCCGGTCCGACGACTGGTGTCACCAGCGCACGCCGGTTCGTGTCACGTCATCCAACCAGGTCTTCTTCGCTGAGGGTCGGCGTTGGCGCGGTCGCGCACAAGGCTTGGAGCACCTGATGTAACGCTCGTGCCGGTGGGTGAATTGCGCCGACCTCGATCGTGTCGGCTTTCGCTGCGTCAAAGAGCAGCAAACGCGCGTGGCGAACGACATGCGTTCGGTAGAACACCGCAATCGTCCCGGCCGTCATGGCGTGAACCCCGTTCCCGCCGTCTGGCATCGTCCTTCAATCGTACCACGTCGCTATGCACGATGCTTCCGGTTGTTGCGCCGATTGGTGGCATTCGCCAACCGGCTAACCGAGCAGCTCCCGGTCGCTGAGCGGCGGTGTCGGTGCGGTGC
This sequence comes from Phycisphaerae bacterium, assembly GCA_028279405.1. Lineage (GTDB taxonomy): Bacteria > Planctomycetota > Phycisphaerae > UBA1845 > Fen-1342 > JANQNU01. The sequence continues at coordinate 439,361 of JANQNU010000036.1, forward strand.
TCAACAGTGCCCGCATGAGTAGATCGTGCACGGCCCGGCGATCGTGCAGGAACCGGAGATCGAGCGCGTCGTCGTGTTCGTCCCGAAAGAGCAGGAGCCGTTGGTCGGACAGTACCGCCACGCTGCCGGGAACCATCGGGTAGCTGCGGACCACGGGCTTGCGCAGAACAAAGCGGTAGGTGATCAGCTCGACGACACCCGGCGCGATCCGGATGTAGCGCGGCATGATCACCGCACGATAGAGCCAGGGAACGAGCCACAGCCCGATGGTGGTGGCACCGACCTGAATCAGCATCCAGCCCCATTGGGTCGTGGGTAACAGAAAGCTCCCGCCAATTAGCATTGGGACGCCAGTCGCAAGTGCCGCTCGAGCCCCACCCGCTTGCTGGGTTGGCGTGATGATCTCGGGCTCGAACCGATGGTCGCCGACTTCTGCGGCACCCTCTCGCGGCTTACCGTGCATGATCACGACTTGTGCCGCATCGCGTGCCGTGCCGATCCAATCCAGCGCGGCCCGGATCTCGTCTTGCTTCGGAAGTTGTCCCGGTCGGCCGAGATCGTCGAGCGCGACCGCAAACGGATCATTCGCCCAATCGGGGTGCCGGTCGATAAATGCCTGCCGCGCCTTTCGTAGCTGGTCCGGCCTGATTCGCAGCTCGAACACACAAGCCGCGCAGGTGGCCCCTGCGATCAGTGCGACGGTTGCACCAAACACGGTCGCGAATGGCGGGCCACCTTGAATCAGCGTCGCCACGAGCATGATGATCGCAATGAAAGCTCCGCCGCCGCCAATCAAGAGCCCGAAGGCGGTGATCGGTGACTCATTGTCAGCGTCGCGCGGCGTGCGCGGCGGAACGCGCGTGACCACTGGCGCCGGCCGTGTCGCAATTGCATTCTCTGCACGGATCCCACCGTCTCGCATCGTCGCCCATCGTACCACGTCGCCGAGATCGCCGCTCCCGTTGCGCGCGGGCGAAAGCGCCATATGCCAACCGTCTACGTTGGCGACTCATGGTTGCGCGCGGGTCGTGTCGGTGCAGTGCTCAGCAGTGCCCGCGCAATCTGGTCTAATGCGGCCCGGGCGCGTTTCGATCGACTGAAGTCGACGCGGTCTTCATGGTCACGATCGAAGATCAGCAGACGTTCGCCAAAAAACACGGCGACAGCGCCGGAAGCGATCGAATAGCTGCGGATAGTGCGGGGGGCGAGCGAGAAACGCGACGGGACAAACTGGAGCGTTCCCGGCGCGATACGAATGCGAGGTCGCAGCAGCAGCGCATGGAAGGCGGACACTGCCCCGATGATCGTCCCGGCCACGGCGAGCGCGGCTCCGACGTCCGTTACACGCGCGAACAGGCCGCCAGCGAAGGTTAGCAACACCGGAAACAACAGCGGTCCATTCGGCTGTAGAGCCAACATTTCCGCTTGCGAGAACACGATCGGCTCGAACGGAACGCTTGTTCCGGCCGGCAACTCCGGAGGTTTTCCCCGGGTGGCGAAGAAGATCGCGCGACCGCGGGAATCGGCCTCGCCGGACGCGTCGAGGACGGCGCAGACCCGCTCGTGGGTGGGATAGCAATAGTACCGTTCTCCCGGAGCATCGAACGCGACGGCAAGTTGGTCGCGCGCCCAATCCGGGCACCGGGCGACGAACCCATCGCGGCGCGCGTGCTGAACGTGTCGGCGGATGCTGATGATGACCGTGGCGAGCGTCAGCAACCCGAGCGGCGCTGTGCAACGCCGAACGAGCGCGTCGATGCCGATTCCGGCGCTTGCGTAGGAATAGAGCCCGTACGCCGCTGTCGCCAGCAAGCCCAGTAGAGCGATCAACGCGACCAGCATCAGCAGCATCTCCGGCGGATCGGCCTGATATGCAGATCGTGGCGGAACCACCGTGACCCGCGGTCCGGCGCGGTCTCCCGTCGGCGTCGCTGTCATTTTCAGGTCCGACGGGTCAGGCTCGTTCGTCACCGTGTCATCTCCTTGTCGGCGCGCGCCGCCGGCCTCACCGACAAACGTCCGCTCATCATCATACGAATTTCAGGTCCGACACCCCCACGTCGCTCGGCGTGCCGGTGCGCGAAATCGCGCGAATGCGCAAAGTTGCGAGACGTTCCTTGGAGAAATCGCTTGCGGAGTGCGGGCGTGCCGTCGGCGGGTCGATGGTGGTAGGGGAGCGCGGTGTGATCGTTACGTCGCGTGCCACGATCTCGGCCGGTGTTCGTCGCGGCGCGCAGGATTTGCGCGTCCGTGTCGCGGTCGCGACGTGCGAAAGAAACTCGTGTAAGGGGGGCGGTTGGCCGATGTTCGTGCGCGATATCATTGGAAACCCGATGCCGGCTTACCCGCACTGTCATTGCGCAACGATCACCACGTTGCCGGGCGGCGACGTCATGCTGGCCTGGTACGCATATCCGGAGACCGAAACCCGCGACGGCATTCTCATGTGTGCTCGGCGGAACCTGCGGACGCAGCGGTTCGAAGGGTTAAAGCGACTCTTTCCCGAGTTGAATTCGTCGCTCGGGAATCCGACCCTGTTCTGTGATCCCCAGGGCCGGGTCCACCTGATGTTCGTCGCGCTTCACGGTAGTTACTGGGATAGCGCCAAGTTGCTTCGGGCCCACAGCGACGATGAAGGTACGACATGGTCGACGCCTCAGGTGCTGCAGTTTCCGAAGGGGACGATGGTTCGCCATCCGCCGGTGCTTGTGCGGGAGCGGTTTCTGGTCCTGCCGGCGTACGACGAGAGCGATAATCGCACGGTGCTGCTCCGCTCCGGGCTCGACGCCGACGAATGGACGGTTGATCGTACGTTCGACGGCGATGAGGCCATACAGGCCAGTTTGGTGCGACAGAGCCCGGACGAGCTGACGATGCTGCTCCGTCCGTGCGGGGAGCCGCGTCGCTGCCTTCGCCGAATTTCAGGGGACGATGGTCGGTCGTGGTCGACGCTCTTGCGTACCCCACTGCCCAACCCGCTGAGTGGTCTCGCAGGATTTCAGGTCGGCTCCGACCTGTGCCTGGTATACAACCATACCGAGGCCCACCAGCGGTGGCCGTTGAGCCTATCCTGGTCCAACGACCGCGGGGTTTCCTGGAAGGGGCCGTTGCACATCGACGATACTCAACATGAGCTGTCCTATCCCGCCTTCGTGGTCGACGCGCAAAACGTCGCGCACGGCGTTTACACGTTCGGGCGGAATCGGATCCGCTATGTCGCGTTCAACGAGGAGTGGTGGCGCGGATGAAGACCTGTTTCAACGAGATCACCGAGTTCAAAGATCTGCACTGCGGCAAGAACGCGTTCATCCTGGCCTCCGGCCCTTCGTTGGCGGAGCTGGACCTGTCGCCGTTGTCGCGCCGAATCGTGATCGGGCTCAACCGGTCCTGTCTGATTTGGCCCCAGACTCATTACCACTGCGTCATGGACGAGCGGCTCTTCCAGATGTACCAGCGCGAGCTGGAACAAACGCGCTACCTCTTCACGTTCGAGGGCCGGCCGTTCGGAATCCCCATCAAGCTGCTGGGCGCCGAGGACTTCAGCTTCGATCTCGAGCAGGGGATCTATAGCGGGTACACCGTGGCCTACTTTGCGTTGCAACTGGCCGTGTACATGGGTTTTCGCAACATCTTCTTCGTGGGGCTCGATCTTCGGCTTCACAACGGCCAGACACACTTCTTCGGCGTGGATTCCGTTTCCAAGAACCACGAGAACACCGAGTTCCCGAAGATGCAGAAGATGTTTCGCTACGCGGCCAGCCGCCTCGCTCCCACTGAGGTCAAGGTGTACAACTGCAGCCCGATCTCGACGCTCGATTGCTTCGAACGCGTCACTTTCGATTGGGCCATCCAGCGCTAGTGCCGGCAACCTGCTACACAACTTGTTTCGGCGTCACTTCCGCTTGCGGCGGGCCGGGCGTGACTGCTCACCGTGCGGGTGGCAGCGGGCGTGAATCTCCTTGATCCGCTTCGTCTGTACGTGCGTATAGATCTCCGTCGTCGTGACGCTGGCATGTCCGAGCAACTCCTGCACGATTCGCAGATCCGCGCCGCCTTCGAGCAGGTGGGTTGCGAAGCTGTGACGCAGCGTGTGCGGACTGACCTGTGGTCCGTTGCCGGAGCGGCGCGCCTCGCGCTTGACGAGCCGCCAGACCGCCGTCCGTTCGAGCGCTGCCCCCGTACGGCTCATGAACAGCGGTAACCCGGCCTTCACTCGTTCGGTGACAGGTGTCGGGCACAGCCCGTTCGCAATCGCTTTGTCGACCTGCTGCGGCCGCAGATGTTCGACATACGCCGCGATCGCATCTAATGCCTTGCGCCCCACCGGTACGATGCGTTCCTTGCGGCCCTTGCCCATCACGCGGACGAAGCCGTGCACGACGTTGATGTCCCCGGCGCGCAGCCCGCACAACTCACTGACGCGCAATCCGCAAGCGTAGAACAGTTCGAGAATCGCGCGGTCGCGCAACCCGAGAGGATGTTCCGCATCCGGCGATGTTACCAGCTCGACAGTCCGGTCCAGATTCAGTACGCGCGGCAATCGCTGCCATTGCTTGGGTGCGTCGAGCAATCCCGTGATGTCCGTGTCGACTTTTCGATTCTCATATAGCCAGCGGAGCCAGCAGCGAATGGAGACCAGGTGGCGCGCGATCGTACTTTCCTTGTACCCTCGCTCAGTGATCTCGACGAGGTGGTCCAGCAGGAGCTCTGGGGTGATCGCCGACCAGTTCGACACCTGTCGTCGTTGGAGGAACTCGCCCAGCTTGAGCAGGTCGCGCCGATAGGCCTCGAGCGTCAACGGTGACAGGCCCAGCTCGACGTTCTGGTAGACACGAAACCCGTCGATGGATTCCAGGAACGCCGCGCCGCAACGCGCTGCAAGGTCGCGATAGATTACCAGGGGTCGTGTAGCACGTTTCATGCCAGGCCATCCATGGCGGTCATCGGCAAACGGATCCAAACGACAACCATTATAGACGAGGGATAACGGTGCGGCACGTGGCCGGTTAGCGGACCAGATACATGGACGCATCGCACAAAAAAGGGTGCGTCCCGCGGTCGGAACGCACCCGGTGAGGGTTCATGATTGCACTGAAAGCTTAGCTGCCGGTAACCAGTGCGACGAAGCAGTTGATGTCACCGACGCTGACAGTGTCGTCGTCATTGCAGTCGCCGTTGAGTGCATCACAGTCGGGGAACTGCGCTGCGTAGGCGGCCGGATCGGTGAGCGCCAACACGAACGGGTTGATGTCGCCGACGCTGACGACGCCGTCGCAGTTCATGTCACCCGGAACCGCGAGCTGCTCGCACTCGTCCGGAATGCTGTTGTCGTTCTCGTCGAGTGATCGCTCATCCGCGATATCGTCCGCGTCGACGATCGAGTTCTCGTTGCAGTCGGGCAACGGATCGCAGCTAATCGTAAGAACCTGAACGGCGTCAATGCCGGCTTCGACGACCGAGCCGCCATTGAGGTCCGATGCGTCGAACCGCACGCGGACCTGGCTCGTCGGGGTGACGAAGTCGGCGACACGGAACGTGTGGACGACCCAACCCGCCTGTGATTGCGGTCCGATTTCCTGGGCCAGGACCCAGTCGCCACCGTTGTTGTTGGACACGAACGTACTGAAGATGTCGTTGTTCGGGTCATCACCGGCATTGTTCGTGTACCACAGTGCATACGAGATCATCGCATCGTTGTCGCCCGCGATGTCGAACGTCGGGGAAAGCAGCGACGTCGTTCCGCCGTCCACATCCGAATTGCCATCGACGTTGTCGGTCAGGTAGCACTGGCCCGATCCGTCGAAGTCGGCGCCGGGGTCGCCCCGATCGCCGCCGCCGACCGGCGTACCCCGTTCCCAGGCGCCATCGGTGAGCCCGTTGTTCTGCACGGACCATCCGAGATTGGCTTCGAAGTTGTCATCGAACACCGCTTCGGACGTATCCAACGGTACTTCGAACGGTCCGGTCTGACCGCCGCCGGGCAACGCCGCTTCGCCGCTCAGGGTTCCGCTGGCCGAGATGAAGAACTCGGGAGTCGCATCGCACGTCGGCGCCGGCAACTCGGCGCGCCACAGGTCGCCGCCGATCGGCGACAATGGCTTCATCAGGAAGTCGCCGTTGTCATAGCGGAAGTGCAGTTGCGGGGTGCCGCTGATGGTGTCGTCGATCTCGCGGATCCGAACGACCATGTTGCGCGATTCGCCCGGCAGCAACGCGGCCGGGGCGCCTTCGGTGAGCGAGATCAGGATCGCCGGCTCGGTCTCGAGATCACCGGTCGTGACCATCGAGAACGTCTGCGGGCCCTGCGGGATGTTGAACCCGATGATTTCGACGCGCCACGTTCCGGGCGTCGGGTTGGCGACGAAGACCTGCTCGATGTTGTTGACGTGGTCCGCCTGGGTCTGCGCCGCCGGGGTGTCCGGGCTGGCAGGATTGAGCGTCCACGGCAGGTGGATGGTATCGGTCGGCGAAACCAGCCGCAGGTCGATGTCATTGACCAAGGCAGCTGCGACGTTCGGGACCGCCGGAGCGTCGTCCCAAGCGATCGTTACCCGTAGCTCCGATTCGCCGGGTGCGACATCAACCGAAAATGGAACGGTCTGGCCGTTATCGACGGTATCCTCGGCGAAGTTGCCGAGCCGCATCAGGTCGATGGCGTTGCGAACGCGAATCGAGCCGTAGCCATACTTGTAGTCCGGGCCGACGTTGCCACGGTCCTCGGCGGTCTGGGCAAAGATGGCCTTGAGCGTCGAGTTGCGCGGGTCGGGGCCACCGAACTGGTTGCGCCAGTCCTCGATCAGTAGTGCGGCACATCCCGTCAGGGTCGGGGCCGCCATCGAGGTTCCGCACAGGCTCGCGTACGAGGTGTCCGAGCCGGCACTGGGGGAGGTGACGCCACCGTCGCCGTTGTCCTGGCAGCCAGGGGCGGAGACATCCGGCTTCATGCGGCCGTCGTCAACCGGGCCCCAGCTCGAAAAGCTGGACGTCAAGTCGGTATCGGAATCGACCGAGCCGACCGTGATGTGGTTCTTGGCACCTGCGGGCGGTGCGGTCGAGAAGAACGAGGTACCGCAGCGCGAGCTGCCGCGCTCGTTACCGTTGGCCCAGACGATCCGGAACGGTTCGCCGAGCGAGCCGGTGACGATGCTGTCGATCAGCGCGGCGGTCACGCCGTAGTCGCCGGTGATATCGCAGTTGAAGCCGTTTCGTGCAGTGTTGGTCCCGATCGAGTTGTTCGAGATATCGACGCCGAAGACGTTGATGGCTTGGTTGTAGTCGGCTTCGATGTCGCCGGGGTTGCTGTAAAGGAACGTCCCGCCGCCGCCGCCGGTTTCGAATCCGTAGGACTGCATCGTGACGCCCGGGGCCATGCCGGCGTTGGTTCCGCCGCTGGCGGCGCCGTCGCCGCCGATGGTGCCGGCCACGTGCGTGGGATGGGTCGAGGTGCCGCTGCTGTCGCGGACGGTCAACCGGCCGCCGAAGTCCTGGTGCGAGGCACGTGCGGAACTCGAGTCGAACACGAGCACGTTAACGCCGGTGCCGTCGAGGAGATACGGAACGTCCGCAGCTTGATTGGCCTGCGACAGCACCCGATTCTGGGCGTTGAGCGACGTCATCTGCGGCAAGGCCTGCTCGATGTACATGATGGTGTCGTTGGTCGCGAGCGTCTTGATCGCGTCCTGCGAGATCTCGACCACCAGGCCGTTGAGTGAGAAGATCGAGTCGCGAATCGTTCCGCCGTAGAGCTCGATCAAGGCGACGCCGTCGGCCAGCGGGACATCCTGATGAAAGAGAATGTACGTGGCGATAATGGCACTTCCGGCCTCGTTCTCGCCGACCTTGGCCCATTCGGGAGTGACTTCGCGATTGAGGAGGTCACTGAGCTTCCACGGAACCTTGATGTCCGCAACATCGACGATGCAGTCCTCGCCGCAGAGCGCCTGGATGTCCGCGCTGCCTTTGACGGCGGCGAAATATGCGTTGTCGCCGAGGTAGTTCAGGACGTGCAGTCCGTTGGCGGCCAGCTCTTCCTGGCGGTAGCCACTGAGCGGGCCCCGGAACTGGACGACGGCATGGCTTCCGCCGGCCTTGCTGGCAGCGGTCAACGCCCCCTGCAGCGCTTCCGGCGACTTCGTCTCACTGACATACTTGCCGGTCTGCCACTGCACCTCGCCGGCCAAAACCGTACATGCCCCCGCCAATACGGTGATTACGCGACTCTTCCAACAGGCCATACAATGTCTCCCGGTGGGCAAAAGGAATAGATCGACTGCCTCTCTCCAATCGCAAGGCGGGGGTCGGATGACGCGACCCGGATTCGGGGCGCGCCCACTTCCCAGCGTTCTCTAACGTCCTATATTCCGGCGTGGAACATAGGACAACCGTTAAAACTGGCGTCGGTCCGAAATAATTCCCACGAAAATGGCTCGCCGCAGGAACCCTGTTCGATTGTAGGCACGCCGAGCGGCCGGCACGACCCCGCGTCGACGAATCGTCGGCGTTCGGGTGGCGGTTTGGCCGACCGCCGATAATGATCGACGATGTCGTGGGGCGGTAGCGGTCCGGGCCACCGAGTTTGCGAAGCGCTGTCGGGCAAGTAAGGTGAACGCATGAAGAGCTGGAGACGAGGTCCGCGAACATCTGGGTTCGTTCCGTGGCGGTGGAGGTCCGGATTGGTTGGTCGATTGGTCGTGGTTGGCTTGGTGGCCGGGTCGGCGTTGGGCGGGCCATCGTGGCAGGCGCCGACGGGTGACGCACCGACGAGCCAGCCGACGAGTGTCTCGCAACCGACCAGCATGCCCGCCGCCGAGGTTGCGACGAGCGCTGCGCCGACCGAACTAACACCCGACGCGCTGAAGGAGCGCATCGCGCAGGTCGAGGGCGCGACCGATCTTCCTGACACCGTGCAGGTTGAATTGATCGATCTTTACCGGAAGACACTGGATCTTCTGACGCAGCTGGCGACATCAGACGCGCAGATTGCCGAATTCGAGCAGGGTCGGCAGGAGGCGCCCGAGTTGATCCAGAGTGCGCGCGCGCGGATCGCGGCGCTGCCGCCGACTTCGCAACCAACGCTGGATGTGGAGCCTGGCGCGACGCTGGATCAGTTGAACGTAGGGCTTGGTGAGGCCGAGGCGGAACAGCGCGCGCAGCAGCAAGCCGCTTCGAAGCTGGAAGAGTCGGCCCGCAAGCGATCCGATCGCCGTGCGTTGATTCCGGAGTTGCTGGCGGATGCCAACAAGCGCCTGGAGGCGGCAGAGAGTGCGCTGGCTGTGCCGCCCGCGGCCGAGGCGTCGCCGCAGCTGGTGGCGGCGCGTCGTCAGGTGGCGACCGCTCGTAAGCAGGCGGTGGAGCGCGAGATCCGGGCACTTCAGGAGGAGTTGCGATACTACGAGGCCCGCAGTGAGCTATTGGCCGCGCGGCGCGAGGAGGCCCAGATTCAGGCGCAGGCTGCGACAGCGCGCGTGGAGGCCTGGCGTGCGCTCGTGACGCGACGTCGTGCCGCGGACATCGAAGCGCAGAAACGACAAGCCGATGCGGACTTGAGCGATGCGCCGCAGCCGGTGCAGGCACTGGCGCGCGACAACCGCGAGTATGTGGAAGAACGCTCGACGCTCAGCGAGTCGTTGCAGAAGGCGATCGCGGTCCGGGGGCGACTCGAAGCGACGATTGCCGAGCTGGCCCAGGACCAGAAAACGCTCGAAAAGAACATCGAAGCCGTCGGGTTGGATCCGCACATGCTCCACGTGCGCAGCACGCTCGAGAACCTGCGCGTGAACGAGCGCAATTTGCGGCAGCACCGGCAGGAATCGAGGGTCGTGCAGGCGCGAATCTCCGAGTTGGAGGGGCAACGGGCGTCTCTGATCAACCTGGACGCACGCGTCACGAAGTTCCTCGACGAGCTTGCGCTGGACGAGGAGGGTCGCGGGCGGCTCGAACCGCGCGTGCGGGCGCTCCTGGAGACGCAGGCCCAGGCGATCGGCCAACTGGTGACCGAATACGAGTCATACTCCAATGATCTTGCTGAGCTGGTTGCGACCGAGCAGCGACTGATCGCGAAGATCGATGAGTTTGCACGGTACATCGACCAGCGCGCGTTGTGGGTTCGCAGCGCCGAGCCGCTTCAAAAGCTCGAATGGCCCGAGAACCCTGCACTGATGGTGGCAAACCTGAAGGAGGTGGGCGCGGCGCTCTGGCGCGACGTGCTCCGGCGGCCGGCCCTGTACATTGCGACCGGGCTCATGATTGCCTTGCTGTTTGTCATTCAGTTCCGTGTTCTGGCGCACGGGCGGCTCCTGGCCCAGCGAGTCGCCAAGCCGCAGAGCGATTCCATCGGTTACTCGCTGGTCGCGCTGTTGTACGCAGTCCTGTTGGCGTTGCCCTGGACACTGTTATTGGGTGTGGTGGGTGTCCGCTTGCCGCGCGTCGTGGATAGCGCGGCGCCGGCGCTCTACGATCTGGCGCGTGCGTTGGGCGGCGGGATGCAGGCGGCGGCACTGGCCTATTTTACGTTTCGTTTCCTGCGACATCTCTGCCGCAGCAAAGGGCTCGCCGAAGCTCACTTCCGATGGGATGCACGCGCCATCCAGCGCTTGCGACGCACGCTGATCTGGTTCTTGCCCGTACTCGTGCCTTGTTCCCTGGTAATTGTGACGACCGAATCGCTCGCCGACAGTGTCTGGCGAAACTCGGTCGGCCGGCTCGCGTTTCTGCTGCTCATGCTGGCGACGCTGGCCGCGGTGTTTCGGATCTTCAGCCCGGCCTCGGGCATCTTCGCTTCCCGGCTGGAGCGTTATTCGACGGGTTGGCTGAACACGTTGCGCGGCTTCTGGTTCACGCTGGTCCTCGCAATCCCGGCGGCACTGATCGTCGCCTCGGTGCTCGGCTACCACTACGCGGCGGTGCAGTTCAGTGAGCGCCTGCTGTTTACGTTGTGGTTGGTCATCGCGATCGTGCTGATCCAGGCATTGTTGACCCGGTCGGTGCTGATTGCGCAGCGCCGCATTGCGATCGAACAGGCGCGCAAGAAGCGCGAGGCAGCAGCCAAGTCCGATGCGCCCGAAGAAGCGGTGCTGGATGATCGCGAGATCAATGTGCTGACCATCGGCGAGCAGAACCGTCGGCTGTTGCGGGCTTCGTCGACGGTTACGCTCGTGCTCGGGCTGTGGTTCACGTGGTCGGCGTTGTTTCCGGCGCTCAGCTTCCTCAATGATGTAACGCTCTGGAAGTACACGTCGACAGTCGTGGCGGAAGATGGTGCGGCGACCCCGACGGTCGAGGAAATCACGCTGGCCAACCTTGCCGCGGCGCTGATCATCGCGGCGGCGGCGTCGGCGCTGGCCCGTAACATCCCCGGTCTGCTCGAGATCACGATCCTGCAACGATTACCGCTCGACGCCGGCGGTCGCTACGCGTTCACCGCGGTGACGCGGTATGTCATTACGGTCGTCGGCGTAATGGTGACGTTCGGCGCGATGGGGATCGGTTGGTCCAAGCTGCAATGGCTCGTCGCGGCGGTATCGCTCGGACTCGGATTCGGCCTGCAGGAGATCTTCGCGAACTTCATCTCGGGGCTGATCATGCTCTTCGAACGGCCGGTCCGTATCGGCGACGTCGTGACCGTCGGCGACGTGACCGGGATGGTCAGCCGCATCCGCATTCGGGCCACCACCATCACGGACTGGGATCGCAAGGAGTTGATCATTCCGAACCGGGAGTTCGTCACCGGACAGGTCATCAATTGGACGCTCTCCGACCGCACGCTCCGCATGGTCGTTCCGGTGGGTGTCGCGTACGGCTCCGACACGGCGCTCGTTGAGCGCGAGCTGCTGCGCGTGGCGCGCGAGATGGACACCATTCTGGACGACCCGTCGCCGATGGTGGTGTTCAGCGGCTTCGGTGCGAGTACGCTCGACTTCGACGTCCGATTCTTCGTGTTGATCGACAACTTCCTGTCGACGCGCCATCGAATGCACCTGGCCATCGACCGGGCCTTTCGGGACGCCGGCATCGAGATCGCGTTCCCGCAGCAGGATGTTCACGTGCGGTCGATTCAAGCGGTCCTGCCGGTGCAGGGCAGTCAGGGTCGCGAAGTCCCGGCCTCCGTCATCGACGGCGGCCCCGGGGGCACCTGATTCGCGGCCGAGATCAGCCTCCCGCGATCTGAATGGGCGTGTGTCCCCCATCTTCGTGCAACGCCCAGTGTTGCACTTGGTTCGCCGTAAGATCGAGGGTTGCGATCGTGTAGATCGGGGCCCGCTGAAGTGCGCCGGGGTTGATGATGCGTGTCCCGGCCACGGTCACGTCTCGGGGTTCGTGCGTGTGGCCGTGCAGGACGTAATCGTATTGTCCGTTTTGCTCTGACGCTCCCCCTGCATCGTTCCAGTTCGCATCCGTAGCCAACAGCGTGTAATAGAGGCGTTCGAAGGCGCGCTCGTGTCCGTGGAAGACCGCAAGTCGCTTGCCGGCGAATTCGAGGACCGTCGGGATGGTTTCGGGGACGTGCAAGCCGAGCGTTTGAGCGTATCGTTCGTCGCCCGGCTCAGGTAGATCGCAGTTGCCCCAAACGAACCAGGCCGGCGTTGCTCCGGCCAGCGCGTCCAGCACTGCTACCCCGCACACGTCGCCACAATGTACCAGAGCGGTTGCACCCTGCTCTCGCAGCGCTTCGACGGCACGCGCGGTGCGGTCCGCCTGACCGTGAGAATCAGAGAGAATACCGAGTATCATCTCAACGCGTTCTTCGTATTCCGGTCGCGATCCCATCGCCGATGTGACGCGGACCCATGACCACGCCCAGCGCCATCATAGCGGTTTTTCGCGCGGCGATGAAAGTGCTCTCGGACCCCGTTCGACGGTTCATGACGGCCCAAGCGTCTCTTGAGGTGCGCGCGCCGGCTACTCGTTGATCTGCGGCAGCAGCACGAACCCGACGTTCGGCGTCGGGCGCCAGCGGTCGCGATCCCAGCCACGCGTCCAGAAGTCGAGCCCGATCGTTTCCGGCCGCGCCTCGCTGCAAAAGAGCGGGTAGCCGAAGTCGCCGACGCCACTGGTGTCCTCGATCGTTGCAAAGGTCACGTGCGGATACTTCTCGAACCGCAGCGTCAGCGGGCGCCCGCCGCCACCTGTCGATAGCCGTTGCCCCGCCGGCACGCCGCGAACGCCACCCGCCAACGTCGGCACGCACCAGATCCCGACGCGCGGTCGGCGCACGCGTCGCTTCTCGCCGTCGCGCACCAACACGTCGCGCAGATAGTCGGCGCGGTCTGGAATCCGCGTACCGTTACGCTGAATCCCGCGCGTCGATCGCGCCTCGATCGCAATCTGTTCCCACCGCACCCACCACAACGGTCCTTCGGGCGCGATCACGATGCCGAAGCTACCGTCCGCGACCGGTAGCCCGTCCGACCCGATGGCGCGCCCGAGCAACTGCTCGCCCAGGCGCTGATCGTTCCGGAGCCGCTTCCGCAGCGGGCCGGCGGCGCCACGCGCCAGATCAGCGGACAGCGCAGGCCAGATGCGGTAGCCGCTGACATCAGTAACGCGCCCGTCGCGCACGACGGCGCGCCAACGAATCCCGTAGATCTGGCCATTCTCTTCGGCGTACTCGACAAAGACCGTCGGGATCGGATCGTTGGCTGGGTTTGGCGCCAGGTTGTCGATCAGGTGCTGGCTGACCGCCACGAGTTGTTGTCGTGCGTCTCCGGTGGTCGCAAGCGTGCGATAGTTGGCGTTCCCGAAGCGCGCGACTTTGCCCGTGGAAACCGCCGCCAACCCCGCCGCGAGTTCGCTGGCGTCCAGGGACGGTCGTTGCGCGAGCTGGGCCAGCGAAGCCGTTGTCGGCGGGCGCGGCGTTTGCGGGCGTTGGGGGGTGATCGATGGCTTGGGTTTTGGTGCCGTGACCTCACGCCGCGCGCGAAAGTCAAGCGTTGTCGGATCCCATTGCCACTGAAATCGACGCGCTCGTGTCGTGTTCGCGTCGACGTCGACCATGAGTGTCTCGCCCCGGACGGCAGACCGTAGGCGTAGGGCCGGGACAGCCAAGTCGGTGGCCAGGGCGGCAGCCGTGGCGCGTGCCCGTTGATTTCGTAATGGCGCGTCGTCGAGTTTCGCCAGCCATGCGGCCAATGCTTGGCGGGCCGTTTCGGTGTCGGGGGTGAAACGCCAACCGTCATTGCCGAGTGTGATGGGGATATCCAGGGTGACCGGCGTATCGGGAAACGCTGGCATGCGTACCCGTAGCTGGACCGTAGCCGCGAGTTGCTCCGGGTCCAGTTCGCCAACGGATTCGATCGTCGCTTGCGCGCTGGCGAACAACGCCGATCCGACCGCGGACGGGGCCGGCGCAATCGAGTCTCGTACAGCAGGCCATTGCTGTTCCAGGGCATCGCGCGTGGCTGATTGTTGGAGGCGTTCGTTCAACGCGCTCAGCGTTGCAGCGCGGAGTGGCGCGGCATCGAGCGGGAAATCGAGCGTCGTCGCGTCCCATGTCGCCGCGGATTCAACGATCACCTGTTCACCATGCGCGATCCGCAAAGTCAGGACACTCGGATCCGATTCATCAACCACTTCCGGCTCAACTGTGAATATCGTGCTGCGGGGCAATGTTGCCCGTGCGTCCGCCGCCCGGCGCTCCGCACGGTCAAGCTGCAACGTCGTCAGGTAATGCCGAAATGCGTCGAGGGTCGTCGACTCGAGCACCATCCGGTCGTCGATCACTGTTCCACGGACCGCGAACGATACCCCGGATCGGGAGTCAGCCGCGAACCTCATCGTTCCTCGGATCGGTATGCGCGCTTCGGCCTGCAGCGCCGGCGTTGCGATTGTCGGTTCTTTGAGCCATTCCAGCTGAGCGTCGTACACGGGATCGATCGACCAGGTAAAACGCCCTGCGCGGGCTGCCTGGAGCCGTAGGACCTGCTGCACAAATGTGTCGGCAATCTGTTCAGCTGTCGGCTGGAGTGCGCCGGTTGCGGGATCGAACTGCACCGGTTCCATCGGGGACAGCGCGATCCCGTTCCATACCGCTCGAACCGCTGCAGCGTCGCCATTCATCGCTTCGGCGGTGATCGTTACGTCAGGCGCCGACGCAGACTGAAGCGCCGACCGATAGCGCTCGAGCGCCTCCGCAAACGTCGGCACCGGCTCGGGGAACAGACGGCCACCCCACTCAGGCTGGAACGTGAGGTCGTCGAGGGCCTCCATCGTCTCGACCGTGGCAAGCTGTGTTCGGTTCCCACCTGACCCCACCGCAACGAGCGCCGCCGGCAGCCTCGTGGATGGCTCGAACGTCAGCGTGTAGTCCGGTTCGCGCTGCCGTTCGGGCAGTTGATCGCGGTACGCCGTCAACGATGATCGAGCGGAGTCGAGCGCCGCCTGCATCCGTTGCGCGATCGTGGGCGGCGTCGGCGTTTCACGTTCTCTTCGCGGCGGATCGGTCGAAGGCGGCACGCGGTTGGTCGTTGGCGTCTTGGCGGGTGACTTGGTCGCGAGGCGCGGTTCATCATCCGCTGGTGACGTTTCCAATTTGGGATCGCTATCCGGCGCGACGACAGCAATGCTCGGTTGCGTTGTTGTTTGATCGACGATCGACGCGTTTGGGTCGCTTGGTGATGGAGGCGGGGCATCAGGTCTTGCCTGCGACCACAAGGCATAACCCACCGGCAGCGCCAGCGCAGCGGCCACACCGCCACCGATCGCCAGCCAGCGCCCCGTTCGCGGCCGGGCGGCGGGCAGCGCGTCGTGCTGCTGTCGAAGCGCATCGATCTGTGTGCCCTGTTCCGGTGTGAGATAGGGATCTGTGCGTAATCGGTCCAGCTTGGTCGGAAACCGCCGACCCCGGTGAGAGCGCGCCGTGAGTTGTTCGGTCAACTCGCGCAGCTCGTCGTCCAATACCGATCGACATCGCGCGATACCCTGCCGGGCGGACTCGTGAATCGTCGCGAGCCGCGGACCGACGAATGCCGGGGCCGGCTCGGTCTGAGCACTTCGGGCTGACTCGGAAACGGAAAGGAACTCCTCCTGCTCGAGCTGGCCTTCGAGCGTGCTGATTCGATCGAGCCACTCCTTCGCGTTTGCCAACCCTCGTGCGGCGTCGTCGATCCGCTCCGCGACGGGCGGTTCGACATCCGTCTCCTCCTCCAACTCCGCAAGCAGTGCTTGCGCGTCCGCCAGGGATCGAACGTTCAGTTCCGGGCTTGTGAGGGCCGCTTCGATGCTCTCGAGCGATTGGGTCACGCGTTGCAGTCGTGCCGTGCGCCGCCGATCACGCTCCGCCGCGATACTGGCGCGGAGCGCGTCGACCCGTTCAGTGGCCCAGTCCGCCAGGGGGCCGGGCAAAGCCGCCAAAATGCGCTCGACCTCGCCCGGGTCCTTCCGAGCGAACCGTTCGGCTTCCTCGAGCTTCACCAGCAGCGCCCGCGCGGCTGTGCACGATTCGGACAGTTGTCGGGCTTCGGCATCAATCTCGACTGGCGTGTCCGGCACGTTTGCGAGTTCCGCCAGCTGCGCCTCGGCTTGTCCGACCGCACCCTCGTCGAGCGCGGCACGCGCCTGCTCGAGCAGTCGGCGGGCTTCCGAGACGCGCTCGGCAACATAATCCGCCAGCCTCCGCTGAAGATCGGTCAGCACCGCGTCCCGTCGTTCGACCGTGACGGCCGGCAAGCCGCTCGTGTCGATCGCCTCCGCTGCCGTCAGTGCCTCGCGAATGCTCCCGCGCTCGCCGACCGCAGCGGCTTCGTCGAGTGCCGCGTTCACTCGATCGACGTTGTCGCAAGCGTCCGCCAGTTTGGCTCCGGCGGCGCGCAGCGCATCGGGCACCTTGGCGCGCTCTGTGACGCGTTCTGCGAGCAGATGGCGCGCCCGGTCTGTTTCTCCGCGCGCGAACACCTCCCTTGCCTCGGCGATAGCGGCTTCGACATCGGCCTGCAGCTCGCGGCGCTGCCGCTCGATCTGCTCCTCCGATTGTTGGAGCAGTTCGTCAACCCGTGCACGGACGATCGCCGGCAGCGGATCGATCGAACGCGCCTGTTCCGCATGCTCCTGTGCGCCCTCGGCATCTTCCTTCGCAAGTCGGTTGGCGGCCTCGGCGACGAGGTCGTGGGCG
Source organism: Phycisphaerae bacterium (assembly GCA_028279405.1). Taxonomy (GTDB): domain Bacteria; phylum Planctomycetota; class Phycisphaerae; order UBA1845; family Fen-1342; genus JANQNU01. The sequence continues at coordinate 456,465 of JANQNU010000036.1, forward strand.
CGTTCGAGGTGTCCGAGGAGCACCTCGATTTGTGCGCGGCGATCCATCAGTTCCGGCTCAGGATAATCTGCCGAAACTGCGCCGAGTGTTTCGCGCAATGCGGACGCGTCCGCTTGCTCCCATTGCTCCTCAGCGTCATCGAGCGCGCTGCAGATAGCGTCGCGTTCCGCGATCGCGTCCGTGACCTCGGCGAGCAGCGGACCCACTTGCGGTCGGATTTTCTCGTCGAGGTGAGCTTCCTCCAACAGGGCTTCGAGCGCCAGGCGGGCGGCAGCGAATTCGCGTGCGGCGAAGTTTTCATGTGCGGTGCGGAGTGCAGACGCCTGGGCCGAGTAACGTTGTTCGGCGAGCTCGATCTCGGCCGCCAGCGCCTGCGCCTGACGAGCGCGGGTTGGCGGCGTTGCTTTGTCGCCGACGACTCCGTGCAGCACCTCCTTCGCATCGGACCACTCGCGCCGTTTGAACGCCTCGCGCGCTGCCTGGATGAACGTTGACGCCACCTCATCCGCGCCCGAGAGCATGAAACGCTCCTGCTCCGAGCACTCCTCCAGCAATGCAAACGCCGCCTCCCGCTGTTCGACGGTCGCTTCATCGTCTTCGGAAACCAAGCGTGCGTGTCGGCGCGCCGCCTCGACTTCGACGAGGTCGAGCTGCTCGCGCGCCGTGTGCAGCTCCCGGTCAAGCTGTCGTCGGCGAATGATCGTCGCTTTCTGCGATTCGACTTGCGCGACCAGTGGCGTGATCGCTTCGCGAAACACTTCCGGGAGGGCTTTCTCGGTTGCCAGTGGGTTGGCTTGCTCCAGAAATCCCTCGGCGTCGCCGACGTCGAGCAGCTTGTCAGCGGACCGCAATGCGGTTGTCGTAGCTGACCAGTCCGTCGAAATGAGCGCTTCCAGCGCTGTTTGCCAGTCCGTCGGCTGCGCAAAGCGTGTCTCTGGATCGCTGGTTGCCGCCTGCCGCGCGATACGGATCCATTCCGCGAGTCGGCGATCGTCGTCGCTTCCCAGTCCGTTCTCGTGTCGCTCGAGCGCTGCGGCCCATGTGGTTCGTTCATCGGCGGGGCTTGCCGGGTCGATCTGAAAGTACATCGCGGTGGGGTCGGCCGGGTCGATGTCGAAGGGGTGCCGACCGCTCGCGAGCCAGAGCAGGCTGACGGCCAGCGCGAACTGATCGCTCTTGGGGTTGGAGCGGGTACCCTGTTGCAGCTCGTGGGCGCGGACGGACGCGACATAGCCGAACGCTGCCTGGCGCCGTTCGTCGAGGAGTTCCCATCGGCCGCCCTCCTCGGTGCCCAGGACCGTCGGGTCACTCTGAAGGTGCAGTCGCTGGGCTCGTTCCGCGCCGAGCGTGGACACGAAGGCTGGCGCGATCCCGAAATCGGTCACGCGGACTAGACCGAGCGCGTCCAAGGCCAATGCTCCGGGCAACAGGCCGCCGTGTACGATCTTGGCATCGGTCGCGGTCTGGAGGGTCCGAACGGCGTGCCAGTTGAGCCAGAGCAGCGTGTCGAGATCGGGCAGACTGTTTGGGTCGCGATCGGTGGCCGCCGACCAGATGAGCGGCGCGACACGTTCGTGCAAGACCGTGATCCGGTCGTTCTCGACGTGCACGTCATGGATTGGCAGCACCGCGTCGCAGTTTGCGGCCAGCTCCTGTTGCCGCTGAACGGCGGCCTGGAGGCGTGTGATCAGCGCGGTGCGTTCCGCGTCGGGGAGCGCTGTCGGGAGGAGGAGCGTCCTCCGGTCGGTGGGGGTCGGCGCAAACAGGTCAAATGGTCGGCTCATGGCGTCTCGGATTCAGGGGGAGCCTGGAGCCGCAGCGTCCTTTTCATCATAGGCGGGCCGTTTGCCGGCGTCTTCACGTTGCGTTCTGCGGCAGCGCCGCAGGCAGCGCCCGCTGGCCCGGCCGAAAGCGAATCAGCCAAGCCGCCAGAATCAGCACGAGGGCCGCGAGGCCAACGTGCCATGGCAGCATGACGACGATGCACCAGATCGCTGTCAGGGTCGGCAGGATGGCGCCGACGTACGCGTTCATTCCCCATGCGACACGCTGGCGACTATCTACACGCCGCCACGAGACGGCCAGGAAGACTGCCACGAACGCGAAGAGCAGTGGGAAGGCGGCGGCGTACGTGCCGAAAAAGGACATTCTCACGTTTGCGACCAGGACGATCGCGACGTACCCGGCCAGGAGTGCCGCCGGCGCTCGGTGGTGCGTACCGGCGTCTACGCGAAGCTGTCGCAATGTGATCAGGCACGCCAGCAGCAGCGCGATCGCGATCGTGAGCGAATCGGATCCCGATGAACCCGCGAGCAGGGTGCCGCGCATGGCGCCGACGAATGCGAGCATCACCAGCCCGTAGCCGAAACGACGCGCGGTGGGGATCAATCGTCCCGCGGTGGTCCAGGCCCGCCCGTGGTCCAGCTGCTGATGCCAGAAGTGAGCCAGCCAGAGGCAGTGCCAGGCCGCCACGAGCGTCCCGAACGAGACAGCCAGACGGTGGGACGGCAGCCAGGCCATCGTAGCCGAGACGCACGCCAGCGCGTGAAGCGCAAAGCCCCATTCACTGGCGGCTTCGCGGGTCGAGCGATGACCGATTCCGAACGCCGCGAATGCGCCGAGCCAGCACGCCACCGGCATCAGCGGATGACCGGGGTTCAGCACTGTCGCGACTGCGATCAACACTGACAGGAGGTCCACCGTGACAACCGTGATGGCTCGAGGCCCGCGTGGTTCGAGCAACTGCGACGGCTCGGTCAGCCAGACCCGTCGGCGGTGCCGGCGGGTGAGCAGCACACCGCCGACGACAATTGCAAGCGACAACGCGCCGCCGCCGATCGCGACCCAGGACAGTCCCGGTGCAAGCGCCTGTACTTCGATCACGTCGCGCCAGTACCAGCACATGGTCCCCACGGTGACCAGAATTGCCATCCGCAGCGCGGCCGGCTCCGGACGCCACGCACTGGCCGCGAACAACGTGACCGTCAACAGGACGATGAGAATCACACTGAGCGTCGTCCGGGCCACCACGGGGGCGGTGTCCGGCAGTGACAGGGAAATAGCGGCGACAAGCAGCGCCGTGCTGAGGACGCAATGCTGCGCGAGCACGCGGCGGGCCGCACCGCCGCCGGCGTTCCGGTCTTCCTCGATCCAGTGCACCGCGATGAACAGCATGAAGACGATTGCGCCGAGGTAGACGCTGACTTCCACCTGCCAGAGTCCATGCAGGTCGGGCAGGTAGACGGCCAGCGCCGCCGTGACCATGCCCGTCAGAAAGAGCGCTTCGCCGACGCCCGCCGCCAGTCGCTTGCGAAGTAGCGACGCCGCCAACAGCAGCAATGCCAGGCCGCCAAGCGCTTCGCGCGGAATCTGCGCGGTCTCGGCTTCGATCATATGGTTGATGAACTGCAACCAGGTGCGCATCGACTCCCGTCCTTGGGGCGCGCATCATATCCCATGAAGGAGACGCAAGCGATCCGAATCGTGCCGGACTCCAGCTCGTCCGGCCGGTCGTAGCGAGGGCAGCGCATGTCGGCAGCTCGGCAGGAAAAGGCGTTTCGCACGTTCCTGAAACGTGTCTGGACCCAGGATGTGCGCCCGCTCCTGAGCGATCGGCGGGCCCGGCAGCGCGCCAAGACGGCCCGCTGGGGCGGTCGCGTCGCCGCGACCGGCGGCCTGCTGCTCGATGGTCTGTTCAGGTTGAAGGGCCGGCCCTTCACGCGGGCCATGACCGTGATGGGGTCCACCATGGGGGCGCTGCTTCCGGATGCATGGGACTGGTCGTGGCTGCGGTCGGCCACCACCGAAGAGCGCGGCGTCGTCGACGAACGCCTGCGGGTCCGTGCGGACGGACTCGAAATTCGCGAGGCCCTGGCCTTGTTCGACCTGTCGCCGACCGATTCGGCTGCGGCGCTCCGCACTGCATGGCACGACCTCGCCGCCCGCTCCCACCCCGATGGCGCGCGCGATGACGACGATCGGCAGGAACGCCGACTGCGATTTCAGACCTATCAGGCAGCCCACACCATTTTGAAACAGGCCCACGAAGACGGTCGCCTGCCTGCTAAAGCCTGAAGCCATTCTCGTACGGGACGTCTCGACCCCGTCGGCTACAGTACGCGGCTGCCGACCTGATAGACGACCCAGGCAGCGAGCGTGGCGAGCGCCGTCATGCCGAAGAACGAGATGAGCGGCCAGCGCCATGATCGCGTTTCGTTCCCAATCGTCACCAGCGTGCTGGAGCATTGGGCGCACAGCGCGAAAAAGACCATGATCGAAAGCGCGACCGGGATCGTGAAGACGGGGCGCCCGTCGGCGTGCCGGGCGCCGTGCAGCACGTCGTCCCATCCGGCGCTCGACTCGTTCACGTCGCTGCCGAGCCGATAGAGGATGCCGAGGGTGCTGATGACCACCTCGCGCGCAGGGAACGATGACAGTACAGCCACGCCAAGGCGCCAATCCCAGCCGAGGTGCTGGACGACAGGTTCGATCCCGTGACCGAGCCGACCGAGGCAGCTGGCTTCCAAACGGGCAAAGGCAAGGGTCGCTTCGACACGTTCCGCAGGCCATCCCTCGGTTGACGCCTGCTGAAGCACGGCTGCTTCCGCTGCTGGCGAACGCGGGTACGTTCCCAGCGCCCAGATAATCGCATTCATCACGACGATGATCGTCCCCGCGCGGCGCAGGAAACTCAGGCAGGCCAGCGAGACCCGTTGCCAGATCGTTCGAAGCTTGGGCCATTGGTAGGTCGGCAGTTCCAGGATCAACGGCGGCGCCGCCCCCGCGAACGCGCTACGGCGCAGCAGCCACGCAATCGGGAGGGCCACCGCGACGCCTACCAGATACATCGCGAACATCACCAGGCCCTGTAGTCCGATTACCCCCAGAGAGAGCGCGGGGATGAACGCCGCGATGAACAACGTGTAGACCGGCAACCGCGCGGAGCAGCTCATGAAAGGCGCGATCAGAATGGTCACCAATCGCTCGCGCCGATCGGCGATCGTCCGCGTGCCCATGATCGCAGGGATGGCGCAGGCATGCGCGGAAAGCAACGGGATAAACGCGCGACCCGTCAATCCGAATGCGCGCATCACCCGGTCGAGCATGAACGCGGCGCGCGCGAGATAGCCGCTGTCCTCCAGAATTGCGATGAAAAGGAACAACAGCGCAATTTGCGGTAAGAAGACAATCACGCTCCCGACGCCGCCGATCAGGCCATTGACCACGAAGTCGCGCACGAGGCCCGCGGGCAACGCTGACTCCGTGGTCGCGGAAAGCCAACCGACGCCAAGCTCGATGACATCCATCATCGGCCCGGCCCATGAGAACAGCGCCTGGAAGACCAGGAACAACACCGCCAGCAGGATGGCCAGGCCGCCTACGCGATGCGTCAGCACACGATCGAGTCGTTCGCTCCAGCCGACACGGGCCGGGCTGACGCGTCGGAGGACATCCACCAGGATCGCATCTACCCAGCCGTAGCGCGCCTGTACGTCGTCGGGCGTCCGATCGCCGACGGCCGGCAGCGCCACCGAAGGCGTAGGGGGCCGGGGCTCGTCGACCAGCGCCTGCAGGGCGTCGCGTAGCGGTGCGAGCGTTGCCTGGCGAGTTGCGACGATCGGTATGACGGCGGCGCCGAGTCGTTCACTCAGCAAACGGCAATCGATCTCGAGACCCTGCGTTCGCGCCACGTCCGTCATGTTCACGGCGATCACCACCGGTCGGTTCAGTTCGAGCAGCTGCCCGACCAGATAGAGGTTACGACGGAGGTGCGTCGCGTCAACGATCACCAGCACGCCGGCCGGATGCAGTTCAGCTTTGGGGTCGGTGAGGATGTCCCTGACAAGCGCTTCGTCCGGCGAGATCGGAGACAAGCTGTAGGTGCCGGGGAGGTCGAGCAGTTCGATCTGGCGCGGTCCGCCGAGCAGTGGCCCGCGTGCGGTCTCGACTGTTACGCCGGCGTAGTTCGCGACGTGTCGGCGATAGCCGGTCAACGCGTTGAAAAGAGTCGTCTTGCCGGTGTTGGGGTTTCCGATCAGCGCGATCGGGGCACTTGCGCCACCGATGGTCAAGGCCGTTGGCGGCCGATTCGACGTGGTGACGCTGCAATCCCCGCAGCCCGACGTTCCCTCGGTAGGCATCAGTGTCATCGAATCTCGCCTGTCGAGCGCGGAAGATCGTGGTGTGACGGAAGCGGGCCCGCGCCTACTCGTCCACCTCGATCAGACTGGCCTCCGTGCTGCGCAGTGCGACGGTCGTCGTGCCGAGTCGGACGCGTAACGGGTCGCCGAACGGTGCTCGGCCCAATACTTCGACCTCGAGGCCGCGTATGACGCCGAGCTCCATCAGGCGCTGGGCAGTGGCGCAGCCGCTTTTGATGCCAACGACTTTGCGTGGGAGCGACGTTGGCAAGCTGGCAAGTTTCATCGGCGACCTCCGTCAGACGTTTGTTAGGCGGGTCAAACACCTGTTTGAATATTTAAACAACTGCGATTATCGTGTGAGTCGTGCGGCGCGTCAATCGCCTGGGAGTGGTTGGCGGATGGCGCAAGATCAACTAAGCTGGAACCGAGGGTTGGAGCATGGTCAGGATTCACGGGCCATGGATTCCGGACACGATTAATCTGAAACCGTAGTCGGGGCACACCTGCATAATGAGCGTCAAATCCGAGCGTAACGACAATGGTACCGCGTCAGGCGTGCTCGAGTTGGATCCGCAATCGGCGGGGTTTCTGCGGAACGCCGACCGTAACTACGCTGTTCGGCCTGCGGACCCCTATGTTCCTGCGGACGCGGTTCGCAAGTTCGGGCTACGGGGTGGGGAGTGGCTGAGCGGCCCGGTGCGCAAGGTCAACAAGGGCAATCGCCGATTCCAGTTGGCGCGGGTCGAGTCGATCGAGGGGATTGCGGTTGAGAAGTATCGTCCGCCGCCCCCGCTGAACGAAACGGTCGCGGTCGATCCGAGCACGCATCTGCATTGCAGCACTAAGGGCGGTCCGATCAGCATGCGGATCCTCGATCTGTTCACGCCGGTGGGGCTGGGCCAGCGCGCGTTGATCGTCGCGCCGCCGCGGACGGGCAAGACAGTGCTGCTGCAGCAGATTGCGGCGGGGGTCGCCGCGAACCATCCGGACTTGTACCAGATCGTGCTGTTGATCGACGAGCGTCCGGAAGAAGTGACCGAGATGCGTCGGAACGTGCACGGTGAGGTTGTGGCCTCGAGCAACGATGAGGACGTGAAGTCGCATATTCGGGTTGCGCGCTTGGTGATCGAGCGCGCCCGTCGACTGGTGGAGCGCGGCAAGGACGTGGTGATTCTGCTTGACTCGATCACCCGGCTGGCGCGGGCCTTCAACTCATTCGTCGGGAGTAGCGGCCGGACGATGACCGGCGGGCTCGATATCAACGCCCTGCAGGAGCCCAAGCAGATCTTCGGCTCGGCACGCGCGATCGAGACCGGCGGCTCGCTGACGATCATCGGGACGGCGTTGATCGAGACCGGCAGCCGCGCTGACGACTTCATCTTCCAGGAGTTCAAGGGCACCGGCAACATGGAAATGGTGCTCAACCGCGAGCTTGCCAACCTGCGGATCTGGCCGGCCATCGATCTCAAGCAATCGGGTACGCGCAAGGAAGAGAAGATCCTGCAGGAAGATGCGCTGAACAAGATGTACATGCTTCGCCGACAGTTGCACGATCTGCCGTTGCCGAAGGGTATGCAGGGGCTTGTGGAACGCATGTCGAAGAGTGACGACTTGGCGGGGTTCCTTGCCGGCTTGCGCGTTTGACGCGCGGTCGGAGCCTTCCATGATTCCGGGGCGCGCTCGTTAACCGAACCGCCCGCAGAATCGCTTCTCTCTTACGTGCACTCTTTTCCCAGCAGCGCCAATGTCTGGGGCAGCGCCGATTCGCTCGATTCGTCCGCGGTCAACTCGATCCAGTGGATGGCGGTTAGTTGTCGCAGGGCGGTGCGCTGGGCTTTGGCCAGCCGTCGCGAGTTGATCTTGATGCGTTCGATCGCGTCGTCGAGCGACAGCGCTCCTTCGAAGTGAGCGAAGAGTTCGGCATAGCCGACGGCTTGTCGGGCGGTCTCGCTGAGTTGTCGGGGGCCGCTCCACAGGCGATGCGCTTCTTCGACGAGGCCGTCGGCGATCATTCGCTTGACCCGTTCGTTGATCCGTCGGCTGGCGTCTTCGCGCGCGCGCCGGAGGCCGATCAACGTCCAGCGCCAGTCGCTGCGGCGCACGTGGCCCTGCGACCACTGTCGTTGCATCACCGAAATCGGCGTGCCGGTCAGCTCGTGTACCTCGAGGGCCCGTTCGATTCGCTTGAGATCGTTGGGGTGGATGCGTTCCGCGGCGTCCGGGTCGACTCGTCGGAGTTCGTCATGCAGGACTGCCGTCCCTTCGCGCGCCGCGCGCTCGCGGATCCGGGCGCGAACCTCAGCGTTTGCCGACGGGCCGTCGAACACACCTTGATAGAAGAATTTCAGATACATGACCGTGCCACCGACGGCGACGACCGGTTTGCCGCGGGAGTGGATCTCCGCAACGGCGGCGTCGGCCAGTTCGACGAAGCGCGCCGCACTGAATTCGTCGTGGGGTTCGATGACGTCGACCAGATGGTGTCGGAGCGCTTTCTGTAGCGCTGCCGAGGGCTTGGCGGTTCCAACGTCCATGCCGCGGTACACCTTCATCGAGTCGACGCTCAGCAGTTCGCCCCCGACGGCGCGCGCCAGTGCGCGTCCCAGTGCCGCCTTGCCGCTGGCCGTACACCCGACGATGGCGATCACGTCTTTCATTGCGGCTGGTTCCGGCGTTTGCCGATCACTGGCGATCTGCGGACGCAACGTTGTCGGGGACACCGGGTAGGGGAGTGAAGCAAGCGGCGCAGCGTGGTGCGTAGTCGGATGGCCCGCCTACCATGTTGCCGTCGACGATCTCCGAGACGCGCTGGGAGTACCGTGCCGGTGCGCCGCACTGCGTGCAGGGGGTGGTCAGCACGTGTACGGCGTCCGCATGGTCTTTCAGTGCGGGCATCGGATCAAACGGCTGGCCCCACGCATTGTGGTCGATTCCGGCCGCGATGACGTGGCCGCCACGCGACAGCAGCCGCTCGCAGACGCTCAGGATCGGGTCCCCGAAGAACTGGACTTCATCGATTCCCAGCGTGTCGCATTGGCTTGCGAGCGCCAGCAACTCTTCGGCATTCGCGACGGCGCGTGCCTCGAACCGCAGCCCGTCATGCGACGCCAATTGGATTTCAGCGTAGCGGCAGTCGAGTTGATGTTTGCAGGCCAGCACGCGTCGGCCGGCGGCGCGATCCGCGCCGAGTCGTTCGATCAGCAGCCGTGTCTTGCCGGCGAACATGCAGCCGACGATCAATTCGAGGCGACCGGCATGATTCGGGGATGTGGACACGTTGAATGACCTATGGATCTTCGGTTTCGGTTGTTAGTTCCGCAGCGCCTGCGCCGCGGTCATCAGTGCGCGGATACGGTCGGTGTCGAGCGGATTCGACCAGCGACTGTCGCGTTTCAACGACGAGCCGATGATAAACCCGTCGGCATGCGGCCACAAATCCGGCAGGTTAGAGGGAGTCACGCCGGACCCGACCAGTACGCGACAATCGACGGCCTCGCGCACCGTGGCGAGTTGCGCAGGATCGACCGCCGTGCCCGTTGCGTTGCCGGTGACGATGATGCCGTCGGCGCCGCAGAACGCGGCCGTCCGGGCAGCGTCGGGCAGTGCGACGTCCGCCGTCAAGGCGTGGGCCGCGTGTTTCTTCTTGATGTCGGCATAGACTGTGACGGCCTCGGCGCCAATCAGTCGGCGATAGCGGAGCAGCGGTCCGGCGTCCGCCACCGGCATCAGGCCTTCGTCCGCGACGTGGGCATAGGTGTAGTTTTCGGCCCGAATGAACGCTGCGTCGCATGCCTGGGCCACCGCCAGCGCCGCGTGATTGGCCGCCGCGAGTACCTGGACACCGAGCGGCAGCTTGGTCTCGGACCGGACGGCGACGCCGATACGGGTCATCATCGCGACGATTTCGGGACCGACATCGGCATTGAGGTAGGGCAGGTCGTGCATGTTCTCGAGGAGCAAGGCATCGAAGCCGGCCTCGGTCAGGATCCGTGCTTCGGCCAGCACGGCGTCGACGATACGACCCGGATCGAGTTGCGACCGCGGCGTCCCCGGGAGCGCCGGCAGGTGCAGCATGCCGATGAGTTGCTTGTGCTCCTTCATGTCACTCCATCATGTACACGAGGCAAACCTCGAGCGTTGACGCGTGTCCAACGCGCGGGTCGGTTTTCTGAAAAACCGTCGGCGGCGGGTAGTTTGCCGCACTGAGGCGGCTACAATTGCCTTTTGTCGAAATATTGGACGCAGCGTCTCCGTGTGTGCTCGTCCGCGCTTGGCCTTCCAGGAGTCAGCATGTTCTCCGCAATCAATCGTAAGATCAAACGCATGGTGCTCCGCCATCAGAAAGCCAAGCCGATTGTGCGAATCAGCGACACGACGCTCCGCGACGGAGCGCAGACGCCGGGGATCAGCCTTACTGCCGCCGAGCGCATCCGAATCGCGAACGCGTTGACAAGGGCAGGCGTTCACTCGATCGACTGCGGGTTCGCGTCCGCGAACCAGGCGGAGTTCGATGCGATGTGCGAGATCGCACGGAACGTGAAGGGGCCGATCCTTTCGGGGCACGCGCGTACGAAGCGCGAGGATATCGATCGTACTGCCGAGGCGCTGTCGTTCACGTCGCCTTTCAAGCGCGCGATTCAGCTCTTCATCGGCACCAGCCCCAGTCATCGGGAGCACAAGCATGGGATGACGAAGGCGCAGGTGATCGACACGGTCGTCAAGGCGATCGAGTATGCCGGGACGCACTTTGAGGTCATCTCGTTCGGACCGGAAGACGCGTCGCGGACGGAGCCGGAGTTCCTGCACGAGGTGTATTCGAAGGCGATCGACGCCGGCGCGATTTCGGTCGGTTTCGCGGACACGGTCGGTATTCTCACGCCGACCAAGGCCGCCGATGCCATCAAGGGCATCCTCGACCGTGTGCCGAACATGAATGATGCGATGCTGGGCGTTCACTTCCACAATGACCTCGGGCTTGCCACGGCGAATTCGCTGGCGTGCGTCCAGGCCGGTGCCAACATCGTTCAGGGAACGATCAACGGTATCGGCGAACGGGCGGGCAATACCGCGATCGAAGAGGTCGTGATGACGATGTCGCTGCATCCCGACGAGTTCAAGCTGGATCATGGGATCGACATCCGGCAGTTGTCGGCGCTTTCGCAGTTGGTCGCAGACTTGACCAAGTTCGCGCCTGCACCGAACAAGGCGGTCGTGGGTCGTAACATCTTTCGTACGGAGGCAGGTGTTCATCAGGATGGCCTGCTCAAGCATCAGGAGACCTATCTTCCCTTCGAGCCGGAGCGGATCGGGGCCGGTCCGGTTGAGTTGGTGCTCGGACCCAGCAGTGGACGGAAGGCGGTTCGGCATCACCTGGAGGCGGTTGGCATTCAGGCCAACGAAGAGATTGTGACGCAAGTGCTCGACTATCTGAAGAACGGACAACACCAAAACGGCGAGTTGGCTGAGATCCACGGCTTTCTCGAGCGTTTGCGGCCGTACATGAGCGTCGACCAGTACGTGCCGGATGTCAGCGCGGACGCGAATGGTGCCGAGGGCCATGGCGCCGATGTCGCGGATCGCGGTACTTCGCATTCCTGATTGTGCCAAGCGTTGCTTCGGTCAATGCGACTCGGGAGCTGCCGGTTCGCAGTGAGCCGCGGTTTCGCGCTGCGCTGCTTCTGCCGCTACTGGTTATTGCGGTCGGCGCCGCTCACGTGTGGTCGTTGTGGGACGGCACGGTCCTTGACGATCACTGGCACCAGCATGGGTTGCGCAGCCATGGTTGGTCGTGGAGCGAGCTGATCCGGACGACCGGAATCGCGCCGGCGGATTTCGTGCATCTCTGGTGGCAGGATCAGACGGTCCGCTGGGAGTATGCCCGGCCGGTTTTCATACTTGCCATGAAGTTCTTCTATTCGGTCGTGGGTCACGATGACCCGCTGCCGCTGCACGTCTTCAGTATCACGCTGCACTTGGCGTCGACGTGCATGGTGAGCTGGCTGGCGTGGCGCTTCGGCGGGCGGAACGACGCGGCGCTGCTGGCCGGCCTGCTGTTCGCGCTCTATCACCACAGCACGGTCACGGTTGCGTGGTCGTCCTCACAGAATGCGGTGTTGCACGTGGCGCTGATGTTGGCGGCGTTCTGCAGCTACGTGCGCGGCTGGCGTAGTGCGACCTTCGGGTTCTGGCTGGTGGCGCTGTTTACGCGGGAGAACGCGTTGATGCTTCCCGCGATCCTGCTGGCGTTTGACTATTCGCAGGGTGGTCGGCGCGCGTGCTTGTCGTATTGGCGTCGTTATCTGGCATTCGGCGCGATGGCGGTTGCGTTCGTTATCTGGCGGGCAATGCAGTTCACGCAGCCGATGCCGGCCGTCTATACCCGGCTGCCGGCCGGGGAGCCGCTCGGCGAGTATCTGGCGTGGGCCGCGGGCAAGTTGCTGCATTACGTTTGCACTGCGATCTGGCCGGCGCCGATGACGATCGGGCCGACGGGACGCTTCAATCCATGGGTCGAAACGCCGGGCGATATGCTGCTGATGACTGCGATTGTCGTAGTGCTGGGCCTTGCCTATCTCCGATTGACGCGTGGACTGTCGGACCGCTGGATCTGGCCGCTGTGGATCGTGCTGGCCGTGCTGCCAGTCGTTCCCGTGGTCGCAACGCCGCACTCCGGCTACGCGTGCGGCGTTGGCTACGCGCTGGGCGTTACGCGGGCGCTGCACGGTATCCGGATACGTGGCATGCCCGCTCTATCCACGACCGCTGGCGTGCTGATCGTCGCTGGGCTGGGCGCGTTCTTTGTGCTGAGCCGTTGGCAATGGACGGGGACGATCGCCGCCGAACGGTACACAAACGAGTGGATCGGGCGCAGCCCGCCGGCCGCGGCGGCCGAGCACGTCTTCCTGGTGAACGTTCCGTTCGTGAATATCTACACGCCGGCGGCGATGAGTCGCGCGCTGGGACGCGATTTGGATGACCTGCAATGGCACGTGCTGACCTATGCGCCGGAGCCCGCCGTCATCGAACAGCGGGTGACCGTAGAGCAGGTGGACGCTCGGACGTTCATGATCACGGCGCACGAACAGCCGTTCTTTTCGCGGCTGCTGGGACGGTTCCTGGTCGGTGCTTTTCGTCGTGGGAGTCCGTTAGAGACGGGGGCGCGCGTCGAGACCGCGGAATTCACGGCAGAGGTTCTCGAAGCTGACGTCGGGGGCGTACGAGCGTTGCGATTCACGTTCGCGGAACCGCTCGCGGACCCGCGCTACTGTTTTTACCTGGCTACCAAGGAGGCCGGCGCCGTGCGCTTGTTTGGTCGGCCGACTGCTGCACGAGATTCGGTTGAGCCGCAGGCGTCGTTCCGCGACCCGTCTCAGTTGGCGCGGACAGCGCTACGGATTGCGGACGGCGATGCCCGCGCTGGGGATCAACTGCTTGCGGTCGGTCGGGCGCCGACGACGTCGCCTGAGTTGAGGGCGTTCGTGCAGGACCTGCTTCGGACGGCTGTTCAGCCGGTCGCGGCGGCATACGGCGCGCCGGTCCAGCCGTGTTTCGCTCGGGCGGAATGGTCGGCATCGGATTGGCGGCAGCTGGAGGGTTGGTGGCGGTCCGTGGTTGACGACCGTCGGCTTGCTGAGTTGTATGCCGGTTGGCGAGCGACGGCCGGACTGGTCAAACAGCGGGAGGAGTTGCCGCACGCGCGGCAGTGGGCTGGGCGTTTGATTCGAAGCGATCTCTACCTTACGGGACCGCCGTTTCCGACGAGTCGCGCCGAACGGGATCGTACGATGGAGACAAGATGAGACTGCTGGCGGGCTTTGCGGACACCGTCGTTTGGGGCGTCCGTTATGTGTCGGCGATTCTGTTGCTGTTGGTTCTAACGGGTTGTACGGCGGCGCGATTCGATCCATCCACGGTCGGGCCGGATGAGCGCTTCGCGGTCGTTTTCTTCGGCGACGGATTGCAGCGGGATCGGTTCACGACGCTGCTGGAGCAGGGGGCGTTACCGAGTATCGAGCGGACGTTCGTCGCCGGCGGCGTGCAGATCGAGCGTGTCATGTCCGGTTTTCCGACGGTGACGTATGCCAACACGGTCTCGATTCTGACGGGTATGCTTCCCGCGAGGCACGGTATCACCGGAAATGCCTGGTTCGACCCGCAGACGCTCGAGTTGCAAGACTATGGTACGGCGGGCACCTATCGTCGCGTGAATCGCGATTTTCGCGCGCGGACTATTCATGAATGTCTCGGCACGGGCTGGTCTGCGAGCGCGCAGTGTCCGACGTATCGAGGGGCGGACGTGGTCGAGAATGCGGTCCTCGCGAGCGGCCTGCGTTGGTGGCAGGGTCGCTATGGCGCTGTCGATCGCGACGTTGCCGGCCGCGTACACGGCTTCGTTCGATCGGCGGCCGCGCGCGGCCAATGGCCCAAGCTGATGCTGTTCTATCTTCCGGGTATCGACGAGATTGCGCATCACCAGTCGGTTTCGTCAAACGCCTACGCCAAGGCGCTGCAGACACTCGATGCTTCGGTCGCGACGGTCGTCGCCGCGATCGAGGACGCCGGTATGCGCGATCGGACGATCTTCGTCTTGCTAACCGACCACGGTCACTTGGCCGCGCCGCCCGATCGACGGTTCGACCTGATCGATTGGCTCGAGCGCAGCCACGACTTGCGCGTTCGTACGGCGCGGCTTGCGGGTGGAACGCGATCTGCTCGGGCCGCGCGGTTGCGTCGTTACGACGCCGTTGCGATCGTGGCCAACCGCTGCATTCAGCTTCACCTGAAGGTCGGGGAGTCCTGGACCGAACCGAGCCGCGAGTCGCTACGTGCATTGGTCGAGCGGGAGGTTGCAGGACGTCGCCTGATCGATCTGCCTGCGGTTGGACTGCTTTGTGCGCGGATCAGCGATAATCGCGTCGCGCTCGTCGGTCGGATCGGAACGGCGATCATCGATCGCCGGGTCACGCCGCGCGGGGCGCGGTACCGGTTGTCCCGCTATGAATATGACCCGTTGGGGTACGACGAGTATCCGCAGCTGCGGCCCTTTACTGCGGGAGCATGGTTCGATGGGGCTGCGTGGTTCCGCGCAACGGTTGACACGCAGTATCCCGACCTCGTTCCGCAGGTGGCCGAGTTGTTTGCGTCGGAGCGGGGCGGCGATCTCGTCGTTCTGGCTGAACCCGGCTGGTCATTCAGCCCCGACGAGGCCTCCGGTCACGGGGCATTGGACCCGCGGGAGGCGTTGACCTCCTGGTATTTAGCCGGACCGGGTTTGCCGGCGGGAGCGCGGTTGCCGCTGGCACGCAACGTCGATTTCGTGCCGACGTTGCTCGATTTGCTCGGCATCGACCGCAGGGGGCCCTATTACCGTACGCTGGATGGCGTTTCGCGCGCCGCGGAGATTCGCCGGGCCCGTTAGCGTCTGGTTGCACGACGGCCGGTTTGGCGCTTAATTGTGGGCGCTCCCTCGGCGCCGAGGCTCGACCCGGATAGCCTGTGTGCCGGGTGTTGGCATGCATGGGCCGCGTCGTGTCGACGCGAGGCCGATGACGACGATATGGACATTGATGCGCAAGTCGCCTTCCTTGCTACGAGTGTTGATCGTGACGTTGCTGGTAGCGGCGCTCGGCCACGGCCTGTCGAGCGCTCGACAGCAACCCCCGACCATGGGTTCAGGGACGACGAGCGCGCCGACTGACGGCCATCATGGGGACGGGCACCATACGGACGGCCACGGTGATGGCCACGGTGACGGGCACGGCGGCGGTCACTCGGACCCGTTCGCGTGGGTTCTGCTCGTCGTCTTCCTGATGATCGTGGCGGCGATGTTCGGGCGTTGGCTGGCGGCGTCAGTGAATCAGCCGGCGGTGCTGGGTGAATTGTTGATCGGGATCCTGATCGGCAACCTGGGCTATTGGTACGGTCCCGAGATCTTCGTGCTGATCATGAATATGGGCAAGGCGGGCCCGATGTTCCGCGAGGTCTGGGAAACCGGGGTGTCGCTCGACACGGCTGCTCAGCACGCCTTTACGGCCCAGGAGTTGGCTGCCGGCGGCATCGGTAGCGTCATCCTCGAGGCGGCGCATGGCCCGAACGCGCCAGTATTGGTGCTGGCCACGACGGCGCTCTATATCTTCTCGAACCTGGGTGTAATCCTGCTGCTGTTCATCGTTGGCCTTGAATCGAGCGTCGAGGAGATGCTGGCGGTCGGGGCGCGGGCCAGCGCGGTCGCGATTCTGGGGATTGTTGCGCCGTTTCTGCTCGGCTACGGCGCCAGCTATTTTCTGCTTCCGGACGAGCCGATCCCCGTCCACCTCTTTCATGCGGCAACATTGTGCGCGACGAGCGTCGGGATCACGGCGCGCGTTTTCAAGGATCTGGGCAAGCTCCATATCAAAGAGGCCAAGATCATCCTCGGTGCCGCGGTCATTGACGACGTACTGGGACTGATCATCCTCGCGATCGTCATCGGGATTGTCACGACGGGTGGTGCTCAGCCGATCGAGGTCGCCAAGATCCTCGGAATGTCCGTGTTGTTTCTCGGGATTGTAATTCTCCTTGGCGACAAGATCGTCCGTTTCAAGGTGGACATCTTCAAGGGCCTGGATCGCTGGAACTACCCGCTGTTGTTCCCATTGGCTCTTTGTTTTCTGTTGGCGTGGCTGGCGAATATGATCCAGCTGGCAACGATTGTTGGCGCTTTCGCCGCCGGATTGATCATTCGAGCCGAGCACGTCGACCACGACGATCCAGCCAAGCTCGAGTCGACGTTCGCGCCGCTGGAACGACTTTTCGCGCCAATTTTCTTCGTGTTGGTGGGGATGCAGGTGAACCTCGAGTCGTTCCGCGATCCGACCACGCTCTGGTTGGGACTGGCGTTCGTTGTCGTGGCGATCATCGGCAAGGTTGTCGCCGGCATCCCCGTGCGCGGCGCGGCCGACGTAATGACGGTCGGCGTCGGCATGGTGCCGCGTGGCGAGGTTGGCTTGATTTTCGCACAGATCGGCAAGAGCCTGGGCGTCGTCGACGATCGGCTGTTCTCGGCGATCGTCATCATGGTGATCGTCACGACTTTGATTACGCCGCTGGGCCTGAAGTGGACCTTGGCGCGGCTCAATCCGGCCACGGCGCCGGCGGACGAATCTGCGCGGGAACGTTGACCATGCGGCGTCAGCGGGGACAATCACCGCTCCGGGACACGGGAAGGAGCCATGGGTAAGCAGCGCGAAGCACGCGAACAGATGTCGCTCGAGGACGCGATCCCCAAGCTTTCGGGGGCCGAGCGGCTGGCGCGCCGGTTCATGCAACGGATCGAGGCGCAACGGCCCCTTCCCGATGGAGCACGGTTGGCGGACATCGGCTCGGGCCCTGGGGTCTATCTGACATCCTTTGCCAAACTGGGCTATCGGGCCGTTGGCGTCGAGCCATGGGCCGGAGCGCGAGAAACCACGCTGGCGCTCGCACAGCATGAGAATGTTTCCGTCGACGTCATCGACGGGGTCGGCGAGGCTACGAACCTGCCGTCCGATTCATTCGATGTCGTGATGTGCAACAATGTCCTGGAGCACGTCGATGACCCGGCTGCCTGCTTTCGTGAGGCATTTCGCGTACTGGTTCCGGGCGGCGTCTACTGGTGGTCGTCGGCGAGTTGTCTGGCCCCGCACCA
Source organism: Phycisphaerae bacterium (assembly GCA_028279405.1). Taxonomy (GTDB): domain Bacteria; phylum Planctomycetota; class Phycisphaerae; order UBA1845; family Fen-1342; genus JANQNU01. The sequence goes on from JANQNU010000036.1 coordinate 474,273, forward strand.
GGGTGAGATCGACGGCTATCCCTTGTTCGGCTGGTATCCGCATCGCCTGAAGCTCCGCATCATGGACTATGTCAAGGAGCACAAGCCCCATCTGGTGGGTTATACGACGCGCCCGGCCATCCACTGGTGGACGCCATGGAAGGCCCGACGAATGCTGCGCGAGGCCGGATTTCAACGTGTCCTGGACCGGTGGGATATCCGGCTGCCCACCGAGGGCGGGCGCGTGCATGCGCTCGGACTCCGGGTCGTGCAGCTCGGCGGCCCGTTCAAGCTACTGGCCGACATGTGCTGCGAAGGGTGCGCTTTTCTGGCGTTCAAGCCGGCCTGACCACCGGTTGTGGGGGCGGGCCGGGCGCGTTGAGCAATTCCCCGTTTTTGTAATTGCAATCCGCCCCCGAATCGCGACTATCCTTAATGGAGCGCCTGCCGTCGCTTCGCGGCCCAACAGCTCGGTGCGTCGTCGGCGTGAGGGCGCACGAGTGTGGAAACGAAGCAGCCATCGGGACGCGGGTAACGGACCTGCATATTGTGTTTGAGGCGGATCATGATCCCGGACCCCTTGTCACGGCTCAACGATGTCACGTTGATCGCTCTCCGCTTTACAGGAGACCAGTGGCCACGCGGGCTGCTCTCCACCAAGGTCATTCCGGACGCGTGGATGGCACTGGTGGAAACAGACGCAGGATATCGGCGGTTCGCTCCTGCCGGGGAGGATCCGCGTCCGGGCGCCCGTGATACGCTCACGTTCGTTCGCAACCGGTTGATCACCGTGCCGCTCGAGCTCGCGACGGCCCGGTCGGCGGATGGGCACGAGGTCGCGGCCAGTGCCGAGCTTCTCGTCCGTTGGCCGGCGCGCGACGAGGAGTTGGCAGCGCTGGCGCGCGCGCTCCAGGCGACTAACGAGCTTGCGTTAGACGCTCTGGCGCGGCAAATCGCGGAGCATGGCGGCAATGGCGCTCTGCGCGATTTCCTACAGGCCCGGGGTGCATCGGAGCTCGTAGACGGGGATCATCGCGAGGCACTGCATGAGTCATTGCGTGCGGCGCTCAAGGGGGTGCTGTACGAATATGGATCGCTGCTGGACCGGGTTGCGACGCTGCGGGTGACGAGTCGTTCGTTGATCGAGCAGCGGGCGCGCGAGCGCGACACACAGCGGCAGGTCACGGCCTTGAAAACGCGCCAGATGGTGGAGCAGGCCGCGCTCGAGGCGACTCACCAACGGCTGGACTCGTTGACCGGCATTCTGGACAAGCTCAACGCCGCTGCGGCGACGAGCGAGGGTGTGGAGTGGCAGGAGCTGCTGCCGGCCCTTTCGCCGGCCGAGCGCGGCCGACTGCTCGAGAATCTCTGGCGGATCACACCGAATCGTAGGGTCGCGAAGCGAGTCGTGGCGGTGTGCGGGCAGGAGCTCGCCTGGCTCGAGCCGACG